>CAVULL010000025.1:0-572330 GCA_963742335.1 uncultured Verrucomicrobiae bacterium
AATGTCGCCAAGCGGGCGCAAATGCTCGTTTTAGCGGCACGTGGTCTTTCTAATCGGCAAATTGCTTTGGAGTTAGGCGCGAACGAGCATGTGGTCGGTCGGGTGCGTAAAGAATACGACCAGAGAGGATTAGCTGTCTTAGAGGATCGAGCTCGCCCTGGACGACCGCGCAGCAGTCGGGATGAGCAAAGCGTTCAAAAGGTGGTTGAAACGGTCTGCCAGGCGCCGGCGAAGGGGCTTTCACGCTGGAGCGCGCGGACGCTGGCTGGGCATCTGGACATTCCTTCGGCCACCGTCAACCGCATTCTGCGGGAGAACAAATTACAGCCTCATCGGTTGCGGACCTTTACCTTTAGCCCGGATCCCCAATTTGGAGAGAAGTTGCTCGAGGTCGTGGCGCTTTACATGAATCCTCCAGACAATGTCGTGGTGCTCTGCATGGACGAGAAGACCGGTATCCAGGCTCTTGATCGAACTCAGCCGATGCTACCGCTCCGGGCCACTAAACCGCGTAGTTGGACCAACGAATATGTGCGACATGGGACACGTACGCTATTAGCCAGCTTGGATATTGGCACCGGAAGAGTCATCGCTCACGTGCGTAAAAGACGCACCAGCAAGGATTTCCTGTCCTTTCTGGACTCGGTGGTCAAAGAGTATCCGAACCAACGGCTCGCGATCGTACTCGACAACCTCAACACCCACACTAATGAAGCAGCCAGAAAATGGTTAAAGAGCCATCCGCTGGTGAGCTTTCACTACACCCCGACCCACGCTTCATGGGTAAACCTCATTGAATGCTTCTTCAGCATATTGACCCGTCAAGGTCTTCAGCAAGCCGTTCATCAGTCAGGACAAGAGCTAGAAAATTTTCTAAAAAACTTCATCCAAGAGTACAACAAACGATGCGGTCCATTCGAGTGGACTAAGGGTCCGGATAAACTTCGCCGGATCATTGAATTAACTGACCCATGGCAGGCTGAATAGTATGTCATCTACTTATGATACGATGTACTAGTCTCAAAAGACCACACGGCCATCTCACAATTAACCCTCTAGGTTAACAATCGTCGAAAAGGTGATTGGGATTTCAAGCGCGTCCCTGTCGTGTCGGCCACTTTTTACTCAAACGAGTACACCCAAAGCAATTAAACATGTATTTACATCTTGCTTATCGGGCCGTCTTGCGGAATCTGCTCAAAGGGCTGGGGAGCAGGCATGCAAAAGGCGAAAACAGGACGCATACGCTGTGGCGGGGCCATAAACTACCTTGGAACTATCGGCAACGGATATTTTCGAGCGGTCATTTCACTTTAATTTGTTTCCCAATGGTCCTTGTGCGGTCGATTCTTGGGACCGTAAGCGGGGCTGTTAGGGGTCGAGCCTCCGTAAAAGCTAAGACGGGCTCGTGGTCTTCCGCCGCCAAGGGCATCGTATCCGCCGTGGGCGCAGAAAACAGCATTTTTGTTACTCGCTTTTCAGGCTCGGTGGAGTCGTGTCTTTGCCAGTTCCTACTGTTAGTGGGAGCGATAGCCAAGGCTAAAGAGACAGCTGGAACGGTCCCATGCTCCAAGATTTGCAGTAAGAAACGTTTGATCATAACACACTTTGCACTTTCGGCTATGGCCTCTCAATTCGATGACGGCTGACAGCCAAGCAGAGAAACAGGCTCGAGACATCACGGCAAGCCAAACCGATCAAAAGACGACGGACAACTAGTTTCATAGAGCAGCCTCGAAAGTTAATTGATTTGGCTTATGGATTTCTTGATGCCTGATCAATGCAGCGTCTTGAGGTAGGCCACGATGGCCGCCGTGTCCCGCTCACTGTATTTTTTTGCGAATGATGGCATCTCATCCTTGATCCCGCTCTGAATCACGAGCGCCATGTGCGCACCACTAATTTGCAGCTTTAGAAGGCTCGGCGCGTCCTCGCCTCCATCCGCGTCTTGACCATGGCAGTGAGCACAGCTTTGAAAGAAAAAAGTTCGTCCTTTAGCGGCCAAGTTCGCAGCATCGAGCGGCTTGTTTCCAGGCTCTGTCTCTCTTTCAATGTGATTCCGATAGATTCCGCCGGCGGTAAATGTCGCGATTAGGATGAATACCGACGTGACGACTCCTGCCACTGCACCCTTGATTTCGAGAGAGGTCATTATCACGGCACGCCCCCGCCGCTCAAGAGCAGTTCTCCCCCGAAATACCCTGCCGCAGCAACAAACCCGGAAGCCAACAACATCAGGACCAGATACAGGCATAGCCCAGTCCGTGACATCGCGTCTCTGACCACAAGCCTCCACACGGCCAAAGCCACTAGAAGACCGAACGCCGGCCAGACAAATCGATGATGCCAACCGAAATCGCCGCGGCCCCACATATCGCCCTTGGTGAGGGCGATGCCGGAGATCACGGCACCCAAAGACGCCAGGGCGGCAGCGGCCAGGCCATAGAAGCTTACTAACCGCAGCCCTCGAGCAAATGATAATTTCTTAAGTGCGACCGAGACGAAATCGGACGCTGTTGAAAATAGCAGCAGGGCGATCGGGAAATGGGTCATTGCCCCGTGAAGCTTATCCCAGGGAATCATTGAATGCCTTTTCGGTTACCCGAGTGTAGAATCTACTACAGCCAGGGTTTGGTTCGTTTCGGTATAGTTGACGCTAGTCAATCCGAGCATCTTCTTGAGTTGAGGGGCGTCGACGACCACCGGAAGCGGTTTGGGCATTGAACCCGGTGTTGGTAACGGGAACGCTGTACCCCTGGCGGTGTGGAAAGTAATGTTGCCCTCTACCTTCTGCATGACCTGGTGAATGTGCCCGTTTAAAACGGTCACTGATCCGAAGCGCTTTACCAAGGAGAGTGCTCGCTCGGCATCGTCGGTTCCCCAGCCCCACTTAGGATAGACAGCCCACAACGGAATATGCGCGAACAGAACAATTGGCGTACTGGCCGATAGGCCTTTTACATCTTTTTCAAGCCAATCGAGTTGTTCCTGGCCAAGAATGCCCAAGCCGCCTTCCTGGATATTCGCCACGTTGACCAACCCGATGAAGTGGATACCCTTTTGGTCAAAACTGTACCATCCAGTCCCCGTCGTATTTTTCCCGAATCGTTCCCGATAGAGTGCACCGCCATCGTAGATGTCGTGCTCGCCAGGCACATAAAATACATCCCTTGTTCTGCAGTCTTTCAGCAGTTGGGCGAGGGTATCGAACTGTGCCGGATCAGAAAGATGCGTTAAATCGCCGGTGTGCAGCAGGAACTCCGGTACTTTTGGTAACGCGTTGATGTGCATAATCGTCTCCCGAAAGGTCCCAACAACGTCCGTGTTGGCCGGTTTATTAAAACCGATGTGGCTGTCGCTGATCTGAACAAAATTCAGCTCTGCTGTTGTGATTGCGCTTTGTTTATTTGCTTCATCACCCAACACCGTGGAACTCAACAGCCCTCCGTTGATGGACCAAATGACACCGGTGCCTGCCCAGGCCATACATTTTAGAAATCCTCGACGGTCGATACCATCGTCGTTTGTATTTGTTTCGATAAAGTCTGACATAATGGTTTGTACTCTGGTTGATAAGATCGGGCGCACCTTAGCGCTCCCTTCAAGAGGTACATACCGGTCGGGGTCAGAAATTATTCCTGCCACACCGAAAAGCGGGTTTGGGGAATAAACTTCAACGAAAGCCGGTATCTTTTATTGCAGGTTCGCCGTCACGCTCTTCCTCATGTTGGCGGATAAAAAGCAGCATGACCAACTATGAATTGCCAAGAATGCTACGATTACGTCGATGCTTGTGTCGATAACGAGCTGGACATCGCCGCGGTAATCCTGGTCAAGCAACATTTGCGTGACTGCTTGGGATGTCAGCAGCTTCTCGAGTCCCGCAAAGCCGTTGGAACTCTGCTCGGCAATCCCCAGGTTCGGTTTGAAGTCCCAGATTCTCTTTTTGGGAAGATTCAATCCGTTCTACCGGCTGCCAGATCCGATGTCAAACAAGAATCCGACCGCAGGTTTCTCGTTCCCTGGTTCTCCGTTCGATTAGCTTTGGCGGCGGCCATCGCCGTTATGCTCGGGCTGGCGTTTCTGAACCAGGGCGGGATGTTCGATCGCTCGCGCGGCAGCGCGCTCGCACAGGACGTCATTACCAGCCACGTTCGCTCCTTGCTTGCCACTCACCTGCTCGATGTCCCCTCTACCGATCAGCATACAGTTAAACCTTGGTTTGACGGAAAGCTTAAATTCTCGCCACCAGTTAACGATTTCGCGGACCAGGGCTTCCGTTTGATCGGGGCCGCTTGGATTATATCAATGGTCGGGAGGTAGCGGCGCTGGTCTACCAACGCAGGTTACATATTATTAACCTGTTTATCTGGCCGTCGGAATTTAATCGCCATACGGGCCTGGAAAATTTCACTAAGGATGGCTATAATGTCACATTGGGTTCGTGATGGATTCGAGTTCTGGGCTGTCTCCGACGTCAATGCGGAGGATCTGAGAGCTTTTGCCGGTCTAGCAGGGCGGCAGTCTTGAGGCGACTAAAAGGGGCACGGGCACGTCCGTTCCCGCGCATCTCAAGAGATCGAACCAGAGCCATTGCGCCAACGCCAAGCCCTTGGGAATAAAGCAAAAGCCTAACCGGTTGATAACAGTAGTGAATGTTCTTGCATTAGGGATTGGCAATCTAGGCGGGCCGGATCTGTTTATCATTCTCCCCAATGTGTTCTCTTCGGGGCGAAAGAGTTGCCTGATTTGGTTTTGTCGCCTTGCGCAATTCGTTTTTTCAGCACCGGCGGAGCTAGCCCCGAAAAACCGATTCCATAACAAGAGAGAGATCTGAAAGGTGATCGACTTATGCATGTTCACATCAATAGAACCTCGACTTTCGCCGCACTGCGGAATCCGGTCTATCGGAAGCTCTGGCTTGCCATTTTGCTTTCCGGGACGTGTGTGGCGGCGCAGGACACCGCGGCCACCTGGACGATGAACCTGCTCGGTACCTCGACATTTTTGCTGTCTCTGATCTCAACAGTCGCATCCCTGCCCTTCTTCCTCTTTACTCTGCCGGCCGGGGCGTTGGCGGACATGGTTAACCGGCGGAAGCTCCTCTGTATCACGAATCTTTGGTTGGCCGGCGCAGCCATATTGCTGGCAATTCTTAGTTCGTGGCAACTGTTGAATCCATATGCACTCCTTTTCTGCGTCTTTTTGATTGGCGTCGGCTTTGCGTTTCACGCTCCTGCTTGGTCCGCGGTTGTTCCGGACCTGGTTACCGACGAGGAGTTGCCTTCCGCCGCGGCGCTCGGGGGGCTGCAATTGAATGTTTCAGGAATCATCGGCCCGGCGCTAGGCGGCGTCCTGCTCTACTTTTTGGGTGCGAATTGGGTTTTTGCGGTGAATGCCCTCGGCTTCGTTGTGGTGACCTTCGCCCTGTTGCGATGGAAAGAGGCGAAAGCGGAATCAGGATTCCCGTTGGAAAATTTCCTCGAATCACTCTCTACCGCGGTCCGATATGTTCGGCATTCGCCGGCGATTCAAGTCGTACTGGCCCGGAACATCCTGTTTGCTTTCTTCATCTCTGTTATACCGGCGCTGTTACCTGTCCTCGGCCTGAAGGAACTTCGCCTTCAACCCTGTAGCCTCGGTCTGCTATTTACTTCCATGGGGGCCGGTTCAGTTTTTAGTGCAGTCTTCGTTCTGCCGCGGGCCCGTGAGAAACTCTCTTCAAATAGGCTCATCGTACTGGGGAACTTGCTTGTGGTGTTGGTTTACGTACTGATGGCATTTGTTCGCCAGAGAGAGCTCTTCCTGGTCGTCGCGGCGCTTGCCGGTGCTGGATGGACACTTTCAGCTTCGGAACTTTGGGTAGCGGCACAGCGCACGATGCCGAGCTGGGCACGAGGCCGCATGAGCGCCACAGTCGTCATGGTGTCGCAAGGCGCCATCGCTTTGGGAGGTATTGTCTGGGGTTTCTCCAGTCAGGCCGCCGGAGTTAATGTTACGCTGGTTGTCGCCGCTGTCGCGATGGCCCTCAGTCTTTTGCTCGCAATTCCTCTCTCAATAAACTTTACTACATCGCTGAGCTCTGATCCTCCTCCGATCAGCTGCGTGATGATGCCGCTCGCTAATAATCCTCAACCTCGCGACGGACCAGTTGTGATAACCTTCGAAATTGAGGTCGATCGGTCGCGCCGGCGTGAATTTCTTCGGCTAATGCGCGAGGTGCGTTTAATTCACCGCCGGAACGGCGCATTCAGTTGGCGTCTGAACGAGGATCTGACGCGCTCCAATATCTACCGCATCGAGATGATCGTTCCCTCCTGGACCGGGTATCTGCTACAGCGCGAGCGGCTGACAAAGGCAGAACGAGATACGATCAACAAAGTCTGCCGCTTGCACGTAGGAGAAGACGTTCCTGAAGAAGAACACGCTTTCAGTCGGTGTGCTAAAGCCTCAGGTTCGGCTTCCGGTACCTTACCAACTCGCCAGTTTTCTCGTGCAGCTCTCTGACGTTCGCCGTTCGAGGGCGGCCTGGTCACCCTCGAACGTGCGCAGATCATCCACTATCGAGACGGCCCTGCTCGAAAATACGCACGCCGCTAAAACGTCTCCGGTGTGCTTAGCCGCTTGAAGGAAAGTGTGATTAGAATACCATTGGTATCATTTAACAAGGCACCTTTGCAAAACAGAAGCGCACAGTATTCTTTTAATGGAAGTATTAGAACTACGTTACATTTCTAAAACATGTAACAAGGTTTACCCCACTTCAATTCTTCGGTCAGCTGACAGTCAAGAATGATCAACCTCAATTTCTCCAATTCTTCCTGCCACTTTTTGGCTTTACTTAAATATACATCAACCTTCATCAACCTTGGGATTCATTCTACTTGTCATAGTATGTTACTTTAATTTGTTTACTATATTGTTTCCAATTTATTAAACCTATCACCCCACAATCGAGTACGCATTATGCGAGCGAAGAGAAACTCGAGGACGTTATTGCAGGCTGCTGGTTGTCAGCATCGCGATCTGGCTATCTGGCAAGGTAAGCGAACCGTCTCGCTTTGCCTCTCCGAGTGGAGCAAACCGAGACGGTTCGCCTACCTTTGCCTACAGCTTTTGGCTCTTGCGGCGGTGGACACGGCCAATCCTTACGGACCGATGGGCGCTAGCCGGAGATGAGTTTCCTGGGCCGTCTTAGCCAGAACGTCAGATAAATGTCCTCCAGTACACATCTTCGCCATAACTGGTTTGCAATGGTTCGCCTTCGATCAGCTTAAAAGTTCGTCTTCCGTCGGATCGCCTTTCAGCCCGTAGGAAAATAGCGTCCCCCTTTTCTTGTCATAAAGGCCATGTGCAAATTCGTATAGATGCCGCCCTGGTTGGCACCTGTAATTGTTACCAGGTCTTTGCCATCGGCGTTCAAATCATTGCTCACCGTGCTTTCTTTCACACTCAATGCCGGACAGATATCGTGTAATCCACGGAATGAATAGCTGCCTTCGCTGGGAGCCGCGGGCGAGGGAAAAGACATTTGCACTCCCTTTTGCTCGAGTTGCTCGTGTAGAGTTTCTGGAAATAGGATGCTCTGGAATGTCATTCAAGCGGCTCCTCCGAAAGTAGGCGAATCGTCTCGATTTGCCCGTCCCCTCGGGAGCCTTCGACGCTTATCTTCGTGCCATTCTGGACAGACACCTCTAGTCAGCTCAGGACCCTTCCGTATAGGGGACACATTTCACTGCGGCTCGTCCGATTAGAACCGACCTGCAAACGGTGTCTCGGCCATGTGCCAACGTTGTTGACGTGAGATAATTCGAAACTAGAACGCCCGAATACGGGAGTATCATCACTACCTTGCCATCGTCATTGGTTAGGTAGGTGTCATTAGCCCCAATGGCAGTTTTTCCGGCGGGACGGAAAGGCAAACTTCATTGCCAAACTCAATCTACTCTGTACGGGATAGATTGAAAATTCGGAAATTCCAGCCGATTGGCATGCCGGACGAAATATTACGTAGTCTGGTCTGTGCCCTCACGGTGTTTCGTTGTGCCAGTGTCGGCTTTCGGTTTGCGAGAGATGCAGAATGACGCGTTCCGGCGGGTAGGGCAAAGCTTTGTAGAATTCGGCTGATAGCGTTCCGAGGGAAGCAATGTCATAAGTAAACGACTGACCCCTGGCGGAAGAAGATCGGCATTCGTTCTTGACTCGAATGTTTAAAGGAAACTTTGTTTGCCAAGCGTTCTTCGCTTTTATAGCGTTTAACTCAGTGGCTCTTCCAATTCAAAACATTCGCACGATCCTGAGCATTCTGATTTTTGCGGGCTGCACCAAATCCTTCGCGGAACCTCACACTCCGGCTGTCGGTTCACCCGAACGGGTGGCGATTGCAGACGCTGTCCGCGCAAGCGTCGCGCAGCTTGGCGGTCAATTCGAAGAAGATGCCCGACGAGGCGAGAAGTTCGTCATTGCAATACTGAAGGTCGACGGCCGCTACGCCTTCTTTGAGGGGGGAGGACAAGAAGTGAATGGAGAAATGACTTATGGACCCGTGGACATCGTGGCGTTTCTGGCAAGAGGAAATCTTGGATGGAGGGTATTGAACCTGCAGGCGCGCGGCGACGTCCCTAACCATGAAGAAGTCGCTCAGCTGCGGGCTAGCCTGCCACCGGACTACCCACTCAACATCGTTAACAAATTCTGGCGAGACCTTCTCCTCGGTGTCCATCATTCCGAGTAATCTCAAGGCAGTGTGCCCTCGATGAACGCGGACAGGCGTTGCTCCGGCGGGTTCGCGGGATATTGTAGGGACGAGAATGAGTACGTTTGAAAGGGTGATTGCACTGTTGAAATCCGTCTCGGAAACCGATGAAGTACAAAAAAATCCAGATCTGGCTCTCTACCACTTGCAGATTCTCGACTCGATGAAAACCGTTCAACTCATGGTCGCATTTTCGCAGGAATTCGGAATTGACATTTCGCCGGCCGAGTTTGAGCGGGATCGGTGGGCCACTCCCCGAATGATTGCCGCCGATATTGAGAGTAAAATCGGCGCCTGATCGCTCCACTGCTGCCACTCTCATGCGCTGGTCCAAATTGTCCGAGCATCCGATACTGCGGTTCATATTGCTGGTGCTTTATTACTTCGCCATCATCGCTGGTCTTTTTATCCTGTACGGTCGTAGCGGTCTTTCGACCCCGCCCTTCGTCTATCAAGGTTTCTAATCGATGGACCTCATCGATGCTATCGATCGCGCGGCGAGAAATTTTCCAGATAAGGTTGCCCATGTCAGCGACCTCCGAACCCTGACTTACAGAGAGCTGGGGGCCAGAGCCGAGGCGTTGGCGTCGCATTTTACGGAGCTTTATCCCGGTGACAAGTCGCCGGTCGCCATCATCGGACACAAAGAACCCGAGATGCTAATCGGGTTTCTCGCCGCCGTGAAATCGGGTCGTCCGTACGTTCCGATTGACGTTTCGATTCCGGCACAGAGAGCAGAGCGCATCGTCCAGAGTTCAGGGGCAATTGCCAAGCTTACCCCGTCTGAAATTGCGGCGCTTTCCAGCAAGCGTCCGTCAGCCAGGCCGAGACGACTCGATCGAGAGGATCCGTTTTATATTATTTATACCTCTGGCAGCACGGGCGAACCAAAAGGTGTCGTTATTACTCTGCAATGTCTGACGACATTTCTTGATTGGATGTTGGCAGAACAAGAGTTGGTCGAAGCGGGTGAGACATTTCTCAATCAGGCTCCGTTTTCCTTCGATCTTTCCGTCATGGATCTTTACTTGAGCCTGGCCACGGCGGGCACTTTGTTCAGCATCGGGAAAGAGGAAATCATCAACCTGAAAAAGCTCTACAGCGCCCTTGGCCAATCCGCGATCACGAGCTGGGTCTCGACGCCAACGTTTGCGCAGGTGTGTTTAGTTGAACGACGGTTTGTGCAGGCCATGCTACCACAGCTTCGCCGGTTCCTGTTCTGCGGGGAAACGCTCACCCCCGAAACAGCCTCGCAACTTCTGGATCGTTTCCCGAAGGCCGACGTCTGGAACACCTATGGTCCAACGGAAGCAACCGTTGCCTGCGCCTCTGTGCGAATAACTTCCGAGATCCTGACCCGGTATTCACCCTTGCCTATCGGCGCGCCGATGCCAGGCGGAAAAATCTTTGTCGCTGACCCAAACGGCGAGCCGGTGCCGGCAGGGGAACGCGGTGAGATCATTGTTGCTGGAACGAACGTTAGCCCAGGCTATCTCGGTCAACCCAATTTGACGAGTGCGGCATTTTTCCGGTTGGGAGATATGCGCGCCTACCATACTGGCGATTGGGGACGCCTAAAGGAGGGTTTTCTGTTTTTTGAAGGGAGAATAGACGAGCAGGTAAAGGTCAACGGTTACCGGATCGAGCTTGGTGATCTGGAACAAAATCTGCGGGCTCTTCCGACCATCTCCGATGCCGTTGTCTTGCCGATCATCAAAAAAGGCATCGCGGAATCGCTGGCAGCGTTTGTGGTACTTGCGCAGCGCGGTCAGGAAAGTGAATTTGAAATGGGCATTAAACTGAAAGCCCAGCTGGGCGAACGGATTCCGGCTTACATGCTGCCGCGAAAGATCATCTTTTGCGAGGTATTCCCGATCACCGCGAACGGCAAGACAGACCGACGAAAGCTGGCCGCATCGCTCGCATGATCCCGTTCGCGAGTTTTACTTTTTTCGGAATGATGCTTTACGCAGTGATTCCGACCGTTCTTCTGGGAATCATTGGTCGAGCAGGAAGGCGTTGGGCTTTGCTCGTCACAATCCTTTACCTCATAGCGCAATACCGGGGTCCGATAAATATCACCGCCTCTTATTCCTTACCAATCCTGGCCATTGTCGCCGGTTACGCACTCTACCAATGGCTGGTGGCCACTTTGTTTTTGCGAGCTCGGCTCCAGTCGAAATCCAAGGCGAGATTTTACATCGCTTTGCTGCTTGGAGTCGCGCCGCTGGCGGCCGCAAAATTCCTGCCATTAACCTTTCCGGGCATGGCATTCGGTTTCCTTGGGATCTCGTATGTCACATTTCGAAACCTGGACATCCTGTTCTGCGTTCAAGATGGGCTGATTAAGTCTTTGCCGGCCGCCGAATTCTTCACTTACCTCTTTTTTTTCCCGACAATTTCAGCAGGCCCAATCGATCGCTATCGACGTTTCGATGGCGACTGGAGAATAAAACGTTCACCAGAAATGTTCTTGAATGATCTCGACTTCGCGATTGAAAGGACATTTCGCGGATTTCTCTATAAATTCATTCTCGCAGCCTTGATCAAACGCTTCTGGGTCGACCAGGTCACCGGCGGATCGCTCAGCCAGATCGCGTTGTACATGTACGGTTACAGCCTCTATTTGTTTTTTGACTTTGCCGGTTACAGCGCGTTCGCCATCGGATTCAGCCGACTGTTTGGAATTCGCACGCCGGAAAATTTCGATCGCCCTTTTCTGGCCCACAATATTCGCGATTTCTGGAACCGGTGGAACATCACGCTTTCGTTCTGGTTCCGCGATCACGTTTACATGAGATTTCTTCTCGCCGCGATGAAGGGAAAATGGTTCAAGAATGATCAGATCCGATCCTATCTGGGATTCTTTCTTTCCTTTGGTTTGATGGGCCTCTGGCATGGGACTGCATTGCATTACCTTATTTATGGAGGTTATCACGCCTCACTGTTTACAGTGCATGACTTGTTTGTGCGCTGGAACAAAAGAAGGCAATGGTGGGGTACCGGACCCGGATGGCGCCTGGCATCGATTTTTGTCACCGCCAATCTCATTTGCTTCGGTTTCCTGATTTTCTCAGGCCACCTGAACGCTCAGTAGCGGCACTGGCAAAAATCTCACCGTCCGTGCGGCGAGCTCATTGATGCGCCGGAAGGACGTTGCAAAACGACCCGATCGTGGAAAAAGTCGTCGATTGCCTTATCGAAGCAAAGCCAACCTTTGTCGGTCAAATGATCATGGTGACCAGAGAGGAAATCTTCATCCAGATCGTGACCTTCAAATTCGATCACCGGAACGTTATGAGCCTGCGCCAGCTCCCGGATTCTTTTGTAGTAGAGGTCGCGGAAAGGACGCCCGACACCAAACCGGTCGAAGTAGGGACCATCAATGGGAATACTTAGGAGCAGTGGTCTGGCTCCTAACTCGTTCAGTCCGCGCAGCAACAGTTCAAAATCGACCCATTCATGCGCATTTTGTTCATTCGCCACAAACGTTTCGGAGCCCTTTTCCGGTCCAATGGGTTCCGGATCCCCATCGGTGTGCTCGCGGATTTGCGAAGCGGAACTCGCAAACAATGTCTCCCAGTCTATGTTCTGCCGTGAATGCCTGACATGAAAGTTTAGCTGCCGCGATTCCTTCAAAATAAAGAAGAGCGTCTCGAAATGGTCCTGGATTCGCAGAATTCCGTTTTCGAGGACTCCGAGCGGAGCAATCCAGCAATAGATTAGGCGGTCCATCGGCGAATCCGATGCGAGCAACTTCAGAGTGAAGGCCAGCAGGACGCTTTTCTCAAGGGTTGTCGGAAATTCTAACATTCGGCGCGCGATATCGCCTTTAAGGCCGAAACTGAGATGCCGGTTGTAAATCAGCTCTCCCGCCTGGAGGAGAGAAAAATTGCCGTCGTAATAGGCGACCCGCTGGTTCCGGTGAAAAAACCAAGTAGGCGAAATCGAAATCGCTACCTTTTTTCCACGAAGATCGGAACCCATCGCGCCGACCTTCTGTAACAGGATCAACGAGGCTGCCCCAGCTTTTCCCACCGAAAAGACGCTGAACCCTGTGGGATAAGTCTGAAAAAAATCGGCCGCTTTGTCGGCGGCAGGTTTCACCAGCTCCGAGCTACCATAGAATGGCAACAAATCAGATTGACCAAAAGCGATCCTCTCCAGCGCGATACCTTGGTTTTTCTCAGGAAAGAGGATCGGCGCCAAAACATGGACGTAGCGCCTTTCGAAAAATTCGCCCGATGCCGCCACTGCGATCAAGATCAGGGCAACCATGTGCAGAGCAATCGAGGCCGCGACAATATTTGGCGTTTTCAACGGATTGAGGTCGGCTCCTGGAACCGCTTGGCGCAGGCAAGCGCGCCCAACACTCCGAATCCAGCGAACGCCAGAGGAGCCAAAGCCGGCGGTTTATCTTCATCTGGAATTTTGTGAATCCACGCGGAGAATTCGTGTTGAATTGAACGAACCAACCGCCCGTTGGTATGATACCAGAACCCGGCGAAGCCGACCAGGATCGAAAGAAAAAATCCAATCAGCAGTACCTGTCGCCCGCCCCGGGTCCAGAAGAAGAGCCCAATTGCGGAAGCAATCATCATCAGAATGGAATAAACAATCGGAATCCAGGCAACCGCGTTTTCGCCAACGACTGAACGATGGTCAAAACGGACTTCCACCAGAACCACGCCGAAGCCCCCTATCAGAACGAGTACGATTAATTTGTTAAGAGTCCAAAATCTCGTCGTCTTCAGGCTGGATAATCCCCGGTGATGTACTTTTCGAGATTGTCGATGGTAGCGGTTTGCGCCGAGATGATCCTTTTTACCAAGTCTCCAATTGAGATAAGTCCAACCATTCTCGTCCCTTCCAATACTGGCAGGTGGCGAATTCGTTTATCCGTCATCAGGTGCATGCACTCGGCGATACCGTCACCTGGATTTGCGGTGATCAGTTCCAGAGTCATGATCTCTCTGACCGGAGTTTCCTTCGACAGTTTGCCTTTCAGGATGACCTTCCTTGTGTAATCCCGCTCGGAGATAATTCCGACCAGCTTTTCATTTTCGATAACCGGAAGCGCACCGACATTCTTGTCCGCCATGAGCTGAATGGCGTCAAAGACCGTAGCATGAGGAGCAATCGACCAGACTGCAGAACCCTTGTGCGCCAGTATCGCGCCTACTGAGCCAGCGATTTCCATAGGGTACGGAAACTATGCGCCGCTTTACAAAAATATTCAAAAGAGAAATTCGCCCGAACGAGTTTTCTCTTCTAAAGCCGAAAGAACTTCGCTGCCGCTTAGTTCGGCATCGGACTTAATTCTAACTTCGTCAATTCCGTTTTTAGAAATTGGAGAGCCGCTTTCCGAGTAGTCACCGATTCCTCTAAAGGGAGGTTAGTCAGACGGCCGTCTCGCAAGCGGATCGCAGCGACCCAAGTTGTTCCTTGCCTGTAAAGGTCGAGCAGACCTTGCGGCTGAAGATCTCCGAGAGTCACCTTTCCATGGCAATTTTGGGGCATTCCTAACCAATCGGCAGAATAGAAAGAAACTTTAGCCGCGTGTTCATTCTCGCGAGTCTGGTGCCCCGCACCGCTTGAACTGAGTGATAAGCGAAGCGTTCTTGCTTTGCTGTTTTGAAGAGGCAAAGCAGGAGACCTCGCCTATAATCGCTCTTCGGTAATCTTGCCGATGAAATCAAGTACCGAGCGATGGATATCACCGCGAACATAAAGGCTCTCAAGGTCGGGAAGATCTTTCTTGTATCTGGCATGAACTGCTCTCAACAGATCGCGCTGATACTTGAAATCAGCCTTCCACCATTCGGTATGCTCCAAGGCGGTCAGAGCGATCGCCGTGTTCCGAAATCGGGTCCCTGTAAGATCCGCACCCGAGAAGTCACTATTTTCAAATTTGGCGCCCGTCAAATCCGCGTGCTTCAGGACAGCTCCAACAAGCTTCGTCCCCTTGCATTTGACCTGACATAGTGTCGCGCTTTCGAGATTTGCGCTCGAAAGATCTGAATCAAGAAGCACTGCCCCCGTCAGATTCGCGGCGGCAAAATTGGCTTCGCGGAAGATAGATCGGGAGATCCTGAACTCTTGCAAATCGCGGAATGTTCCGCCTACCAAAAACGCAAATGAGAAAGAATTTGGCGTCTTACCGCGAGCAAAGGAGCCGGAGAAAGACTTTTGGCCCTCTTTTCCGTGAAGCAACAAAAGCACTTCGCTGATCGACTTGATGTTTGATCGCAGGCGCTCTGCGGATTCGCTCAGTTCGAGCCGAGTCTTCGCCCGGCAATCTTCATAGTCAAACTTTGACGTCGTGCGAAACGTCCTCGTCGCCGCGGCCATAGCCGCCACGAGATGATCCTTCGTCAAAATCTGCAATAACCCAGCCAAAGCCTCCCGGTCGTACGAGCTGACCTGTGCCGCTTCATCCCAGATCAAGTCGGGCACCTTTTCGATCGACTGCACTCCCGCCGCGACACAAAATCGGCAGAAAGATTCAGCCAGCGCGTCCCGCAAAGTCCTGTTGATCGCTTCCAGCTTCGCCAGCGCGGTGACAGGATCCAGTTCAGCAAGGCGGCCAAGGGCAGTTCGGATCGCATTTCGCGCTTCATCCTCTCTTTCGGCGAGCAGGCTCATCGAGAGCTGGTCAAACGCCGTTTGATAAAAGCGCTTTCTCGTGCAGCCCATTTGCTCAAGTAGACCAACGGCGCTTGATCGAACACTTGGATTCTTTCTATCGGCAAATAGATTCAAGGCCTCGTAGAATTTCGCATCGGCGCGGCTGCGCAGCGTAGCGCGGTAGTTCAATCCAAAGGAGATAATCGCCACCACCGCCGCCACGGCAGCCCCGATCGGTCCACCGTACTCCCGCAGATTTCGCCAGAAACCCCTTTTGTCCGCTTGGCGCTGGTAATAGGTAGCCTGGGCCCGCTGATTTTCAATTTGCGCCTGTGTGAGAGGGTCCGTAGAAGAAGCAACTTGTGCGTGCAGTCCGGAAAGAAAACCGCACGGAAGAATCAACAAGAAAAACATAATCCAAACCACCTGGATTGCCCGCATAAACCCCATCGTATCAAGCCGATGCACAGAGGCAAAGCCAGCAATTTAAAATGCGTACCGGCCAACATCTTTGGTTTGGGTTGAAACGACTGCGTTTGCGATTCATCCTCGTTGGATGGCGAAATCGATTGCTCTTCTTTTTTCAGGGCAGGGCGCCCAACAAGTGGGCATGGGAAAAGATCTGTCCCAACAGTTCGCGGTGGCGGCCAATCGATTTGCCGCCGCCGATTCCGCACTCGGATATTCGATCAGTCAAATCGCTTTCGATGGCCCGATAGAGGAACTGACAAAAACGTCGCGCTGCCAGGTTGCGCTTTACGTGCATGGAATCGCAGTGCTTGAAGTTCTTCGGGAACTGCTGGGAGACTTTCAGGTCGCGGCGACCGCCGGATTGTCGCTCGGGGAATTCACCGCGCACGCAGCGGCCGGCAGCTACGACTTTCAGACGGGCCTTCGACTAGTGGCAAATCGAGGACGCTACATGGAAGAGGCCTGCAACGCGACGTCCGGAACCATGGCTGCGTTCATCGGCGGTGACGAGGATAACGTGCAAAAGATCGCTCAAGAAGCCGACGTGGATGTGGCCAACTTGAATTCTCCCGGGCAGATTGTCTTATCCGGAGCGGTGGCAGGCGTGCGTAAGGCCATCGATCTCTCCAAACAGTATGGAATAAGGCGAGCCATTCCGCTGAATGTGGCAGGGGCGTTTCATTCGCGGCTAATGAGGTCCGCCGAAGAAAAATTAAGAAGCGATCTTGCGTCCGTTTCAATTGAAAATCCGACCACCAAAGTCGTCGCCAATGTCACGGGCGAGCCGGTATCCGGAAAAAGCGATATCCTGCAAAGCCTCGCGAAACAAGTTACCGGCACGGTCCGATGGACTCAAAGTGTCGAATACATGATCGATCAACTGGGCTGCAATCTGTTTCTGGAGCTCGGACCGGGTGAAATTCTGGCCGGTCTTATTGGCCGTATCCGCAAAGGCACAGAAGTGCTGCCGATTGGGGACTGTTCCTCTGTTGACGCGGCAGTTGCCAAGCTGCGCAACCTGCTTTGAACATGGGAATGCGGCACCTGATGTTTTGTCGATTCGGATTTTTGCTGCTTTCAGCTGCCGCCCTTGTTTTGACTGGCTGCGTAAATACCCCGCCTTACGTCTATCATTATATCCCAGGTCGAACCGCTACCTTGGACAGTGGTTACGCCGTCTCCCCGCCTGCGGCACCATTCCTGGTAAGACAAGCGATCGACGCGGGGAACGAATTGATTGGCAAACCTTATCGGTACGGCGGAGGACACAAAAACTTCTCTGACACTGCATACGATTGTTCCGGTGCGGTCTCATTTGTGCTCCACTCGATAGGCAGGATGAATACACCCACGCCATCCAAGGAATTGCGGTCCTACGCGGAATCCGGACCCGGACGGTGGGTTACCGTGTATGCCAGCCGAGGTCATACTTTTCTTGTGGTGGCAGGCCTGCGCTTTGACACTGGCTACGCCAACGGTGAACATGGACCGAAATGGCTGACTCGCAGCCGCCCAGCAGATGACTTCGTAATGCGGCACCCGTATGGATTGTAAGGACGTGCCGCATTGGCAAATGGCATGCGAAGCGTCCCGCTTTGCCTCTTTTGAACCGTGGCTGACGGGACCGTTTGGCGTTCGACGTTTGGCGTTCACCGTTCACCGTTCACCGTTCGCCGTTCACCGTTCGCCGGCGCAGTCACCGTTTGGCCGTTTGGCGGTTCCGGGTGTCGGGACAGCGTCTGTGGCTTCCGTTTGCCTCGGTTCAAGGGGCAAAGCGGGCCGCTTCGCATACCACGCCGATACGTTCTGCCGACGCGCCGAAACGTCGCACTACTTGCCGGTCAGGCGCTCACTGAAGCGGTAATAGAGGAAAGAGACGGCAACCAGAATTGCCCCTAGCACCAGACAGGACAAGATCCGATAAGGCGTCGAAACTTCGGCGGTGTCGAATGCCAAAACTTTTAAGACGGTGACAATCAGGAGAGCAATCGCCGACACCCGATAAACCTTTCTTCGCTTCCAGACTCCTATCAACATGAGCCCGATCGCGAACAGCGACCACAACACCGAGAAGCCTGCTAATTCAATTCGGCGCATGAATTGATTGGTAAATCGATGAAGTTCCAGGTTGGCAAAACCAAACAAAGTTACGACCCCGAGCAACTCAAAAGCGTGGTTCAGCCGCGGATGTGATTCCCCAAAACGGCCAGTCCGATCCAGCCAGACAACTAAGAGCAGACTGATCACCACCGAGAGTCCCGCACTCCATCTGCTGATAATTGCTTCGGAGAAGGAAGCAGAGCTGTTCGAGTCGAAAACGACGCTGATTGAATCACCGAAAAACTGAAAAACGACGAGCAGGCCAATGAGAAAGGTGACCGCCAAAAGCGTTCGATCATTGCACTTCGAAGCCGACCAATAGAGTACCACGATCTCGGCCGACCAAAAAACGGTCAGCCAGGAATTGGTGAGGACCTGCTCCCAAAAGACCAGAAGGAAAACGGCAGCTTGCGCGATAAGCCAGCTTGCAAAGAGGTCAGGAATCCGCCCTCGCCAGAATACCAAAGCAAGGGCCAATGTAGTGATCGCGTAACTCAAACTGACGAGCGAAGCAGGCAACTTTTGATAGTTGAGAAGGAAGTCTGAATACCAGCAGCAGAACAATCCATTGATCACTGCGAGGAGGAAACCCCAGCTCCAACTTGTTTCCTTTCTAACGGCCGCCCGCAAGAACGGCATAATCGAATAGGCCACAAACAAAACCTGGGTGAAGACAAACGCTTCGAGAAACCAGTTTTTGTGGTAATCGCGCTGGGACCAAACGGTGAGCGTAAGCCACGTCAGCGTCGCTGCACTCGAATAAAGGTGCTTCCAGTTTTTGGTATAGGCAAGAATTTGACCGCCGGCAGTCAAAATCAAGAGGTAACCGAGAAACAGCCAGGGATCGAATTGCGCTGAGGCAAACAAGAGCGGAGCTAAATAACCGCCAAGGAAGGTGAGAATCGCCAGGGCTTGCGAAACCCAAATGGTAGCCAAACTGGCACCAATCGCGGTCGTGAGCAGAATCAGCAGCAGAGCCAGTCCGTCAGGCAGCAATCGATCAACCTGCGAAGCCGCATAGCTCGTAAGATAAAGCGTTCCCAGACCTACCGCTCCAATCGCGACGTCTAAGCCTCGCAGATTTCCCCGGTGGCAAATGCTGCCGGCCAGCAAGAGAGCGATGCCGCCAACGAATCCGATCGAGACCCGGACCGCCGGGCCAATCCATTCCTGGTCAAAAGCGTACTTCAGAAAAAATCCGATCCCGATGATCAGGATCAGCACACCAATTCCCAGGAGCCATTTCTGACCAACTGCCAACTCGGCAGAACCACCTCCAGACAACCCTTTCTTCCGTCCGGCTTTGCTCACCGCAGGCGGTAAAGGCGGAGGCATTTTTGTTTCTTCCGCCGCGCTGTTCTCTCTCTCGTCTGTGGTGGTTGCGGCTATTCGCGATCTCGGCGGAGGGCTGGAGAGGACCAGTTTCCGCAGCGCTTCGACTTCTGTCTTTAGTGCCGCCACCTCGGCATAAATATGGAGATCCAAACCGCATTGAGGGCAAAACCGCTCATCGAAAGCCGCGTTACACTTCGGACACAGCATTTCGCATTCGAAGCTGGGAGGACGCAGAGACAATCGTCGAATCCGCACTTGGGTTCATCTTTTCAACGATCTGAAGGGCCTGAATATCACTCAGGTCCTGGTCGCGGATTGGTTCCACCCTGCGTTTCATTTCGATGAGCTTTCGCCGGGAAGCCACGAGGACGGTTCGTCCGCAGACGGTGAGTGTACGCGCATCCGAGAGCAAACCATCGAAGCTGTTTTCATGGGTCAAGAACATGTCGATCTGATTATATGGTTCACCCGGACACCAAAACGTGAATACCAGCGCATTTTTCTCGCGGATTAGCATTTCGATGCGTTCCCGGTGGAGAATCGTCTCCGCAGGTACCGGAGCTCGAGGAATGAACTTGAGTTGATTCAGAGTCGAAATGAACCGGCGCAAATTCGATTGATCGAGCGATACGGCAATATCCAGATCGAGCGTCATCCTTCGAATCCCGTGCAGTACCACCGCGGTCCCTCCAGCAACCACAAATTGCACTCCATTGTCGACAAGGATGCAAAGAATCTCCATCAGATGACTCTCTTGAGGCTGGCGCACCAGACAATCTCATGCAGCGGAGGGCACAGATCAAATCGTCAGATGGCGCGCCGCTCGCGAACCCGTTCGGCCCATTCCTCGCGACGGATCGCCCACCGCTCGTGATCCTTCCAGCGGCCGGCAACCTTAAGATATCGAGGTGAAAAACCTTCCATTCTAAAACCGATCCGCGCGACGAGCGCTCTCGAACTAAGGTTCTCCGGCTGGATATTTGCTTCGACCCTGTGCAGCCGCAGGGTTTCGAACGCATAAGCTAACAGGAGATCGAGCGCCTCGGTCATGTACCCTTGATCCGCAAACATGGCGCCGATCCAGTAACCTACATAGGCGCTTTTCAGATTGCCGAGGAATATCTGAGAGAGAGTGCAGACCCCCATAATCCTGGCATCCTCATTCCGGCAGACCAAGCAAGAGCACACTGATTTGCGCCGAGCATACTGCAGGTAGCGCGCATAAGCTTCCGGAGTCGATGCCGGCGTGACCCAGGGATGGAGGAAGCGCCGGCTGGCGATAACCAAACGAGTAAATTCATCCATGTCGCTTTTACGCGGGTGCCGGAGAAAAGCTCTCGAGCCTGCAACAAGAGCAGAGCGTAAGTTCCTAGACATTTTGCAGCTCGCTTTCGAACCTATTACTGAACGCCACCGCCGGCAGATTAGCGATTCGGCCACTAAAATTCTCCAAAATCTCGGACCGGGCAGTTTTATCGTTACCCGATATAAATCGAACTTTACTTTTGGCCCTCCTCCGAAGTATCAACCTTCGCTTGAGTGACCGCCGCAAAGAAAAGAGCTTCCGCCCGGGTGACCAAGGCAGAGTACGAAGCCCTGGCTGCTTTCCGTTATAGTCTGAGACAATTCCTGAGCTTTAGCGAATCAGCGGCTGCTTCTGCCGGGCTAACTCCCCGCCGGTACCAGGCTCTCCTGGCCATCAAGGGCTTTCCAGGCCGAGATTCCGCCACGATTGGCGAACTAGCGGAACAACTGCAAATTGCTCACCACAGTGCCGTCGGACTGGTCGACCGTCTGGGAGCACAAGATTTAATCAGCCGCACGGTCAGCGCCGAAGACCGCCGCCAGGTTTATGTCACTCTCACCCTGCGCGGGCTCGAGATACTCGACAAGCTGGCGAAGGCCCATAAGGACGAACTGCGAAGACTCGGCCCACGACTGAATTCCATCATTTTCGAACTCAACCGCCAGCCCTAGCCGAAGCGAACCTTTAGGATCGACGCATCGTCCTCGAATTGATCTGATCCGTGCAGCCGGCTCACCTCAATTAAGACTCTTTCAAGATCTGCGGCGCCGGCGCTGTGGAGGTCCTCCAGCAGTTTGCCAAATCCTTCCAGTCCAATCATCGGCCCTCCTGGCGTCGACAACTCATAGAGGCCGTCGCTGAAAACGAACAACTCAGCATCTTGAGCTACAATCGCGCTTCCGCCCTCAAACGTTGCAGTTGTTGTGGCCCCAATCCAGAGTCCTTTGCTCTTGAGCCAGGTGACTTCGGCCTGACCATCCGGACCCGGCGAAATTAGTAAAGCAGGGGGATGGCCAGCCGCCGCGAATCGAATGACACCGCTGACCCTGTCAAAGACGCCGTACCAGATTGAAAACACTTTGTCTCCATGCTCATCCATCTGAAACGAGCGATTTAAGGCGGCCAAAACCGAAACCGGATCGAGCGGATCCCCGTCCTTCAACGCCCGTTGACGCAGCAAATGCAAAATTGAAGTGGCCAACAAGGCGGAACCGACACCATGTCCGACGACATCGAGAAGAAAGATGACCATATGGTCTTCATTTAGCCAAAAAAAATCGAGGGCATCGCCGCCAAGAGCTGAGCTAGGCAGATACCGCCAGTCGGTACGCACCGAATTAAAGAGATTTACCGGTAATTGTGACCGAACATAGCTCGCCGCGTCCGCGAGTTGCGCGCTTATCATTTTTTGGCTGAGCTGAAGCGCTTGCAAAGTGTCGAGACGCTGTCTGCCTTCGAGAAGCATTGAAACGAGATCTGCCAGAGCTACGCAGAAATTCCGTTCGTAGATTGACCACACTCGACCGGAATCGCCGCTGGCGATTAAGAGAAACCCCGCCGGTTTTCCGGCAAGCCAGACCGCAGCGAGCAAACCTTTCGCGCCCCCGGGAACGAGCTTTGCGCTGATCTGTTCCGAAATGGGAGGCAACCTCTTTTCGGGCAAAAACGCCTCCCCGATCTCGAGATCCTGCATGTCGGCGACTTCTTCGGGTAAGGCGAGCACTCGATTTTGTCGAAGCACCGCGGGCAACGCAGATGACTCAAAGCTTAAATCCGGGACCTGTCTCGCGTTGCCATCGTCGGATACGAGACTCCCAATTCGAAGAAACCGTCCCTCCTCGCTTTGCAGTCTCCAGAGTTCCGCCGACTCCGCCCGAAGCGTCCGGCAAAGGAAGCCCAGGACAATCTCCGAACCATGCTCAACATCGGATCGCTGGAAGTCAACCGAGTGGACTATCGCGGCCATCGCCTTGGCTTGGCGGGACTGCTGCTCGTACAATGAGGCTTGTTGTTCCTCGAGTTCCTTCCGCTGCGAAATGTCGCGAGATATGACAACCAGCAACTGTTCCCGCTCCTCGCTCGCCGGCAACACCCATCCTTGTGATTCAAGATAAACATAATGCCCAGATCGATGTCGCAGCCGGTATTCGATTCGGCGGCCGCTTCCAGTCAGCATTGAATCGCGCAGGGCTCGCTGCACTTTGGGCAAATCATCGGGATGAACTTCAATGAGTGAGTTACTTCCTGCCAAGCTCTCTACCGAATAGCCAAGGACCCGGGCGTAAGCAGCGTTGTTCCATACGCGTTTTCCCTGAGAGTCAATCACCGCGATCAGATCATCGATGTTATCTACGATCAATTCCAGCAGACGCAGGTCTCGACCAAGGGTCCGTTTTTCGTCATTCTCCACTGAGTTGCCGCTGTTACTCACGTTGTTCCAGACTCTTGTAGCTCATTTGCGCCGATACGCTCAATTGTTAATGGAAGACATCTGAGCGAAGTCGCGGCGCGGTGAAAGATTTTTCTTACTTCAAATCGGTTCGTAGGTATGATCGGTGACACCACTATGAAACCTCGGTTTGGCGTCTGCAAAAATAAGGTCGGCTGCAGTTTTGCGTACACTGGTGAAAAAATCCCTGTCCCGGCAGACTCTAAGTGTCCTGAGTGCGGCCAACCGCTGGTGGTGGACTCTTCAAAACAGGGTGGCGCCAAGGTTCTGATAGCACTCGGACTGGTGCTGCTTTTGATCCTCATCGGCGGGGGGATGGCATTCTTTGCTTTCAAAGATCAAATCTTCCATCTGGCCTTCAATAAGGCAGAGACAAATCAGAAAGTAACAGAGAGTCAAGCTGAGGACAAAGTCGTGAATGCTCCTCCCGCTGATAATCAAGAGCCGCCAGCGACACCGCCTAATTCGTCGAACAGCGCCTCAACCCCCAATTCCTCGTTAGCCAGCGGAGAAAAAACAGACGTCGCACCGACTGAAACTCCTGCTGCCCTCCCCTCGCCGACGGCGGAACAAGAAAAGCGGAAAATTGTTGTGCAGCCTACGCCAACGCCGGTCGTCCAAGCGGAGAATTCGCCCCCCTCCCAAAGTCCGCCGCGCACAGATACCGACACTTCTGCTGGAGCTGGCGGCGAAATACAGCCTCCAACAACCCTCACCAAATCTGAGGTTGATGCGACCCGCGAGGACGTTTTAAAGAGGATTAATGCGATGCCTAGATTCACCGCGGACGAAAAGAAGCGTCTGGGCGAGAAGATGGAGACTGCGCGTTCGATGGATCGGTTGCTGGTGATCCGATTTGATACTCGGCAAACTGCGCTCAGCCGCGCGGCAGCCGACGATCTGATTAAGCGTTTTAAATCAAAGGAGGTCGAAGATAAGGTCAGCGATCCCACCGTGGTGTTTGTCGTAGCCGGTTACGCCGACGCGGCTGGTGATCCAAAAACGAATCTACAGATCTCGCAACAGCGGGCCGACAGCGTGACGAAGGTGCTGAGGGATAAGAACAATCTTTTGAATGTGATTCACAGCGTCGGGATGGGCAGCACCGATCTTTTGGACAGTAAACGTCCTGATCAAAATCGAGCGGTCGAGATTTGGGCTGTCGCACCGTAGCGACGAACTCCTGACGCTTGGTTGACGCGCGTGTCAAACGGGCAAACCTTCCGCCAAGTTTGTGGTCAGCGAGCTCGAAGACTTCTATTTTTTACGACTAAATATCCTGGAAAGAAATCCTTCCTTCGGCTCATGAGCAATCAGTCGGAAGCCGAACACGTGCCCGCTGTATTCGGCTTGATGGTCCACGTACTGTAGGATCCTTCTCTCGCCGGCACGAAGCACGACCCCGTCCAAAATGAAAGGATGCTGCACGTTTTTTGGCGTGAAAACAAACCAACGCCCTTCGAGTTGACCGATCAACAAATGGCGCGGCGCAAGATTCGTAATCTGGCTGAAATACGGTTGTGCCAATCGCCCTTCCGTCCCGATGACGTCACCATCTTTGCATGGGTAACTTGTTCCCTCTGCCCGAACCTCCAGGAGAGCCGGATATTTCGCCTCCCGCCGTGTGAGCTGTCCCGCCGACCGAGCGGTTGACGGCGGCAACGGAGCTGACGAAACCGGGCCCGGTTGATTCGCGGAGGGCAGTGGCGGCGGCGTTTTCTGCGGCTGTTTAGGTATCACCGTTATTGGCGCCACTTTCTTTGCTTCCGAACCCCTGGACGGTACTGCCGGGGGTGTGACCGTAGGGGACTCGGTCGAATGCGGGACGCCTGGCGGAAGCGGCGGCGGCAGGGACGAAGAGGGTTTTACTCCAGAAGCATCGCCGCCGGGCGGTGGCGAAACAACCGGCGATGGCGGTTCGGGACGCATCGCCTCAACTTTCAGCATTGGATTCTCGGGCGGCGTCGTAGATAAAGGCGGCCTGGGTCGCTGGGGCGACGGCAATTTTTCGACAGGCTCGACAGTCGGAATATCTAAGTCCGTTGACCGAGCGTCCTCCAGTCTGACTGAACTGGACATCGGATGAGACCCTTGGCCAGGCTCCTCTGCATCAAACACTTCGGTCGTGTCCTTCAAAGCCGCGATTGCCGCCGGCACAGTAGGAAAGATCTTGAACAACAGATTGAAGTGAGAAATTTCAAAAACCTGCCGGACCACCTGGCTGGGGGCAGCCAAAGCCAGAGATGCATTGCGATGGGCCACCCGCTTGGCAGTAGAAAGCATCACCCGAAGACCTGCGCTGCTTAGCAGCTCTACCTGCGATAACTCGATAATGAAACAGTCGCCCCCCTCCTGGATCATCGCATTGATTTGATGCTCAAAATCCAGAGCTGACTCGAAATCAATTCGGCCGCTAACGCGCAAAATCTTGCACTCGCCTAAGGTTTCACTCTTCGCGATCATTGATGACCTTCTTCATTTTTTTTCTCAACCTGAGACAATTCCACGGTTGTATCCATTCGTAATGCGTTTCATCCATCATTTTCAGTACGAGATAGAGTCCGAGTCCCCCCACCGACCGATCCGCCAGCCCTTGGCCGAGCGAGATTGGCGCTGGTTGCACCAAGGGATTAAACGGGAGGCCGTTATCTTTCAATTCAATCTCCAGCCAATCGTCATCGAATTCGATTTTCAAATAGGACCTCTGACCGGGCTCGACGCGGAAACCGTATTTCAAGAGGTTCGATACCAATTCATCGATAACCAGCAGTACCGTAACACGAACATCGAACCCTTTCAGCGCCGCAGAAAGCGACGAATCCAGCTCCTGCTTCAAACATTGGAGCGCGGCCGGTTGATTTCGAATCTCGTAGGAAAATGAGTGACGCATCAAACCGCCTCTTTCAGTCAATTTCGGCGGGAACTCCTCGTCATTAAGCCACAAGCGCAGACGGGATCAATACTCCTGTCTCAAAAGTGTGGCGAGAGCTTAAGTAATTCGGCCAAATGCCGATCAACCTTTCATGGGACGCCACGAGTTCAAAGCCAAAGCATTCTGAAGTGCGTCCATCAAACCTGGACGAATCACCTATCAAGCTATGCCAAAGGCACTCGAATCAGTCTCGAATGGTTCAACGATTTCACCTCGCCCAGTTAAGTTCCGCTCGATCAACGGGACCAAAGTGCTCCTTTTGGCTCTCTTTTTTGCCATCTCAGCCCTGAGCGCTGTGTTTCTCCTTTTGCAGTAGCCAAAGGAGGCAGGTACGCGTTCCATCGCAAAAGGTCAGACAATGCGTAGCAATGCAGCAGAGAGACGAGCCATCCCGACATTCAATTCTGTTAGGATTGATCAAATTTGGTATGTTGTCCGTCTAACCCTTTAATTATGAAAAAGCTTGTTGTCCTCCTGCTAGTGGTCGCGGGATTGGCGTTCCTCGCTGAACCGACGGCGCGCGCTGGTGTAAGCTTTGCCTTTGGCCTGCCAATTCCGGTCCCGGTTTTTTTTGGGCCCGGTTATTACGGCCCGGGACCCTTCTATGGCTACGGCTACCCGGGCTATTGGAATGGGTACTATTACGGTCATTATGGACCGTACTGGCGCAACCGTTACTTCCACGGCTACTACGGCCGCGGCTATTACGGGCGTAGATACTACGGTGGCCGATATTATGGCAACCATTGGCATCGTTGACCTCTACGGTCCGGCCCAGTTTGGCCAGGGAAATTCGAACTTCGGCCAAGCTGGATTCACAAGCCAGAAGGTAAGGCAGGATATGCTTTACTTACGTGAGCGATGAATCAAGACAGTAAGTAAAGCATCTCGCTTTATCGATGTTCGCTCTGCGGCTGACGAGGGGGCGACATGGTGCCAAACGGAAGCCTGTGCTGCGTTATGTCCAGCTGCGCTACCCGGCGTCGGCAAACACTTGGAAAAGGTCCCTGTTGCCTGTTTATTTTCTGTTCAGTTCCCTGGACAGGATTCTAGTTTCGAATGGGGTCGCTTTTGGGTAAGGTCCCACGGCGCGACATGATTCCGGAATTCCAGCCAGGCGGAGCGGGCGAGGCTCAGTTCCACACCACCCGATGGACTTTGGTGATAGTTTCTGCTCAAAGCCAGGCAGCAGGCGGCAAGGCAGCTTTGGCCGAGCTTTGCCGGATTTATTGGTATCCGCTTTACTCCTTCGCCAGGAGACGCGGCTACTCGCCACATGACGCCCAGGACCTAACACAAGGATTCTTCTTGCACCTGCTCGAACACAAAGCCTTGACTCAGGTCGACCGGTTGAAAGGTAAGTTTCGATCCTTTTTGCTTTCTTCTTTTCAAAACTACCTCTCGAACGAATCGCAGCGAGCTCATAGTCTTAAGCGAGGGAAGAACTACGAGTTTGTCTCACTGGATTTGGAAAATGCAGAAAGCCGTTACAGACTCGAGCCCGCAGATTACCTGACCGCAGAAAAGATTTTCGATGCCCGCTGGGCGATGACCCTGCTCAACCATGTGATGGTTGCACTGGGGCGCGAATACGCCTCTGAAGGGAAAAGTTCCACCTTCCAAGCTCTGGAGATTTTCCTGCGTTTCGGCGACACTCGTCCATCGCCCTCATACGAAGAACTCTCGGTAACGCTTGGGCTAAGCGCCGGCGGGGTAAAAACTCTCGTGCACCGATTGCGCAAACGCTACTCGATCCTTCTTCGCGAGGAAGTCGCCCGGACGGTCTCGGATCCCATCGAGGTCGATAACGAAATCCACTCCCTTTGCGATGCCCTGATTGCGGCCGAAGGCCGGATGACCCTGTGAAAATATTCCGGGTCAACATCTCTATGTCTTCCCGAAAACATCGCTCTGACCACGGGACATGAGCTGAAAGCCCTGGTTAGGTTCTTATGCCGTCGCCACTCGCGGCTCGTTTAATTCCCGAAGCATTCGCATCGTGGCTCGGATTTCGCGTCGCAAGGCCGGAAGCAGGTCGGCAGGCGGCTCGGCCCGCTCACGCTTCTTCTCTGTCCACTGTTTTTCGATCGCCTGAAGGCGATGCTGGGCGGCATAGATAGTTGCCGAGGCAGCCTCGGTGAGTCCTGTGGCGGCGAGAATAGTCTCGAGCCGCCGCTGAGCCTCGGCCAATTCTGCCAGGGTGATTTTTTCCTCCGGAACGCGACGAAGCTTTCTGGCGAGACCCACTTTGGAGAGTGTCCAAATCGCCCACTTTGTCGGATCGAACTGCCAGGGCTTCACGCCGTTTCGGTAGTCATACTGAAATTCATGGTGATAGTTATGATACCCTTCCCCCAGAGTCACGATCGCCATGAGCCACGAGTCGCGCGCGGTGCATCTGGAGGAGTAGGGACGTTCCCCGAGATAGTGACATAACGAGTTAATGCAAAAAGTGCAGTGCTGGAGAACGACGATGCGCGCCACCCCAGCAATGAGAAAGGCACCGAGAGCGGATATCCATCCACCATAAAGGAACCCGACCGTCGCCGGCAACCCGAAGGAGACCAGCGCGGCAATCCAATGGATGTGGCGATGCTGCCACATCACGAGGTGATCCCTTTTCAGGTCCGATACATTGTCGAATGGCGGAGGCGGGTCGAGCTTGAACAAGAGCCACCCGATATGGGCGTGGAATAATCCCTTCGAGATACAGTATGGATCGTCATCGTGGTCAACGTACTTATGGTGGTTTCGATGTTCGCAAGCCCATAGCAGCACAGAATTTTCGAAGGTCGCCGCGCCAAAAACCAAGGTGAACAGCCGTACGAGCCAGTGCGCCTCAAAAGTGCGATGGGAGAAGAGCCGGTGGTACCCGATCGTGATGGAGAACCCGCAGGCAAAGAACATCACGAAAAATAGAATGAGCTGGAAAGTGTCCAAACCGAAAAACCAGAGATAAACAGGCACGGCAGTGACTGCCAAAAACAAAGTGCCAATGAGAAACGAGCTGATCAGCCAATTGACTTTTTCGAAAGGGATTCTTGAAAACATGCGCTTAGGTATTCCGAAAGAGTGCTCATCCTAAACGATAAACGATTCGCGCTTTGCTGAGATCATAGGGCGACATTTCGAGTTTGACGCGATCGCCCAGATTAAGTCGGATAAAGCGCTTCCGCATCTTGCCCGAGATATGCGCGAGCACGACTTGGTTGTTGGGAAGCTCTACACGAAACATCGTTCCGGGGAGAATCGAGACGATTTTACCTTCGACTGGGATTGCCGGTTCATTGGACATGGTAAACAGAATCTCGTATGCGCTGGGTCTTTGAGAAGCGTTGATACTTTATTCATCCCGCGGAGGCATGATATCCCGGACATCCCGGCCAGGGAGCAACATTGCGATCTCTTCTCAACGCCTAGCAGCTGTCAGCGTCTCGACTGGGAAACAGATCGCCTTGGGCGTTCCTCTTTCGGGCGAGCCTCGTTCACAGTGATCGTCCGACCTCCGAACTGCTTCCCATGCAGGGTTGCGATAGCTGCCTGGCCCTCCGCGTCATTTCCCATTGTCACGAAGGCAAAGCCACGAGAACGGCCAGTCTCTCGATCGTTGATGACGCGAGACTCTCTTACAGTGCCGAATTGTTCGAAGATATCCTGAAGGTCAGCCTCGGATGTATCGAATGACAAGTTTCCAACATAAAGCTTCATAGCTTGATTAACTAATTAGTGAGTTGCGAGCTCCAGAGCCGTTCCCGAAGACCGGATTTCAAATCACCATCGAGAATACCTCACCTGACGATCTACCGCGCTTTGAACCAGAGCAAACAGGCTCTTATCATGCTATCTCACGTCGATAAATCAAGCGAAAGTCTCGCTTCAGGACAAAGGCTTTTTGTACGCCGCGGAATGTTCCGTCCCCGGTTTTCTAATGACCCAAGCCTTGCAGCCGTCTTCGGAAACGTAGGCCGGTTCCCCAAGGGCATCCGGGTTTTTGACCTTGCCCGGAGTGTTCGACAATAGGATGATTCGGAGCCCGGAATCGACCAATTGCACATGTTCTACCGTCTCTAAAGCTACGGTGTACGCCCTGGTTTCAGGACTCAACTTTTGTGCTCGAATCTCCTCGAGAACGTTTTCCGGCAACGCAGTCAGAACCACGAAACGTGCCGCCTTGTAACCAATCCCGGTGGAAAATTCGACCCGAATGAAATTTTGCATCCAAAGGTGAACCTACGCTTGTCACGCGGCTGGGTGCAAGGTCTCAAACCGTTTGCCCTCGGCAACCCGCCGGCCTGACCCGAATATCTGACCTGCCAAAACGAATACGGCAGGCGAATCGGCACTCGATTTGACGTTCTCTGATCAGCTCTCCACCTTGATCACCAACCCAATTTCATTTTTCGATGCAAACCGACAAACCGGTTCAAGTTGCGATTCTTGACGATTATCAGGGCGTAGCACTCCAATCTGCGGATTGGGCAAAGCTGCAGGGCAAAGCGAATATCACGGTCTTCCGCGACCATCTTTCCGATTCAGATTCAGTCGTTCAACGCCTGAGACCTTTCGACGTAGTGTGCATTATGCGCGAACGCACTCCCCTGACCCGCGCAATCCTGGAGCAATTGCCGAATTTAAAGTTGATCGCCTCCACGGGATTTCGCAATGCATCGATCGATCTATCCGCAGCCGAAGAACGCGGCATCACGGTTTGTCATACCGGGTATACCCCGCACGGAGCCATTGAATTAACTTGGGCCCTTATTCTAGCGATTCTCCGGAACGTGCCTGCGGAATTTGCGGCGGTGCAGAAGGGCGAATGGCAAATCTCGGTCGGTGGCGATCTGAACGGGAAAACGATCGGCTTGTTGGGCCTTGGCAACATCGGCGCAAGAATGGCGAAGATTGCTCAAGCTTTCGGGATGAGCGTCATTGCCTGGAGCCAGAATTTGACGCGCGAGTCCGCGGAGGAGAACGGTGCGCAGCTGGTAACCAAGGAGGAATTATTCCGGCTGGCAGACATTGTTACTATTCATTTAGTTCTGAGCCCTCGTTCGAAAGGAATCGTTGGCGCGGCCGAGCTCACTCTGATGAAACCGACCGCTTTTCTAGTGAATACCTCGCGCGGACCATTGGTCGATGAGAGCGCATTGATCCATGCGCTGCAAAATCGGACCATTGCCGGCGCCGCGCTCGACGTCTATGACGTCGAGCCACTTCCAGAATCCCATCCGTTCCGCTCGTTAGATCGGCTTCTCGTGACGCCACACGTTGGTTTCGTGACAATTGAAACTTATAAGATTTTCTATCAGGATACAGTCGAAAACATCGCGGCATGGCTCAGCGGTCGTCCCGTTCGGGTCACCAGACCCCAGCGTGTTTCGCAATAGACGCTTTGTCGTGCTCGGTCTTCGACCGTTACTGGTTAAAGGGTTTGGAGCAGAGAAAAAACACTGGAACGAAGAAAGCAGGCGGATGCGTTTGCTTACAGCCAAAGGAGTCGAGGACGAAGAACGACGACGACGACGAGGAGGATTGGGGAAGAAATCAAGCTTTGCGAATGAGAGGATCTTCCCTACCGAAGCGCTTGAGCTGGGACGAACCGCTGCCTTCGAGCTCTCCGCAATCGTCCTCGTCGTCGTCCTCGTTCTCGTGGTCGGTCTTTTAGCGTTGCTGGTCAAAAGCGGTTTTGGGGTGACAAACACGGTCAAGGAAACAAGCGCATTTTGCTCGGAGCCGCGGTTCGATCCGTGACCGTTGCCAGCCAGAAGCACATGGCGATCGAAATGGCGTGAACCAAGGAATCAACCCGAAGGGCGGTCTTCCGGCTCTTAAATTAAAGGAAATCGAGCACGATAACGGTGAGGAGCACGATTTAAGAAAGCGATCGCCAAAGCGATAAGTCGGACCATCTCATTGGCTAAAAGTGTTTCGTGAGATTTTCTGCTGCGCTCAGGGTTTGCGCAATCTCCCAGTTGTCTGGCTTAACTTTGCATATTATTGTCGAGGCACCAAATAGCCCCCGCTCTGAAAGAACTGCCGAGTTTTGCACGAGCAAATCTTGTAAGATTGACGACAAGTAAGTCGTTTTTGGCAATGAACGAATATCTCGGTCAGCAGCCCTTCGCCGAAAAGAATCTTGCGGTGAGTAAACATCCGACTGTGTTCGCGACGTTACGTCGTTTTGCACAGCCGCGAAGAGCGCTGAAGCGATGTGAGCTCTGTAGTGCGGGTCTTGCCACAGAACACCGCCACATGCTTAAGATGTCCAGTCGCCAAATCGTGTGTACCTGCGACTCCTGCGCGTTACGTTTCCAGTCGGTGCTGGATGGTCGTTTCAAACTAATTCCGCGCGATGTCCGCTCTGTACCAAATCTGTATTTGACCGACCTGGAATGGGAGAGCCTGTCGCTCCCAATCAATCTCGCTTTCTTCTTTCATGCCACTCCGGAAAATCGAACGAAAGCGATGTATCCCAGCCCCGCCGGAGCGACGGAATCGCTGTTGCCGCTCAAGGCTTGGGATTCTTTGATAGCGCGCAATCCCACCCTGGCAGGCATGGAGCCGGACGTCGAAGCCCTCCTTGTCAATCGAGTGGAAACGAATCGTAAGTATTACCTGGCACCGATCGACATTTGCTTCGAGTTGGTCGGCTTAATCCGCATTCACTGGCAAGGCTTTACTGGCGGGGATGTGGTTTGGCAGGAAATCGACAAGTTTTTTTCCCGGCTTGAGACGGGATCACATCCCGCACGAGAAGCGCCGACGAATTCAAGCAATGCCTGAGCTCAATTTCAGCGTGACCAGAGTGGAAGCTGCCGCTCGAGGGGTTATCCCGCTGCTCCATTTTCATCTGGAGGTCACAAATTTCCCTCAAGCTGAACTAATTCAGGCGGTGCTCCTGCAGGCCCAGATTCAAATTCAATCGGCACATCGGCCTTACGCTGACGAGGAAAAGGAGAAGTTAGTCGATCTCTTTGGGACGCCAGATCGTTGGGGGCTAACTCTTCGCAACCGTCTGTGGACCCATGCGAATACCACAATCCCTCCTTTCACGCAGAAGACTGAAGCTGTTTTGGCCATCCAGTGCACCTACGACCTCAATGTCAGTGCAACAAAATATTTTTACGCGTTGAAAGAAGGAGAAGTCCCCCTTCTCTTTCTATTTAGCGGGACGGTTTTTTACGCTGAACCGGATGGACGACTTCAGGTTCAGCAGATTGCCTGGGATAAAGAGTGCGCCTACGCGATGCCGGTGCAGATCTGGCATGAATTGATGGAGCATCATTATCCCAACAGCGCATGGGTTTCCCTGCAGCGGCACGTCTTTGAGCGACTGTACGCCTACAAACGCCGCCAAGGATTGCCCACGTGGGAGCAGACGATTGAACAATTGCTAGAAAAGAATGAATCCGTCGACAGTTGATCGAATTGCCAACGCGGTGCTCTACGAAGGATATATCCTCTATCCCTATCGAGCATCTTCTCGCAAGAATCGGCAGCGTTTTACCTTCGGTAGAGTTTATCCGCGAGCTTATTCTGAATCCCAGAACGGAGCAGAACCATTTGCAATGCAAACCGAGTGCCTTCTGAAAAGTCGGAGCGAACGACCAACTCTGGAAGTCCGGGTGCGGTTTCTGCATCCGATGGCGCGAACAATCGGCGTGCTTGATGAGCCGCTCCCACAATTACCTGTCGGTAACGAAGCGGGTTGTTTTTCATTCGTGCCCGAGCTGCGCATCGAAGATAAGCTTTATCAGGCGTGGCAAGAGGCGGTTGAGCGGGAAGTCCGATCAACACACCAACCCCTGGATGTCCTCATGAAGAGAACGATATCAGTCCCTTTTCGATTTTTGGGTTCCATGGCATTTGATCCGATTCGCGATCATCAGAGCCAGGTGATAGGGGCAATCGTCAGGGAGCAACAGAGCCTGGAAGGGGTCCTTAATATCGCAGCGCAACGGATGAGCGATGAGATTTACAAGATCACGATAACTGTTGAAAACCAAACTCCCCTGTCGGAGCCCGATCTAAATTGCCAGGAAGAAGTCCTGATGCGGACCTTTGCTTCTACCCACACCATACTGGAAGTGGAACAAGGTGAGTTTTTCTCCCTGACGGATCCACCTGCCGCATGGACTGAAGTAGCTGCAACTTGCGCTAACATTGGCACTTGGCCGGTCTTAGTTGGCGAAAGGGAGAAAGGTGAGGCGTCCACGATGCTCTCGTCACCCATCATTTTATATGACTATCCCGAGATCGCACCGGAAAGCCCCGGCGACCTCTTCGATGGAACGGAAATCGACGAGATCCTGAATCTGCGCGTATTGACAATGACGGACGAAGAAAAGTGGGAGATGAGCCAGGTCGACGAGCGTGCTCGACAAATTCTGAATCGCACCGAAACGTTAGCGGAAGAGGATTTTTGGAAAATGCACGGAACAATTCGTGGAAACAAATTTTGAGGGTTTTTTTAATCCCAACACCCGCCCGGAGCGTGTGCAGGTGAAAGGGGTAGATCTGATCGTTGGTCACCGTGTCCGAATCAGACCGCAGGGGCGGGCCGATGTAATGGACCTTGCTCTAGAGGGCAGAATTGCGGTGATAGAATCGATCGAGCAAGACGCGGAGAACAGAGTTTACCTGGCCTTAGTACTGGAAGAAGATCCCGGAAAAGATCTGGGAATGTTGCGACTGCCGGGACATCGTTTTTTCTATGGCTTAAATGAGGTCGAACCTTTGACTGCCTAGCCGCAAAATCTAACGAGCCGAAGCGCTCATGAGATTTTCGCGCTGGAACGTTTGAGAGATGCAAGTTAGATGAGCAAACCAAGCAAGATCCTGGTGGCCGGCATCGGCAACATTTTCCTTGGTGACGACGCCTTTGGAAGCGAAGTGACGCGTAGATTGACGGGCGAAGCGCTACCCACCGAAGTGTGTGTCACGGACTTCGGAATTCGAAGTTATGACTTGGTCTACGCATTGATGGACGGGTACGACACGACGATATTGGTCGACATCATTGCACAAGGCCAGCCCGCGGGAACGGTCTATTTGATCGAGCCCGATCTGAATCAGCTCGATCAGGCAGATGAAAAGTTGGCTGACCCCCATAGCATGAGTCCGGTAAGAGTGCTCCAGATGCTGAAAACCTGCGGAACTTCTGTCGGAAAACTCTATCTGATCGGCTGCGAACCTGCGATTTTGGAAGCTGAGGATGGTCATATTGGTTTAAGCGAAATCGTAGAAGGGGCAGTTCCGCGGGCTATCGAATTGATCAAATCATTGGTAGGTGAGCTTTTGAAAGAGGATCCAAAAATAGAAGTATCAACTGCCTGAATCAGGCCGGAAGGAGGTGAACTGAATGCGTGAATTGTTTAAAAGCGGACTCATCATCCTGGTGGCGATTGTTGCGGCCGCATTGATCGCGAATCTGTCTGAAATTCAGCGGTATCTGCGACTTCGAAATATGTGAGCCTGCCTCCGGAGAAGGGGACTGAGCTCGGACCAGGCAAGGTCCAGGAATCGCTCGGACTGAACGGATCGACGAGCCGATCGATTCCCGGAAAATGATTTGTAATAATCGCCTCTCCAGTTACACTCAAAGTTAACTTTCACCCCCCTTTACAGGAAGGAGGCTTTGCTGCTAATGGCAACAGTTGTTCCGCTTTTGCATCGCGAACCCGACGTCAGCGAAATTCACGTCGTCTGGATGACGACCGGTCTTGGATGTGACGGAGATTCTGTTTCGATCACCGCCGCGTCATTACCCAGCATCGAAGACCTGGTGATGGGTGCTATCCCTGGTTTACCGAAAGTTCATATTCATAACCCCGTCATAGCATACGAAAATGGCGACGATTTCATGAAGTATTGGTATCAGGCCGCCGCAGGGAAGCTAGACCCTTTCGTTCTGGTGATGGAGGGGTCTATCCCGAATGAAAAAATTAAAACGGAGGGATATTGGGCGGCGCTAGGTACCGACAGCAGGACAGGGCAACCGATTACCACAAATGAATGGATCGACCGCCTGGCCCCGAAGGCGCTGGCAATCGTCTGCGCGGGCACTTGCGCCACCTATGGCGGAATCCATGCCATGGAAGGCAATCCAACGGGCGCCATGGGTCTGGCTGACTACCTAGGCTGGAACTGGCGCTCAAAAGCGGGACTTCCGATTGTGAATGTCCCTGGTTGCCCGGTTCAACCTGATAACATGATGGAGACACTTCTCTATCTTCTCTATCAAGTGGCTGGACTGGCGCCGATGATCCCACTCGATGAGCAGCTAAGACCAAAATGGCTGTTTGGAAGTACGGTCCATGAGGGCTGCGATCGTGGCGGATACTTCGAACAGGGGGATTTTGCCAGTGAATACGGCTCACCGGAATGCCTGGTAAAGTTAGGGTGTTGGGGACCGGTGGTGAACTGCAATGTGGCAAAGCGTGGCTGGATGGATGGTATTGGCGGCTGCCCGAATGTAGGGGGCATCTGCATCGGTTGCACGATGCCAGGCTTCCCGGATAAATTCATGCCGTTCATGGACACGCCACCTGGGGCCACCCTTTCCTCAGCGGCTTCTGGCATCTACGGCTTCATCATTCGAGGCCTGCGCTCGCTTACCCAACACACAGCGAACAAAGAACCTCGATGGCGTCACCGTCGTTCTGAGCTAACGACCGGTTATCAACCCAAGCACTACGGTAATGGATGAGCCGGCGCCCGAAGTGCGGGCCCTGAACATCCCATGAAAGCGACAACGCCCTAATACCGAATCACCCAAATGGAAACCGCGACAATTTCATCAACGGAGACAAGTCCCAAGGCTAGCAATATCGTAGAAATGTCTTGGGACCCCATCACTCGAATCGTGGGAAGTCTGGGCATCTTTACCAAAATTGATTTTGCTAACCGCAAAGTCGTCGAGTGCCACAGTACATCCTCAATTTTTCGAGGTTACAGCATCTTCATGAAGAATAAGGATCCGCGAGACTCACACTTTATCACCAGTCGAATCTGCGGGATCTGCGGCGATAACCATGCGACATGCTCAGTGTACGCCCAGAATATGGCTTATGGGATCAAACCTCCGGCAATCGCAGAGTGGATCGTAAACCTCGGCGAAGCTGCTGAGTACATGTTCGACCACAACATTTTTCAGGACAACCTGGTAGGGGTAGACTTCTGCGAAAAGATGGTTCGCGAGACTAACCCGGGCGTGTGGGAAAAGGCCCTCAAGACCGACGCACCCCACGCGCAAGATCACGGATACCGCACGATCGCGGATATCATGAAGTCTCTCAATCCGTTTGAAGGCGAATTCTATCGGGAGACTTTGCAAGTAAGTCGGATGACCCGGGAAATGTTTTGCCTGATGGAAGGTCGACACGTTCATCCCTCAACCCTTTATCCAGGCGGAGTCGGCACTGTTCCTTCCGTTCAGTTGTTCACTGATTTTCTGATCCGCCTGATGAAATACATCGAATTCATGAAGAAAGTCGTGCCCCTTCATGACGATCTTTTTGATTTCTTCTATGAGGCCTTGCCCGGCTACGAGCAGGTTGGCCAGAGACGTATCCTTCTAGGATGTTGGGGGTCTTTCCAGGATCCTGACGTATGCGATTACAATTACAAGACGATGGATCGATGGGGTAAGGCGATGTATGTCACGCCAGGGGTCGTCGTGGATGGCGAACTGGTTACCACCAATCTGATCGATATCAATCTCGGCATCAGAATCTTGCTCGGATCGTCCTACTACGAGGATTGGGAGAATCAGGAAACCTTTGTCTCGACTGACCCGCTCGGCAACCCGATTGACAAGCGTCATCCGTGGAATCAGACCACCATTCCCAAGCCCCAGAAACGAAACTTTGGCGATAAATACACGTGGGTGATGTCTCCCCGCTGGTATGATAAACGCACTGGCGACCATCTGGCGCTGGACACCGGGGGCGGCCCAATTGCTCGACTTTGGACGACGGCATTGGCCGGTCTGGTGGACATCGGATACGTCAAGGCGACAGGAAGCAGTGTTAAGATCATCTTGCCAAAAACCGCCCTGAAACCCGAAGTCGAGTTTGAGTGGAAGATTCCCAAGTGGAGCAATGCTATCGAACGCGACCGTGCGCGTACTTATTTCCAGGCTTATGCCGCAGCCGCAGCGATGTATTTTACGGAGCGGGCCATGGCAGAACTGCACGCCGGAAGAACCAAGACGTTCACTCCCTTTACTGTGCCACAAGAAGCGATCGGGTGTGGGTTTCATGAAGCGGTGCGAGGCGTCTTGTCTCACCACATGGTGATTCGCGGAGGCAAGATTGCTAATTATCATCCTTATCCGCCGACCCCTTGGAACGCGAATCCCCGCGATACCTATGGTACGCCTGGTCCGTACGAGGATGCAGTGCAGAACACGCCGATCTTCGAAGAGAATGGCCCAGACAAGTTTAAGGGCATAGACATCATGAGGGCGGTGCGAAGCTTCGATCCGTGCCTCCCTTGCGGGGTGCACATGTATCTCGGAGACGGAAAGATCTTAAAAAAGATGCACACACCGACCGCCTTTGCCGGCTTGGCGAGTGTAAAGCGTGAATAGAGTATTAATGCGATGATTCAAACTGTTGAAGCGTCCCCGGACGAAATTTACGACATTGAACTTGAGCACAGCCTGTTGGAGGCGAACGCCAAACTAGCAAAGGAAAACCGAGCTCTGCTTGATCGGCATGGTATCGCAGCGATTGACGTAATGGGCGCGATCGGATCGGGGAAGACAACCCTGATCGGACGATTGGTGGAAAAGCTAAAAAGCCGCTTCGGAGTCGCAGTTCTGAACGGCGACGCAACGACGAGCAGTGATGCGGACCTGATCGCGGAGCAAAACGTGCCTGTCGTCCAGATTGCTACGGTGAACGGTTGTCATCTCGACGCGAACCTTGTCGGGAAAGCGTTGCGCAAGATTGATCTGACGAAACTTAAGCTGATATTGATCGAGAACATCGGCAACCTGATCTGTCCGGCCGAGTTTCCGTTGGGCTCCAAGGCGCGCGTCGTCGTCGTGAGCGTCACGGAAGGCCAGTATATGGTCAGAAAACACCCCCACATGTTTCTGGGCGCAGACTTGGTCGTCGTGAACAAGGTGGATCTGGCCGCAGCGATGGGGGTCAGCGTGGACGACCTGGCGGGCGACGTCCACAAACTGAAACCGGACATCAAGGTCATTCCTACGAGTTGCAAGAGCGGTGTGGGTTTAGACGAGTTGACCTCCTCGTTGCTGGCAATGTGACGACCGCTCCGGATGCACGAGCTGTCGATAGCCTCCGCGGTAGTAGAGAGCGTCCTCGAATATCTAGACGCCCATGAGGTGAAAAAATTGCTGACTGTCCGTCTGGCTGTCGGAGAGTTGAGTCACGTGGAGGCCGATCAATTGCGTTTTTGTTACATGGCGATCACGCGGGAAACCGTAATGGAGAACTCAACTCTGGAAATCGAAAATGTGGCAGCGGTGGTCAATTGCCCACGCTGTTCCTACCGAGGTCGTCCAAAATACTGGGAAGATGCGCTTTCTGCAGCCCCGATCCCCACGCTCGAATGCCCTGATTGCCGAGGCGCCGTAGAGCCGGTGGAAGGAAACGATTGTGCGATCAAAACCATTCAGTTTGTTGCCTGAGGCTTAAGACGCATGAACGCTTCCGCCAACGCGAAGGACACAAAGGAGCAGGTCGATGCCATGAATTCGCACGGTATGCGGATTCAGCAGCTGTTAGAAAAGATCGAAGCGCTGCCTGCGGTGTCCACGCGCGAGTTGATTCACGAATTTATGGAGGCCACGCTCGCCTTCTACGGCCAGGGTCTGGCCAGAATTCTTCAGGTGGTCAGTGAATGCGGGACCGACGGTGAGAAGATTTATCAGGTTCTGGTCAGTGACAAGGTCATTCGCGGTTTATTGCTGATACACGATCTGCATCCCGCGGATCTCGAGACCCGCCTGCGCGGAGCGCTCGATGAGGTCCGCCCGTATCTTCAAAGTCACGGCGGCAACGTGGAATTAATCAGCCTGTCGAACGAAGCCGCCAGATTACGACTCCAAGGCACTTGCCAAAGTTGCGCTTCTTCTGCGGTCACGTTGGAACTGGCTATTCGACATGCCATTGAAGAAGCGTGCCCTGATCTCCCCAGCTTTGAAGTGGAAGGCCTCGCCGAACTCTCAACTCCGCCAACTGTTGCTGCGCCGCCGGAACGCTCCAAATCGAACTGGGTCGCCCTGGAGAATGCACAACAGCTCGATGATGGGTCATGGATGCCCGTTCGCGTCGGCGGGAAACGGCTCGTCGTTTGCAGAGTCGACGGGAATCTTTATGCCTATCGGAACAATTGCCCGGCCTGCAATATGCCGTTCGATGCCGGGACTCTCGAAGCGGGGTTACTGCATTGCCCTCTAGGCCATCGGTATGACGTTCAGCGTGCCGGAAGGTGCGCTGAGATCCCTACCGCACATCTAGATCCTTTTCCGTTGCTACTCCAAGAGGGCATAGTGAGGGTGGCGTTAACCCTATGAAAGCGGAACGCGCGAAAGTAACGGTTCGCGGACTGATACAAGGAATTGGATTCCGGCCGTTTGTTTACAGGTTGGCTACCAAGTTGAAGCTGAACGGGTGGGTCTCGAACTCCGCGCAGGGTCTATTCATTGAGGTCGAAGGCGGGAGAGAGGCACTTCAGTCGTTTCTCTTTCGCCTGGAAAGAGAGAAACCTCCGCGGGCGGTTATTCAAAGTCTGGAATTTTCATTTCTCGACGCTGCGGGCTACCGCCAATTCGATATTCGTGAGAGCGACCAAAGCGGCCTGAAGTCTGTTCTGATCTTGCCGGATATCGCCATTTGTGATGATTGTCTTGGAGAGATTTTCGATCCTGGAAATCGGCGGTTCCGCTATCCGTTTACAAACTGCACAAATTGCGGCCCGCGGTTCACGATCATTGAATCGTTACCGTACGATCGTCCCAGGACTTCGATGAAACGATTCGCGATGTGCCCGACCTGCGAGCGCGAATATGGTGATCCTTCCGATCGCCGGTTTCACGCGCAACCAAACGCTTGTCCGATTTGCGGACCAAAGCTGGAGCTGTGGAACGCTAAAGGAGACGCCGTCGGAGAGAAAGAAGCGGCATTGCTGTACGCGATCAATGTTATTCGGGAGGGCCAAATTCTCGCTCTCAAAGGAATCGGGGGATTCCAATTAATCGTCGACGCCCGTAATGCAGACGCAGTTCAACGCCTGCGGATGCGAAAGGGTCGGGAAGAGAAACCTTTTGCCCTGATGTTTCCTTCCTTTGATCAGGTCAAGCGACATTGCCACGTTTCGCAGCTGGAGGCGCGCCTGTTACGCGCTCCCGAAGCGCCCATCGTTTTGCTCCTCAGAAAAGCCAGCAAACCTCTGCTTGCGCCCGTGGTGGCACCGGGCAGTTCGCATCTCGGCGTGATGCTGCCCTATTCACCGCTGCATCACATCTTGACGAGGGATCTTGGGATTCCAGTCGTTGCCACGAGCGGTAATTTAACCGACGAGCCGATCTGCATCGACGAGCGAGAGGCCCTGAAACGACTGGAAGGCGTGGCCGATTATTTTCTGATTCATGACAGGCCCATCGTCCGCCATCTGGATGACTCGGTCGCGCGTGTGGTTTGTGGCCGCGAGATGGTTTTGCGGCGCGCACGAGGCTACGCGCCATTGCCGGTTCACGTGAAAAACGCGCTGCCATGCGTTCTGGCGGTCGGCGCCCATCTGAAAAACAGTGTCGCTTTGAGCGTCGGAAGAGATATCTTTGTCAGCCAGCATATCGGTGACCTGGAAACCAATGAGGCTTTCTCGGCCTTTCGCAGGACTGCAGCGGATTTGCCTCGCCTGTATGATGTTCAGCCCAGCATCGTCGCCTGCGACATGCATCCCGATTACCTCTCGACAAAGCATGCATTGGGAATGTCACCGCCTTCTCACCAAGTCCAACATCATTTTGCTCATGTCCTGGCTTGCATGGCTGACAACGAATTGGAGGGCCCAGTTCTTGGAGTCTCCTGGGATGGCACCGGTTATGGTACGGATGGCACGGTCTGGGGCGGAGAATTTCTCCTGCCACACGACGAGTCATTCCAGCGCGTTGCCCATTTACGGCAGTTCCGGTTGCCCGGCGGCAATGCCGCGGTCAAAGAACCACGCCGGACAGCTGTCAGCGTTTTATATGAAATCTGGGGCGATACCATAATTTCCGATCGCCATCTCCCGCCGATTGCCAGTTTCTCAGACGGCGAATTAGGTGTCCTGCTCAAGATGATCTCGAGAGGAATCAATTCCCCGTTTACTTCAAGCGCCGGCAGATTGTTCGATGCGATGGCCTCGATTCTCGGATTTCGACAGAGAGTTACCTTTGAAGGGCAAGCGGCGATGGAATTGGAGTCCTCGATACAGCCCGATATTGTCGAAAGCTATTCATTCGAGATCACGGACGGATCGCCGAGTATCGTGGACTGGGCGCCGATGATTCCCGAAATTCTGATTGATCTCCAAAAGCGTCGGCTTGTCGGGGTTATTTCTGCAAAATTCCACAATACTTTGGCCGAGTTTATCCTTGCCATAGCTCGTAAGATTGGAGAACCAAAGATCGTTCTGACCGGCGGATGCTTTCAGAACAGGTATCTCGTCGAGCAATCCGTCCGACGCTTATCGGCTGCCGGCTTTGAGCCGTACTGGCATCAAAGGATTCCGCCCAACGACGGGGGCATAGCGCTTGGCCAAGTCGTGGCCGCCACCCGGTTCCTTGCGACGAAAGAATGCCTGAGAGAAGTCGAAATCCAATGAATCTCGTTTACGGAAAAATCGTCTCGATATCTATCGAGGGTGAAATGCGGATTGGAAAAATTCGGGTCGGAGGCGCGATGAAAAATATTTCGCTCGATCTCGTAACCGAGGCGGACGTTGGGGACTCGGTTCTCCTTTGCGACGGTGTAGCGATTGCCAAGATCGAAAACGGAACGAATACGGAGGTAAACTATGTGTCTGGCCATTCCGGGTAAGCTCATTGAAGTTTCTCAAGACTCCCAGGGCATAAAGATGGGCAAGGCCAACTTTGGCGGCATCGTCAAGCAGATCTGTCTGGAATATACCCCGGAAGCCAATCCGGGAGATTATGTTCTAGTCCATGTTGGCTTTGCTCTTGGTAAAGTCGACGAAGAAGAGGCTGCCCGGACCTACAAGCTTCTGGAGGAAATGGACCAACTCGCCGAGCTGGAAATCCCGGAAGTCTGAATCGCGATTCTCAACTTGCACGGAGCTTTTACGCTATGAAATATCTCGATGAGTATCGCAACGAAGCGGTGGCCGGAAAACTGGTCAACGAAATCCGGCGCATGGTGACCAAACCATGGGTTTTGATGGAGGTGTGCGGTGGTCAAACCCACACCATTGTCAAATATGGCATCGATCACTTGCTTCCAGAGGAGGTGGAGCTGGTACACGGCCCCGGCTGCCCCGTATGCGTCACCTCGCTTGAGATGATCGACAAAGCGCACGCTATCGCACAACAGCCGGATGTCATTTTCTGTTCCTTCGGCGATATGCTGCGGGTGCCCGGTTCGAACGTCGATTTGCTGGTGGCGAAATCGCGAGGGGCGGACGTGCGGGTCGTTTATTCGCCGATCGACTCGTTGAAAATCGCCCGCGCCAATCCAAACAAGAGAGTGGTCTTCTTTGCGATCGGATTTGAAACCACCGCACCTGGTAACGCCATGGCGGTCTGGCAAGCCCAAAAACAAGGGATCGCGAACTTCTCTGTGCTCGTCTCCCACGTTCTAGTGCCTCCGGCGATGGCCTCAATTTTGCAGTCTCCGCTCAACCGCGTACAGGGGTTTCTCGGACCGGGACACGTCTGCACGGTCATGGGATATCATGAATACGAGCCGATCGCGGCAAACTACCATGTCCCGATCGTGATCACAGGGTTTGAGCCGCTGGATCTCCTCGAAGGAGTACTCATGACGGTCCGCCAGCTCGAGAAGGGCAGAGCCGAGGTGGAAAACGAATATCCGCGCGTGGTCAAGCGCGAAGGCAATCGTGTCGCTCAGGATTTGGTCAATTCTGTTTTCGAGGTCTGCGACCGCAAATGGCGCGGCGTCGGATCAATTCCAAAAAGCGGGTACAAGCTGCGATACGAATTCCGTCAACATGACGCCGAACGATTGTTTGAAGTCGAAGAGATCGACACTCAAGAACCTTCCGTCTGCATCAGCGGGATGGTGCTGAAAGGGGTTAAGAAGCCGCACGACTGCCCTGCGTTCGGCAAGGAATGCACACCGCATCATCCGCTCGGCGCGACCATGGTCTCCGCCGAAGGCGCATGCGCCGCCTACTACGCCTACGGCAGACATCTTCAACAGCAGAAGCGGAGCGCGGAGCATCCATCGGATCCAGGAGGTGCACGCGACGGCTGTCATTTGGGATCTGGTTCACATCGCGCTGGGAGCTGAAGATGTCACTTGAAAGCGGCGTAGAGTCCAGGCAGCCGGAAAATGGCAATGATCTTGGCGCTCTGATGGGCGTATGCCCACTTCCTCTATCCGATTACCAGGACATTGTTCTGGCACACGGCAGCGGAGGGAAGTTGAGTCAGCAGTTGATCCAGGAAATTTTGCTTCCCCAGTTCCGTAACGAATTGTTGGATGTTCAGCACGATGGCGCTGTTTTCTCCGTGGGCGGCACCCGCCTGGCCTTCAGTACAGATTCGTTTGTGGTGAGTCCCATTTTTTTTCCTGGCGGGGATATCGGAAAATTGGCCGTCCACGGTACCGTTAACGATCTTGCCATGTGCGGCGCGCGCCCTCTTTATTTGTCGGCCGGTTTCATACTGGAAGAAGGACTGTCGATGCAGAATTTCTGGACCATCACCTTGTCTATGCGCGAGGCGGCTGCGGCAGCCGGAGTGGCCCTGGTTACCGGGGACACCAAAGTTGTGGACCGCGGAAAGGCGGATAGGATTTTCATCAACACCTCTGGAATCGGTGTCGTGCCAGAAGGGGTGAATATCCATCCCGGGCGCGCTCAACCGGGAGATAAAGTTATCGTCAGCGGTGAAATCGCAGTCCACGGAATTGCCATCATGTCTGTGCGGGAAGGGCTCGAGTTCGAAACTGAGATTCTAAGCGATACGGCGCCGTTAAACGGCCTGGTCAACGCTATGCTCGCCGCATCCGCGAACATCCACGTTTTGCGAGATCCGACCCGGGGTGGCATTACCAGCGCATTAAGTGAGATCGCACAGGCCGCCCGCGTCGGCATTTCCCTCGATGAAGCTAAAATCCCAATCAGCGAAGAGGTTAATGGAGCATGCGAAATCCTCGGGCTCGATCCTCTCTATGTTGCGAACGAAGGGAAACTCCTGGCAATCGTCTCTGCGGAAGAGGCCGATCCGGTTCTCTCGGCCATGCGAGCACACCCACTCGGGATAAAGGCTGCAGTTATCGGTTCGGTCACCGCTGATTATCCTGGTTTTGTTTTAATGAAAACGAGGATCGGCGGAAACCGCGTCGTTGACATGCTCTCGGGAGAGCAACTCCCCCGCATCTGCTAACTAACACGATTTGCAGTCGATGCGACGCGCACGCTGACTGGTGGATCGGAAATCGCGGCGACCTTGTGGGCTCAATCCAGCCGCTTTACCGGCGGTGGTGCCCAGGATTCACCGAGCACTTCGGCCTTGGGCCAGTAGAGGCGCAAATTCATCGTGAATGGCCCGCTCTTCGGCGTAGGCAGCCAGTTCGCTTCCTTGTCCTTGCCGGGCGATTCCCGCTGGATGTAGAGATCGAGCGAGCCGTCAGCGTTCAAGGCAAGCTTGTCCCGGTCACCAATCGCGTAGCGGCCGATCGGATTCTCAGCGAAGAGCTGGCGCTCGTCATACATGGTCAGCGACCAGAAGGCGCGCGCCGGCGGGATCTGGTCCTTGGCGAAGTGAAGGACATAGCGCTTGTCGCTGCTGAAGGGCTGCCCATCGGCGTCGACCAGTGCGGTCGGATAGACCGCGTCCTCGATCACGTTGGCACCAAGCCCCGCGTAGGCAACGCCGGCCCGATGCAGATAGTCGGTGCCGTAGGTACCGATGGCTGTCAGATTGGTGCGCCATCCGTTCGCGAGCGCGCCGGAGTTGCTCCATGTTGCCTTTATCTGTTTGAGCGCCTCGACCGGAGCCGCGTTCAGCGCGTCTTGCACGTCCTTAGGAGCGGACGCGACCGAGAAGCTCTTGCCGGGCTCGATACCGATCCGCCTCATGCGCTCGAGGATCGGATAGTCGTTGGCATGCGGGGGATTGTCCTTCATCAGCTCCGCAAACATGGCGAAGAAGGTCTCCCCATCCATCTTGTCGACTTGATCGGGTGGCGCGCTCATGTCCTGGCTCGGGTTCACCGTGTTTTTTGGCGGCGTGTAGGGCTTGCCAACCAGCTGCGCCCGACTCCGTGAGGATTGTATTTGAGGTATGATTCAATGATGGTAAGTGATCAATCCTACCCTGAACAAATGAGTACTTCGATCTCGAAAATCCTTCGCTCTCAACGAAATGAGATTCTCCAGGAATGGCTGCGCCAACAACTCTCCGCGCAAAGTATGCGGGCGGATCTGATCACCGAGGCCGAACTGCGCGCCGATTCCGACCGCTTTCTCAATGTCCTTACCGACGCGGTACAGTCTGGCAATTTGAATGATATTCTGGCTCCCGAATACACGCCGGTATTGGAGGTGCTGGAACGTTTCTCACGCTCGCGCGGTGTCCAGGGCTTCACCCCTTCAGAAACAGCGACATTCGTGTTCTCAATTAAGCAGCCACTTTTTTTGGCTCTTCGCAATTCCGGCGAGAACACGGCGAACGAACTGGTTGAGAATATGTGCGCGGCAGATCTTCTCCTCGATAAGCTGGGTCTTTATACGACCGAGATATATCAACAATCCCGTGAGGAGGTGATCCGTCGTCAGCAGGAGGAGATGCTGGAGTTGTCTACTCCTGTCGTCCAGCTCTGGGAAGGCATCGTTGCCCTGCCGCTGATCGGTACCCTGGACAGCGGGCGAACGAGCGTCGTGATGGAAACTTTGCTCCAGACAATCGTCGCAACACGATCCGAGCTGGCAATCATCGACATCACCGGCGTTCCGACTGTTGACACTTTGGTCGCGCAACATCTGCTGAAGACCGTCGCTGCCGCGAGACTAATGGGAGCAGACTGCATCATTTCGGGAATCCGCCCCCAAATCGCCCAGACGATGGTGCATTTGCAAATTGATCTCAGCGCCGTCACGACTAAAGCCACGATGGCCGAAGCTCTCCGCTTTGCCTTGAAGCGACGCGGTAGCAGCACTTCCCAGAGCGCGTGGAAAAATCCCTCACCGACCGGATAAAAGTCCTTTCCAAGGTTTTCACAATGGATCGGATTCCAATTTTGAAGATGGGAGATTTCCTGCTGGTGACCATTCAGGTCGACATGCACGACCAGCTGGCGTCGGCCTTGCAGGATGACCTCACGGCCAAAATCGCCAAGGTCAATGCCAAAGGGGTGCTCATCGACATCTCATCGCTGGACATAGTTGACTCCTTTATCGGGCGAATGCTTGCCAATACGTCAGCCATGGCGCGAGTTCTGGACGCCCAGACGGTCGTTGTTGGGATGCAACCTGCAGTAGCGATCACCCTGGTCGAACTCGGGCTCAACCTGAGCGGCGTGCACACGGCACTGGACGTAGAAAAAGGGATGGAGCTGTTGCGCCGTTACATTCACACGCCAGAACTGGACGAGGAGACCGGTGCTCAAGACTGAGACAATTTCGGTCGGCGTTTCGGGAGACATTGTCACAGTGCGCCATGCAGTCCGCCGGCACGCGGTGAAGATCAACCTTTCATTGGTTGATCAGACGAAGATTGTCACCGCGGCGAGCGAATTAGCGCGGAACATGCTCATTTACGGTGGCGGAGGTCAAGTGACTCTCGAACTGCTACAACAGGGCGCTCGCAATGGGCTACGAGCACACTTCGTGGACACCGGCCCGGGGATACCGAATGTCGATCTGGCGCTGCGTGACGGATTCACCACGGGAACTGGAATGGGACTTGGTCTCGGCGGCGCGAAGCGTCTGGTCAACGAGTTTACTATTGAGTCCTCACCCGGCAAAGGAACACACGTTACGATAACCCGTTGGAGATAGATCAGCATGATTTCCAGCCGCCATCTCGCGGTCAACGAGGAAAGTCAGGTAGGCAGTACCAGACGCTACGTAATCGAGATTTGCCAGCGTTCAGGCAGAGACGAGATGTTCTGCGCGAAAGCTGCGATTGTTGCTACAGAAATGGCTCGCAACCTCGTGCGACACGGCCACGGAGGTGAAATCGTTATCCGCGTTATGCCAAAGCCCACCGGCGGGCTCGAAATTCTCGCTCTAGATAGAGGTCCGGGGATTCGCAATATCGCGGAGTGCCTTCGCGACGGCTTCTCTACCGCCGGCACAGCCGGCACCGGTTTTGGCTCAGTTAAGCGTCTTGCGGATCGGTTCGAGGTTTTTAGTCAGCCGGGACGTGGAACGGTGGTTTGGGTGCGGCTATTTGCGCTCGAGCCGATATCCAACTCACAACCATTCGAATGCAGCGGCATCAGTATTCCTGTTGAGCGCGAGGAAGTCTGCGGCGATGCATGGGAGGTTATCGAATCGGCTGGGACTCTGCGCGCGATGGTAGTCGATGGGCTTGGGCATGGGCCGCTTGCCGAAGAAGCCGCGCGTGAAGCTCTCGTGGTCTTTCGATCGCAACCAGGTGAAGGAGTGGCATCTACACTTAGGTTGGTCGACCGGGCTCTGACCAAAACGCGAGGCGCAGCTGGAGCTATTGTCGAGCTTTGTCCGGCAAAGGGTTACGTTAGAGCGGCTGGAGTCGGCAACATCTCGATGTCACTTCTGAACAACGGAAAGTCGAAAAGCTTCGGCTCCGACAACGGCACACTCGGAACTGGTGTTTCAAAGATAAACGAATTTACGCAACCTTGGATGGATGGAAGTCTCCTGGTGATGCATTCTGATGGTGTCAAGACACACTGGACTCTCAAGGAGTATCCCGGACTTGTTCGGCGACATCCCGGGCTGGTTGCCGGCCTGCTCTTTCGTGATTTTCGAAGAGATCGCGACGATGCTACCGTCATCGTGGCCCGTCACTCATTATGAAATCCGAGGCACCCGAGAACAGCACCCGGCTACTTTTGATGGCACTTCGGAGAGAGCAAGATGTTGTCCTTTGCCGGAACCGGGCGCGCACGATTGCCGCAGCCTTGCGCTTCGAGCGGCAGCAGCAGGTTCGCATTGCCACCGCCGTTTCCGAAATCGCCCGAAACGCTTTTCGTTACGCCACGGAAGCGACGGCTGAATTCTCGCTCAGCCGAGTTCGAACGGGAATCAACCAAAAAATTACCCACAGCTTCGTTACGATCGTGCGCGATCGAGGCCCTGGGATTGACGATTTATCGTCCATTCTGACCGGGACGTACCGATCGACCAGCGGAATGGGTATGGGTATTCTTGCTGCCAAGCGTCTGATGGACAGGGTCGATATCGACACTGCGGCGAACGGGACCACCGTGCGATTGGTTCAAGAAATGCCGGCCAGCGTGCAAGTCGGCGCCCTCCATCTGCAGAGTATCGCGCGGGAGATTAACCGTTCTTCTCCAGCGGAACTGCTCGACGAGCTGACGGCGCAAAATCAGGAACTCATCACCACGCTCGACCAGCTGAATACCCAGCGCATCGAGTTGGAAAAGGTGAACGAAGAACTCGGTGAGACCAACCGCGGCGTGGTCGCGCTCTACGATGAACTCGATACGGTTCAACGAGTCAGCCGAGTGGTTGCCAGCAAGCTCGATCTTGCCGCTCTGCTCCAGGCGATTACCGATGCCACAGTAGACGTCAGTGGCGCAGAGTGCGGAGGGTTCTTTCGCAAGGAACCGCACAGTGCAAATTTTATCTGTCAAACGGTCTCCGGTCCGCTCGGCATCGCCTTGCAGAATTGCTCAATGATCAACGTCGACGAACTCCTCGACTCCGGAGCGGAACAGCAGATCATTCATGTCGCTGATCTCGCTGCCAGCGAACGTCCATTTCCTTTCAAGCCGCACCTGCCTATTCGCAGCTTTCTCGCCCTCGGTGTCCGCAATTCGGTTGGTGAAATCGCCGGTGCGCTCGCCTTCGCCCATCGCTCGCCTTCCATTTTTACTGAGCGAACCGAAAGAATTCTGACCGTGGTTGCAATGCAAGTATCAATTGGGCTCGAAAATGCCCAACTCTACCGTAGTGCGAGAGCGGCCAGCGCGGCCAAAGACCAATTTCTGGCGATTTTGAGCCATGAGTTGCGCACTCCACTGACGCCGGTTTTCGCGATTCTGGCTTCCATCGAACGATTTCCTGATCTGCCAGAATCGATCCGTTCGGACTTGCTTGTCGTAAGCCGTAATTTGCAGCTTGAGGCACGGTTGATTGATGATCTGCTTGATTTGACGCGGATCAATAGAGGGGAGATTTCCCTGCAACGCGAAATCACGGATGTCCACGGTCTAATCCGATCTGTTCGCCAACTCTGTCAGGTCGCAATCGACAAACAGCAAGTCCAGTTTGAAATTCGCCTCGAAGCATCCAGCTATCATGTACTGGGCGATGGCGGACGGCTTCAACAAGTGCTTTGGAACCTATTCACCAACGCCATCAAGTTCACTCCAATCGGCGGAACCATTGAGTTGCGGACGACGTCAGTCGCCGATACCGAATTCCGCATCCAACTAAAGGACAGCGGCCGAGGCATCGATTCGGACTCTCTCGAACGAATTTTTCAACCGTTTGAGCAAGGCGATTACTCTGTCCCCCCTCAGTTCGGCGGGCTGGGTCTCGGATTAGCGATTTCCAAGGGTATTATTGATGCCCATGAAGGGGATATCAGAGCGGAAAGCGCCGGTCCGGGAAGGGGGGCCACCTTCACCGTCACCCTGCCTTTGGCTGAAACTCAGCCGGCTTCGAACGCCGCGGAGCCGAGCGGGGAACCGGCAGCGGTCAATAAATCCGTGCGCATTCTACTCGTCGACGATCACGAAGATACCCTGGAGTTCATGAGCCGTTTCCTGACTCTCTGCGGGCACAAAGTTGTGGCCGCCTCTACCTACGAGAAAGCGCTGAGCGTTGGACGACAGCAGCAGTTTGATCTTTTAATCAGCGACATTGGTCTGCCAGGCGGCAGCGGCTATGAGCTGATGGCCGCGCTGCAAGCCTTTTCGTCGGTCAAGGGAATCGCGCTCAGCGGTTATGGAATGAAAGCAGACGTCGACCAAAGCGCCGCGGCAGGATTCTCAGCGCACCTAACTAAACCATGCGACCTGTCAACATTGAACGCTACCATCGAGAAAGTTCTATCGTAAAGGACGATTGAAGAACGATCTGCGGGCGAAGAGCCTTCGATAGGCGAATCATCCCCCCTCCTTTCCCCCCTTCGCCGAATCGTTTTCGTTCCCTGCAAGGCGACGGAGAAAGTTTCAACACTTTCTCAGGCAGACAATTCTTTCCGGAACATGAAAATCCATGCAAAGGACAACGTTTTTACCGATGCCACTTTGCGTACCAAAATTCAGGGAAAGCCTGGACCAGCTCATTTCCTTCGAGACGTGGTGCGAAGGGGTTCCCATATTTTCGCGTCACTGCCGATAGCTCGGATAAGCGCCTGGCGGCATCTTTCGCCGCCGCCTCGCGTCTTGCGGGGTCATGGGTTGATGCGGCATCTCGCCAGATCGAGCGGCCCGCCATAAAGCCGGCGACGCTACCACGGGAAGCCCGGTTCGGACGGAGCCTCACCTTACCAGGTCCACCAACGAACAGCCGGCCACATCCCATCCCCCTCCGTGACCTCCGTGCGATGCTTTCCCCTTTGCGCGTGTTTCTCGCCCAGAAGCTAACGGTTTCCACCAACCCCATTCGTCAGGCAACCGGCTGGTATATCTCCTCCAGTTTACGCCTCATGACCTTCGGATCGACATCGATGCCGCTCCAATATTGAATACTGATCACGCCCTGATTAACCAACATCCCGAGACCATCGACGATTTTGCAACCGCGCGCTTCGGCATCTTGGATCAAGTTGGTCCGAGGCGGACTGGGAACGATATCGGCCACCACCAGACCGGGTTTCAGGGAATTGACATCGATATTGAGTCGAGCATGGACATCCGGATAGAGGCCCACCGAGGTAACGTTAATCAGGATTTCAGTATCCTCCTTTACCGTGTAAGTCCTGTCCCAAACAACCAGTTCCGCGTTGGCAGGAGTTTGACTCTTGATCAGACGAACCAGCTCTGCACCGCGTTCAAAGCCGCGGTTGACCACTATAATGGAAGAGGCGCCGGCCAAGGCTAGCTCCACCGCCAGGGCGCGAGCCGCGCCGCCTGCGCCGACTAAAACGATCTCTTTGCCTCGAGGATCAACAATGCCCTCGAGCGACATCAGAAACCCTTTTCCGTCCGTGTTTTCCCCAATATAATCTTCACCGCGACGCACCGCACAGTTAACGGCTCGCATAATCGCGGCGGAATCACCGAGGCCATCCAGATGGTCGATCACTGCCACTTTATGTGGGAGCGAGCAGTTAAAACCGGCCCATCCCATCGCGCGGGCGCCGCGCACCGCGTCTCCAAGTTTTTCCGGAGAGACCTCGCAATTGATGTAGCGCCAATTCATCTCATGGTGACGATAGGCTGCTTCAATCATAGCGACAGTCGCGTTGCCCGCCGCGGATCGACCGAACGAGCCGGTGAGCTGGCTCAAGAAATTGAAATCCTTTGGCATAACTTAGTGAGATGGACGCCTCACGGATGCCAACCCTCGTACCACAAATCGGGAAGAGTTTCATGGAGGTCGGCCCCGTTGAATACCGGCAGATAAGGCCTTCCATTCGCTCGGGTAATGCCGTTTAGTTCTGCCAGACGCGCGACCGCGTCAGCGACGGCCCGGTTCTTTGCTTTGGGCTCATGAGTGGAAGCGGCGTCGCGCCAGATAGAACGCCCGGCCAGATATCCCGAGGCTCCTGCCTGGCAAGCAATCTCAACTTGTTTCTTGAAACTGTCATAGGAAACCCCGGCAGAGAGAATGACCCATGGAACGTCGATGCTCCGATCGAGCCGTTGACACGCCTCAGCCGCGTTCGCCTGACCCGTAGCAGAACTGACATCTCCCGGAAACTCTACCTTCAGCATATCGATGCCGTAACTATTCGCCTCAATCGCGGATTCGATAATCCCTTCAATACGTCTTGCCTTCCAGGAAGAGCTCGCCGGGTCTTCACCCTCCAGCGGATACCAAATCGGCTCCACTACCAGCGGCAAAGAAAGTGCAGCGCACTCAGAGACAAGGTTCTTCAAAAAATGGCGCTGAAAATCCGCGGTGGTACTGTCAGGTCGAAAGAACCAAAGAAGTTTACAAACGTCGGCTCCAATCAGTTTTATCTTTCGGGTGCTCCAGCCAACCCGGAGCTTGGTCACCCGGGAATCAGAACCGTGATACCCCTCGGCCTCGATCGACGACATAAAGCCCATGGAGGGAGGAAGGACCCGTGTCGCAATGACCTGTCCCAATGCGAATCGCGGATCGAGTAAGAAAGCACTGACCTCATTGGACAGCGCACGAATCAGATCAAGCTTTGCCTCCACTGTGCGCGGGTAATCAACCGTGGTGGGGTCAGGATCCAAAAGCTCCTGAAAATCCGAAAGGTGGTCAAGCGCGCAGATCAGAAAAAAGCCGTCTTTGGAAACGACGCGTTGGAAACTCCGCATTTTCCCAGGGTCAACCCCTGGCGACCGAGTGTAGGTGTAGTTTTTTAATTTAGTTTGCATGTAGTGATTTTAATTTCTCTGGCTCAAACGCAGATTTTATTGGATCCCTGTCAATCAACGAACCACGGGTACTGGCGCTCAGGACCAGTAGGGTACCCGCGAGAAAAGTGTCGCCCAGACCTATCGTCGCCGCTGGTGTGGCGATGTAAGGCGTCGGACAGCAAATAATCTTCCAGCCGTTTCGCCATTCAAAGGCAGGGAAAGGAGGGGCGATGCATCCCGCCCTTTCCGGCAAATTCCGCGGAACACCCACGCATCCGGTTGCCGCTCGGGAAGAAGCCAGGAGAGAACCCATCATGAGCGCCTCTCGCTCCCGGTCGGCATCCGCGCGGGTTAGAACCATGGCCCATTCGTCCGCATGAACGCAAACCCGGGAAAGCCCGAAAATATCCCCCAGGCGCATCGCTTTCTCTTGAACGGGATCAGTATCCGGAACCAATCCGATGAGTTCTGTGAGGCTCATACCCATGGAGGTAACGATTGGGCCGATCGCTGCCAGGACTCGGTCACGCTTCGCAATCCGCTGATAGTAACCGAGTTCTAAATGAATGAGCTCCAGACCTTCCGCCTTCCAGGCCTTGGCAATCTCCGCCGCATAGTCGAGCTCACCATCCAACTGATCAGATGGCAGGCCGTTGAAGCCGCAAAGTATTCCGCCGCCCGACTCAGCGGCCAGTTGAACCGAGAACTGATCAAAGTCGGAGTCATGTTCCAATTCCGAAGGAGCGAAACGAACAATGGTACGGGAAGAACGCGGCACGACGTTGCAGCCGATCGCCTTTCCAGCCGTGTATTCGAAAATGTAATGAGGCGGCTTGGTTAGGTTGCCATTTGGAGCAACCGACTGACGCGGCAAAACACCACTTTCGGTGGCGATCAACACATTTTCATGAATGACCGAGAGCTGTGCCTTGCTTCTTTCAGCAATGGCGATCAGGGCCGGTGCTCCCAGGATGGCCAGCTGTTGAGCCGCTTGAGCGCTGCTGCCACCGAGCGCGTCCCGAGCATGGACACGGCGATCAAACCATAGGGGCCCCTCCGGCCAATCGATGAAGAATTCGCTGTCAATCCCGCGCATCGCTCGTTGATCAAGTTCAGCGAACAGCGCTTCCGCCGGCGTGCCAGGTGCCTCTCGGCGCGCCGGTTCCAAATCATGCAGCGAAAGATATTTATCAAGACAGGTACTGAAGCCGCCGAGAATCAGCCGAGCACGTCGGACATGCTCGGGAATTCGACCAATCAATGCTTCGTAGGCGTTGGCCCAGCTGACAAGATCCATCACTCTTTCACTGCTCCCGAGGTAAGCCCCGAAATGATTTGACGCTGGAAAAAGAGCACCATCAACACCAGGGGAATCGTGACCACTACCGAAGCGGCTGACAAATCGCCCCAGGGAACAAAGTAAAGGCTCTGAAAATTAGCAATCCCGACTGGCACAGTCTGGTGTCGTATGTCGGAGGTAAAAGCCAGTGCAAACATGAACTCGTTCCAGGAGGCGATGAATGAAATGAGACCCGTGGTGACTAATGCCGGAAGCGACATCGGCAACGTAATCAAAAACAAAGTGCGGAACGGTCCAGCACCATCAATTCCTGCAGATTCGTCAATCTCACGCGGAATCGACGAGAAATAGCCGAACAGGACCCAAATCATCAGAGGCAGACCAAAGGTTAGATAAACGATGATCAGAGAAAGATAGGTGTCGAGGAGACCCAGTTGCGACGCAATGAGGTATAACGGACCGACAATCGCAATCTGCGGGAACATCGAGACGGTCAGGATCAAACCAAGAATGCCAAAGCGGTACCGGACGCGAAGGCGAGCAAGCGCGAAGGCGGTGAGGGTGCCGAACAGTGTGCATAGAAGTGTTGCTGTACCTGCCACGATGATGGAATTCAGCAGGTAGATTTGGAACTTCTTAATGACAAAAATGTTGTAGAAATGGATGAAAGTCAGTGGGTCAGGAATGAAGCTTGGTGAGCTGGAGACCAGCTTTTTGTCTTCTTGGAAAGCCGTGGAGAGTTGCCAAAGAAAAGGGCTGACGGACCATAGCACGATCAGGACGGCCCCCATTCGAAGGAGCAACGCGCGTGCTGATCCACCGCCTGATCGCCGTGCGAGAATTGGGCCGCTGACTCGATCGGAAGCGTTCATGGTGTCATCGGCTGACGGCCTTTATTTTCCGCGTCACGGCAATGCCGAAACAGAGAGCGATCAGCATTTCGGTAAAGAAGATGGCGCTGGAAAGAGCGGATCCCGGACCGAATTGCAAAGCAGAAAATAAGGTCTTGTAGGTGAGGGTGGATAAAACTTCGGTCGCGTCGCCTGGACCACCGCCGGTCAGCACATAAACCAGATCGAAAATACGAAAGGCGTCCAGTGCGCGGAAAAGGGCCGCGATCAGCAGGGTAGGTGCTAATAACGGAAGCCGGATTCTCCAAAAGTATTGCCATTCTGAGGCTCCATCAATTCGAGCGGCCTCCGCGAGCGAACCCGGAATAGTCTGCAAACCAGAGAGCAGCAGCAGCGCCATGAAGGGTGTTGTTTTCCAAACGTCAGCGATGACGATGGTGAGAAGGGCGTGGTCGGCCGATCCGTACCAGTTAATGTTGCCACTGATTAATCCGGCGGTCCGTAAAAGGTAATTAACGATGCCGTTCTGCCCGTCGAACATCCAGGCGAACATCTTGGAAGTGACCACCGTCGGGATGGCCCAGGGGATAAGCATCGAAGCGCGTACCCAACCACGTCCCCCAAAGGTTTCGAAGAGAATAAGGGCCATCGCAAGCCCAAGAACCGTTTCCAGAGCGGTGGAAGAAGCGGTGAACACCAGAGTGTTTCGCCAGGCATTCCAGAACTTTGGATCGGCCACCATCGCGCTGTAGTTATCAAGTCCAATGAAGGCATCGGTCTGGAAGACCAGCGAGGTATTACGAAGTGAGAGCCAAAGCCCATTAAAGACCGGATAAATCGAAACCGATAAAAGGACAGCCAGCGAGGGCGCCAGCATCAGGATCACTGGTGCTAACGCCCGCATTCCGCGCCTCGCTACACCAGCGGAGACCGTCGCGATGGATGTCGATAAGGCTTTGGTAGCCACGAGGGGGAACGATTCTACGAAGCCACTATTTTTTCAATTTGCGCCTTTGCTCGATCTAGCGAACCGCTCACATCACCTTTGACCAGAGCGTTGGAGACTTCCGATTGAAGGACCAGCGTGACTTGCGGATACTTAGGGGTCACGGGACGCGGCAACGCGCCTAGAAAAACGGGCTTTAGCTTTTGAATGAATGGCTGGGTTTTCGCCAATTCTGGCTCGTCGAAAACTGCTTGCCGCGTCGGGGCGAAACCTTCCGTTGTCGCAAAATGGAGTTGCGTTTCAGGGGTCGATAGCCACCGCAAAAAGTCGACGGCGGCTTCCTTGTTCTTCGAAAAGGCATTAACCCCGTACTGATAACCACCCAGGCAGGCCGCGCTCTGCTTTCCGGCGAAATGTGGGAGCGGCGCAACATCGACCTTATCAACGACCTCAGATTGCGCCTTGTCCTGCGCAATGGACCAAACATAATTCCAGTTGCGTAGAAAAACCGATTGGCCGGCCGTAAAAGGCCGTCGTGAAGGTTCTTCGTCCCAGCTCAAAACATCGGAAGGAGTGATCTTGTATTTGTTAATGGTGTCATACATTAACTGCACCGCCGCTTTTGCTTCCGGGTCGGCTATTTTCACCGATTTCCCGTCCGGCCCCAGAATGGAGCCGCCATTGGAGCCCACGAAGGAGACCAGGGTACAGGTTAGGATTTCTGCTTGTTTCGCTTGCCAGATAAAGCCAAAACGGGTCTCGCCCCCGACACCTTTCTGCGCGCTCTCGATAAGCTGCTCCCACGTCTCGGGTACGGTTGCACCGATTTTTTCCAGGATATCTTTTCGGTAATACAGCTTCCCGCAGTCGATGAACCATGGCATCGCCGTTAGCTTTCCTTTCCACGTACACCCCGCTACGATACCAGGGAAATAAGCCTTCATTTCTTCAGCGCCGAAGTGGGAGTCCAGCGGAAGTGCCCAGCCGGCTTCCGCAAATTCCGCGATCCAAATGATGTCTTGGGTGAAAACGTCCGGGGTGCCGTTCTTGCGAGCGAGTTGTTGAACGAGTTGCTGGTGAACCTCTGTGGAACTGCTAGGCGGCGGCAGTTCAATATAGGTGACCTGGACTGAATTTTGGGATTTGTTATACTTATCAATGACCTGCTGCATGGTGTCCGTCGCGAAGAAACGGGCACTGGCAAAGGTGATCTGCGTCTTGGCCGATTGTGCGAACAGACGCGTCGGAAGTCCAATGGTGCCGAGAGCCGCCGTCGCAACAGCCGCACCGGAAGCAACGATAAAATCACGACGCCGAATCCCGGCGGTATTCAACTGAGTGTCACTGTCCTTGATCATGGGGGGATCCTCTTCGAATGGATGATGCATGTTTATGCGTGTTTTTTAAGGGAAATGATATATATTTGCAAAAAGAAGCAGTGTCAAGCGCGGTTGTTTCGTTCAACGATCGATGATATATGGGCCATTAAGATTTTTTTAGCTCCGCTATGAATTTGGATTCTGAGCAAGACGGCGAAATGATGGAGAACGATGCGCCGGATTATGCGTTACCCGCACAGCGCCGCGGTGAGTTGCTCAGAGTCGCAAAAAAACGCGGTGCCATCACGGTGGCTGAAATCGCCCCTCAATTCGCCGTTTCGGCGGACACCATTCGACGAGATTTAGACTATCTGGCGGAGCGAGGATTGATCCTGCGGACGCATGGCGGCGCGGTCCCTTTGGATGATGTGACGGTAAGGGACATGCCGGTGATCCAGCGGTTAAATGCCATGGCGGCTGAAAAGGGCCGAATTGGCCGGAAAGCCGCGACGTTGATCGTCGATGGGGAGACATTGCTGGTCTATGGTGGATCGACCACCCGCGCTTTCATCTCCGCACTTGGAACCCGTCGGGGTCTCACGGTCGTGACGAATGATCTCGGTATTCCTGCGATCCTGCCGTCGGAGACGGCTCGTGCCGTTTATGTGCTGGGTGGACAAGTGCTGATTCAATCGCAAATCACGATCGGGGCGGTGGCATTTCCACACGCCGGGGCGATCAACGTTGACACCGCTGTTCTAGGCGTCGGCGGGATCTCCAAGACCGGATTGTCCACCACGGTACTGGAAGAAGCGGCCATGATGGTCTCAATGGTGAATGCGGCGCGGCGGGTGATCGTGTTGGCCGATTCCACGAAATTGAATCGGTCGGTTTTCGCGCACATCGTTACGCTCGATCTCGTGACTATTCTGGTGACTGACTCCGCCCCTCCCGCGGATATCGCCGAGGCCTTAACCGAAGCTGGGGTCGAGGTCATTCTCGCAGATGGATGAGGTAGGTTAAGGCTCTTAAAATCGTGCTCGATCTTCGACCTGGGCGACACGGTCATGGAGGCTCTTGGGGAGCCCCGGCGCAGGTAGGGCGAAGCTCCGTCTGAGCCGGGGCTTCCCGCGTCGCCTCGACCTACGACATGAGACTCGAGGCTGCGGTCAACCCGGCGACAGCCCAACCAGTTGGCTTTATAAAATCGCGCCTGCCAATACTCTCCGCAGCCATTGCTTTGGTTTCGTTGCTTTTTCTTCCTGGCGCAGAGCCTGTGCAGGGATCGGGAGGTGATTAACACCTCCGAGAACCGTCCGTCCTAGGGATGCTGTTTTGTGCATATTTCAATTCAGATATATACCACCCTATGCTGAGTCGAGAATATTTCTCGTGATTTCCCATCGCAAACATGCAAATATCGGCATTCCATCTACGCTTTACCATGGGATTTCCCGATGATTCTACCCGCGAGAATGTTTTGCCCGCCAAAAGGCATTTCGAACTGGTCGATCTGATCCGCGCCCGCGGACAGATGACGGTAAATGAACTGGCCGGCCATTTTTCGGTCTCGGGTGATACGATACGGCGTGACCTCGATCTTTTGGCTGGTCAAGGGCTCCTCAAGAGGACCCACGGAGGTGCAGTTTCGATGGATAATCTCGTTCACCAGGATTCGACGTTTACGCAGAGAATGAGCACGCGAGTTCCTGCAAAACGAGGAATTGCCCGGGCGGCCAGTCGGCTCATCGAGGATGGGGAAACTCTGCTGATCAACGGCGGCTCGACGACAAAGTTTTTTGCCGCCGAACTGGCGGAAAAGCGCAATTTGACTGTGGTCACCAATAACCTGGGCGTTCCCGCCACCTTGGCGGCTGACTGCTTCACCAACGTCTACATTTTAGGAGGTGAATACAAAGGAGACGCACAAGTCACAGTGGGCCCCGTCGGTTTTGTCTCGGCGCGAAGTATCAGCGTCGATTCCGCGGTGATTGGTGTGGGCGGTATCGCGGTGAAAGAAGGCCTGACGACAACCGTTTTGGAAGAATCCTCCATGATCCTGGCCATGATCTGCGCCGCACGAAGAACCATCGTCCTGGCCGATGCCTCCAAATTTGGCCACTGCTCTTTCGCTCATATTGCTCCTCTTGGCAGGATTCAAATTCTGGTGACGGATGCGGCGCCGCCGAGCGCATTGGCGGAAGCTTTACAGGAAGCCCGCGTAGAAGTGATCGTCGCACCGGAAGAATAGGCAGAGCGAAGGTAGCGTCTTTTTTACCTCCTTTCAGTGCCGGCCGCTAGTGCACCGTCTCCTAAATCCCTTGGGCTCCGCCGCAGGTCAGTTGGCTGTTTTTCAAGGCGCGAGCGAAGCGCCGCTATCTGGATCATAGCGGTCGATCCGCCGCGGCGGAGGAAAAACAGCCAACCGGCCGCGGCCCACAGGGTTGCGTTGAAAATGGGTCGGCTGCTTCGTTGTTCGTCAGTCACGTATCGATCCAGATATACTCCTTCCTCCCGCCTCGCAGGCGACCCATTTTGAACGCAACGGAGCCCAAGGGATTTAGGAGACGGTGCACTAGCCTTAGAATTTTCGAAGGGAGCAAACCGGGACGGTTCGCCTACTCTATCTACAGTTTTCGCCAGGCTCTACCCGTCCAGCGCGAGGGAGACACCACAGGAAAAAATCTCCAAGGCCGAAGAGAGGATAGAACTGTCGGACGATATGCCGTTGACGAATTCGCTCTCGAAGTGTTTTTATTTATTAATCCGGTGATTGCGCCGATCAAAAAAGAGTCCGCACAGACCTTGGTTAAGATCAATACAAAAGATATTCCGGAGGAATTTTACGATTCGCCGAAAGGAAAATACGGCGGAGGAGATAAAGAGATCTCGATCGCTCTCGGCCGCAAGCCCAGCTCCACAGACCTGCAGGAGAGGCACCCGTTCGATGTTCAACTCAGCCGAATTCCACCGGGCAAAAGCATTTGTCCCTATCACTCACATAGCGCGCAGTGGGAATTCTACCATATCATTTCGGGGAACGGAATTGTCCGGCATGAAGATGGGACGACCGAAATCGAACCCGGCGATGCGTTTATTTTTGAACCTGGCCAACCGCATCAGCTTCTCAATCAGGGTCCAGAGGATTTGATCGTTTTTATCGTCGCTGACAATCCGGTGGGAGAGTCTTGCTATTACCCTGATAGTCATAAATGGCTGGTACGATCTCCCGGGTCGAGGTTGATGCGCTCCGAGCCGCTCGACTACTACGACGGTGAAGAATAAAATTTCAGATGAACACCGCAGATCTCACCCAGAGTGCCATCACCGCTAATGGTTACACCAGAAAATGGTGGAAAGAAGTTGTCGTTTATCAGATTTATCCGCGCTCATTCAAGGACTCGAATGGCGATGGGATTGGCGACCTCAACGGTATTACTTCCAAACTCGATTACATCAAAGACCTGGGCATAGATGTCATCTGGCTGAGTCCACATTATGATTCTCCAAACGCGGACAATGGATACGACATTCGTGACTATCGAAAAGTGATGACGGAGTTCGGGACAATGTCCGACTTCGACGAGCTGCTGAAAGGCATCAAAGAGCGAAACATGAAGATGATCGTTGACCTGGTGGTGAACCACACTAGTGACGAGCATGCCTGGTTTGTCGAGAGTCGCAAGTCCAAGAGCGGACCTTACAGTGACTATTATATCTGGCGGCCCGACACGAATGGCGAAGTCCCGAACAACTGGGTCTCTTTCTTTTCAGGATCGGCTTGGAAAAAAGATGCCGAGAGGGGCGAATATTACCTGCACCTTTTTGCCGAAAAGCAGCCGGATTTGAATTGGGACAACCCGAAGGTGCGGGACGAAGTTTATCAAATAATGAAGTTCTGGCTTGATAAAGGAGTAGACGGTTTCCGCATGGACGTTATCCCGTTCATTTCGAAGGACCCAACCTTTCCCCACTATCCAAAAGAGTACGAGACCCACCCTGAGCATATCTATGCCGCAGGCCCAAAGCTCCACCTTTATCTGCAGGAAATGAATCGAGAAGTCCTGTCGAAATACGACGTGATGACGGTCGGAGAAGCCCTGGGGGTGACCCTCGAACAAACGCCGCCACTGGTCGACGAAAGGCGCAAGGAACTCAACATGATCTTCCACTTCGATGCTGTCCGGCTTAACCGCCAGGGATGGAGGTGGATACCCTGGACTCTACCCGATCTGAAAGCCATCTATACGCGGTTCGATCGGCAATTGGATATCTACAATTGGAACACTGTTTTCCTTTCCAATCACGATAATCCCCGGCCGATTTCTAGTTTTGGCGACGATTCCCGGTTGTATCGAGTGCCTTCCGCAAAAGTATTAGCAACCATGTTGCTGACGTTGAAAGGAACCCCTTTCATTTATCAAGGCGACGAATTGGGAATGACCAATTATCCTTTCACCAAGGTTGAAGATTTCGATGATATTGAGGTGAAGAATGCCTGGAAAACAGAGGTCCTGACTAACAGGATCGATGCCGACGAATATCTTTTCCATTTGCGGAAAACAGGTCGCGACCACAGTCGCACTCCGATGCAATGGGATGACTCAGCCAATGCCGGATTCACCACGGCAGCTAAACCATGGCTCGCGGTTAACCCAAACTATCCAGAAATTAATGCCAAGCAGGAACTGGCCGATCAAAAATCGATCTACCATTATTTCAAACAGATCATCCATTTGCGTAAGAATAATCCGGCCTTCGTATACGGCGATTACGCTGACCTCGATCCGGAGAATCCTTCCCTGTTTGTCTACACGCGGATCCTGGCGGAGGATAAATTCCTTGTCATTTTGAATTTTTCGACAAACCCATTGCGCTACGAGTTACCGAATGGGCTGAAAACTGGGCGCTTAATGTTATCAAACCTGGGCGGAGAAGAGGAAAACGCTTCGACCATTCATTTGGAGCCCTGGGAAGCAAGCATATACAGCATCTAGTACATCGTCTCATAAGTGGGAGACATACCGTTGGCTTCAAAAGGGTCTGGATGCTAGGCGCGAGTGAGGAGCGTATCCGCTGCGATCCGGGACGAGCGAGCAACGACGCAGACGAACCCTTTTCAAGCCAACCCGGAGGGCCGATGGCGATTTGGCCGATTTTCTGCGTTGCTCGCTCCTTACGTACGGATCTCAGTATGCTCGTCGCTCGGCGCCTTGAAAATCGGCCAAATCGCCGACGGCGGTATGTCTCCCACTATGAGACGATGTACTAGCCGCCTATGCGTGCCACGTTAGGGGGTTTACCCGGTTCCTAACCAACCCGTTTTCGGATTGCTTTGCAGACCGTCTCAAGCACTTTGACGCGGGCGTACCGCTTACAATTGGATTCGATGATCGTCCACGGCGCAAACGGCGTGCTGGTCCGGTACAACATCTCTTCGACGGCCTCGCGATATTGATCAATCTTTTCCCGATTACGCCAGTCTTCTTCAGTAATTTTCCACTGTTTGTGGGACATACCCTCTCGTTCGCGGAAACGGCGCAGTTGCTCCGCGGAATCGATATGGAGCCAGAATTTCAAGACGACTGTCCCAAAATGGGCCAAATGTTGCTCCATCCCGTTGATTTCTCGGTAAGCTCGTCGCCATTGGGCCTCACTACAGAAGCCCTCCACTCGCTCAACCAGGACCCGGCCATACCACGTCCGATCAAATATTGTGATGTGCCCGGCTTTGGGCATCTGCGCCCAAAAGCGCCAGAGGTAGTGGTGAGCCTTCTCAATATCGTTGGGAGCAGCAACGGGCACCACTTCGTATCCTCGCGGATCGAGATTCTGCGTCAGCCTTCGGATATTTCCGCCCTTTCCGGCGGCATCCCATCCCTCGTACGCAATGACCACGGGCACCCGCCGCAAATAAAGTTCGTGCTCCAGCTCGCGCAGCGCGGCCTGGGCTTTTTTCAGCCGAGCGGCATACTCCTCCGGGGTTAAGGACTTTGAGAGATCGACATGGTCGAGTACCGTCGTTTTGAAGACGTTACCGGCCAGAACCGGCTCGCAGTGCGGGGGGACAGCCGGCGGCTCGGACTTTTGCTCGAGAGTCGCAATTGCTCTCTCCCATGCATTGATCACCGTGCCGAAAATCTTCAGCGTGGCAAATCGCCGATCGTGCGCTTCGATCACGGTCCACTGCGCATAATCGGCGTCAGTTTCGGTGAGCATATCTTCGACCGCCGCAAGGTATTCGCTATATCGCTCGTGTTGCCGCACATCTTCCTTGGTCACCCGCCAGGCCGTCGCCGGGTTCGTCCGAAGAACCTCGAACCGTCGCTTTTGCTCGTTCTTGGAGATATGCAGGAAGCACTTGACGATCACCACGCCCTCGTCGCTGAGTTGGCGTTCGAACGAGCAGATGTCATCGAAAGATTGCCGCAATCGTTCTCCCTTCATCAGACCCGCGACCCGATCGGTCAACACTCGACGGTTCCAGCTCCGGTCGAAAATCGCCAAGCGACCACGGGTTGGTGTTCGCTTCCAAAATCGCCACAAGAACGGGTAATAGTTATCTTCCTCGGTAGGATCGCGTGCGCTGTAGACGCTGAACCCACGCGGATCAAGCGGTAGAATCATCTCGTTGATCAGCGTTCCTTTACCGGCCGCACTCCATCCTTCAAAAACGACGATAGTGGGGATTCCCAACGTTTTGGCTTGTCTCTGCAGAGCAGCAAGCTTCAGATCCGCGTCAGCTTTAAGTCGCTTGTACTCCGCTTTGGGAACCTCACGCGTCAAATCTATGTTTTTCAGCATGAATCGTCCGGGTGCCTAGTTTATCAGGACTCCAGCATATGCAGTCATCCGCCACTAACTTCGCTCCTTCATACAACTTCGGAGGCAGAGCCCGCAAATCCTTTGTCGCTCCGAAACTCAAGGGCAATGACAAACCTCTCGAACGCGAAATCTGACCAACTTTTGGCCTTCGTGAGAATTTCGGGCTAGATCACTCGCTCGCTTTCAGCTTGAGCTTATTCCAAAAGTACGTCGCGGAGGGTGACGCATTCTTCGGAAGCTTCGAGGCGTACCGGACGTGGCTGATTTCCTTGCTCAGACGGTTAGCCAGGAGAGGTGGCTCGTCCAGGATTTTCACCGTATAGAGGATCATGATAGTGCCTCGATCAGGGCGGTCCATGATATCGATCCAAGCATCTGCACGAGCCCGCAGCCCGGTCTCCTCGAACAACTCTCTCAAAAGCGCATCCTGCAACGACTCTTTGGGCCTCACCTTGCCACCAGGCAGTGTCCACAGTTTCTGGCCGGCAGTTTGCCGGACCAGTAAGACGCGCGATTCGGAATCCTGCACCCAAGCCATCACTGAAACTTCTTTGCACGGACGAAGCCGCTTTGTCTTGGTCTTTGGTAATTTGAGCTTCTTCGCCATCAAGAAAATCTACGACGCCTCGATGGTCCATTCGGGGCCGACTGTCAATTTATTTCACGATTGGCACGCAAACGTTGGCCTGGGCCAGGATCAGATCGCAGCTTAATTAAAAGGGGCGCATTCAGGGCGTTGACAATCTATACTGATTTAGTAGTGTCATCGTCTTCCGATGAATGAGAACGTTCTTATCGTCGCCAATCAATCCCTGCAAACCAAGGGGCTATTCCAGGCCCTCAGAAGCTTGGGCGTTCATCCGCATCTGCTACCAGATGCGCGATCCGCGATGGTCTACCTCAAAGATCGCTGCCCGACCGTCGTCGTCCTGGACAAGGCGCTTCCGGATATGTCGGGGCTCAATCTATGCCGTCTCATAAAAACTGAAGGAAAAACAAAGTCAGCTTTTATCTTGGTGCTGCTGGAAGACATCAACGATCAACTCGAGTCTCTCGAGCTTGGGGCCGCCGATTGCGTCATGAAACCCTTTAACATTCGGAAACTGGTTCTGCAGATTCGAAATCTTCTGCGCTCCGTCGCAGGCGATGCCATCAAACCCGAAGAGTTAAAAGTGGGCGATCTTTCGCTAGATCGCGCACGGCACGAAGTCAGGGCGGCCAACAGTATTGTTCAGTGTACACCAAAAGAATTTATCTTACTGGGCCTCCTGATGGAGCGTTCGGGCAGAGTTCAGACGAGAGAACAACTTCTCAATGATGTCTGGGACATCGATTCGGAAATCGGTCCGCGGGCCATTGATCGCCATGTGTGCTATTTGCGCGCCAAGCTTGGACCACTGGGCAGATACATCGAGACGGTTCCGAGTGCCGGCTATCGATTGGTCGCCCAGGAACAGATCGCGGCGTAGCTTAGCTTAGTTAAAAAGAGAGAGTCTCGCACGGAGGGCACGGCGGAAGGAGTAGACAGAGGGTTCCTAGTTTTCTCCGCGCCCTCCGTGGACTCCGTGCGAGACTCTTCTGTTTTTAATCCCGAGATGAGTGCCAGACCTGGTTCGAGCTCTCCAAAGTTCTTCCGCTTCTGCTCGCTTCATCGATCAACAGGCTCAAGTAGTGGTCTTGAGACGCCTCGGCCAAACTGTAAAAAGAGTTCCCTGTTTCCAAGTAGTACCCCATCGATTCGAGACAGGTCCCAACAGCAATCTCGTCATCGGACAAGCGCCCTGGAATAAAAGGGTTCTGATACCAACTCTGGCCTCCTGCGGTATAGCCCTTATGGTAATATCCCTCAAGATTTCCTTCCTGACCGGCATCGTTTCTTTCGAATCGAATCCGGATAGGCGTATGAAAATCAATCAGGTAACAACCATCCAGGTTATTGATTTCTCCCCTTTCGCCGCGAACGAGCAGACGTTGGGAACGGATCCAGGAGAAATATTGGTCGGGGGTGAAATCAAAGACCGCGATCTTTTCCCCGAACTGGAGGCAGGCGATCGTCTGGAGGGATTCCTTCTTCTTTTCTTCCGGTGGAGGGCCAGAGCGATCAGGACCGGCGGTCAACGATGATTTGAATTCGAATCCCCGCACGAAGACGTTCTCGTAACCGATATTCAGAAATTTTCGAATTAGCGAAATACCGTGGTAACCGTGGGCAACAGAAACCTGCACCTGGCTGATCTCGCCGAGCTTGCCAGCACGAACAAAAGCCAGTCGAGCAGCATGCAGGGGCTGGAACGCATATTGTTCCGCCACCTGAATGCGTGCGTTGCCCGGCAGCTTCTGCCACAAGCGAATCAAAGCGTTCAGATCCGAAGCGGGCGGCGTCTCTGCGAGGACCGGAATATCCTGAGACGCCAGCTCAATCAGGAGAGTTTCGGATATGGCCCGCGGGACCGAGGTAACCAAAAAATCCGGTCGTTCGTTCAAGAGACCATCTATCTTCTCAAAGACGTGAATATTCCAATTAGCCTTGATCCGCGCGCGCGTTGCTTCACTCTTCGATACACATCCGGCAACACGAAACCGGTCCGGCAGGGCTTGAGCGATGCGGAAATAAAACTCCGCTCTCCAGGCTCCGCCGACGAGTCCGAACACCACTGGTTTAGCCATTGAAATCTGCCCGGTTGGTCAGCTCTGCCCGTAGTAAGCCTCTGCTCCGTGCTTTCGGAAATAATGTTTATCGAGCAAATGTTTTTCAATCGGCAGAACATGCGGATCCAGCTGTAGAGATTTCAGAGCCATTTCGGCAACGATCTCTAAAGCCAGGGCGTTTTCGACCGCTTTATTTCCGCTCGGCCCCCATACGAACGGCCCATGTCCATGGACCAGAACAGCCGAAAGTTTGGCCGGATCAAGGGTCTTAAACCGCTCGACAATGACATTTCCAGTCTCCCATTCATAGGCGGACCGAACTTCCTCCGGAGTCATCGGCCGGGTTACCGGGACTTCTCCATAAAAATAATCTGCGTGCGTGGTACCAAGGCATGGGATGCCTCGTCCGGCCTGGGCAAAGGCGACAGCGTTGCGGGAATGAGAGTGAACGACTGAACGAACGCCCGCAAATGCCTGGAACAAGCGCCGATGGGTCGGCGCATCTGAGGACGGCCGCAGGGCGCCTTCAACAACTTGACCTTCCATGTCGATGATGACGATGTCGCTTTCTGACAAACACGCGTAATCGACTCCACTCGGTTTAATTGCAAAAACTCCCTTCTCTGGATCGGCGACGCTGACGTTGCCAAACGTCAGGTCGATTAACTTAAATTTCGGCAAGAGGAGGTTCGCTTCGAAGCACTCTGCCTTGATTAGATCGTAGTTGCTCATTTGGTAGCCGCTCGGTTGAGTTCTCAGATGGCCAAGCCGAGGAGCGAGATGAAAATAGATTTCATTTTCAGGAATCCGTTCTGCGGACGTTCATTCGTTTTGCGAATTCGGGAGGGATGGACGTTTATGACCTTAGCAATCCAACACCCAATGTAAACAGTGGAGCGATTGAAGTTCGGCGTATTAGACCAAGATTTCAGCTTCGCGATTTTTTATTTGCAACAATCGACATGAGGTACAAATCACGCCAACGCGCACGCGCCTGGAGTTGATCCGCCGATAAAACCTGCCGCCGCTCCTCTTCAACCTTGGAGACCAATGATTCTTCCCAACGCCGGGCCTGACTCTGTTCCAACGCTATCTCGTAGAATGGCTGCCCGAATCGTTGAACGTAATCCCTGATCCCCCCGGGCGCATTCAAATCGATCGTCTCGAACGGACCCATAAAGGACCACCGCAATCCGAGCCCGTCCGCAATGGCACGATCCAGGTCAACGACGCCGATGACATCATCCTCGACCAGGCGAAAAGCCTCGCTCAGCAGCGCAACCTGAAGCCGGTTAACGATAAACCCGGACACCTCGCGCCGTAACACGATTGGAACCTGTTGGATTGAAGCCATGAAGGCGCGTGCTTGTTCCGTTTTCTCTGAAGAAGTCCAAGGAGTAGGGACAATTTCCACCAGCGGAACCAAGTAGGGCGGATTGATCGGATGCGCCACCAGGCAACGAGAACGGCCCCGCAGATGAGCCGTGAAAGCCGATCCGGGAAAGGTTGAAGTAGAACTGGCCAAAGTAGCTTCCGCGGGCGCTTTTTCGTCGAGTGCCTGAAAGATCTCTCGTTTCGCCTCGACGGTCTCGAAGACGCATTCCTGGACCCAGACTGCTTCTCGAAGAGCGTCCACCAGATCCGTCGTCCCACCAATTCGGTTTCGGATTTCATCTGGGTTGTTTACCAGGCCGTGCGACGCAAGGTCGGCGAGATTCTTCTCGATCACTTTGAATGCATCGGAAATTTTTTCCACAGTTACATCGAAGATCTTCACGGTATGGCCGGCTCGCGCGAAAACGATCGCCCACCCGCGTCCGACCAGGCCAGCTCCGATAACCGCTATAGATTTGCTCATAAGTTTACTTTTCTCTTTATCGATCGCGAATTCCAGTTGGCTTTGCCATGACGAGCCACGGAAGAACTGCTATCGTCGCCTCCCGGCTCTGATGATTCGCGCGAAAAGAGAGCCGGTTTGAAACTCCATACTCATGAACCGAAAACGCATTTTGGTGTTTGGTGATTCGAACTCCTGGGGTTTTGTCCCCTGCTCCGCCGACGAGCCGACAACGAGATTTGATGCATCTACCCGTTGGCCTGGAGTGATGGCTGCTCGACTGAGTGCATCCATAGAGCTGGTGGAAGAGTCCTTGAGCGGGAGGACCACGGACCTCGACGATTTTGAGATCGATCTTCCGTCGGTCCACCTGAAGGGAGCTACCTTTAACGGCGCGAAGCTGCTGCCCGCAATCGTGGCGAGCCATCTTCCACTCGATCTGGTGATCATTATGCTTGGTACGAACGACTGCAAAACACGCTTCAAAAGAAACGCCAGGGAGATCGCGCGGGCGGCAGTCGGACTTGCCCGGATAATTGAAGAGTGCAAAGGCGGTGTGGCCACAGTTTATCCAGCCCCGAAGATTCTCCTTCTTGCTCCGCCCCCGCTCGGAACCAGTTTTCACAACCCTGCGGAATGGGCGGGTGCCTACGAGAAAAGCCTCGAGTTGGGTTCAGCTCTGAAGACGGCCACGGCCGCAGCCGACTTGCCATTTCTAAATGCCGGCGAAATCATCGCCACGGAGGGCATCGACGGAATTCATCTCACTGCGGAAGCGCATTTAAAGCTTGGAGAAGCCGCTGCAAAGGAGGTCTCACTCATTCTCCAAAACTCGTAGTGAATTCAAAATTGGTTAGAGCCAACTGGAGTGAGGTTAGGTCTTTTATATCGTGAATAAAGTTTTTCTGCCGACCATCGGAATCACAATGGGTGACGCCTCCGGCGTGGGGCCGGAGATCATCATGAAAAGTTTTGGCCGAACCGAGGTGTATGGCTGGTGCCGTCCTCTGGTAATCGGCGACGCATCTCGACTGCGTGATGCGGGGCGGATTGTCAACGCCGAAGTCAAGGTCAATGGCATCGACGATCCCTCGCAGGCACAATTCACGCCCGGGGTCGTGGATTGCATCGATCTGAAGTTGATACCAGAGAACTTGCCATGGGGTAAACTCTCGCCAATCTGCGGCGACGCGGCCTACCGATTTATTGTTCGCGCTGTTGAACTTGCCAATAGGGGCGAAATCGACGCCATTTGCACAGCTCCTCTGAACAAGGAAGCACTTCACGCCGCCGGCCATATCTTTCCGGGGCACACGGAATTGCTTGCCCAGCTAACTTCTACGCCAGAGGTTTCGATGATGCTCTCTACGCCGAGGCTTCGGGTTATCCATGTCACCTCGCATGTCGGTCTGGTTGATGCCATCGCCAAGATTGAGCCGGGGTTAGTGGAACGGACGATCGCTCGCGCCCAACAAACTCTCAACCGCGCTGGGTTCGTCAATCCTCGTATTGGGGTTTGCGGCATCAATCCGCATGCCGGCGAGCACGGCTTGTTCGGACGCGGGGAAGAGGAATCGAAAATCGAACCTGCGGTCCGCGTCTGCCAGGCTCGCGGCTGGAACGTGGAGGGACCACTGCCGGCGGACACCCTATTTTTCCGGGCTGGCCGAGGCGACTTCGATATTGTCGTTGCGATGTACCACGACCAGGGCCACGGCCCGGTCAAAGTGCTTGGCATCGACGAGGGAGTGAATATCACTGTCGGTTTGCCGGTCATCCGGACTTCCGTTGACCATGGGACCGCCTTCGACATTGCAGGCTCTGGAAAGGCGGATGAGCGCAGCCTGTTGGCAGCCCTCAAACAAGCTGCCGAACTCGCTCGGACGAGAACTGGGCATTCGGGCTAGCATAAGTCTAAAGCAGCTAAAAGATTATCCACAGCGGCCTGGGCCGCGCGCCGAACACTTTCCTCGGTATATCCGCCGATGTGCGGTGTGGCGATCACTCTGGGGTGGGCAAGCAAAGGCGATGCAGGAGGTGGCGGCTCGGCGCCAAATACATCTGTCGCGTAGACACTAAGCTTGTCATTCTCCAGCGCATCCAGTACTGCGAGTTCATCCACTAAAGCCGCCCGCGCAGTATTCACCAGGCAGCAACCTTCTTTTAACCGTTCCAACACCGATCTCGAAATCAACACGCGCCCGTTCTCCAAAGGGGGACAATGCAGGCTGATGACATCTGCGGTTTCGATCGCTTCCTCAAACGAGATCCAGCGGAACCTGTCCTCCGCTGCCGGCAGAAATGAACGGTTTGGGAATGGATCGTACGACGCCGCACGAGCGCCAAGCCCAAGGACCATTTGCGCGACCATGCGTCCAACCGCCCCGCACCCAAGGAGAACCACCAACCGATCAAAAATCTCAACCCCTCTTCGGCGTTGCCACTGACCCTGCCTGAGCGTCCGATCGAGTTCCGGAATGTTTCGTAACGCCGCCAACATTAACCCGATGGTTAATTCCGCGACGCCACGCGCATTGGCGCCCTCGGCTCTTTCTATCCGGATTCCCAGCTCCTTTGCCACCCCAAGCGGAATATTGTCCGTGCCCGTTCCATTCCTGCTTATCACTCGAAGTCGAGTGGCCGATCGCAACAAGCGTTCAGAGATCGGTTCAACGCCGGCGACCCACCCGACGCATTCTGGCAAGAGTTCCAGTAACTGTTCTTCGGTGGGTGCCTGCCCCGGATTGGCGAAAACCAGCTCGAACCCCGCCTCCTCCAATTTTCCCAACACCGGTTCTTTTTTTCCCGTCAAAGATCGTGGAGTGATTAGAACACGCCCCTTCATTCAGCCCTGTCGCAATTTTTGAATAACATCTTGTTGGCGTGAACAGTATCTGGGATTGGTTTCCTCCCGCCATCCACCGGCCGAGTCACTCACGATCAGCGATTTCATACCACCCGACCGAGCGATGATATCGTAGTCTTGCCCGGCATCGGCAGGGTAGCAAAAGAGAGTTATAAAAGGGCTATCACCCACGTTTACACTGCGATGGATCCAGTAAGGAGGCACATAAACGATGTCATTCGGATTGAGTTCGACCGCCTTCGTCCCGCCGTCCAGGTTTTCCATCAGCATAACGCCTCGACCGGCCTGGCAATAGTAAATTTCAGGTCGATCACCTTGGGCGTGAAGATGACCCCGAGTCATAAAATATTCATTTGCCACCTTGCCAGGATACAGAATGCTGGTTCCAAAGATGAGGTCACCTGGATGATTGTTTGGGCGGTATTCGTACACCTCATAAGCAACCTGCGAACCTCGAAGATTCTTTAGCTCCTCAAAGGAAGTCGGATCAGAATAGAGACCGCCAAGTTCTTGAATCCTTTTCTGATAATGTCCGTTCGACCCGGTTAGAACTCCGGTGAACGGGACCACTGTCGCAACAGAGGGTAATTGATAATTCATTGGTCGAATGGGTTTAAAGATGGTTAACGAGATCTCTCGCGTCCACCGGTTACTGATCAGCGAACGCTTGCCGCAATGCCAGCGAGGTCGTCGAACTCACTCCCCTGACTCGGAATGTCCACGTCGAATACATCCGAGATCACACGCGTCCACCCGTGGACGAAATAAATCCAGCCATCCTCGATGGTCAGATTCCTCGCTGATTGCTGAGCCTGAGCCTGACGCAGAAAAATCAGGTCACCGCGATAGTTGAATTCCCAAACAAGCGAATTGGCAGGAAATTTTGCCTTATCGGTAAGTGGTGATCCCGGTGCATCTTTGCCCAAGCCGGTCGCATTGACGATCAGCGAGCCTGGCATCAGCGAATGGAGAATGGCGTCTGCCTCTTCAGGGTTGCCCACCTGCTGAATTTCAAGGGGAACGCCAGATTTCCAGGAAGCATGCAACTCCTGCAGATGATCGAGGCGCGGACGGCTGCGATTAATCACCAGCACCTTGGAGGGCCGGTTCGCTCCATGTCGCAACTGGACGACATACCAGGTCAACGCCACGGCCGATCCGCCGGCCCCCAGGATGTAGACTTCGGCACTTGTGGTTTTCCAGTGATCGTGCGGCAGGAACGCCTCCAAAGCCAGGCCGCTACTGATCGGATCGACAGCGCGGCCGTGGAGCTTCGGTCCCCTTTTAAAAATGCTGCTCACTTCTCCCATGGCATCCGACAGAGGATCAAGCACATCAAAAATGTCACGGCACGCATCGCACAGGTCGATCTTGTGGGTGGTCACCAGCGCGCCGAGAGAGTGGGTCACTCTTGATAAATTCGACGACCTCCCTGTACCGCTGCGCCTGATCGTGCAGTTCGAAATCGATTCCCTTCAACTGGCAATCCCCTAACCCAAGCCGCTCGGCCCAACGCGGGAAAATCTTATTGATCGAAGACTTGCTCGTCGTGACACCGATAAAATACATCGTCGGCCTTTCAGCCGGTTGATATTCATTTTTCATAAATTTCCTACTGCCGCGGATATCGGACGCTTAACTGACTATGGGATCGATGCAGCGGGGCAGACGACTTCTATTTTCGGTTCATGCGCAGAGAAGGTCAACTGACTGATCCGAATAGAGCGCAGATGAAAAGGCAGTTTACCGCTTTCTCGCCAACCCGTTGCCGGAATTCTTTGCCGAAGATTCGTCGTTCTTTCGCTGAGCAAACTGCCAAGACAAAACGTTCACATAAAGCTTTGAACGTTTGTTCCCCTGGTCATCTTCCCATCGATCTTGTCGCAACGAACCCTCCACCAGAACTTCCTGACCTTTCCGGACGAATTTCGCAAAATTCTCCGCGGACGCCCCCAGATTTTAAGGTCGACGAAGGTCGTCACCTCTTGCCGTTCTTCCTGTCCATTCTCATAAAATTGATGGCTGGCGAGTGACGCGTTGACAATTTTGCTCTTGCCGGCTTCAAAGAGCTCAGGGTCAGCGGTCAGGTTACCGATCAATAAGACACGATTTATATTCATAAGGCTGCTGGTACTTTATAGATACATTTTCATTATGTGTTATATAATATGAACGCGAGAAAGCAATCTTTTTCACAATGATTTACGATCCGAATTGGAGGACCGCTCTGAGGTGCGATTGTGGCTCTGCCCCGCTGCCTGTTCTGGAGTGCAAATACCGCCAAGAACCGTAAGATGGTCAAAATTATGGCTGCGCAATGGATTGAAATTTCCGGTTCAGATGGAGGCAGGTTAAGGGCTACCTCATTTCGAGGCTGGTTGTCCTGGACGGCGACGGAGCATCCACCCATTTTCGCGGTATGCAACGAATCCTGGGATGTCTGGCTGGCGGCGCACTCGGTCTTCTTACGGTCCGACTGGGACCCGATTCGTTCTTCATCTGGTCCGCCATGCTGATCGCCGGTGTCTTCCTTTTCGCTCTTCCACCACGGCGGTTCTCGATGGGCTTATGTGGGGACCCAGGGAGGTGTCGTTTTCATTCTTGCTCTCGTTACGGGAGCCGGACCGCCAGACTCGATCGTGCCGGCCGTCAATCGGATCGCTGGCATGCTTTGTGGGGTTGGGATTTTGCTCTTCGTTTGCTTTGTCTTCGGTATGTACCGGGAGGTCGTACGAGCTATGAATAACTTGGACAAATCACGCGGACTCGTGACCTTACTTGGACTGTTGACCATGGCGTTCATTCATCTGCCGGCGTACGGGGAAGGGAACAGCACGCAGATAACCACCGAGCAAATGAGTCAGGCGGTGAGAGATATCCAAAAACTCTGTCAGGATGAGATTAGACAAGGTGCCGTACCTGGCCTCGCGGTAGCCGTCGTTTTTCAGGATCAGGTCGTCTTTGCTGGAGGGTTTGGTGTGCGGGACGTTGACGCCCAGGATTTGATAACCGCAGATACGGTCTTTCAACTGGCATCACTGTCCAAGCCTATCGGTTCAACTCTAGTGGCAGAACTCGTCGGCGAAGGCAAAATCTTCTGGGACTCGAAAATCAGCGATCTCGATCCCGATTTTGAGATGTACGATCCTTGGGTTACCCGCGAAGTCACTATTCGTGATTTCTATTCGCATCGAAGCGGCCTCCCTGACCACGCAGGCGATTTGCTCGAAGACCTGGGATTCACCCGGCACGAAATTCTGCATCGTTTACGCTACCAAAAGCCCGATAGCAGTTTCCGCTCGGGTTACGCGTATACAAACTTCGGCATTACAGAAGCGGGCGTTGCCGCCACCAAGGCGTACAACTTGACCTGGGAAGACGCATCCGAGCAAAAACTGTACAGGCCTCTTGGGATGAACTCGACTAGCTCGCGTTATGCCGATTTTGTTGCTCGCACGAACAAAGCGCTCGGCCATGTCCGAGAGAACGGTCATTGGGTTCAAAAATACAATCGCGATCCGGACACTGAATCCCCCGCCGGCGGCGTCAGTTCCTCGGTAAACGATCTCGCCAAATGGATGCGATTGCAGCTCGCGGAGGGAGAATTTGACGGCAGACAAATAGTCGATAAAAAAGCGCTCTCGCTAACACATTCGCCACAAATGCTGACAGGATTTAGCCCGCTGACCGGGCTGCCAACCTTTTATGGCCTAGGTTGGAATGTGAATTACGACGCCGAGGGACGGTTGCGTCTTGGTCATTCGGGCGCCTTCGCGTTGGGAGCGGCAACGTGCGTGCTGCTGGCCCCATGGCAACATCTGGGCATTGTCGTCCTGACCAACGCTTACCCGATCGGCGTCGCGGAAGGTTTGGCATTTACGTTTACCGACCTTGCCTTGGACGGAAAAGCCACTCAAGACTGGCTCGCCCTATTCCAGAAAATGTTCTTAAATCCGGCGGTGATAGGCGTAACCTTGGGAGCGGATTACTCCAAGCCTCCCACCTCACTTACCCCCGCGCTACCCAATAGTACCTATGTCGGAACCTACAACAACGACTTCTTTGGAGACATTCAGATCATCGAAAACGGGATTGGATTAGAAATAATCGAGGGTCCACGCAAAACAGCTTTCCCTTTGCGGCATTATGATCGCGATATCTTTACTTATCAAACGGAGGGCGAAAACGCTGTCGGGGCAAGCGGCGTTACTTTTACTATCGGTCCGGACGGAAAGGCAACGACAGTGGTCGTCGAAGCTCTGAACGTGCGGGGAGAGGGGACCTTCAAACGATCGGCCGCCGTTCACTGATTGCAGCTTTGGCGCGCGATCGCCGACCACAAAATCGCGCAGCATCGTAAGTGGGGCGTCCCACTTTGCCCTTGCAAAGCCGAGCCGCCCGAAGCGGTTCAGCCACGGGTCGATTTTTTTCTTTGAGCCGTTGGGAACGCCAATAACCGCGTCAGCGCCGGCTACCAATTTCATCGAGATGTTTGAGCAGGTCGGCGGGATCTTCGTAAACCCGCGCAGCACCGGCGCGCTCGAGCTCGTCCTGTCCATAACCGCCGGACAGCAATCCAACCCCAAGAGCCCTGGCTCGACGTGCCGCCAGCATATCCCAGATCGCATCGCCGATCACAACAGCGTTTTCAATCTTGGCCCCTAGACGATCGGCTGCCGCCAGGAAAAGATCAGGATCAGGCTTGGCATACTTGACCTGATCACGAGTCACTACCGGGATCATTGCAGGATCGATGCCAAGCGCTTCTAAGTTCAGCTTGGCCGCCTCCATGCGGCCGCTCGTGGCGACTGCCCATGGACTTTCGTTTTCGGTTAGGAAATCGAGAAGTTCGCGCGCTCCTGGCAGAGGTCGCACCTGATGATGAAGGCGGTTGTAAGCCGCCAGGTGCAATTGACGAAGCCGTTCAACTCGCTCCGGACTGATTTCAAGACCGGTTTCCCGCAAAAGCATGTTCGTGAAGAGGCCGCCACTCATGCCGATCCTGCGGTGAATACGCCAAACTGACAAGTCTATCCCCTCCTCGTCTAGTGCTTCTCGCCAAGCGAGCACGTGCTGATACACGCTATCGACCAGGGTACCATCCAGGTCGAAAAGGAAAACGGATTCGATGCGAGACATGGCAGTTCTGTTTAGCTCAACAATGCTAGCCCGCTCGCACCGGAATCGCACCCCTTTATTTTCGCTTTCATTCGCGCCCGAATCGGAGGTGCTGATAGCGTGGAGACATGGAGGAAAAGATTATTCTGGATAGTGAGGTTCGCGCCCCGCATACATAAAGCGCAAAGTAATTTCACCTATGAAATCTGCGCACTTTCTCCCCTCTTTTCTGGCTTGGCTAGTCGTTTTCCTGCCTGCTTTCTCAAGCGGAGGCGAAGCTGACAGCAACCCGCCAACCCGTTTGTACGTCCGTGAGGTGCCGCTGAAGATCCTCGGCAGAGAGGTGATGGTAATGGAGATCGCGCAAGAAAACGGAACCCAGGGTTTTGCTCCGCAAACGTCAGAAGGGTTCGATGTTGAAGTAATCAATCAGCTAAAACAGCCAACTTCCATTCATTGGCACGGAATTCTCCTGCCGACTTCGATGGACGGAGTCCCTTATGTCAATCAGGATCCCATTCCACCGAATGGGAAGATGGCCTACAAATTTCCGCTCAAACAAAGCGGGACCTACTGGATGCACTCGCATTTTGGTCTCCAGGAACAATTGCTGAATGCAGCTCCGCTGATCCTTCAGAGCGACGAGCAAAGGGCTAAAGCGGATGAGCAATATGTTGTCCTCCTTGGCGATTTTTCATTTAAGCGGCCAGGTGAGATCTTCAAGGAACTCAAGGCGGGCATGAAAAAGATGACGAGCATGAGCGGCAAAAATGAAGTGCCAAAGAAAGAGAAACTCATTGCCCAAAAATGGGACGATGAAGCACAGCTCCTCATCCCTGCCACAGTTGAAGGGAAACTTCCCGACATCGATGTTAAATACGATGCGTTGATCGCCAATCGCCGTACACTCGAGGATCCACAGATTTTCTGGGTCAGATCGGGCCACACGGTGCTTCTGCGCATGATCGCCGGCTCATCCGCGACCAATTTTTTGGTTAAAACCGGAACGTTGATTGCACAACTTACTGCCGTGGACGGAAAAGACGTTTTGCCACTCTCAGGTAATTTTTTTCAATTGGGAATCGCGCAGCGGATCGATTTGTTAGTGAAAATTCCTGAGAATGGGGGAGTTTTCCCGGTGCTCGCGCAAGGTGAGGGAACCAAACAGCAATGTGGTGTCATCTTGGCGACGGAGGGAGAAGCTGTTCCAAAGTTAACAACGGAGCCGGATCTAGCTGCGGCTGGTTTAGACAATACGCAGGAACTGAAGCTCATCGCCAAGAACCCGCTCCGGGAAAAACCGGTGGACCGCTCGCTCCCATGCGTCCTAGGCGGAAACATGGCCAATTATACCTGGACAATTAACGGTTTAACCTATCCCGATGACAAAAGTCTCGATGTTAAAGAGGGGGAACGCGTGGAGATAACTATCCGCAACGACACTGCCATGTCTCATCCGATGCACCTGCACGGGCACGACGTCCAGGTGGTCGAAATCGACGGTAAGAAAGTGAACGGCGCTCTGCGCGACACATTAATAATTCCTCCGAAGTCAGCTACCAAAGTCATTTTCGATGCGAACAATCCGGGAATTTGGGCCTTTCACTGCCATATCCTCTACCACCTGGCGGCGGGGATGTTCACCGTACTGAAATATGAGGGTGCCAGTACGGAATTTTGGAAGCCCGAGAAGACTCTCTCCGAGTTGGCGACTTCAATGAAATAGGATTTCCCGGTTCTTGGTCGAAAAAAGGGACCTACCTAATCCTGGCGGAAGCCCTGAGCCTTATACGCAAGCGCAGCCGCAACCAATGCTCTGTCTGCGTTACCCCCCGCAGTTCATTCGTTCCGCACTGACAACTGACACTTCCTCTCCGTTGATAACTTCTTCTACAGGAATCCCCCAGTGGCCAGGCGCTGCGTGAGGCCGTTAAAACGACTGAAGGTCTCCTGGTAAAGTCCTGCCGTTCCTGGAGTTGGTACGGCGCGCGACGACTCATCGAGTTTGACCACCGCTTCAAGCAGCTGCACGAGGTTGGCCGACTTGTTATTGACAAGGCGATCCACCCAGGCACCATGCATCGCGGCACCAAGGGCAGCCCCTTCGGCGGTTGCCAGACAGACAACGGGTATCCGGAAGATATCGGCACAGATCTGGCGCCAAACCCGGCTTTTGCTCCCTCCTCCGGTCAGGCGAATTTCGGATGGTTTGATGCCGAGCGACCGGAACCGATTCAAGCCATAGGCCAATCCCAAGGTCACTCCTTCCATCGTGGCTCTAGCCAGGTTGGCGGGAGTCATATTCGCCGTCGTAAGGCCATGATAGACGCCCACGCCGTTTGGAAGATTTGGTGTCCGTTCACCGACCAGATAAGGGAGGAAAGTAATTCCTCCAGCCCCCGAGGGCGCGCCGGCAATGGTGGTCTCCAATTGGCTAAGGTCCCAGCCAAACAACTTGCGGACATGTTCGGTCGCGACAGTGACGTTCATGGTGCAAACCAACGGCAGCCACTTGTCGGTGCTATCGCAAAAGGCGGCGACTTCCCCTTGAGGATCCACCACCGGTTCGGTCGAATAGGCATAGACTGTCCCGGAGGTTCCCAGACTGGCGGTCACTACCCCGGCCCTCACATTCCCCGTTCCGATCGCGCCCATCATATTGTCGCCCCCGCCAGCGGATATGATCGGACTGCTTTTGAGTCCCCATTTTGCCCGCAAATTTTCTCGGAGCAAACCGACAGCCTGGCGGGAAGAACCGACCGGAGGCAACTTTTCCAGCAGAGCCTCATCGATGAATCCGATGACCGGCTCGCACCATTGGCGGGTTTTGATATCGAGTAACCCGGTGCCGGAGGCGTCGCCGTACTCCATCCGCTTTTCTCCGGACAACCAGAAGTTGATGTAATCGTGAGGCAAAAGGATGGTGTCGATCGACGTGAAGTTCTCGGGCTCATTTTGCTTCAGCCAGAGAATCTTCGGAGCGGTCCAACCGGGCAGCATCGTGTTGCCGATTAGTTTAATGAGGGCCGTTTCGCCACCGAATTGCTCGATGATTTCTGCGCATTGTTCCGAGGTCGAAGTGTCACACCAGAGTTTAGCCGGCCGTATCACTTGACTGGAGGCGTTAAGGACCACCAGCCCGTGCTGCTGTCCACTCACGCCGATCGCTCGGATTTGGTCCTTTCGTTCGCCGAGCTGGAGGAGACAAGCTTGAATGGTCTTGTCCACCGCATCGATCCAAACTCTGGGATCCTGCTCCATGTGCCCATCGGGCAGGCCCGCGATCAATCCGTAATTTTGCTGTGAAGTCGCCAGAATTCCACCTGTCTCAAGATCGACCACGATGGATTTTGTGCTTTGCGTTCCGCTATCGATGCCGATGTAGAGCATACGGATTAGGAAACTGCCACAAAATGAGCCTGTCTCACAAATCCCAAAATTCGCGTCCTCCGAATTTTATTACGAGTCGATAGCCCGATCGACTCGTTTGTGGCAGTTTTCCGGTCTATGGTTAACAAGCTCCTTCACACCCGTTACCGGGTTTCCGATCTGGACAAGACTGTCCATTTTTACAAGGACGTGCTTGGACTGGAAGAAACCCATCGTTCAAAATCGCCTCGCGGTTCGGAATTAGTTTTCTTCAAAGCTCCTGGCAGCGATGAAGAGATCGAGATCTGCAAGTTTGATGGGAGCGGTCCCGTCAATGTGGGTTCTGATATCACCCACCTCGCCTTTGAGGTGGACGATCTCGAAGCATTCGCTAAACACGCCGCCGCCAAAGGCTATCCACTTTCCGATGGTCCAACCAAGACTGGCAGCGGAAGTATCATCGCGTTTCTCGATGCGCCGGAAGGCTACGAGATCGAGCTGATCCAGCATTGATTAGTCAACAGCCCGAAAATCTCACGAGCGCCTTGGTTTGTGAGAATTTCGGGCTTCGGACAAACCGGCAATGGCTTTCTCCCCGGCTTCACACCTTGATCGATTCTCGTCCCGGCGGTCTGATTCCAGTGAGTTGCCAGAAATCGACAAAGATCCGGTCCGGGAATCCAAGTGCCTTGGTGAGCCGGAACTTTTTCTCTAACGGATTCCGAATCGTCTGGAGGCAGCGATAGGTCGGTTGTGAGATCCACCCCTTCAAGCGTGACCAGACGACCGAGGTCAGGACTGGATAATCACTACCGTAAAGAATCTGCCGCGGATCTTTTCGAAGCCGATCAAGCGTGCGTAGGTGCGTGATCTGTGAAAGAGCCGAGAGATCTCCGTAGAGGTTCGCGAAGGATTTCCGCAACTGGTCGAACTGATCGAAATAGTCCCGATCCCATGGCAAGGCCGGTGCTCCGCAATGGGCCGCGACAACCTTTACCCCACATCGGAGCGGCAGACGGAGCGTTTCGACACTTTGCAGATCGCGGCGATGGGTGGGCAAAGAGAACTCGCCTCCTGTATGTGTCAGGAGCGGGAGGTTTAGTTGGGCCATGCGCTCCCAGAAGGGTTTGTAAGCCTGCCGATTGCAATCTACAGCCTGAACACACGGCAAGAGTTTGAGGAGGGCCGCGCCGGCACGGGCACAGCGCTCCAACTCGGCGATAGCGTCAGGCCGAGCCGGATGAATAGAGACCCCCGGCAGAAATTCGGGATAACGTCTCGAAAGGTCAAAGACGTAATCATTAGGTACAAAAAGGCCCGACAGCCCGGGAAATCGATGACCCGTTTCGTCGTAAAGATCATCACAGGCGAGAATCACCACCTGGCTAAGGGTTGATCCTTTGACCCAATCAAGCAATCGGTCAACGTACAATTGATCAAGCGCCGGATCGCCTGGGTTGGCCTTAAGGCCAACGTTGGCGGCCATCAGATCGATGAAAGGCCTCTGCCACCACCGCGAAGTGATTCGGCAGCCGGATCCCGATTTTCCGTTACCTAAAACGTGGACATGCATGTCAACCGGGTGAAGGCTAGTTCGGATGGCAACCGACATAGAAGTTTCAGCCTACTCCATCTGGGCGGATCTGCAGAAGATTCGTTCGAGCGCGCCGCTGGTTCATAACATTACCAATTCCGTGGTCCAGGATTTTACGGCCAACGCACTTCTCGCTTTGGGGGCATCCCCCATCATGTCGGATGCCGTTGAGGAGACTGCAGAGCTGGTTGCAGTTTCGAATGCGCTCAACATCAACATCGGCACGCCCAATCCTTGTTCGATCGAGGCGATGCTCGAGGCCATCAAGACAGCTCAGGAACTTGGGAAACCGGTGGCACTCGACCCGGTTGCTGTCGGAGCAACAAAACTGCGACGAACGTTGATCGACGATCTCCTGGGCGCCGGCAGACCCACGATCATTCGAGGAAACCTGGCCGAAATTTCGGTGTTGGCAGGCATGGAATGGGGAGGCAAAGGTGTCGACTCGAGCGCTGAAGTTCAAGAGCCGGGCGAAATTGTCCGCAAGGCCGCGCGGAAGATAGGCTGCGGAATTGTTGGCACCGGAAAGACCGATTATGCCTCTGACGGCGAACGTCTTTTCTCGATCGCCAACGGCCATCCGTTGATGACCCGGGTCACAGGAATGGGTTGTGTCGCCACGTCGATCGTGGCGGCGTTTCTTGCCGTGCAGCCAATCCCTCTTTTGGCTGCGGTGCATGCGATGGCGTTTATTGGTGTAGCCGGGGAACGGGCGGCGGAACGTGCACTCAATGAAGGAACCGGCACATTTCGGGTGAAGTTCCTCGACAGCTTCGACACGCTGGACGCCAAATATCTGGAAACAAACGCCAGAGTGAGGCTCGAGACTTAGCCAGTTAGGTCAGGTAGGTTGGCGTGAAAAACCGAAATAAGCGGTAGCCGCAGATTGCGCCAATTTCACAGCACGACGGAGCCGCAACCAAAGTATCTGTTGTCTCCGGCCGACGGGTCGCCCGTTCGCTCGACCGATAGCTCAACCGGCAAGACGGGCTCCTGATTCCTTCTGCTGCCGGAAAGATTCAATTGCTTCGTACTCTGCCAGCCCCAGACGATCGTAATATTCTGCGGTGGCCCGATTACTGTTCTCCGCTTGCTGCCAGCTCTCGCCCGATTTAGCCTCAAGAAACGGCGTTTGGCTTCGCTGCGACCGATGATGATAAAGACAATTTAACTTTACCGCCAACTCGGCCGGGCTTAACGGCACCGCCATATTGATTTCGTAAGGAGGCCAGGGGCGCTCGCTGGAGGCATAAAGCCAGACTTGGCAAGCTAGCATCCAGTCTTCACCGCTGCACTCCTCCAAAGCTGAGGCCACGAGGCGAAACGAAATACCGGAGACGCTTCCCGGCTCGGCTCCCGATCCGGTAATGTAAATTTGGTGAGGCTGAATTCGTCGGCACAGTTCCCCGATCGCGACGACATCTTCTTCCGCAGATTTGAACTGCCGATACCGGCCCTTTTCATAAAACGGAAGATCAAGAAAAAGCACCTTCTCGAGTTCAAGGCCGAGTATTTGACAGGAGGCGCGGGCTTCAGCCTTTCGAATCAGTCCCTTAAACTGGCGCAAACTCGGACTGTCCTCGTCAAAAGAAGCTTTTCTCTCCAGTTCATCACCTAATTGGTCCAGCCGTGCTTTCCCGTGGCTATCTGCTGAACGATCAATACTCAACTCATTGAGGAGACTGATCGCCATGCGGGCTTCGTTATCAGGCACACCAAGATTCCCGGAAGTCAAGTAAGCGAACGTCACATCATGGCGATGACGGCATAGCCGATGAAGCGTCCCGGCCATCCCCAGCTCCGCATCCAGCGGCTCCGGCCCAAAGACCAGGACACGTTTCTGGGCCGGCTCCGCCGGCACCGGCCGATTAGAGTCATCGGCCTTTGGTTTTCCACCTGGCCAACCGGTGATGGTATGCTGAAGTTCGTTGAAGATCCGAATATTAAGGCTATAAGCAGACCCCGTTTCCACGACGAGCGGAGCCAGACCATTTTCCGCATAATCTTCATCTCGCAATCGCAGGACAGGTTTTCTCAGATCGCTGGCGAGCGAGACGACCGCCTTTCGGATCTGTTGTGAATTCCAATCGACGGGACCAACCTTCCAAGGAAACCGAAACCGCGTGAGTTCTCTGGCGGCGGCCTCGTCGATGTAGCACTGGCAATTTGAGTGGCGCTGCAGGAAACTGGCTGGAATGGCCTCAAGCTGCGGACCTTCGATCGCCTCGCGAAGAACCAAAGCCTTGGATTCGCCCCAAGCCAGCAACGCGAGTTCCCTGGCCTGCAAAATCGTCCCCACGCCCATGGTGATCGCGTAAGCCGGAACATTCTCTTCACCCCGGAAATCTCGGGCCGCATCTCGCCGCGTTAAACGGTCGAGGGCCACCATTCTGGTTCGGGAATCAATCCCCGAGCCGGGTTCGTTGAACCCAATGTGTCCGGTGCGGCCAATGCCAAGAATCTGGATTTCGATTCCGCCGGCGGAGAGGATCTTGCGCTCGTACTCCTGACAGTAGGCAAAAACATCCGCGCGCGGGACACGCCCGTCGGGCACGTGGATATTTTCAGGTGGAACATCGATGCGATTGAAAAGCTGTACCTCCATAAAGTGGCGGTAGCTTTCAGGATGATCCGGCGGCAAACCGTAGTATTCATCGAGATTGAATGTCACGACGTTCCGGAAAGAGAGCCCCTCTTCCCGGTGCAATCTAATCAGTTCTCGATAAAGCTTGACCGGTGTGGATCCGGTGGCGAGTCCGAGGACCGCAGGTTGGCCCTCCTCTTGGCGCCGCCGAATCAGTCGACTGATTGAAGCGGCCACCAAGCGAACCGCATCGTCAGAGCTTCCAAATACGGCCGTTCGAATGCGTTCGTACTGCTCAGCTTCGGATGGGAGACTGTCCATGGCGAGAATTCCAGCTTAGGCAAAAAAAACGAAGAGAAAGAAATAAACCACAGATTTCACAGATGACCGAAGCCAAAGTCGCGGACTGCCTAGTGAAATCCAAGACTAAGGAGATTCACCACTTTTCCAGCGTTATCAGGAGTTACAAAACTAGGCCCAGTGAGTATCAATTCGTTTTGCAGTATGCATCCATATTTCACATAGTTCGCCAAAAACATGACTGGCAGATATCCTTGGAGCCACTCCTGTTGGTCGATTGCGAACTCAATTTCGTTTTTGACGAGTGCTCGGACAATCGCTGGTGAAATGTCGAAGACGCAAAGTTTAATTTTGCCGATTTTCCCGGCCTGATTGAGGACCTGCATGGCAGGTTCGGCAGCAATCGGGCCCAGGGCGACTATTCCATCCATGCTGGGATACTTTGCGATGTAATCGGAAACCGCCTCCTGGCATTCTTGGAAATCCATCGTGACCGGCAGGACCTGGAGATGATGGAAAGGTCCCTCAAAACCTTCCCGGAAACCCTTGACTCGCTCTTCCAGAGCGGCGTTGCCAACTTCCTGATTGAGAATGACAGCGTTCTTCACTCCCGCTGCCTTCATGCGTTCACCAGCCTTCTTCCCGGCGGACTCGTCCTGTTGGCCGATGTGCATCAGGCATCCGAGCTGCCTTGAGACTTCCAGGCCCGAATTGATCGAAATCACAGGGATCTTCGCCTCCACCGCCGCTCGAATCGAGGCGCTCAAAATTGCAACGTCGGGTATTGAGACGATCAGACCGTCCGGTTTGGACGCGACAGCCGTGTCAATCAGCTTCGACATGGCAACGAGATCGAATTTATCGGGAGCACGATACTCCACGTCGCTATTGGTTTCTTCGGCAGCCGCTTCGGCGCCGTTCCGGACGATCAACCAAAAAGAATCCGCCGCCTGCCCGTGAGTAACGATTATTATCTTCGGCTTCCTTTGCCCCAGACTTGTCAGAGGAAGGAACAAGCTCGACAGGCAAACGAGCAACGTCAGGTATTTCCAGTCAGTCATGTACGAAGGTCCTTTTCGGAATGGCGCCAAGTAAAGGACGGTCTGTTAAGGCCATTCCGATCGACCTAGTCTCGCACGGAGGCCACGGAGGTCACGGATAAATCCTCCGTGCGCTCCGTGCGAGACCCATCCGAAAGTAGCGCCAATAAATCGTTCCTAAACGCCTCCCGTCTGTTATAAGAACTTTTTGCCCGGACGTACCGACTGGCTCGCCAAAAGGTGGTATGGACAACACCGGAGAACCCCAAACAGAACAATCGATTTCCGAATTTCGCCGTCAGTTGCTGAAATTAAAGCTCTGGCTGATCGAGCGCTTCAAGATTGGCGAACGCCAGTTCATGCTGGTCTGGGCGGCGCTGATCGGTTTTCTGGGGGCCCTCTCCTCGGAACTCTTTCGTCGAGCGACGGATTTGTTGCATTACCTGGCAACTGGCAGCGACTCAGAAATTATCTCCTCATTCGCTCGGCTGCCGTTCTGGCAAAGAATAGCGGTGCCGACGATTGGCGGTCTGCTGGCCGGCCTCACCTTGTGGCTGGGCAATCGCCTGACCAGCCGCCTTCGCCAGACAACAACAACCGACTACATGGAAGCGATCGTTGTTGGCAGCGGTTCAATTTCTGTCCCGGCGAGCATCGTGAAATCGTTGTCCGCTCTCTTTTCGATCAGCACGGGCGCCTCGATCGGAAGAGAAGGACCGCTCGTTCAGATCTCTTCCCTGGTCGCTTCACTGCTCTCGAAGATCCGCGAAATGCCAGTCCCCCAACGGCGCCAACTGGTGGCATGCGGGGCCGCCGCTGGAATCGCCAGCGCTTACAACGCTCCGATCGCCGGTTCCTTTTTCGTGGCAGAGATTATTCTGGGCACGGTGGTGGTTGAAGCACTTGGCCCCCTGATCCTCGCTGCGGTTGTGGCAACCTTTACTGCGGAGGTGCTCCATGGGGGCGGCCCGATCTACAAGTCGCCCGGATTCACTCTGCAATCGCCATTAGAGCTTATTCCGCTGGCCTGTGTCGGTCTGTTCTCCGGTTTCCTGGCCCCTGTTTATCTTTGGTTCCTTCGTACGGTTCAACGCTTGTTCACGAAAGTTACTCTCCCTGTCCCGCTAAAAATCGCCTTGGGCGGTGCGATCGTCGGCGGACTGGCAGTTATTAGTCCCGATGTGTGTGGAAACGGTCAAGGGCTGCTATCAATTCTCTTTCACCAGAATTGGTATTCGGACGAAATCCTTGCGATATTTCTTCTTAAATTAATTGCTACCGCCGCAACATTCGGATCAGGAGCGGTGGGCGGCGTTTTTACGCCAACGCTTTTTGTCGGCGCAGCACTTGGAATGTTGTACGGACGGGGCGTTCTCTATGCTTTCCCAATATTCCATTCGGACCCGGCAATGTACGCCATCGTCGGAATGGGATCCTTCATCGCTGCGACGACCGGGGCGCCGTTAATGTCGATCCTGATGGCCTTTGAACTGACTCTCGATTACACACTCGCGCCGTTGCTCATGGTAAATTGCGTCATCGCCTACTATTGCAGCAGCATTTTCGAAAAGCAGTTCATCTATGGAGAATCGCTGGAACGCAAAGGCGCCGCTTTCTTCAATCGTCAATTGGCCGAAGCGAGGATTGTCGATCTGATCCGGCGCGACCCGCTGACGCTTCCTCGAAATGCCACCTTTGCAGAGATCGAGAAAACCTTCCTCGAGAACCGATATCAGCATATCTACATTGTCGGCAAAGAAATGGAGTTTCTCGGTGCCGTCTCTCTGCATGACATCAAAGAATTCCTCGATCAACCGGAACTCGCCAATATGGTAATCGCCGCAGACATCATGAAAGAAAACTTCCCAAGGATCTCCCCTCTCCAACCCATGGGGGACGCATTGGAGAAGTTTTCGGAAGTAGACTCCGAACGTCTGCCCGTCGTCGAAAACCTCAACTCCCAACGCCTGATCGGCAGCATTTCCAAGACAGACATCATGCTCCATCTGGCTGGAAAGGTGAGATCGAGTGCGACGCGATGATTGAGGAAGGATAGGCATAGCAGGTGACAGCTAGGATTCGATGCCGGGGAAATCGGAGAAGGAGCGTCCGACGTCAAACCGTCGGTCGCCAGCAGAGTTTCCAATGAACCGGAAACGCAATTCCAGAGCGATTCCAACTTCGCCCCGGAGATGAACAAATTGGCTTTAGCTCAGGACATCGCGCCTCTGGTTTGAGCCGCTGGACGAAAGGCGCATAAGTCCCAAGCGGCCTTGGAGAATCGCGCGCAAACTTGCGTGCGTATGCGAATCTTCGCGCATCTCTTCGCAGGTTGCCTTGGGTGACAAATCAGCGCGATTGTTGTTTGAACGCGGGTGTGAAATCGCTTGACTGATTGAGTATTACAGCCTAACCAGACGGGATAAATATTGTCGGCAAGCTACTGTCAGCATAACGCCTCTTAGAGGGTTATGGCCCCCTCCGCAATGAAAACAGGATCACGGCAGTAGTGAGGGTTACCTGCTATTCAATGAGGTCTTCGGTCCAATTGAACAGGTGTCCAGTTATTCGGAGGAGTTAGCACGCGTGTTTAATTTCAATTCTTCAAAATAGTCCCTTGGGTTGCCAAGGTCGAAACGTCCCTACTGAATATGAGAATCCGTCCCCCCAAAAGTGCATTCTTCGTGGCCTCCCTCTGTGCTGCGATTCTGGCAACCGCTTCCGCCAGAGCTGAAGACAGCAAATTCGATTGGAAACAGGCTTCTGGAACCAAAATCACCATCGCGTTTAATCAGCACCCGTACGCGGACGCGATGATTCAGCAGCTGCCTAAATTCAAAGAACTCACTGGTATCGAGGTATCGCACGAAATAACTCCCGAGGAGAACTACTTCGACAAAGTGACCACCATGTTGTCGGCTAAGACCGGCAATCCCGATGTCTTCATGACTGGCGTTTACCAGATGTGGGATTATGCGAGCTCCAATCGCATTGAGCCATTGGATAAGTACCTCGGTGATCCCGCGCTCACTAATCCGGACTATAACCCCAAAGATATTTTCGAAGGCGTATTCAACGGAGGCAAATGGGATCTCAAGCCAGGGAGCCCGACTGGTACGGGGAGTTTATACTCGCTTCCGCTCGGTTTTGAGATGTATTCCCTCGCCTACAACAAAAAATACTTCGACGAGAAGGGCCTGAAACCACCACAAACCTTGGATGAGCTGATTGAGTTGTCAGCAAAATTGAAGGGTTGGAATGGCCCCGGATCCTATGGAGTGGCAGTGCGGGGCACCCGGAACTGGGCGACAATTCATCCCGGATACATGTCGACTTTCAGTAGCGCCGGTGCGAAAGATTTCGTGATCAAAGACGGCAAACTGGTTTCCGCCCTGGATTCTCCTGAAGCGATCGCCGTCACCGCTAAGTTTGCTAAAATGATCAAGGACGGGGGGCCGCCGGCCTGGTCGAACTACACCTGGTATCAGTGCGGTGCGGACCTGGGAGCCGGCAAAGCAGCGATCTTATACGACGCGGATATCAATGGCTATTTCCAGAACGTACCCGGCAGCACCAATCAATCTGGCAATATTGCATTTGCACCGGCGCCGGTGGTCAAAGCAGGTGACGCACCCCAATCCAATGAATGGGTTTGGCAGCTCGCGATGAATGGCTCCTCAAAGAACAAGAAGGCAGCTTGGCTTTTCATCCAGTATTTCACCGGGCCGGAGTTCGAACTCTGGGCAGCGCTCAACGCCAAGACCGTCGACCCCGCTCGCAAGTCCATCTGGGATAACGACCAATTCAAGGAAAAACTTTCCAAGGTTGAAGGATACGCTGATACTTTCCAGAAGACGATTCCGAACACCGGGATTAAATTCACGCCTCAGCCGTACTTCATCCAATCGACCACAGAATGGGCTGCCACTCTGCAACAGATTGTGCTTTCTGGCGCAAACCCGGAAACGGCGATGAAAGAGCTCGCCAAGCGGATTTCACGAGAGACTTCCAAGTTGAAATTGAGCCAGTCGGACCAAAAAACTGACGGGCAGACCCAACCGGCACGATAAGCGGATTCTTCGGATCTGGGCGGCATCGAGCCGCCCAGATCGTGTCTTTGAGATTTCGCTTCTCTATTTTCCTTTTCGAACCGCTAACGCCATCGCATCAGCATGAGCACAGCTACAGCTGATTCACCCCAACGACGGGTCGAACCGCCTCGAACAGAGCTCTCGGAAGCCGGAAAGAGATACGCGCGAAAGAAGGCTTTGCGCCCCTTTCTGGTTCTGGCGCCGTCGTTTCTGCTGACGATCGGAATCTTGATTCCGTTCATCGTCGCCATCTTCTATTCGTTCACCGATCTGACACTCAGAAGCTCTGATTTTAGCATGATCGGGTTCAGCAATTACGTCGACACTTTCACGAGCCCCGATTTCTGGCATTCGGTCTCCATCACCCTCCAGTATGCGTTTTGGGCAACGGGATTGGAAATGCTGCTGGGACTCGGCATTGCGTTGCTGCTGAATGAAGAGAATTGGCTTTCGAAATTTTTGAGCTTAGTACTGATTTTTCCTTTGATGATCGCTCCGGTCATCGGCGCTCTGGTCTGGCAACTGATGACCAATCCGTCGGTCGGCATTCTGCGTTTTCCGCTTTCCTGGATCGGTCTTGGCGGTTTCAGATGGAGCGCAGATCCTAATTTCGCCTTGTTCTCAGTCCTCCTGATTGATATCTGGATCTACACGCCTTTCGTGGTCATTCTGGCGCTTGCCGGGCTTCGATCCTTACCAAAATCTCCTTATGAAGCGGCCTTGATTGACGGGGGTTCAGCTTGGTTCGTCTTTCGCAATTTGACGCTCCCGATGCTCGCGCCGGTCTTATTAGTCGCGCTGATTTTCCGCCTGATGACCTCGTTGCAGGAATTTGCGATCATCTTTGCGTCGACCAAAGGTGGGCCAGGCGACAAGACGCTCAGCATCGCGTTGGCCGCCTATAACCAGGCCTTTCCCTTCTACAATTTGAGCGGATCGATCCCGATGCTGCTCTTTCTCTGGGCATTCATCTACGCGGTTTGTTTCGTGTTGATCGGATATTGGAGAAAAGCGCAGAAAATATCTTCTGGAGCAGTGTAATTTATGAATCGAAATGGAAATCCCTTGGGTTTGGCAGGGTCGATAGCCAAAACCGCCCTGCTGCTTCTCTACGCGCTCTTCGCGCTGTTTCCGCTTCTCTGGATGCTTATTCTTTCCTTCAAGCCGGATAACGAGATGTTTACCACCACGTTCTTCTTTACCCCTACGCTGTCCAACTTCCAGGCGGTCTTTGGCGAGTCTGATTTTATTGGGACCCTCTGGAACAACCTGGTGGTAAGCTGTCTGGCGGTCGCGCTCTCCCTCTTGGTTGGAGTGCCCGCGGCTTATGCTCTGGGCCGCTTTGATTTCAAAGGCAAAGAAGATATCGCTTTTACGTTTCTTTCTTTCAAATTCGCGCCCGAAATTCTGGTCATTATTCCACTCTATTTAATTTACCAGAACTTGCACCTCATCGATAGCATCTTGGGTTTGGTGTGGGTCTACCAACTGATCAGCCTCCCTTTGTTGATCTGGATCTTGCGAGGATTCTTTGAGGATCTTTCAAAGGATATGGAAGCAGCGGCGCAGCTTGACGGATACAGCTGGTGGCAGGTGTTCTTCAAAATGCTGCTGCCTCTGGTAAAACCGGGCTTGGTGGCCGCCGGGCTCCTCTGTTTCATTTTTTGTTGGAACTCGTTCACCTTCGCATTGCTTTTAGGAGGGGGACACACCCAGACCTCTACAGTGTCGATGACCAGATTCCTGGCCTCTGACACTGTGCATTACGGATGGGTTGCCGCCGCGGCATTAGTCTGCGCTCTACCGGAAATCATTCTGGCGTTATTGATTCAAAAACACCTCGTGCGAGGCCTGTCGTTCGGTGCTGTGAAAGGATAGAGACTTATGGCCAGTGTTGACCTAAAGGGTCTGACCAAATGGTACGGCAAGCGACGCGGGGTGGAAGATCTCAGCTTGACGATCGCCGATAAGGAATTCGTGGCGATGTTCGGCCCGGCGGGAGCTGGAAAGACCACCACGTTAAATCTGATTGCCGGCATCGTGACCCCGAACAGGGGCACTGTTAAGATCGCGGGGCGTGACATCGATGGGCTTGAGCCCGCGGAACGAAACGTCGCCATGGTGTTCGAGAGCTACGCCCTTTATCCGCAGCTAAGCGTCTTCGACAACATGGCATTTCCGCTTCGCAGTCCCAAATTCAAGCTGCCTGAGGACCAAGTGAAACAGCGGGTCACTCAATACGCAAAGGTCATGAAGATCGACCATTTGCTTGGTCGCCAGATCACCGCGCTCAGTAACGGACAACGGCAGCGAACAGCACTTGGGCGTGCACTGGTTCGCAAACCAGACATCTTTCTTCTGGACGAGCCGCTCAGTCATCTGGATGCCAAGCTTCGACATTCGATGCGGGCCGAACTCAAAGAGATGCGGAGTCAGCTCGGGACGACAACGCTCTATGTCACCCACGATTATCTTGAAGCAATGAGTCTCGGGGATCGAATCCTGGTCATTAACGAGGGCCGCACTCAGCAGTTAGGCACGCCAAAGGAGGTCTATTTCCACCCAGCCAGCACATTGGTTGCCCGGTTGTTCGGTGATCCGGAAGTGAACCTGGTCGACGCCACAATCAAATCAAAAAATGGAACCGAATTGCAACTGCAGATGCTCGGGGAAAACATCCCGGTACCGGTACCCCCTGACGTGGCGCTAATTCTGAACCAGAAGCAGAGGGAGAAGATCCGGGTTGGGTTCCGTCCCTCAGATGTCGGCATCGTACCGGACGGCAATAAAAATGCCTTTCACGGGGTGGTGTACAGTTTCGAACCTCTCGGTGCCAAGTCGATCTTAACTGTCCAGGCGGTTGATGGGACGCGAATCAGAGCGCTGGTGGACGGGCGCCTGACGTTCGAAATGGACCGGAGAGTGCAGTTTACCATCGAACCGCATTCTCTCCTGACCTTTGATCCGGATAGTGAGGCCTTTCTGGCACGATCCGAACAAATTGCGGAGGCGATTACTCATGGCTGAGCTCACCCTGAAAAAAGTCGTTAAGCAATACAGCGCAAATACTCCGCGGGCAGTTGATAATTTGAACCTTGAGATGCGGGATGGCGAATTTATCGCGCTGCTGGGGCCCTCGGGCTGCGGAAAATCGACGACGCTCCGCATGGTGGCCGGCCTGGAAACAATCACGGAAGGTGAAATGTTAATTGGTGGCAAAGTCATCAATAATACGCATCCCAAAGATCGCGGAATTGGCTTGGCATTTGAGAATTACGCTCTTTATCCGCCGCTCAAGGTTCGCGAAAATCTGGCCTTCAATCTAAGAGCGCATGGCGTCGGCGCGAAAGAGATTGAGAAACGGGTCAGCGAAATTGCTAAATACATGCAGATCGACGATCTGCTCGACCTGAAGCCGGCCACACTGAGCAGCGGACAGAAACAGCGTGTCAATATTGCCAGGGCGTTGATCCGGCGACCGGCTGTCCTTTTGCTCGACGAGCCGCTCAGTCATCTCGATGCTGCGTTGCGAGTGCATCTGCGTACGGAGATCAAGCGTTTGCATACCGAACAACGATTTTCGACCATCATCGTGACGCATGATCAGCTGGAAGCGATGGCACTTGCAGAGCGCATCGCTGTTTTGAACGATGGCAAGCTCCAACAATTCGATACGCCGCTGGAGGTCTTCAACCATCCTGCCAACGAATTTGTCGCGGGGTTCCTGGGCGAACCGCCGATGAACATTTTTAGTGTACAGGTAGATTCCGGCCGGCGCCTGGTGGTTCCAGAAACGGAGTTCGCCTTACCCCTGACGGGCAATGTCGGGAAATTGCTGGGCAGCCGATCCTCGGCCAAGCTTGGGGTTCGGCCCTGGGGCGTCAAGATCAGGGATACTGCTTCGGAAGCGAGTGTTCCAGGGACGATTTCAGTCGTCGAAAATCTCGGAGATGAAACGCATGTCGGCGTCCGCTATGGCGAAATATTGTTGATGGCGAGCCTTCCGGTGACCGAGCGTTTCAAACCGGGCGTACGAGTTCACCTCAGTTTCAACGACGAGGACCTGAACCTTTTTGATGCGGAAAGCGGACAACGTCTTGTCGCGTAGTATAATGATTCAAGAAATAAATTAAAAGCAGGGAGGCACGAGCCAGAAATCGTCGGCGGAAGCCTATTTCCAGCCTGTGTCCTTCTTCAATCAAATACAACCCCTCTGAGGAGGATAAATTCATGAGTTCGGCTACAGTAGCAGCGCCTGAAAAGGCATCTCGATCCGCCACCACACAAGGCAAATTACCCGAAACAATGCGCGCGATCGTCGCGTATGCTCCAGGTGACTATCGGTTCGAGACTGTTCCGGTTCCGAGAGCGGGAGCGGATGAAATCATTGTCAAGGTGGAAGCCTGCGGGATCTGCGCGGGAGATATTAAAGCTTACGTGGGGGCGGAATCATTTTGGGGCGGTGCGGGACAACCCAAGTATATCAAATCCCCGATGATTCCGGGCCACGAATTCCTCGGGCACGTCGTCGAAATGGGTGAAAATGTCGCGAAGAAGGGCTCAGTCAAACTCGGCGACCGACTGATCTCCGAGCAGATCGTGCCGTGCTGGGAATGTCGCTTCTGTAAGCGAGGGGAATACTGGATGTGCGAGAAGCATGACGTTTACGGGTTTCAGAACAACGTCAATGGAGGATTCGCCGAGTATATGCGGTATCCGAAGGAGGGCATTAACCACCAGGTGCCTCAGGATCTTCCGATCGAAAAGGCCATCTTGATCGAGCCGTTCGCCTGCTCCGCATGGTGCGTTAAAAGGGCGAATATTCAGTGGGATGATGTCGTGGTCTTGGCCGGGGCGGGAACGCTCGGGCTCGGGATGGTTGGCGCTGCCAAACTACACAGTCCAAAGAAACTCGTCGTCATGGATACCAAGCCGGAGCGGCTTGCATTGGCGAAGAAATTTGGGGCTGATCTGGTTCTCAATCCCCTGACGGATGATGTCGTCAAGATCGTGAAAGAGATGACCAATGGATACGGCTGCGATATATTCATCGAGGCAACGGGTCATCCGAACGCGGTAGTCCAAGGTCTCCAAATGATCCGGAAGTTGGGGCGCTTTGTGGAATTCAGCGTTTTCTCCCACGATGTCACGGTGGATTGGAGTATTATTTCCGATCGCAAACAGCTCGATATCTTGGGCGTTCACCTGGCGCCCTATTGTTATCCTTTTGTGATCGACGCGATCGGTGATGGACGACTGCCGACCGAAGGAGTCGTTACGCATCGACTCCCATTGGAGGAATACGAAAAAGGACTTGAGATGATGAAAAAGGGAGACAAATCGCTCAAGATCCTGTTGGAGCCGTAAAAACAGATTGCAGTGATTTGCCGCGCGCGGCGCATTAGCAAGCAGGAGGACCGAATGCCTGTTTGAGGTGAGTTTTTGCGACTGGCCCTATCGAAGACGGACGATTCTCGATTCGATGGGTGCCGGTTGTCTGGCCTGTCTTTTCACGTGCCGGCAAGATCCGGAGAAGAGAACCACGAAAGAGCTAACCCTATGAACAGTGGTGCAGATATAGCGCTTGTGGTGAGCGTACACGCCAGCAAGGAAGTAAGAAGATTGTTAAACCAGGATATTCAGGATCACGCAGTCAGGATCAACCTGAAATGGACGGGCAAGCATGAACTCGCCGATTTCAATCTGGAACGATTAGGCAGGTTGGTGGCCTGTGAAAAAGAGACCGACCAGTCCGGCTGGGCTTTAATCGAGTCGAAACACAACGTGAAACCTGGAGACACCATCCCTTTGAGGTAAAAGCGTTAAGGAGGACGCTTCCGCCTTCTGCGATTCACCTCCATCACATCATTCCAATACTATGAGCATATCGACTAAACCGATCGCGGTGGGTGCTGACGATGCAGCCTTTGAACTGAAAGGCAAGATCGTCGACTACCTGAAATCCAAAGGAATTCCGGTAGAAGATTACGGCGTCGATAAGCCGGATCCATCAGTGCTTTACCCGGATGTCGCATTAACGGTCGCGGAGGCGGTCGCGTCTGGTAAACATGATCGAGGCATTCTGATGTGCGGCACGGGTATCGGCGTCGCCATCACGGCGAATAAAGTGCCGGGGATACGTGCTGCAGTCTGCCATGACCCTTACTCGGCAGAGCGCTCGCGGAAAAGTAATGACTGTCAGATTATGACCTTGGGTGGACGCGTGGTTGGAGAAGAACTCGCTAAATCGCTCGTCGATGTCTGGCTCGCCTCAGATTACCAGGGCGGCCGCAGCGCACCCAAGGTGGACCGCATGAAAGAAATCGATAATCAATTCCACAAAGTATAAACCTCCGGATCCACCCCCCTATGCAACGAATCATTAACGATCCAAACCTTGTCGTCGAAGACATGCTTAAGGGTTTTGCGAAGTGTTACCAGAACCTGGTCGTACCTATAGAAGAAAATCCTCGGGTATTGAAATATATCAAGGCGCCGATCCAAGGGAAGGTCGGCGTAGTCACCGGAGGTGGTTCAGGCCATAAACCAGCGTTCGTCGGGTATGTTGGTAAGAATATGTGCGACGCGGTGGCGGTCGGAGAAGTGTTTGCCTCCCCGTCCGCTCAGGTTTTTTATGATGCGTTCAAGGCCGCCAACGGGGGCGTGGGAATCGCCTGCTTATACGGAAATTACGCAGGCGACAATATGAACGTGAAGATGGCCAAACAGCTCGCGGCGATGGAAGGGATCGAAGTGAAAACGGTCGTCGCCAACGATGATGTTGCCTCTGCGCCGAAGTCAGAGCCGCAAAAGCGACGAGGCGTTGCCGGAGAGATTCTGATGTGGAAAGTCGGCGGCGCCAAAGCGTCACAGGGGGCTTCTCTGGATGAAGTGATTCGGGTCGCTCAAAAGGCGATCGACAACACCAGGAGCATCGGGGTCGGTCTCACTTCCTGTACCATCCCGGCAGCCGGAAAACCGAATTTCTTTATCGAACCGGGAAAGATGGAGGTCGGAATCGGCCACCATGGCGAACCGGGAGTCATGATCAGCGATCTGAAATCGGCGGATGAGATAGCAAGCCTATGCCTGGATTACATTCTCAAAGACTTGCCATTTCAAGAGGGAGATGAGGTGGTGGCTTTGGTTTCCGGTCTTGGTGCCACCCCCGTCATGGAGCTCTATATTGCTTTCAACAAGGCCTATGACATTCTGGAAGCCGCCAAGATTAAGGTTCACAAATCATACGTCGGTAACTATTTCACCTCCTTGGAAATGATGGGAATCAGTTTTACGCTGATGAAGTTGGACGATGAATTGAAACCCTTGATTGATGTGGAAGCCGAAAGCATGGGATTAACCCAACTTTCCCACTAAGATTTATATGGCTAACTTCCCGAATTCTCAGGGGCGTAAGGTAGTGCTCGCTTTAGTCCAGACGATCGTCGATCACAAGGCGTATCTGAGCGAAGTGGATGGCAAGATTGGAGATGGCGATCATGGGATTAACATGGCGAAAGGATTTAATCTTATCAAAGAGCGGCTGGGCGAAAAAGAGGTCTCCTTAAGTGAAGGCCTCGGCTTGATCGGAAAAACTTTGATGACAGAGATCGGTGGCTCGATGGGACCGATCTACGGCACCTTTTTTATCCAGATGAGTCTCAAGTCAAAGGATAAACCTGAAACAGATGCCCGGTTGTTCGGTGAAATGTTAAAGGCTGCTCGCGATGCCCTCGAGGATCTTGGGGGAGCAAAAGTTGGCGATAAAACCCTGATGGACGCTGTTATTCCCGCGCAGGAGGCCTATCAGGCGGCAGTCGATGCAGGGGCCTCGCTGCCGGAAGCGCTCAAAAAAATGGCCGAGGCCGCCGAAAAAGGGAGAGATTCTACGGTCGCTCTGGTCGCCAAGATCGGTCGCTCTGCCCGGCTTGGCGAACGTTCGCGAGGAGTTCTCGACGCCGGCGCCACTTCCGCTGCGCTCATCCTGCAGACGTTTGCCAGAATGCTTTCGGAGTAGCGCGAAAATCTCACAAGCCAAAGCGCTCGTGGAATTTTCGCCCTTTACTCACCGCAGATTTCAGTTGCCTGCCGGCCAAGCGGCGGAGGTAATATCGAATAATGGCCCATGCGTCCCAGGCCTCGCCCAGATCCGTTCAAACAGCATCCCTTTTGGACCGCTTCAGCATCCCCCGGCCGTTAGCCTGGGGATATCTAGGGTTATTGCTCTTCATGATTGGAGACGGAATCGAGTCCGGTTACCTGGCCCCTTTCCTCGTTACCAAAGGTCTTTCGCAGGGCCAGGTTGCCGTGATGTTTGCCGGCTACGGTTTGGCCGCCGCGGCCGCGGCACGCTTTTCGGGCGTGCTGGCCGACGTGCGAGGACCGCGCCAGGTGATGTGGCTGGGGCTTCTTCTCTGGGGACTGTTCCAGGTCTTCTTCCTCATTTTCGGCATCCCGGACGCTAATTACCCGATGATGGTTATTGCCTACGGGCTGCGCGGCTTCGGCTACCCGTTGTTCGCGTACGGATTTCTCGTCTGGATTGCCGCTACCACGTCGCTCAAACGCCTGGGATCAGCGGTTGGCTGGTTCTGGTTTGCCTTTACCGGCGGCTTGCCAACGCTCGGTTCATTGCTGGCCAGCTTCTTCATCCCGTTGATCGGCCAGTATTGGACCCTTTGGTGCTCGCTCGGATTTGTCTTGATCGGTGGCTTGGTCACCCTGTTCGGAGTGACTGAAGTGACCGGTTTTCGTCGACTGCTTCCGGCCGGAAAGAGGTCGATCGATTCGCTTTTTTCCAGTATCACCATCGCCTGGAAAAAACCGAAAACCATGATCGGCTGCGTGGTTCGGATGATTAATACCGCCCCCCAGTTTGGGTTTCTGGTCTTTCTCCCGACCTTTTTTACCAAGACGATCGGATTCACCTTAAGCGGATGGCTACAGTTGCTTAGTTACATGTTCCTCAGCAACATCATTTGGAACTTATTCATGGGCATCTGTGGCGACAGGCTCGGCTGGCGGCAGACTGTCGCGTATATCGGCGGAATCGGCTGCGCGATCGCAACTCTTTTATTGTATTACATCCCGAGCACCTTTCGCAGTCATTACTCGCTCGCGGTCCTGGTGGCGGTACTGTATGGCGCAACATTGGCGGGATACGTACCACTTTCTGCGATCATGCCCTCTTTGGCCCCTGAGAATAAGGGCGCGGCCATTTCGATGCTCAACCTTGGAGCCGCGGCGAGTGCATGGCTAGGTCCAACCATCGTGGCCGTTTTCATCGGTCCCCTGGGTGTGTTAGGGGTGATCTGGATTTTCGCCATATTGCATTTCATCAGCGGATTACTGGCGCTTTTCCTCACCTTGCCACCCGAAGTTGAGGAAGCCATTGTCGCCACTCCCGGCCGCCAATTGATTAGTGTCGAAGCGTTTGCCGCCGCCGGAGGGCTCCTCGGACATACGCCAGCGATGCAGCACGTTATGGGAGAGACAGACGTCGATCTCGTCCTCTTTGATCTGGGAGGGACCATCTACGACGATGAAACTTATACGCGGGCCTTGCTTCGCGCGGTGCGCCAAATCAATCCAGCAACCAAGGAGGAAGATTTCTGGGCTGTCTATGACGGCGAACGCGGGCGCTCAGCCGGATCACTCCGCACCGCTATCGCCAACCGATTTGTGCCCGGAGGCGATCGTGAAAAGCTCGTCACGCTCGCCCGGCGGTATTGGGAATATCCAACTTCCGCTCTTTACCCCGACGTCAAACCGACGCTGACCGCTTTGGCGTTGAAGTTTAAACTTGGACTGGTTGCTAACTCCGGTGAGGCGGCGCTGCAGGCCCTCCGGAGGGATGGATTACATGACCTTTTTGACGTGATTGCATTAGCCGACCTCGTTGGGATAGAAAAACCCGACGAAAAGATTTTTCAATACGCCCTCGAAAAGGCCGGCGTCCCGGCCAGTCGCGCGGTGCATGTCGGAAACCGGCTGGACAGCGACATCCGACCTGCCAAACGCCTCGGCCTCCGGACGATCTGGATCTTGCGGGGAGATGCCCCCCCGGCTCCTACGCTGGACCAGCTGGGGGAGCCCGATGCCATAGTCATATCGCTCATCGGAGTGCCGACGGCTCTGTCTCGGCTCATCAGCGTCACCGGCCAAGGCGTTTAACCGCATCCCAACGTTTGCTTGCACTTGCCCTATTACCAATCAAAGAGCATCATTTACGGAATCAAACATAAAACCCCTGTTACCACTCATTGACCCCCCAAAACAATATGAAGAAACTCCTCTGCACATTATGTGCCGGAGTCGCTTTCTCATGCCTGGGCTTAAGCGTTGCAGAAGCCTGGTCCCTTGAAGAGGCGGCAAAAGACTACAAAGGAACCGAGATCAAAGTGATCTTCCTGGATCGTCCCGGATATCGGGCGACCATCAAGATGCTGCCGGAATTCGAACAAAAGACCGGCATCAAGGTTTCCTACGAGATCGTTCCCTACGAGAGCACTCGGGAAAAAGAGGTTCTTGACTTTAGCGCTCAGGGCGATCTCTCAATCGCTCTCGTAGACCTCGTCTGGTTAGGCGAATTTGCGGAATCCGGCTGGATCGTGCCCATCGACGAGCTGCAAAAGAAATTCCCCAACCTGACAGATCCGGATCTGGACTTGAAAGATTTCTTTCCACTCCTGCTCAACGCATTCGGTACCTGGAACAACACCGTCTACGGATTGCCATTTGATAATTACTCGGGACTCCTTTTCTACAACAAGGAAATGCTCAAGCAGGGAGGCTTCGACAAACCCCCGGAAACTTGGGACGAACTGCTGAATGTCTACGGACCCAAATTGACCAAGGACGGAAAATTTGCCTATGCACTCCAGTCGCGACGGGGAGAAACGCAATCCTGCGACAGTTTCATGCGTTTCATCTGGCCATGGGGAGGTTCGCTCCTGGATGCGAAGTTCAAGCCGAATCTGCTTAGTGCAAAAGATCAGGAAGGGCTCGAATTCCGCCAAAAACTGGAAAAATATATGCCTCCTGGCATCGTAGACTTCGATCACATCGAGGCGGTCAACGCGCTTGCGCAAGGACAGGTCGCAATGATCACTGAATGGTCTGCATTCTACTCGACGCTATCAGACCCGAAAACCTCGAAAATAGTCAATGACCTGGCCGTAGCGCCTGAACCGAAAGGTCCGGACGGACGCAAACCAGCCTTGGGAGGCTTCTCCCTGGCGGTAACGACTCAGGCCGATGACAAGAAAAAAGGGGCTGCCTGGTTGTTCATTCAATGGGTCACCTCCAAGGCGAAAGCAAAAGAATATGTCGAAAATGGCGGCGTAAGCGGACGCCAATCGACCTACCAGGACAAAGACTTCGTTGCCAAGTATCCATTCGTTCCGCCGATGGTTGAGTCCTGGCAGCAGGGCGTCCCGGAATTTCGTCCACGCTTTCCGGAATGGCCGCAATTGTCTGAAATTATCGGCGAGTGGGGCACTAAGATGATGGATGGCCAGACCACCGTGAAACAGGGGTCCGAAGAAATCGACAAGCGCGTCGAGGATGTATTGAAAAAAGCCGGCTACTACGACGGCAAGAAACCGTTGGCACAATAGTCGTCAGGGCAAGACCAACTCAAAGCTGCGGCCCCGCGAAAGCGGGGCTCTGCAGCAATAGCATTCGCCACCGTAAAGTGAAAAGCTGAAGGCTCGCCAGTACGCCAAACGACGAAACGCCAGGTGTCGAACGCTACCCGCCGAATGAGCGCAGAAAAAACCAAGAAAACCTATTCGACAGGCGCATTTTTTTTCATTGCGCCGGCAGTCGTGGTCCTGGTGGCAGTCGGCATCGCTCCGTTGCTGTTTGCGGTAGGCGTTTCGTTTCACCAGTTTCTTCTTCCAAAGGTCCATTGGCACGGGAACTTCCTTGGCATCTGGCCGATCTATGATGCCCCAATCTGCTGGTTCCAAAACTACATTTCGATTTTTCAGGATGACTCGTTTCGAGATTCGTTGAGCCGAACATTCCTATTCCTGATCATCACCCTGCCTTGCGAACTCGTTGTTGGTTTGGTAATCGCCTTGCTCTTGCATAAGCAAGGGAATGAACTGCTCAAGAAAATCTGCCGAGTTTCACTCGTCATTCCGATGGCGACCACGTTCGCGGTCGTCGGCCTGACGGGTCGCCTGATGTTCGATGCAAACTACGGGATATTGAATTTCATCTGGAGTTCGGTCTTTGGTTACCGCCCAAATTGGCTGGCCGATCCGAACCTGGCCTTTCTTGCCATCGCGATCATGGAAGTCTGGCAATGGACACCCTTCTGCGCACTGGTGCTATACTCGAGCCTCACCATGGTGCCCCCGGAGATAGAAGAGGCGGCGAAATTAGAGACCGCCAAATGGTGGCAGGTTCTCTGGAGAGTTCAGTTGCCCTTTATGTTGCCCGGCATTACCGCAATTCTGATTCTTCGGACGGCGGATATTCTAAAACTCTTTGATGTCGTCTACATTATGACCAAAGGAGGTCCGGGATCAGCGACTGAACTGATCAGTGTGTTTGTCCAACGAGTTGGCTTCCGCGCATTTGACCAGGGAGTCGCCTCGGCACAAGCGATTGTCTTGCTTATCATCGCCACGGTTCTCTCCCGCTTTTACATCAAATTTGTTTACAAAGAGATTTGAGACAATTGCTATGGCCAACCGTAAATCAAAACCGGGTTCAGGGCCTCAGGGATTCAATGTCGGCCATTTTGTTTTGCTATTGGCGGTCGTCTTCGTTTGCGTATTTCCGTTCTACTGGATGGTAACAACCTCATTCAAGGAGCAATCAGCGATCTTGTCGACCACCCCACAATTTTTGTTTCGCCCGACCCTTGGAAACTACACGACAGCCTTTCAGAAATTTGATATTGGCGCCAGCCTGATTAACTCCTTAATCGTCGCGCTTTCAACCACTGCTATTTCTTTGATCCTTGGCACTCCTGCGGCTTACGCTATTGCGCGATTTGATTTCAAGGGCAAACGAGATCTATGGTTCTGGTTTATCAGCAATCGAATGATCAGCCCAATCGTGGTCGCGCTGCCGTTTTTTCTGATCGCTCGCCAGTTTCATTTGCTCGACACTCAACTCGTCCTGATCCTGATTTATCTGACGTTTAACGTACCCATCGTTGTCTGGATCTGCGCCGACCAGTTCCGGAACATCCCCAAAGAACTTGATGAAGCCGCTACACTGGAGGGATACAATTCTTTCGCGATTTTTTGGCGGATTGCTTTGCCTTTAGCTGCACCCGGTATCGCAGTTTCTGCCATTTTTAGCTTCATTTTTTCCTGGAACGAACTGCTCTATGCCCTCGTGCTCACCCGGACTAACGCCAAGACCGCCCCGGTCATTGCGACAAGCTTTCTCAGCGGCTACGAATTGCCCTGGGGCCAGATTATGGCCACCGGGACATTGGTCGCGTTGCCGGTGATTATCTTCAGCATCATCGTGTCTCGCCAACTTGTTCGCGGCCTCACGATGGGTGCGATCAAATAAATTCCGCGAAGACGACCTGCGGTAAAATTCCGCTTTCAGTCTTCGAATCGAAAGCTGAAAAAAACATACATGATTTATGTTGTTATCATTCATAAAAACATTTATATAAATAGTTATGTCGTTCGGCCGCGCTTTGACTGGCCTGCTCTTTTGGATTTTTTTCTGGATCCCCGCCATCGGGCAATCTGCCGAGGTGCCCCTCGAAGTGCGCGAGTTGGTTGAGCGGTCCAACTCCTTCACCAAGATCGAATATTGCGGCTCCGTCTCAAACAGCCGGGACGATTACTATCTATTTTCCGTTCAACGAACCGAGCTCGCCGGGCTTGTTCTTGTTCTGCAACAGCATGGAATAAGCCCAGAGATCGTCGCCGCGGATACCTCTCTTTTCCCGGGGTGCGCTGATGCGAACCGAACAGTGGGCAAGCCGATACGGGAAGCCGTCGAAATTCTTTTGCAAAGACGTAACCTCGCGGACAGGAGTCGAGCGTCACACCAAACCGCCCAATTAGAGTTTGAAGTGAGCTCTGTCGGGAAAGAAATCGACCAGGTTATCTATCCCGTCTCCGGTTTTCGCCTTGGCACAAATTCCACGCTTGAAATTCTGCGACTCCTCCGCACAGGTCCGGCTGTGGCAGTTAATCCCAACGCCGCCCCACCCGGATCCATCATTGTTAGTCCAACTCAATTTTCTCCGACCGGCCCGATCTATCTCGGGCACGCTGGTATCGTCGGCCCAAAGGGTTCGATCTACAGTGCAGATGCCAGGTTTGAAGGTGCACGCACCAAAAATTTCTCGCTGAGGAGTTGGCTGAAGCGCTTCTCCGGCACCAACGGCTGGTACGCCTTTGTTCTGCATCTGCCGTCCGCCAGAATCGCTCGAGGATTTAAGTGAGTGAGCCGGTTTCAATTTGTCGCTCAAGCTCGATCTACGACGGTCCGAAGGTTGTGGAACGTTAAGATCCTGATTTCGATGATCTCTTTCCTTTTGCTCGGATGCGACGACGAGGAATCCCCGGAAACCAGTATCCCGTCGGGAGCTTCCAACCCGACGCAATCTGAGCTTACCCAGGCTGACAGGATTGCCGACGAAGCAGAAGCCGGAGCGATCGTCCCAAAACATGGCATTGAAACTCTTTCACCGGGCAGCGGTGACCTCGCGGTGTTGGGAGGTGACGCCGATCAGAATCAGCAGGCGCTTCGACAACGATTCGGCTTGTCTGACCCGACTCAGGACCAAGTTGCGCAGTGGGAGGAGTATGATGCCAGGCTCACTGCTTACTCGAACAAGGATGCGGACTGGCCCTATCCAACGGCCGCACTATCAAACTGGATGGCGGCCACCTCGTCAAACGGTGATCCTCTCGCTCTCGAAGGCACCACCGTGGCGGTCGACTTCAGTCGAATCCCCCGTGGCTCCCTGATCTACATTCCAGCATTGAACATGTACGCGGAAGCCAATGACACCGGCGCGACTGGAGAGTGGGCGAGCGCAGATGCCGGCCAGATGGACTATGGCCAGAACGGAGCAGGTCGAGTTGATATTTATAATCTAGCCGGTAACCGCTCAGCAGGACAGGTTGAACAAAACTTTTCGGACCGAGTGGGAAGCGCCGAATACGGACAAATCTATATTGTGCACCGAGGTTCCGGTTGGAAAAATGGAGGCATTTGAAAGGATGTACCTTAAAACTCCGCTCAACTGCATCTCCGCGGTGGGAGTGTTGTTCTATTTACTAACGTCCTGCTCCATGGCGCAGAACCCACCGATGAGAGGAGATCCGTACTTGACGCGGGGGAGCCCGAAAAGCCCGAACGGAAAATTCGAATGGATCGTTAAAACGAACAATCCGCTTCGTTATGAACTTATCTATCTGCCTGGCGGAGAGAGTTTGGCGACGGTTAACGCATATTACCCTGAACCAAACAGCTCAGCCATTCGATATGCGGAAGCATTCGGAATCTTTTGGAACAAGGATGGAACAGTCGTCGCGTTAGACGAACTAAATCGTCGACGAGCCGGCCATCTTTATTTTTTCACTCTCCAGAATGGAGCCGTGCGCGAAATTCGATCGGAAAACATCCTCCCGATCCCTACATACGCAGATGAAGGCCGGCTGGTTGTTGATCCCGGCTGGGTATCCGCGACAAAGATCCGGGTGCGACAAGCCCTGAAAACAAAGTCAGGCGATTTTGTCAGCAAATATTTCACAATCGATTTTGCGAAACCAGATGCGCCGGAGATCCAAGCTGACTAGGAAGGAGGTCAGGAGTTACAGAACCAGGAAAACATCAACGACTTCGCTAAAGCGCAAGGGCCGAAAAATCGTAAACCAGGTTATAGCCCTGGTTTTTTCCTACCAGCATTCGCCCGAAGCTGAAGAGGCAGCCGATGCCTTTTAGGGTGTTCGCGGATTTATTATCAAAATGGGCTACGTTTGGTGACCGTGTCGCGTGCCTTTCCGAAGACCCTTCAGGGCTGGATGCGTTCAAAATCCCCAAACCCAAGCTGAAGCCTGGGCTACGATCCTTCGGCCCTTCGGGCCTCTCGAAATGTCCAAACTGCAGGGCCCGAAGGGCCAAGAAAGCATAGCCCAGGGTTTACCCAGGGTAAGCGTTTTTCTTGCGGCGTGCCCTGCAGGGGCACCAGAGTCTAAACTCCAGAGACAGCCCGGAAGCTTTTGTTACGTCACCACAACGGCCCAACGTAGCAAAGGCTTCCAGCCTGTGCACCGGCGCTTAGAGCGCTTGACCGAAGACGAAGAACAGCTAAGGCTCGAGGGTCACTTTTACCGAAGTCAGACCGGAGATAACAAGATCGATACCTTTTTGAAAATCCGTTAGCTTGAGTCGATGCGTCACAATTTCGTCCATTGGCAAAAGACCCTGCTCGATCATCCGGATGGCTACCGGATAACACCGCGGGCCCAGGTGGGACCCGTGCACGTTTAATTCCTTGGTGTCTCCGATGATCGTCCAGTCGACAGTCACTTTTTCACGCATCACACTGAATTCGACAAAGGTGCCGAGCTTGCGAATCATCAGCAGGCCTTGCTCCACAGCGGTGGGATGGCCCGTTGCTTCAATGTAAACGTCGCATCCGTAACCGTCGGTCAAATCAAGGACTTTTTTGACGGCGTCTTCCTTCTTCGGGTTTATCCCAAGGTCGGCCCCTGTTCGCTTGGCGACATCGAGCCGTTCGTCGCTCAGATCGAGGGCAATAATCCGTTCGGCCCCGTTCATCTTGGCGGCCGCGACCATTCCCAATCCGAGCGGACCGCAGCCGGCGATCACGACCGTATCTTGAAACTTTATATCGCCTCGTTCCACAGCGTGGATCGAACAGGCGAGAGGTTCAATGAACACGGCATGATGTAATGGTAAGGAGGCCGGAACCTTATAATTCAGGGCGCCTGCGGGAAAGATCATGTAATCTGCCCAGGAGCCAAAGGTTCGTTGACGGAATCCATAAATGTCGTGGACGTTGCACATCCAATAGGCGCCAGATTTGCAGTACCGACAGTTCCAGCAGGGGACAATTTGCTCGCTGATTGCGTGGTCACCGATCTTGAGTCCGTACAATTCTTCCGCGCCATCCCCAAGCCCGACCACTTCACCGACAAATTCGTGACCAGGTGTCACGGGAGCCTGGCAATAGCCGACTCGATGTTCATCGCCCCAAAACAGCGCCGCGCCCGTATAACACTTTATGTCGCTGGCACAGACGCCGGTCGACCGCACCTTTATCAATACTTCACCTGGGCCTGGCCGCGGAACCGGCCGCTCTTCGAGCCGGTAATCGTGAGGGCCGTGCGCCATCACTGCGGGCATTGTTTTTGGTAATTTGTCTACTGTCGCGCTCATGGGGATTTCTTTTGGTTGGAGGGTTATTCTTCTATAGAATCCTAATTCAATAATCTAATCGGGACAGCCGACTCCGAGGCATCAAAAAGGTAAATTTTGTCGGCAGGAAAATGAAGATTGATGCGATCGCCGCGGTTCGGGCCGCGCGAGCCATGCAGTTTGACCATCAGAAGTGGCAGCTCGGGCGCAACCTCAACATGGAGATAAGTCTCGCCTCCAAGGTTTTCCACGATGTTGACCACTGCTTTTACTGCCCTATCCGAAGGCCCACCGTCCAGTTCGACGTGCTCAGGTCGAATACCGACAGTGATCACCTCGTCGGCTTTTATCGATTTGGCCAGCAATGGCAACTCCAGCGTTCCGAGCCCGTTCGCAGCGAAGGAAAATCCAGCTCCGGCCGCGCCATTCGCCCGACCCTCAAGGAAATTCATTTGCGGCGAGCCGATAAACCCGGCGACGAACTTATTCACCGGATGTTCGTACAAGTCCATCGGAGACCCGATCTGTTCAATACGACCATCTTGCAATACCACGATTTTGTCGGCCATCGTCATGGCTTCAACCTGATCGTGTGTGACATACACCGCGGTGTTGCGTGTTTCGTAGTGGAGATTGAGCAATTCAACTCGCATCCGCACCCGCAACTTTGCATCAAGATTTGACAAAGGTTCGTCGAAAAGGAAGAGCTTGGGCTGTTTCACGATGCACCGACCGATCGCAACGCGCTGGCGTTGACCGCCGGAGAGCTGTTTCGGTTTACGATCGAGCATCGTTTCCAAATGCAGCAACGTCGCGACGCGCTCGACCCGTTTGTGAATATCTACTTTCGAGAGTCCCTGTAGCTGTAAGCCAAAGGCAATATTGTCAAAGACGTTCAGGTGCGGAAAAAGCGCGTAATTTTGGAACACCATCGCCACGTTTCTTTTCGACGGGTGGATGTTGGTGATATCCCGCCCATCCAGCACGATTCGGCCACTCGTCACAGTTTCCAGGCCGCAGATAGAACGCAGAAGGGTGCTCTTTCCGCACCCGGATGGTCCAACGAAGACAACAAACTCCTCCTTCTCAACTTGAAGGTCGATGTTCTTCAACGCGTGAAAGGAATCGTAATGTTTCTCGATCTGAATAAGTTCCAAATAAGCCATCGGGGTTAGCTAAAGTACTCTTGGATTGCTGTTGGGGTTGGCAGAACAGCGCGCAACGGAGTCCGGTTCAACTGAAATGCGCCACTAGACAGTGGCTCATTTTCCGAATATGCGCGCGCTGTTTTCCACTTTTTTTCGGGGAAAATCAAAAAATGACACCCGGCACCCGATCATTGGATCCGAACGCAGGAGGCTATATCTTGGATAGGAAAATGCACCTCTCCGACTCGAAGCACCGCGGAGTCACGTTCAGCAGAGAGGAAAAGGTCTTCGCCATCCAAAATCAACGTGCCTCGAAGGATCACGCCGGTTTCAAGCTCGACTTCACAAAGCTCGCCAAGTGGCAACCCAAGTTGCGATCCCAATCGTCGCTTGCTCACCTTGCGTTGCTCACGCCAGAGGGTGAGACCATCGGCAGAATTGCCCGAGAATTCGAAAGCCAACTGCCTTATCTGTTGATCTGCTTGATGCGGCTCCATTGCTCGACTCTAATGGTATGAGACCTTTTTCGAGGATATTCAATACCCATAGTGGCAAGCCCTGGAACGTCTGGATGGAAAGCGCAACGGAAACTCTTCATTTTCTCAATGGCCTTTTTTGTCGTATGGGCTCTATCGTTTTCCTTTACGCGCTCTCGCTGACAAACATAGCGCTCGCAGGGTCGCTTATCACGGACCCGGTCGCAGACTATCTCGCGATGAACGTACCGGATCGCATCGCGAATGTCGGAAGACTACTGGTCATCAAAAAGGTTGAGGTCGACATGGAAGGGAGCGGGAAAAACGATGTCTTTGTTGGTACTTGGTACCGAAATTCAGGACCTGATACGTGGCTCTGGACCGGCTATGCGCCGACCGCCGGCGGCTACAACCGAATCACTCCCGCAGACTCCGATGTCTTGATCGATTTCGACGGCATTTACGTCGGTGACCTTCCAGATATCGGCCGGCATGGAATGGCTCAGGCTTATAGCCTGGAGCTGAATAATAAGGATCGGGAGCAATCGAATATGATTAGCGACCTGACTTTTTACTACCTCGAAGATGGAAAACTGCTGCAGCAGGGGACCGGTGCGCTGGACCGAGACGACCCTGATGAAAATGCTAAATTTGAGTATTACTTCGGTCCGGAACGCAAATTGTCGGCAACCCCGAAAATTGAATCCTTAACAGTTCTGGAGCTGGCGCAGCGAGGGTACCACATCCCCCAATGGCATCCTTCCCCTCCCCCGGGAGCGAAATGAGCGTTTTTTCCGGAAAGGTCGGGCCTTGTAACTTCGTTCTCTGCGGCCGCGTATAAAGTTGAGAAACGCATCGGCAGCGGACGGCAGATCCCGAACAAACGCCGTTTTAACTTCGTCTAATGCAAATAATGGAGTATTAAGTAGGCGAACTGAAGGAATTTATGAGAAGATTTCTGATTTCCATCTGTGCCGTTCTGGCGATGACTACAGGTCTCGCTTTGGCTCAGGAGTTTACAGCAAGGCCGCGCGTTCCTCCGCAGACCATCTCGCCCCGAGCGGCTGTCGAACAGAATTCCACTTCTTCCTGGTACAAAAAATTCGTCGCGGCTCCGAACAAATTGCAGCTTATTAGCCCGTTCGCGCCCCGGCAATATGGAAGCGGCGAGCAAGTTGTCGTTGCGGACCCTCAAGATCCCAAGGAGAGGCCTCATGCTCTTCGCTTGTTCTCCATCGCATTTTGAATTAGTGCAGCACCGTTTGGAATCCGGCGGAAGTTGATGAAGGAGACGATCGGTGTCGGCACCAGATCAGTCGCGGGTTGCGATTTTCTGTCCCACGTTTCTGAAACCGGAAATGCTTCACGTTTATCGTCAGGTGGCGACCCTCAGAAAAGTCGCGCCTATCGTACTCACGTTTAAACGGGAAAACTCCGACCAATTTCCGTTCGCCCCGATTCGGTTTGTGCACCGTTCTTCTCTTCGCTGGCTGCGCCGAATATGGAATGTCCAAGTAAGAAAAGTCCCGCCACAAGCTTATCCGGCTGAGGTCAGTTCGCTGGGAGTTCTCCTGACAGCAAATCGCTGTCATCTGTTGCATATTTATTTTGGTAACAACGGCGTTTTCTGGCTACCGCTTCTACGCACGCGCACGATTCCGGCTCTCGTATCGTTTCATGGCGCGGATGTTCAGGTGAATGCTCATTCCGCAGCGGCCAAGCGTTTGTTCCGGGAACTTTTCGCCTCTTGTGCGCTCGTGTTGGCCCGGTCAGATTCTCTCGCCTCAACGCTCCAAGAGCTTGGATGTCCGTCAAACAAGCTCCGAATTCAGCGCACCGGAATTCCCTTGGATACGTTTCGCTATTTTGCCCGCGAGAGACCCAAAGAAGGGAAGTGGCAGCTTCTGCAGGCTTGCCGCCTCATTGAAAAGAAGGGGCTTGAACTGACGCTCCGGGCCTTTGCCAGGTTCTTAAAACGGTATCCCAAGGCAATCCTGACCATTGCCGGAGAAGGCCCGTTACGCGGTCCGTTGGAGAAATTGGCGACAGACCTCCAACTCGATCACAGCATCAAGTTTGCCGGATTCGTTGCTCAACCCAATCTCTTGAATCTTTATCAGAACAGCGACATTTTTCTTCATCCAAGCGAACAAACGGCTAATGGGGATCGAGAAGGCATACCCAACAGCTTACTGGAAGCGATGGCCACCGGGCTCCCTTGCATCGCTACTTTCCACGGCGGTATTCCTGAGGCGATCACGCATCTCGAATCCGGAATCCTGGTGCCGGAATCTGATCTCATCGGCCTGGAAAACTGGTTGGTACGTCTGACCGAAGATGAGCATCTAAGGAATTCCCTGGGAAAACGTGCAGCTCGGACGATTCAGGAAAAATTTAATCTAACAATCCAGATCGCAAACCTTGAAGAGATCTATTTAAGTCTTCGGCCACGTTGATACGCAGCCCGGACGCCAACGTAGTCGTCTATCGATTTTCCAGATCCTGTAAGTCCTGCAACTCCTGAACTCCTCCAAGCCTTACGTTGCGCTTCAGAGACTCAGCATCTTACGACGGTATTCTTCATCGAGACGATTCTCTATCCGACTCACCTCGGACTGCGGCATTGGCATATTGCCACCCAAAGTATGCGCTCCAACAAAGATTTCCGCGGCTTTGATGGTCATGGCCATCGCGACGCGGACCGCATCCACGGTTTGGCCGGTCGTGATGACACCGTGATTGCCAAGAAGAATTACCTTCGGATTTCTTCCGTGCGCTCGTTCGAAGTCGTGCACCTCCCGCCGGATTCGAACGGCCAAGGCGAGACCCGGATCTTCATAAGGGATCAATAATGACACGGGGCCGCAGCAAACGACTTCATCTGGGAAGCGCCTTTCTTCCGCGAACGATGGTCCCAGTGCAGAACAAAGGATTTGCGTAACGGGTACTGGATGCGTATGACCGACATAATTAACACCTGGCAGAGTTAGCAAATAAGCATGGAAAAAGGTTTCCACCGACGGCTTCAATGCCGTGGGCCGAACCCGGGAGTCGAGCAGTATCTGTTCGATTTCTTTTTCCGAGACGTTCTTTCGATCGAGAATCGGAAGCAGGATGTCGAAACAACAATCTGTCAACTCAATCTCGGTCAGATTGCCGAGGCTGCTCCCGCTTGATTTTACGGCGAAAACTTTTTGATCGATCCGACCTGAAGTATTCCCTTCGCCCAAAATTGTCCACCGTGCTTGACCAAACTCGTGAGAGAGTTCGACAAGTCGCGACCGAACCAGAGCGGCATCCTGCTGTTGCATAAAGACTGGAAGCAGGATTAAAAGTCTCCACAGAAGTGGACTTTCAGACCGAGTTCGTGCATGGTCGCAGCCTTGGCAAACATTGCCGATTCAGCACCGCTGGGTTCAGGGGCGTACGCCACCTGGATGTGATTCGATTTATGCCGAGCCATCATCTGGTCGCGAGTGACACCTTGCAAGACCGCGTGCATGATCGGCCACTGCGGAGTTGTCTGGGCCAAGCGGTCGTTCGTCTCTTCCTCCGGCAAAGAGACAACTTCCCCCAAACCCGTATCGAATTGCAATTCGCCTCCGGCTACATAGACACGGCTCCAAACAATGCTGCCAGGTTTGCTGATACCTTTGCAGGTACCTCCGCCCAGACGAAAATACATTGGAGGCTGGCGCTCACTTGAAGTTCCTCCATACCCGCCAATAAAGTGCGCTGGCGGGGCGCCACCGCTGATCTCGAAAACCCAGACGTACGCATCGACCTCTGAGTTCTTGAAATAACGTCCCCATCTCAGATCATGCAATGTCGTTTCCGGTGAGTAGCCTAATTCCAGCCAAACACGGTTAGTAACCAGTCCGTCCAGGCCCGCGCATTCATCGACTTCGTTGAAGTGCGGAAGCGCCTCTCCGGCAAACAATTCCTCTCCAGTCCCCTCGTGATAAACCGGGGGCCGGTCCACGTTATTCAGGAGGCCCTCCGCCAAGTCGGATGCCGGAGCGAGATCCTTCAGGCCCTGCTGATATTGGATTCCGATCGTTGCGCAACCAAACTCGTCGGCGATCCGGACAGCGGAAATATACATCTTGCACTGTAGAAGAACCTGGTTTTCGGTCAGATCGGCTTCTTCATCTGGCCCGAAATGAAATTTTACCCCTCGGGAAAGCAGCCAGTCGTAAACCCTTCTGGCTTCGTCCTCTGAAACCGTGAGCATTTTTGCGTATAAACTCGATTGGCTAAGTCTCTCCTTGTAGATGCCGGTCGGATGCAGCAATTCGTCGGGAATGATCGCGTTGTACATGCCCATACAACCTTCGTCGAATATTCCCATGATCGCTTTTCCGGAAAGAAAACGGCGGGCAATCTTCTCCCCCGCTTTGCGGGAGGCGCTCGGCACCTTCGCATCCTTGTATTTCTGCACTTGCGACGTGTCATGTTTGACCTTGCCGTCGTTGAGCCATTCTCGCAGCTTCTTAGTAAAGAACTTATCCGAGAAATCTTCACTCCAAAGCGTGCTGTACTTCACATCCGCTTTGGTCAGAGAACCATTCAAATTAAGCAAGCCGACCAAGCCCGGCCAGGTCCCGCTCCAGTTTGCGACCGTCAGAATTGGGCCATTATGAGAGATCAACCCGCCGAGTAAATGTTGGCTGTATTGCCACACGGCTTCGGCCACGACCAGGGGGGCGTCTTGCGGGATCGACTTGAAAACGTGTAGACCCATCTTCTGGCTGTCGATGAACCCGTGTCCCTTCGTTTCATCGAATGAGTGGGCTCGCTTGACGTTGAAACCTTCGCGTTGAATTGCTTCGACCAGAGCCTTCTCCATGGCGGCTTGCGCCGGCTCGCATTTTTGGTTTGCCGACAATCGGAGATCGCCATTGGCGACAAGGTAGACTGTATTCATAAATCAAAGTTGCGCCGGCCCAGTATCGGGCCCGGCAAGAGTCATGATCGCCTCGGACAGCGGCCAGCGTCCAGCGTAAACCCTTGTAACATACCTCGAGACACGCTCCCTTTGTCACCTGACGCTTGGTTCCACCTGGAATCTAACCAAACCATCACATCTTTAAAAGACCTATCTGCCGACCTTCGTCTCGCATTGTCTCGCATTTACCACCAACGAAATTGGCTCACCGCCGCGTAAACCAAAACCAGAGTCACGACGACAATCAAGAAAAATGTCGAACTGATGAGGATCGAGACAAATAACCAGTCGCCCCGCGTCACCGCACTCGACTGCCCCGCATATCGCTCCAGGATCTTGTAGTTTCGAATATTCGGCTTGTACCAGAGAACAAAAATATCTCCGAAGAACGGTACCATTCCGACGATCGCATTGACGAAAATATTCAACGCCATTCGGACCAAGGCAATCTTTGGCAACCGATGCCGGACGCTTCGATACAACAGCGCGGCCGAAATCAGCGAGGTCGCCTGATCGCCTAGAATGGGAATCAATCCGATGATCGGCTCGAGCCCAAAACGGATCCGGGTTCCAGGAATCACAAAAAAGGCGTCCAACAAACGACTTATCAGTTTGATGAACGGGTCAAGATCGTCCCCCTGCTTTGCTTTCGGCTTTCCATCGGGAGGAAGTACCTCCACATCGATGTACCCCACCCCTCTATCGGAACTGGCATTTTTTGGATCGCTTTCCATCGTACATCTCTTAAGGAAGCATCCATCCCCTCCATCCAGCCGGCTAACGAAACCAGATCCCGTCAGGGAACAGCTTCATTGCTTTCTATCCGGGGATTTCTCGCAACATCTGAGAATTTGTGGGGAACTTTTTGAGAAAAGACAACAACCTTTCGATCGCCTCGGGCGGCCGATGGCCGGCCAATCCGCGTCTGATCGTGTTGATCTTCTCCAGATCATTCGCGTTAAGCAAAAGTTCTTCCCGCCGAGTGCCTGATTTGAATATATCAATGGCCGGATAAATCCGTTGATCGCTGATTTGTCGATCCAAGACCATTTCCATGTTGCCGGTACCCTTGAACTCCTGGAAGATGAGTTCATCCATCTTGGATCCAGTTTCAATCAACGCCGTCGCCATAATCGTCAGCGAGCCGGCCTCCTCAGTATTGCGCGCCGCGGCAAAGAGTTTGCGCGGAATCTCCATTGCGCGGGAGTCCATACCGCCGCTCATGGTCCGCCCGCTGCCTGAGATCGCATTATTGAAGGCACGCCCAACGCGCGTCAGCGAATCCATCAATACAAAAACATCTTTGCCGGCCTCGACTAAACGTTTGGCCCGTTCGATGGCAAGTTGAGCGATCCGAGTATGGCTCTTGATATCGCTGTCGTTGGAACTCGCCATGATGTCGGCTTTCGGAACAGTCCGCCGAATTTCCGTCACCTCTTCAGGACGTTCATCGACCAATAAAATGATGAGTTTAACCTCCGTATGATTCCGGACCACGGCATCTGCAATATGCTGTAAGAGCGTCGTCTTACCAGTTCGCGGCGGAGCGACAATTAATCCTCGCTGCCCCTTACCGATCGGGGTCATCAAATCCATTACCCGCGTCGTGTAGCGATCAGGAACGGTTTCCAATCGAATTCTTTCGAGAGGATTAATCGAAGTGAGCTCTTCAAAAACGGGCAAATTCCTATATTTGTCAGGATCCTCGCCATTGATCAGTAAAAGCTTAAACAGCTGAGGACCACGACTGCCTCGACGTACTTCACCTTTGATCCACAAACCGTCACGCAAGGCGTGCTTGCGAACGACCTCCGGAGTAACAAATATATCTTGCGGCGATTGGACATAGTTCCGCTTCGGATCGCGCAAAAATCCAAACCCCTTGCCGGAAACTTCAATCAACCCTTCGCCAAAAACGGGATCGTATCTGGGTGCTTCAACAGCCGGAGGAGATTCCTGAAAACGAACGGAAACAGGTGCCGTCGACACTGGCTCTTCAATCGGTTGGCTCATCTCAGTCCTCTTTTGCTCAGGCGCCTGCTCTGCAGGCTCCACCAGCCCTTGGGGCTCCAGGGAAGCTTTTTCCAGTGCCTCTTCGACGTCCTGGGAAGGAAACCGATCCTGACCCTCCTGTAGTTCCAAATGGTTATTCGTATTGGAGCTGGTCGGCTCATCGTCCTTTGTTTGTTTCTTAACTCTTCTTGTACCCGTTTTGCTCGCTGTTGTCCTTCGCGGGCGGGCAGCGGTCTTCGTTCGCCGAGGCTTTTTTACATCGTCCACGTCTTGATTGAGCAAAGCGGGTTGTTCGTTTGCTTCTGCCATAACTTCCATTTTAGAAATAATTTTAGGTCCGCACGATTAGCTTGAGAGCCTTGCTAGTATCTCGTCGGAAATATCGAAATTGCTGTGAACACTCTGGATGTCATCATTATCCTCGAGCGCATCGCACAATCTAAGAACTTGCGAAGCTAGCTCTTCGTTGACCACCGCGACCATCGTGTTCGGGACAAAAGTTAACTTCTGCGATTCAAAATGGACCCCGGCGTTTTTCATCGCCTCTCCGACCTGGTACAAATGATCGTGAGGTGTAGTAACGATGTACAAATCCTCATCCGTGACTAAATCCTCCGCCCCGGCATCCAGAGCGATCTCCATCAATCTCTCTTCCTCGATTCCTGCTTTTCCAACAGCGATCTGGCCCTTCCGCCTGAACATGTAGGAAACCGCCCCGGAAGCGGCCAAGTTACCGTGGTTCTTCGCAAAGATACTCCGGATATCCGCCGCTGTTCTGTTCTTGTTGTCGGTCGCGGCTTCCACCATGATCGCAACCCCCCCAGGACCGTATCCTTCATACATCAATTCTTCGACAATCCCTCCCTCAATCTCGCCCGTCCCTTTCTTAATCGCCCTTTCAATCGTGTCACTCGGCATGTTTTGCGCACGGGCGGCAAGCACGGCAGTCCGAAGACGGGGATTTAAGTACAGGTCGCCGCCTCCCATCCGGGCCGCCACCATAATTTCCTTCGAGAACCTACTGAATATCTTCCCGCGCTTTGCATCTAGTGCACCTTTGAAGCGCTTAACTTTCGACCATTTACTATGCCCCGCCATACTTCGGGTGAAAACAAAATCAATTCAGAAAAACGGGTTAAGGTTTTATCATCGACGCACCTGAGAGCGTTGAGCAAGACAGAAGAATTCCAAGAGAGAACCGCCGATTAGCGCATCAACAAGCGATACGCAAAGGAAAACGCAGATAGACTGATTTGTCAACTTACTTTGCTCGAAGCTCGCTTCCGCGTCGTCGAATCGAGGATTTTTTTGCGCAACCGAAGCGTTTTCGGTGTCGCCTCCACATACTCGTCCGGTCCGATATATTCCAGTACCCGCTCCAGACTCATCCGCAGCGGGGGAGCCAATTGCACACCTTTTCCATCGCCCTGACTCCGCATGTTTGTGAGATGCTTCGTCTTGCAGGCGTTCACCGTCAAATCGTCCGGTCGCGAATTCTCCCCAACAATCATCCCTTCGTACACATCCTCTTGCGGGCCAATGAAGAGTTTGCCGCGTTCCTGGACGTTATTCAAAGCGTAGGCAGTCGAAATCCCACTTTCCATGGCGACCAGGACCCCGTTGTCGCGGTTGGTAATTTCGCCTTTCAAAGGGGCATATTCCTTGAAAAGGTGGCTCATTGAACCGAGGCCTCTTGTCAGGTTCACCAGATCGCTCTCAAACCCGATCAGTCCCCGAGTTGGAATGACCGCCTCGACCAAAACGGTGCTGGTTTGGTGGTCCATGGCGACGATCTCCGCTTTACGGCCGGCGAGCGACTGCAGGATATCTCCGAGATTCTCATTCGGCACATCGGCATAAAGCGTTTCGAACGGCTCCAGCACGTTCCCCAGGTTGTCCTTGTGGAAAATGACTTCAGGCCGCGATACCAGGAGCTCAAATCCTTCGCGACGCATTTGTTCAACGAGAATCGCAATTTGCATCTCTCCCCGCGCGCTCAGGGTGAATATTCCGGCCGTCTCTGTCTCAAAAAATTGCAGCGAGACGTTGGTGCGGCACTCGCGAACCAGACGCTCCTTGATGTGCCGAGCAGTTAAGAGTTTGCCTTCACGTCCGGCCAGCGGCGAATCGTTGACCAAAAAATTCATCTTGATCGTTGGAGGATCGATATCAACGAATTCAAGCGCAGGCCTCTCTTCCAGGTCGGTCAGCGTTTCACCAATCGCAATCTCCTCAAAGCCGGCAAGACCGATGATATCACCGGGCCCCGCGTGTTTGACCTCGATCCGGTCCAGCCCCTGATGTCCGAATAAGGCCGAAACGGTATCGCGTTCCCGCCGACCATCTTTGTGAATGCAAACGATCGAATCACCAACCTTTACTCGGCCACTAACAATTCGACCAAAAGCCAGCCTGCCCAGGTAGTCCGAATAGTCTAGGTTAGAGACCAGCATCTGGAAATACGCTACCGACGGCTTTGGCGGGGGCGGGATAAATTTCACAATCGCCTCGAAAAGCGGCTCCATGGAGATATTCGGCTCATGGATCTCCCGCATTGCGTAGCCTTCCTTCGCACTGGCGTAAATAACGGGGAAATCAAGCTGAATATCGGTGGCGTTCAGCTCTACGAAAAGATCAAACACCATGTCCAGAACCTTGTGCGGCCGAGCATTTTCCCGGTCGATTTTATTGATAACAACGATCGGCAGCGCCCTGTTCTCCAAAGCTTTTCGCAGGACAAACTTGGTCTGAGCCTGCGGACCATCATGGGAGTCGACGACCAGCAGCACTCCGTCGACCATCTTCATGATTCGTTCCACTTCCCCCCCAAAATCGGCGTGGCCCGGCGTATCAACGATGTTGATATGGTAATCCTTATACTTGAAGGCGGCGTTTTTCGCCTTGATGGTGATTCCCTTTTCTTTTTCCAGGTCCATCGAGTCCATGACTCGCTCCTCGATCTTTTGATTCGCCCGGAAAGTGCCGGATTGACGAAGCAGCTGGTCGACAAGGGTGGTTTTTCCATGGTCCACATGGGCGATAATTGCAATATTCCGTATACGTTCCATAGAAACCGATGGAGAATCGGGAAGATGGCCGTGCCTAACCGGATCGTCAACGACGTTTAAGTTCAAATCTCCGTAACCAAAGGGAGTTTCGCACGAATCGCAACAAAGGTTTTCGGTCTGTCGGTCGATGTGAGCTCTGGAGAGTGATTCTAACGCGGCGGTCTTAATCCGGCAAACGTTCAAATCGATTCGAATCGCTTAAGAAAAGCGCTCCCTTCGGCGCCCCGTAATCCGAGCCAATATTAATCCCAACGGTGCGGCCGAGATTAATCGGACCAGCTCGACGATGCGTGTGCCCACATACGATTGCAGAAAGATTATCTGGCGACTCTCGCAATACTATTCCCATTGAGCGATTGCCAAGATAGGCCCGGAAAAAAGCGTACTCCGATGGAGTCGAATTTGTCGGCAAAGGGCTGAATGGAGGAATCCCGAGAAGCTCCTCGAAGGGAGGGGTATGCAGAACCACGACGGTTCGCGAATTCCCGGCTTCTGCTAACCGCCGTCGAACGCCCTCGACCTGTTCGCGGGCAACTTCTCGTAGATCCTGTTCGCTCGGCATGAACTGGAAATCGCGCCAACGCAAAGGAGACCCTGACGAAAGACGGCCTCGCAGGTAGTCCTTTTCGGTCACCAGAATTCCGTCGTAAGCGAGTTTGGGGATGGCAAAACCGAGATCGTAGTGGCCATAGCCTCCGACAATGACCAAATCCTGAAGGTACAGATTCGCTACGTCCAAAAGCACGATACCGAAGGATTCTGCAGCGGGCACCCAGTAGCGATCAATAATTTCGGAAAGCGAGCGACCTCTTCGAGGCTGGTCAAACACCCAGAAATCGTGATTGCCGAGACAAACGGCGATTGGGCCCTCCGGGAAGCACTGGCGCAGATTTTTCAACGTATCTGCGGCTTGTTGGGCACTCGACAAATCGCCCGCCACGACGAAAACATCTGGGTGATGCTGGATGGCCCATCCTCGGACTTTCGCCAGTGTCCGCTCCTGCGTGGCTTGCAAGAGATGGAGGTCGGCGGTAAATAGTACTTTCACGTGGCCTCCCCAAAGCCGCCGCCCCCGGGAGTTTCGACCACGATTGCGTCACCGGTTTGAACTTCTCCTTGACCGCAACTGCTGAAATTCTCGATTCCTCCGTTCGCTCGCACGATGTAGGTTTTGCCAACCTTTCCCGAGCCGCCGCCTTCGAGACCAAAAGGAGCGATCAACCGATTGTTGGCCAGAATCGCCACGGTCATCGGCTCGCGAAAGCGAATTTGGCGGATCACTCCATCCCCCCCTGGCCAGCGTCCATAGCCACCGGAGCCGCTCCTGATCCGAAACGCGTCAATCAAAACCGGAAATCGCAATTCCAGAACCTCTGGATCTGTCAGCCTGGAATTGGTCATGTGAGTATGGACGGCGGAAGCGCCTCGGAAGCCCCGGCCCGCGCCTGCACCGCCGCAGATCGTTTCATAATATTGGTATCGGCTGTTTCCGAACGTCAGATTGTTCATCGTTCCCTGGGCCGACGCGAGCACGCCGAGTGCTCCATAGAGCGCGTTTGTCACAGCCTGCGAAGTTTCCACGTTGCCGGCGACAACGGCCGCAGGCGCTCGCGGCGCAAGCAGCGAGTCCGGTGGGATCAAAATTTTAAGGGCTTCCAGACAACCATCGTTCAATGGAATATCCTCGTTCACCAGGGTGCGAAATACGTATAAGACCGCCGCTTGAACAATCGAAGAAGGGGCGTTGAAATTGCCGGCACTTTCGGAAGAGGTTCCCGTAAAGTCAATCGTGGCGGTGCGGGCGATCGCGTCGACTACAATCTGTACATGGATCTCACCCCCAAAATCCATTTTCTGCACGAACCGGCCCGGTCTCAATCGATCGATCACCCTGCGGACCTGTTCTGCTGCATTAGCCCGGACGTGAGCCATATAAGCCCGAACGTCCTCCAGATCGAACTGGCCAATCATGGAGTTTAATTCCCGGCTACCTTTCTCATTGGCCGCGATCTGGGCCTGAATGTCACCCAGGTTTGTTGCCGGATTTCGTGCTGGATATCGACCGCTTCCGAGTAAGGAGACAAACTCTGCTTCGCGGAAAACTCCTCGATCCACGAGGAGAAAATCGGTGATCAAAACTCCTTCTTCTTCAATCGTCCGGCTCTCTGGCGGCATTGAACCGGGAGTCAATCCTCCGATATCCGCGTGGTGACCACGACTCGCGACCCAGAAGATGGGACGTAACGATTGACCGAAAACCGGCGATACCACTGTGATATCCGGCAGATGCGTGCCGCCCGCGAACGGATCATTGAGGGCATAGACGTCGCCCGGCTGAATGTCCTTGCCCCGGCGCCGGATAATCGCCCGCACAGCTTCGCCCATCGAACCGAGATGCACCGGAACATGAGGTGCATTTGCGACAAGACGTCCTTCGCCGTCAAACAACGCGCACGAAAAATCAAGTCGTTCCTTGATATTGACCGAATGAGCAGCGTTCTGGAGGACAACGCCCATTTGCTCGGCCACCGACATGAACATGTTATTGAAAAGTTCGAGCAACATGGGATCAACCGTTGTGCCGATGGCGACTCTTTCTGGACGTGGAACGGCTCTGCTCAAGAGCAGATTCGAGCCTGAAATGATCTCGGCCCTCCAGCCTGCTGCCACCACCGTCGTTGTGGTTGGCTCGATGATAATTGCCGGGCCATTGATCTGTGAACCGGGCCCCAGCGATGCGCGCTCAAAAACCGGTGTCGAGAACCACCGTTCTTCAAACATGGCATCCACTTGAGCGAGCGGCACGGGTGCAACCGTTTTTTCTGGTTCCGGCAGGCCGTCGACATGCGCATCGGTGCTGCCGATCGCCTCCAACGAAACGGAATCGATGACAAACTGGCGGGCTTTGGGCTCCATCACAAAGCCAAACCGGATGCGATGAACCTTGACAAATTCCTTTTCCATTTCGTCGATCGCCCCGACCTCTACGGACAAAGGCGTATTGGTCCCCTGATATCGAATATTGAATTTGCGAATGATGGTCTCTGTTCCGGCGCCCTGAGTGAGCAGTTCGGCTCTGGCCTTCGCCTCCAGATCCGCCAATACCCGTTCGGCTTCTTTGACCCCGGGCTGGTCGAGAAATCTTTCGATCGAACACTCCTTCAGCACGCGAAGTTCGGCCAAACCCATTCCGTAGGCAGACAGAACACCGGCAAACCGATGAATCAAGACGCGGTCCATGCCGAGAGCGTCGGCGACCGCACAGGCATGCTGTCCGCCAGCGCCTCCAAAAGTGACTAAGGTGTACCGGCCGGCATCATAGCCGCGGGCCACGGAGATCTTCTTGATGGCGTTGGCAATGTTTTCGACAGCGATCCTTAAGAACCCACTCGCCAGCCGCTCGGGAGTAAGATTTCCGGTTTCGGCAGCGACTTCTTTAAACCGCTGCCGGACAAGTTCGACGTCGATCGGCAGATCACCATTTGGACCAAAGATTTTTGGAAAAAAATCGGGCGGCAAGCGCCCAAGCATCACATTACAATCGGTCACCGTGAGAGGACCGCCCAGTCTGTAACAGACGGGCCCCGGGTTGGCACCTGCGCTCTCCGGCCCAACGCGCAAACGAGAACCGTCAAACCGGCAGATAGAACCGCCGCCGGCAGCGACGGTGTGAATATGCATCATCGGCGCACAGATCCGAACTCCGGCAATCTCTGTCTCTACGCTACGCTCAAACTGGCCCGCGAAGTGAGTGACATCTGTGGACGTGCCTCCCATATCGAACGCTATAATGAGCTTAATGCCCGCTTGGAGACCAACTTTCGCTGCTCCGACAATTCCGCCGGCCGGACCCGAGAGAATCGCGTCCTTCCCTTTGAGAAGATGCGCATCAGTCAATCCTCCGTTTGACTGCATGAACAACAGGCGGACTCCTGGGAGCGCGGAACGGACGCCGTCGATATATCGTGCCAGGACCGGCGACAAATAGGCATCCACGACCGTCGTGTCACCGCGATTGGTCAACTTGATGAGCTGACTCGTTTCGTGGCTGCACGATACCTGATCAAAGCCAAGAGTACGTGCCAGATTTCCGAGGATTTGTTCGTGCCTTGGGTACCGATAGCCATGGATGCTGGCGATGGCGATCGAGCGGATCCCTTCTGTCAGCAAGCTTTCCAGCGAATCGCGAACAGCTTCTACCTTCAATGATTCGATCTCTTCACCGGCAACTGAAAATCGTCCGTCAAACTCCACGACTCTCTCGTAAATTTGCTCAGGTAGCACGATCCGGAGATCAAACAGGCGGGGCCGTTGCTGCGTTCCGATTCGAAGCAGATCGGCAAATCCACGATTGATCAAAAGCGCCGTGCGTACTCCTTTGCGCTCCAGCAAAGCATTTGTGGCGACGGTGGTGCCCATTTTGACACTCTCAACGAGATCTGAAGGGATAGGTTCGTCGAGAGGCAAAGCCAACATACGGCGGACCCCTTCGACGGCGGCGTCCCGATATTGTCCGGGGTTTTCGGACAGTAATTTGGAGATTCTAAGTGTCCCGTCAGGGGCTCGGCCGACGATGTCGGTAAAAGTCCCTCCGCGATCTATCCAGAACTGCCAACCCATGCGGCCCGCTTTCATCGTCGCTGTTCAGATTTTTGCACAAACCCGACTTTCTCAGGCATAGACGCTCGAACATCGACTTGCCACCCACCAAGACAATTCACCTGTCTCAGCTCCGTAAAAATTCCAGAACTTGCGCTAGTGCCCTGCCGCGATGACTTAAGCTGTTTTTGATTTCGGATTGGAGTTCACCAAATGTCTCCGTGTAACCGCGCGGAACGAAAAGCGAATCGTACCCGAATCCGGAGACACCACGTTCTTCGAGGACCACCTTCCCTTCAACGATTCCCCCAAAAGAACCGAGCAGTTCACCCTGGCTGGCCAGGACCATGACACAGCGGAAACGCGCCGGAAACTCAAAGCCGCCCAGAGCCCTTAGCTTTTGCATGAGGAGAAACCGATTCGCGGCGTCGTCTGCATTTGGCCCGGAGAATCGAGCAGAGTGCACTCCCGGCGCGCCTCCGAGGGCATCCACTTCGAGCCCGGAATCATCGGCAAGGACCAGGCCGGTAAAGATTTTTGAAATCGCGAGCGCCTTGAGCGCCGCGTTCTCTTCGAACGTACTGCCGTTCTCTTCAATTTTCGGAGCGTGCGGGAGCGAGTCCAAATCGCGCACGTCCCATCCAGAACTCAGCATTTGGCCGATTTCCCGAGTTTTATGCCCGTTCCGCGTGGCGATTAAAAGTGTTTGCATCGTCGAGTGACCACCTCAAAGTTCCCCTCTCATAACTTGCACCCAAAGGCATCGAGCCTCGGAAGACAAACCAGATCGTGGACCAGCATTAAATAATACGAATGAGCGAGCGACGAAAACAGTTTCCCTTCCCGGAATTCGAACCGAAATGGCAGCAGCTTTGGCAGGAAAGTCAGATATTTCACGCGGCAAACCCGGGTGAACCGGAATTCGACCCCGCAAAACCGAAGTTCTACGTTCTCGACATGTTTCCCTACCCCAGCGGCGAGGGGCTTCACGTTGGCCATCTGGAAGGATACACCGCGACTGATATCATCGCCCGATACAAACGGATGAGAGGCTTTAACGTTCTCCATCCCATGGGATGGGACGCTTTTGGCCTCCCGGCCGAACAGTTTGCTATCAAAACCGGACTCCATCCATCCGTGGCGACAGCGGGCAATATCGGCCGGTTCAAAGAGCAACTCAAAAAAATCGGATTCAGCTATGATTGGGCGCGCGAAATCAACACTACCGATCCCGGCTATTATAAATGGACCCAGTGGATTTTTCTGAAATTGTACAATTCCTGGTTCGATCCCAAAAAGCGGGCAGCCAGGCCGATCGAAGATCTCATCGCTCAGAGACAGCTTGAAGTCCCGGATGAATCCGAGATTGAACGCCTGGCATTTGTTGATGAACATCGCCTCGCCTACGTCACGGAAGCTCCCGTGAACTGGTGCCCCGAACTGGGAACTGTTCTGGCCAACGAAGAAGTGGTCGACGGCAAGAGCGAAGTGGGCGGATTCCCAGTGGTCCGCCGCCCCATGCGGCAATGGATGTTACGCATCACCTCCTATGCCGACCGACTGCTCGAGGAACTCGAACCCCTGGATTGGCCGGAATCGATTAAAATACTACAGCGAAATTGGATCGGTAGAAGCGCAGGCGCCCAGGCCACCTTCCGCATCGAAGGGCTAAACGATGCGATTACGGTTTTCACGACCCGGCCTGACACGCTCTTCGGCGCAACCTACGTGGTACTGGCACCGGAACATCCGTTGGTAGATCGGGTGACAACTTCAGCTCAACAAGCTGCAGTGACCGAATACAAAGAGAAGGTTTCAGGGAAGTCTGATCTCGAACGCACCGACCTCGCCAAGGAAAAAACAGGGATTTTCACCGGCGGGTTCGCCGTTAATCCAGTAAATCAAGAGAAGATCCCAATCTGGATCGCAGATTATGTTCTCATCAGCTATGGGACCGGCGCGATTATGGCTGTCCCGGCTCATGACAAACGCGATTTCGAATTTGCCGAAAAATTTGGCCTTGAAATCCGCCACGTTGTCGAACCGCCGGTGCCCTCTGAAAGCTGCTTTACCGGAGAGGGTACCGCCAAAAACTCGGGGTTTTTAGATGGGCTATCCACCCCGGCGGCTCAGCGTGAAATCATCGATTGGCTCGAAAAACAAGGAACCGGGAAACGCTCCATCACTTATAAGCTGCGAGACTGGCTATTTTCGCGCCAACGCTATTGGGGTGAGCCGTTCCCTATCCTCTGGCGGAACGGCAGACACGAGGCGCTTCCAGAGTCGGATCTGCCCGTTGTTCCCCCGCCACTCGACGATTATCGTCCAACCGGAACGGTCGAACCTCCTCTGGCCAAGGCCAAAGAGTGGATCACCCTTTCCGAGGGAGCCACCCGGGAACTTAATACCATGCCTCAATGGGCTGGTTCCTGCTGGTACTTTCTTCGTTTCGTCTCGCCGGGCAAATCGGACCGGTTTGTCGACGAGATCGCCGAGCGATACTGGATGGCCGGTAACGATATCGAAAATCCCCGACGAGGAGGAGTCGATCTTTACGTCGGAGGCACCGAGCATGCGGTCCTTCACCTCTTATACGCACGATTTTGGCACAAAGTCCTTTATGACTTGAACTACGTTTCGACCATTGAGCCGTTTCAACGGCTGGTCAACCAAGGTATGATCCTCGGCCAGGACAACCAGAAGATGTCTAAGAGCCGCGGCAATGTGGTGGCTCCGGATGATATGGTCCAAGAGTACGGGGCGGATGCATTACGTCTGTATGAGATGTTTTTGGGTCCGCTTGAATCGACGAAGCCGTGGAACATGAGCGGCGTGGAAGGCGTTTACCGCTTTCTGGCCCGGGTCTGGCGACTTGTTATGGACGAAGACCAGGAAGGCCGCTGGCAACTCTCCCCTGACCTGGGAAGCGTCGAACTGAGTATCAAGCAGCAGAAGGTGGTCCACTCAACCATCAAAAAAGTCTCTGAAGATCTCGACTCGCTTTCGTTCAACACCGCAATCGCTCAGATGATGATCTTTGTGAATGAATTCACCGGCACGGGAATAAGGTCTGTGGATGCCGTTCGCATCTTATTGATCCTTTTGAGTCCATTTGCACCGCACCTGACAGAAGAGCTTTGGTCGAACCTGAACATCAAGTTTCCCGGATTTGACGGCTTGGCTTGCCAACAACCGTGGCCAGCCTGGCGCGATGACCTCCTTGCGGAAGAAGAGGTGCAAATTGTGATTCAGATCAACGGGAAACTCCGCGACAAGGTGACTGTAAAAAAGGATTTGGGAAAAACAGAACTTGAACAAGTGGTCCTTGCTGCACCGAAAGTACAGGAAACCATTCGGCGAAAATCAGTTCGCAAAATCATCGTTGTTCCTAACAAACTGGTGAATGTTGTCGTCGAGCAGTAAGGCTGGAAGGATCAATTTGGCAGACCGTTCCGCGAAAACCGTTGCCAAACAGAATATGCGGCTGTAATGATTGTGGTCGACGTTTCCTTTGATTCTGCTTGCTTAGTGCGAAGCCGCAATGCAATGGCCGCCGGCTCAAAACCTTCAGCATATGGACAAAACCGAATTAGTGAATCTGGTGAGCACCAAAACAGGCCTTAACGAACAAATGGCCACCCTGGCTGTCGACACAGTCATTTCTTTCCTTAAACAGAAGCTTCCCGCCGAACTTTCAGGACAATTGGATTCGTTGTTATCCGGCCAGGAAGCGTCCTCCGGAATACTTGGTGCCGTTAAGAATCTTTTTGGTAAGAAGGATACCTAAGCTAGCGTCAAGCGAACGCAGCACGTTGGACTGCGCCTAGTCCCGGATTGGGAGGGGCGTTCCCTTTTCCTACAGTGTTTGCGTTGCCCTGAGCAGCGCCCCAAGGGATAGCGGCAATTTCTCGACCACGAGAAATTTTGCTTGCTGGTTTCTATTTTCTGCTCAAAAGCGTGGCATGAGTGCGGCACGGACTGACTATCATATTCATACGACGCTCTGTCATCATGCGGTCGGCGCCCCCATCGAGTACGTGCAAGCTGCGAAAAGGGCCGGACTGAGCGAGATAGGGTTCGCCGACCACAATCCGATGCCGGAACATTTTGACGAGTGGCGCATGTCGATCTCGGATTTGCCCCGCTATCTCGAAATGGTCGAGGAAATTCGATCAACCGGTTTTCCGATCCGCCTCGGTCTCGAATGTGATTATATCGAAGGATACGAGTCCTGGATCGAAACTCTCGCCGGCATGGCTTCCTGGGACTATTTGATCGGTAGTGTGCATTACATCGCCCCCGGCTGGGATGTAGACAATCCGAAATACTTGTCTCGATTCCAGAAGTATCCGGTTCAAGAGATCTGGACACTCTACTGGAAATATTACGTTCGCTGTATCGAGAGCGGTTTGTTTGATTTCGTCGCTCACCCGGATTTGCCGAAGAAATTTGGATACCGGCCGCCGGGCGATCTTCGGCACTATTACCAACCCGCGATAGAATCTCTGGCGAAACGAGGCGTGGCTTTTGAGGTCAACACGGCCGGTTTACGAAAAGATGCCGAAGAAATCTACCCAGCTCTGCAATTCATCGAGATGGCGCGCGACGCCGGGGTCGCCCTATTGATTAACTCTGACGCGCACGCTCCCGAAGAGGTTGGGTACAAATTTGAGGCGGCAAGGGATCTCGTCCGCCAAGCCGGTTATTCCAAGGTCTGCCGATTCGAAAACCGTCGGCGAATCGAAGTTGATCTATGATCCTGACGATGCGAAGTCGGACGGTCACGTTCCCTCGTCGGCCGTTAGTCATGGGCATCGTGAACATCACCGATGACTCGTTTTCCGGAGACGGATCGCTGCAGATCGAGCAAACGATTAGAACCGCGCGATGCCATGTATCTGCCGGAGCTGATATCATCGACATCGGAGCTGAAAGTGCTCGCACGGATCGTTCTGCGATCAGTGAAGAAAAGGAGTGGGCGCGGCTTCTGCCCTTCGTTAAGCGATTTGAAGAGTGTCATGCGGGAATAAGGCCAGTGGACGAAACACAGGTATTCCCTCCTTTGCTCTCGATTAACACCTGGCGGCAAGGAGTCGCCAAAATTACTCTGAAAGTCGGCGGCCACTTGTTAAATGATATGAGTGCGTTACTGACCAACGAGAACGCACAGATCGCGGCAGAATACGGCACCGGTTTGCTGATTATGCATTCTGTCGGCCTGCCAAAACAGCGTCATACCGACGTTCAGTATGCCGATATTCTTCGCACTCTAGAATGCTTTTTTGAGGAGAAGATTGCGGAAGCGATCGCTGCCGGAGTCGCGCTTGAAGCCATTATCCTCGATCCAGGCATCGATTTTGCGAAACAGAAGCCGGACAATCTGCGTATTTTTCGAAATCTCAAAGCACTTACGCGATTCGAACGTCCGATTTTGCTTCCTGTCTCCAGAAAGACGGTGATCGGTGACGTCCTTGGCATCGCGAATCCATCAGAAAGAGACGCCGGAACAATCGCCAGCGTGGTTGCCGGCACACTCCGGGGCGCATCGATTTTTCGCGTTCACAATGTCCACGCCGTTGTTCAGGCGCTCCGGGTCATTTACCCGATTCAGGCTCCTCCACCGATTACGATTGACGGGGGGAGAGGGCGGCGGCCGATCGGGTCGGGTCACGGTGATTGCGCGCCGTGACCCTCCCACACCACCGGACATGCGGTTTTCCGCATCCGGCGGTTGAACCTGGCAGTGGATTAACCCACTGCGGAACCCACTGCGTCCTGCCATGGTATGACGAAGCCGATAGCACTTCGTCCATGGTCATTTCATTCAGCACCTTCTTGCACTTTATTTCGCCTGGTGCGGGCTCGCTTCCCGTCGCTCGGTTCCTCAAGCAGATCCACTGCTTTACTCCTCCCTCGCTGACCGGTCTGGGTAGTGTGCTCTTCGCTCGCTCCTAGATCGTTTCGAGAAACTTCTCGCTCCGCTTTTCCAGAGTTCTTTCAGTTGGTCTGTCTCTTGGTTCTTTGGCCCTTCGCTCTTTCCGGCTTTCACCGGCTTTCTTCACTACTACGGCCTCTGCTGACTCCTGCCAGGCTCTCACCCAGCAGGTCTCCCCGAGTAAGGTATTCAATCTTTCGACCCGTGTCGTCGGGCTCTACCTCTTGCGTCTTTCGGTGACGGTTGGATTTCGTGTTCCCTAGCACACTCTTCGCCCGCAAGCGGCCTCTCTGCCCGTTCGTGTTCCTACGATCGTGTCTTTGCTTATCGCTTCTTTCAGCTCAGGGCCTCGCGGCCCTGCGCCTTGCTTTTCGCTACGGTTGCTGTCACGGCTTCCGATCAATTCCTTTCACTTGATTAGTTTGAATCCATGTCGGGCACCCTAGGTGAACCGTCCCGGTTTGCTCCGGGGCTGAGGGAGCATTATTTCACGACGATCCCGGTTCTCCTGCGAGCAGGGGTCCTCTTCGTTTGTAAAAATCGTACCGCGCCAGAATCGTTCTCACGTAGCGCGCCGTCGACGGAAAATCGATGCTGTTTTGGAAGGTTTCAGCCGTCACCGGTTGCCCTTTTCTCTTTTGCGCTGTGCGAACCCAACGATCCACCCTGCTCTTGCCCGCGTTGTATTCAGCAAGCGCAAACGGTACGGCGTTATCTTCAGAGTTCCAGCGCTGAACCGCCTTGCTGAGATACCACGTTCCGATCTCCAGGTTGATCTCCGGATTGAACAGCTGTTCCGGATGCAAATCTCGGACCCCTTTAGCAGCTGCCCAATCTCGCGCCGCGACCTCTGAGACCTGCATCAATCCGCGCTCGCCATTGCGTCCGGTCATGTCCGCCTGAAACCGGCTTTCTCTCCAAACCACCGCCTTGATCAGCCGTGGATCGAGATCGTATTCCCGCGCCACCTTAACGATCAGCGAATCAAACCGTCGATAATCGGTCCAATCTTTTAGCTCCCGCAGAACATAGACTGGATCACGCGATCGAATCACCAGGTAGGCCACCGCCACTGCACACGAGAGCACCAGGACGAGTGCGACCTTCACCAAAAAAAAACCTGTTCTTCCAATCCAACCGTTCTGGTTTTGACTTTGATGTAAAGCCATTAGACTACCACCACCTACATGCAGAATTACGCGCGAGTCATTACCGATGACCCCACGGATAAAGAACTAGATTACTCCATTCCTCAGTCGTGGGCCGGCAAGGTTCAAATCGGCTCTCGGGTGAAAGTTCCTCTTCGTTCACGCGAGATACTAGCAACGGTTGTCGCCCTCGTCGACACGCCGTCTGTGCCCGAGCCAAAAATCATATCGGCTCTGATTTCGGAAAGTCCAATTCTGAATAAGTCGTTGTTGGCCTTGGCACGTTGGATGGCGGAATACTATTGCTGTCCGGTAGAGTCAGCCATCCGATCCCTTTTGCCCGAAGTTATCAGAAAAGCAAAGCTGGGTTTCAAACGCGAGCGCATCGTTTCGCTGAACAGGGAGTTTTCGGAAACTGCTCTCAAAAACATCCAGACCAAAGCCCCGCGTCAAGCGCGCGTGTTGCAATATGTCGCTGAGATCGCGGAACCAATCCGCTGGAGAGAACTACAACAACGCGCAGCCACCACGGATCGTACGATTCAACAACTAGTCGACCGCGGTCTGCTGCAGGTAAAACTCGAAACGGCAGATCGCGATCCATACGCGAACGAGACATTTGTTTCCAACGCCGCCCGCGAACTGAATATAGATCAGAAAAAAGCGCTGGAGATGGTCCTCCGCTCAGTGGATGCCAGAGACAACCGACCGATCCTGCTCTACGGCGTTACCGGCAGCGGCAAAACGGAGGTTTACCTGCAGGCGATTGATCATTGCTTGAACCATGGCCTTGGCGCCCTCGTGCTCGTCCCGGAGATTTCTTTGACGCCGCAAACGGTTGAGCGTTTCAAGATGCGATTTCAAGCCGACCTGATTGCTGTACTCCACAGCCATCTTTCGGCAGGCGAACGTCACGATGAATGGCACAAACTCAATAACGGTCGAGCCCGCGTCGCCATAGGCGCCCGAAGCGCCATCTTTGCCCCTGTCCAGCGTTTAGGATTGATCGTGGTTGATGAAGAGCACGAAACCTCTTACAAACAGGAGGAATCGCCAAGATATCACGCGCGTGACTTGGCCGTCGTACGAGCCCAGATCGATCGCTGCGCGATTCTCCTCGGAAGCGCAACCCCCTCTCTGGAGAGCTATCAGAACGCCAAGACCGGGAAATATCAGCTCACTTGTTTGACCTCCCGAGTGGACGATCGGCAACTTCCGTTGATCCGTGTGGTCGACATGAGGCAAGAGTACCTCAAGCAGAAGCATGTCCCGTTGATCTCAGGCAGACTGGCGAGCGCGATCGAGGCCCGATTGGTCGCGAAGGAGCAAACTATTTTATTCCTTAATAGGCGCGGGTTTGCGACTTCCCTGGTCTGCAATCAGTGCGGCTTTGTCTGCGATTGCCCGAATTGCAGCGTCGCCCTTACCTTTCACCAAGGCGAAAATCGACTGAAATGCCATCTGTGCGGCCACGCAGCACTAGCGCCCACAAAATGCCCGAAATGTTCCGACCGATCGATTCGCTACGCCGGATACGGGACCGAAAAAATCGAGGGCACAGTGCGCAAGCTCTTCCCGACCGCAACAGTGGCCCGAATGGATGCCGACTCGATGTCGCGGAAAGACGCGTACCGTCAGACATTACAGGCTTTTCGAACGGGTAAAATTGACGTTTTGGTCGGAACTCAGATGATTGCCAAAGGCCTTGATTTTCCAAACGTTACCCTGGTCGGCATCATCAACGCCGACGTCGGCTTGCATATGCCCGATTTTCGGGCTGGAGAACGGACTTTTCAGCTCTTGACCCAAGTTGCCGGACGGGCCGGCCGCGGCGATATGACCGGAGAAGTCTTTGTTCAAAGTTCGACCCCTTTCAGTCCATCGATCCAGTTTGCGCGCCATCACAATTTCGAAGGATTCTGGGAACAGGAAATTGAGTTCCGGGAGCGATGCGAATACCCCCCTTTCCTTCATTTGCTGATGATTCATGTCCGCTCGGAACATCAACGGCTAGCGGAATTCACTGCTGAAACTATCCACCGCCGAATCAGTGAGAAACCGGACTCCAGCGTGACGCTGCATCCGGTGGTGCCGGCGCCGATCGAACGATCTAAAGGCTTTTTCCGGTATCAGATTCTCCTTCGTTCAAAGGCGATCCGACGTCTCAGCGGCGCCATCCACACGATCATCGAGAAGCTGACATTCCCGGAAGAAGTGCGCGTTTCAGTTGATGTGGATCCATATCAGCTTCTGTAGCCAGAGCGAGCGAGAAAATCTCATCAACCAAAGCGCTCGCGAGATTTTCGTGCAAGGCACCTTTCAGGCTTTCTGATGATGAACAATCGCCCGAATCGACGTCGTCCGATACCGAGTCAGCTTTTCGTTCTCCAAAAACGTGAACTCCATTCGGCCGCCGCAGAAAAGGTGTCCGGGTTTGAAGGCGTGCGAAAAACCAAAGCCGCAACCTGAGATCCTGACGCAGCCGGAAGGCCGATCAGATCGCGAGCATTGCAAGCGCGCTTCATGATCGTCGATAACCGTGAAAAGATAATTGGTGTGCTCAGTAACGACTCGAAGAACATCGCCGGGATTGAGCTGGCTAAGGGAAAACTCTTCAGCATCCGACTCCCCGTAGCGATAAGCGAACTGCTCCCAGTCTGAAATCGCTGCTCTCATACGCGGCTAGTGGGCACTCATCCTGCCCAGTATCTAGATGAAAAGAGAAACAACCCAAAGTCAAGTCGCTAGCAGCGGCCATTGACACTCTATTCGAACCTCAGCGCCTTGACCGGATCCAAGCGAGCCGCGAAATAGGCCGGAACGAGAGCAGCGATGGAACAGATCAGAAAACCACTAACGCAAATCACGAAAACATCCCGCGGAACAATCTCAGCAGGAATCTCAGAAAATTGATAAACAGCTGCCGGAAACAGTTCGATATGGAGCGTTGCGGCCAGGAAATCACGAACTTGGTTTCGATATTGGACCAATGCGATCCCGCTGGAGAGGCCGATCAAGGTGCCAAAAAAACCGACGATCATTCCCTGGGCAAGAAAGATCCACATGATTTGAGTCATCTGGGCCCCAAGCGCTTTCATCAACCCGATCTCGCGCGTCTTTTGCACCGTCGAAGTGATCAACGTACTCATGATTCCGAAAGCGGCGACAATCACCACGAAAATCAAGACGAAGAACATCGTTGTGCGTTCTATGCGAATTGCATCAAAAAGCTCCCGATTCTGGTCAATCCAGGTGACGGCCTGAAAAGGTTGCTCAATAAATCGGTTCAAGCTATCTCGCACTTTATCTGCGGTGAACGGATCATTGGTCCGCACGGCAATTCCATGCACCCCGCCCCCCAGGCTGTAGGCCTCCTGCATGATATGCAAAGGTACGATAATGTAATCCGAATCATAAGCGTATCGCCCGGAGTTGAACATCCCGGTGATGGTGATGTCCATCGGCAAAATAAGCTCGCGCACCCGTTTTAACTCCTGGTGGTTGTCCGTCTTGCCTTCTGCCTCATTGAGAGCTTTCTGGAGTTCCCCCATGTCATGAGGTGAATAGATTTCGATGGTATCCCCGATATTTACCCCAAGCGTTGAGGCGAGCTCCGAGCCGATGATCCCGTCATCCCCGCTTAGATCGAACTCTCCGGCCACCAGAAATTGCTTTAAATTCGCTACGGATTGCTCCAAGCCCGGATCGATTCCACGCAACCAGGGAACCGCTCGATGATTTTGGAATTGAACAATCACTCGACCCTGAGCAAACGGCGCGGCGGCGACGACGCCCTGAGTCTTTTTCGTGCGATCCAGGATCTCTCGCCAGTTATTCATGACTTCGTTACCACTGATCAGCACGTCGGCGTCAAACCCAATGATCTTACGCTGGAGTTCGCGTTCAAATCCGGTCATCACCGAAATCACAATGATCAGCACGCTGATCCCGAGCACCACCCCCAGGATCGAAATTAGGGTGATCAGCGATAGAAACGTGCGCTTCGGCTTCAGGTATCGCAGCGCAAGAAAGCACGTGAACGGCAAACGGATTTTTTTCGGCCCGGGACGAAAAGAACTGTCGGTGACGTTAGCGGTTGAAGAATCTGCCATAAAGCTTCAACCGCGCCAGGATGACCACATCGCGTACTGCAGTATCGAACGGTTTACCTTTCTTTTCGACAAGGGGCTCGGCCAGGAAAAATGTCAGGATCCCAAGCAAGGAAAGCAAAACGAAATACGTGCTAAATCGATTGACCTGGAAAAATCCGATCGAAAACTCGTGCTTGCCAAGCGTGTCGAGAAAGACACCCCAGAAGATGGGCGCCAGTCCAAGGCTCAAAGAGGCGAAGACGGTGAAAAGAGAAAAGAAATGATTACGCCCCATCACCGGCATGGTATCCATCGCGATTCGGGTGTTCGCGATGGAAAACAAGCCACCGGCGACTCCGAGGATAAGATAATTGCATCCGACGAAGACGTAGTGCGCGGGAACGACCCCACTGGTCACGGCGACCCAAAACAGAATGCCGATCAGATAGAGCGACATTGCCAGCCTTAAAAGCGGTTTGCTGCCGGTTCGCTCCAGAATGAGGCCGAAGAATGGAACACTGGCGAACGCTCCAACCGCCGCAGCCAGACTAACGGCCAGAACCTGTCCCGCAGTGTATCCTGCCCTCCCTTCAAGAAAGGCGATGACAAACGCGGCGAGACCGCCGACCACCCAGTTATAGACCACATTGAAAATCAGCAACTTGGTAAAAGGAGGATACTTCAGTATTTCCAACCATGGGACCGGCTGACCCGAGGACCTGGCTTGTTCGCTGATCTCGATATCCGGAATTTTACGGACAAAATGAAGACTCATCATTCCGGCCAATCCGCTGATCACAAACAGCAGAGCAAATTGCCAGGGTTGAGCGCCAGACCAAAGAACGACTGTCGAAATGGCGATAGCGAGCATTCCACCGCATTGCATGTGAAGTTGGTCGAACCGGAGAAAAGTGCTGCGGGCGTTTGCCGGGACGAGCGCCGTCAGCCAGGGAAGCCAGGCCCCCGTGGAGATGCCCCGGACCACGTTAAACATGAAGAGACATATGAGCATCAGCTCTACCTGTACCGTGGCGGGAAGAAAGACGAGTAGAGGCAGAATCGCCAGGAGGAACAATAAAGCTGCTCGTACCGACCAACCAAATAAGACGAATCCCTTGTAGCCGACCCTAGGAATAAAATATGCCGTCGGGAGCTGCAGGACTGTCATGAGAGGGGCAAGCGAAGCAACAATGCCGATCGTAGTCGCGCTCCCTCCCAAAGCTTTCGCGTACAAAATCATCGGGGCGCCCAGCGTGATTTGGAAATTCACCGCATTGTATAAACTGAACCGAAAAGAATTTGTCGCTTGAGGCGGAACTTCAGAGATCGACGGGGCAGCCGAAGTGGTGGTCATTCGTGCAATTTTGGGTTTCAGACGCGCGAATAGACCACCTCTAGAATCGAATCCGCGCCAGTGAGGGTCATCACTAGTCGATCAATACCTGCCCCTACGCGGACTTGTGCATCTTCCGCGAAAGCCTTTGAGCGAACTCGCCTTTCTTCCTCCCTATCCTTCAAACCTACCGTGCCGCTCATCAATGATAATGTCCCGATAGGTTTTCCCAGCTGGGATCATAGGCATTACGTGTTCGGTAAACGGGGTCATCACGTCGAGGACATAGCATTCGTCCGCATCCAGCATCCGCTGCAAGGCCGCTCGCAAATCCTTCTTCTCGATCACACGCTCGCACTTCACTCCAAAACCACGACAGAGCTCGACGTAATCTGGATAGATCCGCTCTCTGTCTCGCGGATCACCTAAAAAAGTGTGACCGCGATTACTGTTGTAAAATCGATCTTCCCACTGCACGACCATGCCAAGATGCTGATTATTGATGATGATGACCTTGGCGGCGATCGCTTCCACATGAGCGCACGCCAGTTCTTGGACGTTCATCAAAAAGGAACCGTCACCGTCGATGTCGATGACCTGGCGGTGGGGAAAGGCCACTTTCGCGCCAAGCGCCGCCGGGAACCCGAAACCCATGGCCCCGAGACCGGCAGAAGTAATAAACTGCCGCGGATCTCTGAAATCATAGTATTGGCCCGCCCACATCTGATGTTGTCCGACACCGGTGGTGATGATTGCGTCACCATCTGTCAGTTGATAAAGGAGCCGTATCACATGCTGGGGTAGTATCGCCTCGTCCGTGTCTTTGAAATCCAACGGATATCGCTCTTTCCACTTATAGATTTTCTCGAGCCAATCGGGAAACAGGTTGAACTCCTTCGTAGTGCGCTCGTAACCGCCTGCTCCAAGCAACCGGTTCAGTTCGCTCAAGGCGTATTTGATATCGCTCAGAACCGGCAATTTCACGACTTTGTTTTTGTTTAGTTCCGCAAAGTCGACATCGATGTGAACGATCGTGCCGTGTTCTGCAAATTTTTCGACTTTCCCGGTCACCCGATCATCAAACCGAACTCCTAAGGCAAGCAAGAGATCCGACTCATTGACGGCACAGTTGGCGTAAACCGTTCCATGCATGCCGAGCCACTTTAGAGAGAGCGGATGTCCTTCGGGAAAACCGCCGATCCCCATCAGAGTCGTGGCCACCGGAATTTGGCTTCGCTCAGCAAACTCGAGCAGGTCATCGGAAGCATTTGAAGAAATTATTCCGCCTCCGGCATAGATCATCGGCCTTTTTGCGGACTTAATCAGTCCAATGATCTCATTCAGCGCCACCGGGTCCGCTTTGGGCGGCCCTTTATACCCGCGCAAGGTCAATTCACTCGGAAAAACCGGCTGAGCCATCTGGTTCTGGATGTTCTTCGGAATGTCGATCAGCACCGGACCGGGTCGACCCGTCCTGGCGATGTGAAACGCCTCTTTCACAACGCGAGGAATTTCGTGGATATCCATGACCAGATAACTGTGCTTGACCACCGGCAACGTCATCCCGAAGACATCCGTCTCCTGGAAAGCACCTCGTCCAATCATCTCCTGCGGGACCTGGCCAGTAATTGCGACGATTGGAATTGAGTCCATAAAGGCGTCCGCAATTCCGGTCACCAGGTTCGTTGCTCCAGGACCGGACGTAGCCATGCAGACACCCGGGTTACCGGTCGCACGCGCGTAGCCCTCAGCGGCAAAGCTTCCGCCTTGCTCATGGCGGGGAAGAATCGTCCGGATTTTGGTGGATCGCGTCAGCGCCTGATGGATCGGCATGCTGGCGCCGCCTGGATAGGCGAAAATTACTTCTACACCTTCTCGCTCCATCGCGGCGACGAGAATCTCGGCGCCATTCATCGTTTCGCCCCGAGTCGAGGCCTGACGTATTTTGGCGGGTTCGTTGGTAGTAGAGGTCTTCATAAAAAGAGTCATCTACTATACGGGGTGCAGCCCGAGTGATCAATCGTTAAGAGCAAAGAGCGAAAAACGGCCACCGTCCGCTTCGGCAGTGGCTACCGCACTCGTTGAATGTACAATAGATATTATGATCACGCGACGCGAAGCAATCAAAGCTGTTGCCCTGACCGCCGGTGCTTTAGCCGCAGCTCCCTCTTTTCTCAGAGGAGCGGCTGCCGTTCCCAGTGCCAGCACGTCGGTATACCCGTTCAAGGTTCCTGACCTCGGCTACCCTTACGACGCGCTGGAACCCTACATCGACGCGCAAACAATGCAGATTCATCACGACAAACACAACGCCGCTTATGTCGAAAACTTAAATAAGGCACTCGCGCAAGCGCCCGAATCAGTCCAGAAAATGTCCCTCGAGGAGTTACTTCTGAATCTGGATAAAATTCCCGAAAACATCCGAACTGCCGTACGAAACAACGGCGGCGGCCAGTTTAATCATTCATTCTTCTGGAAGATTCTCAAGAAAAATGAGGGAGGTCAGCCGAGCGGCGAACTCGCCACCGCGATCGATACGACCTTCGGAGGTTACCCAGCATTCCAAGCAAAATTCGGCGAAGCTGCCGCCAAAGTATTTGGGAGCGGATGGGCCTGGCTCGTTTCTGACGGTAAAAACCTCGCGATCACGACAACTCCAAATCAGGACTCTCCCATCTCGAAACCGAACGACAAAGAAACTCCGATCGTCGGCATCGACGTCTGGGAGCACGCTTACTACCTGAAGTATCAGAACCGCCGCCCAGAATACATCAAGGCTTTTTCGAACGTGATCAACTGGGATTACGCCGCAGAACAATTCGCTGCCGTCTCGAAACAAAGCTGAGACACTTGGCGTTCGGCGCTCGGCGCTGTTCGAAGGCGATCGGCGAAACGTCTGGCGTTGCTTTCTCAAAACCAGGTAACTTGGGGACGGGCTGCCTCAGCACTAACGCCGATACGCCAATTACGCTCTCCTCACCGTGCGCCTTTTTGATCTGAATCAACCACAACTCGAAGCGGTCAAAAGCACGCGAGGGCCCGTTTTGATTCTCGCAGGAGCTGGGACTGGAAAAACCCGCGTAATTACCGCTCGGATTGTTTACCTGCTAAGCGAAGGAGTCTCTCCAGATAAGATTCTCGCCGTCACGTTTACCAATAAGGCCGCTAACGAGATGCGAAGTCGAGTTGCGACCATTCGGCAGAACGTCAGAGGGTCCAAGTTGACTATCTGCACTTTTCACGCCCTGTGCGTGCGCATCCTTCGCCAAGATATCGAAAAGCTTGGCTACAAGACTAACTTCTCAATCTATGATGAATCCGACCAAATAGGATTGATTCGTAAGATAATCCCAAGGTTGGCAGCCGCGACGGAGAAGCTGGATCCGAATCAAGCTCGCACCTTTATCAGCAAAGTGAAAAATCAGGGCCGGAAGATTCTCGCTTCCGACCTGACTTTGGAATCAGCCGTTTTCCAGCGTTATCAGGAAGAGTTGAAGACTTTCAATGCCGTCGACTTCGATGATCTCCTGACCCTGGCCGTTCGATTGTTAAACGAATTTCCTGAGGTCCGGGCTAAATGGGAAGAACGATTCGAGTTTATCATGGTCGACGAATTTCAAGATGCGAATCGCCTGCAACTCGATTTAGTGCGGCAAATCGGTGGAAGACACAGAAACGTCTGCGTCGTTGGTGACGATGACCAAAGCATCTATGGGTGGCGCGGAGCTGAAATCTCTAACATTCTGGAGTTTGAACGCCATTTCCCGCATCCCAAAATCATCAAACTCGAACAGAATTACCGAAGTACCAATGCCATTCTCGGGGCCGCCAACAGCATCATCCGGCATAATCCGCGGCGACGGCCAAAATCGCTTTGGTGCGAGAACGGCGACGGGCAACCGATTCGCATCGTCGAAGTGCCGGACGATCGGGAGGAAGCCAATTATGTGATCGGCGAAATACAGAAACAACAGCTAGCCGAGGAGTGTCGCTGGGCGGAATTCGCAGTCATTTTCCGCATGAACGCTCAATCGCGATTATTAGAGGAAAATCTGCGACGTCTTCACATTCCTTACCGTGTTGTCGGTGGCCGTAGCTTTTTTGAGCGGCGCGAAGTGAAAGACCTGCTGGCCTATCTGTCTTGTCTGGTTAACCCGCAGGACGACGTAAGTTTGTTGCGCATTATTAACACTCCAGCTCGAGGTATCGGAGCGTCGACAATTGATTTAGCCATTCAGGAAAGTAACAAGGCTAAACAGAGTGTCTTCGAAGCACTTGTCTCAGAGGAATTCCAGAATCTGCTGAGTCAGCGGACCAGGGAAGCGATTGGCAGGTTCACGGAACTCATCGACGAATATGAGACCAAACTCGTACAACCGCTCACCGATTTTGCCAGGACAGTCGAAGAATTGCTCCTTCGGATTGACTATTTCCCAGATCTCCGACGCGGTTGCAAGACCCCCGAAGAATCACTCAACCGCGAAGGAAACGTCAGGGAACTGATTCGCGCCATCGCAGACTATCAAGCAAGGTCGACTGACGGCTTATCTGGATTTCTGGCTGAGACAGCTCTGGATCGGGACCGCGCAGAAGACCCAGATAAGAGCGCGGACGGAGTGACCCTGATCACCTTTCACGCCGCAAAAGGGCTTGAATTCGCCCAGGTCTTCTTAATCGGTTTGGAAGAAGGCCTTCTCCCTCATAGTCGATCAAAACTCGAAGACAACCTCGACGAGGAACGACGTTTGTTTTATGTTGGAATCACCCGCGCAAAGCGCCAGTTGACCATCACACATTGCGCGAATCGCCTCCGCTACGGCAGTCCAGCACCATGTCATCCAAGTTCTTTTTTGAAAGACTTGGATTCACGATTTACCGAGATTGTTAACTTTCACGAATTAACAAATAAACCTGCCGGCGAAGGTACCGCCCGGTTGCATTTTGCTAAAATGCGCGAATTGTTGGGCGGAAGTTAAGCAACCGGTTATTCGATCACTTCGAACTGACTCATTACTTTGAACAATTCATACCTCTCGTCTATTTCAACTCTGGAGAGCTTTTTCAGGCGGTCCAGACTGAATGATTCGACACAAAAGCTTGCCAGCAAACTGCCGTATACCACTCCCCTTTTCAGGTCGGCAAATTCGAATGTCTCCTTTTTTAAGCCGGCCAGATAACCAGTAAAACCTCCGGCAAAAGTATCACCTGCACCTGTCGGGTCGTGGATATCTTCCAAGGGAAAAGCGCCGCAACTGAAAAAGTGGTCTTGACTTAAAAGGAGGCATCCATGTTCGCCTTTTTTGATCGCAACATATTTTGGACCTAGTTGGATCAGCTTTCGCCCGGCCTTAATAAGGCTGGTCTCTGTCGTTAATTGGCGCGCTTCACTGTCGTTCAAGACCAGAAGATTCACCCGTTTGAGTAGATCCAGGAGAGCGGGTTTCGAGGTCTCGATCCAGAGATCCATTGTGTCTGCGACAACGAACCGAGGATTTTCTACTTGATCCAAAACATGATTTTGCAAGACGGGACTGATGTTCCCCAATAAAATGATCGGCGTCCGCTTGTACGGCTCCGGGATCTTTGGCGCAAACGTCTCGAAGACATTCAGTTCGAGGTCCAGCGTCTTGCGCTGATTCATGTCCCAATCGTACTCGCCCGACCAGCGAAACGTTCTGCCATTGGCCACCTCCATGCCGTCGAGGTTGATACCTCGTGACCTGAAAAGTTCGATATATTCGTGTGGAAAATCCGTCCCGACGATCCCCACAAGATTGACCGGTGAGAAAAAACTTGCCCCGATTGACGCGTAAGAAGCCGCTCCGCCCAGGACTTCCTGGCGCTCTTCAAGCTGCGTCTTTACACTGTCGATGGCAATCGAACCAACAATGAGAACTGGCATAGCTGTTTTTAAAAGGGGCAGTTCCGTTTAGCACATTCCCGGTCGATCGCACGCAAAATGTGGGGCCGCGACCCTGCCATCTCGTCTCGCTGTTGCACGGCGCGACCAGCCAAGCCAACGGACCTTTCCCCGAAAACGTTGATATTTTCCGGCTCGAGGGGGCCAAGGGAGCAGAGCCTGACGGTTTCCTTCCTGTCCTCGATTTCAATCCTCCGCTTTTCGCGTAAAGGGAACAAATCGAACCGGGCAGATGGCTTGTTGCCGCAATCCTTCCGCATGTTTTTCAATAAGCAACAACTGCTGATCATGCGTACTCCCGATCGGAATCACCATGCGTCCACCCTCGCCCAATTGGTCTATCAAAGGTTGAGGAATATGGTCCAGAGCTGCGGCGACAATGATGGCGTCAAACGGAGCGAATTCCGGCCAGCCTGCGTAACCATCGCCACTCTTCATTTGGATGTTTTCGTATTTGAGACGTTTCAAATCGAGGATCGCACGATGAAGCAATTCCTCCACAATTTCGATGGAGCATACTTGCGTCACCAATCTTGACAAGACCGCTGCTTGATATCCGGAACCAGTTCCGACCTCAAGGACTCGATCAGACGGTTCGAGCAACAAATGCTCCGCCATAAAAGCGACAATGTAGGGCTGCGAAATGGTTTGCCCAAGTCCAATAGGCAGCGGTCGATCGTCGTATGCATGTGTTCTGTCTTCGATCGGCACAAATTCGTGTCTCGGTACCTCTCTCATTGCTTGCAAGACGCGTTTGTCGCTGATCCCGCGGCCCGCAAGCTGCCGATCGACCATGCCGCTACGCTCTGCGTCGTAGTTCTGCCGCGGAATTAGAAAACTACCCATCCCAACCGGCAGCAAAGAGATCACAATTTCAGTTTAGCTCAACTATCGCTTCGAACTTCAAGAATTTAAGCGTTTCACCCGAAACTCGCTGAAAACGGCCTCGAAACCGGGACCGTCCGGGGCCGCTATCGTTCGTCCGACCTCAAGTTCGTCGGCAGTGGTGAGATAAGCGGTTCGAAACATCACCCAACCGCCATCGGGAGCACAATATTCGACAGTCACCGCACCGCCCTCCCTTTTCACTCTCAGCCGAAGAGAACCTGGATAACTTTGAAACGGCACGACTGACCAATCCGAATAGTCCCGGGTCACCACCGCGCTTACATGATGAATTCCGTTCACGAACTCGATGCCGGTCTTCATCCAGGTCGTTTCGTCCAGACGAATCATCAATCCTGCCTGATCGTATAGGCTTTCGTATCGACCGTGAAACTCGGTCTCGACTTCAAAATTCCCGGTAATCCTCTCGTGATAGAAATGTCCGTTGTCCCTGATAAAACCGTAGTGCGTTTTGCGCCAAAAATCAGTATGAGGATCGGCAAAAACGGTAAGATGATCGTTCTCTTCTTTCCAGTTTCGGGGTGGGTTGAGCCAGGTCATGGAAAAATTCTACCCTCCTCCCGACGAAAATGCGACCGTATCGTCTCGATACTGTTCCGGAACTCCGGTGATTACCGGTCTTGTTTCAGACAGACAGGGCAAATTTGACTTCGGCGGTCCGGTTCGCCGGATCCGCCGCGAGAAGCAGATCAGAAACGATGCAGACCCTCGTCGCCCCGGCCTCGAGAATCTCTCGAAGATTGTCCAGTTTCACGCCGCCAATACAATATATTGGCAGCCTCACCAGCTGATGGAGAGTTCGGAGTTCGGCGAGGCCAATCGCCTTGGCCGTAGGTTTGGTTCCCGTAGGAAATATAGGACCGAACCCGACGTAATCGGCTCCTTCGCTTTGCGCATTTTGCGCCTGTTTCAGCGTATGCGTCGACTTGCCGACGAGGCACTTGCGACCTGCCAGTTCACGAGCTTCAGCGACACCGAAATCTTCCTGACCAACATGGCATCCATCGGCATCGACTTCTTTTAGAAGATCCGGATAGTCGTTCAATATGAGCGGCACTCCAGAGCCTTTCGTGAGGGGTAACATCGCCTCCGCGCATTTAACAATTTCGATTTTCGGGCTCTCTTTCGCGCGGAGCTGCAGAATATCGACCCCGCCCTTCAGCAGCTGAGCTGTCATCGCCACCACCTGATCAGGCGCTACATAGCCTAGATCCATGATTCCATACAAAAAACAGCGAGCGAGCGGGTTCACAGCTTCAACTCGAACCGTTGCAGGCCGTTCAACTTTTCCACAAAACTTGTATCAAAATCCCCACGGATAAAATCCGGATTCTGCATAATCTTCACTTGAAAAGGAATCGTCGTTTTTATTCCGGAAATTAAATACTCGCCAAGCGCGCGCGTCATCCGCCTGATGGCCGATTCACGAGAGAACCCTACGCATATCAACTTTGCAATCATCGAATCGTAATGCGGCGGCACCGTGTAGCTTGAATAAACATGGGAATCCACGCGGACTCCGCGGCCGCCCGGCGCATAATAAAGACCAATCGTCCCGGGGCTCGGTTGAAAATTGTTTGCCGGATCTTCCGCGTTGATTCGACATTCGATCGCGTGACTTCGCGGCTGAGCGCTTGCAATGTGTTCTGAGAGATGGGAGCCGCCCGCAATCAAAATCTGTTCCTTCACCAGGTCACAGCCGTACACCTCTTCGGTTACCGGGTGTTCGACCTGGATGCGGGTATTCATTTCCATAAAATAGAAATTGCCCTGCCGGTCGACAAGATACTCCATCGTGCCGGCGTTCTCGTACCCGACCGCTTCGGCCAGCCTCACTGAACAATCGCCCATTAATTTCCGCAGGTTCCGATCCACGAACGGAGAAGGACATTCCTCGACAATTTTCTGGTTTCTTCTCTGAATCGAGCAATCGCGCTCACCCAAATGGACAAGGCGCCCATGGGTGTCGCCGATTATCTGAAATTCGATGTGGTGCGGCCGATCGATCAATTTCTCAATATAAACTCCTCCATTCCCGAACGCTTTTTGCGCCTCTCCGCGGGCGGCGTAAAACCCTTGCACTAGAGTGACATCATTGTGCGCTGCACGCATCCCGCGACCGCCGCCGCCCGCGATCGCTTTGATCATGACCGGATACCCAATTTGTTTCGCGACCTTTAAAGCCTCTTTTTCAGTCTCAACGACTCCATCGCTCCCGGGTGAGACCGGTACTCCTGTTTTTTTGGCCTGTTCCCGGGCCGCATTTTTGTCGCCCATCATCCGAATGGCCGCAGGCGAAGGCCCAATAAATTTGATATTGCAGCTCCCGCAAATTTCGGCGAAATGCGCATTTTCTGCCAGGAAACCATATCCGGGATGAATCGCGTCGGCATTGCTTATCTCGGCAGCGCTAATGATCCGATCGATCTTTAAATAGCTCTCTGAGCTCGGCGGCCGGCCGATACATACTGACTCGTCCGCCAACTGTACGTGAAGCGAGTCAACGTCCGCCTCGGAATAAACAGCTACCGTTGGAATCCCTAATTCTTTGCAAGCGCGGATGATTCGCAAAGCGATCTCGCCGCGATTGGCGATCAGGACTTTGTTAAACACGGTTACTTCACCCTGAAAAGCGGCTGACCAAATTGAACAGCAGCCCCGTTCTCGACCAGGACCTCAGTGATGACCCCTTTCACCTCGGCTTTGATCTCGTTCATGACCTTCATGGCTTCGATAATGCAAACGACGGTCTCCTCCGCGATCTCCTGGCCCTCTTTGACGTAAGGCGCCGAATCAGGCGAAGGCGCCCGATAAAATGTCCCAACCATCGGAGAAACGATCTCTTTGTGATCCGCTCTCACTTCGATTGCCGCCGCGGGCGGAGCGGTATGGCCGGGAGCCGCATAGCCCGGCGTCGGCGCAGCCGCGTTCGCTTGATGACTGGGAAGAACTGAAACAAAGGACGGCGGCGGACGATGCGCCTCGAGCTCGAGCTTGAAACCCTCTTTCTCGAGTTTGAAAACAGCCAAATCGTTTTTTTTCATCAAATCGATGATGGCTCTAATGTCTTTTAATTCCAAAGTGATATCTCCTGGTAGGGGTACGACCCATGTTAGGCAACGGGAGGAATGTCAAGCAAGCAGTTCTTCGCCCCGATTAGTGCCTCCCGATGGCTTGAGCGGACGACCTAAAAAAGCCAAAATCAGTCCCGTCATCACATCGATCATCCCCGCCACCCTCCCTGTAAATCCGCGCAATCGACCCTCCGCTTTGAACCGGCTTGACCCCGGAGCAAGCAATTCGGATAGGCCCCGGGCAAGGGACAGGTCAAAATCCCCTGGGCGAAGGGGACAGATCAACATGCCGCCCCTTTAGCAACCGTTAGCCAGGGACAGGTCAAAACGCCTGCTTAGCAAGAGGACAGGTCAAATGCGGTCTCTTATCACAAACCCTTTCCAGCGAGAAAGGGACCCCAAAGGCCCCGGGGCAAGGGACAGGTCAAAATCCCCTGGGCGAAGGGGACAGGTCAACATGCCGCCCCTTTAGCAACCGTTGCCAGGGACAGGTCAAAACGCCTGCTTAGCAAGAGGACAGGTCAAATGCGGTCTCTTATCACAAACCCTTCCAGCGAGAAAGGGACCCCAAATGCAGCGTCCCGCCAGGTCCTGCCGTCGGGGGGGAGCCTCTGTGAGCTTCCAGCGAAGGGACAGGCTTAAAAATTTTAATACGTTTATTACACATTCCTTAAATGTTGTGTACAGTGGCTCATCTTTATGCGGATGCCGCGTGTCAAAGCTGAGGGTCGGAGTTTTTACCACTGCCTTTCAAGAGTCGTTGATGGCCTTTTTATCTTTGGAACTGCTGCGGATTTTTGTCGCGAAGCCGAACAATTTCTCTCTTTGATGCGCCGCTTGGAGGCTTTCAGTGGTGTGCGAGTTCGCAGCTACGCTGTCATGGCCAATCACTTCCATCTGCTGTGCGAAGTGCCTGAACCGGGCCCTTTGTCAGAGAACGAAGTGCTTGAGCGCATCGAGGCCAATTACGGCCCTCAACGCGCGAAGACGCTCAGGGAGCGATTGGCCGGCTGCGCTCAGCAACCCGATGGAGTCGAGCAGAGAAACCGACTGCTGGATCCCTATCGCAAGCGGATGAATGACATCTCGATATTTATCAAAGAGCTCAAAGGCCGCTTTGCCCAAGGATACAACCAGCGTCACCACCGTTACGGAGTGCTATGGGCTGAGCGGTTTAAGAGTGTGCTATTGGAGGGAGGCCGGGCGGTGGCGGCGGTGGCCACATACATCGATCTAAACCCGGTACGAGCTGGTCTGTGCGAAGATCCCAAGGATTATCGATACTGCGGTTATGCCGAGGCGCTCGCCAAGGGGACTGCTGCTGCCCTGGAGGGCCTCAGGATTATTTTGGATTTGCCACAGACCACGAGTTTGCAGGATCTTTGCGCAGAGTATCGCCAGCAACTGTTTTTGAAGGGATCTGTGGCCACCAAGAATCACCCGGCGGCCTTCGACTTGGCCAGGGCTCAAGGGGTCGTTGAGCAGGAGAAGGGTGAACTCTCGCTCCAGGAACGGCTGCGATGCAGAATTCGCTACTTTAGTGACGGAGTGGTCCTTGGCAGTCGCACCTTTGTCGAGACACACTACGAGCGACTCAGGCAAAAGACCGGCTACCAGCGAAAAAGCGGTCCAATCGAATTAAAACTAAAAAGCCTCGGCACAACCACCCTCTGGGTCTTTCGCAACCTGCGAGCTCGAACGTTCGACTAATTGCTCCATTCTCTGCCACTTCGATGATTACCAAAAAAAGTTCCGGGGTGACCAGCCTCGGAGCTTTTCCGAGGCTCGATAGCACGACTCGTTCCTTTCCCGGTGCCACTGTGCCTTGACCCGCTGCCGTGTCCTGTGATCCTTGACGGCTGAATTTGTGCAAATTCGGCCTGTTAACTAACTGAGACCGGCATCTTTGGAAAATGAAACCTCTGGCAACAAAGACAAAGAACGAGATTGTTTCCGGAGTCGGAAAACCCCGAGCGAGCCTCGTCTCCCATTTTGGCTCTCAGGGCCGTGAGCCTGATGTTGGCTGCATCAGTGGTCAATGGCTTGGCTTCGTTAATCAGCGCCAAGCGTTCGAGGATTTTCTTTTTCAACCAGTTCCCTTCCCGACCTTCCCCCTTTTCCCGGGCTTGTCCCTTTTCTTCCCATCTGTGCATCATCCCGGACGCAGCCTTTTCCCGGACCTGTCCCCTCCGACCTTTTCCTGTCCCCTCCGACCTTTTGTCTCGACCTGTCCCCTTCCCGACCTTCCCACCCGGGCCTGTCCCTTTTCTTTCCATCTGTGCATCATCCCAGACGCGGTCTTTCCCGGACCTGTCCCCTCCGACCCTCTCTCCCCTCCGACCCTCTCCTCTTCCTTCCGTTTATGACCCGTCCCCTACGTCTTTCCTTCCCCTACGTCTTTCCCTGCGTCTTTCTTCCGGGTTCAGTAAACCCGACCGTGCCCTGTCTCCCTGTCTCGACCTGTCCCCTTCCCGGACCGACCTGTCCCCTTCCCGGACCTTCTCTCCTTCTCTGTGCCACGTTGTCGATGTTTGCCGATAGACCTACTCGACTTCCTTTAGTTGCGGTTTGAACGCGTTGTCTTCTTTCTATTTGCTGCTTTTTTTATTCTGAAGTTTACGCAAGTTAGCGGGGAGCGAGAATCAATCACGAAAAGCGGGGCTACTAAGCGTGGAGTTTTATGGACGATAAATCGTCGAGTTGGAAACGAGAAACCCAGTTGCGCCACCACGTCGATTCGCTCTATGGGTGCCGGAAATGTCCAAAGATGCAGTCGAGTCCAGTTTCCGGCGGAGCGGTTTTGAGCCGAGTGATGCTGGTCGGCCAAGCTCCTGGCGGGAAAGAACCGGTCCTAGGACGTCCGTTCGCTTGGACGGCGGGAAAAGCGATGTTTAAATGGTTCGAGCAGGAGGTGGGCGTCGTGGAGGCGGAATTCCGTCGAACAGTCTATATGGCGGCAGTGTGTCGCTGCTTTCCTGGCAAGAATTCTCAAGGCGGCGATCGTATTCCATCAAGGGACGAAATCGCTTTATGCGGCGAATGGCTGCGCGCCGAGATAGCGATTTTGAAACCTGAACTCGTAATGGCGGTCGGCAAACTGGCAATCGGCCAATTTTTGAATGAAATACCGATTCTAACGGGATTAGTGGGTCGAATTGTGCCAGTGGACAAATTTGGCCGAAAATTTGACCTCGCCGCTTTACCGCATCCGTCTGGCGCCTCCCCTTGGCATCGCATTGAGCCGGGAAAAACACTCACGAAAAAGGCGCTCGCTTTAATCAGAAATCATCCGGCCTGGATCGCGCGAGTCTGATAATCCGACCCAGCCGCGCTGGCGCTATCTCTCCGCGACGCGGGTATTTTCACAACCAGTTTTTGCGTTTAAAGAAAACTATCATTCCTCCCGCAACAGCCAGCATCAGGCAGATCGCGAAAAGATACCCGAAGGGCCATTCGAGTTCAGGCATGTTGAGCGGGCCTTGTTTAGGATCAAAATTCATCCCGTAAATTCCTGCTATAAAGGTAAGCGGAATAAAGATCGAAGATATCACAGTGAGAACCCTCATAATTTCGCCGGTGCGGATGTTGATGCTCGTGAGGTAGAGATCCATAAAATTGCGCGTCGCATCTCGAAACGATTCCAAAAGATCCAGCATCACAACCGTATTGTCGTAACAATCGCGGAAAAACGGTTTGGTGCGGTCGGCAACAAGGCCGCTTTCGTCGCGCATTAATCGCACCAGAACATCCCGCTGCGGCCAAATAGCTTGCCGGATTCTGGCAATCAGTCTTCTGAACTGATGGAGTTCGTTTACGCGTTCTCGAGTTGGCTGATCCAGGAGCGTTTGTTGAAAGTCGTCCATCGATTCACCCAAAGATTCGATGATCGGAAAGTACTGGTCTGTCATCGCGTCGATCAGCGCATAGGCGAGATAGTCGGCTCTCATAAATCGCGCGTTACCAACACCATCGCGCAATCGCTGTCGCACGGGATCGAGGACATCGCCCGTGCGCTCCTGGACCGTGATGACGATTCTTTCCGCCAGCACGATGCTAACCTGCTCGAATATTACTTCATGCTTATCGCTCTCGTAAGCCATGTGGAGCACGATGAAAAGCTGGCGATCGTATTCGTCGACCTTGGGCCGCTGACCCAGGTTGAGCATGTCTTCCAAAGCCAGCGAATGGATTCGAAAATGCAGCGCTAATTGTTGAAAAAATTCGATATCACCGAGCCCATTGATATTGATCCAGCTAATCTTCTCGCTTTCCAGAGAGGGTAACAAATCATCAATGGTCTCAATCCTTCGTTCTTGAAAAGAGTGGGCGTCATACTCAAAGAGCGAGATCACAGGCTTCACGCTCTGATACTCTGGAGGAATGAACAGTGTTGCCGGCGCAGTTCCTGGCGGGGGATATCGGAGTTTATCCATCGACTAACGGGGCCCCCTCCAGAGTGCCGCGTCCAACGCCGCCAGAAGGTGACCTAACCACCCGAGCAGCCCAAAAGATAAGACCCAAAGTATTCCTGAAGCCACCAATTGCAGCAGTGCCGATAGAATTCGACCCTGGGCCAGCTGCCCAAGTCCTGGAATGACCAAACTGGCTATAGCAGCGATGACATTTCCCCCTGACCCGCGACCTATTTCTGTATCCTGCATATTTTCTCCTGGTGTTGGTAAATTAACGCGCTTTCCAACGTGCCGCGTTCACACAAGAATAAATGTGTCCGAGCCAACCCAGCCAAACTAGCCAGAGAAGCCCGGTCACTATGAATTGCACTAGCGCCGCCAGTATCCGGCCCTGAATCAACTGGCCCAGGCCGGGAATGAAAAAACTCACTAGCGCCGCGATAACGTTACCGGAAGAACCTTGCCTCATAAGCTTATTGATTGATGAATATGATTCGGGACGATCGATTCAGTTCGGTTGGATGATGACAAAGGACCGCTGTCGATTGCGCGCCATTCCGACCATCACAGGCCTGTCGGGGTCCAACCGGCCGACGACGCTCTGGAACTCGTCGACATTGGAAATGGGCTGTCGATTAATTTGCTCAATAACGTCGCCAGGCCTGAGTTCTTGCGCGACAGCCGAACTGGGATCGACACGCGTGACAATTACCCCATTCACATTGGGCGGAACATTGGCCTCTGTCCGCAACCGCGGGGTCAGGTTTTGCACTTCGATTCCTCCGAAAATGGCGCTTTGCGAATCTCCGGATGGAGGAGAGACGTGGTTGCGGTTCAGGCGCGCGACAAGATCAGCCGGCTGTTCGATCACTTTTGCGGTAACAGTTTTAGTCTCGCCATCACGCACCAGATCGATCGTCAGATTTGAGCCGATGTCCGACTCAGCTATGCGATTGACAAGGGCAACGGTGTCCTTGACCTCATAGCCATTCACATTGCGAATGACATCGCCGCGAATAATACCTGCTTTCTCAGCCGGAGAACCTGGAGTGACATCCGTTACTAGAGCCCCGCGAGCGCTGTTCAGCTTGAATTGCTCCGCAATATCCGCGGTCACCGGTTGAATGCCGACTCCAAGGTAACCACGGATGACTCTGCCTTTGGAAATAATACTGTTCATCGCGGCCCGGACCACATTTGAAGGGATTGCGAACCCTATCCCTTGATTGCCTCCCGACTCCGAATAGATCGCCGTATTAATTCCAATGACCTCGCCCCGGATATTCACGAGGGGGCCGCCCGAATTTCCAGGGTTAATTGCCGTATCGGTTTGAAAAAACTCTACCTGGCTATCGTTCATCGCCCGTCTGTCCTTCGCGCTGATGATCCCTTGGCTCACACTTTCATCGAGACCGAATGGGTTCCCAATCGCCATCACTATCTGCCCAACTCGCACTTTGTCGGAGTCTCCGATCGTCAAGGGAGTCAAATTCTCAAGATCAATCTTCAAAACAGCCAGATCGATCTGTCCATCATTACCGACAATTTTCGCTTTTGCTTGACGGCCGTCGCTCAGCTGTACCGTGACGTCGTCGGTTCCGTTAAGCACATGATTATTCGTAACGATGTGTCCCTCTTTGGAAACGATCACACCCGATCCGAGCGAGGTTACTTTCTGAGGACTCTCATCCGAAAAACGCCTCCCGAAGAAAAGTTCCAAAGGATCCACCGGCATCCGGCGAGACACGGTTTTGGTCGTGGTAATGCTGACGACACTGGGCACGACCGCATTGGCAACTTTGGTGTACTCCTCATCTAAGCGTTGCAGGACGTCGACAGAATTTAAGTCAAGGCTGGGTTTGTCCGCCGGCGTAAACTTCTCAACTTTTGCTTGCGACTGGGCCGGTTGCTTGCCTTGCCATACGTAGATGAGCGAAATCGCAAGAGCCAGGAGTAAAACGAAAACCAAAAACTTCAGGAAACTCTTCATTGTTGCCGCGATTAATTGACTAAACTTGTTCCATTTTCGTCATTTTGGATAGCGAAACGCTTAAGGCGTTCGTGTTGAGGGTCTTGCAACAAAGGATCCTGATCCAAAATAGCCCGCGCGATATCCCTCGCCCGGTACAATAATTCTTCGTCCCCGACCAGGCTTGCAAGACGCAATGGAGGCAGACCGCTCTGCGCCGTTCCCATCAGATCGCCGGGTCCCCTCATCCGGAGATCTTCCTCCGCAATTTCAAAGCCGTTCTCGCTTCGCTCCAATATGGCAAGCCTATCGAGCGCTTCAGCGTCTTCCCGGTCCGTCAGGAGGATACAATAGCTTTGATGCGCGCTGCGACCGATTCTTCCCCGCAATTGGTGAAGCTGAGCCAGTCCGAACCGTTCCGAATTTTCAATCAACATGACGGTCGCATTCGGAACATCGATACCCACCTCAATGACCGTAGTTGAAACCAAGACATCAATGCGTCCGCCACGAAATTCCTCCATGATGCGCTCTTTTTCTCCTGGCGTTAGTCGGCCATGTAGAAGACCGCACCGAAGAGGCGCCAGCAGTTTTTCCCACCTGTGATATTCCGTCGTCGCAGCTTTCACACTCAGCGTCTCTGATTCCTCGATTACAGGATAGATGATGTAAACCTGCCGCCCTGCCGCGACTCTCTCTCGAATGAACAAAGCCGCTTCGGGAACTTTTGCAGATGATCGGACTCGAGTTATGATGGCTCGCCGATTGGCCGGTTTTTCATCCAGGATCGAAACCTCAAGGTCTCCGTAAACGGTCATGGCAAGAGTTCGTGGGATGGGGGTCGCACTCATCACCAGAAGATCGGGGACCGGCCTTTTTTCCAGCAATTTGGATCGCTGGAGAACCCCGAATTTATGCTGTTCGTCGATCACGACGAGGCCGAGACGTTGAAACTGATCCGCATCATATAGCAATGCATGCGTTCCGATTATGATTTGGGGTTCTCCGTGAAGTTCGAGATGGGAAGCTTCCTGACGCGTCCCGGTTCGAAGGACGATGCGAAGATCGAAGGGCGAAAGCCAATGCCGGAAATTGTCGAAATGTTGTTCAGCGAGAACCTGGGTCGGCGACATCAACGCAGCCTGATAACCGGATTCGACCGCATAAAGAATCGCCGACGCCGCAACGAGGGTTTTGCCGGCGCCGACATCCCCTTGCAAAAGTCGGCTCATAGGGGCCTCTTTTGCCATATCCTCGCGTATTTCCCGAATCGCTCGTTCTTGGGCCCGAGTTGTTCGGTAAGGCAGCAGACCAAGAAATCGTTTAGTTAATTCGCCCGAAGCTATGTGACAATCACCCTTCAGCGCCGCCACCGAACGTTTTCGTTGTTCGGCTAGAATCTGCATCCCCACGAATTCGGCCATCGCGAGAACTTTTCTCGCTTGTTCCCGAGCGGCCCAATTTTTCGGAAAGTGAATTTGCCTCAATGCTTCCTCCTCCGACATTGAATCCTGACCGGCCGGTGGAACCGGTTGGAGCAGACGAAGTTCCTCCACGGCTCGAAAAATGATTGAGCGCAACGTTCTTTGCCGCACCCCCTCAGTCAGAGGGTAGATGGGCGTAATCCGACCGATGTGAATTTGCTCTTCTCCTTCTTCCTCGATGATCTCAAACTCAGGATGATCTAGATAAACCCGATTGCGAGACTGTTTAGGTCGCCCAAAGACGACCAGTTCCTGGCCCGCCACTAACATCCGTTGCAGATAATGCTGATTGAACCACCGGCAGATGATGCGGTTGCTCAGCACCGAGCTGGAGAGTTCCTGCAAAGTAACCTCTATAATTTTTCGCCGACCAGAATATTGAGCAGATACTTTCTGGATGATTCCACGAAGACAGATCGATTCGTCGGAACTGTTTGTCGGAAAGGCGGCAAATCGAGTGCGATCTTCATACCTTCGCGGGTAGTGCTGTAACAAATGTCGCCAAGTCTCTATTCCCAGGCGCTGGACCAGCTTTCGCTGCGGCTCCGTGAACCAGGCGAGATGTTCAAGCGCGAGATCGAGCGAGCCCAGATTCATTTTTGGAAACGTTGCTGATAGAGGCACACGCTTCCCTCATTCTCCAGTGCTTCGCAGTGCTTCGACATGGAGTTGTAGCTGTATCCGATTTTGGTAGTTGTTCGCTTCCAGATAGAACGCTATGTCCCAAGGCGGTTTTGGTAGTGGAAATTGTGCCCCGTTAAAGTGTATCGCGCTCATCAGGCTCGAACCATGGCGCAGCGTGAACAACCGATGTTTCTCCTTCAGCAATCTCGGTTCCCCAGCGGGCGCCACGCTTCGAATGAAAAAAAGCGGCTGCGGGTTTCCGATTCCGAAGGGCTGCAGCATGTCGTGGCAGGTCAGAAATTTTAGGTTGATATCCTGCCCGGTTAATTCCGCATCGAGCTCCAGCCGAGGCTTCAACAAATCCGGTGTCAACATGCGTCCGGCGGCGGCCCGGAAAGCCGCGGAAAAAGATTCCAGTTGATCGAACCCTATTCGGACACCTGCCGCCATTTCGTGACCACCGAACTGCAGCAGGTATTCGCCACATTCGTCCAAGGCCTTGACAATCGACAGACCTGGTACGCTCCGACCGCTCCCTTTTCCTTCTCCCGAATCGTCAAACCCGATGACCACTGACGGGCGGTGGAATTGCTTTGTCAGACGCGAAGCGACAATTCCGACCACACCCGGATGCCACCCGCGTGAGCCGACCACGATGGCAGCGTCCCGATCAGGAACGAAGGTGCGAGCGAGCTGCTGGAGGACTTCATCGAGGGTCTTCTGCTCGACCGATTGCCGGTCGCGATTCTGCCAATCCAAACTACGTGCCAGAAGGAACGCCTTCTCCGAATCGTCTGCCAATAAAAGGTCGAGCGCATCTTGTGCGACTCCGACTCGTCCGGCGGCATTCAAGCGCGGCCCAATACGAAAGCTGACATGTGCGGGCCGAATCGGCGGAGTTACACCAGCCACCTGCATTAAAGCCCGCAAGCCCGACCATTCTGTCTGCTCAAGCTGTCGCAAACCATGCTGCACGAATGTCCGGTTCTCATCGATCAAAGGAACAAGATCCGCGATGGTGGCCAAAGCGACCAGGTCGAGGTATTTTTTCAGATCAAAATGCGGGAGGCGGCGTGCGCGCAAGAGGGCGTGGCAGAGCTTGAAAACAAGGCCTGCGGTACAAAGATAGTGATAGCTCGCACCCATTTTCGGATTTACAAAGGCCCGACAAACCGGGAGACGACCCTTTGCCTCGTGGTGATCCAAGACGACCATGTCGACCCCGGCGGCCTCGATTTCGCTGATCCGATCAGCGGCCGTAGTTCCACAATCGAGTGCAATCAGGAGATTTGGGGAGTGGAGAGTCAGGCAGCGTTCAACGCCTTCCTCCGATAAACCATATCCTTCCTCGAGCCGATGCGGCAGGAAGGCCCGGACATCGGCGCCAAAAGCCCACAACAGGCGATTTAAAAGAGCAACGGAAGTGACACCGTCCACGTCGTAATCCCCATATAAAACAATGATCTCGTGGCGGTCGATCGCCTGAAAGATGCGGTCGACCGCCTTCTGCATGCCACCGATCTCTAGCGGATCGCGCAAATCACGTAACCGAGGGAAGAAGAACTGGCGCGCTCGTATTTCTTCGACCAGACCCATTTTGGCAAGAATACATGCCAACCCCGGCGCAAGATCCAACAACCTGGAGACCGCTAAGGCGTCTTCCAGCTGGATCGGCTCAGGAAACGACCAGAGACGGTTCATATGAATACTGGCAAGAATGCCACGAAACCCGCGAATGCCAAGGTCCATAAGATTCTCGTTTGACTAGCTATAGCCGCGCTGCTAATCTCGAGGTTGATGCGCTTTGACGGACAGCTTCTTAGCCTTCCGCTCTTCCTGCTCGGGAGTGGCGCCCCAAATCTTTTCCTTCTCCTATAGTCTTTTCAGTCTGGTCAGAATCGTTGGCGGTGAAAGCGGTTTTGGCCCTACCGCTTCCCCAACCGCAATTCGAATTCCCACTTTAACTTCAGGCAAACATGTCAGACAAAGTTTTAATTTTCGACACCACCCTGCGCGACGGTGAACAGTGTCCAGGCGCATCGATGAATCTCCGGGAAAAAATGGAAATCGCGCGTCAATTGCAGCGTTTAAACGTTGATGTGATCGAAGCAGGTTTCCCCGTCATTAGCGACGGTGATTTTGAAGCAGTACAGAAAATTGCAACTGAGATTCGTGGACCGATCATCGCAGGCCTCGCCCGGTGCGTCGCAAGCGACATCGACGCGGCGGGCGAAGCCGTAAAACCCGCCGGCGAGCGTGGCCGAATCCACGTCTTCCTGGCCACCTCCAAAATTCATCGCGATTTCAAGCTGAAGAAGCCGAGCGAAGAAATAATCCGACTAGCTGTCGAAAGTGTAAAACGGGCAAAGACCATCGTCAAAGATGTCGAATTTTCGCCCGAAGACGCATCCAGAACCGAACCCGAATTTCTGGCGGAGGTCGTTGAAGCGGCGATCCAGGCGGGAGCGACAACCGTCAATATTCCAGATACCGTCGGCTATGCGGTGCCGGCTCAGTTTGGTGACTTAATCAAATATCTGAAGTCTAATGTGAAGTGCATCGACGAGGCAGTGATCAGCGTGCATTGTCATAATGATCTTGGGCTAGCCGTGGCCAACTCAATCGCCGCGGTTCAAGCAGGTGCGCGCCAGATTGAAGGAACTGTGAACGGCATCGGTGAACGCGCCGGCAATGCTGCTATAGAAGAGATTGTGATGGCGATCAAGACGCGCTCTGACTACTTCAAAGACTTTCACACTGAGGTGAACGCTCGCGAAATTGTGAAGTCTTCGCGTTTGGTAAGTCGCATGAGCGGCCTGATCCTAGCGCGAAGCAAGGCGATCGTCGGTGAGAACGCCTTTGCTCACAGTTCCGGCATCCATCAGGATGGAATTCTGAAGCATCGCGAGACCTACGAAATCATGGATCCTAAGGACGTTGGCTGGGGCGAAACGGAGCTGCCGCTGACTAAACACAGTGGCCGGCACGCGATGGCAAAAAGGTTGCAACATCTGGGCTACCAGTTAAGCGAAGAGGAACTGAGCCAAATCTTTGTTCGGTTCAAGGAAATCGGTGACAAAAAGAAATTTGTTTATGACGATGATCTGGGAGCGTTGGTGGATGACTCAATCGGAGTGACCCAGGAGACCTGGCAACTCGATTATTTCAATGTCACATCAGGAACTGCGACAATCCCGACCGCTACTGTACGCCTGAGAAAAGGCGAAGAGACGTTACAAGATTCCTCGCCAGGAAACGGAGCCGTAGACGCTGCAATGAAAGCAATTGACCGGATTCTCGATCAGCGCGGGCATCTCGTAGAATATCACGTCAACGCTGCCTCGAGTGGGAAAGATGCGTTGGGAGAAGTAAACCTGAAATGCGACTTCGGAGGCGGGCGGCTTATCACTGGCAAAGGTGCGAGCACTGATGTCATCGAAGCGAGCACACGCGCATATCTGAATGCAGTGAATCGGATGCTCCATCAAGGTCAACACACCGCTGAAAAAGAGGTCGAGTTCCTGGAGGCAGCCGGCGTTTGACGAATCAGATAATTCTCAGGCGAAATCCAATGAAAACGACTGATAATGTCAGAATAGCCCCGAAAATCGCGTAAATACAAGGCTTCAAATGATTGAGCATGATGTCAAGATTGCTTCGTTGCCGGATTTTGTCCGTGGTCAACGTGAAATTTTTCTGCATCTGAGCGAGCTCTTTCATTAAGGATTCAACTTGTTTTTGCATCTCTTCGGCCTTTTCAATTGCCAGATCGATGCGGCCGAACTCTACGCCTGCCAGCGCTATAGCCGCCTCGAACCGCGAAATGACCTCACGCTGATGAACGCTCATTTTATCAAAGATCGAAACGAAGATCGTTATCGGGTCGTTCGCGTTATCGACTCGATAGCGGTCAAGCAGGAATAACGCATCCTCGGAAAATTCATTCGAGTAGTCTGCTCCATTATGACCGGTGAGCGGCGGCATACCTCATTCCTCCTTGTATCTTTCGAATTCGCCTTGAGCGAGCCTGCCGCGCAGGCGCAACAGATCACTCTGCAGATCAATCATCCCGAGAGACTGATGAGATCGCATCAGGTGCGGAAACTCGTGTTCTTTCGCTTTCTCTATCAACGTGGGCAGGATCGCTCCATGGAGCAGAATCTCTCGACCCGCGATTCGTCCCCCTTCGCGTAAACGTAACAAACGCTGACTGATAAACGCCTTGGCTACCTTCGCAAGAACAGAACGTCCCTGAATTTTGTCTTCAGTCGGCAAAAGATTTAATAACCTTGACGGTATCTCGAGGACGTTATCCGAATGTAGCGTACCTAAAACCAAGTGGCCTGTTTCCGCTGCATAAAACGCGGCTTTGGCGGTCTCTCCGTCACGAATTTCTCCGACAAAAAGGAGATTTGGGCTTTGTCTCATCGCATCCCGGACACCCACCGCAAAACTTCTGCAATCGGTGCCCACCTCCCTCTGCACAATTTCAGCTTTGAGGTTTCCAAACTCGTACTCAATCGGATCCTCGATCGAAACAATTTTCACTGTTTGTGTCTCGTTGATGGTGCGGATAAACGATGCTATCGAGGTGGTTTTGCCCGATCCGGTCGGGCCGGAGACAAGGACCAAGCCACTGGTATACCCCATGATCGTTTTAATCACCGTCTCCCCGAATCCTATTTCCTTCGGTAGCGGCGGATTTTCCGGTAACGGCCTAAGTGATGCCGTTAACTCTCCTTGGGCACGCACGATATTGACCCGAAACCGCATCCCCGCTTTAACAACCGAGAAATCTACGGACGGCATTGGATTGGAGAGCTGGCGAGTTGAGTCGGGGCGATGATAGGCCAGGGAGCGAATAATTCCTTCAAAATGCTCTTTGGTAAAAGCGTCATCGTCACTGAGCCGGACGACGTTATTGTCGACCTTGCCAGTTACATTCAGTCGATTAAAGGTGAGATCGCTGCAATTATGTTTGCGCACAAATCCGACGATCAGTTCCCAATCGGATTTATAATTGTGATGACCTGACATTCCTATGGTTCGAGCGAATGGTAATTGGGCTTGCCAGAATTCGCTCCCAAAGAGCAGGTTGTTTTCTTCGTTAGATCCAGCGCACCTTCATATTTTCCTCCGGAAGGGCAGGCCGGGATTCCATATTTCAGATACTTCGCCAGCTGAGACTCACTGGTTAATGAAATGCCTGGATTGTCTCTGGTAAATTCGTCTTTCGCCGCCTCGATCAACGCCAGGTTCTTGGAGCAATCAAGCGAGTTCGCGCTGTCAATGGCCTGCCGAGCCCCCATCGCTACGGCTCCCGATAGAATCGCTGAGAGGACTATTGCTAACAGAGTTTCGAAGAGCCCCCAGCCTCGCTGTTTATTACGTTGCCGCGGAAAGGTCCTGATTTTCGGGTCCATAGATTTTCTCCTCCAATCTCTTCAGGGCGAGAGTAGCTGCGGCATTCGCCGCTCGCACAACATTTTTCCCGGTCGTAGCTTCTCCCGTAAATCGAGGAATTCGCCACGATTGCAACCCGAACAGAGTATCCATGTATTGAATCGGCATGATATCGGCCAAATCTCTTTTGTTATAGAAAAGGACAATTGGGATTTGCTGAAGAACCAAATTGTGTCGTCCTTCGAGACACATACCGCGGTCGGCCAAAAGTTCTTCCAGATCATTGAGCATCTCGAGATTCCTCGATGCGGCTTCGAACTGGCTATCTGCCACAAAGACAACGGCATCGGTCGCTGCCAGGACAAGGTGCCGAGTCCTTCGATATTTCTGCTGGCCCGGCAACGTCCAATAAAGAAATGTCACGTCCAAGTTGTTGGATGGAAGTTTTTGCGACTGAGTGTATTCGAAAAAGACCGAACGATCGTCCGTCGTCGGCAACTCCTTGACGTCAGTTTGAAGACGCGAAGAGAGATATCGTAGAGAAGTTGTTTTGCCGGCATAGGCAGGGCCATAATAGACCACTTTAAGTTGCGCCTCGTAGGTAACCCAGTTGACGTAAGCCATTCGTTTCCTTCTCCTCCTCTTCCTGACACTGCTTTTCTATTCACCCCTCCTTCACCCTCCGTTGTCTTCCTGAATTTGGATCGCGATCTTAGCCCAGAAAAAACTCGCTAACCGATTCGGCGAGCTCGATTCCACCGCCTTCAGGAAACCATTAAAGCTTCTATCTATTTTTTAGAATTACTCAATAAGTAAAACGTTTTTAAATAAATAAATATGATCGAAGTTTTCCCTGCGGGTTTTTGGGATCCTAAGTTACCTACCTAACTTCACCGATCAGACGCGGTCCGAAACCCAACCCTATCGCTTAAGGTCAGGCTTCGCTGATTGGTAACACGACGGGTAACGTCAGCATTGAGGTTGCCGAAGTTTCCTCCTCGAATGACTGGATTCCCCAATCCGTCGACTGAACTCGTCCATTCCGAAACGTTCCCAGCCATGTCGAACACTCCATACGGGCTTCGATCCTCCGGACAACTCCCGGGGGCGCTCCACTTCTGCTTTGGAGCCCCTCGATAGATATTCGCTGCCCCGAGGCGATCATCCGATCCCCAAGGATAGCGTTGTCCGCGCGTGCCTCGCGCAGCCTTTTCCCATTCTTGTTCGGTCGGGAGACGACGGCCTCTCCACTTGGCATAAGCGTAGGCATCGAACCAATCAACAAAGACCGCCGGAAAATTGATGTTGACCCTCACTTCTTCCGCTTCTCCCTGCTCTTGGGCCGCCCGATATAGCTGATCCCATTGAGAGTTGCGATGACTTTTGCCTGCCGGTTGATTCGGATGGTCGTATTCGTGGCTATCACCGACCGCGGCAAGGAATTCGGCGTATTGCCAGATAGCGACCTCAATCGGGTCGATATCAAATTGCGGCAGTTCGATAGATTGACCGTCCTGATAATAAAATTGTCCGGCCGGAATCTCGAGAGGACCGCCGAAATCGGCTTGGGCGACCGGGCTCCTGCGGAAGCCGTAGACCATGCCGACGAATGCTTCCTTTTTATCGTAGCCTAAATAGCCGGTTAAAGCGGCTACGAGCAATGCCAGCACGATATGCGAGCCTCGGCAAATTCTCGATTTCCACGCGTTGCGCCGTCGATGCTCGATGATCAAATGCAAAATTTCGACTGCCCCTCCCCGCGTGATCTGCAACGGCTTACGAAATACTGCCTTTTGTCTTTGGAAATATTCAGGCTCTGCCTCAGCGAGACGTTCATCCAATATTCGGGTAGCTTCCAGAATAACGCCGGTGGAATTGACTGCTAGCGTTCGCGGTACCTCCTGGGAAATACCATGCCTCAAATCGAATCGACCTACTCTCCATGCGACCATTTCGTTTACGGCCTCCTGACCGGCGAGACCGCTGACGGCGGCGTGGATGAGCTGACCGCTACGCACATAGATGTAGCCCTTTTGATTTCCCTGCCGAACGATGATCGTGGCACTAATGCCAGCCAGGCAAGCGATCTGAATGATATGCTGCAATTCGAGATGCTCTACCTTCCCGGCGAAACCAACAACCTGTTCCCTTCGCATAGTCAACAAGGCATCAAGATCGCCGGGAATGAATCAATGCCGCTACAGCCAGCCGAACAATTTTTTGGGGAATGGTTTCTGTGTCTTGGCCACGCCCGTTTTTGGGCTGTTCTCAGCCTTCGAATCTGACTTCTTGATCACCTTCCTGGAACTGGCATGCTTTACCGGCAATACACCCGATGGAGGCGGTTGATCCACTCCCTCTCCGAGTGTAAGGTGCGGTTCTGGTGCTGGAGCCACCTGCCCGATGGTCCTGGCTGTTGGCAAAAAATTTCCGGGTGGCTGGTTGAATGTTAGCTCCTCGGATTTCCATTCCATGTTTCCTTTTATCACCAGGTCGAAGTCATTTCCCGGTGCCAGATCGCTCGGTCGAGCGGAGTCCGCGTTATTTACGACAAAGAAAATTGTCGTGCTTGTGTGCGCTTTGACAATCCCTGTTGCGTCTTCCAACGCCGCGCCGTACACCGCGTCTTTAACTCTGACTTGCAGTTCCTGAGGGTCATATAAAAAATCATCCGACGATCTGTTATCGACTTCCACCTCAAATGCCGCTGAGTTCAGCGAGTCATCTTTTAGAATGCGACAGATGGTCGAATCCACCCTGTTATCGAGAGCGATTTTTTTTCCGGGTTCGGCCACTTGGAGACCGTCAAGCATCTGGGGAGAATTGGTCTTTAGCGCTGCATAATTTTTGACCTTATCCAAAAGCCCGGCAAGCTGGACCTGGGTAGGCCTCTTATGCTTCTCGGCTATCACCGACCCATCAGACGCCTCAAATCCACCTTCGCCTCCGGGACCAAAAATATCCACGAAAGCGGGGCTGCCGCTCTCTTCGAAAAAGAGTGCGTAGACCTTCTGATCCAGGATAACGCTTAAATTCCCGGTGACCCCTGGCTTTAACGCACGAACGCTAAAATAATTTGTCCCCTTGGTATAGGAAATCTGAAAGGCATCCCCGGAACTGGGTGATTGCGAAAAACCGTAGCCTTCGATCGCCTCGATTTTGTAAGGAAACTCCAGTGAAGTGACACCATTAGTTCCTACCTTCACTAGCACAGGCTCATTGTGGTTCAGAATTGACCGAACGATCTTATTCTTTAAAGCTTCGTCATCAGCTCGGCCATGGATCTGGAAGAACGCCATTGCGGCTAAGCTCGCGACATTGACCAGAGACGATCTCATATAAGATGGGTATAACGTTATGCATATTTGGTCACGCAAAAACTTGCAGCTCGGTTCAATGATTTTTCTGCCAAAGAGAGATGCTTTCAACTCTCTTGATGGGCGTTACAACCGGAGACGAGAAGCCGGCCATGCTGGCGATTTAGAAAGCGATCAAGACTCCCAGCCGTTCGCTGACGCCCCACCGATTGATGGCGGCGTTGGAGACAGCCCTTCCGACGATCGGATGTTTAACCGCGGACAGGAATTGTACGACGTGATCATAGGCGGGTATCTCGCTGTGATTCTCGTATCGGCTCACTTTGGCCGCCACCGCGTTAGCTATGTCGTGGGCATCCGGTGCACCTCGGACACCTCGATCGATCCGCGTCCAGGTGAGTATTTCCGCTTCACTCTCCAAAATCAGCAAACAATACTGAATTAGTTTTGCCACAGTGACCGCGCTCAAATGCCCGGGCGTCGACAACAAATTCCTGTCGATATGATGATCAAAAGATTCAACGCTAAACGAACTAAGTCTCAATTTGTCGATCAGATCCCGGATCGCGTAGGGAAACAATTTCTCGTGTTCCCTGACAAACTCGGCCAGGGTGGTTTTCGTTTCAGGCTTAGGCACGGGACCAAAATTATAAGGAAAATTGAAGTGGATACGGTTAATCTCTGCCGCCTGCTCGTCAGTTACAGCCGTTAGTTTTGGTAATGGTTGTTTTCTATTTTGCACAAGATCTAGGAGATTCTCAGGCTGGATGCAGGCCGGAAGCGATTTAAGAGCATCGGGCGCAACGGATTCAACTTGGGATGGATTTCCTTTTACCTCCGTTCTGAAGCTGTTCGAATTTTATGTCAAAGGTAAGCGTCGTGATTCGCCGGTGACGAGACCGTCCTAGTTCCTCCAGAGAGATTCTAAGGTCGGTTTTCGCGTTGATTTCCGCAATCGCAGTGTCCAACGCTCGCTGGCGCAAATTCGCCCAGACTGGCAACGGCGCTTCTTGTATCATGTTGCCGGCGGCGTCTCTGATCGATTCGAGGCCAAGCACCTTTCGAAGTCGATCCAGCGATATTCGCTTGCTTCCAACCGTGGCATATTTTTTTGCCCAATTGTACAAGCGAAGGGAATATTGACTTCGCAGTCTCAGCTTGGCTGGTCTCTCGGAAAGATACCGGGGCAAATTTTTTTTAAGCTCCAACCAGATATTTTCAAACCGGGGACTAAATGTGAGATAGACCTCTAGATTTTCCGATCCGACGACCTGGACGGCGTCCACCCATCGGGTATAACTGGTAATGACCCGGGAAGCATTTATTTCTTCAATGACCAGACGATAATTGGCGGCCAGCCGCAACGCCGGTTTGAGGGCTTTCTGACCTCCGACTAAAATTGGATCGCCCTGTCCCGCTCGATATTTTTCCAGCGCGGAATTGAGCAGATTCCGTTCTGTCTCAGTGAGCATGAAATAGCTTTTTTGGACGCCAATCGGCAGGGATTCTTCGAGACCTTTGTCGATTACGCTGTCTGGCAGTCTCCGCTGGAATGAACTTTTTGCTGTCGCCATGGTCAATCTTTTCGGAATTAGAGCCTTTCCTCCGCCGGAAATCACGTGAAAAGAGCATTTAGCTTTACTGCAAATGAAAAACGTTATCAATAAAGGATTGTACCTACTAAGGACTGACGATGGCTATTACGGTCGAAACCAAACATAGAGTAACGAAGAGCTGGAATTTTGGAACCAGTCATCATCCCCTGATGCTCGAGGAGTTTCTCGAGAGAAAATCTGTCCAATTTAGATTCTTTGAAGGCGCCGAGCCGTGGGTTGGTGATCATAATCGTGTCACCTGGGAAAATTTTTTCCGATTCTGCACCGAAGAGATGGACGACCTCTCAAAGCTAACCTGCGGCATGGTGGTCACCTATTGCCTTTCGGTTATCGATCAATTGACGTCTAAGGTAAAACGACCGGTGACTCGAGCGAAAATCCAGGAAGCACTCGCCGCTGGATATGAGGAGGCCTACGAAAACCCGGTGTTTCAATACCGGTGGGCGATGCGGCATCCTGTCGTGTCAGAGGCGGTTAACACCGCGCTACGGAACCTTCCGGAACGAGAGTAGGCCGTCTCGGTGTTGATAGCCTAGCCTACAGCCAGCTCTCTTCGATCAATGCCGCTCATTCGTTCTCCAGCCAACGAATCTGAATTCAAGGCATATTATGCGCTTCGGTGGAAAATCCTGCGCGAACCCTGGAATCAACCGCCGGGTTCTGAAAAAGATGAATTCGAACGGGTTGCGGTTCATTTAGCCGCTTGGGACGACGCAGGCAATCTAATCGGCGTTGGTCGCTTACATCGCGTCTCCGAAAAATGCGGCCAAGTTCGTTACATGGCGATTGACTCGACCCAGCGAAGCCGCGGGATTGGAAAGTCCGTCTTGCGGGAACTGGAGCTTCGCGCGATCGAATCCGGGATTCAGGAAATTAAGCTCTATTCGCGACAGGATGCGGTTCCGTTCTACCAGAGGAATGGTTATCAAATTCTAAGGCCTTCGCACACACTCTTTGGTGCGATCCCCCACTTCGAGATGTGGAAGGGACTGAGCTGAATACCATTGTTCCCGGTTTGCCCCCTCGCTTACGTCTTGCCTCTATCGTTTTTCAATTGGCACGAATTTCTTGCCGACCGGGTCACCGGTATATTCGCTTAATGGTCGATAGAGTCGATTGTCGCTCAGTTGTTCGAGAACATGGGCCGTCCAACCTGCTGTTCGAGAGATCGCAAAAATGCAGGTGAAGAGATCGGTCGGAATTCCGAGAGAATAGTAGACAGTCGCCGAATAGAAATCGACGTTGGCGTGCAATCCTTTCTTTTCTTTCATCAGCAATGCGATCCGTTCTGACATTTCGATCCATTTTGGCTCGCCCAACTCCTTACTGAGTTTTACAGCCATGTCTTTGAGGATTGGCGCTCTCGGATCAAGCACCTTGTAAACGCGATGCCCAATGCCCATGATCTTTTTCTTCTGTACCAAAGATTGTTCGACATAGGCATCCACTTTGTCGGGGGAACCAATTTCCCGAAGCATATGGATCACCCCTTCGTTCGCGCCGCCGTGGAGAGGTCCTTTGAGGGTGGCGACCGCAGCTGTGATCGCAGAATAGATATCGGTTAAGGTGGAAATCGTTACACGAGCACTGAATGTAGAGGCATTCATACCGTGTTCGGCATGAAGAACGAAGGCCAAGTCAAGCGTTTCGGTTTTCTTTTCGGATGGTTCATCAGCATCCAGCAAATAAAGAAAATGACCCGCTTCGCTTAGATCCTGGCGGACCGGTGGCAAATCGAGTCCGTTTCGGGCTCGGTGAAAATAGGCGATTATGACTCCGACCTTTGCCGTAATACTTATGGCACGACGTTGGGTCGCTTCCAGGCTTTGGTCCAGGATCAGCAGGGGATCGTGGAGACCCAACATCGAAACGGCCGTGCGCAGAACGTCGATTGGCAAAGCAGTCGCTGGAGTGGTTTTCAAAAACTCTATGACTTGGTCTGGTAGCTGGCGTTCTGAGGCCAACTGCTCCTTGAGCTCAGCCAACTCTGAACGGTTCGGCAGTTTATTGTGCCACAGCAAATAAATGACTTCTTCAAAAGAGGCTTTACCGGCCAACTCATTGATATCATATCCGCAGTAGATGAGCTGTCCTTCCTGGCCTCGGACATCACCAAGCCGTGTATCAGTGGCGACGACTCCTTCCAACCCTTTAGAGATAGCAGACATAAGCTTGAGTTAATGTTTTAGACTCTTGATCAGAGTATCCCCGATGTTTGCAGGGGTTTCCGCCACGGAAATACCGGCCTCTCGCAATGCTTCGATTTTCCCGGCGGCTGTTCCTTTGCCGCCGGAGACGATGGCCCCAGCGTGCCCCATGCGTCGACCGGGGGGAGCCGTCGCTCCAGCGATAAAAGCGGTAACTGGTTTATGGTAGTGCTCCTTTATCCACAATGCGGCTTCTTCCTCGGCCGTCCCGCCGATCTCGCCGATCAGGATTAATGCGTCGGTTTCCGGATCTTCGCTGAACAATTTAACAGCATCCAAGTGAGATGTTCCGTTGATGGGGTCACCACCAATCCCGATACACGTCGACTGGCCATAACCCCTCTGCGTCAGCTGCCAGACTGCCTCGTAAGTTAACGTACCGGAACGGGAGATTACTCCGATTTTACCCGGTTTATGGATGTATCCGGGCATGATCCCGATCTTGCACTGTCCGGGTGTGATGATTCCGGGACAATTAGGCCCGATCAATCTGGAACTCTTTTCTTTGAGAACCGCTTGCACCCGCATCATATCCATGACAGGAATGCCTTCGGTGATGCAGACAATCAATTCCACTCCGGCGTCCGCAGCTTCCAGGATCGCGTCCGCAGCGAATGCTCCCGGCACAAAGATCATCGTTGCATTACAATCGGTTTGTTTCCGGGCCTCATAAACGGTATCGAACACCGGAACTTCGCCCTCGAATTTCTGGCCCCCCCTTCCTGGCGTCACGCCAGCAACGACATTAGTTCCATATTCCATGCAGCCCTTGGCATGGAACGCACCGGAAGTGCCAGTAATGCCCTGGACGAGGAGCCTCGTATTATGGTCGACAAGGATAGACATCGCTTTGAATGTTAGCGAGCGTGTCGCTTATGGATGACGATCGAATTTCCATCGGGATCCGAGATAATCGCCATTCGACAGACCGGACTTTCGAACGGCTCAAGAGTGAATTTCACATTGCTTGTGCGAAGCTCGTTCACAGCTGAATCGAAATCTTCGACCTCGAAAGCAACGGCCGGGCCATCGCTGGAAGGCTTCCATTCCTCCTGCGACGTATTGCTGACAGCAAAAGTCGAAGCGCCTAGGTCGTACTCTATCCATTGCCCATTTGAACTCCCGAAGTTGCGAGCCGGCTTAAGTTTTAACAGACCTTCGTAAAAAGCTCGGGCCCGTTCCATATCGGTCACTGGATATCCGGTAAATGCCAATTCGAGGATTTTCATATTCAATCAGGTGGGGCTAAGCGGCTTTGGCCTCAGCAACGACCTTCTTCGCTGCTTCTGCAAGGTCCGACGCGGCTTGAATCGGTAACTTGGATTCTTCGAGTAGCTTTTTGCCGAGTGCGACATTGGTACCTTCCAATCGAACCACCAGCGGCACCGGTAAACTGACGGCCTTCACAGCGTTAATGATTCCCTGGGCGATCACGTCACAGCGCATAATTCCACCAAAAATGTTTACCAGAATGGCTTTGACGTTTTTGTCGGCGATCAGAATCTTGAATGCTTCTGTCACCTGTTGTTCGCTGGCGCCCCCGCCCACATCCAGGAAATTCGCGGGTTCACCACCAGCATGTTTGATGATGTCCATTGTTGCCATTGCCAGGCCAGCACCATTCACCAGACAAGCAATGTTCCCTTCTAGCCCGATGTAGTTCAGATTGAACTTCGAGGCTTCCACTTCGCGCGGATCCTCTTCATGCACATCCCGCATCGCAACAATCTCTTTGTGACGGTAGAGGGCGTTGTCGTCAAAATTGAATTTCGCGTCGAGCGCAAGAACCTCCCCTTGGTCGGTCACCACCAAGGGATTGATTTCGACAAGTGAACAATCGAGCGATACGAACAGTCGGTAGAGATTGAGAAATAATTTTGAAGCAGCCTTTAACTGGTCCCCTTGAAAATTGAGCTCTCGACCAAGCTTGAGTGCCTGGTAAGGCTGCAGACCCAACAACGGGTGAACTACTTCGCGAATAATTTTCTCCGGGTGCTCGTCGGCAACCTTCTCAATCTCCACCCCCCCTTCCGTGCTGGCAACAACGACAGGCCCGGCAGACGCTCGATCCATCAAGATTGCAAAATAGACCTCTCGCTTAATGTTGACAGACGCGGCAACGAGAACTTTTCGCACGACCTTACCAGCTGGGCCGGTTTGATGTGTCACCAAAGTTTGCCCTAGCATTTTCTCCGCCAGGTCGCGAGCTTCGGCGGGGGACTTGCAGAGCTTTACTCCACCTTTGAATCCGCTCGTGAAAGTTCCCTTCCCTCGCCCTCCCGCGTGGATCTGTGCTTTAATAACGAGTTCGGGACAGTTAAGCCCAGCGGCGATTTTTTCCGCTTCCTCCGGTGTCTCCGCAGGTGCGCCCTTGGGAGTTGCGACGTTAAATCGTTCAAAAAGCTGCTTGGCCTGATATTCGTGAATATTCATGTCAGAGGAGGTCCGCCGGTGCACCGCAGGACGCAGAATGGCCCATCAACATATGGCGGGCCTGGAATGACCGTCAATCTGGAAGTGACGGTTGGGGGCTAAAGTTCGGCGTTCGATAACCTTCATGTTTGGCCCGCTGACGGCCCAAGTTCTCAGATTCCCGACCTTGAACTTCGATCTCCTGGAATTAAACTCGAGCGTGCTCAGCCCATTTCCAGACTCGGCCAATCGAATGCGGCGTCTGGGTCTGCGCCTTGACGAGTTCGAAGAGGTTTTTTCGCGTTCGAGTGGGCCCGGCGGTCAGCATGTCAACAAAGTTTCTACCTCAGTCACCCTAGTTCATCGGCCTTCCGGTATTTCGGTGACGGTCCAGGAGACGCGCTCCCAGTTTCGGAATCGTCAATTAGCGATCAATCGACTGATAACCCGCATCGAAGAGGCGCGGAGAGAACAAGTCGCTGAACGTCGATCGGCGGTCGAACGAGAAAGGCGCCGAAATTCCAAGCGGCCACGTGCACTCCGGCGAGAAATTCGGAAAACCAAAGAGCATCGAGCTGAAATCAAGCAAACCCGCGCCAAGATTTCACCAGATTGATTGAGGGCCACCTCATTCCGACAATTCGAGGGCTAGTTGGGTCGCTTCTTCCAGGCTTATTACCCCGTGCACGGCTTCGCGCACCGCTTTCTCCAGGAGAGTCGGCTCGCCTTTCTCGATCATTAAGCGTCGCAATCTTTCGGGGGTGGGTTGTCCGTACAACTCGTGCGCAATCTCCTCATCGACGACCAGGGCTTCGTACAGGGCCTTCCGACCCTCAAAACCTGTTCCATTGCAATGACTGCAACCGCGTCCAACTTTGAAGAACTCGGCATCTTCCATCCAGTTCGGATTGATCCTCATTTTCTTCAGTTTCTCGCAGCTCGGGACCGGGACTTCCTCGTCGCAATGAGGGCACACCATTTTGACAAGACACTGGGAAAGCGCCATACGAAGCGTCGATGCGATCAGGAAGGGCTGCACACCAAGTTGCAAAAACCGTACTGGCACCATAGCCGCCGAATTGGCATGAAGCGTTGTGATAACCCTGTGCCCAGTATTAACCACCCGTAAGAGGGCGTCAGCCGTTTCCAGATCTCGAATTTCTCCCATCATCAGGATGTCAGGGGCCTCGCGGACGATTCCTCTGACCCAATTGAGAAACGTGTTTCGCCCAAAATCGCTGATTTCCACCTGGTTCACGTGCGGTATGACCACTTCGATAGGCGACTCAGCGGTCTGGATATTGTGCTGCAGGGGGTCGAACTCATTCAGAATACTGTAGATCGTCGTCGACTTTCCGCATCCGGTCGGACCGGAGAAAACGATGAGGCCAGACCGTCCGTGCAGAATCTGGTGAATCTTCTCCACATATCTTTCGGGCATTCCAAGAGAGACAAGGGATCGGATCGAGCTCGCGTCTCTCTTCATCCGCAAGATGACTTGTTCGCCGGACACATGGTAGGAAGTGTGAATACGAAAGAGGTACGTTCTGTTATTGTGACCAATCTGGAATTGTCCATCCTGTGGGATGTCGATTCTTTCGGTGCGCAGCCCCGCTTTGTCTTTCAAGACAGAAATAATAAGATTCGCGGCCTCCGATTGCAGCCTCAAGGGTTTGATCCAATACCCATTGGTTTTGTAATGAACGAACAACCCGATTTGATCCTCCGAGCGCAGCTTGATATCGGAGACGTCGAGATCTATGCCGCGCGTTAAGATCAGGTGGACAACATCTTCAGTCGAAATGTTTCCCTGCGCGATCTGCCGATTGAGTTTCTCGAGATCGACCTGTTGGACTTTCTTGAGGTGAATGTTAGAGGTATCGCCGGCAGGTCTCAGCCTGTCGGCAAGCCCGGGGATATTAATTTTGCTGCTTGCCGCCTGAGCAAGCCATTTCTCGACGTGCGTCGATTCGGCATCAATCTCCGCAAACCTGACGCGATTTTGATAGATTTGCGAAAGGTAATTGTGATCATCTGCCGTAAGTCTGTCGCTCACTGCCAAAGTTGCCATCCAATCCGACCAATAGACTGGGATGGCGTTAAAAAAGGTCGCCGTCAGCTGTTTCAACAGATCTTCGGGAAGAGCGAAATCGATCAGATCTATCCAAGGTCTTCCCATTCCGTTGATATAATCTTTCTGCAATGCCACCTCGTTTTCCGGCAGTCGCGGAGTGATCATAATCCGATCAGTGTTCCGCGCGAGAAACGATCGAATCGGTTCCGGATCGCACCAGACACAATGGACCTTTCTCGCACCGAAAAAACGATTCAAGACCGACCAATGCGGCTGTTTAACTGCCTGGGCTAAGCCGGGCATCCAACTTACAACTGTCACTTCGTCGGCCGTCTTTTGGCCGTGCGAGAATTTATAGGCCAGTGGAATCAGAGGAATGCGAACCGGGGGCAGATGAATCTTTTCCCCGGACTTCGGGGTAAAGTTGCCAATATCAATCGCCACGTGTGACACCTCTTTAATTGAGCGGAATAGAGATGCAAAAACGTCTTTCGCTGTCTCGAAAAGCGCAGATCCCGGTTCCCGGAAACGAGGTATTACCCACTCGTAAAAGGAAGATCGTTGCCAAGCTGAAACCAGATCGGATTCCTGGTCGAGTTCGTCAAGATACTCCAGGAGAACATCGGTTATCTCATGATTTACCTCATTCAAACCGAAAGGTTTTATTAGAACCGTGTTTAAAAGAATCTGGAGCGGCTGCTCAGTTTCATCGAGGCACCACGGATCACGCATACCTTTAAGCACTAACATAAGATCACCCAAGAGAATTATGGGACTGCGAAGACCGCCTGACCTGTTATCAGGCTCGCCGCCCGAGGCGGCCCCTGGACATTAAATCCGCCGCTGATCAGGATTGGATGCGGCGTAACGATCGTCAAATCGCTGGTCAGTGCGCTCGCATTGCGAACAAACACCGCCGCCGTAGCGCTTGTTGAAGCGATATAAAAGCTGTTCTTTCCGCCACCTGGAGCGATTCGCCTGGCATCAAACACGATGACCGGCGGGCCCCATGTCTTGTAGATTCGTCTTGCGTATAAACTGTAATTCGTTTGTTCGCCAGGATCCCCGCCACTCACGGTGATTCTACCAGAGGCTTCCAACACCACCCGTGAACATTGGTGCCACAGCCGCAGTGGTTCCTTTTGAGAATTCGCAGCCACAGATAGAGGGCTTGCGGTCAATTCGTCTTTTGGCACCGCCTGAATCATCATCATCGGTAAATCTCTTCCAGTCAGCACAGTTGACTGCTGGGTAGATTTGGCGAACGAAAGCCAATCATTGGTAGTCGTACTTTCCACTGGGAGTGGAATTGCCTGAGCGTTTGGCGCCGACCTCGCCTCTAGACGAGCCCCGTCGCTTAGATTCACATTGCCGGAAGCGGTTACTGGATAGGATGCGTTAGCTACCCCTCCCGTAATATTCAGATCCCCATTGATATAGACCCGACCAACATTCGGGGTTACCGCGGCATTCAATGTTAGACTGCCACCCCCTGAATAGAGGGAGAACTGTGAAACTGGTATTTGGCGGACCGAAAGGACTGATGTCGAACGCAAGGAGAGGAAATCATCGTTGCTTGTCGGCTTGGAAGATCCAAGTCGCACCGCTACGGCAGTCACATCAAGTTCTGAAGTTGAAGCCATCGTTCCTCGGAACGGATCGTCTGAAAATGTTAGTGGACTCAAGTCGCGGTGTGTTTCTGTCGCACTGATAATGGATCGAGAACTCGCCGCATCCATTTTCAAATTGTACATACCCTGTTCGAGATCTCCGGTGGATTGCTCGGATTCCGTCGACAATTCGCTGGGCTCTACCTTCGCGTCGCGTAACAATTGCTCTACCATCGCGCTTCGCAATGCGATGATCCCCATCTCAATCTTTGCCTCTCCGCGATCCTGGTACTGGCGCTTCACCGCGGTTCGTCCAGTTTCCAGGCTGAGTGACCAAACCATCAGGACAAGGATTGCCGCTGTCACAACAAGGGCTAAACAGACGACGAGCACATATCCATTTTCGGGCCGCGGTCCGATTCGATGATCCATGATTATGCGCCGGGTTTCATCTCATGTGGAGTGGAGTCCCGTATGCCGCAAAAGTAAGCAACTGGTTCCCGCCAGGCATTTGCCAATGACCCTGAACCAGTCCCAGTTTTTGATTGAATATCGAGCCTCCTGTTGGCACGACATTTATCAGGGTCATCCTTTCGGTGTTACTATTGTTTTCGAACCGCTTCAAGCTTCGAGAGACCGGATCGTAGAGAAAAACATATAGAATTGAAGTTCCTGCCTGAGTCGGCGAATCACAGACGAGAACGTTGCCTTCAGGCGCTAAGTTAGTCTGCGGACCACTCATATAAGAATCAAGGTCAGAGTAGATCCCCAATGAGGCGGCGGTTTTCGCTGCCAGTGTTATGCTGGAAACGAATCTTGCTCCCTGGTCCTCCCGACGCGCCACTTCTATGGCGTTCAATGACCGCAAAAGGATCAGCATCATCGTCTGAGTTACTGTGAACAACACCACAGACACGAACAACGTCGAGACGATAACTTCAAGCAGGCTAAACCCTCTTTGCCTTGACCGATTCCTAAGATTTCCGGCGGCTAATGGCATCGGCGACAATGGTCTGGAATTTCATTTGAGAGGAGGGAAATTCACCGTCGATCTGATAAGTCATCCTGAGCGTGATACTTCTGACCTCAGAGCTGGTGCCTTGGTTCAATGCCTGAACATTCGCGATCAAGGTGTAACTGTAGAAGTTCTTCCAAGATTGAGAGGCTTGATCATAGAGTTGATAAAGGCTTCCCTGACTCAGAACTTCACCGTCTGCCGGCAGAAGATCGTAAGCCACGTACATCACATAATCGCTGTTTTCTCGGAGCACTTCGGTTATCCGATTGTTGATGCGGGAGTGTCTGGTTTTAAGATCAGAGAGCCGGAGCACTTCGAATGATCCCACGACAGATAGAGACAAAACGAACATCCCGAGGATCGTTTCCATGAGGCTAAAACCCATGCACTCCCGGCTATTTAGCCTTTTGATCACCGCCTTCTCCTTTCATTAGTTGGATGCGGCGCCGCGTCGCTTAGGTGTCGCCACGTTGTAGTAAACGGGCGCTTTTGACATCGTCTCTTTTCCCTCTCGTCCGGAGGGAACTGGAGGCGGTTCACCCGGCAGATCGGCCAAATTGTCGAGCGCATCCGATTCGTCGGGTCCGAAGCGATCCGCCCTGGTGAACGTTCTTTTTATGATGCGTGGCCAGACGATGATCACCAAATTGGTCCTTTCCCTCATCTTTTGTCTGGTGTTAAACAAGTAGCCAAGAATCGGTATTTTTCGCAGACCCGGAACCCCATTTTCCGTATAATTGTCCATGTCTTCGGTGATGCCGCCGATAACTGCTGCATCACCACTTTTCACCTGGACGTCAGCTGTTGCAGTTCTCGTAGAGATGATAGGCACCGTGGTGTTAGTTCCAGGCTGAGCAGGCGATTGCCCAGTCTGAGTTGAGAGCGCCGGATTGATCTTCAAATCGATAATTCCACCCTTTAAGATTCTTCCGACCAGATCAATCGTCAGACCGGTGGTGAAAGTGTAAGGTGTTGTTGTTGCCTGAACATTCGCTGTCGAGGCGGTCTGAAGAAAAATAGTCTGCTGGGTCACACTCCTGATTTGAACCGGCACAGCCGTTTTGGTGTAGGTGACAGGGGAATTCGTGGATCTTAACTTACCTCGTTGGGTCAAAGCTCTGATAGTGGCAGAGACATCCGGAAACTTTAAAATCAATCCATCGTTAAAAAACGGTCTGCTAAATCCGGCTGAAGTGATGCCGGTCGGTGAAGCTCCGACGTTTCCGGTCAGCGTAAAAGTGGCACCGTTCTGGCCCAGCGTGTTGCTCCAATCAACTCCGCCGAAAAGGTCGTCGTTCTTAGAGACCTCCACGACGTAGGTATTGATCTGGATTTGGTTCTCCTGGCGGTCCCAGATACGAATCTGATCAGCCAGTCCTGTGTGTTCCTGCGGCGTGGCCCGGACCATTAACGAGTTAGTAGACCGCTCCACCCATACCGCGTTTTCCTTTAGATTGCCAAAGCCACCAGTCGAAAGAGGGCCATCAAACGGAAGTCCGGAAATGAATCGCGGTTTGCTTTGTTCTGTGCCGCTCGAGTAAAGAGATTGAGCCGAGGATGAAACCTCCGGAGAGCCGGAATAGGCTGCGGATCCTCCTGCTATATTTCCCGGCTTGGGATAGGCCGGGTTTGAGTCCGCTGCAGGCTTGATTTGAATTCCCAGGTAACCAGCCGTGGCTTGAATGAGGTCTTCCGCGCTCTGGTATTTCAAACTGTATCTTTTAACTTCATAGTAGCTTGGAGCACTAATATCCGATCTTGCGAGAGTGTAGACAGCATCTTGACGGTCGAACTGAATTTTAAAGCCGTGAGCTCGTGCCACCGCCTCGAAAGCCTGGAGAGGCGTCATGTTTGTCAGCGCGATGGAGGTTACCTCGTTTTCCGGTATGCCAGGCTCGACGTAGTTGATCTCTGCTTGTTCTGCCAGACTTCTGAGGATCCTGGCCACGGGTTGGCCCGTATAGCGATGAGTTCGAGGCCGAGCTGGATCTGTGAGAAGCGGTTGTTGTGCTTCTTGATGCTGTTTGAGCGCCTGCTCTAGTTCGTCGGCGGTGGTGGGGACGGAATTTGCAGTGGCGGAAGGCTCGGCGGGATTTGCAGGAGACGCCTGCGGCTGTTCAAGTGATCGATTTGACTGTCCCTCTATATCCTGGCCAGATGCCACACTCTCGATCGCAACAACGATCAGGAATACTCCTCCGATAATCTTAAACATGTACAGACGTCCCTTTACTTATTTGGTCTTGGTCTCTTCTTTCTCTTTTCCAGTTGTATCGATGCGGATGGGGTATCGCGCTCCAATGGCAGTTGATAGATTGCCGCTTTGAATCCCGGCAAAACTAAATCAACACCGCTTTCAGTTACGCGGCCTATTTCCAGCACGAACGAACCCTTTTCATCAGTTACCACTGGCAAACCATAGCTAGCGGCCAATTGCTGAATACCCTGCAGCTCCTTTCTAGTAGTCTCCAATGGGATTTTGTCTCCCACGTGAAAGTCGATGCCGTTGATCAGAGCGATGCTTTGAAGCGGGGTGTCGCCGATTGAAATCCCTCCAACATACAGTTCATCCTCGATCATTTGGATGATTCGCTCCAGATATCGCTTCACCGTATCTCCGCTGACCACTCCACGCGTCTCCTTGTTCTGCGTCAAAAGCGTATGGGGCGCTTCGGGAGAGATGAATGGGTCGCGTTGTGCCATCGTGTAGTTGTAGATGTAGAGCTCGGGCAATCGCACTTGGGCGTGCAGGACACCCACAGAGGCGATAGCAAGCGAAATGGCAGCGCAAATTCGAATCATCTATTTTGGTCCCGCCAAAAGGCGGATCACCAACTCGGTTTCCAAGCCGACTGGATTCATGAAAAAGGCCGGTGTCTGACCAGGTCTGACAAGATTCAGTTTGTCGACAAAAAGAAAGGCGTTCGAATTTTCCTGCTCCGCCAGAAACGGTATTAACCTGTGCAGCTCCAATTGATTTGAGCCGACTTTGTAACTGACGCTCGGTTCTCGGCGTCCCTCTTGGAGTGCGGAGACCAGGAAGCCGTATTCCCGAAGAGATTTCGCCACTTTGCTTTCGGTATACGGCGAGATTCCCTTTGGACTATGACCTGGAATTGGCAGGCGTCCTTCGATCCCCGCCACGCTTAGCATCCCATCACTTAGTCGAGCGAATATCGCGCTAATCCTTTGCGTCGCCAACCGCAATTCGGCAATATGGCGTTGCATCTGGGAATTGGAGGATTCAAGTTGACTATTCGTCTGACGCGAATCTTGGTTCCGCTTCCAAAAGCCTTGTAAAGAGATGGCCTCAATCACAACGATAGCGATCAACGCTATGGCCAGGAATACCGCGCTGCGGGGATCTTTTTTTGCTTCAGAATAAGTCCGCCGCGTCATAAATTTTCCTCGGTATCGATCCTATGAACTCCTAAAGGAAAGTATTCGCCGTTAGCTTGCGCCTCCAGCACCGCCTTGCAGGGCAGGACGGAACTATACGACTTTCCCTCGTCGCCGGCGAAGCTGGATACGACATGGCTTCCTGGGGGCAACCTCGCAGCAAATTTCGCTATGAATTTTTGCCAAACCTCCGGATCCTGGATCTTTCTATCTCCTTCCAGAGTGATCGTATACGCTTCCGGCACACGAAAAATGCCAGAGCTCAGGGAAACCGGTCGATAGCTTAACGCTTCCAGAGCAATTCTCGACAAGACAACGTCGCGAGGGATCGTTTGTTCTATAGCCCCGAGAACGGCGCTTGTCGGCATTCTGCCACGTAGAATTGGTTCCCAGGATCTGATCTGGTCCAGCTGACCTTCAGTCTCTTTTAGATTACCGAGATCCGCGGAGATTTGCGCTTTTTTTTGTAATGCAAATTCATGCCGAGCTTCCTCCTCTCCGCTAATCCGCTTTTGGTAGTAGAGCAGGAGGAGGAATGGCATTTGCAAGAAAATCGCGACCATGAGGATGAATGCCGCCAGCCGGTATCTGCTATCGTAACGATACGCCTGCCTGGCCAGCTTCTCTTCCGAAACAAAAAACGGTTGCACGAATCTGTCCTTCTATTGTTTTGTTAGCCAGTTTAGCAGGTGTGGTATCGGGCCGTCGTGGGGACTTCGCTTACCAGTTGACTGCATTAGGACGAGGGACGCTCCCAAAGTCGCTCTGAGGTGCTCTTGATCAATGATCGTCAGGCCCTCCTGGGTCAATTCGTCGTCGCTTATCGTCGGGGGCTTAGAGTACCAGAGGAACATCGCCGGATCTTTAAGAGCGAATTCCTCGGCGTTGCGTCTGACGTTAGCCAGGGCATCCTCGATGGTTTCGACCTTAAGCAAATTCGTGAGTTTCTGTTCCTTGATGATACCCACCACGACTCCGGTCTCACCAGCCACCAGGATGATCGAATGCTTCCTGTCTGTCGGCAGGACTGCGTTGCACCAGGCCAGGACAGCCACGGGTAAAGGGAGGATTCCAACAATGGCGGCTCCTTGTCCCTCACTCCAAACTTCCAACGGTAAACAGACTCCCTCAGATAATCCCATCACCAAAATCAGGTCTTCACTGCTGACCTTCAGATTTCCTGATAGCCGAAGGCTGGCATCGAGCAGATGCCATCGGTAATCGTTGCGACTCCACCCTGATAGGATTTGTGCCGGTGACTGGCGCAAGTCGGCCAGTGTCTCTTCCAAGGTTCGTCGCCTCAATTTCTCCAGGGTGAATAAATTCAAAAAGACCTCGTCCGCCGGCGCATCGACGACGAAAAGATGTTGGCACCTTTGTGGAACATGATATCTGGAGGCCAGTTTGGCGGATAATTGCCTTCCATGCACAATTGGTTTATACGCCTGAGCGTAGGAAATCGTCGGAGGTGCGTCCGCATCCCGATGAAGCTCATCTTCAAACCCGATTGGCCTCTTCTTGTACGACACCAATGCCTCGATCTCCTTCTCTCCGACAAAAAATGAGATCATGGATTCCTGCTTGGAAAAGAGGCCGCCGCTGAGATAGAATCTCAGGGGCATTGCGCGGACAAAAGATTGGATGTCACCTATCATCGGTTCTCAACGTTCATCCTGGCAAGGCTTCAAATTCGATTGTAAATTTCATACATCGGTAAAATAATCGCGGCGGCGATCATCCCCACGATCAAGGCCAGTACAATAAGGATTAACGGATTGAGGATTGTTTTTAGCCGTTCCGTATAAGCATCCAGATCGCGGTTCATCAAGATGGCCAGCCGTTCCAGCTGTTCGATGTCCGACCCTGTTTCTTCGATAAATCGAAAATATTGAATATTCCTTTCACCAATGACATCTGCCTCGGCTGCCAGAACGTTAGCGAGTGATTCGCCTGATTTTAAACCCATCTGGGCGCGCGCAATCGCCGTTCGATAAGGAAAGTACCAGCTGATATCTTTCAACAGCATCAAGGCGCTCGGATTGGTCATCTTGTTTTTCTTGAGCTGGGCAAATGCCGCGACGAAATTCGTTCGTATTCCAGCCAAGAGATGTCGCCCAAAGCCCGGCACCTGAATAACAAACCGGTGAGTCCAGGCGTTGTTCTTCACCAATGACGGCAAGGCCAGCATGCCATGGAGACCAGCGGCCAAAGCCAGTGCCGCCATGATTGGATGGCGGGTGACCAAATTACTGATTGAGATCATCAACTGGGTTTGCCATGGTAGCCCACCTCCTAAGTAATCCAGGAGCGATCGGAACTGCGGCACGATGTAAACGACCATCATCGCTACGGTAAATCCAGCCATCAGCAGCGTGATCGCCGGTTGCAGAATCATCATGCTCGTTTGATGACGAATCGACTCGCTGCGGGCGGCAAGAATGCGAATGGAACGGAAGCTTTCGTCCAGGCTTCCTGAGCCCTCGCCAGCCTCGAGCAAGCCGACGGCCACCTGATTGAAAAGATTAGGGAATTGCCTGGCCGCACTCGCCAAGCTCTCGCCCCCTGCGACCATGCGCTCCATCTCCGCCGCCACGAGCCTAAGATTCTGGCCAGACTTCGACTTCGCTGAAAGAGTGATCGCGCAGGCTTTAAGAGCTATTCTTGGCTCCATACCAAGGAACAAAGTATTTTCGATCTGTTCCATGAAATAGACGATATCCTTAATGGATATTTTACCTCGCGCGAGCGGATGCAGCTCCCGGTCCTCAACTACTTTGGCGACTGCGGTTCCGGCATTCAGAAGCCGAGCGGTAATTTCACTGGCCGACTTACCCACCAAGGTCCTGACCGTAAATGGCCCGGTCTTTTTTTCCTGAACAACCGCCGTGAACTCTGGCATATCTAACGTTTTATTTCATATGTTATGTTGATTTTTTAAGTCCTTGCTTTAATGAAGGCAAGAACTTTTCTCTCCTGCGCTCAATTTCCATCTCCTGAAAGCGCGCGGGCCCGCCGACATGGTTATTCTCAAGTAAAATATACGATCAATTGGGTGAGCGTCCTTAGAAGGCGATCAGATGCCCGCCAAAAGACTATCCGCCTGTTCCCGGACCATCATTAATCATCGTGACGATGGGTTGCATACTGGGCGTAACGTAAGCTGGATTTATCGGTTTGCTCAGCGAGAGTCCGCTGTTAAACGATCCATAGCTGGAGACGGTACGACCACCTGTGCCCGCCATCAATTGCGTTTCGGTCGTCACGGGAGTTCCCATCACCATTAAATAAGGCTGAAGGCTGGCAAAAGATGCGGCGGCGGCAGGATCAGACTCGGGATTGTCGATTAAAAACTGCTGTTTGGCCTGTTGAATCGCATCGACGGCGGTGAGAGTTTTGGTAGCAATACCTTTTTCCATTCCGTTAACGATCGTGTTACTAGCCCATGTCACAGTGAGGGCTCCCAGAAGGATCGCTAGCAGGACTTGGATCAATGAGACTCCACGTTGGCCTCGTTTAAAGAAGTCTGGATTTGTGATCATAATACACATATTAAGTAGTTGGGGCTATAGGATGAATAATCTTGGAACAAAATTTTTATCCATCTCCTTGGTTCGATTGCGGATCACGAAAGAGAATGCCGCCGTGAATCTCAAGAAGAAACGGCGCATTGCGGGGGACGCAGATGTAGCGTCCGTTTGGCGCCTTAGGTCCTCTTGGCCAAGCTTCCATTGAGGCCTGACCTAACAATCCTGGCAAACCTTCCGGCCTGTCCAATAGTTGAGCCTGAACCCTTAGTTCAGTTTCATCTAAAAATATCGACCACAGACCGTCGGATTTAAATCGCCCGTTCTCCGAGTCAAGTATTCCGGTGCCAACGACTCTGCTTCCTGCCATAATAAGAATTCTCCCGGCGGAGGATACGACCTCTTGCGTAACAACCCCGTGTATGGTGACGGCCTTTCCATGGGCATTGCTGACCAGCAGGCTGGTCCTGCACTGGACCAGTAATGATTTGGCTATGGTCTGTTCGGATGATTCGACCTGGATTGATAACGTCGTGACCGGAGGGCCGAAGGTGGTGAGTGCCTTCGCAGAAACCGGGATGGAATTTGTCACGACCTCAGTTGCCAAGCTTGGAATAAAACGACCGAATCTGCGAAGAACCGAGATCTGTGGGTACCAAAAGTTTATCGATTTGCTGACGGCCAAAGCGATCTCATTGGCGGGAGGCGATTGGGTACCGGAAGTGTGAGCATAAATTGCCGATGATGACGGAGTCGAAACGCTGGCGGGCATTTCAAATTCGCGAGGCCCGAGGCGTCTTTTCAGAAACTCCTGACGCGTATCAAAGCGCATCGCGATAACGGCTACGGTCCAGTACAGCAAAGGCGACCATGGTGAAGCTGCCAATGTTCTTAACATCGGTCCTCCGAATTTGGATGAACCAGGCATTTCATGATCCGAGGCATTACGGCCCGAGCCTCGGATTCAAGAAACTCTCTCGTCAAAGATTTTCGAGACAGGGTCACTAGAGCAACTTTGGGAGTGATGCTCATGAGCAGCAGGTGATAGTCGGGCCCGATCGTGATGCGGCTCAGAACCTCTCCTTCCGTTCCGAGTTCCCGGCCAAGCATCCGGCAAGTAGCAAACATCATGGAGGAGAGAACGCCCAATGTTTCAAGGTCGAAATTTGTCTTGGTAGTGAGTTTGGCTAGAATCGCCGCATCGTCCTGCACGATCAGAGTGCACATAGCATCGGTGTTCCGCTGAAAATCATATAAGCAGCCGACCAAAGACCGGCTTCTCCATGCCTGCAATTCTCTTTCGTCGCATTCCGCCACGATCTTTTCTTACGACTGCGAGCCGTAAATCATGTTGAGCGCGTGCGCTGTAGCGCCCAACCGGACCCGCAGGCCGGGAGGAAGGTTTTTGCCCTCGTGCCCGGCCAGGATAAAGACAGCTCCGTCTATGGTCAGGCTGATTTGACGTGCGGCAGCCCAAAAGGTAACACAGTTCGCAGAGCCTCCTTCTAGACTTTTAGTAAAGCCTAATAAATGTTTCACAAAACCCGGCGCCAGGCTAAGGAGCGCTTCGTTAAGTCCTCCGCTTAGCCCACCTCCAAGTACAGCACCGTCCGATAACATAATGACCACGCCGACGACGCGAGGAAGTCGTAAAATCAGGTCCGCCACTTTGGATCCGTCGAGTGACTCGTCTGTCAGGTAGAGTTCCTGAAGGCATTCGTGACCTTCCCGGCGCTTTTTGTCGATCTGAGGTTTTGCAGCATCAGATGAAACGGCGGAGCCATTCGGGATCGGACTGGACTCGGGCAAGTTGAACTTCTCGGCGTGGAACCGCGGATCGTCGAAAGGACTGCTTCCGCCCCCAGAAGGGTTCTCTCGCTCCGTCTCTTGCACGGGTAACTTTTTAGTTAGATCCTCCAGCCCGCCACGCTGATCCTGTTGCTCGTTCAGGGTTAGTTTCGCTTCGGCTCCCGGCAGCGTAAATAACTTCGACGCAGAGCATGGCCGACTCCCTGGCTGACCCGTGTGGCTGCCGTTAAATTTCGCTTCATCCTCGCGAGCAAGCTGTCCAAAGGGCGTCTGGAAATCTTCCAGGACCGAATCCTCCAAAGAGAGATCGGTAAATATATCCTCAAGCTGCATAACAACCCTTTGAAGGGGAATAGTGAATTCGGTGCCCGGTTTAGGGTCCTTCTCGAAGAGACCCGGAAACAATTCATGAAGAACCGCTGCCTTGACCCGGGCTCGTCCCTCTAGAATGCCTAGTATCTTATCAGCTTTGACTTTAATTCTGCCGCCGACGCTGCTCCAAAGAAGGGCAGCAGGCGTTTCGCCGTCCAGCAATTCGCCTTCACAAACAAGCACATCCCTTTCGTTTAAAGTTTCTCTTGTTTTGGGCTGGGCAACCGAAGGGGGCGATTCCTCTTCTTTTCGTTTGAACAGTTTTTGAAAATCCATTTTCGATGACCTCGACAGCGTAAACAAAATTCCGGTTAAAACGCAATATGTTTCATACAATTATTACGTTATAGTTTATAAGTTGTTGTTTGTCGGGGGTGCTTTTTACGCGTTTTCTTTTTTGTTTGCCAGGCAATTAACTCCACGGTGCCCATCGCGATCTTTTCGCCGCGGACCGCCGCTCTCCAGGAACTGGCGGTGGAAGGTACTGAGCGGCAACGATTAGACGTAGCGCGATTGGGCCCTATATTTTAACGTGAGAAAATTACCAGTTCCTTGCACAAGTCACAAATCCGCAGGCATTTGTGAACGCTAGCTAGGCGCTCGATCACGTTGCGCACGGTCCACGGTCGATCTTTGGGGGTGCCGTCGGCGGCGAATAAAGATTCAAGCCGCTCCTTGAGATGCCACTGCAAGTAGCAGGCCAGCGGGCAGAGAAACACGTGACTTCTGATGCGATCATCGGTCTTGTGGTAGACGGGCCGTACTTCGAGTTGGACGGTCTTGAGATCGAAAACCAGTTCGGTGCGGACGCCTAACCACCTCGCCAAACAGCCAGATCGCGGAGCTCCGGGGCGGAAGTGGTCTGCCGGCTTTTCGTGGGCGCGGAGTCTATCGGGCGCTCTTGTCGGCCCGCATTCATCGGGTCCGGCAAATTTCTTCGCCTGGTTATCTTCCCGTTGATGCGATCTCCAGAAGTCGCCCGATTCTGGGGAGATATGATTAACAAACTTCAGGCCAAAAACAGCAGCGCGCAGATCGTTCTGGCACGAATCTGCGCGCTGCTTTCCACCCGATCTATACAGTATTTTCGAGAGCTATGCAGGAACCTGCACGAAGACCGATTTTTCCTTCTTCTTACTGACCCAGGTGAAGTGCAAGGCGCCGTAAATACCCCAGACAGCGGCTATCCCAAGCGCGATGTAAGGCTCTTTCCAACTCATTCCCGCCACCGAGAACGGTCCGATTAGATAAAACAACATGCACAACAGATTGGCGAACAGCCCGAAGATCGGCACGAACATGTGCTTGAACCCGTGGAACGAGTGATGCTCACGAAAAGCGACGATGGCAATGATGTTGCTCATCATGTAGAGCAGAAATGTTCCGAAGTTGCTTGTTAACGTTACAATGAGCAAACTCTGCGGAATGTTCATCGCGACGTCATGGGCGAAGATCCCGAAGCTGTACCAGACGTTGTGCGGCAATGACTTGATGGTGTCGTCTGTCAATGCGGCTCCCCCGCAGAAATAGAGGATAACCGAGAAGACTCCGATGATCGCTGAAATTACGCAGAGCGTCCAGATTGCCCGGTGCGGCGTGAGGTTTCTGGTATGGAGCATTCCCAGGTTGCCGGCAAGTTCGTCATCACGTCCCATCGCGAAGGTAACACGAGCTCCGGTGTTGATGCAGGAGAGGGTTGTGCCGATAAGCGCGAGAAACACGGTAAGCGCTTCGATGAACATGAACCACCAGCCGGCCTGGGCGCTGCCAAAGACCCAGGTGCCGACAATCTGCATCATGTCGCCAATCGGTGCAGGGGAAGCGGCGGCCTGCGTCATCTTGTACCCGCTGTTCAAGAAGTAATTCGCGGCAAAATACTCGAAAAGATAGCAAATAACTCCTTGAATCAGCAGCGATAGGAGAATTGCCCGCGGGATGTCGCGTTTTGCGTTTTTGGCCTCCTCGCCCATGGCACTGACAGACTCAAAGCCGACCAAGATTAAGATGGCGATACCTGCCTGGATGATGGCGTAGCTGAATCCGTGCGGCGAGATGACTGACAAAGCGTTAGGATGGAATTGAAACGTATCAGTCGGAGCTTTCGGATCAGTGCCTTTATCGGTCCCCTGATCGGAGGCATATGTCAGGGTCACGTCTTTATCCGTACCGTCTGGATTCTTTTCAAAAACGTAATTGCCGTCTTTGTCCTTTGCCGGGTTGGTGACGTCGTTGCCCTTGTCGTCCTTGGTGGTCGTCATCGCGATGACCTTAGAGACGGGAACGCCATCCGGATTAAGGGTAATTCCTTTGGAACCCTCCGTTCCGTGGTTGACCCGGTAAGCAATCGCGATCACGGAGAAGACCACCAGTGCGGTGATCTGGATAACGTTAATCGCAATGTTTACGGAGGTCGCACCGGTTACCCCTCGGTAAGCGATGTAACCAACGAGAAAAGGGAAAATCAGCGAGAAAAGGATCATTAGCAGCGGGCTGGGCACCGCGGAGTTAAAGACGGTGGGAAAGAGCTGACCGAGCAGATATCCCGTCAGCAGCGCGGTCACGCCGACCATCACTCCCGGATAGACCCAGTAATAAAGATGACTGGCCCACCCGACCGTGAATTTGGCGATCCGGGCAAACTTGAATGCTTTGTTTTTTGACAAAAAAGCCTGTTCGGCGAAGAAGTAGGACGATCCAGCGCCGGGATAAAGCTTTGACAATTCGGCATATGAAATAGCGGTCGCCAAACAGAGCAACAAGGCAACGACGATGCCGAACCACATCGCGGCCCCGGCCATGGGCTGGCCGTATAAGGATTGTTGAGCGTAGGTTAACCAAAGGAATGCACCTGGAGCGATCAGCGCCATGGCATTCATAGTTAGTCCAGTTAAGCCAAGGGTGGCCTTTGGGGCAGGTGCAATATTTTCTGACATACCTGTGGTGTAATTAATTTCAGGGGTCGCAGGCTGAGCACTAGCCGTGCCAAAACACCGGAATCCTGGCATTCCGTGCGGGAAAGTCAGGTCGCCGACGAGGAAGATACGCGGTTTCCGCGCCTGGAACCGTGGGCGGATCCTAAAACACTTTCGCAAAGTGACGATGTGCATATCCGCCTTAAAAAGCCAAAAAAAGTAACAGAGTGCACAGTTTGATGCACTTTTATCCGCTATAAACGGATAGTTAAAAACAGTACATTGATGTAAAGCAAACGGTTTGAGGCGATCCAGGGTCGATAAATAGAGTTTTGACCAAAACGGATTCCGCCTTTTGGGAAGGAACATTTTTTTTCGTTTTCAAAGGGCTTTTCCCAGAAGGGATCCCCGCGTAGAGTTCAGTACTCGTGGGAAATCCATTTTGCCCCCTGATCGGCGCTCTTTTTCTTACCACGGTTTTCAATGGCCATGGCGCCCAGGCAACATTTTCTCTTGATGAAGAAACCGTTTTTGTCCTGACACCTAAGGGCATCGTCGAGCTGAGTTTGACAACTAAAGCGGTTCACAAGCTTCAGACACCGACGAGATATGATCCTGAAAAAGATTCCGGAGTTTCTCTTTCGAATGCCGGGTATCTTCTGTTCGCAGCCAGCGAGGGGATTCTGGCCTACGATCCGGCCAAAAAGAATTGGGTGACCGTATGCCAGGCTCCCGGCCAGGCAACCTGCACCGATGTGGCCTACAACCCGGTCGACGGCTCACTGGTCTTTCAGACAAGCAACAAACAAGAAAGTATGGGCTATTGGCTATTGCCGAAGGGAGCCAACAAGCCTCTTCAACTCAGGCTTCGGCGTGTGGAATATCTTTCCGGGTTTACGTTCGATTCTCAAGGACGACTCTATTTTGGCTATTCCGGAGACCTTTGGACAGGATCGGTCTGCACCCTACCGGAAGATGTAGCGAGCGGCTGTTGGATTTGTGGGATTCGAATCGCACCGCTTGCCGACCTGGAGACAAGTTTCAGCACGCCGACGAACCAAGGGGTACAGTCAACCGCGCCGGCGGGAGAGGTTATCTACGTTCACCTGCTTCGTTTGGGCGGGAGCGGTTGGGGCCAAATCGCGACTGTGAACAGCCCGATCGTGGCGTTCAAAGATGGAGCGCCGGAAGACGATAGTCTCGAGAAACGGTTGAAGCTTTACCAAGACGAGTTGAAATCCGTTCGACTGCTCGGCGAGAATGGATCCTACAGTTTTCTATGCTCCAGCCGATCCGGAAAACGCGTCTTCTACCGGGCAGCTGAACCTCAGACGGAGAAAATAAAGTTTTGGCTGGTGAACCATGGGCAGACGGAAGAGATCGGCGATGAGAGCCTGTTAGATTTAGGAGATTGAGGGTACAATGCCTGATCTGAGAATCTTCAAGCCAAAGCACTGGTGAGATTTTCAGGCGATCCGCGCGCCATTCACTGGACCCGTTGACGGTCTCGAGCTCCGGCCGTTTGGAACGACCGGAGTGACAAAGACTCTCGTTTGGAGATGGCCTGGGCCCGATCCTTCCAGGGGAATTAGCGCGGAAATTCGGGCCAACTCGCTACTTCAAAACATAGCCTTGTGCAAGCGCCTGAAAATTTGTGATCGATTCACGTTTCCAAGCGTCGTCTGTACCCAATTCGCGGGCCATTAATTCGGCAACTTTCGGCGCCGCTTCAATGCTGGCGCGGGCACCGAGCAACAATGCGCGAGTTCGCCGAGAAAGTACATCCTCGACAGTTCGAGCCATTTCCTGTCGAACTGCCCATACGACCTCCGCGCCGATGTATGGCAAGTCCGGATGCAGTTTTTCGGCCAGACCGGGTTCGGTCTCCACCAATTCTTCGATCGCCGGCGCATCAGCCCCGTATACACGCAGGTTTGGTGTTGTGATCTCCTGTTTTGTCCAGCCGTGGATCTGCAGGTGTTCTGTTGTGCAGGGACGCTCTTCGAAGCCGGCCATTGTTTCTGCCTGATCCACCGCATCCTGGGCCATCTTCCTGTAGGTGGTCCATTTTCCGCCGGCGATGGTCAGGAGGCCGGAATTCGAGATGAGAATCGTGTGGTCCCGGGACAAGGCAGCCGTGCTTTTTGCGTCACCAACCTTGACCAATGGCCGCAACCCGGCGTACACGCTTAACACATCAGCGCGACTAGGTTGTTTGCTAAGGTATTGAGAGGCATTGGTGAGAATAAACTCGACCTCTTCGTCCATTGGACGAGGTTCAAGCTCAATCGTATCCACTGCCGTATCGGTAGTGCCGACGACAACGCAATCATGCCAGGGAACCGCAAACAGCACGCGACCATCTGGTGTGTGGGGAACCATGATTGCCGTATCGCCCGGGAGAAAAGACTTTGGCAAGACCACGTGTGCCCCTTGGCTGGCAGCGATCACCGTCTTGGCCTCCGGATCATCCATCTTGCGAACCCCATCCGAAAAGACACCGGTTGCATTGATTACCGCCTTCGCGCGGATAGGGTGTTCTTTTCCTGTTTCGGAATCCCGGACGATTGCCCCAACGACTAGCCCATCGTCTTTGATCAAGGATGTCACCTTGAGGTAGTTGATCGCTGCGCCGCCGAGATCGAAGATGGTCTGAGCCAAATTTACCGCTAAACGCGAATCATCGAATTGACCGTCGTAATAAGACACCCCACCCTGCAAACCGTTTGGTTGGAGCGTTGGAATCCGTTTGAGGGTTTCTTCACGCGAAAGGTTTTCTGAGGGACTGAGGCCAAGCTTGCCAGCGAGTCGATCGTATATCTTCATTCCGATTCCGTAAAAAGGTCCCTCCCACCAGCTAAATATCGGAACGATGAATGAAAGGTGATGAACCAGATGCGGCGCATTCTGGCAAAGGAGTCCGCGTTCGCGTAGCGCCTCGAGGACGAGCGAGATGTTTCCCTGCTTCAAATAGCGAACCCCCCCGTGCACAAGTTTTGTGCTGCGGCTGGATGTCCCTTTAGCAAAATCAGCCTGCTCAACCAGCAGCGTGCTGTATCCTCTGGCGGCCGCATCAACCGCTACTCCAAGGCCCGTAGCTCCGCCACCAATCACCAGGAAATCCCACGATTGGTCTTCGTTCTCGATTCGATCGAGTACTTTGTCGCGTTTCATAGAGTGTTACCAAATGTCTGTGAACCATCCGTTGTGCAACCCGGCTACCGAAGAAACAAAAATCGGTTTATCCGTCACCGCCCCGAGCCGACTCTGCAGCGAAATCAGCCTATTGTTCGAAAAACGAATCGTCAATGAACTCGAACGAGCATGCATCTCTTCACTCGCCTTCTTTTTCGTGGAATGAGCCGCCTACCTCCGAACGAGCGCACCTCTCAATGGACGCTATACGGCCGGTCCAGGTTGGGATCCGGCCAGCAGGTTGGGCACTCCAAACGGTACCAAGCTTTTTGAGGCGTTGGGAGGGTAGCTAAGGAATCGATCGGTTCGGGCGCCGTAAAGTCGTTGAACCTGCGGACATTTTGGATTTGTTCATGGACGCGTCTTGGACTAGACGCCTAACATCGACTACCGATTGAGAGTTCCAATCATCATTTCTCCCCCAAAAATTTATGGCTAGACCAGTCACCTTATTTACCGGCCAATGGGCCGATCTCCCCTTGAAAGACCTCGCTCCTTTGGCGAAACGGATGGGTTTTGACGGGCTCGAACTCGCCTGTTGGGGCGACCACTTTGACGTCGAAACCGCAGCGGAATCCAAGGAATATTGCAAAGATCGCTGGAAGATCCTTTCGGATCACGGGTTGACGGCGTTCGCAATCTCGAACCACCTGGTTGGACAGGCGATCTGCGACAATATCGACGAACGCCACCAGGCCATCTTGCCGCCACAGATCTGGAAAGACGGCGACCCTGAAGGTGTCCGTCAACGCGCCGCGGAATACATGAAAAAGGCGGCTCGCGCAGCCCGCAATTTTATCGATACGAAGCCCGGGGGAGGTCTGCATTTCCCGGCGGTGGTGGCCGGTTTCACCGGGTCGAGCGTCTGGCACGCCTGTTACGCTTTTCCGCCGACAAGTCAGGAATATATCCAGAAAGGCTTTGACGATTTTGGCAAACGATTTGAAGCAATCCTCGATGCCTTCGATGAAGTTGATGTGAATTTTGCGCTTGAAGTGCACCCGACCGAGATTGCCTTTGATATCGCTTCAGCGCGCCGAGCAGTCGAGGCAGTCAAAAATCATCGCCGATTCGGTTTCAACTACGACCCGTCTCATCTAGGCTACCAGGGAGTCGATTATGTTAATTTTCTGCGCGAATTCAGCGACCGCATCTACCATGCGCACATGAAAGATGTTTGGTGGGGTCATGGGAACGGCGAAGTTGGGGTCTTTGGCGGCCATACCGATTTTGGAGATTACCGGCGATACTGGGATTTTCGTTCAATTGGACGCGGAGACATCCTATTTGAAGAAATATTTGTGGCGCTGAACGACATCGGCTACCGCGGCCCTCTCTCGATCGAATGGGAAGACATTCGGATGGATCGCGTTCACGGAGCCACCGAATCGTGCCGAAATGTGCGTTCCTATGATTTTGCCCCGAGCGGAGTGGCGTTCGACGCGGCTTTTGAACGGCGAAAGGGTTAGCCGGACACCAGTGGCACGGTCCATTTTGGCGAGCTGGAAATGATTCTGTTTTATGGCGCGCACGCTGGCCGCTTCCCTGAACGGCATGCATCCGGGAGAGCGGTCGCCAGGAGAAACGTTTGATGTTGCGAGATTTTCAGTCGTTTTGGCCGATCCAAACGCCAGGATTGTATCTGGTTCTGGTCAGTTTCGTTTTTTATCTGATTGGGCTGATACTTGGTCGCTGGCTGAAGCATCGCGTCAATGTCGAATTGGGCTGGACCTCGCATGTGTTCATCGCCGCCGCTGCTGTCGCAGTCGCCTCAAGGCTGATCGACGTCCAGTTTCCCGGGTTGGCAGCAATTGGCTTGCTCGCCGCAGCCACCGCGGCATTTCCAATCAACGCGTTGCTTCATCGGTTTGTCTGGCCTCTCTGCGGCTACCCGGGCGAGAAGGCGCGAGTTCCCTCCTTTCTCCCCCAAGTCGTGGCAATCATGGTCTTTGTGTTTGCGGCCTTTTTTGGGCTGGCCGCTTTTTATCACGTCACTATTACCGGTCTTCTGACTGGATCGGGATTAATTGCGATTATCATTGGTCTCGCGCTGCAAGAAACGCTTGGCAACATCTTCGCGGGTTTTGGACTTCAGGCTGGAAAAGCCTATCACGTCGGCGACTGGCTGATCGTCGATGGGAAGCATGTTGAAGTGGTCGAACTTAATTGGCGATCGACCCGCTTTCGCAATAATGATGACGTCAGCTTCGATATTCCGAACAGCCAATTGGCCAAGGCGACAATCGTCAACCTTTACTATCCCTCGCGCAAACACGCGGCACGTGTCCGTGTCAGCGTGGATCATCGAGTTCCGCCAAACGAGGTCAAAGATGCGATGCTCCAAGCCGCCTCCGCCGCCACTGGAGTGCTTCGCGACCCACCGGTGAAAGTCTTTCTGATCGACTTTGGGGAATCCGCTGTGCAGTACGAAATCAAGTTCTGGTTGATGGATGGAAAGCTTTTTGCCGATATTATCGACGGCGTCCGGACCAATGTGTGGTACGAGCTAAACCGCCGGGGGATCCGGTTGGCGTTTTCCACACAGCAGATTGAACTCGTCCGCGGCGGGCGGCTGGCCCGCACGCGCGAAATAGATTTGGAACTGCTCGCGAATCAGCCGCTTTTTTCTTCGCTAGAACCGATTCAGCTGGACCATCTCGCGCTTGGGTCCAGAAGGATCCGTTTTGGAAGGGGTGAAAGGATCATTTCTCAGGGAGACGCTGGGAACTCGATGTTCATCCTGGTCACGGGAAAAGCCGAAGTTCAGGTCGAAAGAGGTGGACGATCCCAAGCGGTGGGAAATCTCGTTGCCGGAGAATGCTTCGGAGAAATGTCTTTGCTGACGGGTGAGCCGCGAAGCGCCACGGTTCTGGCGGCACTCGACTGTGAGGTTCTCGAGATTGCGCAGGAGACGATCGGCATTTTGCTGCGAGAACATCCCGATCTAGCCGAGTCGCTGAGCGAGACGGTGGTTGCCAGGCGATCTGCCACCGAATCACAACTTGCGTCCGTACCCGCGAATGGCCAGGGCCCTGAAATGGATGCCACCAAGGAGGGCTTGCTTCGGCGTCTCAGGAAATTCTTCCAACTGTAGCTGTAGGAAAGCCGGACGACATCATAAGTATGGAGCCTTTTTTGGATCAGGGGGCGGCATCGGTTGATTTGGATCGCCGATACATGCGGCTGGCATTGCGCCTGGCTCGAAAAGGTCTGGGGAAAACGAGCCCCAATCCGGCCGTCGGGGCGGTGCTCGTGCACAACAGAGCGATTTTATCGACCGGTTGGCATCGGCGCGCCGGAGGTCCGCATGCGGAAATCGAGGCTTTAGCGTCGTTGCCGGAGCCTGAGCAGGCTTTGGCGGCAACCCTTTACGTCACACTCGAGCCGTGCTCAACGACCGGACGAACTCCCCCGTGCACCGACGCGATCATCGCTGCTAAAATCGGACGGGTTGTTATTGGCGCCGTCGACGAAAATCCCAATCATCAAGGGCGCGGTCTTGAACAACTCCGTCGCGCCGGAATCGCGGTAACCACCGGAGTGCTCGAGGAAGAATGCCGTCTCTTGAACGTTGGCTTTAGCAGATGGATAACCGCGAAGAGGCCGTGGGTGATCGCCAAAGTTGCCCAATCCCTGGATGGCCGGATTACACGCCCCGCCGGCGAACCGCAGTGGCTTTCAAGCAATCGATCTCTTCGCCTGATTCAACATCTTCGGGCCAGCGTCGATGCCATTCTGGTCGGTGCGGAAACAATCCGCCGTGATAATCCGAAATTAACCGTCCGCATGGGCACCCCGAACCACCTGCAACCATGGCGCGTCGTTGTCACGAGATCTGGCGATCTGCCGAGCGATGCGACGGTATTGACGGATGAATACCGGGACCGCACCCTGGTTTACCGGGGTATGGACTGGCTGGACATGCTAAAGGACCTCGGTGCCAAGGGGATCACCCGACTCTTAGTCGAAGGAGGCGGAGACGTTTTGGGTCAACTGCATGATTTGCAAATAATCGATGAGCTTTGGTGCTTCGTTACTCCGCTCTTAACGGGCGGAAATAAACCAAGTTTCGGAGGCAATGGGGTCGCGAACTTGCAGAACGCGAGCAGGCTCGATCGAGTCCGATACAAACGTATCGGAACCGATGTGCTGGTGACCGGGTATTTACTCAGACCTTTAAAGTAGCCTATATCGCTGACAAATTTCTGAAGATTAATCAACGACAAGACCAAGGCTGTTGCTAGTGCCTGGGCGAACGATGGGGATGCCCGACCGGCGACTGATACGCAGGGGCGTAGTGATATCGGTGATAATAATAGGGGGGATGTTTATATCCCGAATAAGCAACCCCGCGAGGTGCTCCATGGCGCGGCGGACCGAAATGCAGACCCCCCTTTGAATCAGAGATCGACGCAAACAGCAATATCAGAGTCAGTAGCCTAAGAAGGGAATACCGTACCACAAGTCCAGTTCCTGACCGTTTGGACGGCGAGATGCGCTAGGCTATTCGCAACTATCACGGGAAATCATTTATCCGGCGTCCGGAAAAAACTCGGCCCGGGCGATTCCACCCGGGCCAAGTCAAGGATCAAATCACTTAGAGATCTGAACAGTCACCGGTTATCGGCCAAGTGACCGGATCACGACGCGTAGACCTTAGGAGGCTGGCGTTGCTGAAGGCGAAGCTGCTGGAGCGGACGACTTCTTGTGATGCTTGTGATGATGGGTTGTCGCCTTCGGGCTCGCGCTCGGAGACGGAGTTGGGTCTGCGGCGTAGACACTGGATTGAGCAATAAAGCCAAGGACCGCAGCTAGAAGCAGAATATGTTTAATCATAGCAATTTTCAGTTTGTTCTTATTCAGAAGTGTATTTGGTAGTCACTTTTTTAGCTGAAGCCTGGCCAATCCCGTCTCTTTTGAGAGATTCATGGACCAAACGCAGCACGCTCCAGATATTGCAATCAGGCCACCAAAAAGCCTGTCACTGCGCCATCCAAAGCGGAGGCTGGTAATTGCAGTATGTTCTTCATACGTCACCTCACACTGCTGAACACCTCGAAAAACGTGAAGTTTCGAAAAAGTTTTAATTGGGTGCACTGTTCCTCAGGTTCGGAGGCCAAAAGAGCGATGAGATCGTCCCTTGCGCAAGCAGCTGCTCTCTGATACCAGAGGTTGTGCTTCACCTTCAAGAATAGTTCGGAATAATGGCAGGTTTAAAACTCGAAAATATTGTTAAGCGATTCGGCCAAGTCGAAGTCATCCACGGGGTCAGCCTTCAAATCGAAGACGGGGAATTTGTCGTCTTCGTCGGACCCTCCGGATGCGGTAAATCGACGATGCTTCGCATTATCGCGGGACTGGAAGAGGCGAGCGAGGGAGAAGTTTGGATCGGCGGACGTCAAGTAAACAACGTCGATCCGGCTAACCGCGGCGTGGCAATGGTGTTTCAAACCTATGCTCTCTATCCGCATATGTCAGTTGAGGAGAACATGGGATTCGGACTGCGGATGGCTAAACGCCCAAAACATGAGATCAGGGAGCGAGTCGCGCGTGCCGCTGAAATTTTGCAGCTGACTTCCTACCTGAAGCGTCGACCCAAAGAACTCTCGGGCGGCCAGCGGCAACGTGTCGCCATTGGCCGAGCGATTGTCCGCGAACCGGAGGTCTTTCTTTTCGACGAGCCGCTTTCGAATCTCGACGCCGAACTCCGGGTGCAGATGCGGATCGAGCTTTCCAAATTGCACAGTGAACTGCAAACAACCATGATTTACGTGACTCACGACCAAGTCGAAGCAATGACGCTGGCGGATAAGATCGTGGTCTTGAACGAAGGCAAGATCGAACAAATTGGCGTACCGCTCGATCTTTATCAACGTCCGGCAAACCTATTCGTGGCAGGCTTTATCGGGGCACCTCGAATGAATTTTCTCAAGGTGCGGGCGGAGCACGTAACCGGGAAGACTATTGTGATCGGAGGCTCGGACTTTCCGTCCCGGCCTTTTAGCCTGGAAAAAACAAGATCTGCCGATGTTGCTCCCGGCGCGGAATTAACTTTGGGCTTGCGACCTGAACATATCGAGGTTTGCGAACCAGGAAGCGGGGCCAGCACTCTTTTGATTGAGGTCGTTGAGAACCTGGGCGATCTGACTTTCCTTCACGGTACAACTCCGGCCGGAAATCGGATTACCTTGAATGTGAAAGGCTTCCAGAATTACCGTTACGCTGACGCGCTCGGATTTGGTTTCGATGCCAATCACGCACATTTGTTTGATGACACCGGAGACGCTGTCTGAACAATCATCCGAGCAGCAGCCAGCAAAAAAGCGCCTAACCGAGACAATTCCGAAGGATCGTCAGTAGCCTTCTCTGAAAACGCCGAGGTCCGCCGAGCCCGACTTTCTTCTCAGATCTTCACGCGCACTCGCTCCGTGGGATGCTCCTGACGATTTCCAACCTCGACTTTCGTAAGCGACCGATTTAAACCGATTCGGATGGGGAGGGATTCGAACCCTCGGTACCTTGCGGTACACACGCTTTCCAGGCGTGCCCAATCGACCGCTCTGGCACCCATCCAGCAGGCGCGTTTGATACTCCTGCCTCTGGAGAGCAGTTTCAACTTGTTTTCTATTGGTGACCCTGGCTGTGGAAATTCGGTCGGAAATCTAACAAATCCGAGCATTTAGGTCTGCTTAAGTGCCAGAATAAGCGCATCAAGCTCGGCCTTAAGCTCGCTTTGCCGCTCCTGAATCACTTCCGCCTTGAGCTGATAGCGGTGCAATTGGATGGTCGCATGATGAACGTGGCCTCTGATTTCGGTCAGCTGCGTCTGACTCTCCCGAAGCACCCGCTGCAACTCGATCTGGCGACGATTCATCTCCTCCCGCGAGCGCCCCTCAAAATGGAATTTTTTGGGCGAGGCATTTCGCGCTGACTGGATTGCCTTTGCAAGTTTAGAGGTCGCCGCCTGTAAAAACTGCAACGAGGCCCCGTGATACTCAGGAACCGTCAGGGTATTGCCGCAGTGGGCACAATTAACTTCCATGCCGGCGCCATCCCTATCAATTGCCAGCTCCCCCCCGCAATGAGGACAATCGAAGACGATGTCCCTTTCGGTCACTTGCACCCCGGCGGTTTCTATCTGATCCGGGGAAGGAACGCTTTCCTGCGCGTTCATATTTGAATTCGCGTCGGGCATGGCCATTTCTCGGCGAGGCAACTGCGAGCATGCTAGGCAGATGGGGAAAAATCAAGGACCTCGTCACCAGCCGCTCTAGCGTCAAAGCGACAGCATGTCTCACCAGGGTTGAGACAGATCGTGCCAAAATGACGCTAAACCCGACAATGACATTTTTATGGAATCGACTAACTCCCGTGGTATGAGACCTTTGCATCAATCGGAATAGTTTTCATCTATTGGCACGCAAGCTGCACCTCCTCTCTGCTCGCGTATGGCAAAGATTCTTGGAATTGACCTTGGAACCACTAACTCCTGTATGGCCGTGATGGAGGGCGGGGAACCGGTCGTCATCGAAAACTCTGAAGGCGCGCGTACAACACCTTCGATTGTTGCTTTTGCGAAGAGCGGGGAACGCTTGATAGGGCAGGCTGCAAAGCGGCAGGCGGTTACTAACTCGCAAAATACTGTTTTTTCAATCAAGCGGTTCATGGGCCGAAAGTATGAAGAGGTCCAGGACGAAGCGAAGCGTGTTCCGTACAAAATTGTCAAAGCTTCAAATGGCGACGCCCATGTCGAGGTGCAGGTAGGTGGAGAACGCAAGAGTTTCTCGCCGCCGGAAATCTCGGCAATGATTCTAGCGAAACTCAAAGCGGACGCTGAAGCTAAACTGGGCGAGAAGATTACCCAGGCTGTGATTACGGTGCCGGCTTACTTCAATGACTCGCAGCGAAACGCGACCAAAGATGCCGGGCGAATTGCCGGGCTGGAAGTGCTGCGGATCATTAACGAACCGACGGCGGCTTCGCTGGCTTATGGCCTGGACAAGAAGAAAGATGAAAAGATCGCTGTTTACGACTTGGGAGGCGGCACCTTTGACATCTCGGTGTTGGAGATCGGCGAGGGAGTATTCGAAGTAAAGGCGACCAATGGAGACACTCACCTGGGGGGCGACGACTGGGATAACAAGTTAATGGATTGGGTGATCGCAGAGTTTCGGTCAGAAACCGGTGTTGACGTGAGCAAGCAGTCCGACGCCCTGCAAAGGATTAAGGAAGAGGCGGAAAAAGCAAAGATCGCTCTATCATCGTCGCAAGAATACGAGATTAATCTCCCTTTCATTACCGCGGATGCGACCGGCCCAAAACATATTCAGAAGAAGCTGACTCGAGCAAAGCTGGAACAGCTGACTGATGATTTGTTCGAAAGGACGATTCGGCCGGTGAAAGCCTGTCTAGCCGATGCTAAACTTTCGGAAAGTGAGATCAACGAGCTCGTGCTGGTCGGCGGGATGACGCGCATGCCGAAGGTAGTGGAGACAGCGCGCAAATTGATCGGCAAAGAGCCACACAAAGGGGTTAACCCGGATGAAGTGGTGGCGGTTGGCGCAGCAATTCAAGGGGGCGTTCTGCGAGGGGACGTTAAAGACGTATTGCTGTTGGATGTTACCCCATTAACACTAGCTATTGAGACCGCGGGTAATATTGCGACGCCGATGATTCCGCGCAACACAACGATCCCGACGCGGAAGCAGCAGATTTTTTCGACCTACAGCGACAATCAGCCAGGGGTGGAAATCAAAGTTCTGCAAGGGGAACGGCCCATGGCCAGGGACAATAAGACGTTGGGGACCTTCCATCTGGATGGTATTCCGCCGGCCCCGCGGGGTGTTCCGCAAGTTGAGGTTACTTTCGACATCGACGCAAACGGGATCCTGAATGTCTCTGCGAAAGATCTGGGCACAGGAAAAGAGCAGAAGATTTCGATCACTGGAAGCAGTGGACTGACCAAGGAAGAAGTTGAGAATCTGCGCAAGGACGCCGAGGCACACGCCGAAGACGATCGGAAAGCCCGGGAAGCAGCGGAGACTCGGAACAGCGGGGACAACCTGGCTTACCAGTGCGAAAAGCAGTTGGCTGAGCTAGGGGAAAAGCTGTCGGCCGATCAGAAGAAGGGCGTGGAAGACGCAATCAAAGATGTTCGCGAGAAGCTGAATGGCACCGACTCCGACGCAATCAAAAAGGCGACGGAAGAACTGCAAACTCGTTTCCAGGCGATCAGTGCCGAACTGTACAAACAAGCGGCGGCGCAAAAGCCCGGATCCCAACCTGGCGACTCAACCGGTTCCTCGGAGAGCGCCGGCAGCGGTGCGGCCAAGCCCGATGATAACGTGGTGGACGCAGATTTCGAAGTCGTCGATGACGACAAGAAAAAGAGCTAAAGATTTAAAAATTCCCATCGTGCCTGGCGGTCCCATCCTTCGCCGCCGGCACGTTGGTCTACAACCCACATCAAAATAAGAAGGAGGATCTATACAGTATGGCAATCAACGTGAAACCTCTCGGAGACCGGGTGATAGTTCAGCCCCTCGATGAGAAGGAAGTCAAAAAGGGCGGCATTATCATTCCTGATACGGCTAAAGAGAAACCGCAGGAAGGCACAGTCGTTGCTCTCGGTACCGGCAAGCTCGACGATAATGGCAAAAAGGTCGACTTCAATGTGAAGGTCGGAGACAAAGTGCTGATCTCAAAGTATGGCGGCACCGAGATCAAGATCGACGGCGACAACTATCTGATCATGCGTGAGGACGACATCCTTGGCATCATTGGATAATCAGAACTTTAAAAAGACGTTAGTATAAATTATGGCAGCAAAACAGTTACAGTTTGATGAAGCAGCTCGGCACGCGCTTTTGCGGGGAGTGGAGAAACTCGCTAAGGCGGTTAAGGCCACTCTCGGACCGTCGGGGCGCAATGTGATCCTGGACAAGAAGTTCGGGAGCCCAACAATCACGAAAGATGGCGTAACGGTAGCCAAAGAGATCGAGCTCGAAGACCCATACGAGAACATGGGAGCCCAGCTGGTCCGTGAAGTTGCTTCAAAAACCTCGGATGTAGCCGGCGACGGCACCACCACAGCAACCGTTCTCGCCGAATCGATCTTTCGCGAAGGTTTGCGGAATGTCACCGCAGGCGCTAATCCGACGTCGTTGCAGCGCGGGATTGGAAAAGCGGTTGAGGCGGTTGTCGCTGAATTGGCGAAGATCTCTAAGAAAGTTTCCGACCGAACTGAAATTGCTCAGGTCGCAACGGTCTCAGCAAATTGGGACAAGACGATCGGTGAAATCATAGCCGACGCGATGGATAAAGTTGGGAAAGACGGCACCATCACGGTGGAAGAAGCCAAGTCGATTGAAACCACGCTCGAAGTGGTGGAAGGTATGCAATTCGACAAAGGTTATCTTTCCCCTTACTTCGTGACAAATGCGGAGAGCATGGAAGCCATTCTGGAAAACGCTTACATCCTCATTCACGAGAAAAAAATCTCCAGCCTGAAGGATCTGCTCCCGGTGCTGGAAAAGGTGGCGAAGGCCAGCCGTCCGCTCCTGATCATTGCTGAAGACGTCGAAGGCGAGGCTTTGGCCACGCTGGTCGTCAATAAATTGCGCGGCACCTTGCAAGTCGCCGCGGTGAAAGCCCCAGGCTTTGGCGATCGTCGAAAGGCAATGCTGGAAGATATCGCAGTTTTGACCGGCGGTCGTTGTTTGACCGAAGATCTCGGTATCAAGCTGGAGAATATCACTCTGGACGATTTGGGCCGGGCCAAGCGCATCACGATTGACAAAGAGAACACGACGGTTGTTGAAGGCGAAGGTTCGACAAAAGACATCCAGGGTCGTGTCAGTCAGATCCGCAGGCAGATTGAGGAAACGACATCTGACTACGATCGTGAGAAGCTCCAGGAACGTCTCGCCAAGCTCGCAGGCGGAGTGGCGGTTATCAATGTAGGCGCTGCCACCGAGACGGAAATGAAAGAAAAGAAGGCTCGCGTCGAGGACGCGTTGCACGCAACACGCGCCGCGGTCGAAGAAGGCATTGTCCCTGGCGGCGGTGTCGCCCTTATCCGTGCGCAGAAGGCGCTGGATAACCTCAAGCTGGAAGGTGATGAAAGAACCGGGCTCGAAATCGTTCGCCGGGCTGTTGAATCTCCTCTCCGGCAGCTTGCCGATAACGCAGGCCAGGAAGGCGCGTTGATCGTTCAGGAAGTTAAAGCACGTTCAGGAAACGAAGGTTACAATGTGGCAACCGGCGATTACGTCGACCTGGTGAAAGCCGGCGTCGTTGATCCGACGAAAGTGACCCGCTACGCGCTACAGAACGCGGCCTCGATTTCCGGATTGTTGCTCACCACCGAGGCGCTCGTGACTGAGCTGCCTGAAAAGGACAAGCCGGCACCGGCTGGCGGCCCGGGTGGAATGGGCGGCATGGGCGGCATGGATTATTAATCTGATTTAAAACAGATGCAAAAAACCCGTCCGGCGAAAGCCGGACGGGTTTCTTTTCGCCTGGCTGTCCAATCTTCGCAGTCAGCGGGTTTATTCCATGAATCGTGAACAAGTTAAAAGTCGGTCATCTCGTCATGTCAGTACGGTGCAAGAAGAGACCGCAGCAGCGGGCTGATCATTTGCAATATACATATACCGGGTATATGTATGGAAATGCTGCCAAACACCCGCGAAAGTATTCAGCGCCGAGCTAATCGAATCGCTGGCCAAGTCGCCGGAATCCAGCGGATGATCGAAGACGATCGGTATTGCGTCGATATCTTAAACCAGATTTCGGCCGTCCGTTCTGCACTCGATTCACTTGGGGTTGCACTACTGACCAGCCACTTGCAAACCTGCGTTATCGGCCAGGATGCAAAGCATCCGAAGGCCAAGCCGATGGAGCCGACTGAGTTGGTTAACGAGCTGCACCATGTTCTCTCTCGCTTCTTGAAATAAAAAAAGTTTCAACCCCTTAAGCGAAGAGGAGAATAAACCGCAGATTAGTCCGATTGAACAGAGAACTGCGTGGCCCAGCTGAGGTTTTCCAGGGGCGACGAAATACTTTCCCAAGCAAAATGAAAACGGAACCGAAGTCCGCGAGTGCCGAAGACGGATCCTGTCCGGATTGCGGAATCGCCCCGAAGAACAATCCAATGGTCGCGCAGGCGGGCAAATACACCTGCCCGATGCATCCCGAAATCATTGCGGATAAACCGGGTGCCTGCCCGATCTGCGGAATGGCGCTCGAACCGATGGCGCCGAGTGCGGTTGCAGACGATCAAAGTGAACTGAAAGATCTGGCTCGACGGTTCTGGATCGGACTGCTTCTGACACTTCCCGTCTTTTCGCTCGCGATGGGTGAGATGGTGCCCGGGTTGAAAGAGCTGATCGCAGCTGTCGGGGAGCGAGTCTCTCTGCTGATCCAGTTCGCATTAAGTACACCGGTGGTTCTTTGGGCCGGCTGGCCTTTTCTGGAAAAGGCCTGGAGGTCCGTGGTCAATCGCAGTCCGAACATGTTCACGTTAATCTCGTTAGGAACGGGCGCTGCGTATCTCTTCAGCGTCGTCCATCTCTTTTTCGCCGACGGCGGACACGCAGGGCACGGTGCGAACAGCTACTTCGAAGCGGCGGCGGTGATCACTGTTCTGGCTCTCTTAGGCCAGGTGTTTGAACTCCGGGCCCGATCAAAAACCAGCTCCGCGATCCGGTCGTTGCTGGCATTGTCTCCTCAGACTGGTCGCCGGGTCATCGGAGATCGCGAAGAAGAGGTCGCTCTGGAGGAGATCCGGGCAGGAGATATCCTGCGAGTCCGACCTGGAGATCGGGTGCCGGTGGACGGCATTCTGCTTGAGGGTCTATCCGAGTTGGACGAATCGATGATGACCGGGGAAGCCATGCCGGTCACGAAGAAAGCGGGAGACCGTGCCATTGGCGGAACCGTCAACGGATCTGGTAGTTTTCTGTTGCGGGCCGAACGGGTAGGCGATGACACGATGCTGGCCCAGATCGTCCAGCTCGTCGCGAAGGCGCAACGATCTCAAGCGCCGGTTCAACGAATCGCGGACCGCGTAGCGGAATGGTTTGTTCCGGCGGTTCTCCTCGTCTCTGTGGCCACGTTCGCCGCCTGGCTGATCTTTGGTCCGGACCCGCGATGGCCGTACGCATTCAATTCAGCGGTGGCAGTTTTGATCATAGCCTGTCCTTGTGCGCTGGGACTGGCCACGCCAATGGCAGTGATGGTGGGTATCGGAAGAGGTGCGCAATTGGGCATCCTCATTCGCGACGCTGGCGTTCTCGAGAAGCTTGAACAAATCAACACGGTCGCCTTTGATAAGACCGGCACCTTGACGGAAGGCAATCCAAGAGTCAGCGAAACCGTCGCTTTTAAGCCATATCAACGCGAAGAGCTCCTTCGCTTAGCAGCCGCCGTTGAGGCTTTGAGCGAGCATCCGATCGGGCACGCCATCGTTCGGGCAGCAGGAGATTTGAGTTTGCCGAAAGCGTCGGCTTTCAAAACTACTGTTGGCTTCGGCGTGAAGGCTGAAGTTGAGGGTCACGCGGTTTCCGTCGGGAAGGTGACTCGTGAAGGGGACGCGCGGAACGTCGCCAGTCAAATCGCTGATCGGTGGCGGAAAGAGGGCAAGACTGCGGTGACCGTTCAGATTGATGATCAATTGGCCGGACTCATCGCCATAGCTGACGCGCTGAAGCGAAACTCAGCGACCGCAGTCAAACAACTCCGGGACTTGAAGATCCGATCGGTGATGCTAACCGGCGACAATACAGTCACGGCCCGATTTCTGGCGGAAGAGGCTGGAATCGACGAAGTCATAGCAGAACTTTCGCCGGACCAAAAACGGGAAGCGATCATCAAAATGCAAGAGAGCGGAGCAAAGGTCGCGATGGCTGGGGACGGCATCAACGACGCGCCCGCATTAGCGACCGCCGATGTTGGCATCGCCATGGGCACCGGGACCGAGGTCGCGATCGAAAGCGCTGGAGTGACACTGGTGAAGGGCGATCTCAATGTACTCGTGTCGGCAATCCATCTGAGTCGCGCGACCATGAAAAGCATCCGGCAAAACCTGGTTTTCGCTTTCGTTTACAATATTCTGGGCATCCCGATCGCCGCCGGGCTGCTCTACCCGATATTCGGTCTTCTGATGAGTCCGATGATCGCGAGCCTGGCGATGTCTCTCAGCAGCGTGTCTGTCATCGTCAACTCTTTGCGACTTCGGACCAGCGTGAATGGTCGTTAGACTGAACTTCGATCACTTAAAAGACCGGGAGTCCGCTTACGCGGGCCTGCGGCATACTGCTGTTCAGCTTTTCAATCACTCGTCTTAATCCATTCGCGGAACTTGTGAATCTGGTCTCTGGTTCCCACGACCAGCAACCAGTCCCCGGAATCCAAGACGTGGAACGGGCCCGGAAATAGCAGCCGGTGCTCTCCCCGCGCGATACCGACGATCTGGACTCCAGTTTGCCGCGGTATCTCCAGCTCGGCTAACGCATTGCCAACAAGCCGGCTTTTTTCTGAAACGTCCACCGATTCCAACCGAATTTCGTCCAATAGATCGACGTGCTCGGTTCGGGCCGGACTAGAATCGAAAAACGCCCGAACAGCCTGAATCTGAATCGCAGTGCCGAGCACCAGAAGTTCATCGCCAGGGAATAATTCGGTGTCCGGACCTGGACTGGGAACGGGATACCCTTGCCGATCCACGCCGACAATTGAACACCCAAATTGACTGCGGAGAGAGAGGTCACCAAGACTCTTTCCAAACCAAGCTTCAGAGTCGGGTACTCGGATCTCACTCAGACTCAGGTCCCATTCCTGGTGTTCTTTCAACCAATCGTCATGACTTCGCTTACGCTTTTCCTCAGGAGAAAGGATCGCCTCGGCAAGCTCGAAAGCGATCTTGTGTTGCACCGTCCGCAACCGGCGTCCGAAGAAAAAAGCATAGGCGACAGCAGTACCCAATATCGCTCCATAAAAGGAAGGGTAGGCACCGATCACGGGAGCCAGTAGCCAGATCCAGATTAGAAGCAAAAGCGCAGCGACCAGATCCAGACAGAACAGCAGACTGAGCTGTTGCGAACCAAAGGCAATCTCAACCGCTTCTTTAAAAAATTCCGCTAACCTTCGCCAGACGCTAAGGAGAGGTCCGGCCGCGGCGATACCGATCACCGCCCAAAACAGATGGGAGGGCCAATGCCCCGCCGGGGCCGGGAGAAGGATGTTCCATCGTGCGAACAGAAACGGCGCAACAATCAGAATCGCGGAGGTGAACATTACGCTGATTCCCAAAGGCGGAAGGCTTCGCCTGGCCAGACCGAAAACCCGGCTTCGTCGCTGATGTTCTCCGACGGAAGTCAGGAATTGCTGATAATGCTCGAGAATATCGTAAAAAAATTTCGGCTGCGCCTTGAGCCAGCCGTCGCTAATCGGACCGGAATAGCGGATCAAAACCGGAGAAACAAGAGCAGTGAAAAGAGCGACGCCGACCGCGATGGGATAATAATCGGACGGAAGCAAACCCGCAGAAACTCCAAGTTGCGCAATGATAAAGGCAAACTCGCCGATTGGCGTCACCATCAGCGCGGCACGGAAAGAATCTCGATCCGAGGTACCGGTAAACAACAACGATGCGCTCAGGGCAAAAGTGCGGACCAGAATGGTGACCAATCCGAGCGACAATATCAAAACCCAGTTTTTGAGAAGCAGCGCCGGGTTGAGCAGCATGCCGATCGAAACAAAGAAGACGGCAATGAAGACATCGCGCATCCCCTGCATTGCCCGCTCAACTGTCGGACGCTGCGGCGTTTCGGCAACAATCGCCCCGAGCAGGAAAGCCCCGAGTGCCAGCGAATAACCAGTCTTCACAGCGATGACCGCGATTCCCAGAACAAGACCGGCAACGGTTATAGTGAGCAGATCAGTACCGGCTCTATTCAGACCCTGCAAAGACCTGGGGAGCAGCAACAAGCCGACCACCACCACCACAGTCACGAAGACCAGCAAAACGCCAAGGATCCTTTCAATGTGCGCCTCGGTGCCTTTGTGCAACTGCGCGACCGACGAAATGAATGTGAGTACGACCACCGCGACGAGATCCTCAAGAACCGTGATACTCATCGCCAGATTTCCAGCCCGCTGGTGGATCAATCCGGTCTCGGGCAGAATTTTTCCGATGATTGCTGAACTGGATGCCACAAGCATCCCGGCGACAAAGAGGCTTTCTGGCGCACTGACTCCGAGAAACGGGCAAATCCAACGGACGATATTAAAAACCAGGATTCCGCCAAGAGTTACCGCGACGACGATTCCTATTCCCATCCTCCGTAGCTTGCCCACACTCAGGTCCAGCCCGATAGAGAACATGAGAAAGACGAGGCCGAGTTGCGACAGGGCCTCAATCCGATCTTCGTGCACGACGAACGAGAATGGAGGCGAATAGGGGCCAATCAAGAGACCAGCGAGCAGAAAACCGACGATACTTGAAAGACCGATTTTCTGGCATAAAAAGCCGCCAACACCGGCGAACAATGTTACGACGGCCAAGTCTTGAACAAGATCCAGCTCACCCATGTGACGCTATCGCCTTTCCACAAAAACAGCGGTTGTTCTTGGTGGAATGACAAAATTTCCATTTTGGAAATCGTATCGAACCCGCCTGACAACGAGATCGGCACGAGAGGACCGAAGGACCGGATGCAATTCCAGCGGCACACCGGCGTAGTCCGGGAAATTGATCCTTTTCTCAATCTTGTCGGCGTTAAAGAGAACCAAAATGCTCTTTGCTTTTGGATCCAGCACCGGCCCGTATCGGTCCAGAATCGCCATGACAATCAGGGCCTGTTGCTGGGCCGGGCCAACATTATAAAACTTCACCCTTTCCTTTACCTCTTCTCCTGTTTGCAATCGGAAGAGGGGTGTCGATTTGCGAATGCGCAGGATATCTTTGAAATAAAGGTGGGATGAATAGATGTCGTCAAAACCGGGTTTAATTGCTCCATTCCGCAAAAACGGTCTCATGATCGACCAATCCCCTTGGTTATCCCATTCCGGCGGCAGTCCGACGGCAAAATTGTTCGTTCTATAGGTCCAGTCGAGCCGATTAAACCAATCTCCCGAATTGTAACTGTTTCTGTCGAATGACTTCGAACGCAAAATATCTTCCCCAGCATGGAAGAAGGGGATTCCTTGTGCCAATCCAATGAGGGCAAGCCCAAGATTGTTGACTCGCACGCGATCGCTCATCTTGGTCTCTATTGGCAACTTATACTGGTTATTGTCGAAAAGCGTCTGGTTGTCATGTGCCGAAATGTAATTAATCACGTCGGTCGGATCCCGGCTGTAACCCGCAGCATGGCCGTCGTAGCTTAGCTGCGCCCCGGTCAGCAAAACCCCACGATTATTCACCAGCTGGTACTCTTTCGCCGTTCCCGCCAATGCCAACTTCACGAGATCGCCGGCATCCAGAAGCTGCTGGAAAGTTCCGCCTCCGAAATCGTTTTCGTCGTACCAAAGCCCGTTGATGAATCCCTGCCTGGCCACAAGGCTCTCGCCTCTATCGAAGGGTCGTCCTCCGCGAATGGCATCCCGGCCACGATCGCTGAATGTCCCGATACCGGTTCCCGCCATATTGCTCTGGATCGCATTTTCGCCCAACGCGTTCGCCGCCACTTCGCCGAAGTCCCAACCTTCTCCGTACAAATAAATTGTTGGATCGATCTCGCGAAGGATCTCCTTTATCTCCAACAAATTGTCTTTGAAGCTGAAACCCATCAGATCGAAACGGAATCCATCCACTCGGAAATCCTTCGCCCAGATTTTCAAGGTGTCCGCCATGAGCTTGAAAAACATGCGATGCTCTGAAGCAGTGTTCGGGCAGCAGGTGCTCGTGTAGAAGTCTCCGTTGCCATCAAGGCGGTAGTAGTATCCCGGCACCACTTTATCGAGCACTGAAAACCTATCCTGTCCTGCAGCAGCCGTGTGATTATAGACTACGTCCATTACCACCCGAAGCCCAACCAGATGGAGCGACTCCACCATCGCACGGAACTCAAGGATTCGGGTGACGCCAATCGGATTTGTCGAATAGCTTCCCTCCGGGACTCCGTAGTGAAACGGGTCATAGCCCCAGTTGTAACCGTCCTGGTCTCTCATCGAGCCAATCACGCTCTGGGGTTCTGCGGAGTCTGGGCCAGATAGGGGTTGATCGATCCGGGCGACCTTCTGATTCTCGGCAATCTCCGGCACTGATGTAAAATCAAACGCCGGAAGCAAATGTACATGGGTCAAGCCGGCCTTGGCCAGACTCCATAGATGCAGCATACCGTTTGAGAAGATATGGCTGAACGCGGTGTATTTTCCGCGATCCTTCTCCGGAACCGTCTCGTCGGACATCGAGAAATCCCGAATGTGCAATTCGTAAAGGACAATGTCGGCTGGATTCGCCAGTTCCGGTTTTGCGACCGCTCCCCATAAATCCGGTTTGGTAAGCGGGGAATCCAAGTCTACGACGAAGCTTTTCAGTGAGTCAGGTGCAAGTCCGATTGAATAGGGATCGGTGACGGCGTTGGTGATGAACCGGCCGGCGGTTCGCGAAAAGACTTCAACTTCATAAAGGTAATACTTGCTGTTCAGCCAGCTTCTATCCCCGACCCGGGTTTCCCAGACACCAAACTCACCCTCGGCCATCGGGTAAACAACCTTCGCCGTATCCGTCGGGTCATCGTAGATGAAAACCCGGACGGACCTCGCCGTCGGGGCCCACAAACGGAACCGGATCCGACCTTCGGATGGCTGCGCGCCCAGTTCTCCGTCAAAGTAGAACAGATCATCCAAGACTCCGGCAATCTGTAAGGAGGTCGCGTCGACGATCGCTGTGTCGTTCATTTTGGCGAGTGTCAATTCACCTTTCAGCAGGCCAGGTACATTCGCCAAATCTCCCTCGCAAATCTTGAGGCTGGTCGCCCCTTCGAGGAAGGGGAATTGATCGACAACTGATCGCGGTAAGCCATTTTGGTCCACGAGGAGCGGGACGAATGGATTGGTTTGCCTCCGATCCGGCAATTGGGCCGCGGTTTCGCCGGTCAAGGAAGAGTACACCCGGTAAGTGCCGCTCGGATCCGCTCCGAGCCAGCCGATCGTGTCCCGGTTTACCCAGTGTGCCTTTGCGGTCTTCACGGCCGCCACAGTGTCGACCTCCAGTTTTATGTTGCCGAATTAATACGAACCGTGATTCGATTTTGCGCTGACCTGCCAGCCTGACCAAAAGTATCAAGCCCGTTCATCTGCCGACCGCGATCAGACTAGTCCTTACTTGAAGTAAAGGGTCTTGCTCCCGATGTCGATGATGCCCCCGCGTTCGAAAAAGAAATCGGCGCCGATCAAGCCGCCGAACTGATAACGCAGATCCTCAGGGCCTTCTGGCAAACCTGTCACCCCGATCAAGGCAGGGCCCAGGGGATATTTGCCCAAATCAAACTCAGGCGCGATCGTCACGCCGACTGGCCGTTCTTTCGAGTGAATCCCTTTTGCGTTTACTGTCGTTCCGATTACCGGAATCCCATTCTGTTTTGCCACCTGTGAAGGCACTAAGGTGGCGAACCCGCCTGTGTCAACGACGAAGCTATAGCGATTGCGTCCGATCCGGCCCTCGATTTCCAGCGCACCCGAATGCGTAATACGCATCGGCACAGCATTATAGCGTCCCCGTTTGGCGTTCTTCAGGATCCCTTGAGCGTCTCCACCCGGGACGGTGAGATAAATCCGTTGGTTCCGACAGTCGATGACGGCATTATAACGCTGAAGGATATCCAATCCGATGATTCCATCCATCGTCACTCGGTGGCCGGACTCCCGGAGTCTAGCTCGAAAATCACGGAGATCGATCAAGGCCACGGGCCCAGAGCCAAGATTATTGCTTCCTACGTAAAGGCTATCGACCACCGCCACGGGAACGATTCTGTTATTCACCTCAATTTGCTTTGGGACCTGAATCACGCCGGGTCCTTTTGATAGTCCAAGAAGTTTCGCCTTGTTGGAATCAACGATGCTGAGAGCGGCGCCGGTATCGATCGCAAACCAAGCCGGGCGATTGTTGACTCGAACCGAAACAAAGAGATGATTCCCCGTGCTGCGACTCAGCGTTGTCCCGGCGGCCGCTTGAGAAGCCTCGCTTGCCTTTAAACTAGGAAAACCGCCACATGCAGAGTAGAGTAGCAGGCTAACGGCACAAATAAGGAGTTTATCAAATTGTTGCATGGTGCAGTCATGAATATTACACGATCAGCGGCGCTTTGGTCGGTCGTTTTTCTCGTCTTTGGCGTTTACCTCCTTAGTGCAGAATCGGGCGTTGCGCAAAGTCGACCTGGATGGGGAGAAATCTGGCAGCAGCGCATGACGATTGGCCAGGCGCAATTAGACAACGCGTTCAAACTTGCGGAAACCGGGAAGGTCAACGAGGCGCTTGCCGTGATCGACCAGGTAATCGCCACCGACCCAAATAACTGGCGATCCTACTTTTTGAAATCGGCGGTTCTGATTCTCGCCAGACGTGGAAATGAGGCTCTCAAACAGATCGACACGAGCATTAATCTGGCACGCAGTAGCAATGTTTCTGCCGGTCTGCTGGCGGAACTCTACGAGAGCAAAGCACGAAGCTGCATCGACTACGGCCGGTACGACGAAGGGAAAAAGTCCCTCGAACAGGCAGTTCGTCTTCAGCCGACGGACCCCACGACGCTTAACGATTTGGCCTGGATGCTCGCCACTTCAAAGGATAGCCGGGTCAGAGACGGTCGGCGAGCAGTTGCGATCGCGACCAAGGCCTGCTCCCTGAGCAATTGGAAGAACTCGTTTTCCATCGACACTCTGGCCGCCGCCTCTGCTACTGCAGGCAATTTTGCGGACGCAGTCAAATACCAACAGCTGGCAATTTCGCGCCTGAGCAGGGACGACCGGAATGCCCAGCTTCCGGGTATGGAGCAAAGGCTGCGTCAATATTCAAGCGGCCAGACATTCACCGGCATCTAGCGCGAAAATCCGACCAGCCAAAGCGGCGCACGATAAGTATCACGCCATTAATAAAGCTATCGAATGCTCGGTGGGAAATCTCGCGTAAATCCCTTCGGGATCGTTCAGGGCCCGCAAATCTCTCAACTCGTCTTCTAACTGCTGGATGCCCTGATTCACCGGGTCAAACCGGGCGACAGGGGGTCTGGGAGTCGTTTGGAAGAGCTCCTTGAGTTTTTCGCTCAGATCTTTTCGTCCTGGAAATTCTGAGATGCGCGGCTGCTCGCCAAGATGCGTGAGATTGGACGCGTAAGCGATGGCAGAATTCAGTCCGCCCATCTCATCCACCAGCTTAATTCGAATCGCCTCGCTACCCGACCAAACCCGGCCTTGAGCAATTTCATTCACTTGTTCAACCGCGAGATTTCGGCCCTGTGAAACGCGATCCAGGAATTGGTCGTAAAATCTGTCGACAGCCTTCTGCAAGATGGCCATATCCGTGTCCGATTTTTGTTTGATCGGATTGAACAAGGTCGCCAGAGGATTCGTGGTGGTGACCGAATCGGTGGTGATCCCATTGTCGGCGGCGATTTTCTCGAAATTCACCTCCAGTCCGAACACCCCGATGCTGCCGGTGATCGTTGTCGGCTCGGCAAAGATATGTTTGGAAGCTGCGGAAATGTAATATCCCCCAGAGGCGGCATAGCCACCCATCGAGACAATCACAGGCTTTGTCTCATCCGCCGCCTTCAACTCCCGATAGATTTCTTCCGAGGCAAAACCGCTTCCTCCCGGGCTGTTGACGCGAAGAACGATCGCTTTCACATTCGGATCGAGGCGAAATTTTCGGATTTCGCGGGCATATCGTTCGCCGCCCACGTTACTCGACGATCCTTCCCCATCGACGATCTCTCCTTCGGCATAGACAACGGCAATTTTTGATCCCGAATCAGACGGACCTCTGGAATTACGCCCGAGCCCGAGACCGCCCAGATAAGAAGAAACAGTCACCTGCCGAAACGTATGGTGTTCTTTATCCGATCCGTATTGCGCCTTCAGCCGGTCCATCACCGTCGAGAGGGAAACCAACTCGGTGCCCAACTTGCTCTTCACCGCCAATTCTCCGTCGATCAAGCCGTTTTCGTTAATGAGCTGTTCGAGAGAGCCACGGGGAAGGCCACGCGCTTGTTCGATGGTGGTTGTCACATCGATCCACATGTCTCCAAACAGTTTTTGGAGCTGCTCCCGATTTTCCGGGCTCATGTTCTCGCGAATGTAAGGCTCGACGAATGACTTATATTTACCCACCCGAAAGACCTGTACGCCAATCCCGAACTTCTTGAGAGCGCCCGCATAGTAAAGCGGAGAACTGGACGGTCCGCGCAAAATAAACTCGGCCTGCGGATCGACAAAGAGTTGATCCGCCACGGACTCGAGGTAATAGGCCGGCGTAAACGGAAACTGGAGATAGGCGTAGACCGGCTTGTGGGATTCCTTAAACTTTGCGAGCGCCTCACGAATTTCCTTCAGTGCGGGATAACTCGATGCATAACCACTCATCGGCACTAGATTACCGGTGATAAAGATCCCTTTTATCTTCGGATCGGTCGACGCGCGATTGATCGCTCGCAACACATCGCGCAGGGTAACTGGTGTTTCCTGTTGTTCGTTCAATCCTGCGAAGAATTGGGAAACATTGAATTCCGGCGGCGCATCCAAAATCGGCACGCCAATATCAAGAACTAATAAGGAATTGTCAGCCACCGTCGGAGCTTTTTGAGCGAGGCCAGCGAGGGCGATCACCGCAATGCATCCGACCAGAACGACAACAACCAGAAAAAAGATGGCAAAAAGTGCTCCGAAAAAGGATCCGAAAAACGATTTCATTTGTTTAAAGTATTATGGTGTTTTTGGATCCGGATTCGTGCGAAAACACCATCGTCTGATGTTGGCTATCACCCCATCGGCGGCACCGTCCAAACTTCCAATTCGTTACGGAGCATGCTCCGACAGGCTGTCTCATTTCGCAAATGCGGTGCGTTTTCTAAGCCGGACAGCACCGCGCTGGGCGAGAAAATCGGTGTTACTGGCAGCAATTCTCGCGAGCCTGAGTGATCCAGCGAGGGGAGAAGCGATCCAAACCGCCACTCGGAGCTCTCGACTCTCCACCCCGGAAAACCCTGAAGTTACTTCGGCCCTTATCGATGTCGTGGGCGCCTTTATCGTCGCGGGTGAAAACGCAGATCCCGCCGCTCGAGGCAAGTATCTGGGGCCAAAAGTTTTCTATTATGGGCATGCCATGACTCGCGAAAAGGCAGTTAAAGAAATTGCCGCACTTTACCGGCGATGGCCGCAACGTAAAATTGCCCTGACGGAGTCAATTGATCTGTTTGAGATTCCAAAACATCGTGGTGTTTACAGAGTTACGGCTCTCTACGAATACAAATTTGATGCCTTGGGTGAGCACTTGTCCGGAAAATCCAAACTGACTTGTATCGTCGCACATAACGGGCATGGAACCCGAATTATAGGAGTGGACGAAAAACTTGAGAACGCCAGCACCAAATATCAGAAAGACTAGAATCGCGCTCCGCGTTCTGAGGACAAACAATGCCACAAACCATCATTCGATCAGAGAAAATTGATGATTCAAAACTGGACCGTGCAGGCCTTTGGCACTAGGAGCTTTCGATAGCCGCAATATTTTTGAGCTCATTACCTTCAACCGCAAAATTCCCGGATCCTGTCTCAGAGAGAGTCCAGGGCCACCTCGCGCGGATTGCCTCCCGGCTCTCCCAAATCCGGCGCTATCTTCATCGAAATCCTGAACTCAGTGGCGAAGAGTATTTGACCACGGATTATCTTAGCAAACAGCTCGCCGCGGCCCGGGTTCCTCATCGGATTGCCGAAGGAAAGCGCGGGATCCTGACCGACATCATCAGGTCACCCGACCCAAGGGCGCCGGTCGTCGCAATGCGCGCAGATATCGATGCCCTGCCGATCAAGGAGCAAAGTGATGTCGTTTACCGTTCAAGGAGATCGGGCGTCATGCACGCGTGTGGTCATGACGCGCATTCCGCCATCCTTCTCGGAGCATCGCTTTCTTTATTTCGAGCGCGGCCGTTGCCGGTGGCCTGGAGGAGCATTTTTCAACCATCCGAAGAGGCCGGCAACGGTGCTTGCGAAATGGTAAAACAAGGCGCTCTCGAGGGGGTCGACGCCATTATCGCGCTTCACGTCGACCCAAACCTGCCAACCGGGAAGGTCGCCATCACTCCAGGACCGCGAACGGCTTTCTGCCAGGATTTCACCATCGAGATCGCAGGACGTGGCGGTCATGGCGCCCGACCCCACACCACAGCCGATCCTATCGCGGCGGCGGCACATCTGATCACCCTAATTTATCAGGCTGTCCCCCGGCAGACAGACGCACGTCAACCGGTCGTAGTAACAATCGGAGTTATCAATGCCGGGCATGCATCAAACGTCATTCCGGACACCGCGTCGCTCAAAGGCACCATTCGGACGATGAACTCTACCGTCGCGACCAATGCCCGCGAGACGGTCGAACGCCTCTGCGCGGCGGTCGCAGAGGCTTTCGGCGGGAAGATCTCCGCAACTTTCGAACGAGTGTTGCCGGGCCTGGTCAACGATACTCGGATAGCAGCTCTTGCTGCTGCCGTGGCCGGAGGTCTGCTCGGGCCGGAAAATATCTTGAGTCAAGAACCGCCGAGCATGGGCGCGGAAGATTTTGCCGACTATCTGCCGGTCGTTCCTGGCTGCATGATCGGACTTGGCGCCCGCGGGACCGACCGGAAGATAACCCCCCTGCATACCGCAACATTCGATATTGACGAGACTGCGCTTCTTATCGGCGCCCGCCTCTTCGCCGGCGTACTACTCGCATGGCCCAAGAATTCGGTGGAGTTCCCGAAAAAAAGCCGGTCGGTTCACCCGCCTGGGTCCTCCTGAATGCAAAACCAACGATTCCGCGAATTAAAATCAGCTCAGAGCCAATTAATCGGCCGCGGAGGCGCCCGTATTTGCTTCCTCGAATAACCTTCGCCAATAATCCAAGCGCTCTTTCACACGCCGTTCGAACCCGTTCTCGGTCGGTCGGTAATAGATTTTTCCCTCCGGCAAATAGGCCTGCGGTACGTAAGCTCCCTCATAGTCGTGCGCATACTTATAGCCGGCGCCTTCGCCAAGTATTTTCGATCCGCTGCCCCGCAGATATTTCGGTATCGCCAGCATCCGGCCCTGTTTTACGTCCTCCATCGCTTGATTAAGACCCGCCCATGCACGGTTGCTCTTAGGTGCGGTGGCGACATAGACGGCTGCATGCGCCAGCGGAATCTGCGCTTCAGGTAATCCAACAAATTCCACGGCCTGTTGCGCGGCAACCGCAGTCACCAGAGCATTGGGGTCTGCCATTCCAACATCTTCGCTTGCCGCAATCACGATCCGGCGCGCAATGAAGCGGATATCCTCACCGGCATAGAGCATTTTAGCGAGCCAGTAAAGCGCAGCATCCGGATCGGAGCCACGCATGCTTTTTATAAAAGCACTGATCGTATCGTAATGCTCCGTCTCGTCGGCATCGTACATGACAGCCTTCTTCTGAATGCTCTCCTCAGCAACAGACCGATCCAAATGAATTGCGCCGTCATTACCTGGAGCTGTGGTCAGCACCGCAATTTCCAAAGCATTCAAGCTGCGCCGGGCATCGCCATCGCTTACTTCTGCCAGGAAGGCCAAGGCGGCCGGATCCGCGTCGATTTTCAGCTTACCGAAACCGCGCTCTGAATCGTTTAGTGCAGAGTTCATCACCCGCACGAGATCTTCTCGAGAAAGGGCTTCCAGCTGAAAGATTTGGGAACGGGAAATGAGCGGGCTGTTCACGTAAAAGAAGGGGTTGTGCGTTGTCGCGCCAATCAACCGCAGGTTACCGCTCTCGACATCAGGCAGGAGAACGTCCTGTTGCGCTTTGTTAAACCGGTGAATCTCATCGATAAAGAGAATCGTTCGTCCGCCGTTCGATCTTCGTCGGTATGCCGCAGCGGCAGCGACCCGGCGTATATCCGCGACCGAGCTCTCCACGCCGCTCAGCCGTTCAAAGTGACTTTTTGTCGTGGCGGCGATGATTTGGGCCAAGCTTGTTTTTCCGCTGCCGGGCGGTCCGTAAAAAATGACTGAACTCAGCCGATCGGACTCTATCGCCCGGCGGAGTAGTTTGCCCGGGCCCAGGATCTGTTGCTGGCCCAGATATTCGTCGAGCGAACGGGGGCGCATTCGCGCGGCAAGGGGAGCACCGGAGTCGACGCCGGTTTCCTCAGCTTTGCTCGCGCCAAAAAGATCATCCATTCACCTAGTTTCCGCGGTGCAGGCGGAAAGTCCAATGCCTGACCTTTCTGCACGAAGTCAGTTTGTATTGCCCGAACCGTCGTTTTGGACCACCGGGAGACAGGACGAAGCCGTTCCCGGCCGAATTCGACTTGGCGGCCGTCTTTCGCCACCGGATCGGCATAAGATAGAACAGCCGTCCAGCCTGTCTCCTTGAATTCGCGGCTTCTTGGATTCTAGTGTTTGGTTCCTAACATGGGCAGTAAACGTCATGAAGACAATTCTCGTATCAGTCGATTTTTCCGACGTCACCCTGAAAGTGGTCAAGGCGGCGGTTCATTTAGCAAAGCCGTTCCAAAGCAAAATCATCCTGGTCCATGTGTTCGAACCAGTGCCTCCTCTCATGAACATCGGCGGCGGCCCGGACGCGGTCCCGGTACCTCAAGCAAACCAGGCGATCCCGGCACCAGATTACACGGAAAGATTCGGACGGCTCCAAGAGAAGATTTCTTCGATCGGGCTGGTATCGACTACCGTGGAACTCGAGGGTAATCCCGCTGATCTGATCTTGTCCCAGGCAGATAACTCCCGGGTCGATCTTATCGTTCTCGGGTCTCATGGCCGAGGCCCCCTTTCTCATCTTTTCCTGGGAAGCGTCGCCGACGGAGTGTTGAAACGAGCCAGATGCCCTGTCCTAATAGTGCCTCTGACAGACGTGGGGGGGCAGTAGGAGAGGTCTCGGCGCGTGAGCGTAACAGCCCTGTCGACATTATTTAGATTTGCCTCCACTTGCGGCACGCGGTCAGTCCAGGCTAGACTTGAGCTCCTGTGAACTTCGCGACGCTCTCCGGGCTCGCCGTGCTGAATCCCGGCGGGCGAGACCCCGATCAAAGCTTCAGGGATGGACCTAGTCAGCCAGATGAAACGGCTCATCCTCCCGTCAACTACCATGCTTATGCCGCCTGTACGAACGGAGCGTTCTATCGCCGAACGGCTTGCGCGGCGCGACATCGAAGCGTTTTGTTACTTCTCCGCGGAGATTTGAGCGAATCGCGACGCGCCTTTGAGATTCTAAAATCGCACGGATGCTTCATCGCGGTTTCGTTTAAGGAATCAGGAACCCAACAGGTCGCCCGCCAATTATCCAAACCGAAGCGACTTCAGCGTTTTCGCGAGATTGCGTCAGGTGCGGACCTCTGCCTGTCGAGCACACCCGACCTTCTTCCCCTCTTTACCTCGGTCTCCAAACGCACAATCCATTTGCCGACACCCTATCCGATTGAATTTTCTTCCTGGAATTTCTCCCGCCCGATCGACGAACGGCGCGGCCTGTTTATCGGGACACGGGAATTCGCAGTGCTTTCACGCAATCATCTATTGGCGCTGTCCGCCGCCCGGACTTTTTCTCTGCCGATTACGGTGATCAATCCAGACGGCAAATCCGGTTTGCAACGATTGGACGCATTGAAATTCCCTGAAGATCAGCTCACGGTGGCGGCACCGTTACCGTACCCAAAGTATCTGCGATTGATGGCTAGCCATCGTCTCGTGCTGCAATTCGACCTGAGCTCCGTTCCAGGTCAGGTGGCGGGAGACAGTCTCCTTTGCCGGATCCCAACGGTTGGTGGAAACGGCACGGTAGAACGACTCGCCTTTCCTGAACTCCATGGGGGCGGACGAACCTTTGATCAGCTGGCCGCGCTGGCCCAACGTCTTCTGAACGACGGAAGATTTTACGAGGAACAGCTGGAGGCGCTGGAAGAATCTGCAACCGCTCATCTATCTTTTGCCAAAGGCCTCGAATCGCTTTCCCGCCACTTTCCTGGGCTAACTTGAACGAGCCGGTCGCCTGACGTAAACTAACTTAACTCATGATTCGGCAGGCGCATGCGAACCAATATCCGCTCAAAGAGCTCTCTTTGGAGGCGATTGTTGAACTTCTGCGGGCAAACGGCATGCGGATTACTAAAAACCGCATTCAAATCATAGACACCCTGCTTCGAGCGGAAAAACCGCTTTCCCTGGATGAAATCCAAACGAGAATTGGCCCAGACGCTGGCGCCTCGGATTATGCCACTGTCTTTCGAGTGATGACAGTCCTGGAGCATCTCCACGTCGCAAAAAAAGTGAATCTGAATCGTTCCTGTAGCTATTACGAGCTTGTGAACCCTCGGCAACATTACGATCATATCATTTGCACCGAATGCGGGCGGGTCACACTGATGATCGATTCTTGTCCGGTGGAAAAAGTGGAGCGTAAGATCGAAAAACGATATGGTTTTTCGGATATTCGCCATTCACTGGAGTTTTTTGGGAGGTGTCGCGAGTGCAAGTAGCGCGACTATTTCACCAGGGCTTTTCGCTTTTGAGATTTTTCGGCTAAATGCGTACCGGCACTCCGTTCGCAGCAAGGAACTGCTTCGCTTCTCCGACGGTGTACTCTCCAAAGTGAAAAATGCTGGCGGCGAGGACCGCGTCGGCCCGTCCTTGCGTCAGTACTTGGAGAAGATGTTCGAGATTGCCCGCTCCTCCACTTGCGATGACTGGGATCCGAACGGTCGAACTAACAGCGGCTGTCAGTTCAATATCGTATCCATCTTTCGTTCCGTCGGCATCCATGCTGGTCAGCAAAATTTCCCCGGCACCCCTCCTCTCGACCTCCTGCGCCCATTCTACAGCATCCAGGTCCGTTCGGTTCCGGCCACCATGCGTGAAAACGGTCCAACGACCCGGCCCTGTCCGCTTAGCATCAATCGCTACGACGATACACTGAGACCCAAAAGCCTCGGCAGATCGGGAAATCAATTCCGGCTCTCTGATCGCGGCCGTGTTAATACTAACTTTGTCGGCCCCGGCAAGAAGCATTTCCCGTACATCCGTCGCGGTGCGAATTCCACCTCCGACAGTGAGCGGCATAAAACATTGCTCTGCGGTGCGTTTAACCACGTCAATCATCGTTCGCCGGTCATCTGAAGAAGCGGTGATGTCGAGAAATACGAGTTCATCGGCCTCCTGGCGGTTGTACTCCATCGCGGCCTCCACCGGATCGCCCGCGTCGCGTAATTGCAAAAACCTCGTTCCTTTTACGACCCGACCATCGGTGACATCAAGGCAGGGGATAATTCTTTTGGTCAGCATCCGATAGGATCAGGAATTTTGCCTAGTTGGCTATTCGCTCGGTCAGCCAAAATCTCGACTGCTGGTCAAAGTAGCCCAACACCCCGGTGGAACACCAGCTCCCGCCCTGGTCGGAAGTGGCGAGGGCATCACTCTTTAAAACGTTGTCGAGCGTTTGTCGGTTCGGCAGGAACGAACCCCGGATACGCAACTCTCCGGTTTCGTCAGGGTTCGAAATGATCTGTGGATCGGCATGGCCGGCCGTCGATTTGTCAGACTTCTCGCGGACAAACACCTGAGTCTCCACTGTCGAGTAAAAACTACCAACAAGGGTCGCTCGGCCATTTCGCTCGTACTCCTTCAAAGGAAGCGACGCGAGCGGAAGATCCTCATAAAAAACTAACTCAATATTAGCGTGTTGCATCCGGCCCGAGAAGTAATCGATTTCCTCGGGTTCCAAGGGTGCGTCAGTGACGAACACCCTGTGAAAAGGGGAGAACGGTTTTCGCAACACCCTCCGAACGACGGTGCTACTGGCAGCAAGTCGAGTCGGCTTGAACTTATCGACTTGATGGTCGAGGCTCCTTCCCGAACGGGATCCGATCATGCTGGTCAGGCCTGCCGCCAGATTGCCCAACAAGTGAAGGGCCGAAGCGCAAAGATCTATCTCCCCTGCTTTCAACTTCAACTGGGAAACCAGCAACTGGACACTTTGCGCTAACTGGTCCTGAGACCATATCCGAGAAGCCAGATGCTTCGACGTGTCCAGCACCAGGGAAATCAACGCCGTCGATTCGGCAGTTCGCTCTTCCATGGCACCTAATTTCCCCAAACGCAGCCATCGAGCTTGGGATCGAACCTGACCGACAAAAATCTTTGATGGAATCTTTCTGAGGACCCCGTCGAAATGGGAGCCGACCCATCCCCGCTTCGGAATGATGCAAGCTTTTGGAACCAAAGCGTTTATCCAGGAAATAAACTCATCGTGCGGCGCCCCGGGATCGCAGAGAATGGGGACCGCCCCAATTTGCAGCGCCGCTAACAGGTAAACATACATTTCCTGAGAGGGACCTATTCCAATCAGGATCCGGTCACCCGCCGAGACCTTTTTCTCGCGCAGCTCGAACGAGAGATAGTCAACCAGTCGATTCAATCCCGAATAAGTCAGGACTCTGTCGCCGGACAGACACCGATCGATCAGTGCTGGAACGCCCGGCTGAAGCTCGGATCGTTTTCTGAGAGTTTGAACGAAATTCATTATCAATTGAAGCGCACCGAGAACCGCCTGGTAAACCTCTCCTGCGGAGGAATCACTTGAATGCCCAGTTTCTTCTCGAACGTTCGCTGTTCCTGGTGGTCAGGCAAGCCCCAGCAGGGCTCGATACAAATAAACGGATTCAAATCACTCCAAATTGTAAAGTAAGGAGCCTCCGAGACATCAAGTTCAACCTGTCGATTTTGTCCGTAGTCCAGAACTTTTATCACATCACTGTCGGCTTCGATCGTTTCGAAGAGGAACGATCCCGGCAGTTCAAATGGCTTGATCGGCATGGTCGCGCCGTCGGATTCAAACTCGACCGTTTCTCCGCTCAAAAAGTTATTGGGAGCGAGATAGCGTCTGTAGGTTCCTCTGGGCAGAATTACCCTGGCTTGTTCGATCGATGAAATAGCGAGCCCGGGATGCAATCCAAAACTTACGTGGGATGACCGATCCGTTTCTTCGTTATGAAAAACGAAAGTCACATCCACTGTGTCACGGTGCAGAGTGTAGTCGATTCGAAAAGAGACTTTGCGCGGGTATTCGAGCGGCAGAATCTTCTCGACTGGAAGTGAATAGCAGAGCGTACCTCGTCCGGAGAGCACGATTTCCGGATCGGCAAAAACTTTGTGCCTGAGGAAACCATGATTTCCGCCGCGAATCTCGTCCCCTTCGTAGAACGTCCTCTCCCCTTTGATTCGGTGCAAATAATAGCCCATGACAGTTGCATGATCTTGCCAACCCTGTTGAGCGGGCTTGACCTCCCCATCCCGGTAAAGATACCCCGCCCAGCCGCCGTCAGATGCAGGCCGGGCGACGCTCACCAACTGTGCGCCTAGGTTGTCAACCCGGATTCGATATCCAGATTCGCTATCGGCTATTTCGTGCAATCGATGACCATCTTGCTCAATAACACGGTGTTCGAAGCCCATACCTTACCAGTGACACAGATGCATCGACGAACCAAGCGGTTGTTGACCGGAGTTCGGGATTGCATTTGCAATTTTTTCAAGCCGCAGCTCTTTGCCTGACTTCTCTGAAAACGCCGCGGTCCGTCGGGCGCGGCTTTCTTCTCAAATCTTCCCGCGCACTCGCTCCGTGGGATGCTCCTGACCCTCAAGTCCCGGTGCCAACGTATTCGGCTGAATAGGTATCAAACTTGGAAACCGATCCTTCTTTCGGCGTTTGTTTGACATCGTAGACATTGTTTCCGACGACTTGCTGGGTCTGCGTGTCGTAAATCATCACCGACTTAGCGCCCGACGAATCGGGTTCACGAACAGTAGGGACCGCGATGTAGCGCGCCTTCCGGTATTGAGCCCTGCGCGGCGGAGGTGCGTTTTGATAGGCGAGTCGCGCTCTTTCTTCAGCATATCGGCGTTGACGCTCGGTCGCCTGGCGTTTGGCGATGACGTAAGCCGTAACCCCGGCGACGGCACCAGTGGCAAGACCAATTGCCACTGCCTCCGATGAACTGGCGCCTGCGGCGCTCGCCAAGCCGCCCGCCAGAGCACCGGCACCAGCACCAAACAGCGCGCCGTTTGCTTCTGGTGACATATTTTCACAACCGGTTAGAAGTAGCCCCGCGACGAGGACAGCCGACGACGATTTAATCAAACCCGCGTTCATAGGAAATCTGCGAGCGGCCACCCTATCGAGTTCGCAAAACCCAGACAAGCAATATCATCAGCTTACCTGGTCGGCGTCCAGTTTTCGGGGTACGAGGCCGAGAACCAAAATTGAACCGAGCACCAGCGCCGCGGCAACGACGTAGAGACCGTAGTCGCTTCGCTTTGTCAGATCGCTGATCCAGCCAACGATCGAAGGACCTAAGAACCCAGCGAGGTTGCCCACCGAATTAATCCAAGCGACACCGGCGGCAGCCGAAATGCCGGTAAGCATAGCGGTAGGCATCGGCCAAAAGAGCGGAAAGGTCGCCAAAATCCCGACCGTGGCAAGGGTCAGCCCGACCATGGCAACGAGCGTGTTTTGTCTGAACAGGTTACTGATCACGATGCCGACAGCTCCCAGAAGAGAGGCCAGGGCGAAATGCTGGCGGCGTTTACCAGAACGATCCGAGCTGCGTCCCAAAACCACCATCGTGATAGCTCCGAAACCATAAGGAATAGCAGTCAGCAGACCGACGTACAATAGATCCTTCACGCCGGTATTTTTGATCAGTTGCGGAACCCAGAAACCGGTACCGTATAATCCCATCACGGAGCAGAAATAGATCACCGCGAATAAGATCAAACTCGGATTGAAAAAGACCTCAGCCAAGGGCAAATGATCCTTGTGCGCTTCCTCAGCACGAAGGTTCTGTTCCAGGAGTTGCTTCTCCTCCTCGCTTAGCCAGTGAGCGGACCGCACCCCGTTGGCGAGCAACCAGGGTACAAAGAGCCCGAGCACTATGGAAGGTATTCCCTCGATCAAAAACAGCATCTGCCAGCCTTTTAATCCCACCGTTCCACTGAAATCGTGAAGGATCCAGCCAGATAAAGGAGCTCCGATTACCCCGGTCAGCGCGATTGCCAACATAAAGAGAGCGATCATCTCTCCTCGGCGACGGGACGGAAACCAATAGGTGAGATAAAGTATCACCCCCGGAAAGAAGCCGGCTTCTGCCATCCCAAGCAAAAATCGGAGCCCGTAAAAGACCCACGGGGAGTTCACCAGGACCATCATCGTGGAGACTATTCCCCAGGTAATCATGATTCGCGCAATCCAGAAGCGGGCGCCAAGCTTTTCCATCAGGATGTTACTCGGGACTTCGAAAACGAAATACCCAAGAAAAAAAATGCCGGCTCCCAACCCAAATACGGTATCGCTAATTTGCGGAACATCGGCCTGCATCTGTAACTTCGCGAAGCTGACATTAACTCGATCGAGATAGGCTGCGATGTAGCAGATGAACAATAACGGGATGGTACGCCAGGCAACCTTGCGGTAGACAGCATCTTCGAACACCGGGACCTTGATCGATGGGATAGGCATTGGTCACACAGGTTCTTCCGCGCCGATTAAGCCTTGCACCCTACTTGTAAGAGACTCCGTTGATCCGACACCACTCGATTGCCCGAGGATTCCCGGCACGTGCCGAACGTTTGAACCATTCGGCCGCAGCTTTTGAATCCTTCTGCAGACCGAGACCTTCCGCCAGGCAGCCGGCATAAAAGAACATGCCGTTAGCATCGCCTTTCTCTGCACCTTGTTTGAACAAATTTGCCGCTATCTCCGGGCTACGTTGTACACCCTCCCCGTTCATATAAAGCACTCCCAGATTCGACAGAGAGAGAGAGTATCCCTCAGCGGCGGCATCCTCGTAATATTTTCGGGCCTGATCAAACTGACGAAGTTTGCGAAAATGCGTCCCTAACAGGTCCATCGCTCTTGGTTCGCGCAACGCCGCCGCCTCCTGCAGGAAGCCCACGGCTTTAACCACGTCGGTGGGCGCCCCTTTGCCGTAATAATAGCATTCGCCGGCCAGATATTTCCCGACGCGATCCCCGGTATTTGCGGCCTGCAGGAAATATTCCAGTGCTTTATGGTCATCGCCTGCCTGCCGCCTGTTCGAGTACAGTAAACCGGCTTCAATCATGGCCGGCGTGCTCCCCTTGGCAGCCGCAATTTCGAACCATTTCATCGACTCAGACGGGTTACTCTCCCGCGAGAATTGACCGATGATCAGCATGGCAGGAACAATTCCTTTTTCGGCTGCCCGAACCAAGTCTGATTTTGACTCCGCGTAAGCCTCGGCTTCCGGCTTTCCTTGGGTGCTGTGAAGCTCCGCAAGCAAGTTCTCCAGCCGTTTCAGCGGTATCGGTCTCTCCGGGAATCGGTCGATTAAATCGAGGTAGTCTTTTAACGCACCTTGCCAATCGCCCGATTTACTCAGTTCTTGGGCGGTCCCAAGTTTTTCCTGAAAATCATCAGGAGGAGCCGGAGCTGGCGTCGGCTTGATCCGTTCCTCAGGAGTAGGCGATGGAGTTGGTCGCTCCTCAGGTGTCGGAGAAGGAACGATTTCAGGGGTCGGAGAAGGAGTCGTTTTTTCTTCCGGGGTCGGGGTGGGAGTCGGTCTCGGAGTGGGTGTCGGTGTCGGCCTCGGCGTTGGCGTTGGTTTTGGGGTCAGCGTTGGCGTCGGGGTCGGTATCGACGTCGGTTGTTGCCGTGGTGTCGCGTTGATTGCCGGCGTGGGATGTGCCACTCCCGAATCATCCGGTCGCCTGACAAGGTAATGATAAACTGCGTAACCGGCCACTCCGAGTCCTCCAAGCAGCACAAACGCCAACCCGAACATTAAAAGCAAACCTGCTATAGAAGTCTTCCGCTTTTTAGGGTCCGGCATCAGGGGTGGAGGCGGAACGGGGGGAGGCAAAGGCGGAAGTCCGGTGGTGCCTGGCGGGAGACTAGTCTGGGGCAGCGACGAAACGCTGCCTGCAGAAGGTGAGGAGGAAGCCGCGCCAGCCGCAAATCCGTATTCGGTGCCCTTGCTGGAAGATCGCCCCTCCAGCAAGTTGCTCAATTCGACCGCCGAAGGTAACTCATCGGTCAAACCTCGCCGGAGGATGGTGTTTCCCTCTTCGGAAAGAACCGCAATCGGAGTGTACCGGCCCGTGGTCTCGACCGTGCTCCTTGGTCCGCCGAGCAGCTCGTAAATCAGCAGGCTCAGCATCCCGAGATAACTGGCGCGCGGGCCTTCGCCGGTAGAGCTCTGGACAAGCGTGGCAGACCCTGCCCAGGTCGCGGAATCGGCAGAGGAGAGCGAAAAATCAACCGGCTCAACCTTGACTCCCAACCGGTTCCACTGCGTTAAGGGCTTTTGCAGCCAGGCAGAATCGATCGTTTCTTCCGTCAGACCGAGCGCAGTAAGACGAACACCCGTTACCGTCAGAGCCACTTGTTGCAGCCGGTTCGCAGAGGCATGATCGGCTATTGGCGCGAGAAGCCTGACCACCAGGAAGGCTTCCGGGGGAGTCAGGGCGCCCCGAATCCGGAGGATCTCTACCAGTGAAGGCCCATTCACCACTTCCTGGACTAGAAAACTCTGTTCTCCGGTGCTTTCGAGAGAATAAATCTCCTGAAGCTCCGGTCGAGGCGCGCGATGGAGTTGATCGACCTCTTGCTCCAAGGCGGTGTACCGTTTGCTATCGGCTAAAAATTCCCGGTTAAACACCAGCAGCAAGACTTTGCGATCTTCCTGCAAATCATCCGCCAGAAAGCGGCGACCCTGCGGAGCGTCGCCCAAGTTTTGCTCCAGTCGATAACGCCGAGCCAAGACCGTGGCGGCCTCGGCAGCCGCCGGTCTCTCGGTGGAGAACGCTTCCGTGGCAAGCGTCTCGGGTTGCTCCGCCAGTCTCTGGAGGGCGACTGGCGGTCGATTGGTCGCCGTGGCGCTCGCCTGAATCTTTTCGATGCAGCGACCAATTTCCTGGCGCAGATCGGCCGGCGATTGGGGCCGGTTGGCGCGATCCTTTTCCATCATCCGCTGGATCAGCTGGACAACGCAGGAAGGCGATCCTTGCAGCGGTTCCAAAGGGAGCGGTTTGTAAAGATGCTGACTCATGATCTGGGCAACCGACCCGGAGTAAGGCGGTCGTCCGGAGATCATGTAATACAAAGTTGCTCCCAGGGAATAGATGTCCGAACGAATGTCGATATCGCGTTCTTCAAGCTGCTCGGGACTCGCAAAATGGGGAGTGCCAACAAATCCTCCACCTACAGTCAACGCGCCGGAATCTTCACCCTCTCTTTTGGCGCTCTTGGCGAGGCCAAAATCAATGACTTTCACTACCTTCTCGCCCTCTTCATCGACCAGCATGAGGTTGGCCGGCTTAAGATCCCGGTGGACCAGTTGCTGTTTTGCCGCCGCCGCAAGTGCTCGTGAAACCTGAATCAGGATCTCCAACGCCTCTACCGGGGCGAGCGGTCCCGTCCGCTTCATGTAGGCATCGACAGTCTCGCCATCGATGAACTCCATTGCGTAAAAATAACACTCATGATCGGTTCCGAGGTGAAACACCGAGGCAACATTCTGATGTCGAAGCGCCGCGGCGGCGCGAGCTTCCCTCAGAAAGCGCTGGCGAGCAACATCGCTATCGAGGTAGGTGTTATTAATGACCTTTAAGGCGACCGGACAGCGAAGATTCGTGTCGAAGGCCTTATAAGTAATGCCCATGGCGCCCCTGCCTAACTCCCACAGACTACCGTCGCCACGCCTCAGAACTTCGTAATGCTGGTAACGCTCAGCGTCCGCCATTTTAGTGAAACCTCATTAAAGCAGACTGCCAGGAAACTCGCAACAGTCAGGATGCAGAATTCAGGAGACAGACAGGAGACAGAAGGCAGAATTCAGGAGTGGCAGGAGTTCAGAAGGCAGGAGCATCCCACGGAGTGAGTGCGCCTGAATCCTACAGCCCCTGCTGGGCGAAGAACTGCCGGAAACACTTCCAGTACTGCTACGTTATCGATTCTGACTCCTGCCACTCCTGAATTCTGACTTCTGTCTTCTGTCTCCCGTCTCAATTTCCCAGTTCGAATCGCACGGGCGCCGAAAATGCCTGGCCGTTTGGAGGCGGTGGTAATTTTGTGATTTTTTTGCCGGCTTCGCGAACCGAATCATCCACCACCGGATTGCCGGATCCTTCAACGATATCGAAGGCGGTGACTGTCCCGTCCGCTTCCACCCTGAGTTTTACGGTGACGGACAACATTTTTCCGAGGGCCATCTCGCTGGTCGGCTGATTCCAGGCCGCCTGAAATCGATTCGTGAGTATCCCTACGTACCCCGCCAACGCCGAATTGCCCGACCCGCTCCCCGCGACGTCCCCCGGACCCTTCCCGCCGCCGCTGTGGGCGTGTGATCCTGACTCGGAAGTCTGTGGCCCATCCGGTTGTTTGCCCTTGTTCTTGCCAGCTGCTGCCTGTTGAGCGCTCGGACTTGGCGAGGCTTTCGACTTTTCGTTTTTCTGTAGCTTTGCCGGTGACGACTTCGGCTTCGGCGAAGCTTCACTCTCTGGTTTATCCTCTTCCTGGTGCTCGTCCTTCGCCTTTTCCTTCTGTTTCCCCTTTGCCTTTTCTTTCAACTCATCCTCGTTTTTTGGCGACGGTTTTGGCGTTGATGAATGAGCGGGTGACGGCTTAGGAGTCGCTTTTGGACTTGGCTTTGGCGAAGGTTTCGGTGTGGCTTTCGGTGAGGGTTTGGGCGTCGGCGTCGGCTTAGATGTTGGTTTGGGTGTCGATTCAACGGTCGGCCGTGGCGTTGGATTCGCTGGGGCGGGGGTAGAACTGGGTGTCGAAATCGGCAGCTCAGATTTTTCGATCATCGGAGGCGGCGTCGGGAGAGCAGGTTGAGGAGTCGACTCCGGTGCTTCTTCTTCCTGATCCGTTTCCGGTTGCTTTTCCTGTTGGCTTTGCGGCAGTGACTCTTCGCTCGGTGCCGATGCGGGTTCCCCGGCAGGAGCGGGCTGCGACTGCGCGATGGAAGAATCGCCCCCGAAGGATCCCGGGTTCATCCAAACGACGGTGTCACCATCCTTTTTTGATTGAAACAGAGCGATGCCCAGCAATCCACCAAGCAAGATCAAGTGAACGGCCGCGATCGCGACGAAGGTTTTTTTGAAGCCCCCGTCCGGATCTTCACTGCTTTGATATGCCATTCTTCACGGCTCATCGGGGCGCGTCAGAACGCCCACCTTCGAGATTCTAGCTCGCTGAAGGATATCCATCACGTCAATAAACTTTTGGATGGGCAGTTCCTTGTGCGGACGCACGACCACCGCAACGTCCGGCTTCTCAGCGTGCAGCGCTAACAGGCGCGATTCCAATGTCGCGGGATCGACAATTTCGTTATTGATCCGCAGGACATCCTCTTTGTCGATCGAGATCGTCTGAACCTGAGATGGATCGACGGACTGGATAGCCTCCCCACTGGTCGGCACCACAAGATTGACGCTGTTCTCCATCAACGGAGTCGTGATGATAAAAATGACCAGCAAGACGAACGCGAGATCGAGCAGCGGAGTGACATTAATCTCCGTCAGTGTCTGCAGAGGGTGACGATCGGAAAAACGGCGCATCCTATTTATTGACAAGGACCGGCCTGGTCGAATGGTTAACGTACTTGTGCTCGAATTCCGAACATAGTTCGGCAGCAAAATTGTCATTCTGGACAATCAAGGACCGGATGCTCGTCACGAGAAAGTTATATCCGAACATTGCCGGGATTGCTACGAGCAATCCGGTGACAGTAGTAATGAGAGCGCCCGAAACACCGGGAGCCATCGCCTGCAGATTGGCAGAACCGGCCATCGCTACGCCGGAGAAGGTGTCCATGACACCCCATACCGTTCCTAGCAATCCGAGAAACGGAGCACCACTTACCGCTGTCGCGAGCAAGATCATCTGAGACTCCAAACGCAACGCGGATTCGCCGACAGCTCTTTCCATGGCCGTGGTTACCACTCGCATTTGGGAAGGCGTGATCCGCTCAGCAATTTCCAAACGCGCCCAAAAGGTGTCATCAACCTCAGTCGAACCGAGCAGATGAAATGCCAGCTCTTTGCAGCCGGCTCGATAAATGGAATAGAGCGGCGACCCGTCGAAGCGCACCTTGGACTCGTAGATTTTCAGAGGCTGCCGGTCGGACCGAAACAACTCAAGGAACCGATCGTTCTGCACCTTTGCCAATCGCACGACCCTGATCTTGGTGACCATGACGGACCAACTGAAGATCGATGCAACGAAGAGCGCTGTTAAGACTAGTTTTCCTTCGAAAGTCGCTTCCGTAAAAGCGTACACCAGTCCCCCAGACTGAGTTGCTACCAAAGATGTCAACACCGGCACAGGATAGTATGTTTAACGCGAGAAACCGTAAAGGCAATCGATAGGATAGCGGGGTCAGCGGCGATCCTTGAGATTCCCGGTTTTCGCCTTACAGGTATCCCGTCATGTCAATATTCGCTTTCCAGCGTATCTCGTCTGCCATCTTCGTGGCCGGATACTCTTTCGCAGCTCCCTTCGTCCAGGCGCAAAACCAATACGATATCCTGGCTCGCGTTCTGCAACCCTACGGCGCGCTCTTCTACTCAAAAGCGTCTACCAAAGCGATGCAGGCGGACCTGATCTTGCGTGAAGGCCCTCCCGCGGCCACAGAAATTCTTAACCAACCGCTTCGTGTCTTTCTGCAAATGCCGGACAAGCTCCGGATCGAGACTCTCGACCCCCAACATCGAGTTATCTTCTGTCGCAACGGGCAAAAGATTTGGGTTTACCCCCAACAAGTTGCCGCCGGTATTGTTGCTATGCCCCGAAGGTCGGACAGAGAGAGGAGAATCCCGGATTTTCATCTGCCTCTCAAAGATCAACAGATCGTTTGGATTCCTGCTCTGTTTCAGATTCTGCGCTTTGAATCAGGATCAGATTCCGATGGGGCGACGTGGACCCTTGATTTCCAGCTCGCTCCAGAAATTGCCCAGGTCATGAAGTGCGATCCCTGGACGGCAAGGGCAATTGTTAAGCAAAGCGATTACCAAGTACGCTATCTGAGGGTCGAAAGCAGCAATTGGTCCGGGTCGCTTGACATTCTTAGCTCCCGATTCGAAAGCGCGTTCCCGCCTCAAACCTGGGAACCAGGGACTGCCTTGGCAAACGACGCCGCCTCTGTACCACCGGAGCTCTTTGACTCCGCCCTGGAAAAAATCGCAGCGATGACAATCCCAAGATGAGATCAGGTTTCATTGACAAGCTGATCGAGCGCATCCGGCGGGTTCAGCCGGAGGAAGTGCAAAATTATCTTGTCCGGCTGGCGCGCGAAAAAGGCTTTCTGGAACGGATTTTCGATGCGCTGCAGGAAGGTGTCATTGTCACGGATATCCAGGGTAAGATCCAATTTATCAATGCTGCAGCTGCGCAGCTTTTCGGAGTCGAGCCCGAAGAAGCTTATGGACGGCCGTTAGAAGAAAAACTTCGCGGCCTGGATTGGATGTCGCTCCGTTCCAATGAGACTTCCGTCAGTCGAGATATCGAGGTTTTTTATCCACAACACAGATTCCTCAATTTTTATGTCGCCCCGCTCCATTTGCACAAGGATGTCGAGGATTCGAATGCAATGCGGCAGGACCTTGTCGGCTACGCGATCATTCTGCGCGATATCACTGAGGATCGCCGGATGGCCGAACAGACCATCGAGAGTGAAAGATTGTCTGCGTTGACATTATTAGCTGCCGGGGTAGCGCACGAAATCGGCAACCCGCTGAACTCCCTGAACATCCACCTCCAGCTTATGGAACGGCGATTGCGCAAAGCTCCTGCGGAGTTGCGGAGCGACATCGGCGAACTGCTCGCGACCGCCAAAAGCGAAATTGAGCGACTGGATTCGATCGTCCACCAATTTCTGCGGGCCATCCGTCCTTCGACACCGCAATTCGAAACTCATGACCTGAACGAGATTCTGGAGGAGTCCGTCGCATTCCTGCGACCGGAAATCCGCGATCGTGACATCATCGTTGAACTGGACCTCGACCCGACATTGCCGCAGTTACAGGTCGATCGCGACCAGATGAAGCAGGCCTTTTACAACGTGATCAAGAATGCGTTCCAGGCCATGAAGGCCGGCGGTATTCTTCATATTCGATCCTGGCGGAGCGATTTGCATGTTTCTGTCTCCTTCCATGATACGGGTGGCGGAATTTCACAGGATCAAATGAGTAAGTTGTTTCAGCCCTACTACACCACCAAATCATCTGGTTCGGGATTGGGGTTGCTCATCGTGCGCCGGATCGTTCGCGAACACGGCGGCGAAATTGAAATCGAAAGCAACCAAGGAAAAGGCATGCGAGTGAGTATTCATCTTCCCTTTGGAGACAAGCGCATCCGATTGTTGCAAGATCAACCCGACGCCTGAAGAGCATGCGCGGCACGCTATTGATCGTAGACGATGAAAAACCGACCAGGGAAGGGTTACGCCGGTCGCTTGAGGATGATTTCGACGTCTACACCGCAAGTAATGCGGACGAAGCCCTGAATGTCCTCTCAACGGATCACATTGACCTGGTATTGACGGACCTGCGCTTGGGCGGGGAAGACGGAATGGCGCTGATTGAAAAGATTCTTCAGCGCCCCCGGCCGCCGATTTGCATGCTGATGACCGCCTATGGCTCCATCTCCACCGCTGTCGAGGCGATGAAAAGCGGCGCCTACGACTTTGTCACCAAGCCGGTTAACATCGACGAACTAGGGCTCAAGATCACGCGGGCCATCAAGGGACGCCAGACGGAGCATGAAAATGTTCAGCTTCGGCAACAGGTAGACAAGCGTTTCGGTTTGGAAAGTCTCATTGGCGAAGCCAGAGCGATGCATGAGATCTTCGACACTATTCGCCAGGTCGCTCCGAGTCGGGCCACTGTGCTACTGGCGGGTGAAAGCGGGACGGGCAAAGAATTGATCGCGCACGCCATCCATAATCTTAGCAACCGCAACAAGACGCGATTTGTCGCGTTCAATTGCGCAGCGTTTGCGCCGCAGTTGATCGAAAGCGAGCTTTTCGGTCACGAACGAGGCGCCTTCACCGGAGCCATGGAGCGACGCATTGGCAGATTCGAGCAAGCGGCCGGGGGCACGCTTTTTCTCGATGAAATCGGGGAAATTGATTCAAATATCCAGGTCAAGCTTCTCCGCGCACTCGACCCTGGCGTATTCGAACGCGTAGGTGGCAGCCAAAGCATTCACGCGGAGGTTCGTTTGATCGCGGCGACCAATCGGGATCTTGCTGCTCTCGTCCGTGAGGGCAAATATCGGGAAGATTTATATTATCGACTCAATGTCGTCCAGATCCGTGTCCCTCCTCTTCGTGAACGCAAAGAAGATATTCCGCTGCTCGCCAATACGTTCCTGAAAGAAATCTGCGAGCGCGACGGCAAAGCGTTCCGGCCGTTGTCTCCAGAAGCGATGGAAATACTCCTTCGTTACGATTGGCCGGGCAATGTCCGCGAATTGAAGGGGGCAATTGATTCAGGGGTCACCTTAGCGACAGGAAATCAGATAAGCGTTAGAGATCTGCCCATGACAGTGCGCGAAGGATCAGGGAGTCTCGTTGCCCGCGAGGGAAGCAATCAGGACCAGGTCAATATCCACGACAACGAGGTCAGGCTGATCAAGCGAGCATTGGATGAGTGCGGCGGCAACCGGACCGAGGCTGCCAAAAAACTGGGCATCAGCCGTCGTACCTTGCACCGGCGACTAAAAGAACTTAAGCTCCCCGGCTGAGACGGCGATTGGCGGCATCGGACTACGACGGGGATCCGCTTAATCGGATAAGGCAACAGCTTTGCCAGAAAGCACGGCCGATCAAGGTGCTCGGCTGGCGCAAGGTCATTCCCGCCCAGGCACGGAAGCTGCATCTTGCAGTGATAATCCAGCGAAACTGGTCACTCACACTGGGGTTTGGGCGGAGAATAATCAAACTAGCAATGAAGATTGCACGAACCAATAGGCACATCGCACGACAGAATGCCACTCTCGCGCGAGGTTTGAGAATTGAATCGAATCGCCGAAAAGTTGTCTACTTTCTATACGCGGGCATTCTGGAACCGTTTTTCAACCCATTTCCTGTTTAGGCGTCTATGCGAAGACTGCGATGGTTATTAATTCTGGTCGGCCTCCTGTTTATTGGCGGGATTTGGTACTATTTCAGTCATCAAAACGGCTCCCCGGATGCCGTGGACGCCTCGAAAGCGAAGGCCGGCGGTCACGCTCAGCGCGGCGGGGTCGGTGCACCGGGTGGTCCCGTGCCTGTCGTCGCCGGCGTCGTGCAGAAGCGTGATGTTCCGATCTACCTGGACGGCATAGGCACAGTTCAGGCCTACAATACCATTACCTTCCATCCTCAAGTCAGCGGAATACTGACCCAAGTCGCTTTTCAAGAAGGTCAGGATGTGAAGAAAGGCGATCTGCTGGCCGTGATCGATCCTCGTCCTCTCCAGGCGCAACTCGATGGAGCGATCGCCAAAAAAAGTCAGGATGTCGCGCAACTCAATAATGCCAAGGCTCTCCTCACTCGGGACACCGATCTTTTCAAGAAAGGTGCACTCGACAATCAAACCTACGACACCCAGCGATATCTGGTAGACCAGCTGGACGCGACTGTCCGATCCGATCAGGCAGCAATTGATAACGCGCAAACACAGTTCAGCTTCACCCAGATAACTGCACCATTCGACGGGCGATGCGGCATTCGACAAGTGGATCAGGGAAATTACGTCACCCCCGCCTCCTCGTTGGTAGTGCTCACTCAGCTAAAACCTATCTCGGTTGTTTTCACTCTTCCGCAGCAGGATCTGCTGACGATTAACGAAGCCTTTGCCAAGGGCCCTCTCAAGGTCGATGCACTAGATAGCACTCAGAAGAATTCGCTCGACGTAGGGACTTTGGGAGTGGTGGACAACGAAATTGATCCGACGACCGGCACCATCAAACTGAAAGCCAATTTCCCCAATGCGGATCTAAAACTATGGCCAGGTCAATTCGTGAATAACCGTCTGCTGGTATCCACTCGCCGCGATGGACTGGTTGTTCCGGCAGCGGTGATTCAGCGCGGGCCGAACGGAGCATATGCTTACGTCATTACACCGGATAAAACCGTTGAAATGCGGCCGGTGCAGGTGGCCCAGATTGATGGAGGACTGGCGCTGATCGACAGCGGCTTAAAGGAAGGCGAGCAAGTCGTCGTGGATGGACAATACAAACTTCAGCCCGGGTCGCCGGTGCAAATTATGACGCCGAATCCCTCAAAAAATGGGAAACAGTTAACGAAAGCGGATGAATCGCCTACCCCGAGCCAGTCAGACCAGCCTAAGCCCTCCCCAGAGCAAACGGGCACCGAGCATCATCGGCGTCACCAGCAAAATCCCGATCAGCCCGAAGGGGGTGCTCCGGCCACAGCAACCAGGGGCTAAGATGAAAACGAAGTTGATCGTACCACAGCCGGAACCCCAGGCGACGAAGCTTTAGGGGCTGCCGAGATGAATCTTTCAGAACCATTCATACGAAGGCCGATCGCTACGTCCCTCTTAATGGCCGGGGTCATCCTATTGGGACTTCTCGGGTATTTTCTTCTTCCGATCGCCTCATTGCCAACGGTCGATTTTCCGACGATCCAGGTCGTCACCCGCTACCCCGGAGCCAGCCCGGAGGTCATGACGTCGGCGGTCACCACGCCTTTAGAATCGCAGTTTGACCAGATTAGCGGACTCACTTCCATGAGTTCGACCAGCTCATTTGGTGTTAGTACAATTACGCTGCAATTTAACCTTAATCGAGACATCGATGTTGCGGCACAAGACGTGCAGGCCGCAATTAACGTGGCGAGGGGATTTCTGCCCAATGACCTGCCAAACCTGCCGATTTACAACAAGGTAAACCCGGCAGATACCCCGATTCTGACCCTCTCTCTGACCTCCGATTCGCTGCCCATTGCCAAGGTGAACGATTTCGCCGATACGCTCCTGGCCCAGAAACTAAGCCAGGTTTCAGGAGTCGGGCTTGTCACGATCGAAGGAAATCAAAAGCCGGCGGTGCGTATTCAATTTAATCCGGCAGCCATGGCATCCCTTGGATTGGGCCCTGAAGATCTGCGAAACGCCATAACCCAGGCGAACGTGGATGCTCCCAAAGGAAGCTTCAATGGGACGCGCCAATCCTACATGATCGGTTCCAACGATCAGCTGCTGACCGCAGATGCTTATCGGCCGCTCATCGTTACCTATCGCAACGGCGCTCCTGTCAAACTGAGTGATATCGCGAACGTCATTGACAGCGTCGAGGACGAGCAATTGGCAGCATGGGTCGGAAACAAACCGGCTGTTCTGGTTGACATTCAACGGCAACCTAACGCGAATATCATTCAGACCGTTGACCGCATTAAGCAACTGCTGCCGAAGCTTACCGCCTCGATTCCGCCGGCGGTAAAAGTTAACATCCTGACTGACAGGACACAGACGATTCGTGCGTCGGTGCGCGACGTTCAATTCACTCTGATGCTGACCGTCGGTCTGGTAATCCTGGTGATTTTCATTTTCTTGCGAAGGGTCTGGGCCACCGTCATTCCGAGCGTCGCCTTACCTCTCTCGCTGATCGGTACGTTCGGCATCATGTACCTATCGGGGTTCAGTCTGAACAATCTCTCGCTGATGGCACTAACGATCTCGACCGGCTTCGTCGTCGATGACGCCATTGTCATGATCGAGAACATCTTCCGTTATATCGAGGCGGGCGAAACGCCTCTCCAAGCCGCGCTTAAGGGTTCCCGCCAGATCGGGTTCACGGTCGTCTCCCTTAGCTTTTCGCTGATTGCCGTTTTTATCCCCTTGCTTTTCATGACCGGCATCGTCGGTCGCCTCTTCAGGGAGTTTGCTATCACGCTTAGCGTGGCAGTTATCGTTTCGGCGATTGTTTCCCTGACGCTCACCCCGATGATGTGCGCAAAGTTCTTAAGGCCGATCGATCACTCGAAGCAAGGAAAGCTTTTCAAATGGAGCGAGAACGCGTTTGACGGAATGCTGAATTTTTACGACGGCGGATTGAAATGGGTGCTCCGCCATCGATTCATCACCTTGATGGTCGCGATTGTTACCCTGATTGCCACGATCTTTCTTTATTTGGCGATTCCAAAGGGGCTGCTGCCTAACCAAGACACCGGCGAACTCATCGGCGTGACAGATGCTGCGCAGAACATTTCTTTTAAAGCGATGCTCGAGCGGCAACGGGAAGTCACCGATATTGTTGGGAAAGATCCGGATGTTCAGAGCGTTGCTGCGTTCGTTGGCGCGGGAACAGTCAACGCAACACTTAACACCGGCCGCTTGTACATCATCTTGAAACCGCGCGACGAACGTCGGTCGACGGCGGACCAGATCATGGCGCGGCTGCACGAGGCAACAAAAAACATTCAGGGCATTTCGCTCTTCCTCCAATCCGTGCAGGACTTGCAGATCGACACCAAAGTGAGTCGCACCCAGTACCAGTATATCCTCGAAGATAGCAGCGCGTCGGAACTTGCGGATTGGACGCCGAAACTGCTGGAGCGGCTCAAAAAGTCCCCCGTCCTCAGTGATGTGGCAAGCGATCAACAGACTAATGGGCTGCAAACGGTAGTCGATATCGACCGAGAGAAAGCCTCAAGGCTTGGGGTCCAGATCGACGCCATCGATAACGTTTTGTACGATAGTTTTGGACAACGCCAAATTTCGATCATCTTCACCCAACTAAACCAGTTCTGGGTAGTTCTCGAAGCCGCGCCGGAGTTCAGAAACTCCCCCAACATGCTGGATAAGATCTACGTCAATGCAACCGGAGCTCAGCAGGCGAGCAGCGTCTCGAGTCCAGGATCGATCACCGCCAACGGCGCGATCACGACCGGCGGCCCGCAGGTTCCCCTCTCAGCGTTTGCCACCATGCGGACAACAACGGGACCGCTCTCCATCCTCCATCAGAATTTGTTCCCTGCCGTCACCATCTCTTTTAACCTTGCCCCGGGAAGCTCTCTCGGTGAAGCAGTAAAGGCAATTGAAGAAGCGAAAGCCGAAATCGGTTTGCCCGATACAATCGCCACCAGTTTTTCCGGCACGGCGGCGGAGTTTCAGACTTCGCTCAACTCTGAACCATACCTTATTCTAGCCGCTATTGTCGTGATCTACATCGTGCTTGGAGTTCTCTACGAAAGTTATATTCATCCGATCACGATCCTTTCAACTTTGCCCTCCGCCGGTGTCGGAGCGCTGCTAGCACTTTTTCTGTTTCGGATGGATTTCTCTCTAATCGCCTTGATCGGAATCATTCTGCTGATCGGCATCGTAAAAAAGAACGCGATCATGATGATCGACTTTGCCCTCGATGCCGAACGTGAGGAGGGGAAAACCCCGGAAGAATCGATTTATCAGGCCTGTCTACTTCGTTTTCGACCGATCATGATGACAACGATGGCAGCGCTTCTCGGTGCGCTACCCCTGGCGATCCAGGAAGGAACTGGTTCAGAGTTGCGGAAGCCGCTTGGCATTACCATTGTCGGCGGTCTTCTCGTTTCCCAAATCCTGACATTGTACACAACCCCGGTTATCTACCTTTACATGGATAAGCTTGGGAAGTTCCTCGGTCGGCGCAGCGATAAGCCGGTGGTGAAGCCGGCTGAACTTGAACCCGTCCTGACTAGATGAGTTCAGATGGGGACCAGGGCGCCGGCATCCTGGCTGACAATGAATATTTCTGAACCATTTGTACGCAGACCGATTGCCACTTCCCTTCTCGCGATCGGATTGATGCTCACGGGAATTGTTGCTTATAAGTTCCTGCCGGTGGCTCCTTTGCCTCAGGTCGATTTCCCCTCCATCAACGTCAGCGCCAATTACTCTGGAGTCGATCCGGAAACTGCGGCCACGTCGCTCGCCGCGCCGCTAGAACGAAGATTCGCCAATATCGCGGGCGTCAACGAGATAACTTCGGTCAGTCAATTAAACGGTTCGCGTATAACGCTGCAGTTCGACCTGAGCAGGGATATCAATGGAGCCGCGCGCGATGTTCAAGCCGCGATCAACGCGGCCTCCAGCGAACTGCCGCCAGGCCTTCCCAGTCCACCTGCCTACCGGAAGGCTAATCCAAACGATCTTCCCGTCTTGATCCTCGCCCTGACATCCGACACTGTCCCGCTATCAGTCATTTATAATCAGGCCGAAGAGTTGCTGGTGCCCGCACTTTCTCAGGTCCCCGGTGTCAGCGAAGTAGACGTCGGCGGAGGCGCGAGAACCGCGGTGCGCATACAGGTTGACCCCGCAGCACTAGCCTCGATGGGGCTGAGCATCGATAGCGTTCGCGCCGTGCTCCAAGGTCAAAATAAGGATGAACCGAAGGGAGCTATCGACGGGGACCAGATCAGCTTCACGATGAACGCCAACGATCAGCTTTTCAGCGCAGATCAATACAAGAACCTGATCATCGGTGAGAAGAATGGTGTGCCCATTCCGTTGAGTGCCGTCGGCCGCGCAATTGATGGCACGGAAGACAGGCTTCAGGCCGCCTGGTTCAATTCTAAGCGTGCCGTGGTCTTGTTCGTCCGTAAGCAGGCCGACGCGAACGTCATCGAAACGGTGGACCGGATGAAAGCTTTGCTTCCTCAGCTGGAACGATGGTTGCCGCCGGCGATTCATCTTGATATTCAGAGCGATCGAACGGTCACGATTCGGGCATCCGTCGCTGATGTACAGGTCTCTCTGCTGATCAGCGTTGCCCTGGTTGTGTTGGTCTGTTTTGTTTTCCTACGTCGGATATCGACGACCTTTATCGCTTGCGTGACCGTCCCGCTCGCTTTGTCCGGGACGTTCGCGATGATGTACCTGCTTAAGTTCAGTCTCGACAATATCTCGCTCATGGCGCTAACGATCTCGGTCGGTTTTGTGGTCGACGACGCCATTGTGGTGATCGAGAACATCGTCCGTCACCTGGAGCAAGGTTTGACGCCCCTGGAGGCGACCTTGCAGGGCGCCCGTCAAATCGGTTTTACGGTCGTCTCAATCAGCATCTCTCTGGTGGCGGTGTTCATTCCGCTGCTCTTTATGGGTGGAATTATCGGCCGGCAATTCCATGAGTTTTCCGTCACTCTGAGCGTAGCGATTCTTGTTTCGGCGGTGGTATCACTCACTCTGACTCCCATGCTTTGTTCTCGCTTGTTGCGCGAGGAAAAGTCCGACCAAACTCGAGGTTGGTTTTATCGGAGTACCGAAAAGATATTCAGTGGCACGATCGGCATCTACTCCAGATCGTTGCGCTGGGTGCTCCGGCATTCTTTTCTGATGCTGATTGTGACGGCAGTTACCATCTGCCTCACCGTCTGGCTCTATAACGTTGTTCCAAAAGGATTTTTTCCTCAACAAGACACTGGCTTAGTAATGGGCATTACCGAAGCCGCGCAGGATATTTCGTTCGATGCGATGGTCCTGAAACAGAATCTGGTGACCGAGATCGTCCAGAATGATCCCGCGGTCGCCTCGGTGACCTCTGCTGTTGGGAGCGGGGGAGGCGGCAGCGGAAATACGGGCCGAATGTTCATTACATTGAAACCCCGCAATGAGAGGAATGTTAATGCCACTGAAGTCGTCGCCAGAATACGCGGAAAAACGGCCCGGATCCCCGGGATCGGCGTTTTCTTACAAGCGGCGCAGGATATTCGCATCGGAGGCCGAGCCACGAAAGGCCAATACATCTATTCGTTGGTCGGGCCGAGCCAGGATGATCTTAACAATTATGTGCCCACGTTGATGGCAGCTCTTCAGAAAAACCCAAAGTTAAAGGATTTAACCACCGATCAGCAGCAGCGTGGGCTCCAATCGGATGTTGTTGTGGACCGGGTGAAAGCATCCCAGCTAGGCATCCAACCACAGCAGGTCGATAGTGCCCTTTACAGTGCCTTCGGCCAGAGGGCAGTTTCGGTAGTCTACAATGACCGGGACCAGTTCCACGTCATCCTCGAAGCATTGCCACGGTACCTCGCTGATCCGACGGCTCTGGATAAAATTTACGTATCCGGCACATCCCGCATCCAGGTCCCGCTCAGCGCAATCGCCCACTTTCAAACTTCCAATACCCCGACTGCGATCAATCACCAGGGGCAATTTCCCGCGGTTACTTTCTCCTTTAACTTGGATCCGGGCACATCTCTACAGCAAGCAACGGAGATCATCGAAAAAGCGGCCGGGGAAATTCATATGCCTGACACTATCCGAGGCAGTTTCCAGGGCACCGCGCAAGTTTTTCAAGATTCGCTTTCGTCAGAACCGGTGCTGATTTTGACCGCCATCGTTGCCGTTTACATCGTCCTCGGCGTTCTCTACGAAAGCTACATTCACCCCATCACGATTCTCTCGACGCTACCCTCTGCGGGATTAGGCGCACTACTCGCGCTTCTCCTCTGCAAAGTTGATCTGTCCATCGTCTCGATCATCGGTATTATCCTCTTAATCGGCATCGTTAAGAAAAACGCAATCATGATGGTTGATTTTGCACTCGAGGCTGAACGCGAACAAAATCTCTCCCCTGCCGAGGCAATCTACCAAGCCTGCATTGTTCGATTTCGTCCCATCCTGATGACAACCCTGGCTGCTATGTTTGGCGCGGTTCCCTTAGCGATGGGTCAGGGAGCCGGATCAGAAATTCGGCAACCGCTCGGCGTGGCAATCATTGGTGGTTTAATCGTGTCGCAGCTTCTAACATTATACACGACACCGATCATCTACCTTTATCTGGATCGGTTGCGGGGATCGCGGCGGGAAACAACACCTTTGGCCGAGCTGACCCCGGTTTGACAGGAAGGCACAAAGGCAGGAGTTCAGGAGTCAGAAGTTCAGGAGTTGCAGAATGGCTGGGCCGAATCGGGGGGTGCAGCCTTTCACGCTAGCACCGCTTTCACTTAGTTAGGGTTAGTAAAAGGTCGTAAATAACCCGCCACCCCCACGACCGAGCTGGAAAAAGTCGAAGTCCATTTTATTGCTTCGAGGCACCTATATGTTTTTCAGGGGTGCCCAACCCAATGGTCAAGAAGCTGGCCGAAAACTAGCTAGGTCGCCTCGTCGTGGCCGAGGCAACGATTGAGCGCGGCCTGGAGTTCTTGGAGCCGCATCGGTTTAGTGACATAATCGTCCATCCCTGCGGCTAGACACTTTTCGCGATCGCCTTGCATCGCGTGCGCAGTCATTGCGATGATCTGAGTATGCTTGCCAGCGCCCTCGCGGCAGCGAATTTTCGCGGTCGCTGCGTAGCCGTCCAACTCGGGCATCTGGCAATCCATCAACACCGCGTCGTAGGCGATGCGATCGAGCGCTGCGAGCGCTGCGATGCCGTTCGCCACTGCGTCGGCGGCGAAGCCGAGTTTGCGCAGCTGTGCGAGTGACACGAGCTGGTTTATCGCGTTGTCTTCGGCAACGAGGATGCGGCCAGGCCGTGCTGGTTGCTCGGATGAGACCGTTGCGACGGGCCCGAGCTTTGGTTTTTCTGCAGCCATCACGTTTTTTTGCCTGGTAAACCGCACGGTGAAGGAGAACGTTGAGCCTTCGCCCGGCACACTTTCGAGGCCGATATTGCCGCCCATCCGCTCCACGAGCTGTCTCGAGATCACCAACCCAAGCCCGGTACCGCCGTATTTGCGCGTGGCGGAATCGTCGACCTGGACGAACGGCTCAAAAAGGCGGGCCTGCTCATCATGCGAAATGCCGATGCCGGTGTCGCGCACGCGGAAACGGAGGACGGCTTCCGTCTCTGTTACGTTCTCGGCGGAAATTCGCAAGCTGACTTCGCCATGCTTAGTGAATTTGACCGCGTTGCCGAGCAGATTCATGAGCACCTGGCGGAGCCTGCCCGCATCGCCGCGCAAGTGAGTCGGCACTTGCAGTTCGACGAAGGAAGCAAGCTCGATGCCTTTTGCCTGTGCTTTGCCCGCGAGCATCTCGAGCGTGTCTTCAACGACCTCATGGAGCTCGAGATCGAGTGACTCGAACATGAGCTCGCCCGCTTCGATTCTTGAATAGTCGAGCACGTCATTGATCACGGCGATCAGCGAATCGGCGCTGGCCAGGACCGCTTCCGCGTACTCGGATTGTCGAGGCATCAGTCCGGTGTCGAGCAGCAGGCCGATCATGCCGGTGATGCCGTTTAGTGGCGTGCGGATTTCGTGGCTCATGTTGGCAAGGAAGCGGCTCTTCGCGCGGTTTGCCGCTTCCGCATTCTCCTTCGATGCGCGCAGCTCCGATTCGGCGTGCTTGAGCTCGGTGATATCTCGCAAGGCGGCAAACACGCCTTGCAGCTTGCCATTTGCGCAGAGGAAAATGCTCGCATTGCAGCTGACCACCGTCTCGCGCCCTTCCTTGTGGCGCGCGGTTAATTCGTAGTCGGTGACCTTGCCCTCCCGTAGCACTCGCTTGATGCATTCTTCGACACGCTGCGGATCGGTGAAATAGTTTCTGGAATGCGAGCCGGTCAATTCCTCGCGTGAGCGGCCGGTGAGCATCTCCATCTGTCTGTTGAGATCGGTAATGATGCCGAGCGGGTCAATCATCACCAATGCGTCGATGCTCGATTCGATCAATGAGCGCGTGTAAAACTGCGTGGCGTTCAGTTCTTCGGTCAGCCGGATTTCATCCGAGATGTCTTTCGAGATGAGCAGGAATCCGATAGCCTTCCCTGAGGCGTCGCGGCGCGGCGTGATGACGACGCGCGCCGTGAAGGGCTGGCCGTTCTTTCGTAGCCGGTCGACCGTCCCCTCCCATTTGCCGTCGCGCAGGGCCGCCTGCATGTTCTCACGGTCTTTGCCGGACTCGACATCTTTCGGCAAATGAAGCATGGAGGAGAAGGCCTTGCCGATTACTTCCTCCGGTTGATACCCGTAAATCCGCCGCGCACCCTCATTCCAGAGCAGGATTTTCCCTTCGAGATCTTTGCCGATGATAGAATACTCGGTGGACGACTCAAGGATGTTGGAGATGAAAGCCACCGCTTCCGGGGCATCGCGGACGAGGGAGCTGTCGAACATTTTGGCCCGACGAACCTCGTCCATAAATCTCTGCTCATTGGTGATATCTTTGGAAATCAACAGAAAACCCACCGGCTGTCCGTGCTTGTCACGGCGGGGGGTGATGACCACGCGCGCGGTAAACCGCTCGCCGTTCTTGCGCACGCGCGTGAGGACGCCTTCCCATTTTCCTTCGCGGAGCGCGGCGTCCATTATCTCGCGCGGCTTGCCTGAGTTCACATCTTCCGCCGGATGCAGGATGGACGAATTGACTTTGCCGACGACCTCTTCCGGCTCATAGCCGTAAATCCGCCTCGCCCCCTCATTCCACAAGAGGATTTTTCCTTCGAGATCCTTGCCGATGATAGAATATTCGGTGGACGACTCAAGGATGTTGGTGATGAAGGTCACCGCTCCTGAGGCATCGCTGACGACGGAGCGGTCAAACAGTTTGGCGCGATGGATCTCATCGATGAAACTCTGCTCGTTAGAGATATCCTTGGAAATCAGCAGAAAGCCGACCGGCCGTCCGCGCGTGTCGCGCCGGGGGGTGATCACCACGCGCGCGGTAAACCGCTCGCCGTTCTTGCGCACGCGCGTGAGGACGCCTTCCCATTTTCCTTCGCGGAGCGCGGCGTCCATTATCTCGCGCGGCTTGCCTGAGTTCACATCTTCCGCCGGATGCAGGATGGATGAATTGACTTTGCCGACGACCTCTTCCGGCTCATAGCCGTAAATCCGCCTCGCCCCCTCATTCCAGAGCAGGATGTTTCCTTCGAGATCCTCGCAAATAATCGAGTATTCTGAGGAGGCCTCGGCAACATTTCGGATGATATCGGCCGCCTGCTCCGGCGAGCTCACGATCTTGCTGTCGTAGAATTTGACTGCCATGGGCGTCTTGGGTGGAATCTGAAGCTCAGTTTTTGGACCAACTGCAGCCCCCTGACACGAAAACCCAGGAGGCTACGGAAAAGCTTTAAAACTTCGCACCTCGTCCTCCTGGTCACTCCGCTCGAAATTGCGAACCTCCGACGCAGATTGGTCCGCGATTTTGAGAAACCCTAAAAAAACGCCCTCCTAGCGCTTTGTGAAGGCGATAGAGCTATGAAATCCAAAGTCAATGCCTCAAGCTATTTACTGGATACTTTCGTAAATGGAATATAGTTCGTTCTCCTGCGCTTACAACAGCTATAATAATCATAGCACTAGTCTTGGTGCGATTTTAGCGAGGGGTGAACGTCCACTGACACTGATTGCTGACCACTGTCTCGGCATGCAGGAGTGCATCATGACGATGCTCAATCTATTGGATCTGCGATTTGCTGCGCAAGGTCGGCCCGCAGTTTCTGGACTTCGACGCTTAGCTGCGCATTCTCTTTATGGGCAATTACAAGACGAAATTCTGCCTCTTCTTTGGATTTCCTTGAACTCCTGAACTCACAGCGCAAAATCACCTACGTACCGGTCCAGCTGCAACGTTTGAATTATGCCGCTGCATTCCTCCAAAGCTTCGGCGGTGGATTGATAACGATTTACCATCTGGAGCGTAGGCATTAACACCTCCAGTTTCTGTTCGGCAAATATCCGGCTCGAACGGATCTTTTCCAAACTCTCGTCCAATTTTGTCAGGGCGTCGCGCAGCGTCGGGAAAGTGCGGCGGCTATCGCCTTTGCGTAAACATTCGGTAAAAACATCTAACAACCCGTTGAATTCCGTTCGCAATCGCTCGAAATCCGGTCGCAACAGGGACTGGATGTTCTCTGGTATGGGACGGGTCTCTGAAACAAGGGCTGCGCTCTGCATTACCAGCGCTGGCAATCCGCTGATCAGTCGGCTGATTTTCGCTCGTTCTGCGGGAGAATATCCAAAGATTCGAATTTGACGCGCCGCCTGCTGAGCTTCTACCGGCAAGATGGCCAATTGGGTCCGAATCTTTTCCGGATGCGATTCGAGGTTCAAAAGGGCTTTCAATTGAACAAAAAATTTCACGAGGTCATCCCTGAGCAACTTCTGAGGGAGCACCGGCCAAATGAATCTTCCGACCATTGCCGCGATCACCATTCCAGTCATCATTCCCAGGAACGAGTCGATGATCGTGAGGGAGGGCACTGGAACCTGCGGGTTGAGCCCGACAAACAAGCTGATACTCAAAATCACCACTTGAGTCCAGAAGCCGACGCCTGGCATTCGCGCAGTGAAAAAGCCCAAGGCAAACAGGATGCCGAATAGAGCCAGATTCATGACGCCGTAGTTTGCCAGGGCAGGCGTGATCAAGTGCAGAAGAGCGACTGTCGGAATAAACAAAAGCCCGGCGACAAAGACGCGTTGAATGATTCTAAGATCTCCAGCTCCCCCTACCCTGACAAACGGACGGCTCAGAATGGTGAATACCCAGGCCGTAAGCGGAATAATCGTTGCCCCCGGCGGATTGATCCAGCGTAGCAGGAGTATCGAAATCACCGAGGCCAAGCCCCCTTTGATTCCGGTCCTGACCCAAAACCAATCGATCGCCGGATGGAAATCCCAAAGGACCTTCGATTTAGGAGCGTCCTGACCGAATCGGGGCAATCCCTCGCTCGCGCTACGGATCGTTTCAAGGTCGTTGCACACCGCTTGGAGGGCGGAAAAGTGACCCAGAAAGGCCGAGGTTGTCTCCACCGGCAAGCTGAGAAACAGTCTCTCTTGTCCTTCCCGGACTGCGTGAACTTTCTCCTCCAGAAGAGCGAACCGCGCTTTCAATGTGCCGGTAGGTACCTTCTCGTGGCTGGATCGCGGCTGGACGAGAATTGCGAACTCTTCTCTGATCGCCGCATTCACACCTTCCAGTTCATCTCGTACTTCGTTGAGAATCGGAGATTCGTCTTGACGCCGCCGTTCCAGATCGAGCGCCGACTGAAAAAGATCCGTCAAGGCCACCACGAACGCATTGTAGTTCGCCAGACCGGCGCGAAAATAGGTACTCTCGCGCGCACCCGCTTGCAAAAGATTCCGCAGCGAAGAGAGTTGCTGTGCAAACGTCTCGCGAATCTGTTCTATGCCACCCGATATTTTTTGCCCGTGGACATAGGCGTCCGTTTCCATGGACAGGAGCTTGCTCGCCGTTTGCAAGGCAGAACGTCCGGCTCCGAAGAATTCCTCCCTGGCATAACGGGGCCAGAAAAGGCTCGTGACGATAAGGGCGCTCAGAGCTCCAACCAATGTTTCCAGCATCCGATTCAGCCCGGTTTCCCAGATCTGGTTTGGCGCATCCACGCCATACGTCGTCACCGTGAGTAGCGTCAGGCCGACTAGAAAATGGAAGTAGGGCGTCTGACTCGCTGGGTATTGACCGAATTTGTAAGTGGCGAATGCCATGACAAAGAAAAGGGCGATCAGCAGGACGACTGGCGATGAAGCGTAAGAACCGACCAACCAAATCCCAAGGAGAGCTCCGCTGATAGTGCCCGAGATACGGAGGATCACTTTGACCGTGATCGAACCCACGTATTGAGAGCTCATCATGACCACGACCGTCAAAATCGACCAGGTGGAATGCTCGAGCCGCAAGACGGAGGCACAAAAGAGTGCCAGGATTCCCGCCAGTCCCAATTTGGTCCCATACTGCACTCTCAAGTCGCCCAACAAATTTTGAAGCGGCCATTCGATTCTCGCAGGAACAGACGTTTCTTCGGCGCGAGCGATCATATCGGGAGGCCAGACTACCGAGAGCTGCAGAGCCGCGTCAACGGCGTCAACGTTTCCGGCGGCCCAACTGTTGTCGGAAAACGGGAATTCTGGTAGCGTTAAGTCGTGCCCCATTATTTGAGCGTTATCGGAGCGACGAACCGGCCGGAGTTCAGATTTTTGGATCTGTACCTTCCTTGGATTTTCGTGATTTCTCTTTTCGGCTTCCTGGCGGCCTGGCTGGTCATGGCGATCCTGGAGAGCACCGGGCTATCGCGGCATATATGGCATCTTCCTCTTTTCTTCCTCGCCTTGGTGGTTCTGTTTTCTAGTATTCTTGGGTTCGTCTGCTTTCCATGAAGGCGCGTATATTCAATTTTCTGGTCACGCTGGTGATCGTTTGCCTGGGCGGCTGGGCGGCCTGGAGTCTTTACCGACGCTACGTGACCGATCCTTGGACCCGCGATGCTCAGGTCCGGGCGAACATCGTCGGGATCGCGCCCCGGGTTTCCGGCCCCATCATTCACGTCGCGGTCCACGATAATCAACAGATCAAGGCGGGCGACTTGCTGTTTGAAATTGATCCAACCGATTTTAACGCTCAACTCAACGTTAACTCCGGAGAGGTTCTTAACAGTGAAGCAAATTTGAGGCAGCGGCAACAGGAGCTCGATCGTCAATCCACGTTGTACAAAAATCATGTGGTGGCCGAACAGGATTTCCAGAATGCACAGGACAACTTTTCGGCAGCACAGGCTCAATTGGTTTCTGCCAAAGCGAATCTGGAGCTCGCGAGATTGAACCTAGGCTACACTAGAGTAATCGCTCCCGTGAACGGTTATGTCACTAACATGAATACGAGCGAGGGCACCTATGTCACGGCCGGAAAACAACTGATGGCCCTGGTCGATGGGAACTCATTTTGGATCGCCGCGTACTTCAAAGAAACTCAGCTCCCCCATATTCAAATCGGTCAGAAAGCCAACATATCAATCATGGGTTACAAACAGCCGTTTCAGGGCTTGGTCCGCAGCGTAGGCTGGGGTGTTTTTGTGCAAGATGGATCAGGTAGTGATGCCACGGGTTTATTGCCTTCGATCAGCCAAACCGTGGATTGGGTTCGTCTTCCACAACGGTTTCCGGTCCGCATCGAAGCGATCGGCGATCCGCCCATTCCTCTCAGGATCGGTCAAACTGTATCCGTAGCCATGGCTCAGGAAGTCGAGCGCGCCGGAACCCCCGCACAAACAAAGGCCGTTCAGCCGTAATCTCCAGAAATGGATGGGCGTGGGAGACGTCTCGGCGCAGGCGAAGTTCTCGCTTTGCTCTTTTAGTCAGGTCTGAACGAGCTTTGTCCCAACTGGAAGCGCGAACCCTCGAATAAATTCCAGCGCGCTCATCCTGCGCTTGCCTTCGAGCTGAACCTCCAATAACAGCAGTGTTCCGCGTCCACAGGCCACCAGGACTCCACGATTTCCGATGCGATCGACCACCCCGGCCTGTCCAGAGAGACGGTGGAGAGGCAACGCACGATGGATCTTCAGTTTCTTAACCGAATTCCCGGCTGTTCCTACCAGCGTAAACGCGCCCGGCCAAGGATTCATCGCGCGAATCAGCCGATCAAGATGACAACAATCTTGAGACCAATCAATCCGCCCGGATTCTCGCTCGAGTTTAGCTGCGTACGTCGCTTTTGATTCATCCTGGGGGACTCGGGTGGCTTGGCCGGATAGAATCAGTTCAAAGGCGGATGCCAGTGCCTCCGGACCGACGATAGCCAGCCGCTCATGGAGTGATCCGCCCGTTTCTCTCCGCCGGACGTCGATCGATCTAGTCAGCAGGATGTCCCCTGTGTCGAGCCCTTCTGCCATGTACATCACGGTCAAGCCTGTAGACCGATCACCCGCAAGGATTGAGGCCTGGATCGGTGCCGCGCCCCTATGCCTGGGCAAGATCGAGGCGTGCAGATTAAGGCAAGCTAGAGTCGGCATTTCCAGAAGTCTCTTCGGCAAGATCTGACCGTAAGCCATCACCACGATCAAATCCGGTGATAAGGCAGCGACCCGGTCCAGTTCCTCGGGCCGGCGCAACTTCGCCGGCTGAAGAATCGGCAAATTGAACCTGGCCGCCATTTTTTTGGGGGCCGGCGAAGACAAAGTCTGGGAGCGGCCCACAGGTTTGTCGGGCTGAGTGACAATGCCGACGAGAACAGTCGCCGGAGAGTGGACCAGCCATTCCAGGACTGGCAGTCCAATCTCGCCGCTGCCCATAAAGACGACGCGAGGCTTGTTCTTCATCGCAACTATGGAGCGAGAAAATTCGGACCAGCCGCCGTCAGGTTTTCGCGCTAACCGTCAAGCGTTAAAGGCCATGACAGCGTCGTGCATACTCCAAATAATTCCCAGAATGTCCTGGAGAACCTTGACCGGCGGTTGCAGCGCATCAATGGTCGTAACTAAGCCAGCGTAATAGTTTAAAACGGGCTTGGTTTCTTCCTCGTAAGTGGCCAGCCGCTTTCGGATTACCTCTTCGCTAGCGTCATCGAAACGGTTATCTTTGATTGCACGTTTGCGAAGACGGCGAACTAACTCCTCTCGTTTTGGACAAGAGAGGTGGAACACTTGCTTCACGTCAATCAGGTTTCCCATCAGTTTGGCTTGATTGATGTTTCGGGGAATGCCGTCCAATACCAGAGCATCGATATCGGGCTTGAATTCCCCCTCAAGAACCTGTGCTTCGATTTTTGTTCTCCAAAGCTCCACGGTCAGATCGTCCGGAACCAGCAAACCCTTACTGGAAAAGTCGACAAACTTTTGTCCCAAGTGCGTTCGCAGGTCCAGCGACCGAAAGACTTCGCCACAGGCGCAATGAAAAAACCGAGGCACCGTTCCGAGGACTTTACCCTGAGTCCCTTTGCCGCTGCCAGGCGCGCCCGTCAAGACAAATGTATTATAGTGGTTCATACCGGGGGGTTGGCGGCGATTCAGCGCTGTTAGGGTGCGGGGTGCCGTTCAATCGCCATCGACGTCCTTTTCCGGCACGAAACTCCAGAGGAACCCGCCCGAAGGCAAGAATTATTTTTTGAGAGCTTAACGCTCGTGGGTTCGCCTGATGCAAAACGGGCGTTTGACCGGCCATCTGATTCGCCGATTCCAATGAATCCGCTGTTCCCTTTGTTATCTCATTGGCATCCGTTGGAGAGTAAGCTCTATTAGGCGCGTGTTCAGTTTGACGGTGCTTGGCAGCGGAAGTGCAGGCAATTGCTCGTTAATTGCTACTACCCAGTGCCGGCTTCTGGTCGACGCGGGATTCAGCGCCCGTCAGATCACCCAACGACTTGAATCAGTCGCAGTGCCTCCTGAAAGTTTGGACGGGATCATCGTCACGCACGAACACAGCGATCATGTCGCCGGCCTGGCCGTCTTTTGTCGTCGTTTCGGTGTTCCGATCTATTCGAATCCTCTCACAGCAGAAACGTTGCGCCGAGGATCGCTTGCCGATTTCACAAACTGGAACCTGTTCGCAACGGGTGCCGTTTTTTCAGTGAAGGATATCGAAATACAAAGCTTTTACGTGCCACATGACGCCGTTGATCCGACCGCCTTCGTGTTCACGTCGAATGAAGGTTCTATTGGATTTCTGACCGATCTCGGCTATGCGCCGAAGCTCGCCCTGGAGCGCGTCCGACACGTCGAGACACTCGTTGTGGAGACCAACCACGACGAGCAGATGCTGCAGGAAGACAGCAGAAGGCCCTGGTCGGTGAAGCAGCGCATATTGTCCAGGCATGGCCATCTTTCAAACGACGCTGCGGCAAAATTTGTCGCGTCGATTGCGGGAGACCGCCTTCGCCGAGTCGTCCTCGGGCATCTGAGCCGCGATTGCAATCGGGCGGATCTGGCGCTGGCAACAATGCGGCGTTTTGGGATCGAGGGAATCGATCTGTTTTGCGCCGAACAAAACAATGTCAGTCCCAGTTTTGTGGTGTCCGGGCCGCCACCGTCAATGGTTGGCGAGGAGGTAAATCCAGTTCGCTGTCAGCGCGACGATGATGAGCGCTCCCAGCGCTTGTTTGACCTTGGCTGGCAGAAGGGCTAGCCGAATACGCGGAAACCGGAATAGCAAAACCGCAGCAGCATAGAGATTCACCAGAAGTGTTCCGCCATAACACATAAAAACAAGGGGGTTATGCCGCCACGCCCCAAAGAGATCTCCGTGTGCCAGTGACATGGCGCATCGGGTTGCCCCACAAGTTGGGCAGGGTATTCCGGTTAATCGGCGGACCACGCACCCGGGCCAAGGCATTCCGAGATTCAGGTAAAGGTAACAGCTGGCCGCCATGCTGCAGGAAACGACCAGAAAAATAAACTCGAAGTCGGTCTCTTTGGGAGCGAGGGGCCGGAAGAAAAGTCCAAACTTGCGACTAAGCATTCGCATGATGAAGCGAAGCAACGACGGCGGCTATTACCGCAATGTAAAGGACGATTACTATCCCCGCGCAGACGAAGACCGGCAGCAGAACGGCTGCCGCGGCTCGCCAACCTTCGGTCCGGTGCACCTTCGACAAGCCAATGATGATAGAAATCAGCCACCAAATACTCGAGACTACGCCTCCGGCGCACGGCACGAGAGCGAAGATCCAGGTGCTGTAGGCGTAACAGGTTACCCGGTAAGTGGCTTCATAACCTTTGGAGGCTCCCTTAAAAAGCGCGAGGCAGAGGTGAGTGATTCCAGCGTTGAGAAAAGTTATGCCGACGAGCAACGGAATGGCTACCACCATAATTCCAACGTTCAATAGCGGAGGCAGGCCTGCACTAATACCCGACAAGGAATCTGCACCGTCGTGTGCCGACCCGGCTGACGCTGCGAAGACCCCAGACAAGAGCAGTCGATAGATCGTCGTAAAGAACGCCCAAATAATCACCATTGTCAGATTGAACAAGAACGGCGCTAAAAACCCCCCACTCGTCTTCATCCGCGAGAAGCTGACAGCCGGGTTGAAGAGCACTTCTTTCCAGGTCTCGATCAGCGCTTTAACCAGGCCCAGTTCCTTTCTTCGTTCCCAAGCCGGGCCATCCGCCGCCACCTCGATCGTCGCCAAAGCGCCCTCCCGCAATGGGGGCGGGATCTCAGGCGATGAAGGAGCGATCGGAACGAGTGGTACAGTTTGCACCTGCGGTGACGGCATTTTCAAGTCGGGAAACTCTGCCAGCGGCTTCCAGGTTTCCATACCCTCCCGCCAGCCGAGATCCGTTGGGACAAACTGACTCTGAGTCAAGCCCCGCTGAACTTCTTCTAAGGTGAAAGTTCCCAGATTTTGTCCTGCGCGGTTGATCCAGATCTTCATAACGCATCGCGTTGTAGATGATAAAAGGGGGACACGTCAAATCGCATCGGGAAAAATCGCGGCCTGGCAAGAGGCGCTCTCCGGGGAAACGAGTTGAGCTTTTCGGTCGGTCCCAAGGCGACGTTCCGCTGACCGGAAGACACGCTCCATTGCTACGTCAAAGCGTGGCTTGACTCTCTATTTGCCTTCCTGGGAAGGCCTCGGCCTATTCATCAAGGCAAGGATGTGCTGTTTCTTGGCGTCGTAAGGCAACGCGTGAAAATTTCGAATCTCATCCAATCGCCGAGCACCGTTCAGGGTGTCCAGGTAGTGGGTGTAAGAGGAGGCCAGCTCGCCGGTCTCCAGATAGCGTGCTCTCAGGTTCTCGTCCTGAAAACCATCCTGAGCACGCGATTCGAAAAGATGAAATCGAAGCCAACGCCGATCGGTTCGGGAAATTCGCTGGGTTTTTCGGAAGAAAGCCACGAAAAGCAGCAGCACCAGGTAGGTATCTACCATGCCTTGCAATTCCAGATTACGCGCAAAGTCCTCACTATCGATGCGCCTCAGGCCCGCTTTGAACTGCAAAGCGGCATGCAATGCGTGGTTAATTTCTTCCACGAACATGATCAGTGATCGAATATTGTTGTCTGAAAGTCCGCTGCGAGGGTCGTGCCTTTCCAGTTGTTCGATCAGCCAATTGGAGTAATAAATTCCGACGTACAATCGATCGTCGGAGGACCGCAGAAAAGTTCTCGCCAGTTCGCTTAACTCGCGGGCTGACGCTCCGGCTAGCTTGGTTAGCTGCCAACAACGAACCCGGTCAATCAAGCATTCCTCAAGGTTTATTCCGACCGTGGCATAGGTTCGCTCAAAGAGGCGCTGGACTTCGCTAAATAATGTTTTGTTCATTCGAAGGTCGGCAGGAATCTATTGTCCCCAATATTAACAAACTGGTCCGTCAGGCGGTTCAAGGCCAGACGGCACTCGTGAAAGTGATCCGCTAACTTCTCGAAAAGGCCATTTAACTCGTACCGGCGAGCAACGTCATGAGAGGCCAAAGCGTGAAAGCTCGCCCGACCCATGTCTTCATAAAACGAGAAATTGGGAGCCCCGCGCTGGCTCCGACTTTCGATGTTTTCGTAAAAAATCCCGCTGATGAATAAGGCGTAGTTCCCAATATGCGCCCTGATTAGAAATGTCTGGTAGGAAGAGGCGTTCTTAAGCGCCAGCAAAAGGTCGGACAGATAAAGAGTTTCGACATTCTGAACTGGCGAGCGCATTTGGCGGATTTGAGAAAACTTCTCCAACAAAGAGGCGACATAGTCCGCTAAGGTGCGATCGTCGATCCCTGAGCGCTTCAGGACAAGACGGGCCAGAATATAGAAGTAGAATTGCGGAGAAATGGTCAGATTCCCTGGCCGTTCAAGCACAGCACGGACAAGTTGGTCATGATCCAGAATCTGATCTCTGGTCTCAATGTCTGTCAGCAACTCGACAAGGCCAACCCTGTTTCCGGGACTTTTTGCGAGTGTACGGACGACAAAATCGAAGTCGTCCCCGGTAAATCTTGCCCGACAGTTCGGTTGAATCATCGGGTCTACTTGCGTAGCATTAGTCGTGCCGAAAGGAAAGCATAATGTCGCAGAAATTTTACTTCCAGTTGCCAGGCGGGCGATTTCCCATTGCTCAGACTCAAATCTATCCTCATCTTTGCGCCCGGTTCGATGCCTAGCCGCCCTTTCCATTTTTTAAGATGGCTGACGCTGCTCTCGTTTACTTTGCTCCTTTCGTGGGTCGCGTATTATTACTATCATCAAGGCTTCGGCAGGCACTGGCGGGCATTGCTCGCCAAAGAATTTCACGCCTTTGGCCTTGAAATACGAGTTCGGCGCCTGACTTTGGACCCGTTTCGAGGTTTGGTTGCCAAAGATCTCGAAATCTTCGAAAACGATCGCAGGCAGACAATCCTTGCCCAAATCAGCGATCTTTCCCTGGACATCAACTACGCCAATTTGTTGCAGCAGGAACCGGCCCTTAACGCGGTCGATCTGCACGATGCGCAAATCTCGATCCCCATTGACCCGGCGAATCCTAAGGCGGGCCGCATACGCCTCACCGGACTTCAGTCGCGGATTTATTTTTTCCCGGGGCGCATTGAAGTGCGCCAAGCCTCCGGTCTGATTTTCGGGATTCATTTAGAGGCGTCCGGAACATTGGTCAACCCCGCGGCGTTCTCCCTTCTGCCTGACTCCGAATCTCGCGCTCGCTCAGGCCAAAAAACGGAACAAAGTTTTCTCCGCGTTCTCACCAAAGAGATTCAAATGCTCCATTTTTCCGGGGAACCGCCCCACCTTGACTTCACCTTTCAGATCGACCTGGCAAGTCCTGCCTCCCTCCGGCTGCAGGGAGGACATTTATTTGCCGAAACCCTCACTCGAGAAAACTATCAACTTCAAAATTTGGACTGCCAGTTCTCTCTTGAGAACCAGAAATTCGACCTTCGTAAACTTTTCATGCGCGATGGGCGTGGGGAATTTTTTGCCAGCGGCAATTGGAACCTGGCGACCGGCGAAAAGAATTTTCAGGTTCGCAGCGGGTTGGATCCAGCAAAGCTGCTGGCTAACGATTCTCGTTTCCCCTGGGCGAAAGAGTTGATCTTCGACTCGGTGCCGGAAATCGAGCTAAGCGGTGTGGCTCAACCGGACGGCCATTTACAAGTTCTTGGCAAACTGAACTTCGACCAGTTTTCTGTGCGAACTGTGAAATTCCAGAGCATGAGAGCCGAGTTCTCGAAGTCGGGTGATTCCTGGATGGTAATGAACGCGCAGGTGACGCATCGCTCGGGAACATTATCAGGAGATTTGTTGAACCGGCCCGGCGATTTTCGGATGCGTATCAACTCCGCGTTAAATCCGACCGAACTGATGCCTCTTTGTCCGCCGAGATTTCAACACGCTTTGACCGATTGGGAATTTCAGACTTCTCCTGTGATCCAAGCCACCTTTTCCGGGACCAGCCAGGAATTCGAAAAGATCTCGGGGAGCGGGCAAGTGTGGCTTGGGAAAACAAAATTTCGAGGCGCACTTCTGAACTCGGCCTCAGGTAATTTCAACTTCCGGAACAACATGGTCCAGTTTGATCAAGTCCGGGTAATCCGGGATGAAGGCGCTGGAGCCGGCAGGTTTACCTTTGATTTCGGTCAAGATGAACTGTCTATCGAAGAGGTCGAAGCCAATATCTCTCCTGGGGCTGTCGCAGCCTGGATCGATCCGTCGATCAACAAGATCCTGCAGCCGTTCCGCTTTACCGACGCCCCGACCATGCAGGCAAGCGGAACTGTCCAGTTCAGAAATGGATCTACCGACGATCTTCGAATCCGCATCGAGGCGCAAGGTCCATTCGCGTATCAATTTGACGGATGGGAAATTACTTTCGAACGGGGCGTTGGTGATTTCTCTATGCTTGGAGATGACCCTCCGAATCTCGCTGTTAATGGGACGATCAGCGTGCAAGGAGCCAAAGTAAGCGAGTCAAAATTCCTTGCGCCTCTGCTGAAGCGTCTCGTACCTCTCGGATTTCGTGAACCTTTGGAGGTGAAGCTGAGTTTCACGCTGGAAGCTTTGTCGCTCCGAATCACCTCCTTCCAACTAATTTCAGGCTCGCACGCGGTCCATCTCGCAGGATCTCTTTTCCTTCTTGGAGGTTTGGTCGATCTTGCGGGCAATGTGAACAACAGCTCAGTCAATATTCGTAGCGTCGGCACGATCCAGGAGCCTAACTGGGAACTCATTTCACCGAAGGCTAAATAAATGCCTCCGCTCAACCAAAAAAAGGAGATTAAACGCACGGCTCAAAAGCCCAAAAGCGCACCCCAGCGCAAAACGGCCAACGAGAAATCTCCGCCTCTTTTGCTGGGAGCGCATATGTCGACTGCGGGCGGGCCATCCAAAGCGCTTGAGCGAGGTCGATCGATTGGGTGCAGCGCGGTCCAGATATTCCTGAAGAACAACATGCAATGGGTTGCCAAGCCATTCGCTGAGACTGAGTTAACGGCCTACCACAACTACCCGGATCGTCCGTCGGTCGTCTTCGGCCACACGAGCTACCTGATCAATCCCGGAACGAATAATCCGGGATTCAGGGAAAAATCGATCCACGCGCTCAGCGAGGAATTGGGCAGGGCAGATCAACTCGGCCTCCCATTTCTTGTCTTGCATCCGGGCGCACACATGGGAGACGGCGAAGAAACCGGTCTGAACCGGATTGCTTCAAGTCTCGATGCCGTGTTCGACTCACTCCCTCAAGGCAAATGCCGAGTTGCGCTCGAAATCACCGCCGGCCAGGGAAGTTGTCTGGGACATAATTTCGAGCAGCTCGCGAATCTCATCGAACGCTCAAAATACCAGGAACGTCTCATGGTTTGTCTAGATACTGCACATCTGTTTGAGGCAGGATTCGATATTTCCAACGAGCAAGGCTTTTGGGACACGGTGAAAAGGTTCGACCGAATCATAGGGCGAGACCGACTGGCGGCCTGGCATTTGAATGATTCCAAGACGGCGCTCAATTCCCGCGTTGACCGTCATGAACACATCGGTAAAGGCAAGATCGGACTCGCGCCATTTCGGGAAATCATGCGCTCGAGAGAATTCGAGAGCATCCCAAAGGTGCTTGAAACTCCCAAGAAGCAAGATCTGAAAGAAGATGTGGAGAACTTGAGAGTGCTGAGGGAATTGATTGGCTGATTGAGAAGATGGCAGGAGTCAGGGGCCAGGAGTCGGGAGCCTGGTCTTTGCACTCCTGTAACTCCTGAACTTCTTCCCCCCAGGTCCCTGCCCCGTGACTTCCTCACGCGATCCGTGTAACGTTTCCCTTCCTTCATCAATGGACTATCTCGAGAAAGCGCGACGAGTTTTACAAATTGAGATTGCCGAGTTGCAGCGATTGGCTGATCGATTGGACGAACGCTTTGAGAAGGCGGTTCGACTGCTGCTGGAAACCGTGCAGGCAGGTCGCAAGATAATCGTTATCGGGGTTGGAAAATCCGGTCAAATTGGGGAGAAAATCGCAGCGACGCTTACCAGCACCGGTTCACCGGCGTTCGTTCTTAATCCGGTCAACGCTCTGCATGGTGATCTCGGGATCGTCTCTGACGGCGACGTAATCATCGCGGCCAGTTACAGCGGTGAAACCGCAGAGCTGCTGAACATTCTCCCGGCGCTGAAACGGTTCAATGTTCGGATGATCTGCCTGACCGGGGATTCAGGGTCTACGCTGGCCAGACAGAGCGAAATTGTCCTCGATTGTTCGGTCCAAAAAGAGGCTTGCCCGCTGAATCTCGCACCGACCTCAAGTACCACCGTCATGCTTGCCCTGGGCGATGCCTTGTCCATGGTTCTTCTCGAAGTCCGCGGTTTTGGAGAAGACGATTTTCTGAAATTCCACCCCGGCGGACGGTTGGGGCGCCATCTCCTGCAGCGCGTCCAGGATATCATGCGCGGCAAGGCACGAATGCCGATCGTCTCTCCTCAAACCTCAGTCCTGGCGGCCCTGCATGCGATGAACGAGCATCGGGCAGGCTTGGCAGTAATCACCACTTCCGCGGGTACGTTAGCCGGCATATTCACCCATGGGGATTTTGTTCGCGCGTTCGAGAAAAACCCGGCGATGGTTTCCGATCCTGTCGATCGACATATGGTTCGGCATCCGATTACCATCCGGGCCGATAAACTTGCCGTTGAGGTGTTGAACGTTCTCGATCAACATCGGATCGACGACTTGATCGTGGTAAACGAAAATTATGAGCCGGTTGGCATTGTAGATTCTCAGGATTTGACGAAACTGAAGCTTCTGTAATGAGTAGAGCCCGGTACCAAGGTGCAGCAGAAACGCGGATCGGCGGATAGGGCTCTGTCCGTCTGAAGACCAAGATGACTCGGTAGAAACTGTGCTTTCTTGGAGGAATCCAAACTGGCGACCGTCACCGACACCGAAAACTTGTTTTATGGCAGCAGCAAATGATCTCAGGAAGGGCATGGCCATTCGTTACCACGGAGATGTCACCGTCGTATTGGATGTCCAACACCGTACACCCGGCAATCTTCGAGCCTTTGTCCAGGCGACACTCAGGAGTATTCGTACCGGGAAATCGAGCAATGTGCGATTCAGTTCGACCGAGACAGTCGAGTTGGTGGACGTGAATCGGCGCAAACTGGAGTACAGTTACAAGGATCAGGATGGATACGTATTCATGGATCCCGAGAGTTACGAGACGGAAACGTTTCCACCCGAGCTGATCAATGAATTCGCCTACTACTTGACAGAGAATTTGAAAGTGGATGTCCTTTATGCGGAAGGAAAAGCGGTCGAAATCGAACTGCCTTCCTCAGTAGAACTGAAAGTGATTGAATCTGCCGAAGGCATTCGCGGGGATAGCGCGAACAACGTGCAGAAACCGGCTAAACTCGAGACCGGAAAAACGATCCAGGTGCCTCTTTTCATCAAGGAAGGTGAAGTCATCCGGGTGGATACTCGGACAGGAGCGTACATGGGCCGGGCGTAGCTGGGGAACCGTGTCGGCGTATCGACGGGCCAGCAACGCTGCGCATGATCCAAGCTTGAGCATCAGAGCAGAAAAGAAGATCGAAGGTGACGCGATAGAACCTGTTGAGGCTCGCCTTTGTTATGGGCTCGCTGGTACAAAGCGAAGGTAGTGGCATTTACGGTTAAGAAACGGCGTCGGCGCAAACTTCAGACCGGCTCTAAAGCGCTTGATCGACCAGTTGAAACAGAATGGGTCGTTCCTGTTCGCTGGTTAAAGCAGATCGTTGCGGTTTTCCTGATTCCGCCCGCCTGGATATTAACGCGGGCATTTTTCAGCAGCTTTTCCACTGCAGCCGTCCAACACCATTTTTGGGCATCAGAAGAATTCTGGTTTTTTTCGTTAGGCGCGCTGCTCTGGGTGATCGCGTTCTTCGGTCTGCCGCGGCCGATGCTGTTGTACGTTTTCGGGCATGAGCTGACTCATGCCATCTGGACATGGTTGATGGGCGGCAGAGTGAGCCAGTTTCGTGTCAGCCGGACCGGCGGATATGTCGTCACCGACAGGAACAATTTCTGGATTTCATTGGCACCCTACTTTTTTCCGATCTACAGCATTCTCGCGCTGCTCCTATACGGCGGAATTGGCGTGTTCGCTGATGTGGACCCATATCGACGATGGCTTTTCGGGGTGGTTGGGTTCACCTGGAGTTTCCATGTCACATTCTCGATCTGGATGTTGTGGCAAGGACAGACTGACTTGATCGAGCATGGCACATGCTTTTCGATGATGGTGGTTTACCTCATTAATTTCTCGACTCTCAGCCTGATGCTGATCGTCGCTTGCCGAGATGTAACCTTCAGCTACTTCGGAAAAGAAATGCTGGAGGGAGCCATGGAATTCTCGGATTGGCTTTTACATCTTGTGCATCTGAAACTCTGAGGGGGGAGGGCATGAGTCCAGGAGTTCAGGAGTCAAAAGGAGGAGCGTAAGACATTTAGTTTTAGTTGTCGTTAGCCAGCAATCGGGTCGCACGCCGCCGGCAGGGCAATCGGACCTGGCCTAGCTTCTTTGTCCGCCTGCCGCGCGCTCCGACGCGCCGGCTCCTGGTTCTGCTGCGATACTGCCGCCGTTCTGAAAGGTTTTGCAACTCCTGCAACTCCTGCTCAACTAGCCCTCAGGTGGCTAAAATCGGTCTGCCAATGGCTCGGCAACCGTTGAACCTTCAGCTCTGGCAGTTGGACCACCACAAGCATTTGCCGGCAGGTCACAAGAAGCGCGCCGTCGCTTGGCCGGATGATGGTGAACGCGCACCAAAACCGGCTTCGTTCGAATTTGGAAAGTTCGCCATGAACCCGCAGCGCATCCCACAACCGAGCCGGACGGCGGTACTCAATCTCCGTTCGCACGACGACGGGGCAATCGCCCCGGTTCAACATTTCCTGGAGCGGGTACCCGAGTTTCTCAGCAAGTAGCGAACGATTCGTTTCAATAAATCGCAGGTAAGCGATGTTATGCACGAGACCGCCGGCATCAGTATCGAAAAACATGATTCGAACGTCGGTTTCTAAAGTTGGAGTTTCCATTGGAATGCATCGTCGCAGTCAGTTGTCATAGGTAGGTTAGGAGGAACTACTCTAGGTTCTCGGGATAGTTCTCTCGAAGTCATCCGTGCCATCAAAGCTCCCAGGATTCATCCTGTCGCCCAGGATAATCAAGAAGCGGACGCACCTCTCAGCCGTCTTGAAAGCGCTGAAGGAGTTCGGCCAATGGCGCTGCTTCCGTCACGGGTAGTTCGCAGGCAAAATCTTGGCAGACATAGACGGCGGTACGTCCTCGAACGGGCGTCATCATTCGGAGCGCCTCGTTATGTTGGCCCAACCAGTTCTGGTCTTCGCTGGCATCGACCAACAAGACGATTTTGTTTGGCAAATAGCGTCCTCGAATGATGCGGAGGAGTTCACCCGTTTCAGGAAGCTCTTTTTGACCAGCCAATATGACCTGCATGGGCTCGGTTATAGTCGTGTCCAACGCTGCCAGCATTTGGGGTAACGCTGCCGGCATGCGTTCCAAGGCGGCGTGAAATGCTCCAAGAACATGTTCGGCTGCTTGCTGGAATTCTACTCGGCCAAAAATCCTGGACAATCTGGCCAGGTTCATAGCGGCAACTGAATTCGCAGAAGGTTCCGCCCCGTCATGATCCTCCTTCATTCGGAACAGGATATCACTCGCGCCATTTTCGGTGCTGAAATATCCGCCTTTCGGATCGGCGAAAAGAGCATTCATTTGAAGCTGCAATTCGCCAGCCCATCGAAGCCACCGGAGATCAAAATCAGCCTCGTAGAGATCGAGTAGACCCTGGATCAAGAATGCATAATCCTCTGCAAACCCATCTGTCGCCCCAGCCGTCCCACGATAGCTCCGCAGCAATCTGCGTTGGTACATTTTTTTTTGCAAGAAGTCTCCGGCGCGCTGGGCGGCAGTCAGATAACGTGCTTCTTCAAGCGCCTGGAACGCTTTGGCGAAGCCGGAAATCATCAGCCCATTCCAGGCCGTGATAATCTTGTCGTCAAGATGTGGACGTGGACGCTGCTCTCTGAACGACTTTAACTTTTCTCGCGCTGCCGAAGCCAGGCGCGTCACTTCCAGCTCGCTGTGGCCGGTCAGTTTCGCCACCGTCTCCCGGTCGTTTTGCAAGAACAAAACGTTTTGTCCAGTGAGTTCTCGGTGTGGATCGCTCGCCGAATCAACATTTCCCGCGCGATCAACCCCATACATCCTACGAAAGACAAGCGATTCGTCCGGCGTCAGGAGGGCATCAATTTCCTCCTGAGTCCAAACGTAGAATGCTCCCTCTCGCTTCTCGGCTGCTCCCTGGTGAGGCAAGCTGTCAGCATCTTCCGCCGAATAGAATCCGCCCTCAGGTGAGGTCAGATCGCGCAAAACATAGTCCAGAGTCTCCCGAAGAGTTTTTTCCAGTTCTGGATCGGCCGTTGCCTGAACCATTTCGGTAAAGGCAACAGCCAGTTGCGCCTGGTCGTATAACATTTTTTCGAAATGCGGCACGTGCCACCGATCATCCACGGAATAGCGATGAAAACCGCCGCCCAGATGGTCGTAAATCCCACCCCGTGCCATCTTCCGCAGAGTGAGTTGCACCATATCGAATGGGGTTGTCTTTCGAGTGCGTCTCCAGTACCGCAGAAGAAAATTGAAGACCGCCGGACGCGGAAATTTTGGCGCAGGGCTGAATCCTCCTTCCTCAGCATCGAATCCCGAGGCCAGCTGGCGATAGCCCTTTTCCAGCCAGTTCTCGTTCAGAGGACTTGATCCCAACATCTGCGTTTCCTGAAGATGAGCTTCGATCGCTTCGGTGAACCGGATTCCTTGTTCCATAATTTTTTCAGGACTTTTCTGCCAGGCTTCCGCCACCCGCGTTAGTAAAGTCCCAAATCCAGGTCTTCCGTACCGGTCCTCCGGCGGATAATAGGTGCCACCGAGAAACGGTTTCAGTTCCGGAGTGAGAAACACGCTCATCGGCCAGCCTCCTGAACCGGTCGTGCTTTGGACAAATGTCATGTAGACCCGGTCGACGTCCGGTCGCTCTTCCCGGTCGACTTTGATGCTGACGTAATATTGATTGAGAATTTCCGCGAGGGATTGATTCTCAAACGATTCCCGCTCCATCACGTGGCACCAGTGACAGGTGGAATAACCGATCGAGAGAAAGATCGGCTTTTTTTCTGTCTTTGCCTTTTGGAATGCCTCTTGTCCCCAGGCATACCAATCCACCGGGTTATGCGCGTGTTGCAGAAGGTAGGGAGACTTTTCGTGTATCAGGCGGTTCGCTCGATGCTCAGGCGGCATCAGGCAAGAAAACACTCTTCAGCCCGCGGGGAAAGGGCGGACGGAAGGAAACGTCGCGCCGGATAGGCGTTGGGGCGTGTCAGGTAGAGGGAACTCTCACAGCTTGGGAGAATTTCGGGCCAGGTCCTATTTGTAGATTCGGGTTACGCGCTTTGTTATGCCGGTAAATATTTCCCAGGCGATGGTTCCGGCTTTAGTTGCTAATTCGCTGACCAGAATTTCCTGGTCACCCTGACGGCCGATAAGGACCACTTCGTCCCCGGGCGCAACGCCCTCAAGGTGAGTCACGTCGACCATGATCTGGTCCATCGTCACCCTGCCCAACAATCGGCACCGATTTCCGTTGATTAAGACGTCCGTTTCCTGACCAGATAAATGGCGGTCGATACCATCCCCATACCCGGCAGAGAGTGTTGCGACTTTCATCTGACTGGGGGTCACGAATGTCCTTCCGTAACTGATGCTCCGGCCCCGTCCCAACAATCGCACCAGGATAACTCTCGTTTTCAGAGTCATCGCCGGTCGGAATTTTTCTTGAAACTCGTGCAATGGCGAAATCCCGTAAACGCTCAATCCGACCCGCACAAAATCACCCGAGGCTGCGCCCCTCCCAAAGCGCATCACTCCCGCGCTGTTCAAGATCGCGGCAGGTCGATCCGCAGGGGCCAGAGGCGCCGCTATCTCTCGAAATCGCTTCAACTGTCGCGCCGTATAATCCTCATCCTCGTCCGCTACAGGAAGATGCGATGATAAAGCCGCCACCCGAAGCCTGTTCATGGCACGAATCGCTGTAAAAACCTGATCCACTTCTTCCTCCGAAGATCCGATTCGTCCCATCCCGGTATCGATCGCTAAGTGCATGGACCTTTTGGCACCGGCAGACACCCATTTTTCGTAGGCGGCTGCCTCTTCGACCGTGGAGACGGTTGGTATGAAGCCCTCATCGATAATTGTCGACCGTTCTTCGGGCAACGCGGGCCCCAGGATCAAGACAGGAGCGTGAGCGCCGGTCGAACGGATGGTCAGAGCCTCGGCCAGACTAGCCACGCCAAACATTTCGACATCCCGATCAAGTTGGCGCGCAACTTCTGTGAGACCGTGGCCGTAGGCGTCGGCCTTGACAATTGCGATGATCCGAACCCCAGCGGGAACCATCGAGCGAATAGTCCCGAGATTGGATCGCATCGCCTCAACGTCTATCTCCGCCCAACAACGAAAGGAAGTTGTCATTTCCATTCAAACCAAAGCAAGCCCGCGAAAGCGAGCAGCAGTATGTTCCGCATCAACGGCAAGATGGTCCCGGTGGCAGCGAACGCTTTTCCAAAACAGCCGCAATCGATGCCAAGGCCTCGGAATGTTGCGCTGGCCAAAGCAATGGTAAAAACCAACAATAAAATGGTGATTAGAAGGAGCGCCCCACGCTCAAACCATTTGAGAATGAGGAGGGAACCGGCCAGAATCTCCAACCAGGGAAGGTACACCGAAGCAAGTGCTCCTGGAAACCATGGGATGAGGTTATACCGCTGGATCTCGATGGCGAACTCAGCCGGATCATAGGCTTTCGTCACTCCGGCGAAAACGAACAGAGCACCCAGAACAATCCGCGCAAATAAGCGGCTGAATTTCAAGAGCCGCGACTCGCCAACAGGATGGGGCACGCTGATCATTTTCGGGTCTTCCAAGCCTCCCACCCCCCTTTGAGAACAAAGACCTGAGAAATACCGCTCTTTCGCAGGCGTTCTGCGACCTCGCGGCTTAACTCACAGGTAACTGCACTGCAATAAACGACCGTCTTTTTTTCTGGAGCCCATCGGTCGAGAAATTTGGGAAACAAATCGTCCCAACCTTCCAGGTTGAGCAGTAACGCCCCTGGTACATGGTCAGCCGCATATTCATCTGACGAGCGCGCATCGACCCAGAGTACGTTTTCTCCCCAGGTCGACACTGTTGACATCGTCTCTTCGCCCGGCGCCAGGGAAACCTGAGACCACGGTGGACGCTTTGGGTGGAACGCCGCCGTCAAACTCGCCGGAACGAGCGCGGCCAGAAGAATTAAGAACGTTTGGCGAAGTAATGGGCCACCCATCTCATTTAACGCGCGCGTAGGCGTATTTCGTCTCCGGGTTATCCGGCGGATAATCCGTTCGGATCATCAGCGTAGCTGCTGCGGGCTGGGCAACGCTCTCGGGCGTAATTTGCGCCTCGTATTCCTTACCCGGTTTCACTTCCGTTAATTTCACTTTTAACGTGGGATTATCCGAGGTGACGGAAATAATCCTGGCCGCCGTATCATCCGCGATCGCGATATGGATCGCCTTGGGATCGGGCGGTTCCCCTACCCGCCAAAGAACCACGTCGGGCTCAATTTTGACCGTCTCCTGAATGTAGACGTGCAACTTGAGAATCGTCGGCTGCTCCGGATTGGCGGTCGAATCCACCGATATTGCTTTCTCCTGCCTGCCGGTGCGACCGGCGAAAGTGAATTTTGCTTCAATCTCGCCCGATTCACCCGGAGCATAGTCGGTCTTGCTCAAGGCGGCAGTGGTGCAACCACAAGAGGTTCGCACATTCTGGATCTTGATCGGCTTCAGGCCGGTATTGGTGAATTTGTACTTTGCGACGACTTCCTTGTCCTGTTGTTTCGAGTTAAAAGTTTGCTCAGTGCTTTCCCAGGTCAACTGGGCAAAAGCTGAGCCGGCAAACCAGCAGAGGAGAAACAGCGATAACTTCATAGGGGAGGTTTCGATTTATGGCGGTAAAACCAGTAAGAAGAGGAAAGCACAGATTACATAGCTTGCCAGCGCCGCAACCACAATGTGGGAACTCGGAATTTCCTGTGCTACTCTGAAAGACAGCGAGAACTGGCTCTATGTATCAGATCGTCTTCAACGAAATCAGCGCGGCCGAAATGGCCAGAATTCCAAAAGAACTTCAACTGGAATTGCTGGCTGAATTCCAATTTTTGCCTGATGACTTGGACAGTCTGGATTCCAAGGCTTTCGGGGTCATCGAGCGAGAAGGTAAACGTCTTTATCGGTATCGAACCAACGATTATCGGATCTACTTCGAGCGCAGCACAGAGGGCGTTCTGGTGCACCGGGTCTTGCACAAGAATACCATCCGGGATTTCCTGTTTCGTTCAAAGCTGCCGATGGCGGAAGATGAACAGCTGCAAGAGCATGCCGGCTTCTGGAAACTGATCGAAGAGGGCGAACAAAAAAAGAAATGAGATTTGCCAGGGCGTCTTTGCATGCCCTGGCAAACCATCGGGGGCATGGCGTTCCAGCTGTGCTATGCATTTCCGATTTATCCGCTATTGATAACGTCCTATGGATCTCCTCCACGAGTTGGTCGATAACGAAGAAAAACGGCGAGCTGCCTTTCCGATTTGCCGGAACAAGATCTTCATGGCGCATGCCGCGGTCACCGCATTGCCCAGGGTGGTGGCAGATGCAATCATTCGGTTTACTGAGGAGAGCGCAGCCAACTTCGAGAACTTTAGTGTGCTCTTGCAATCAATCCAGGAAACACGGACCGCGGCGGCAGCCTTAATCGGAAGTACCCCGGAGGAGATTGCCCTGATCGGTCCGACATCTCTTGGGCTCAGTCTTTTCGCGAATGGAATCGATTGGCGGGCCGGAGACGAGGTGGTCTGTTATCTGGACGACTATCCGGCCAATGTTTATCCATGGCTGAACCTGCGATCGCGCGGTGTCAACGTTCGCTTGCTGAAACCTGCGGAGACTGGCGCGTTAGCTCCGGAGCTTATTGCGGAAGCGCTGACCCCGAGAACGAGATTAGTGGCTCTTGCTTCCTGCAACTTCGTTTCCGGATATCGCATCGACTTGAACGAGATTGGCAAGATGCTTAGGGAAAGAGAGATTCTCTTCTCGGTCGATGCCATTCAAAGCCTTGGCGCTTTTCCTACCACGGTCGAACACGTGGATTTCCTGAGCGCTGACGCGCACAAATGGATGCTAGGTCCGTTAGCCATCGGAATCGTTTATGTCCGCAAAGAGTGTTTCGATCTATGTCGGCCAACTCTTCTCGGCTCATGGAATGTCAAAGCGCCGGGATTTGTTGCCCAGGAAGAGATCGAATTTCATCCGACCGCGCAACGGTATGAGCCCGGGGCGATGAATGTGTTGGGGATCTTCGGTATGAAAGCGGCTATGGACCTCCTGCTTGAAATTGGGATCCGCAGCGTCGCTGAGCGCATTCTAAAGATTAATGCCCAGCTCGCAGATGGTCTGCGGTCCTTAGGATTCACCCTTCTTGGCCCTACGGTCGGCCCGAATGCCTCGGGTATCGTCACCGTGTCGCGCCCAGGCACTGATATAGAGGCTTTATTCGAACGGTTGACCGCTGAGAACATTATCTGCTCCTCCCGCCAGGACCGCCAGGGACGGCATTACATACGTTTCAGTCCGCACTTCTACAACACTGAAGCGGAGGTGGACCAAGTGCTGAAAGTGATTGCTGGGTGACGACCGCGAAGAGCTGCCGACCAGGCTGGCTGCCCCCACCCTGACCAGGACAACGGCCTAGCCAGGCCAAACCGACAGAACGCTTCTGCACTTCGCTCGATGCGTCGTAACCCCAATGTAGCCCCAGCTAAGCTAGGCTACTTCGCTAAACCGGCCCAGATAAAGCTTTGTTTGGTAATCGAATTTGATCTTGCCGCCAAGGCTGTGCCGGTCAAAAATCTTTGCTGCAGCATCCATGATTTCAGAATGACCAGGCTGGCCGAGGTTCGGGACATATGAAGAGGAAAGCAGTCGGCCGAAAAATCCTGTCCGATCCAAAATCTGATGATTCGGAAAAGTTCGGATTTGAACTTCCTCCGGAGCGAAAAAGGTTCGGATTTCCTCAAAGCTGACCCGCCGGTGGGTGACATTTTGATAGTCGGGAGCCATTCGCAGGAGAAGTTTGTCATACTCCCTGTTAACCGGGGAATCGCCGTCCACTCGCTCATTCCAAATAAGGGCCGTCACGCCCTTGGCCTTTAGAATGCGGGAGAACTCCAATCTCGTTTTAGCAGGGTCGAACCAGTGAAAGGCTTGGGCGCACGTAATGAGGTCAACCGATTTCGGGTCCAGGGTGGTGGCCTCGGCCGTACCGCGCACGCTTCGAAAGGAGGGATAGCAGCTTAACCTCCTTTCCGCTTCCATTCGCATCGGCTCATTCGGTTCCACGGCGTAGAGTTTGTAACCATTGTCCAAGAGATGACGCGTCAGAATTCCAGTTCCCGAACCAACGTCCGCGACTGAGGCGGGCGGTTCAATCAGGGCCAGGAGGTCGCGCAACATGTTGTCCGGATAGGAGGGACGATACTTTGCATAGTTCTCTACCCGATCGCTAAAACGTTCCGCTGGATCGCGAATCATTAAATCCTCAATTCTCAGGAAAAGTGGCGGATGACCCATGATCAGCGCCAGGCCTCCCCTGTCATAAAGTCAGGACTTTACTGTTTATCGGACATTCGCGATAGTGCGCCTCCTCAAAAATGGACCAGATCGGCATCGGATTGGCAGGCCTCGGCACTGTAGGAGCGGGTGTCTACAAACACCTGATCCAGAACCGAGCTATTATTAGCGAGCGTGTTGGTCTCGAGCTCGCGGTGCGCCGGATTGCGGTTAGAAATCCCGAGCTCGAAAGATCGGTGCATCCTCCAGCGGGAATCATCACGAGTCATTGGGAAGAACTTGTCGACGATCCGGCCATCGACATTCTCGTGGAGCTAATGGGAGGGATTGATGCACCGTACCAGTTCATGATGCGGGCACTCGATGCAAGGAAAGTCGTCGTGACCGGAAACAAAGCGCTCCTGGCCGAGCGTGGATTCGAAATTTTCGAAAAAGCCGCCGAGAAAGGGGTGCCAATTTTTTTCGAAGCTGCAGTCGCCGGTGGGATTCCGATCATTAAATCGATCAGGGAAGGCTTCATCGGAAATCATATCGAATCCATCCACGCCATTCTGAACGGAACCAGCAATTACATCTTATCCAGGATGACCGAGGAAAGCTTGGATTTCCCTGACGCTTTGCGGGAAGCTCAGGAAAACGGATATGCTGAAGCAGATCCGGCTCTCGACGTAAACGGCTGGGATGCGGCCCATAAAGCGATCATTCTGGCCTCGCTTGCTTACGGATTTTGGGTGAGCACCAGTCAGATCCATGTCGCGGGTATCGAGACGATTAACGCCTCGGACATTCGATTTGCGGACCGATTGGGCTACAGAATCAAGTTGGTCGCCACCATCCGGACCAACGGAGACGGCCTTGTCGAAGCGCACGTTCATCCGACTCTGGTCCCGAAGCAGCATGTCCTCGCTTCTGTCAACGGCGTATTCAATGCGCTTATGGTTCGAGGCGATCTTGTCGGCGACACTTTGTTTTATGGCCGCGGAGCGGGCCAAGACCCAACGACGAGTTCTGTGATTAGCGATTTGGCGCAAGCTGCCATATGGTACGATTCCGGCGGCAAAGCATTCGGATTCACTCCGCACGGGCTGTATGGAAAATGTCTGCCGATCGAACGGGTCTCGTCGGGATTCTATTTACGACTGTCTGTCATTGATGCGCCAGGAGTACTCGCGCAGATCGCCAGTATTCTGGGATCGCACCAGATCGGAATCTCCTCGGTTATTCAGCCTGAGGGACACGAGGGAGACGCTGTGCCCCTGGTTTTGATCATCCACGATGCACCGTTCGATCGAATGCGAACCGCGGTGCAGGGTATTCAAGGCCTGGATTGCGTCAAGGCGGCTCCGATGTTGTTGTGGGTTCTCTCATGAATGGGTCCCGAGAAGTACACGGACGCACGATTGGCGTCATCGAACGATACCGCGAATATCTTCCGGTGACGGAAGCGACCCCGGTCGTTTCGTTGAGTGAAGGATCGACGCCCTTGATTCATGCACCTCGTTTGAGCGTGATTGTCGGTCGCGGTTGTCAGGTTTACCTCAAATACGAGGGATTGAATCCGACCGGCTCATTCAAAGATCGAGGAATGACCGTTGCGGTAAGCAAGGCAGCCGAATCGGGCGCGCGCCTCGTCATCTGCGCTTCCACTGGCAATACGTCCGCCGCGGCGGCGGCTTACGCTGCGCGCGCCGGCATTCAATGCGCCGTGTTGTTGCCTTCCGGAAAAATCGCAATGGGTAAACTCGCGCAGGCGTTCATCTACGGTGCAGTCGTTCTCGCCCTCGAGGGCAACTTCGATCAGTGCCTGAAATTAGTGCGCGAACTGGCGACTGAACCCGGAATCTCGGTAGTCAATTCGATCAATCCCTATCGCATCGAAGGACAAAAAACAGCCGCGTTTGAAATCGTCGATGCTTTGGGCGATGCGCCTCATCTTCATATTCTGCCGGTTGGGAATGCCGGGAACACAACTGCCTATTGGCGGGGATACGTCGAATATCACCGGTTAAACCGGACATCTCGACTTCCGCGAATGCTGGGATTTCAAGCCGCCGGCGCAGCTCCGATTTACTACGGCCGCGTCATCGAACAGCCCGAAACCGAAGCATCCGCGATTCGGATCGGCAATCCGGCCAGCTGGAATATGGCCAAGACAGCATTTCATGATTCCGCCGGCGCAATTGAGATCGTTACCGACGAAGAGATATTTGCGGCTCAACGGTGGCTGGCATCCAATGAGGGAATGTTCGTGGAACCAGCCAGCGCCGCCTCGGTGGCCGGCCTTTTTAAATGCTGGCCTAAGACAGGGCGCGCTTCTTGTCCGGTGCCAGAAATTCCAGACAACGCCGTTGTCGTCTGCACGCTCACCGGCCATGGCCTGAAGGATATCGCCGCGGTCCTGAAAGATGGCGTGAAACCAATCCCTGCGCCAGCCGACAAAACCGCGATCTTATCGATTTTGGAAAAGGCGAAATGAGTTTGATCGTGCAAAAATATGGCGGAACGTCCGTCGGAACTCCCGAACGCATCCTGGAAGTGGCTCGACGAATTCTGCGAACCCAACAGGCGGGAAACCAGGTGGTCGCCGTCCTGTCGGCGATGTCCGGGGTAACAGATAACCTCATCAAACTGGCACGCCGGGTAGCACCACATCCGGCCGAACGAGAAATGGACGTTCTCCTGGCCACCGGCGAACACACCACCATCGCGCTGACCGCGATGGCGATCAATGGTCTGGGCGGGCATGCGGTCTCGTTGACCGGGCCTCAGGCCGGAATCGTTACCGATGATTTTCATACCAAGGCCAAGATTGCCAATATCACGCCAAAACGCATCCACACATTTCTGGACTCGGGTAACATTGTCATTGTCGCCGGGTTCCAAGGCGAGACTCTGGAAGGTCAGATCACCACGCTGGGTCGCGGCGGCTCAGACCTCACCGCCATCGCGCTTGCTGCTTCGATCAAAGCCGATCTCTGCCAGATTTATACCGATGTCGACGGGGTCTATACCTGCGATCCTCGGATTGTCAAAAGCGCCAGAAAGATTCCCGAGATCTCTTACGATGAAATGCTCGAAATGGCCAGTCTTGGGTCGAAGGTCATGCAATCCCGCTCAGTTGAGTTTGCCAAAAAATTCGCGGTGGTTTTCGAAGTCAGAAGCAGCTTTAACGATCAGCCAGGAACCCTAGTGAAAGAAGAAACAGCCGGCATGGAGAAAGTAGTTATTCGAGGAGTGAGCGTCGACCGCAAACAGGCAAAAGTCACGATCAGCGGCGTACCGGACAAGCCCGGAATCGCTTCGCGAATATTCAATGAAATCGCCGCGATCAACGTGAACGTGGATATGATCGTGCAAAACGTTTCAGCGGCCGGCTCGACCGATATTTCGTTTACCACCCTGGCGGACGAATTGCCGAAGATAGAAAAACATCTCGGCCCGATCGTCCGGGAAATAGATGCCAAAGGGTTTGCTGCCCAGGGTGGGATTGCCAAGCTCAGCGTTGTCGGCATTGGTATGCGTTCGCATTCAGGTGTTGCCGCCAAGATGTTCGAACTTCTAGGAAAGTCCGGGATCAATATTCAGATGATCACGACTTCCGAAATCAAAATTTCCGTGATTGTCGATGAAGCAAGCGTCGATGAGGGCGCCAACATTGTACACACCGGTTTCGGGCTCGACCGCTTGTAACGCGAAGCCGCCCGGTTCGCCTCTTCTCTGATCCGTCGTGGACCAAAGGCAATTTTTCACGTAGTCATCAACCACCATGTGGAAAGGACGCTTTCAACAAGAAACTGCGCCTGCCGTTCAGAGGTTTACCGAATCGATCTCGTTCGATTGGCGGTTGTACAAGTTCGACATCCAGGGATCGATTGCCCACGCTTCGGCCTTGAAAAAAGCGGGGCTGCTGTCCCCCGAAGAACTTCAGCAGATCGAGTCCGGCCTGAAAGCCATCGAGCAGGAAATTGATGATGGCCAATTCGCCTTCCGTGCCGATCTGGAAGATGTTCATATGAACATCGAATCAGCGCTTGACAGCTCGGATCGGTTCCGCGGGCGCGAAGTTGCACACGGCGCGAAGTCGCAACGATCAGGTCGCCCTCGACATGAGGCTTTATCTTCGGCACGAAACTGATGAGATCAGCCAACGGGTCGCCTCCCTCCAGCGCGCTTTGCTTCGGCTGTCGGAAAAATACCGGGAGACAATTCTGCCCGGGTATACTCATCTTCAGAGAGCGCAGCCGGTCCTTTTTCCGCATCATCTGCTGGCCTACGTCGAAATGTTGGGACGCGATCGCGAACGCCTGGTTGACGCTCACAAACGGATCAATCGCATGCCGCTCGGATCCGGAGCGATCGCCGGATCGACGATTCAGCTCGATCGGGAGTACGTTGCCGGACTGCTCGGTTTTCCGGAGGTGACCCGGAACAGCATGGACGCCGTGAGCGACCGGGATTTCGTTGCCGAATTCCTCTTCGTGCTGGCACTCACCGGAATTCACCTTTCACGTCTCAGCGAAGACCTGATCCTTTTTGCCTCTTCGGAATTCCAGTTCATCAAGATCAGCGACCGGTACACCACAGGATCTAGTTTGATGCCGCAAAAAAAGAACCCGGACGTCAGCGAGCTTGCCCGGGGCAAAACGGGACGTTTGCTGGGGAACCTGGTCTCGCTCCTGACCACCCTGAAGGGTCTTCCGATGACCTACAATCGCGACCTGCAAGAAGACAAAGAGGCCGTTTTCGACTCGGTCGATCAGATCAAACTGGTTCTCGAAGTCTACTCCGGGATGATCCCAGAGATTGAAGTCGATTCAGGGCGTATGCGGGAGGCAGCCAAGGACCCCGGGCTGCTCGCCACGGACCTCGCAGATTACCTCGTACTGCACGGCCTCCCGTTCCGGCAGGCTCATGAGGTGGTCGGGAAACTGGTCGCCTACTCTATCGAACAAGGTCGCGGTTTTGCAGATCTGACATTAGAGGAATTCCGCCGGTTTAGTGAGAACTTCGGACCCGATCTCTTTGCGGTTCTGGATCTTGATCGCGCGATCGACCGCCGAACCGCAACCGGCGCACCTTCACGAAAAAATGTTGCAGCAGCCTTAGAAGCGTGGAACGCAATCCTTCGTGAATAACCCCGACGACTGGCGAATTCTGGAAATCAATTCCCTGTTTAAGAACCCTCATATCGAGGTTTTCCAGGAGCGAGTTATTCTTCCAGGCGATGATCGTGTCCGCGATTGGACGACCGTACGAAGAAAAAAAGCCGTCGTCATTGCGCCCTTAACCAGCGAGGGAAACTTTGTCCTCATCCACCAAGCCAGAATTCCGATTCGAAAAATCCTTTGGGAATTCCCGGCAGGCCAAATTGACGGGTCTCTTGAGCCTGAAATGGCAATTATTCGTGAAACCGCGCTACGTGAGCTGACCGAAGAGACTGGATATTCCTTGATGGACGGTGGTGAACTGACCTACCTCGGACACTATTATTCGTCGCAAGGATACAGTGACGAGACACCCCATCTTTTTTTGGCCAGACCGGTCCGACCCACTGGATTTGGACATCAGCCGGACGAATCGGAATCAATCCTGGAATCCAAGGAATTCAGCTTGGCAGAATTGAGTTCAATGATAGCTGAAAGCGTGATTCAGGATGCAAATACGCTCGCTTTGTTTGCTCGGCTCTACGCGAAAAAACTCATCTCATGAAGATTTCGAGGATTTTTAAGTTTCGCGAAGGGGAACAAGGTGAAGCGGTAAAGCCGTTTCTTGATCATCTCGAAGACTTGCGCTGGGTGATCGTTAAGATGGCGGCAGCACTCGGCGCGGCGATGCTCCTGTCTTTCTGTTTTCGAACGCAACTAGTTCATATCCTCCAGGGGCCGCTTAAGTCGATCGATCCCAGAGCTGCTGAAGTCCCTTGTCTCCCTGGGTGTGGCAGACTCGATGACGATTTCGTTCCAGCTTGCCTTTTACGCCGGTATCGTTCTTTCGTTCCCGTTCCTGATTTACTTCGCCGGGCAGTTCATCCTCCCGGCCCTTACTCCGCCGGAAAAAAAGGCCATGCTTCCGGCCGTCGGAATCGGATTCGGTCTTTTCCTTGGAGGCGTCGTTCTCGGATATTACCTCGTATTGCCGGCGACTCTTCGATTTTTCTTTCCGAGACGCCCAATCGCTGGATTGGACTCCTACCTGGACTGTTCGGGACTATTTTTCGTTCGTTACGCAGTTGTGCGTCGGTTTCGGCGCTGCCTTCGAACTGCCTGTCATCGTTCTGGTTCTTGTCCGGTTAGGTGTTCTGTCGGTTGCCCTTTTATGCCGCACACGGGCCTACGCTTTCCTCCTGATTTTTGTCGCCGCGGCATTTTTAGCGCCCACTCCGGATGCGGTCTCGATGGCGATGATGGGCGGCCCGATGTACGTGCTATACGAAATCTGCATTCTTGTTGCCTGGATGATGGAACGGAAGCGCAAGAAAAATGCCGAGGCGCTGGAGCAGAAGGGCGGATAAAAGATCAATGGCCAGGATTTACATCAAAACTTACGGCTGCCAAATGAATGAGCGTGACTCTGAGCAAGTGGCTCAGATGCTGATGGATCGCGGTCATACGATCGCTCTCCAAGAGGAAGAGGCGGACGTTATTTTGCTGAATACCTGTAGTGTACGCGATTTGGCTGAACAGAAGGCACTGGGAAAAATGGGGATGCTGCGCGTCCTCTCGCGCGATCGACCGATCGTGTACGGGTTTCTGGGATGTATGGCGCAGAGCCGGGGATCGGCCCTTCTGCATGAATTACCGCACCTCGACCTGGTCGTCGGCACCCAGAAATTTCATCGAGTGGCGGATTATGTGGATTTAGCTATCGAAACTAAACTGGCGTCTCGCTTTGACGATGCCCGATTTTCGATTGTCGACGTCGAAGAAGAAGCGAATTCCCAGAGCACAATCCGCGACCACGTTCTTGGCCACCGCCAGGTAACCGCGTTTGTATCTATCATGCAGGGGTGCAACATGCATTGCACGTTTTGCATTGTCCCTTATACGCGTGGACACGAACGTAGCCGGCCACTCCAGGAAATTGTCGCAGAGGTTTACTCCCTGGTAGCAAAAGGCGTGAAGGAAGTAACGTTGCTCGGACAAATCGTCAATCTTTACGGACGGCATGAATTCGAGAGCCGGGACGGCAAAAGTCCATTTGTTCAATTGCTCGAGGCGCTCCAGGAAGTCCCCGGCCTGGAGCGTATCCGGTTTACCTCGCCACATCCGATCGGTTTCCGCAACGATCTGATCGAATCTTTCGGGCGATTACCTAAGCTCGTTGAGCACATTCATTTGCCGTTGCAGTCCGGTTCCAATCGGATTCTGAAGTCAATGCACCGGACTTACACGGCCGAGAAATTCGTCTCGCTCGTCGAGCGAATTCGTTCCGTGGCACCGAACATCGCAATCACCACCGACATCATTGTGGGTTTTCCTGGGGAAAGCGACGAAGACTATCGCCGCACACGCGATCTGGCGGACACCGTTGGATTCGACAATGCCTTTATATTCAAATACTCAAAGCGCAAGGAGACGCCAGCGGCGGAGATGGAACAGCAATTGCCCGACTCCGTGAAAGAAGCGCGGAACCACGACCTCTTGGAATTGGTCAATTCCTGGGCTAAGCGCCGTGGCGAACCTTTCGTCGGACAAGAGGTCGAGATTTTATGCGAGGGACCCAGTAAGACGAATCCAGCGCGACTGATGGGGAGAACGCGTGGCAACAAGATTGTGGTATTCGAAGGTGGGTCGCAAAACGTTGGTGAGTTGTTGAAAATCCGGATCGTTCGTTCGACTGGCTACACGTTGTACGGTGAACCAATCCCGCGGTGAGTGTCATGCACGTCTCGGGAGCTTCGGCCGGCAGACTAAGATGCGTGGCAGTCATGGGTCGTTTTTCCAAGTGAGTGAGGCCGAAGCGGCCGAGCAGGCCACCTACGCGATCAAGCAGGAGAAACCAGGCGTTATTCTGCTCGATCTGGTCTTGCCCGACATGGACGGTCCGACGCTGGTTCGTAAGCTGAAGGCCGATTTAGAAACATTCGCCATTCTCGTTGTTGCCGTAACCTCAACCGCTGGCGAATGTATCGGCATACAGGTTGCAGCAGTTCAGCAGAGAAGGACAGAACATGGTTTACGACTATTGTGTTGTCGGTGGCGGCATCGTGGGCTTGGCGACCGCCATGAAGCTTCTGGAAATGCAGCCGGGCGCACGCCTGGTCGTGCTCGAGAAAGAAGCAGGCCTGAGCAGACATCAGACGGGACATAACAGCGGCGTCATACACGCGGGGATTTACTACGCCCCTGGCAGTCTGAAAGCCGATCTTTGCCGACGCGGCTCGAAAGCCACAAAGGAGTTTTGCTGGAACCATCGCATCCCTTTTGAAACATGCGGGAAGCTGCTTGTGGCGACCAACGAGTTGGAACTTCAGCGGATGAATGATCTGGTCGAACGCGCCAAACTAAACCAGATCGAGGTGGAGCGGCTGGCTGCCGCCGATCTTCGGCAGCGGGAGCCCAATATCATCGGTGTTGGGGGGCTTTTCGTCCCAGAGACGGGCATCGTCGACTTCAAGCGAGTGTGCGAGGGAATGGCTGGCGTCGTTCGCAAGGCAGGAGCCACGATCGAACTGGGTGTCACCGTCACTGCCATCTCGGAATCGCACTCAGCCGTAACGATCTCAGCCGGGGGACGTTTATGGCAGGCCGCCAAGCTGATTGTCTGCGCTGGATTGCAATCGGACCGTCTGGCGAGAATGGCGGGCCTCAAGACGGATCATCAGATCGTGCCGTTTCGAGGAGAATATTACCGTTTGCCGTCGTCCAGGAACGATATTGTGCGGCATCTGATCTATCCGATTCCGGATCCTGATCTCCCCTTTTTAGGCGTTCACTTGACGCGGATGATGGACGGCAGCGTGACGGTAGGTCCAAACGCAGTGCTGGGTTTCGCACGCGAAGGCTATCCCAAATTTTCGTTCAATCTGCACGACGTGGCTGAATACTCCACCTTTCCAGGTTTCTGGAAGACCATGCTCCGAAATATCCCGCATGGGCTCAAAGAAATGAAGAACTCGATCTTCAAAGCTGGCTATCTCGAGGCGTGTCGCAAGTATTGCCCAAGCCTCGAAATCGGAGATCTTCTGCCTTACGAGGCTGGCATCCGCGCCCAAGCTGTGATGAAGGACGGCACCCTGGTGCACGATTTTTTGTTCCTGGAAACTGCCCGCATGCTCCACGTTTGCAATGCACCTTCACCTGCCGCTACCTCCGCAATCCCGATCGGAGAAATGATCGCGGGGAAAATCGCTGGCCACGAATCCAGCTAATGTCTGTATTCCGCTGGACTAACACCCATTGACGCATCCTGCTTTGCTCGTTTTTCTAAAGAAGCGCAGCGAGACGCTGCGCTTACCCTCTGCGTTTCCAACTTGCGCGCCTCGAATCTTGGGCTAATGGAGAGCTTCTTAATTTCATGGAATATCCTCCTCGCGTTTACGACCTGAGTCTGCACACGGTCGGCCTGATCGTCGGTCTCCTCTTATTGGGGGCTCATGTCATTGCTCTTCTTCGTCCGGAACAAACCAAAAGCTGGCTCTCTAAACTGCCGCGTTCAAAGTCTCTCGGTATTGGTCTGCTGGCGGTGGATTCCATCTGGGCGTTATGGCTCGTTTCGAACATGGATCTTGGTGAATTCTCGCAGTACCGGACCTGGCTGCAAATCGGAGTTCCAATCGCTTTCGTTCTCACCCTGATTTTCGTGGACGAATTTCTCGCGGTGCGCGCACTTGGGATGCTGGCATTGCTGGCCGCCGAGCCCGTATTATCTGCGGCTTTTCTGCGCCCGGAAGTCGCTCGTTTGCTCCTGGTCATTCTAGCGTACGTCTGGCTTACTCTGGGGCTTTTCTGGGTCGGCATGCCGTACCTTTTGCGAGATCAGATCGATTGGCTGACGAAAAACGGCCGCAGATTTCGAGCTTTAACGCTGGCAGGTTTAGTCTATGGCCTGGTGGTGCTCGTCTGCGCCGTCGCCGTGTTCTAGGAAAGTGGCTATCCTTCTTTCCGTCCTTCGGGTCCCAGCTAATGTAAATGCCTCAGTGCCTGCTTCATCCGAGACAGGTCGGGATGCCTCAAGCCGGCTTTATCGAATGCGGCAAAATCGTCCTGAGTGACTTCGCTAAACGTTTTCCCGTTTAGCGGTTTGTCCCAGCACCGGCGGTAAATGGCGAGCGCCTCGTCGTAATGGCCCTGGAAAAGTAGCGCATGGGCAAGGTTCTGCTGGATAAAAATCAAGTTGTCGCGTTCAGTTTTGTCGACACCGTCACCAATTTCATCAGCCAGCGTTTGAGCCTCTTCGCACCGTGTCTGGGCCTCCGCGAACTGGCTATTCAAGACCAGGTCGAAGGCAAGGTCGCCGAGCTCAGAGGCCAACCGGTAACGTGACAGATCGTCGTTTTGATCGGACAACACATCCCGAAGCAATCCCACCGCTTCACGCTTCCGTTTCAGACCCTCTTGCCCTTTTAACTGATCGCCAAGGGCGTCGAGCGCGTCGCTCAGATCGTTCTGGGCCGCGGCCCAATCCTGCGGCAGATCAGCCTTGGTATAGACCTCCAGGGCGGAACGATGAGCGGCCACCGCGTCTTGGAGTAGTTTGCTTTCTTCTTTTCCGCCGCTGCGTGTCCCGAGGTCTCTAAGCGCGATGCCCAGATTGTCCTGGGTCCAGGCCCAATCCTGCGGCAGATCAGCCTTGGTATAGACCTCCAGGGCGGAGCGGTAAGCGGCCACCGCGTCTTGGAGTAGTTTGCTTCCTTCTTTTCCGCCGCTGCGTGTCCCGAGGTCTCTAAGCGCGATGCCCAGATTGTCCTGGGTCCTGGCCCAATCCTGCGGCAGATCAGCCTTGGTATAGACTTCCAGGGCGGAGCGGTAAGCGGCCGCCGCGTCTTGGAGTAGTTTGCTTTCTTCTTTTCCGCCGCTGCGTGTCCCGAGGTCTCTAAGCGCGATGCCCAGGTTGTCCTGGGTCCTGGCCCAATCCTGCGGCAGATCAGCCTTGGTATAGACTTCCAGGGCGGAGCGGTAAGCGGCCAATGCGTCCCGGAGCAGTTTGCGGCCTTCTTCTACGGTGCTGCGGGTCCCTAGGTCTTCGAGCGCGATACCCAGATCGCTCTGGGTCGCGGCCCAATCCGGAGACAGATCAGCCTTGGTCCTGACCTCGAGCGCGAAGCGATAAGCGGCCAGCGCACGTTCGATCAGGTTCTGCCCTTTTTCTGCGCTGTTGCGCTTCCCTAATTCTTCAGTGGCAGCGGCCAGCAAATTCCGGCCAAGGGCGACGAACCAAGATCGCGGGGCCATGCCAGCTAGGCGTTCGTTGAGGCTTTCACGGACCGAGACGACTTTGGTTTCGTCGGAGCCAGCGAGAGCTAGTTGAGTATCTAGGCGCAGCATGCCAAGCGAAATCGCCGGGTCGAGCATAGCTTCGGGCGTTATCATCGACTGGATTTGCTCAGTAAGCCAAAGACCTCTCCAGGTAATATTGGAGAACAGGTCGTCGGCTGCGGTTGCTGAAAAGGCGCCGAGGAGCATCTCGCGGATCGGTGAATTGACGCCTTGCGCCGATGTGGCATTCCAAATTGCGACTGCTTCAGGGAAGTTGCCGGTGCGCAGGAATAAAGACAGTTCTTTCGCCAATTTTGGCGAGCCGACCAAACCGCTGCGTTCGATGCCAAGCAGGGTTGTCCCTCGCAGATTGACAACGTCGAAGGACCGATCGTGGAGCAGGTTCTCGTTCGCCTCCCAAACCATTTCGCTACCGACTAGGCGTATCCAGCGAGAACGCAGATATTCAGCCAAATCGATCTCGGAAGTAACCATTCCCTCCCAGAGCTTCACCTTCTTGTCCAGAGAACCCGAGGCCAGGGTCTTGCCATCCGGACTCCACGCTACGCTCCGAACCCCGTCAGAGTGCCCCTCCAAGGTGGCCAGCGGTTTGTCCGTGGCGGTCTCCCAGAGTTTCACCGTATTGTCATAGGAAGCCGAAGCCAAGGTCTTCCCATCCGGACTCCAAACTACGCTTGCAACCGTGTCTGTATGCCCCTGCAAGGTGCCCAGCAGTTTGCCCGTGGCGGCCTCCCAGAGTATTACCGTATGGTCACGAGAGCCCGAGGCCAGGGTCTTGCCATCCGGATTCCACGCTAGGCTTAGAACCCCGCCAGTGTGCCCCTCCAAGGTGCTCAGCGGTTTGCCCGTGGCGGCCTCCCAGAGCTTCACCGTCTTGTCACTGGAACCCGAGGCCAGGGTCTTGCCATCTGGACTCCACGCCACGCTTATAACCGCGTCAGTGTGCCCCTCCAAGGTGCTCAGTGGTTTGCCCGTGGCGACCTCCCAGAGCTTCACCGTCTGGTCATAGGAACCCGAGGCCAGGGTCTTGCCATCCGGACTCCACGCTACGCTGAAAACCTCGTCGGTGTGCCCCTCCAAGGTGCTCAGCAGTTTGCCCGTAGCAGCCTCCCAGAGCTTTACCGTGTGGTCACCAGCACCCGAGGCCAGGGTCTTGCCATCCGGACTCCACGCTACGCTGTAAACCTTGTCAGTGTGTCCCTCCAAGTTGGCCAGCGGTTTGCCCGTGGCGGCTTCCCAGAGCTTCACCCTCTTGTCAAGAGAACCCGAAGCCAGGATCCTGCCATCCGGACTCCACGCTACGCTCACAACCCCATCAGAGTGCCCCTCCAAGACGCTCAGCAGTTTTTCCGCTGCGGCCTCCCAGAGCTTTACCGTGTGGTCACCAGCACCCGAGGCCAGCGTCTTTCCATCCGGACTCCACGCTACGCTCCAAACCGCGTCAAAGTGCCCCTCCAAGGTGGCCAGCGGTTTGCCCCTGGCGGCTCCCCAGAGCTTCACCGTCTGGTCACGAGAACCCGACGCCAGGGTCTTGCCATCCGGACTCCATCCTACGCTGTAAACCTCGTCAGTGTGCCCCTGCAAGGTGCTCAGCGGTTTGCCCGTGGCGACTTCCCAAAGCTTTACTGTCTGGTCACGAGAACCCGAGGCCAAAGTCTTTCCATCCGGACTCCACGCTACGCTCCAAACCCCGCCAGTATGCCCCTCCAAGGTGGCCAGCAGTTTGCCAGTGGCGGCCTCCCAGAGCTTCACCGTCTTGTCACGAGAACCCGACGCCAGAGTCTTTCCATCCGGACTCCACGCTACGCTTACAATTCCGTCAGCGTGCCCCTGGAAGGTGCTCAGCAGTTTGCCCGTGGCGGCTTCCCAAAGCCTCACCGTCTTGTCACGAGAACCCGAGGCCAAAGTCTTTCCATCCGGACTCCACGCCACGCTGTAAACCTCGTCCGTGTGCCCTTTCAACGTAACCAGCGGTTTGCCCGTGGCGGCCTCCCAGAGCCTTACCGTCTGGTCAAGAGAGCCCGAAGCCAGAGTCTTTCCATCCGGACTCCACGCTAAGCTTACAATTCCGTCAGCGTGCCCCTGGAAGGTGCCCAGCAGTTTACCCGTGGCGGCTTCCCAGAGCTTTACCGTCTGGTCACGAGAACCCGAGGCCAGGGTCTTGCCATCCGGACTCCACGCTATGCTCCAAACCTCGTCAGAGTGCCCCTCCAAGGCGCCCAGCAGTTTGCCCGTGGCGGCTTCCCAGAGCTTCACCGCCTGGTCATAGGAACCTGAGGCCAGAGTCTTTCCATCCGGACTCCACGCTACGCTCACGACCCCGTCAGTGTGCCCTTCCAAGGTGGCCAGCAGTTTGCCCGTGGCGGCTTCCCAGAGCTTCACTGTCTTGTCACGAGAGCCTGAGGCCAGGGTCTTGCCATCCGGACTCCACGCCACGCTTACAATTCCGTCAGCGTGCCCCTGGAAGGTGCCCAGCAGTTTGCCCGTGGCGGCTTCCCAAAGCCTCACCGTCTTGTCAAGAGAACCCGAGGCCAAAGTCTTTCCATCCGGACTCCACGCCACGCTGTAAACCTCGTCAGTGTGCCCTTTCAAGGTAACCAGCGGTTTGCCCGTATCGACCTCCCAGAGCTTCACCGTCTGGTCATAGGAACCTGAAGCCAGGCTCTTTCCATCCGGACTCCACGCTACGCTGTAAACCTCGCCAGTGTGCCCCTTCAAGGTGCTCAGCAGTTTCCCGGTGGCGACCTCCCAAAGCTTCACCGTCTGGTCACCAGCACCCGAGGCCAGCGTTTTACCATCCGGACTCCACGCTACGCTGTAAACCTCGCCAGTGTAGCCCTTCAAGGTACTCAATAGTCTGCCCGTAGCCGCCTCCCAGACCTTAACCGTCTGGTCACGAGAACCCGAGGCCAGGGTCTTGCCATCCGGACTCCACGCTAAACTTAAAACAGGGCCAGTATACCCCTGCAAGGTGCTCACCAGTTTACCCGTGGCGGCCTCCCAGAGCTTGATCGTCTGGTCATCAGAAGCCGAGGCCAGGGTCTTGCCATCCGGACTCCAGGCTACGCTTAAAACAGGACCCTCATGTTGGCGATACACCGGACTTTGCCAGAGCGGTAACCAAAGATGACCAGTCAATTCAGCCCCATTTATCTCTTGGCGAGCCTCCTGCTCATCTATCTGGTCATTAGCTGTGCTTAAAAGAACCGGAAATTTTTTATTGAACTGTGGATCGACAATCTTGTCCCGACCAAAACCGGCAAACCCAAGCGCTCGCGCGTCCATCAGAGCAACCGCAAAATGATCGCCGCGGGCGGAGTTCAGCTTAGCTCGTTCAATCCAAGCGCGGCCCTCCTCGATTTGGGCCTGCTCCAACTGGTCCTGCGCATGCCGAGCGGATTCTTTCGCCGCATTTGTCGCCGCATCGGCAAGCGTTTCTTCTTTCAACGCCTGCTTGGACATTTCTTCGGCCCGCTCGGCGGCTCGTTGTGCGACAGCAGACTGTTCCTCTGCGCGTCTCTTGTTCCGTGCAGACGTGTAAGCGTAAAAGACCGCGAAGACGAGTCCAAGAACGGCCAAAATCAAAAAGATCCTGGACCATCTAAGTGCCTTCCGCGTGCGGCGCGCGGCCTCCACAGCCTGCGCGCGGAGGCTTTCGCTTTCACGCTCACGTGCTTCGGCCTTGCGCTGCTTCTCCTCCGCCTCGCGTTGCTTTTGTTCAGCTTCCTTCCGGCGACGCTCTTCGAGAAGCTGCTGTTCGGCGAGCTTCTTCTGCGCTTCGTCTCGATGACGCTCGTTCCGGCTGTCGCGGACGACGCCGGTGAGGACGTCGTGGGTTAGCTCGACGCGCAGGGTCTCGCCACGACGAGTGAGATGCAGGAGCCGGCGGTCGATGAGCTTATCGAGACACGTCGCCGCGGCGCCGCGCTCTTTAAGCACCTCGGTGGCACGCTGGAGTTCGATATCGTCACGATGGCCGTCCGGCGTGAGCAGCTCTTCCTCGACAAAGATCTCGAGCGCCCCCGTCCTGGCCGACGAAGCACGCCTCGTAGTAGTTTTGCAGGATCTGCTCGCTACTTTTTTTGACGAGATCGGCGGTTATCTTGGGAAGGCCCTGAGCGATGCGCTGGCTGTTGAGCTCGCGGCAGAAAAGGCTCAAGAGCGCAGGCTCGACATCGAGCTCCTGCAGGCCATGCCCTCGTGATCCCGCGTCATCTGCCATTGGCCTGGCGCTGCCCGGCCGCGGCGACGAAGCGGACAATCTGCTCGCCGATTTCGCGCGAGACGATCTCGACGCCGGGCAGGATGACGGCGTCAAGCGCCTGCTGGCCGTTCATGCGCGTGAGGCGCATGCGATTGCGCCAGATCGAGGGAATAAGCTCCGAATAGGTCTCGAGGTTCGCCAGGTAATCTTCGCGCAGACTGAAGAGGACGCGCACATGGGCCGGCCCAAAGTCCAAATTGGCAACCTGCTCCGGGTTGGTTCGCAGTCTCTCGCGAACCCGGGCAGGCGGATGGTTTTCGACCAGATCCGACAGCTCGGTGAAGAATATCTCGTACTTCTGCTGCGCCGCCTCGTTGCGAGCGCCAACGGTGAAGAGCTCCTCGAACTGGTCGAAAACGAGCACCGGCGTGATCGGCTGGTGGTTCCAGGTTTGCAGGTGAAGGTTGTCGCGATGGAAAAACTCCCAGAGCGTTTCGTCGGTCTCTGGCAGCGTGGGTTGCGAGATGCGCGCGGCTCTGATCGCGTCAGTGAGCGCCTCCGTTACCTGGAGGTTGGGAGGCTTCGCCGCGGACTCGTGATCGAGTCGGATGTAAACCGGCAGGAAACCTTCGGCGCGCAGGGCGGGGAAAAGGCCGGCGCGAACCAGCGAGGTCTTACCGAGTCCGGACATGCCGAAGAGCACCGTGAGGGGCTCGCGTTTGACGCGGCGAAAAAGTTCCTCCGCTTCGGAAGCGCGTCCGTAGAAATATTCCGAGGCCTTTTCGGTGAAGGCGTCCAGGCCAAGCCAGGGATGCTGGTCATCCACCTCAACGCTGGACGAAAAGGGCGGGGACTTCGTCGGAAGCGATGCAGGGTTGGCCACGCTCATAGAAAAACTTCAGTTCAGTGCCATGAAGCTCTGAGCTTTTGCATGAGGTCTTTGAAGTCTGGAGTCGTCTCACCCCCCGGCAGATTGATGACCTGCTTGTTTCTGAATTGGTCCGGCACGGCAGCGACGTTGATGTCGGTTTGGTCGATGACTACGGGAATTATGAAAATCTGGTCTTCGAGGTAACCCTTGGCACGCTCAAGGGCACAGTTCCATTCCTTGATGAAGAATCGGTCGCGCTTCCCGATGGAGTTTTGCGAGATCAGCGGAAGAAAAAATGAGCATCTGTTGATATTGCTGGTGATTTTGAGCGCGAACGCGTCGCCTCCATGGAGTTCAGCTTTGTCGAACCAGACTTGGAACTCGGACGAGTCGAGTCCGGCTTTAAGCTTCTTCGCCGCATCCAAATCTTCACTGGCGTAGCTGACGAAAATCGCGCCACGCGGCGGCTCGGGCGGGAGCGGTAACGAAGCGGGCCCCGGGAGCGTCGGGCGGTTTTTGGTCCAGCGCGTCCACAGCTCCTCGACAAACTTCACCGCACCGCCTTCGTAGCGTTTGGTTTGTTTGCTGAAGTGGCGCAGAAACACGTTGTCGGCATTTTCAGCTATTTGGCTGTCTGCAAGGTATTCAAACCAGTCGCGGGTTTCGGAGAGCCGTTTCTCGACGCGCAGCCGGAGGAACCATGGGAGCCAGTCGGAAAAATGCGCCCCGAGGATCAGGAGATAATTTTGCCGGAGCTCATCGAAGAGATTTTTTGGCCGAGGCTGGGACTGCATCGCGTAAATCCACTCGAGAAGATCTTCCCGAGAAACGGCGTAGGTGGGCGAGACATCCAAAGCGCCTAAAATATGATATACCGTCGGCGGCAGAAGATCCTTTCCAGCCCGCAGGTCTTGCCGGTCTGTGGGCGAGTAGGTGAGTGACTCGATCTCTTTTTTTCGAATCTCATTGAGCGCCGATTCCATCAGCGAGTCGAAGGTGGTTGCGAGGAAAAGGTTGAAATCGGTAATCTCGGCCAATTGGCGCAACGGCTTAGGGGCGCGCAGATTCGCCTTCGCTTCGTCCATGATGATCCAAAGGCGCATGTACACCGAGTTACGATTGGAATCGCTGCGCGCGAGATACCGGCACGCGACGTCATTGAGCGACGCCGGCGACGACAACTCGCCGGCCGGCACGTCGAGCTCGCTGGCCAGACGCTTGGCCATCCAATCGTAAAGAGGGACCGTTTTGCCGTCGATCTCGACTTGGAGCAGTTCCTCGCCAATGACTGGGATAACTTTGCGCCGCCGCATGCACGCGAGCAGCTCCGACCAGTCCTGATCCTTCCAGCCAAAGGTTGGTGGAATGGCTGTCGCGCTGTTACTTATTTCTTCGCCTGTCGCTTCTCTTGGCATTTCCAATCCTTTGCCCTCACGGTAAGCTCTTTGCGGATGTGCCCAAGAGTCTAGTGGCTCTAGTCTCGGATTCACTAATTGCTAGCCTATTGCTAATTTCAATTAACGTCATAGGTCAAATAAAATTAAAATTAGAAAACAAGAATGGAGGAATGTTGCAATAACCCAATGGAATTATAGATAGCGTTTGCAAGTCGATAACCCGTCCAGCGCGCATGGGAGCGTTACCGCTACGATCACGAAGCGGTTCCTTAGCCGTGCTCCTGACTTCCCTCAGATCTCCATCCTTTTCTCGAACTTCGACAGAACCTTGAAACCTTGGTCCGTGACCACACCGTCGTCTTCAATCCGAACTCCTCCAATTTCAGGGAAATAAAGCCCGGGTTCGACGGTTAACACCTGGCCGGTTTTAAATTTGGTTTTCGCAATCCGGGGCTGTTCATGGATTTCAAGTCCAAATCCGTGGCCTAGCCCGTGAAAAAAACCGATCCAACGGCCATTTCGAATCTCGGTAGGGTAACCTTTGAGCTTAAAGAATTCAGAGATCTCCTTCTGCAATGCGCCGCCCGACCCGCCTGAGCGTATCCTCTGCAAGGCAAACCTCTGCGCGTCCGCCACTGTCGACCAAAGAGCGCGTTGAGCTTCTGTGGCTCTGCCTCTCACAACAGTCCGGGTCAGGTCGCCAAAATAACCCGAGCGCGAATCTTTAGGGAAAACATCGAGTATGATCAGAGAACCCGCCTTAAGCGGGCCGCTACCCCGATCGTGCGGATCACAAGCCTGTGCACCTCCAGCCACGATGGTGTTCGTCGGCGTCCCTCCCGCATGTAAGATCGCGGTATCAATTTCTGCGCGCAGCTTCTCGGAGGTCAACGTTAGCCCTCCCCAGACGAGCCTTTTGCCGGATTTAATCTCGGAAGATTGAAGGACCTCGATCCCGCGAGCCAAACCGATCTCGGTAATTCGAATCGCGCGCTGGATCAATCGGAGTTCCTTTTCGGTCTTCAATTCGCGCTCGCTCCAGAACAGGCCGGCCATCGGAACGACCTCCACCCCTTGCCTGGCCAGCCCATTGGCCAAACCGGTGGGGAAGTTGTAAGGAACCGCTGCTTTGCGGACGCGGCGCCGGCGCAAAAAGGAGGCGATGGTCACCTCGATCGGCGGTTTGCCTTTCAGCTTTTCCTCCAAGGGTCGCTCAATGCTGGACAATGCGATGACCTCGTCGACGTTCGCCTCTCTTCTCCCCCGGTCAATTTCGAGATCGCTAAGCAGGACTGTTGTTTTGCCATCCTTCTTCAGGAACAAGACCGGATCAGGAACGGAAAACTTCGTTGCGTAGAGCAAGTCGGCGGATTCTTCGCTCGAAGCGAAGATCAGTCGCGGAAGGCGATCGTTGGCCATGAATGAAAATTGAAGCCAAAGAAACCGCGAATTCAAGAAGGATGGAAACGGCGCGAAAATCTCACAAGCCAAAGCGCACTGTAATCGCCTCTCCCTCAACCATTCACGGAACCGCGCCAGGTTGGAACTTTACATCTGGTGGGACTCGGCTGCCAGAGTGGCTCTGCGATGAGAGGAACGGATTCCATTTAGTAGAGGCAAAATTTACACCGAATTGGCGGATGATATAGTCCGAGGAATCTGCGAATCCAAGGCAAGAATCTGCGCCGGGCCGCCGACACGCATTTTCTCTCGAGGCCCTTGACAAATCACAGCAGCCGTCTTTTTTAGACGCTCTCCTTAGTCCATTAACAACCCCGCTGACTCACGTGCCCCACTCCGAACATGATCACCGTCGAGAAGTTAACGAAGAGCTTCGGTCCGAAGCTCGCGGTCGATAATATTTCGTTCTCGGTTGAGAAAGGAGAAGTCCTGGGATTTCTCGGGCCAAATGGCGCAGGCAAATCGACCAGCATGCGGATGATCACCGGCTTTCTGGCTCCCTCCTCCGGAAAAGTGTCGGTCTGTGGTTTTGATGTGGTGGAACAAGGGTTAAAAAGCCGCAGCAAACTCGGATATCTGCCGGAAAACGCGCCGATGTACAGCGACATGTCGGTGTTCGGTTTCCTCAATTTTTGTGCAGAACTGCGCGGACTTTTCGGCAGCGCGAAAAGCAAGGCCATCGACCGAGTTGTCGAGCTCTGCTTTCTACAGCCAGTCATCCTCCAAAGCGTGGATACCCTCTCTAAGGGATACCGTCACCGAACCTGCCTGGCCCAAGCGATCATTCACGACCCGGAAGTTTTGATCCTCGATGAACCGACCGACGGTTTGGATCCGAACCAGAAATACGAAGTCCGGACCCTGATTCGTGAAATGGGACGGCGCAAAGCAATCATTTTTTCGACCCATATCCTCGAAGAAGTTGAAGCAGCGTGTACCAGGGCGATTATTATCGATCGAGGTAAAATCGTTGCCAATGGCAGACCGGACGAGCTAAAGGCTCGCGCTCCGCTGGCGGGCACGATTGTCATTGGTCTCAAGGGTGTCAGTTGGCACGCCATTCAGCCCGAGCTTGTCACTCTTCAGTTTCTGGGCAAGTCCAGCCTGATCTTCGAATCCGCCTCCCAGACGATGCTCCGGCTCCAGCCAAACGGGGATTTGCTTCCCGAAGTCCTGGCGCTGGCGCAAAGACAAAAATGGCAGGTTGAACATCTTAACGTAGATGAAGGCCGACTTGATGATGTCTTCCGGTCGATCACGCTGCCCGATACCGAGAGAGCCTCCATCGAATGAAAACCATCTGGACAATTGCCAGAAGAGAGCTGGGCGCCTATTTCTCCTCGCCAGTCGCCTATGTCTTCATCGTTATTTTCCTTCTTCTGAACGGTTTCTTTACCTTTATGGTGGGGCGATTCTTTGAACGGGGATCTGCTGATTTGCTGACATTCTTTGTGTGGCATCCATGGCTTTATCTGTTCCTGGTGCCGGCCGTTGGGATGCGGCTCTGGTCCGAAGAACTGAGGTTGGGAACGATGGAACTGCTGTTCACCATGCCGGTGACGACCTGGCAGGCAATTCTCGGTAAATTCCTGGCTAGCTGGTTATTCCTGCTTATCGCTTTGGTCCTGACGTTCCCAATCGTGGTGACGGTTGAATACCTGGGGCACCCGGATCTTGGCCGCATTTTATCCGGATACGGCGGTAGTTTCCTGATGGCCGGCGCCTTTCTCGCGATCACATGCATGACCTCGGCGGTGACCCGAAATCAAGTCGTCAGCTTCATTCTTTCCGTGGTGATCTGTTTGTTCCTGATCCTCTGCAGTTGGCCGCCGGTAACCGATGCTGTTGTCAACTGGGCGCCCGCATGGATGATCGACGCCCTCGCGGGGGTCGGCGTGATGACTCACTACGAAGGCTTCCAGCGCGGGGTTATTGACAGCCGGGATTTGATCTTCTTTTTATCCGTGATCGTGTTCTTTCTTTTCACCACCAGCGTCATTCTCCGCACGCGTCGAGCATAGCCGTATGAAGGGAAAGTTTGACAGTTTAATCTACTCGGTGGTCGGCGTCGTTGCCGTCCTGATTATCATCATTGCGATCAACTTGTTGGGCGGGTTTTTCAAGTTCCGGTCCGATTTGACGGAAAATAAGCTCTACACCCTTTCGGACGGAACAAAGAAGATTCTTAACAAACTCGATACGGACGTGGTGGTCCGCTTTTATTTCAGCAAGGACAACGCTTCCGTGCCAGTCCCGCTCCGGACCTATGCGCAGGAGGTGCAGGATCTGTTGGACGAATACCAGCAATACAGCCACGGCAAAATTAAAGTCATCAAGTTGGATCCCAAACCAGATTCAGACGCGGAAGATTCGGCGAATCTCGATGGTGTCGAAGGGCAGGCCATCGATTTGACGGACAAAATTTATCTTGGAATAGCCGTCAGTTGCCTGGATGCGAAAACGACCATCCCTTATCTTAGTCCCGACCGCGGGAACTTGCTCGAGTACGATATATCACGGGCGATTTCGAGCGTGGCGAATCCAAAGAAAGCGGTGATCGGAGTGCTCAGCGCGTTGCCCGTGACAGGGCGGGAAGCGGCCCCGATGATGATGCAGCAGCGCCAACAACCGAGCCCACCCTGGATTTTCCTGAATGAACTCAAGGAAAACTATGTCGTCCGCGACATTCCGCTGACCACCGAGAAGATAGATGACGATATCTCTGTGCTCCTGGTCGTCCATCCGCAGGGGATCACTGAAAGCGCTCAATTCGCAATCGATCAGTTCCTCCTTCGTGGCGGCAAAATGGTGGCGTTGGTTGATCCCTACTCTTTTGTCGAAGCTCAGACCGCGGCTTCTTACGGAGGAGCTCCCAGTTACGATTCGACGCTTAGCAAGCTTATCCCTGCCTGGGGATTGGCGTTTTCCGAAACAAAGATGATCGCGGATCCATCTTTTGCCACGCAGGTGCAACGTGAGAACGATGTCCAATCGGACCCAACGATTCTTTCCATTAGCAGCGAAGGAATCAACAAAGAGGATGCTCTGGGCGCCGCCATCAGCGATCTCTTGATGCCGTTTGCCGGCGCGATTACCGGCAAACCGGTAGAAGGACTGAAAGAGGACGTTCTCGTCAAGTCCTCCAACCAGGCGGGACTGGTCGATGTCTCGTCTATGGAGGAGGGACCCGATGCGATACGAAAGCAATTAAAAAGCGCCAATGCGGCTTACCCGATCGCCGTGCGGCTGAGCGGAAAATTTAAAACCGCGTTCGCAAACGGTAAACCAGAGAGTAAAAGCTCCCCCAATGCGACTCCCACGGCAACGCCACAAGCAAGTCCCTCAGCTTCACCGACCCAAAAAGCGGATTATTTGAAGGAGGGCAGATCGGAGGGGGTGGTTATTTTGGTGGCCGATTCCGATTTTGCCTACGATGCGATTGCTGGGCGAGCCCAACAGGTCTTGAACCAGACAGTTTTCGTGCCGTCCAACGGTAACTTGAATTTCATCCAAAGCTCCGTAGAACAGCTGGCCGGCGATTCAGATCTGATCGGTATCCGAAGTCGATCCTCCGGCAATCGACCGTTCGTTTTGGTCAACAAAATGGAAGCTGCGGCTCAGCAAAAATACCAGAGCAAAATCGATGAGCTCGAAGACAATCTAAATCAGACCAGACAAAAGTTGGCCGGCCTGCAGACCGGCAAACAATCCGATCAGAAAATGCTCTTGTCTCCGGAGCAACAGGCCGAGATCAAGAAGTTCCAAGAAAACGAGGCCACGGTTAACAAAGAACTCAAGCAGGTCCGCAAGAATCTGCGTCAGGAGATCGATTCGCTGCAGACCACGGTGAAATGGATCGATATAGCCGGGATGGCCGCGATTGTCACCGTCGTCGGACTGACCCTGGCCTTTTTGAAACGCCGTAGACGCGCTGCGCGATGAAGAAACACCATCTCCTGTTACTGCTGGCTGTTGCGATTATCGTCGGTCTGGCCGGGGCCTTTTTAGAGATCTCGCAATCCGCTCGATGGAACGATGCAAAAACGAATCGAACGATTTTTCAGAACCTTCCCGTCAACGATATCACAAAAATCCGGATTCAATCTGCGCCGGCAAATGTGACCCTGGAAAAGAAGGGTGACCAATGGGGTGTAGCCGAGAGAGACGGTTATCCGGCCGATTTCAACAAAATCCGGGATCTGATCAAAACGCTGTGGGAATTGAAAGCCGGGCAAGAAATGCAAGTCGGACCGTCGCAACTCGGTCGACTCAAACTCATCCCGCCGGGTCAGGGCACCGAGACCGGCATTGCGATTGATCTGAAAGGTGAGCAAGAGAAGGAGATCGCGTCTCTCATCATCGGCAAGTCTGTGGACCGGAATAACACGACGACTGCCTCAGCGGCAGCCGGAAGATTTGTCTATAATCCAACCGTCAAAGAACGCGTTTACCTGGTTTCGGAATCCTTTTATGGGATTGATCCGGTCAGCGTAGGCTCATGGCTGGACAAAACATTCATCACTCCGGGAGAACTGGAGGAAATCGATCAGGCCCCCTGGTCCAATAATCCTGGTTGGAGAATCGTTCGTAAAGATCCAAAAGCGGATTGGCAACTCGAGGGTCTACAGGCCGGCGAAAATCTGGAGAAGGCCTTCTCTCAGAGCTTCTCCACATTCGCTCCCGCTTTTACCGATGTTCGCCCGGTCTCCGTTTCTCCTGACGAAAGCGGGTTAGCAGACCCTTTCAAGATCAACCTCAAGACATTTGACGGATTCACTTACCATTTCCTTCTCGGCAAACAGGGACCTGACAAAACGCGGTATTTGCAATTGAGCGTCAGCGCAGATCAACCTTCGAACCGAACGCCAGGTCCGAATGAAAACGCGGAGGAGAAGAAAAAGAAAGACGAAGAGTTTGATAAAAACGCCGCCAGTTTCAAAGAGCGATTAGACAGAGAAAAGCGCTTCGAAAAATGGGTGTATCTGGTACCGGACTGGAATGTCGAACCGATGATGAAACGTCGGGACGAGATCCTTTCGAAGGCCTCGCCCCTGCCAGGAGGCACATCATCTCAGGAGTCCGCAGGTCTGCCCTCATCTGGCGCGCCAGGCACTCCGCCTCAGGAACCGGCATCCACTCCCTCCTCGACACCAAACTCGGTATCGTCGCCGAGCGCTTCGCCCAGTCCAGGCGGAAACCCCAGCCCCAGCCCGATAGGGAGCCCCACTCCTCAAAATGGAGGATAAGGTTGCATCTGAAGAAGCACACCAAAATCCTCCATGGTTCTTTCTCCTGCTTTGTGATTAGAATGTCCGGTGGTGAGGCAGCTGACGGAAAATCGTTTTTATAACGCGTTCGATGTCGAGAGCCTCGATCGTCGCGAACCTGACGAGTATCGAACGGCTTTCCAAACCGATAGAGACCGCATCATCTACAGTTCGGCTTTTCGCCGACTCCAGGCCAAGACCCAGGTTTTTCTCTCGGGAGAGTTTGATTTTTATCGCACAAGGTTAACCCACTCCCTGGAAGTCGCTCAGATCGGTCGTTCTATCTGCTCTTTTCTGAAACAGACCTCTTCCTTTCTCCACGAGGACTTTTTTATCGATCCGGATCTCGTTGAAGGCATTTGTCTGACTCACGATCTCGGGCATTCCCCATTTGGTCACGCTGGAGAGCGCACCTTGCATCAGCTGATGAAAACGTTTGGCGGATTTGAAGGAAACGCACAAAGCCTGCGGATCATCACGGAGACGGTCTATCCTGGCCTCGAGTCTCGGCGTGGGATGAATCCCTCCCGAGCTTTTGTCGATGGGATCCTGAAATATAAGAAACTTTTTCGTGAGGACCCAGAGGCTCATAACCAATTCATTTACGATGAACAACAATACCTCCGCAATTTTGTGCTGGGCGGCGATGCCGACTATTCGGACATCCTGGATCTGAATCATTTCCGAAGTCTGGAATGTGAGATTATGGACTGGGCCGATGACACCGCGTACTGCCTCAATGATCTCGTCGACAGCATGAATGCCGGTTTTCTTCGAATCGAACGCGTCAAACGTTGGGCGGAACTCCAAAATCTCCAGGGAGATCAGGCGCGGTACGCGGACACAATTCTGTCGGCGATTCGCGAAGGGAAAGCGGAAGCTCGCTTCAGCAGGAAGATCGGATCGTTCATTCGTTGTTGTTCATTGATCGAGCGTTCCACTCCAGCCTCTTCCATCACGAACCGTTATCGCTTCGGCTTGTTCGTCGATCCCGCGGTTCGGATAGAGGCCGATTTCTACAAACGTCTTTCGCAGGAGCTCGTTTTCGACCATTCGCAGCTCCATCAACTTGAGCGCAAAGGGAGAGTCATCCTCGAAGGCATTTTCGAAGCCTTCTCAGAGAGTTATCTGAACGACAAAGGATTTCGCCTGATGCCCGAAGGCTTCGACCGAATCATCCGTCTGAAACAGGATCGCCGCGGCCGCGCGCGTATTCTTTGCGATTACATCGCCGGGATGACGGACGGATTCGCCATCCGAACCTACAAGCGTTTGTATGATCCTGATTTTGGATCACTCCTCGATCTCGGCTGAGCCAGCCCGACGAGGTGTGAATCAACCCGTCCCCCCAAGTGAATAACCGTGTACGACCGTGAACAACTTTGGACTTCCGTTTTTTGTTCGTAGTTTTCGGCAGCGTACCAGAAAGTTATTCACCGACTGAAAGCACAGGCAATCACCTGAATGGCAAGGTCTTAGGGAGGGTGTGGCCAGTCATTCACACACTTAATAAGATGAATCTCTGTCGAACTTGATCGAGAAATTCATCTTAGAACTGTGAACAAGTCAGGCTGGCGGAAGCGTATCGACGTTTGGCGTCACAGCGTATTCGGACGGCATGAGCTTGTGGTTGCAGCCGAGCCACCCACACGGTAAGGCGACGTTTCGGCGGGTAGGCGTATCGTACTTAAAAGTGAATCGCTAACCCGAATGCCGCCCCGGTGGCTTCGTGGATGGCCTCGCTCAAAGTCGGGTGCGCGTGAATGGTCGCTTCGATTTCCTGGTAGGTTGCTTCGAGGGTAATGGCCAGGCCAAGCTCGGCGATCAACTCGGTCGCTTCCGCTCCGATGATGTGCGCCCCAAGGACTTCGCCGTGCGGCTCGGCAATCATCAGTTTAACGAAGCCTTCGGGTTCTCCGATGGAAAGGGCTTTTCCGTTCGCTGAAAAAGGAAATTTTCCCGTTTTAAACTTTAATCCTTGTTCCCGGGCTGCTCGTTCCGTCAGACCGACGCTGGCCACTTGCGGCTGGCAGTAAGTGCAGCCAGGAAAAACGCGAACGCGTTTTGGTTGGTGGCTGGTAAATATGCCCTCGACGGCCTGAATAGCCTCCCAGCTCGCCACGTGAGCCAGCCAAGGCGGCCCAATCACATCGCCGGCCGCGTAAACCCCGCTGATATTTGTCGCGTAGCGATCGTTCACGTCGATGAAACCTTTCTGGTCGAGTTTCAGTTCAAGGCCTTTGGGGACCAAGGGAGCAACTCCAACGGCAACCAGCACGCAATCCCCTTCGAGTTTTTCCTGCTTTTTCCCTTCGACGACAACACTGACCCCTTTTTCATTGGTTTCGGCTTTAACCAGTTTCGTATTGGTAAAGACTTTGATTCCCTGTTTGGTCAGGGATTTCTCAAGGGCGACACTGATCTCCGTATCTTCGACCGGGAGGACATTGGGCAACATTTCCACGATCGTCACTTCCGTACCGAAGGTGTTGAAAAAATAGGCGAATTCCACGCCAATGGCTCCCGCGCCAATGACGATCAGCCGCTTCGGTTGTGGCTGCAGAATCATCGCATCGTGGCTGTTCAGGACCGTCTTGCCATTGGTGGCCAAGCCTGGCAGGTCGCGTGAGACAGCGCCGGTCGAAATCAGGATATTTTCCGATTCAATAGTCTCCTCGCGGTTTTCCTTGGTCCTATAAACGATTTTGCCCTGACCCTTGAGCGAGGCTTCGCCACGGAGGTAATCGATTTTGTTTTTCTTGAATAGAAATTCAACTCCGCCAGCCAGCTTGTCGGCCACCCCGCGGCTGCGCGAGATGATTTTGCTCCAGTCATAGGAAAGATTTTCAAACTTAAAGCCGAAATCGGCGGCTCGTTTGTTGAGCAAATGGTACAACTCCGCGTTCCGCAAAAGCGATTTAGTGGGGATGCATCCCCAGTTGAGACATGTTCCCCCTGCCCTCTCCTTTTCGACGCAAGCAACTCTTTTTCCGAGCTGAGCCGCGCGAATTGCTCCTACATAACCGGCGGGACCCCCGCCAATGACAACCAGGTCGTATTTCATAAGAAAGGACTACAGCCTCAAATTTCGAATGCGTTAAAGATTCAACAAAGATCCACTTCGTCGGCGGCGAGATCCGTTCGCCAGGCGGCGAATTCTCAGAGTAGCATCAGAGTAGGGTTCTCCAGAAACCTCTTCAACTCCGCGAGGAACTGTGCTCCGACGGCACCGTCCACAACCCGGTGATCGCAACTGACACCCAAAATGATTCGCTGGCCGGGAACCACTTGTCCGGCGGCATTGAGCACCGGCTTCTTGAGGATCGTTCCGACCGAGACGATGACCGCTTGTGGAGGGTTGATGATCGCATAGAACTGCTCCACGCCGTAACCACCGAGATTTGAAACGGTGATCGTGCCGCCCTGATATTCTTCTGGCTTAAGCTTTTTGGATCGAGCGCGGGACGCTAGATCCTTAATTTCGGCGCTGATCTGGCCAATCGATTTTTTCTGCGCTTCCCGAATGACCGGAGTGACCAGACCTTCCTCGACGGCAACAGCACACGCCAGCTGAACATTGGCGAATTGGATAATCGAATCACCACCGAACGCCGCATTAGCAAGTGGTACCCTGCTGGCCGCAATGGCAGTGGCTTTCAAGACAAAATCGTTCACCGTGAGTTTGGCGAGGCCGGCGTTTTCCGCGGCAGTGTTGATCGTTTGCCGAAGAATCGTGAGCGGCTCGGCGTCGATCTCGGATAGAAGGTAAAAATGTGGGATGGTCGTTTTGCTCTCAAACAATCGTGCGGCAATCGTTTTCCGCATGCCTGATAAAGGTATCTTTTTGTCCTCGAGGGCGGGAACGAAGGTCGGCGGCTGCTTTGGCGCAGATGATGGCTGCTTTGGTGCGGCCGACGGAGCGCTGGCTGGCCGCTTCAGAGAGGAAGATTTGCCGGCGGCGACTACATCCTCTCGAACGATCCGGCCTCCCGGACCGCTCCCCTGGATGGCGCCGAGGTTAATGCCCATTTCGGACGCCAGCTTTTTCGCCAGTGGTGAGGCCTTGATCCGGCTATCGACAGCCCGCTCCGCAGGGGGTAATTCTTGCTTTTCCTCTGTGGCAGCAGGCTCCTCGGCCTCTGGTTGCTCTTCTGGTAACTCCTTTGCCGTTTCTTTAGGTGGCGCAGCTGCGGGTTTATCCTCTTTTTCTACCGGAGTCGGTTTGTTCTCTGGGACAGGTTTCTCTCCGTCTGAATCGATCTTCTCGCCTTTGCCCAACAGGAGAGCCAGTTTTTGGCCGACTTCTACCTTATTTCCGTCCTGGACGTAGATCTCGGCCAAGACGCCCTCGTCGAATGCCTCCATCTCCATGGTGGCCTTGTCCGTTTCTACTTCGGCGAGGACGTCACCGACAACGATATTGTCCCCCACCTTCTTGATCCACCTGACCAGCGTTCCTTCAGTCATGGTGTCACTGAGCTTCGGCATTTCGATGGCGATAGGCATAAAAACAAGGTTAGCAGATATCGAGTACTTTCGCGATGACCCGGGCGGCATCCGGGAGCTGCCTCTTTTCAATTGGCGGACTATAAAAAGCTGGGGCGTCCATGGCCGTTAACCGCCCGACCGGTGCATCGAGGTCGTCAAAGATCATTTCCTGCAGAGTCGCGGCAATTTGGGCTCCGACACCGCAAAATGGTTTGTTTTCTTCGACGACCAGCGCTCGGTGGGTTTTTCGGACGGAATCCAAAATGGTGAATTCATCCAGGGGACGAATCGAGCGGAGATCCACAACTTCTGCGTTGATCTCGTGCTCAGCGGCGAGGATTTCAGCGGCTTTCAGGCAGGTGATCATCGCTCTTCCATGGGCGATCAGTGTAATATCGGTTCCCTGTCGCTTGACGTCAGCCATGCCGAGGGGAATAAGATATTCTTTTTCCGGGACTTCCCATTTTTCGCCATACAAAAGGGTGTTCTCCATAACGATGACAGGATCGTTGTCGCGAATAGCGGTCTTCATGAGTCCCTTGGCGTCGTAGGCCGTGGCCGGAACCACTACTTTGAGTCCCGGCGTTGTCGCCAGAAGGTTGTCTGGAGTGTGAGAATGCGTCGCCCCGACATTCGTCCCACCATTGGCCGGACCTCGAATGACGATCGGCACATTGATAAGTCCGCCGGACATATAGCGTATGCAACCGGCATTGTTGATGATCTGGTCGTAAGCAACGTAAGCAAAGCTCCAGAACATCAATTCCATGACAGGGCGCAGACCAAGCAGTGCGGCTCCGATTCCCATGCCGATAAATCCGGCCTCGCTGATTGGTGTGTCGACCAGACGTTTGTCCCCGTATTTCTTCCAAAGTCCTTCCGTCACTTTGTATGCTCCGTTGTACTGGGCGACCTCTTCTCCAAGAATAAAGACATTTTCATCCCGCTCGATCTCCTCAGCGAGGGCGTTCTTAAGTGCTTCACGATAAGTGATTAAGGGCATAAGGTGCGGTCCCTGGCTCAGGAGTTGAAAAAGTAGCGGCCGTGTTTCGCGGCGTCCGTCTGATGATCCACCTCCCAATAGACATCGCTCAGGATCTCACTTTCCTGCGGGAATGGACTTTCTTCGGCAAATTTGACCGCCTCGTTGGTCTCTTCTTTGGCCGCCACATCGATGTCCTCAATCTCGCTTTCGGTGAGGATTCCTTCTGCGGTAAGACGGCGGCTCCAAATTCGGAGCGGGTCGTGATTCGCCTTATACTGCTCGATTTCTTCAGGGGTCCGATATTTCTTAGCGTTGGCATCGGCCACGGAGTGCCCGTAGTAACGATAAGTTTGAATTTCGAGGAGGGTCGGTTCCGATTTGTGATATGCGCGATCAATGGCGATCTGCGTTTTAGCGCGGACTTCGTAAACGTCTTCTCCTTGGAAAACATCCCAAGCCATGTTGTAGCCTTCGGCCCGTTTTGCGAGAGTCTCCTGGAATGACGAGGAACGTTCCTGGCTCGTTCCCATCGAGTATCCATTGTTTTCAATGACGTAAATCACCGGGAGCTTGAACAGTGCTGCGAGATTGAGGGATTCGTGGAACGTCCCCTGGTTAATAGCGCCGTCACCAAGATAACAAAGACAGCATCCTCGCAGCCCTTTATACTTTAGAGCAAAGGCAATCCCAAGACCCAGTGGAGTTTGGCCGGCGACAATCCCATGGCCACCCCAGTAATTTTTGTCCGGCGCAAAAAAATGCATCGAGCCCCCCTTCCCTTTCGAACAACCGGTCGCCTTGCCGAAAAGTTCGGCCATGCACTGCTTCATATCCATCCCGACGGCCAAGGCATGTCCGTGGTCGCGGTAGGCGGTAATCACGTGGTCATTGTCACCCAGAAGCGAAATTGTACCGACGGCCACCGCTTCCTGGCCGGAATAGAGATGAAGGAAACCGCCCATTTTTCCAAGGTTGTAATATTTCAGAGAGGTCTGTTCGAATCGCCTGATCCTGAACATCTCGCGCAGAAAACGAATTTTCTCTTCTTTCGTTAATCGGCTATTGATGGCGGCATCTGCGGGATCGACCAGAGTATCCATAGTGATGAAGGTCCGTGCTAGCTTTGGTTAGGGGCTATGGGAGGCATTGCCTCGGCGATCCCAGAGCGGGATTTGTTGGAGATCGTTTGGGTGACCACAAACAGTGCGGTGAACAGCAGGTCGCTCAAGAGAGTGTTACGAAAGAAAAGCAGAGTGGGCGGGAAACCTGGTACACCGACGGTCATCGCCTGCCACCAGCCTGGCCACGTTTTTGCATAGTCAGGTGTTGAGATCCAGGTATCAGTGTTGGTAATCAAATAAAATAAACTGGAGCCGATCAGCGTAGCGCCGAATAGAAACAACACTTTATGGTGATGTTGCTTTCGTACGATGAATCCGAGCAGCAGAATTAGCCCGAAACAAAAATACCGGGAGAACATCCCGGTATCGAACATGGGCACGTGATAGTGCTCATTAAGGAAAAGGTCCGCCACCACCAGCGGGCCCAAGCCGGCGAGAAGAATAAATCGGCGAGGAAGGTATGCCGCACTACAGAGAAGAATAGCGGCCAGGGGGGAAAAATTGGTCCAGGCGTCGGGTGAACCAGCCAAGGCGTAAGAGACCCGGTAGAGGGTGACGGCGATGATCAGAATCAGGGCAGCAAGCATACCGGAAAATAGTCTGGCAACGGTCCAACGAAATCAATGCGAATTGAAAAATCAATAGCCAGGATCAAACAAAAACATAACAACAAATAGTAAGTACGTTATTATATGTTCAGGTGCCGGGTAATAATCGGCGATGCGATCCAGAAATGAGCGTGGCCTTTTTGAAAGCGTCGATTGGCTGGGCTTACGCTTGGGCAGACTGGGGCCCCCGGCAAATCGGGTCGGTGCCTTTTCGGCTACCAGTTCTGGACCATCAAATGCAGTTCTTCCAGCAGGGTATCGATCTTTTTAAGATCTTTCCGGCGACCTTTTTCGGGTTTGAGGTCCAAAGTGCGACAGAGAGTAATCATATCTCGCAAATCGCGGATTTTAGCGGCCGGCACGGTGGCATTTTTGGTTTGCTCCAGCACCGCATCCCTGATGTGGGCTAATTGTTTGTCGACCCGTGTCGCGTAGGCTTCGATCGATTCGCGGAACGATTTGCGAACGAAATCGAGCTCCTCCGCCAGAGACTTCATCGGTGAGATTTCAAGGGATTTTGCCATGACGATGCGCAGTTAGCCGAATGTGCTGGAAAGGAGGCGAATTGTCACGTGAAAGTACGAGAAGCGCCACCGAGCAGATAAGGGCCTGAAGAAGTGATCTGATCAGGTATCGGTGTCAGTCTGCAGAAGGGTGATTCGGTCGCTACGCCGCGGGTCTCGGCTGCAAGTCAAAGATCCAAGGGGGAGGGGCTTTTGCGGTGAGCGACAAGTGAGGGAGAGCCGAGAGAGATTGTTCCACGTGGAACATAAGCCGATTTTCAGTAGTACCGGTTCTCAGCTCCACTCTCCGCTGCCAAGCGACGCTGCCAACCATTCTCCATCTTCGCCCGCTGCCAATCGGTCAGAGCCCTGGGGATTGCTTTTCCTGGCAGATGGGGAAGGATAAAAAGTTATGTTCGTCTACCCTAAACGATACCAGGTATTAGTGGTCGGAGGAGGACACGCCGGGATTGAGGCGGCCATGGCGGCGGCTCGACTCGGATGCCGAACCATGATGCTGACCCAGAATCTGGACACCATCGGGCAGATGTCGTGTAACCCAGCGGTGGGCGGCTTGGCCAAAGGGCATATGGTGCGGGAAATCGATGCCATGGGCGGGGTGATGGGACTGAATACCGATGCTACCGGGATTCAGTTTCGTACTCTGAACAGCAACAAAGGGCCGAGCGTGCGTGCTCCCAGGGCACAGTGTGATAAAAAGGCTTATCAATTCCGATTGAAAGCGCTGGTCGAAGCAGAGCCTAATCTGGATCTCTGGCAGGCAAACGTTCTCCGGCTTCTGGCAACCGGTGGAATGGTTACCGGAGTTGAAACGACACTGGGTCTGCAAATTCAAGCGGAAACGGTGGTAATTACCACCGGGACCTTTATGCACGGCTTGTTGCATGTCGGATTACGAAACCAGGCCGGTGGAAGGATGGGGGACGGTGTTTCCACGTTGAGTGAGAGTCTGCGTGAACTCGGCTTTGAACTTGGCCGATTCAAGACGGGAACCCCATGCCGATTGAATGCCCGCTCGATCGATTTCACGCGGTGCCAGAGACAGGATGGGGACGAACCGCCTCCTCGGTTTTCGTTTCGCCCTGAACTTCTAGTCAAGCACCCGGACGATCTTTTTACCCTGAACTCTTTCGAGGAGGGTTTGTTCCACGTGGAACAAACCCCCTGTTGGATCACCCAAACGACCCGCCGGACGCACGACATTATTCGTGCGAATCTCGACAAATCCCCGATGTACACCGGTCGAATTGAGGGTGTGGGGCCTCGCTATTGCCCGTCTATCGAGGATAAAGTCGTCAAGTTCGCCGAAAAAGAGGCGCACCAACTCTTCCTGGAACCGGAAGGCCGCCATACCCAGGAATTCTATGTGAACGGACTTTCCACCAGCTTGCCCTTCGAAGTCCAGTACCAGTTTGTTCGTTCTATTCCCGGACTGGAAGCCGCCGAGATCATCCGGCCAGGGTACGCTGTAGAGTATGATTATTGCCCGCCCACGCAGCTCCATCCCACCCTGGAGACTCAGCAGGTGAGGGGACTCTTTTTTGCGGGACAGATTAACGGCACATCCGGATATGAGGAAGCAGCAGCACAAGGCCTTGTGGCTGGAGCGAACGCTGCTCTCGAGATATTGGGGAAGCCGGCCCTTGTTCTCGGCCGATCGGAGGCCTATATCGGGGTGCTGATCGATGACCTGGTAACGCGTGGCACCCAGGAGCCCTACCGGATGTTTACCAGCAGAGCCGAATATCGGCTTCTGCTCCGCCAGGATAATGCAGATGTTCGATTGACTGCCAAAGCCCGGGAGTTCGGACTGGTCACCGAAGCGCAGGGCGTCGCCGCTGCCCGAAAAATCGCCGCCATCTCCCAGGCAAAGCAACTGGCCGCCTCCACCCGGATCGACCAAACGCGGCTTGACCAGTTGATGCGGCGTCCGGATTTCCACCTTCAGCTTCTGCCCAAAGAGCTTTGCGGAAATTTCTCCACCGAGATTTGGGAACAGGTGGAGACCGACCTCAAATACGAGGGATATATTAAGAGGCAGGAAGACTCGATTGCTCGGGCCGCACGTGCAGAATCGAAAAACATTCCGGACTTGCTCAATTACCAGGAGGTGCGCGGTCTTCGGACGGAAGCTCGCCAGAAGTTCACTAAGATTCGCCCAGCGACGCTGGGGCAGGCGGGCCGGATCAGTGGCATCACACCAGCCGACATCGCCTTGCTTTCCATCCATATCGCAAAGGGTTAGCTTGAAAAATCTCACCAGCGGTCGAGCTCGGGAATTTTCGGGCTCTCTCCGACGACATATTAACAAGTCCCGATTTGAAACATTGCCGGGTATGGATTCCCCGAGCATCGGGTTGCCGGTCGGAACAATACCGCTTGACAATGGTTAGGAACCTAATAATTAGGTTCCTTAACCTTATGCCCGGCTCACTCACACTCCTTAACGGGTTGCCCAAATATGAAGTTTTCCTGGAAGAGGCCAAGTGTTTCCCCGGGCTGGACGCTTCGGCATGTTATACCTACCTGCAGCTTTTACGCACGGGAGACGAACTGCTCGCCCTCGATGAGCAGGTTCTGACTTCGTATGGGACCCGGCACGGTCGATTTAATCTGCTGATGATGCTCCTGAAATACTCGGATGGTGAGGCCACGCCAGCCGGCCTGGCTAACAAAACCGGCGTGACCCGGGCGACGATCTCGGGGTTACTGGATGGCCTGGAGAAAGATGGGCTGATTGGGCGACGCCCTGATCCAGAAGACCGGCGTTTGATTAGAGTCCATCTGACCGCCGCAGGACGCGGTTTTCTCGATAAGATTCGGCCGGGCTACTGCCGATGGTTATCGAGCATTATGACACCGCTCGACGAGGAAGAGCGGCAGCAGTTGGTGACATTACTCGAAAAGATTCGAACTCGCCTCGGTGAGATCGCCGTGAGCGGCGAGCAACGGAGCGCTTAGATTAAGTGATTCTGTATGAAGAGAAAGCCTTTCTGGAAGTATCTGATATTTTTTTTGGTCCTTTTCGGTTTGTTTCTGGCGATCGTGTTTGGTTTTGGATTCGTGAAATTCACCCAGATCCAGGGTTTCATCGCGCTGGCCAAATCGGGAGCCTTTGAACCGCCCCCGACAGCGGTGACGACTGACGTCGCAAAACAATCGGAATGGCAACCGACGCTGGAGAGCGTTGGAACAGCCATGGCGGTGAACGGCGTGACGATCAGCACGGATCTGGCCGGCATTGTACGCCAGATTGCTTTCGAATCTGGAAGCAAAGTGCGCGCCGGCGACTTGTTAGTGCGGATGGATACGACTCAGGAAGAAGCCCAGCTCCATCAAGCCGAAGCCCAGCGGGATTTCGCTGCCATGACGATGAAGCGAAACAAGGATCTCGTAGAAAAACACGCCATCTCCCAGTCCGAGTATGATAACGCAGAGGCAATTTATCGGCAGGGGCAGGCCTCGGTTGATCAGTACAAGGCCTTGATCGCACGAAAAACGTTACGCGCCCCGTTCGATGGGGTCGCTGGAATCCGCCAAGTGAACCTCGGCCAATATCTAAAAGAAGGAGATGCGGTCGTCACGCTTCAGGCGTTCGATCCGATCTACGTGAACTTCTCCTTGCCTCAGCAGGATCTCGGTAAACTCACGGTGGGGGAACCGGTAGCGCTGCAGGTGGATGCCTATGCAGATCGAGTTTTTGAGGGGAAGATCACGGCGATCAATTCGATGGTGGATCAGGTAACGCGCAATGTTCAGATTCAGGCGACGTTTGCGAATTCCGATTGGCAACTTCGTCCGGGGATGTTCGCCAAAGTGAGTGTGATTATGAGGGACCGGGAAAACGTCGTGGCGATTCCTGCGACGGCGATCCATTACGCCCCTTACGGCGACTCAATTTTTATCGTTTCCGACCTGAAAGATCAGCAAGGTAAAGAATATAAGGGAGTGAAGGAGCAGTTTATCAAGATTGGCCAGTCGCGCGGTGACATGATTGCGGTTCTTGCCGGACTCAAACCTGGGGAAGAAGTAGTTACCTCAGGCGTGTTTCGGCTGAAGAGCGGGGCGCACGTAACGGTCAATAACCAGATTAAGCCTGACAGTAACCTGGCTCCAAACCCTTCAGATAGTTGATTGCCGGGAAGAAGAGATGAGCTTTACAGATCTATTCATCAAGCGGCCCGTGGTAGCGACGGTCGTCAATTTAATTATTTTCATCGCCGGGTACCAGGCGATCCGCAGCATCAACGTTCGACAGTATCCTCGGAGTGATCTCTCGGTGATTACTGTGACGACAGTTTACTATGGGGCGGACGCGGATCTGGTACGTGGTTTTCTGACGACACCTTTGGAACAGTCGATCGCCAGTGCCGATGGAATCGATTACATGGAGTCGTTGAGCCAGCAGGGGACCAGCACAATCAGCGTGCACCTGAAGCTAAATTACGATCCGAATGCGGCTCTGGCGCAGATTCAGACAAAAGTAGAGCAGGTCAGGAATCAGTTGCCGCCGGCCTCGCAATTGCCGGTGCTGCAAATTACGTCGACGGACAACCAGTTCGCTTCGATGTATCTCAGCTTTTTTTCCAAAGACCTGGGACGTAATCAGATCACCGATTATCTGACTCGAGTGGTTCAGCCGAAATTGTCGGCCATCAATGGAGTGCAAAGTGCACAGATTCTGGGTGCGCGGACCTTTGCCATGCGGATCTGGATGAAATCCGACCGAATGACGGCGTTAAATGTTTCGCCGACAGATATCCAAGCCGCTTTACAGAATAATAACTACCTTGCCGGCGTGGGTCAGACCAAGGGGTCGATGGTGGCGATCAACCTGGTTACCAACACGAATCTGCAGACTGCCGAAGAATTCAAGCAGTTGGTGATCAAACAGCAAAACGGGGCGATCGTGCGCCTGCGGGATGTTGCGGATATTGAGTTAGGCGCAGAGGACTACAATTCGGATGTGCGCTTTTCCGGAAACGTCGCCACGTTCATGGGTGTCTTCGTTTTGCCGACCGCCAACACGTTGGAGGTGATAAAGCGGGTGCGCGCTGCGTTGCCTGACATCGAGCGGGAACTCCCCACCGGGATGCAAATGGCAATCCCCTATGATTCTACGTTGTACATCCAAAACGCGATTGATGACGTGATCAGGACGCTGACGGAGACGATCCTGATTGTCATCATTGTCATCTTCCTTTTCATGGGATCATTCCGGTCGGTCTTGATTCCTATCGTCGCGATCCCTTTATCATTGGTCGGAGCGTTTTTCTTGATGATGATGTTTGGCTTTACGCTCAACCTGCTAACCCTCCTGGCGATCGTTCTCGCGGTCGGGCTAGTTGTTGATGACGCTATCGTTGTCGTCGAGAACGTCGAGAGACATCTGCAGGAGGGGATGAAACCATTCGACGCGGCAATCAAGGGGGCCCGGGAGCTGTTCGGTCCGATCATCGCGATGACGATTAGTCTTGCCACAGTTTATGCGCCCATCGGGCTGCAAGGTGGATTGAGCGGGTCGCTTTTCCGCGAATTCGCTTTCACCCTCTCGGGAGCTGTTGCGATATCGGGTGTCGTGGCGTTGACCTTATCGCCGATGATGGCATCAAAGCTCCTCAAGCAAGGGATGGCCGAACGTGGATTTGCCGGATGGATCACGCGGCGATTTGACGGGCTGCGAACAAGCTATGCCAATACGTTAACCTGGTCGCTCGGCTATTGGCCGGTAATCTGCATCATGGCAGTTCTGTTCATCTGCCTGGCGGTGCCGTTTTATTTTATGTCCGCCAAGGAGCCGGCACCAAGAGAGGACCAGGGAATCATTTTCGGAATTGTCCAGACCCCTCCCAACGCGACTCTTGAGCAAAACATGCTGTTCACGAACCAGATGAACGAGATTTACAAGAGTTTCCCCGAGACTGCGCAGACTTTCCAAGTGACTCTTGCCACGCAAGGGTTTTCCGGCATGGTGGCCAAGCCTTGGAGCGAGCGAAAGCGGACGATGGAGGAGGTTTTGGTGGATGTAAACCACAAACTATCGAAGATTCCTGGAGTCCAGATATTCGCGACAACCCCATCGCCGCTTCCTGGCGGAAGTAACTACCCGGTCGAAATGGTGATCACTTCGACAGCCGAGCCGCTGGAGATGAATGAGTTTGCCAAGCAACTAGTGGGAGCGGCGTTCAAAAGCGGAAAGTTTGTTTTTGCGGATAGCGACCTCAAGTATGATTTACCTGAGGCGAACATCGTCTTCGACAGAGATAAAGTCGCCTCGATGGGCCTAAATCTGGGGCAGGTGGGTGGTGACCTGGCGACATTGCTGGGCGGCGGATATACCAATTACTTCAGCATCCAAGGCCGCAGCTACAAAGTCATCCCCCAGGTGAAACGGAAAGATCGACTGACGACAGATGATTTGAAGAAATTGTATGTGACCGGACCAAACGGGCAACCCATTCAACTGTCGACTTTTGCCAAAATTGAAACGACCGTTCAGCCGCGCTCTCTGAATCGGTTTCAGCAATTAAATTCCGCCAAGATCGAGGGATTGCCTAACAAATTCTCCGGGGCAACTACCGACGACGCTCTGAAGGTGCTCGAACAGGAAGCAGCGAAGATCCTGCCAAAAGGCTACTCGATTGATTACACCGGGGAATCGCGGCAGTTGCGCAAGGAGGGAGATTCGTTCCTGACAACCCTGGCCTTAGCAGCGATTCTCATCTATCTCGTTTTGGCCGCTCAATTTGAGAGCTTCCGAGACCCGTTGATTATTTTGATGGGATCGGTGCCGCTCGGTTTAACTGGAGCCTTAGCTGTCACATTTCTCGGCAAGACGACGATTAACGCCTACAGCTACGTTGGCTTGGTGACCCTGGTCGGGCTAGTCTGCAAGAACGGCATTCTGATTGTCGAATTTGCTAATAAACTTCAGGAGAGGGGCTTGGACAAATTCCATGCCATCATCGAGGCGGCGGCGACGCGTCTTCGTCCCATCCTGATGACCTCGGTTGCGACGGTTGCCGGACATACCCCGCTTATCCTGGCTCAAGGTCCGGGAGCTGGGGCACGAAACAGTATTGGTTGGGTTTTGGTGACTGGGATGATTATCGGCACCTGTTTAACGCTGTTTGTTTTACCGGCGGTTTATCTTCTGATTGCCAAGGACCATACGAAAGATCGGGAGCGCCATGGCGATTTCGCCAGGATCCCGGAAGAAAGAAAACTGCATCCTGCGCTTGCATAATGGTGCCGGATTGCCTTTAACTCACCGCGAGTTCGAGAGACTCGTGCTGCCGGAACTCGATTCAGTAGACATCGAGTGTTCAATGAAGGACAACGGCGGCCGATTAAAACGAGTGACTCGCCGCACAATGGGGCGACGAGAATCTCCTTCGGCCGACGATACGAGCGTCCGGCACGACCATGGACGGCCAAATTAACAATTTGGCCGTTCTTTTTCCCTGAACGAGGCCAGCGCCGTGACGAGATTTGTCGGTAGAGGGCGGACCCGTTCAAAAACGTCCGGAGCTAACCGTTTTCCGAGTTGGTAGTTACCCGACATCATTTCCAACTTGGCGTCCAGATTGTCAATCAAGTGGAGAGTCATGGCTTCCGGAGTTTTGGGTTCGACTGGAGAACCGAATTGTTTTTCGCCGTGGTGTGCGGCGACAAGATGAATCAAATGAAGCCGGACCAGGTCCGAGTCTGGGGAAAGGAGATCCCAGGAAGAGAACTCTGTGCTTTCTTTCAACCGCTGCCAGAGCCGATTTACCAGTTCGACGCCCATGGAGATGTGACCGATAAGTTCAGCGCGAAAATCGTGCGGCATGATAAAGCTCTCTTTTGGGTAGCAGTTTTCCCAGAGTTTACCGGAGTCGTGAAAAAGTGTACCTGCCAAAAGGAGGTCACGGTTCAAGGCAGGGTAGATCGCGGCTAAGGCGTCACCCGCCCGCATCATTTGCGCGATGTGTTCCACCAATCCGCCACGTCTGGCGTGATGATAGCTGCGCGCGCCGGCTGCTCGTCGCAGCCGATCGCTATATTCGCGGAGAAACAAAAGAGATAATTCACGGAGCCGAGGATCCCGAATCGAAGAACTAAACGATTCGATGGCTGAATAGTCGCTGCTCTGCTTTTCTCGAACGTCTGCTGGTCCGCCCAGGAGATCGTTTTTTTCCGCGTCGGTCAGAAAACGCACTTTCCAATTTCTGGCTTCCAGTCCGAAAGTTGCGCTGACGATAAAGTCACCCTGAATCTCGACGAAATCGCCTGATCGAAGCTCAGAACAAAATCCGAAAGACAGATGATCGCTCCAGACTCGCAAGGGGAAACTGGAAGTCCCGTCGCGCAAGAGAATTTCCAGATAAGGTTTTTGATCTTTGGTCCTTTTGCTGGCGACCTCTTCGACCTGGGCATGCACCGAAACCGCAGTATGCTCTGCGGCGGTCAGCCTTTTTAGTTCTTCGATCGCGGCAGGAACAGTGGCCATTCCTTGTTATCGGATGACGGCGCCGGACATCCAATCAAATTTTGCTGGTCAGTCGACCTCTCGAGATCCTAACCTTTGCCGACTAGGTTTTTATGATTGGGAAATTTGTCCGAGCTTTGTTCGCAGGCTGTTTTCTGTTGGCCTTCTGCGAAACAGAAGCGGGACAAACTTCCCAGGCGGAAGAACAGCCTTCCTCGGCCGCCCGCTTGGCGCAAAGCGAGCTGAAACCGGCAGACCCGGGGGAGCGGACTGCGGGAACAGAAGCCGTTTTGGGCAATACGAGACTCGGCAATCCTGCCTATCAACGCGTCGCTGCAAACCTCGATACAGACGGTGTTATTTATCTCTATTGGAATGCCGAAAAAGCATTGGGCGAATTAAACAAAAAATTGGAGTCGGTGCGGGATATAGCCGTCTCAGACCCGGGTTTATCTCAAGTTGAAAAAACCAGCCTCCGGAAAAACTTCGATCTGGGAATTCATTTGATTTTGACCAGCGGGATCCAGGGGGTAAAGGCGTTCGGTTTAAGCTCGCGCGAAGTAGAGCCGGGTCTTTTTCTCAACAAAACGTATACCTACGTTCCGGACCGCTCCGGGTTTATCTGGAACTCCTTGGCGAGGGCTCCGCACAACTTCCCATTTATCAAAATGATCCCTCAAGACGCCGAGGGATTCACCTTCTTTGATCTTGATCTCGCGGTGCTCTGGAGAGCTGTTGGCAAAGAGTTAGCCGACTCGGGAGTTCCGGAAGTCGCGAAATGGCAGCAACATTTTACACAACAGGCGCTGGCATTTACCGGGCTGAGTTTGGATGATTTGTTAGGCTCGCTTGGTGACCAGCTCGGTGTCCTTGTCACCTTGGATCGGAAGCAAACGGTTCGGATACCGACGGGGAACGAGCAAATAGAGATGCCCGAACCTGCTGCTGCCTTGGTTTGGAAAGTTAGAAATGAAAAGCTGTTCGATCGGCTGGAGGCCCTATTCTCCATGAATCCTAAGGTTTCGAAGATCGAAGAACCGGACCTTCGGCTGCGCGTGTTGCAAGGTGTCGAAGAGATACCTTACCTGACACCGAGTCTGGCGCGATATAGAGATTATTTGATTCTCTCGAGCAGCGAAAAACTTGTTCGCGCGATGGTCACCGCCGATTCCGGAATGACCAAGGGGATCTTGTATTCTTCTGATTTTAACTCTGTGGCTAGTGGTGTGGCTGAAAAGGGGAACAGCGTTACCTATCTCGGCAAGCGCTTCCAAAAAACGCTGGGAGACCTGCAAATGAAGGTCGGCCAAATGCGAGAGGACGGCAATCCGATCCTCGAAGCGATGTCGGCCAGATTCTCTGCGCTGGCTGCGGATGCGGCCACCTACACCGTCGGTGGTGCGACTGAGGATGGTTGGTTCACGACGGGAAAAAGCACCAAGGATCTGAACGAAATTCTCGGCGAATGTCTGACGATTCCCGCTTATTACCTGGCCGTGGCCTCTGTCGAAGGAATCAAACAGGCCAGGGGAACTGACAAGCTGATTAAAATCAAACAGAACCTGGCAGATCTTCGAGCTGCGAAAAGCGCAGCGATAGCGGAAAAAGATCTGCAGGAGGGCCAGATGCTCAATCGGCAGGATATCGAGGAGTACATTACAGATTGGCCGCCATCAGTGGCTGGCGAGACTTACCAAGTGGGGATTGTCGGTCAGCCGCCCTATGCGACCGCCCCAGTCGATCTAGGAAATTATCCGGCTGGGTCGAAGATCGAGCCGTAACAGGAAAGGTACAACAGGATGAAGAGAGTGTTCTCAGTGCGGCATTTCTTCGTTCGACCAAGACGGTCTGCTGACAGGGACGCGATGTGAGCGTCGCGCTTACCACTTGAGCGTCCGCTGTTTTTCGCGCATCTTCGCGGCTCGGTGGTAGGCACCTCGATCATGAAGGCATCCGAAATCAGAGAATCATTTTTGGAATTTTTCCGGGAAAAAAAGCACGCCATAGTGCCTTCTTCGAGCCTGCTTCCATCTTCACCCAATCTATTATTTACCAACGCGGGCATGAACCAGTTTGTGCCTTATTTCCTTGGGCAGGAGAAACCCCCCTTCTTTCCCCCTCGAGCTGCCGATACCCAGAAATGCATCCGAGCGGGCGGCAAGCACAACGATCTCGATGACGTCGGGTTCGATACTTATCATCACACCTTTTTCGAAATGCTCGGTAACTGGAGTTTTGGGGATTATTTTAAGAAAGAGGCGATCGAGTGGGCATGGGAACTCCTGGTGGAACGCTGGAAGTTTCCGCCGGAACGCCTTTACGCGACCGTTTATAGGCCAGGGGAAGGTGACCCGGCGGTGTTCGACGAAGAGGCCGACAACCTATGGGCCGCCGCCTTTGAGGGTGCCGGTCTGGATCCGAAGATCCACGTCGTTTATGGGAATCGGAAAGATAATTTTTGGATGATGGGCGATACGGGACCTTGCGGGCCCTGTTCCGAGGTCCACATCGATTTGACCGCCAGGGGAGAGACGCAGGGGCGATTGGTCAATCAGGGAAGCGCCTTGTGCATCGAAATCTGGAACCTGGTCTTTATCCAGCTGAATGCCAATCCAGACGGCGGATTTTCGCCGTTGCCGGCTAGACATGTGGACACAGGAATGGGCTTTGAACGGGTGGCCGGCATTATCGAATGCACAAACGGTTTCCGGGATTTCAACGGCCCGATTTCGAATTATGGGAGCGACGTCTTCCGCCCGATCTTCCAAAAGATTTCAGAATTGAGCGGCAAATCGTATGGCAACACCGTGCCCGGTGCCCGAACGAATCTGTCGGAACAGGAAAAAATCGACGTCGCTTTCAGGGTTGTCGCGGATCATATCCGGACGCTCTCGTTCGCCATCGCGGATGGCATTGTGCCGAGCAACACTGACCGTAACTACGTGGTGAGGCGCGTCCTGCGCCGGGCCGTGATGTTTGGTCGCTATCTCGGTTTTGGATCCGAGGGATTTCTTAGCAAGCTGGTGCCGTCGGTCATTGATAACTTTGGATCGACTTTTCCCGAACTGGAAAGGGAGCGTCATAAGTTAGTTGGAGTCTTGGATAGCGAGGAAGTCTTGTTCAATCATACCCTGGATCGCGGCTTGCGCATTTTTGAGGACGAATATAATAAACGGAGCGGCAAGATGTTTCCTGCGGAAACGGCCTTTAAGCTCTACGACACCTATGGATTTCCAGTTGACCTGACGGAACTACTAGTTCGAGAACGGGGGCTGGCTCTTGATCTCGAATCAGTCGAGAAGATGATGAACCAGCAGAGGGAAAGGTCCCGCGCTGCGCAGGAAAAGGAAATTGTCACTGCGGTCGCAGAAACCGTCCTCACCGAATTTGTCGGTTTTAATCACGATGAAGCGAAGGCGCACCTGGTGCAGGTAATCCGCGAAGAGGGCCAGACATTTGCGATTGTGGATCGATCGCCTCTTTATGCAGAAATGGGCGGACAGGTCAGTGACACCGGCGAGTTAATTATGCCGGGCAACAAGGTGGTCCCGGTTCAGAGTGTCAACCGGCATGGAAACACCTTCTACTTAAAACTTGCTGGATCGCTTGAAGTTAATATACCGGCAGAGGTTCTCATCAAAATAGACAGTCCTCGACGCCGAACGATTGAGGCTCATCATACCGCCACCCATCTGCTTCACTGGGCATTGCACGAAGTCGTTAGTAAGGAAATTAGTCAAAAAGGTTCATTCGTCGGTCCGGATCGTTTGCGTTTCGACTTCAATAGTCAACCGGTTACCCAAAGGCAGCTGCGGGATATAGAGGAGATAGTCAATAGTCGTATCGTGGCGAACGATGCGGTCAGTTGGATGGAAGTCCCCTATGGGGAGGTTAAGTCTCGAGCCGATATCATGCAGTTTTTCGGCGAGAAATATGGCGCTGAAGTGCGGGTAGTTCAGATCGGAGGAAAGGAAGGAAAGTTAGATGGCTACTCCATGGAATTGTGTGGCGGCACCCACGTGCAGAGGACCGGCCAGCTTGGATTGTTCAAGGTGATCAGTGAGGGCGCCATTTCGGCCGGTGTCCGTCGAGTGGAGGCGTTGACCGGGCTCGTCGCCTACCGCCACCTGCAAACGCAGTTAGATCAAAGATCAACGAAGATCGAGGAGCTGAATCGGGAGTTGATGGATCTGAAAAAAGTGATGGAGAAAGAGCGGACACATACTCTAGAGCGTGAAGCAGAGCAGGTTGTGGAAAAGCTGCCCCTCAATCAGCGGGCGCTCGTGCAGGTCTTGGCGGGAACCATGGCAGATCAACTTCAGTTGGTGGCCAATGCGCTCAAAAAGAAAGGTTTCACTGGAATCGCAATTTTGTTCGGCCAAACTGCGGAACAAATCCATCTCCTGGTGACAGTGGATCCTTCTCTAACGAAAGCCTTTCAAGCGGGCAAAATTGTTCAGGAACTCGCTGGCATTCTGGGTGGGAAAGGGGGCGGCCGTCCGGACATTGCCCGCGGTGTCGGGAAGGATCTGCTCAAATTGGATCTTGCGAAACAGCGAGCCCTGGATTTGATGGCCGGAATTTGATGGTCAGCGCTTTCTTTTGTCCGCATCTCTGTGGTAACTTTCTTGCCATAGCGAATGAAACATGAACTGCAGGATTACATCACCGAGGGTGCCCGAAGGATCACCCCGGGCCATCTAGACAAGCTGGTGCGCTTGTTGCCCAACATCCGATTGGCTGTCACTCAGGTGACAGATTTTCCTGATCTTGCTGACCAGGTCGAGTTTCTCGCTGAGATAATCGAAGATTTTCATGCCGGTGTGAATCGATCGATTCCTTTTACGGCGATTGCGGAGTCCGCTTTCGCGCTGTTTTACTTGAGGAAGGCGACTGATATCATTCCGGACTCGATTCCTCGGACAGGTTACGCTGATGACGCCGCGATCATCGGTGTGGTCTTCGAGAATTACAAAAAACCATTTTTGAAACATGTCCTGGCCCGAAATGCTCGGAAACCAATCGAGGACGAGCCAGACTCTGGCCCTGAAAAATAAGCGGCCCGTTCGATCACGGATCGTATCGGTTACCATAGGTGTGACCCCAATGCCTTGGAGCTAAGATTAATGGAAAGTCCCTCCACCTAATAACCAGAACAAAAGGGCAATCAAAATAACAAGTCCCACTATTCCCACTCCCCCTCGGTTTCCCCATCGTGAATACCCATAATAGCCGCCGCCAAATCCGCCAAACAACAAAAGCAGAATTATGACAACGAGGACGGTGCTCATATCCTATTCATCTTCCCAGGTGGCAAATTATCTCGTGCGGCTGTTTCACTTGTTAGTGCCGGTTTCACCCATCGCCTTGTCGCGATACGCAGGTGTTGTGCCAATACCGGATGAAAGATCAGTGATCTATTTCAGAGAGCGCTTGCGTAGTGTTGCTTGAGCTTTTCTGAGCGATCACGCATTTCGGGAGGTCGCGCTATGGAACTAGTTCCCTATTCAGGACACTATTCCCTAGCCGTCGAAGTAGAAGGCTAAGGATCGCAAAAACCGCAGGTTGCCATTTCGCTCTTGGCCTTGGTTCCACGCCCAAATCTTTAAGTATGACTATTATATTGATTCTTCTAAATCCGTGATTTACAGTGGTGCCCACATCTCGTTAATTTGGCTTTCTTATCTATTATGAGCGCTGTTACACTGGAAAAAGCTTCTCAGCTAGATCAGCTCAAACAATTCACGAAAGTTTTCGCCGAGACTGGTGATTTAGAAAGCGTGCGGGTGTATCAACCTGAGGACGCGACGTCGAATCCCAGCCTGATTATAGACGCCGTGCAGAACCCCCAATATAGCTTTCTTTTAGAAAAGGCGATTGCCAGCCTGGAGGGTTCTTCCCTGAGCGAAACCGCGAAGATCGGGGCAATAGTCGATCGCTTACTGGTTTTTTTCGGTACGGACATTTTGCAGATTGTGCCTGGGCGCGTATCGACTGAAATGGACGCCCGCCTCTCCTTCGACACAACCGGTTCGATCAATAAGGCACGGCAATTAATCGCGCTGTACGAAGAGGAACGCATCCCGCGAGAACGCGTCCTGATCAAAATCGCCTCCACCTGGGAAGGAATCAAGGCAGCCGAACAGCTCCAAAAGGAATCCATCAACTGCAACCTGACGTTGTTGTTCTCTTTCCCTCAGGCAGTCGCTTGCGCAGAAGCCGGCGTCAAACTGATTTCGCCTCAGATCGGTCGCATCTACGATTGGTACAAGGCCAACACCGGGAAAGATTACAAGGATGCCGCTGATCCGGGGGTCCAGTTGGTCACGCGGATCTACAATTATTACAAGAAGTTTGGCTACCAGACTGAAGTGATGGGCGCAGGCTTCCTAAACACAAACCAGATTGTTTATCTGGCCGGATGTGACCTCCTGATGATTAGTCCCCATTTGCTGGAGGAACTCAGCAGTGATTTCGAACCGGTCGCTCGAAACCTCTCTCTGGAAATTGCAAAGGCGTCTGAGGCCGCAAAAATTACTCTCGTCGAAGAGACTTTTCGCCTCAGATTCAATGAAGATCCGATGGCGGTCAACAAGACTGCAGAAGGGATTCACGAGCTCTTGACTGAGATCGTGAATTTGGAAAAACTGATTGCCAGCCGCATTTAACCCATTCCGGTTGCGGGATTTCCTTCGCAAACCTCGGTCGGGAGGTCGTCGAATCGGCGATTGTCTAGACGGAGTTCTTGCCGTTGAGGCAAGATCGGCTCCAAAGGAGCGAATTTCCGGACCTGGGTCGCATACGAGCGTCGTAAAACGGGAAAGTGGCCCTGGAAGGGTCGAACGACCTATTTCACGCTAACCATAACGGGCTAAACCCCTCTCGGCCTCGGAACACGACAGCAGATTGCTCTCCCGGATTTCCAGCTTTCGAACGGATCCAAAACTTTGGAGACCGACTAGCAAACTAATCTCTCCTTGTCAAATATAGGGCAGTCCACCATTAAGCGCCGCGTCCCTCCCCAAGCGGTATAGCAACGTTTCTTATTGACATCGAAGAGGGCGAAGCATCCACTTGGTGTGTCGCTTAGAACCTTTGACCAAAGGCGTTCCCTTTGCCGCCGGCGACTCGGAGAGATCCCGCAGCAGGTCGTTAGGCGACAAAGAATCTTTAAGACACCGGAGCAGACAATGAAAATTCGCTTACTGCTTGCTTTAGGAGGGCTAATAAAAATGGAATTTAAATGGCTATTCTCCTTCGCCATACTCGGATCTTTAACCTGTCCCGGGTCAGCCGAAACGGTCATCAAGATCCTTCATATCCAAAAGCTGCCCAAAGTGCTGGAAATCTGGAAGGAAGCCGCCCAAGAGTTCGAAAAGGTTCATCCTGGAGTGAAGGTCCAATTTGAATATCTGGAGAATGAGGCTTTTAAAGCGAAGTTGCCAACTCTTCTGCAATCCAAGGACGGCCCCAGTGTGTTTCATAGCTGGGGCGGAGGCGTGATGTACGAACAGATCAATGCCGGTGTCTGCCAGGGCATTACGAAGGCGATCGAAGAGGGCGGGTTCAAAGACACTTTCTACCGAGCAGGCGTTCAGAACTTCACTTACGAAAGCAAGTCGTACGGGCTGCCAAATGACGTTGGTCCGATAGTCTTCTGGTATAACAAGGAGTTATGTCAGAAAGCCGGTGTTGACCCGACAAAGATCATGTACTGGGAGGATTTAATCGATGCTGTGAAAAAGTGTCAGGCCGCAGGCATTACTCCGCTTGCGGCCGGCGGAAAAGACAAGTGGCCTCTCCATTTCTATCCCGCGATGCTCATGATGCGCATCCTCGGCCGGGATGGGATGCTAGCTGCCTACGAAGGCAAGAACGGCGGATACAATAATACCGAGGTCGTAAAAGCGTTTCAGCTCTACAAAGATCTTGCGGCACTGCAACCGTTTCAGACAGGGCTATCTCGAGAACACTTACCCAGAGGGAGCGGGGACTTTTCACGACGGAAGGACGGCTTTTCATCTCATGGGAACTTGGGACCTGACGTGGGGGCGATCGAACGCTATGGACCAAAAGGGGCTCCCGGACGAGAAGCTCGGGTGGTTTTTCTTCCCGGAAGTCAAAGGTGGCAAAGGTCACGCGAACGACATCTTTGCGAGTCTGAATGGCTGGTTGGTGGCGAAAGATGCGCCGAAAGAGACGGTTGACTTTATGAAGGTCTGGCTAGGAAAAGAGATCCAGAACAAGTTAGCGAAAGAAGGCTTGTTCATCCCGATGGTGAAGGGAACCGCGGATGTGATCCAAAACCCGTTCTTCAAACAGATCGCCCAGGAGGTTGAGAAGTCGCAATGGATCGCGATCGCAATGGATCAACTGCTTGGTCCCGACACCGGTCGGGTTTTCAATGAGGTGAGCGGAGACGTGGCCGCGGGAAACACGACGGCCGAACAAGCTGCAAAGACCATCGAAGATTCATGGATACAGAATAAGATGTAAGAGCTAATATAAGCTGCTCGTGAGTAAGCCATTACGAATCAGCCTCGTTGGGCCGGACTTATTAGTGGCCTGCGTGAAGCTAAGGACTTTCGGGAAAAAAACGCAAAGTTTATAAGGATTTCGCAAATGTTCTGAAACTCGGAGGACCAAATCTATTAGTAACGGGGATGTAGACCTTCATCTCCGATTATGACTAAGAGTTCGACGTGGACGGCCCTAAAAAATAGCGCTTTCAGGAAACTCTGGTTCGCCTCGGTCATCTCCGGCACTTGCGTGGCCGCCCACGATACCGCGGCGACCTGGTCAATGAATACGGTCACGGCGTCGCCACTTTTAATATCGCTGATGTCAACGGTAGCATCGCTCCCTTTTTTTCTGTTTATACTGCCCGCTGGCGCCCTCGCCGATAAGGTGGACCGTCAGAAGTTAGTCTGCGCCATCAATCTTTGGTTGGCCGCCGCGGCCATCGGCTTAGCGGTTCTCGGTTGGCTGAATCTGCTCAATCCTTACCTCATCCTGGTTTGCGTCTTCTTCATCGGAGTTGGATTTGCTTTCGGCGCGCCGGCCTGGACGTCGATTGTGCCCCAAGTCGTCTCAGACAGAGAGCTTCCCTCTGCGGTGATATTGGGCGGCTTGCAATTCAACCTGGCGGGAATTATTGGTCCGGCATTAGGTGGTTTCTTGGTCCCGTTGGCCGGAGCGAATTTTGTCTTCGCTCTCAATGGCGCCTGTTTCCTCCTGGTTGTTCTGGCAGCCTGGCAATGGAAACAACCAAACGGGCCAGCAAAACTTCCTCCCGAACGATTTTTCGAATCTTTCGGGACGGTTGTCCACTACGTTCGTTGCGCGCCCGGGCTTCAGGTTGTATTGGCTCGAAATTTCCTGTTTGCCCTGTTCATTTCAGCGATTCCGGCATTGATTCCCGTCGTGGGTTTGAAAGTGTTACAGCTCAGTTCGTCCAATCTCGGGCTTTTGTTCACCAGCATGGGAGTTGGGTCGGTTCTCGGAGTGGTTTTCCTCTTTCCGTGGCTTAGAGCGCGTTTCTCGCCCGATTTCCTCACGCTCTCGGCGAACTTGCTGATTGTCATCGCTTACGTGTTGATGGCACTCGTTCGCCAGACAGAAGCATTCTTCGTTGTCGCGGCCCTTGCCGGCATGGGATGGACGTTGTCTGCTTCCGAACTCTGGGTGGCCGCGCAGCGCGCGATGCCAAGCTGGGCGCGGGGCCGCATGAACGCTACCGTGATAATGATCTCGCAGGGGGCAATAGTAGTTGGAGGAGTGATCTGGGGTTCAGCTGCCGCTATCGGCGGAGCAACTTATGCCTTGTTCGGGGCGGCGATTCTGTTCCTGGTAAGTCTGCTTCTGACCGGTCGACTTTCGATCAACTTTACACGTGAAATACCGATTACGTATAATCCACTGGAGCGCGGCGCGTCTTTCCGCTCGGAGTAAAGCGCCAGATTCCGAATTTGTATTTGCCGAGCTGAGCACGCTCTGCTGGAATGTGCGCTACGCGTTCGTTTGGCAGCGGAGCGCGTCCGAAGGAGATTTAGATCCATGAAAGGGGAGGAAACTCGCACCTGCCAAGCTTGCGGTTGCGAGATCTCTGGAGCGATGAGGTTCTGTCCGGTTTGTCGGCTTCGTCAGGCGCTGGAAGCGGAAGCTGAATCGGGCGAGCTTTGTTCGGAGTATTCAGCTAAACCGCAACCTGAACTGGTAGCGCGGCGCTTGGAGCATTATGAGCTGTTGAACGGCGAAGACGGGAAACCGATCGAGTTGGGGCGCGGCGCGATGGGTGTCACTTACAAAGCATTCGACGTCGATCTGCGATGCCCCGTGGCCCTGAAGGTCATCAGCGAACGATATCTCGGAGACGAGTCGGCGCAGCTTCATTTTTTGCGCGAGGCGCGCGCGGCGGCTAGTCTCCGGCATTCGAACGTCGCTTCGGTATTGCACCTTGGGAGAACTGGGAGCAGTTACTTCTACGCGATGGAGTTTGTGGAGGGAGAAACGCTGGAGAACCTTATCAAACGCTCAGGCCGGCTCGAGGTAAAGCTGGCACTCGAAATCGCGACGCAGGTTGCTGCCGGTTTGGCTGCGGTGCACAAGCAAAAGCTCGTTCACCGGGATATCAAACCAAACAACATTATGGTTAACTTCGACCAGGGGGAGGTAACCGCGAAGATTATCGATCTCGGGTTGGCGAAGGCGGTGAATGAACCTTCTTTGCAAGCCGCGATTTCAACTCCTGGGGCGTTTGCCGGGACCCCGGAGTTCGCCAGTCCCGAGCAATTCACGGGCATGAGCGTCGATATCCGTTCGGATCTGTATTCGCTTGGCGTGACGCTTTGGGAGATGGCTGCCGGCCAAGCGCCATTCCAGGGCTCGCCCGCGGAAGTGATGTATCAGCATCAGCACGCTCCCTTGCCCCTTGAACAACTCAAAGGTGTCCCTCAGCCCGTTGTCGTTTTGCTCGACATCCTCTTAAAGAAAGACCCGACCCGGCGTTTCCAGACCCCGGCCGAACTCTCAAAAATGATGCCGATGGTGCGGGATGCGGTCGATGCCGGGCGTTCTCTGATGAAGACGATCCGGGTTTTCATCTCCTCAGCCGGTGACGTTCAAAAGGAGCGGCATCTGGCGGATCGAGTGATGCGCTCGATTGCGGCTGAGTTTAACGTGGCGGTGAGCGCCTCTTCTTGCAACTTCCAGCGCTTAGCAGAAGAAAACGGTGGGTTCGAAAATGATGGGCTGGAAACTGAGCATCCCGTAAAGCTGCTGCTATGTCCTTATTTTTTGGAATATCAGCGGTTTCGATCGGAACTGGGGCTTCAGGGGCAAATCCCGAACACTGCGGAGTTCGATCTGGTTATTTGCATCCTTTGGTCGCGACTCGGCGCCCAGTTGGTCCCGACAATGAGATTGCCAGACGGGAACTCATCCGCTTCGGGAGCGGAATGCGAAATCGCGCGGGCGATGGATCACTCAGACAAGCACCGAGGGCTTCAGCCGTTGCACGTGTACCGCAATCGCTCGAAGCCGACGCCGCCCTTGGAACCCAAAGCGGAGCGCGAGGCGTTTGGCCGCCAATGGGACTCCTTACAGGACTTTTTCGCGAATCAGGGTCAGGACGGTCATGGGAATTACGCCACAGCTTTTAGCGACTATCGCAACCTCCAGGAGTTTGAAGAGCTCTTCCGGGAACATTTCCGGAATTTTCTCGCGGTTCAGGTAGATCAAGAGGTCGGGCAGCGCGTATCGAGCAGGAAAATGCGCCGGTGGAAATCCAGCCCGTTCCGGGGGTTAAACTTCTTCGATTTCAAAGATGCGCCCATCTTTCATGGCAGAACGAAAGCGGTCGGGGAAGTGTTGGAGGCTTTGGAAGGACAAGTCAGAGCGCAACGGCCGTTTGTGTTGCTTGTCGGCGCGAGTGGCTCAGGAAAGAGCTCGCTGGTCCGAGCGGGAGTGCTTCCGTTACTAACGCAGCCCGAGACCATTGAAGGCATTGGACTGTGGCGATGGGCGGTAACGAGACCCGGAGCAGGTGGAAGCGGGAGCGATTGCTTCGATGCCCTGGCGGCCGCGCTGCTGGAGCCCTCAGCGCTGCCGGCCTTGCGGGACCCGGAATCGCCAAACGCTGTTCGTGACCTGGGGAGCGAATCGAGGGAGCATTCTGGCAGCTTCGCCTTCCGGGTCCGGGACGCCCTCGATCACGCCGCGCGGGAGTGGAAAATTCAGCATTCGCATGATCTGGAGGAAAAAGAGCGAAACCTGCGGGCGTCGGGAAGATCGGACGAGGCGGACTTTGCTCGTCAGCAGAGAGAAACGCTGGAGTTATCAAAAGCCCGCTTAGCCCTGGTGGTCGATCAGTTGGAAGAATTGTTTACGACCGGTTTTTCACTGGAGGTGCAGAGGAATTATATCCTCTTGCTCGTTAGTTTGATTCGGAGCGGCCGAGTTTTCATCCTGGCAACTTTACGGAGTGACTTTTACCCTTCGTACCAGGAGTTTCCGGATCTGATCGAGCTCACGAAGCCGGGCGGAAAATTCGATCTCCGGCCGCCGACGGCTTACGAGATCCGGAACATGATTCGGCTGCCGGCCGAGGCAGCAGGTTTGCGGTTCGAGCAGGACCAGGAGACGGGCCAATGCCTGGACGACGCGCTGCGCGATGTGGCCTCCGTTACCCCGGAATCATTGCCGTTGCTGGAGCATGTTTTGTCTTTGCTCTATGACGAGCAGGCCGTGCGGCGCGATGACTTGCTCCGGTGGTCGGATTATCACGAGCTAGGCGAATTGAAGGGTGGGCTTGCCAAGCACGCGGAGGCCATATTCGGCACGTTGCCACCGGACGAACAAGGCGCGTTTCCTTTAGTGATGCGCTATCTGGTCACGTTGGGCCAGGGCGAAGAGGAAGTGCCCAACCGGCGGACGGTACCCTACCGTGATTTCGTCACCTTGGAGGGGACCGACGCGGAAAAGAAAGTCGGCGCGAAAGGCTTCGTTGATTTATTCGTCAAGAACCGCTTGTTGGTCGCCGACACCGATCCCCAGGGGGAAGTAACCGTGAGCATCGTTCACGAAGCGCTGCTGCGGGAATGGCAGCGCGTCACGGATTGGTTGAAGCAGAACCGCGAGTTTTTGCGAATGCGCGACCGCCTGGACGCTTCGATGCGGCAATGGAAGCTAATGGAGCGACACCGGGATTACCTTTTGCCGCCGGGACTTCCTTTGGCGGAGGCGGACAAGTTAGTTGAAGAGTTCGGAAATTCACTCAATCAGGAACAACTCGGCTATATCTCGGCCAGTATCGCTGAACAAGCCCGGACCAGAAGATTAAGAAATCGAATACGAAATGCAGTCACCGTCGGCTTCGCGCTTCTCGCGATTGCTGCCGGGATTTTTGCCTGGGTGGCCAAGAATCAAAAGCGCGAGGCGGAGCAAGTCACGGCAAGGCTTCATGAACAGCTCCGTGAGGCGAGTTGGGGAAGCTTCAACCAGGCCGAACGGCAGTTCCAGCTCGGAGAGTGGCGGGAAGGCATCGCTCTTCTCTCGCGTGCTATCAAGTTCAACCCGGAAAATCTAGCGGCGTCAGAACGATTCTTTCAAGAACTAATTATTCATCGTGAAAAGGCGCTACCGCAGTTCACTGCCTCCTTTGCCCATCAGGATGTGGTCAACGACGCGATCTTCAGCCCGGATGGTGCCCGGATCCTGACGGCAGGCCGGGACGGCACCGCCAAACTCTGGGATGTGGCCTCGGGCAAGCTCATCGCCTCCTTTGCCCACCAGGATGGGGTCGTCCACGCGGCTTTTAGTCCGGACGGTGCGCGTATCCTGACGGCAAGCGTGGATCACACCGCCAAGCTCTGGGACGGGCCCTCGGGCAGGCTCATCGCCTCTTTTGCCCATCAGGATCGGGTCAGCGACGCGGAGTTTAGTCCCGACGGTGGGCGGATTCTGACCGCGAGCGCAGACAATACGGCCAAACTCTGGGATGCGTCTTCAGGGAAGCTCATCACCTCCTTTGCCCATGAGGGCGCCGTTGAGAATGCAGTGTTTAGTCCGGACGGTGTTCGGATCCTCACGGCAAGCGCGGACGGCACCGCCAAACTCTGGGATGCGCCCTCGGGCGCGCTCGTCGCCTCGTTCGCTCGCGGGAATAGCCTCTACGGCGCAAGGTTTAGTCCGGACGGTACTCGGATCCTGACGGCGAGCGCAGACAACACCGCCAAGCTCTGGGATACGGCCACGGGCAGCTTAATCGTCTCCGTCGCCCATCAGGGCGCCGTTGAGGACGCGGTGTTTAGTCCCGACGGTGGTCGGATCCTGACGGCAAGCTGGGACAACACCGCCAAGCTCTGGGATACGGCCTCGGGCAAGCTCATCGCTTCCTTTACCCATCAGGACGGGGTTATCCACGCGGCCTTTAGCCCGGACGGTGCTCGAGTTCTGACGGCAAGCTGGGACAACACCGCCAAGCTCTGGGATGCAACCTCGGCCAGGCTCATCGCCGCCTTTGCGCATCAGGATCGGGTCAACGACGCGCTTTTTAGTCCGGACGGTGGTCGGATCCTGACCGCGAGCGCGGATAACACTGCCAAACTCTGGGATGCGGCCGTGGGTAATCCTATCGCCTCCTTTGTTCATCAGGACCGGATCAACGACGCGGTGTTCAGTCCGGACGGTGGTTGGATCCTGACGGCGAGCTGGGACAACACCGCCAAGCTCTGGGATGGGGCCACGGGCAAGCTCGACGCCTCCTTTGCCCATCAGGATCAGATCAACGAGGCGGTGTTTAGCCCCGACGGTGGGCGAATCCTGACCGCCAGCGCGGACAGCACCGCCAAGCTCTGGGATACGGCCACGGGCAAGCTCATTGCCTCCCTTGCCCATCAAGACGGGGTTTCCCGCGCGGCCTTTAGTCCGGACGGTGCACGGATCCTGACGGCAAGCCGGGACAACACCGCCAAGCTCTGGGATGGGGCCACGGGCAAGCTCAGCGCCTCCTTTGCTCATCAGGATCAGGTCAACGATGCGGTGTTTAGCCCGGACGGTGGGCGAATCCTGACCGCCAGCGCGGACAGCACCGCCAAGCTCTGGGATACGGCCACGGGCAAGCTTATTGCTTCCCTTGCCCATCAAGACGGGGTTTCCCGCGCGGCCTTTAGTCCGGACGGTACTCGGATGTTGACGGCAAGCCGGGACAGAACCGCCAAGCTCTGGGATGGGGCCACGGGCAAGCTCATCGCCTCCTTTGTCCACCAGGATCGTGTCAACAACGCAGTGTTTAGTCCTGACGGCGCTCAGATCCTCACGGCCAGCTGGGACAAAACCGCCAAGCTCTGGGATGCAGCCTCGGCCAGGCTCATCGCCTCCTTTGTCCACCAGGATCGTGTCAACAACGCAGTGTTTAGTCCCGACGGCGCCCAGATCCTGACGGCGAGCGCAGACAAAACCGCCAAGCTCTGGGATACGGCTTCGGGCAAACTGATCGCCTGCCTTGCCCACCAGGATCGTGTCAACAGCGTGGTGTTTCGTCCGGACGGTGCACGGATCCTGACGGCGAGCTGGGACAAAACCGCTCAACTCTGGGATGCGGCTACTCCAGCGGAGCTGGCTCGGCGAGTGAAAGAATTAGGTGTCGACAACGCAGGAAGAGGCTCGTCCGATTCGAATGCCGGATCCCGCGCGCGGCAAATCGAATCACTTTCAGACATCGCAAGCGGACTCCAATTCGCAAACGACGGCTCGCTCGTCATAGTCAATGAGCAACGCAGGTCTCAGCTGACAAAACAATTCCAGGATTTAGCGCAAGACTTTCGCCCCGACGCGCGCTTCATACGATGGTTTTTCAGCGCCGGGCGTGATCGAACGATATTTCCGGCGAGCGACGTGAAAGTGGCTGACTGGGTGGGCAACGCTCTTCTGACAAATCCAAACCTAACCGACCAATGGCTTCAAAACGCTTTAGTTTTCCTCCCTGATCACCCGTTGCTTCATATCGCGCTGGCGGCGTTTGAAACTGATGCCAAGCGCGCTGACTTTCTTCGCTCCTTTGGCTTGGCAAGGCTTCCGAAAAACAGCGCCGTTTGCACGCGCGCCGGCGAAATGCTGTTAGCTCAGCACAGTCCCGAATTGGCGCTAGCCGCGATCGATAGGGCGCTCCTTGTCGACGCGACAGCTGCAGCCGCCCAGCGTCTTCGACACAGAGTCCTGGACGCGATGGCTCCCTGAGGGCTCACGGTATCGTTAGCATTTCTTTAAAATCCTGAAAGCATTAACAGTTTTCTTCCGAAAATGGCTGCATCCGCCAAAGTAAATCGAACAGGCAATTCTTTGTGAAACGGGAAGATAGTTTACCGGCGGGAGCGGCGAGTTTTCACACCACGCATTGGACGATCGTCATGACCGCCGCGCAAAGCCAGGTGGAAGGAGGGCCGGCGGCTTTAGCCGTGCTGTGTCGGCTTTATTGGTATCCGCTCTACGTCTTCGCTCGGCGCCGCGGGCATTCGCCGGACGACGCCCAGGACTTAACCCAAGGTTTTTTCCTTCATCTGTTGGAACACCGGGCGCTTGCGCGCGTTGACCGGCTGAAAGGTAAATTCCGATCGTTCTTGATCACATTGTTCAAGAACTACCTTTCCATAGAGGCCCACCGGGCGCACTGCCTCAAGCGAGGCGGTAACTGCGAATTTGTCACTCTGGATCTGGAAAGAGCCGAGAGCCGTTATCTGTTAGAGCCGGCGGACGCTCTGACTGCGGAGAAAATCTTCGACGCCCGGTGGGCAATGACGTTGCTTGGCCGGGCAATGACTCTGCTCGGCGAGGAATACGCCGCCCAAGACAAAACATCGACATTCGAAATACTGGAAGCTTTTTTGGACCTCAGCGACAGCAAAACCCCTCCACCGTACGAACAGGCGGCGGATGCACTCGGAGTAAGCGTGGGCTCAGTCAAAACTCTCATCCACCGCCTGCGCAAACGGTTTGCATCTATCTTACGCGAGGAGGTCCGCCGCACGGTTTCGAACCCTGCTGAGGTGGATGACGAGATTCACGCTCTGTGCGATGCGCTGATCGCCGCCGAAGGACGGCTTGCGCCATGAAATCGGCTCCCAATGGTTGGCTTGATCTTGCCGATCATCAAAATGCCAACTCCTGAAAATGCCCTATCCCTCGGACGTGAAAGTACCGGCGTGCGCCGTAATACTAAATTGGACACACGCCGGGAGTTCTTCTGCTTTTCGTTCGGCAAGCACTCCGCTTGCTAGCTATGACGACAATCATTTTATTTATGATTTTAATAGAAATCAATTTCTTTGTGAAATATTTATTGAAGCTCCTGGACCATCATTTTTGGCGTCGCGGACACCGCAGCAGGTTCCCGGAAGATCTGCCGGAGCAGCAGGGGAAATCAAAATTCCGATTTGTCGCCTACATTCGACTCCTCCCCAAAGTCAAAGCCAAATTCGTCGTGGTCCATCTGTGAGAACTTTTCCTGCCGCTCGATCGGCACGATGATCTCAGCGTCATTGTTATTTGGACTATTTACCCGAGGACTGATTGGCCACGCTTTCATTCGATCCGCCGGGAACGGAACCAAAACCTCTTTTCCGGCTTCACCGGATAACCACCCATCGAGATGCTCTTCCGATAGGATGACCGGCATCCGAGTGTGGATCTCCCGCACAAATTCATTCGGTTCGCCCGTGATAATCGTGCAGGTATGCAGCCATTCGTGGTTCGCTGGATCTCTCCAACCTTCCCATAACCCGGCGAACACGAATGGAGAATCGTCTTTCATACTGATCGAGTACGGTATTTTGCCGCCGGGAACTTTCTTCCACTCATAAAAGCCATCGACCGGAATCAAGCAGCGTCGCTTTTTGAATGCTTGCCGATAAGACGGTGCCGTATCGACCGTTTCAACCCTCGCGTTGATCGTCTTGGATGCGATTTTTGGATCTTTGGCCCAGTTTGGAATCAATCCCCACCGCAAAGTGTCCAAGGTGCGCATCGATTCTGGGTTAAGCCGGATCGCGAGCACGTCCTGAGTAGGAGCGATGTTCCAGCTGATCGGCAGATCTCGTTGGCGCGGTATTGGGATGTGATACCGTCGAGCCAGTTCTTCTTCTGAAGTCGTTCGTCTGTATCGTCCGCACATAGGCTCAACTCTGAATTAGATCCTCCGCCCGATCCAGGGCTTTCCATACGCGGCCAAAGGCACTGATTGGGCAGGAGCGATCCTGTTTGCTACGGGACCGGCGCACGTCTTCTGGACGTCCGGCCAAAGGACACGAACAACAGAAACGGCGTCCCTGCGTTGTCGTCAGCCCAACGGCAATGCACCAAGTCGGGATGGCGGTGGTCTGTCCGATGACGACAAAGCTCAAACCCCGCTCGGCCGTTCCGACTCTCGGTGACATGCAACGGGAAACCGAACAACATCATGGTCGATCAGATTCGGGCGGTTAACCTGGAGCGTTTTGACGCCTTTATTGAGATCCTATCGCATAATACCGTTCAACGGCTCCAAGATGTTATCGCCCGAATGTTCACGGTTTGAACCCTGGAAACCCGGCCTCCTCCGCTCAGTTTACAGCGCCGTCTCGAAAGCCTTGAGCCTTTCCACCACTTATGACTCCCGGAGAAAGCCTATGAGTGTACAGGGAAGCGCATCACCGATGTCCCAGATGGGAACTCCAATGCTCGCTCGTAATCAATTCAACCAGATGATTGTCCGGATCGCGAAAGTAGATACTCTTGTCGTTCTTATTCCATTGAACCCGACTTTCAATCGCGACACCATTTGCAATTAGACGCTGTTCCCAGTGATCGGCGTCTTCTGTTTTCATGCCAAACGCAAGATGCGTGGGACCGGATCCATCATGGGGCGGTATGACACCGCCCGGAAGAGTTGCCGCAGCTTTCGACGCCCCTTCTTTGAACAGCAGCAGCACCTGCACTCTTCCAACTTTGAGCGCGCGGAATCTGTCGCCTTCGCGGAAGATGACAGGAAAGTCGAACAATTTCTGATACCAATCCGCCGCTCGCTCAACCTCTCTCACGTAGAGAACGGTTTCAATAACTTCGGTAACTTCCGGCATGACATTCAGCTTCATCTTTTCAAAGCCAAACGCAATGCCGGTTGTCAATAGATGTAGGGTTTTCGGAAGGCAAAAGCAAAAGGACGATCTATTGCTGTTCGAGGCGCGCAACGCATCGTTACATTTCAAATTCGAGTTGTATATGACCGCCAGCCACTTTGACGGCATGGCTGACAACCTGCAGTGGCTCGGCTGAAAAACGCCTTGATACAAAAGTGGGAGGCAGGTAACACGGCCACCATGCTCTAGTGTGCCCGTAGAACGGCACACTGAGATCTTTCCAGAACTGCGTCGATCCGTAAATTTGCGTTCCGCCTTTGGTCATGATCGTGTTCATGAGTTTTTTGAAACCGTGGAGCAAAAGCATCGCAGGTGTTTGCGGGTCACCGGCCTCACGATTAACGATTTTCGGGCCGTCGAGCTGCGCCGTTTTGTAGGAGCTGGATGTTGTTTTCATTGGAGAGTCAAAACGTATTGCGTGTAACTTCTTATTACATACTTTGATGGTTACTGCTCCTCCAATCAAAGTAACTTGTCAAATGATTTTTTATAGGTTACTGCTCTTTCATGCCAGCTACGTCTGAAAAACTCGAGACCGTCCCGCCGGAATTTATTTTTGTCGGCGAACATTCCGCCCTCGATTTTGCCAACACCTTCGTCATGGCTAATGGACAGGAGACAGATTACCTACGCAGATGGGCTGACATGGTCGACTGGTTTTCCTTGACGGGATTGTCGGCGGACCCCGGCCTGAAACTGTCCGCAGCCCGTGGCGCGAAAGCACTTAAAAGCGTGGTGGAACTTCGCCAGGCCTGGAAAGCCGAATTGGCTCGACTCATCTCTGGCGACAAGGTTAGCGACGAATTTATCGAGCGGCTAAACCGCCTCGTGGCGGACACCTTTCATGAAAAACTGGATCCGGAGGGGAAAAATGGCTTTCGCCTCGTCCGTTTCATTTCTCAATCTCAACTGCACGGGAAGAAACTCGCCCTTGCTGTTCTCGGCCGCCAGATCGCCGTCTTTCTGGCCGAGTCTAATTTGAGTTACCTCCATCGGTGCGCCAATACCACCTCATGCAGGCTCTATTTTTACGACACCACGAAAAACCATCGACGGCAGTGGTGCAGCGTGGCGACTTGCGGTAATCGCCACAAAGTTACGCAGTTCCGTAAGCGGCAGGCGAAAATCAATGGATAAGACGCAAGTGCTCTTCCGGAAGAAGAAGCGTCGAAACAGCTTGATCCGGCGGCTGCGGATCGGCCCGGCAAGGACCACCTTTTCCTGCAAGTCTGCTCTGAAGCCTCGCGAGGTTTTTGAGCGTTTGTGAAAGCACGATAATCGGTTTGAAGGTATTTCGTCACCTCCGACGCTCCGCTTGGATGCACCTAAGGACCGGGAACGGCTCGGCAACACCGTCCAGGCACGCCAACCGCGTTTGCTCATTCTCGATCCTCTGATCCGGCTGCATCGCGTCGACGAGAACGACGCCTCACAGATTGCCGGACTTCTGTCCTACTTGCGCCAACTCCAACGAACATTCCAAGTCGCGGTCTTAGTCGTCCACCACGCCAGAAAAGATGCCAACTCCACTCGGCCCGGCCAAGCCCTGCGTGGATCAAGTGAACTGCACGGCTGGGGTGACTCCAATCTTTACATGCGCCGGCGCGGCGCCCAGTTAACCTTGTCCACAGAACACAGGGCCGCCGCCTCCCAAGACCACATTCCGATCCAACTGACTCAAGCCGGTTCGGCCTTAGCCCTCTCGGTCGCTGCAGAGGACTCCTGCGATCCTGAACCCGGTTCTGAACCCTCGGCTCTCCAGCGCATTCAGCAGATCCTAGCCGGTCTGGATCAACCCGTCACCGTTCAGCAGTTGCGCAAACTCTGCGGCCTGCGCACCGCCACGGTATGCTCCTGCCTGGCTCAACTGGCCGAGACTGACGTGGTAACCCACGATAGCAGAGGCTATCAACTCAATCGAGTTCCGCCATCACCAGCCGTTTCCCTTTCCTCGCCTACAGGCCCCCAGGGAAACGGAAACGGGAAACACCCCTTTTGACGACACTTCCACCAAAGGTTTAAGCAAACCCATTTTGCTTCAGCGGAGGATAGGGCAACGCTGGGAAGCGACCCGAGCGCCGACTGGAGCCCTGCGAACGGCAGGTCGGGCGGTTTTCACAGGAAGGCCGCTCGGCTAGCCCACTGCCGGTGCAGGGAAAAAAGCGACAAATCCATCTGTCTTCTCCACCCCCACCGATGCACTCACAATGGCCCATCTAACAGCGATTAAAATCGCCCCCGAAAGCCCGAAGCGGGAGATTTAATTGTTAGTAACCATTTACAGGCAGCCATGCCTCGACCTTTGGCCACCCTCTACATCTATAATTCCATCGATTTTCCCGCCAGCATCGCCATCAAACACCGCGCTCACTCTCATTTTCAGGGAACACTCGAATCCTTTTGCGAAGCTATCGACCTGTACAAACTCTATGAACGTGGCCTGGATCGGCCCTGGGCAGCGATCGCAACCCGAGGAGCGAGTGACGCTTCGAGATTGCCTGCCGATCAGTTTAAGCCAGATGCGACCGTTCTGCTATTGCGGCAAAACGACAAGGCAAACGCTCAGTGGTACTCGAACTTACCGTTTTTTGATCCGAGAGCAGGGTCGATTGATCTCCCCGCCAACCGGCATAAAAGATCTCAACGATTGGATGCGGCAAGCCGAGCTAGAACAGATCAAGAGAATTTTAGAGCACAAATAATGTCAGACGCAGATTTTAAAAGTGTTGGCGAAAGCCCGCCAACGGTCAAACCAACCTTAATCCTACCAAATGCGTATACCCAGGTGTTAGATTGTGCTGAAACTTGCTTCAAGGGCATGGCCGAAGTGGGTCACTACTTTGAACGCAATCGTGAACTTGTTTTTCCAGAGGAAACCAAGAACGGCATTTCGCTTCACTCAATAACGCCAATCGAATTTACCTCCGAACTCGAAAGAGTGTTCGACTTAAAGATTCTCGTTAAAAGTTCCAAAGGCAAACGATCTACTAACAAAGCTTACTCGCTGCGCGCTAGAAACCGCGAAGTCGTTATTAGGAGTTACCCAAGAACTACACCTTTCAATGGACCAAGGGCCCAGACAAACTCCGCCGAATCATGAATTAACTGAACGATGGCATTCCCAGTCGTATATCATTTAATTATGATACGATGCACTCGCTCCTTATTGAAAGCTATTTGCTTAAGCAATGAACAATCCTGGATTTCATAGCGAGCTGCATCTCGATGCGCACCCGCGCAGCCTCGATTCATTTACTTATTACCGAGCGCTGATAAAAAAACTTGTCAGCTACAGGTGTTTTGCATATCGACTATCTAACTCATTGGAGTCAATGATTTTCTGCCCTGCCAGTTTTCCAGACCAGGGATCTCGCTGTTCTACATCGGAAAAGGCCCTTGAGGACTTTTTGTCATGCTTGCATTTCGAAAATGCTCATCGCAAAGTGCGTGTTCTTGCTATTAAATCCTTGCGAAGTCCGCGCGGCTAGAGAACACTTTGAGACTTGGTGGATATGCAAGAAAGAGAGGGGGAGCAATTATCAGCGTTGGATATCTTCGTGATAAATCTAGATCGCACTCCGGAGAGGATGCGCCAATTTCAGCGGGTAAACTCGCATCTCGAGCATGTCACTCGGTTCCCGGCTGTCGATGGAAAGACCGTCTGCCGTGCGGAGCTGGTACAAACATTTGCGGATCCGATTTTTTATGGGGATAGTGCGGTGGGAAACACGCTGTCGCATTTACGATTGTGGGATCTGGCGGCAGCGAGAAGTTCATATACAACTGTGTTTGAAGACGACGCAATCGTTCACAACGATTTCACCGCGCTGGCCCCGGCGATGATCGCCGAACTATCCGCAGATTGGGATTTCGTGTTGTGGGGATGGAATTTCAACGCCGTAATGTCATTTGATATTTTCCGCGGCGTGCCGTGCCTCTCGACTTTCTCGCAAAGCGACTTGCTCAAGGAGTGGGAGACCATTCAGAAGGACACTATCCGCCGACCTGCCCTGCACCGCCTTCATTATGCCTTCGGCACAGTTGGGTATTCGATCTCGCCGACGGGGGCGAAAAAACTCACCGCGCTTGCGGTTCCAATCCGGCCATTCCTCTACAAAATACCTTGGCACAATATCGAAATCGAGAACCTTACCTTCGATTCCGTCTTATCAACGCTTTACGACCGTGTCAACGCCTATGCGTGCTTCCCTCCGCTTGTTCTCACCAGAAACGATTTCGCCGAATCGACCCGCAAAGAAGACGTGCGGGGGGGCTCTCTACAACGCCTTCGTCGCATCAAACGAAAGCTATTCCGCGTAGCCCCCCCTCCGCCGGACGAGAACCTTTTGAGACTGACCCCGTCCGCGGATTATCCAAACAGCCGTGAATTCACGCGAAAATATGCCCATTATCTCCACAAGAACGGCGATACGCTTGGCGCCGCACGCGAATATCTCAAGCACCTGTTCCTACGCGACTAAAGGTTCAAATCCGCCAGCACCTTTATAATTCCCATATCTTGCACGCCTCTCCGGAATAGCATTTAACGCTAAAATAACGTTCAACCATTTGTAAGTTTGTAAGTGCCTAATAATCAGCGCTCCATTGCAGGTTCGAGCCCTGCCGGGCGCAAATCAAGTCTCAGAGGCGATTGAGGTTTTCACGATGAGAGATCGAAAAAATCTGTTAGCCAGTTTTGAGGTCCAAAACGCAACGCTCACCGTCGAAAAGCGCACATATGCGCAGAGTTTCTCGACTCAAGGGCGGTTCCCCTCTTGCATTCCCGGCCTCGCTTTTGTCTTCACGTAAGACGGCGACTCGTGCCTCGGAGTACACACGCCGGATCGAGTCCTCGGTTCGTGTTTGCGGATTCGGCAAGGGACGCTGCCGAGGCCTACCAGCTCACCAGTCGCTACGGATCGTTCCTGCATTCAGGGGACCGGGGAGAACGCCTTCCAGCACCCTACCCGGAACGTACGCGGGCTCGTGGTGGGTCAGGAGTGGCGGCTCTACTTAAAGGAAAAACAGCTAAGTATAGTAGCCCAGAAACCTGGGCAAAGGGGCAGAGGTTATCGAATTGCATCAAAGTACAGTATAGGCTTTAACACTGCAAAACGTCTTCGAGATCCGCAAGCGGAAAGACTTGTCGAGCAGGGAGTTACGTTAGATAAATGGCCCCCAACGGCCGTTGAGAAGGAATGCGCGATACAGGGTTCGAACCTGTGACCCCTACCGTGTCAAGGTAGTGCTCTACCACTGAGCTAACCGCGCGTCGTACCAAAGCGGATGTATTTAAGACCAAAGAAAGCGAGGTGCAACCCTGTTTTTGGGCTACGACAGTGCTCTCTTGCCGGAATCGGCCCAGTCCGTAGAATGAAATTGTGAAAATTGCAATTCTTGGCACCGGCATGGTGGGCGCCACCCTCGGCACAAAACTCCTCCAGCAAAAACAAGAGGTTATGATGGGCTCGCGCCACGCGAAGAGCGATGCTGCGCGGAAGTGGTTTCAATCGGTCGGCGGGTGCGGCCAAATCGGTACCTTCGCGGACGCGGCAGCCTTCGGTGAAATCGTTTTTGACTGTAGTAATGGCGCAAACTCGATTACGGCGTTACGTCTTGCTGGTGCGGACAACCTCCGTGACAAGATTCTGATCCAAGTTAGTAATCCGCTTGATTTCTCGCATGGCATGCCTCCCTCGCTGACGGTCTGCAACACCGATTCCCTCGGTGAACAAACGCAACGCGAGTTTCCGGATACGCGAGTGGTCAAAGCGCTGAATACAGTCAATTGCGAGGTAATGGTCAATCCGGCCCGCGTTCCTGGAGATCACGCCCTGCCGATCTGTGGAAATGATACGGAAGCCAAAACAGAAGTGGCAACGAAACTGAGCGAATGGTTTGGATGGAAACCGTCGAACATCGTGGATCTGGGCGACATTACCGGCGCACGCGGTACAGAGATGTATTTACCGCTCTGGGTGCGATTGTGGGGAGCGGTTGGGACGCCGGTCTTCAATATTCAGCTTGTTCGAGAAAAAGAACTAGCAAGCTAAGAATGTTGCGCTCGGCGACCCACTGCGAGGCAAAGAGAAGAGAAAGGACGACGACGAGGACGATTACGGAGAGCTCGAAGGCAGCGGTTCGTCCAGCTCAAGCGCTTCGGTACGGAAGATCCTCTCATCCGCAAAGCTTGATTTCTTCCCCAATCCTCCTCGTCCTTCGTCCTCGACTCCTTTGGCTGTAAGCAAACGCATCCGCCTGTTTTCTTCGTTCCAGTGTTTTTTCTCTGCTCCAAACCCTTTAACCGGTAACGGTCAAAGACCGAGAACGAGAACGACGACGAGGACGATTACGGAGAGCTCGAAGGCAGCGGTTCGCCCAGCTCAAGCGCTTCGGTACGGAAGATCCTCTCATTCGCAAAGCTTGATTTCTTCCCCAATCCTCCTCGTCGTCGTTCCTCGTCCTCGACTCCTTTGGCTGTAAGCAAACGCATCCGCCTGCTTTCTTCGTTCCAGTGTTTTTTCTCTGCGCCAAACCCTTTAACCGGTAACGGTCAAAGACCGAGAACGAGAACGATGACGAGGACGATTGCGGAGAGTCGAAGGCATCGGTTCGTCCAGCTCAAGCGCTTCGGTACGGAAGGTCCTCTCATACGCAAAGCTTGATTTCTTCCCCAATCCTCCTCGTCCTTTGGCTGTAAGCAAACGCATCCGCCCACCGCCTGGACCGAAATGAGGAGGTCCTCTTCGTCAAGCTTTGGGAGGGGAACCTCGCGTATTTCCACCGAGCAGGGTTCGCTCGCAAAGTTAACGAGGCCTGTCATAAGCTGGTGGGAAGGAGCTAACTAACTAATTAACTAACCGGCGGGATTGGCGAGCGCATAGGGTCTCGGTGCGCTATTTGCGTTTAGCGGCCTCTTCGTCCAGAGAGGTTTTCACAGCAACTTCGATCTCTTCGTACAAAGATTGATCGGCTCGCAGTGCCTCTTTTGCCGCATCTCTCCCTTGGGCCAATTGCTGGCCTTTGTGCGAAATCCAGGAGCCGCGTTTCTCGAGGATATTTTTTTCCAGAGCAAGATCGAGGAGCGCTCCTACATTGGAGATCCCTTCGTTGTACATGATATCAAATTCCGCCTCCGTAAAGGGAGGGGCGACCTTGTTCTTGACGACCTTCACTTTGGTCCGATTGCCGATCACTGTTCCGTCGGTCTGTTTAATCGCGCTGATCCGTCGGATGTCGATTCGGACGCTGGAGTAAAACTTCAGGGCCTTCCCGCCTGGCGTCGTTTCGGGGTTGCCGAACATGACCCCAATTTTCTCGCGGATCTGGTTTGTGAAAATGCAAGTGGTTCGCGCCTTGGAGATGAGGGCGGTCAATTTCCGGAGTGCCGCACTCATCAGCCGAGCTTGAGCACCCATGGTAGCGTCGCCGATCTCACCTTCCAGTTCCGCTTTGGTGACCAGGGCGGCGACCGAATCAATGACGACAACGTCCAGAGCATTAGAGCGAATCAAAGTTTCGCAAATCCTTAATGCTTCCTCTCCGGAGCTTGGTTGGGAGACGAGCAGGTCGTCCAGATTAACTCCCAAACGCCTGGCGTACTGCGGGTCGAGTGCATGCTCGACATCGATGAATCCCGCCAAGCCGCCGCGTTTTTGCGCCTGAGCGATGACAGTTAAGGTTAATGTAGTCTTGCCTGAAGATTCCGGTCCGAAAATCTCGATGACACGCCCCCTGGGAAATCCGCCGACACCAAGAGCGCGATCGATCAAGATGTTGCCGGTCGGAATTACTTCCACAGGAAGGATGTGATCGTCCCCGAGTCTCATAATTGCCCCTTCGCCGTAATCTTTGACGATCTGCTGAAGGGCCAGATCGAGGTTTTTCTTGCGCGCGGCGTGCGCAGGGTCGGGAGAACTCACCTCGGGGATTTTGGCTGCCATGATTCCGTCATGATTAGCGAGGACGCTAGGGAAAACAAATGAGAAAAATCTCTGCCCATTTCTGGAGAAGCTCTTTTCTGCGTCAGTCTATTTCGATCACCAGTTTGCCGGTCGTGCTTCTCGATTCCAGGTCTCGTTGCGCTTGTCCGACTTCGGCTAGCGGGTAAATCCGATCGATGCGCAGTTTCAGCGTTTTTTCTGCGACCCAGTTCAGCACTTTCGTTGCCCGGTGATTAAAGCTGGCGGCATCTGCAACATAATGGGCGAGGCTCGGGCGCGTGAGGAATAACGAGCCTTTTTGTGAGAGGAGCAGCGGATCGATCGGCGGGACCGCTCCGCTGGACTGTCCGAACAGCACGAGCATCCCTAAAGGACGCAGAACATTCAGACTCCCTTCATAAGTCGTTTTACCGACTGAGTCGTACACCACGTGGACACCTTTTCCTTCAGTGAACTTTTTGACGGCGTCCACGAAATCAGTCTGAGTGTAGACGATCGCTTCGTGGGCGCCGGCTTTCCGGGCAAGTGCCGCCTTCTCCTCAGTGGACACTGTGGTGTAAACGGTTGCTCCCTTTTCTTTCAGGAGCTGAATGAGCAGAAGACCTACCCCGCCGGCCCCGGCATGGACCAACGCGAGATCGCCGGTTTGGACGGAATAGGTGGTCTCACAAAGGTATTGTGCGGTCATCCCTTGGAGAAGAGCAGCCGCGCCGGATATCTCGTCAACTTCATCGGGAAGGACGGCGACTTTCCAGACTGGCACCGCTACGAACTGTGCGTAGGCTCCTGGATGTTGAGCCCAGGCCACACGGGTCCCGGGTCTCAATCTCGTGTTTGTGCCGGCTTTCTCGACGATGCCGGCCCCCTCCATACCGGGTACGAATGGCAAGGGCGTTTTGTAAAGGCCAGTGCGCTGATAGGTATCGAGAAAGTTCACACCGGCAGCGTGAACTCGAACTAGCACTTCATCGGGTTGAATTTCAGGAACAGGTATCTCCTCCAAATGAAGGACCTCGGGGCCGCCGTAGGCGTGAAACCGGATAGCTTTCATGGGGTTTTGAATCCCCAAACCTGCGGCAACCTGGCAGGCCAGTCAACTGGGAGAGCCTTAGAGGCCTGTCAGCCGTGTCGGCGCGGTGAGCGATGACAAACCCTCTAAACGGTACGCCCGCCTCAGTCGTCACGCTCCGCCGACACGTTCCAGCCTTCTGCCCCTCAGCGCGGATCCGGCGCGTCGATGCGCCAGCCTCCTCATCCCTCAGTCCACCGTGATCTTGCGTGGTTGAACACTTTCCGCTTTTGGCAGAGTCAGGGTCAACACGCCCTGGTCAATCCGCGCAGTGATCCGGGATGTATCAATGGTAGGATCGACTTCGTAGACGCGCCGGTAGTCGTTATGGCGTATCTCGCGATAGATTGGTTCGCCCGAAAGTGTCTCCGTATGACGGCGGCCGAGAATTGTCAGTTCGCCGCTATCGACGGTGATTTCCAGGCCGGATTTATCGACGCCGGGCATTTCCGCATAAATCGTATAACCTTCCTTGGTGGATTCCACATCGGCAATCGGCGTCACATATTGGAGCGGTTGTCGATCGCGCCGAGAGAGAACTGGCGTTTCGTTTTCTTGCTGGCTTTCCGTGTTCATGGTCTTCAAATTTTGTTTTGGCGAGCCGAAGCTTCACGGCCTCGGCTCGTTGTTGGATTAGTTCAGAGAGATTGGAATTTGTTTTGGTTTCGCTTCCTCTGCCTTCGGCAGGAGAATCTTTAGGATTCCGTCCTTGTATGTCGCGGTCACCTTTTCCGAATTCACCGCCACTGGCAGCGTCAGGCTACGCTGAAACTTGCCGAAATATCGCTCAGTGCGAGAACCTCCATCGGCGTTTGCTTCATGTTTGCGCTCGCCTGCGATGGTTAGGGTGTCTCCATTCAGTGAGATTTCGATTTCTTCTTTTTTTAACCCTGGGAGTTCGGCGTGCACCGTATACTGGTCGTTGTCCTGATAGACGTCGACAGCGGGGTTCCACCGGTTTAACGATCCAAGCGGTCGGAAGAATGAACCGAAGGATGATTCAAACACCTTGTCCAGCTCGTTTCGTACACCGGTCAACCGATCGAAGGCGACTGCAAGGTCATTTTGCGGATATCGCTGATAACGTATAACGTTCATAGGTTTAGCTCCTCTTTCAAAAATTCGCATCACGCGAAAGAATAGAGCTTAGAGTATGCCAAGAATTTTTAAACTACATAACTCGTTTGTACGCAATATATTACACCTTTAACAAGAAGAATGAGGAGTTGCAATATGTGACAATATGTCTCGCCTTAAGCGCCAAGATGACCAAGCTGCGCTGTGAGTCATATTTACCCATTGGGCTTCGAGACGCCGGTGTGAAGCTATTAGAGCCCGACCGACTCTACTTTCGCTGGTACAGCAAGCGCTCGCTCTGTTTCTCGAGGTCTTTTACGATGGTACAGAGGTAGACCGTTTGGTTCGTGAATTGGCGGTACTTGGTTATTTCGGATTGATTCAGCACTTTGAAACCGTAGCGCTCAAACAACTTGAGACCGCGTCTGCCATCGAAGATCACCATTTGGGCGTGGACTTGTTTGACGCCGTGGTCGTAGAGGTGGCGCAGATAGGTCTCGAGAAACTGACGACAGATCTGGACTGACTTGGCCGCCGGAAGAAGATTGATGTGGAAATGCCCGATGCTTCTCGGAGCAGGAGGAACTTCACGCCAAGCCTTCGAAATCAACCAATGGATGTATTGGCGAGACTCGCGATTATAACCCCGGTAGCGTCGTATGATTTGCGCTCCATGGAAAAAATTTTGAAAGAGACTGTGAAATTGATGTTTCAGGGGATGGCGCGACCCCAGGAGATATCCCTGCAGCCTGTTGTTTTTAACGAGGACGAAAGCAGAATCCGGTTCGTGTCTCAGATAGTATTCTGTCAGGAAGTCGGCGAAGAGCTCACGATCTTCGAAGACCGGGTCGATCGGGCTGCCGAGGAACCCGGTTTCGCAACAAAGTGCCCGGACCGAGTCCCGATCGGACGCGTGATACTTTCGGACTTCAAAGTCCTTGCCCTCGAGCACTTTGGTTTCCATGCAGAGTTCTATTTCGGTGTTTGAAAACGAAACCGGGAACGCCGCAGATTACATAGTAGGAGAGAGATCGCACGCAATATTTTTCCCATTCCATTCCAAGTACCGGTGACGCCGGTGACCGGCGGGTCAGCGCCGAATCTTTTGATAAATCTCGAACATCCTCTCAAACACTTTGCGCCAGGAATAGCGCTGAACCACTTTCCGGCTAGCTTCGTTTCCAGCCGCCTGCAAGTTGGTCTGACTCATCGACCAGATGGCGGCGGCCAGCGATTCGGGAGAGTTCTCTTTGGCCCAATGCGACTGGTCGGCGAAAATGATTCGATCCATGTAGCTTCCATGAATTCCGACCACTGGCGTGCCACAGGCCTGGCTCTCCAGGGCGACAAGCCCGAATGTTTCCTGAACGCCAGGGTGAACAAATAAGTCGGCCGCACGATAAATCCTGGAGAGCTGCTGCTGCTCTGAGCAATATCTCAGCCAAGTAGCGGCGCGCGTTGATTTCTGAAGCTCCAAAACCTCATCGCGATAGTGACCGTCTCCGACGATAAAAAGGTGAAATCTGCCTGGCGCATCTTTACAGAGTAAAGCAAAGGCTCTGAAAAGGGTTTTCACGTTTTTCTCGGCAGCGAGTCTGCCGACGTAAAGGAGGACAACACGGTCTTGCGGAATATCGAAATCTGTCCGTGTGGCAACCTTATCGGGCGCCTTGTTGAAAACCGTGATGTCGACACCTAATTCACATAGCACCACGTTCTCCACGCCCCAGTCGCTCAGAACCTCCGCCAGACCGGTCGATGGAACGAACGTTTTGCAGAAGTGATTGTAAAGGTTGCGGACGTAATTTTTGGCCACTTCCATCATGACATTTGTTGCCGACTCGCCCAGATACTTCATCGTGGTGCGAAGGTAAGCCTCTGGAAAATGCGAATGGTAAAAGCCGACGACTGGGATACGAAGCGCTTCACCAGAGACTATGGCCTTCCAAGCGATCTGGTAGGGATCGCTTGACTCGATGACATCCGGTTTTTCCCGTTCAAGGATTTCTTCGACCGCGTTAAGGTTGAACAAGGCCCGGTAACGAGAAGTACGCGAGACAAGCGGCGACCCGATGAGGAATGTTTTGCTTCCCGGGGTCTCTATTTTTTCAGTGCTTTTTCCTGGGATGATCAGGAGATGTTCATGGCCTAGCGCGTTGGCGTACTTTCGCTTTTCCTCGATATAGCGTTTCACACCGCCGCTGAAAGGGGAATAAAACTGTGTGAGATCACAGACCTTCATGGGAGGGCCGCCGTGTCTCATTCGGTCTGGAGGGCCCGGCGGTCGGGGTGTTTCGGATTGATGCAGCTTGGGACAGAGTGTGTGCCGAGAGACGGGGAGTGCAACTTTTTTCAGCGTTCGGCGCACCGGCAGAAGAACGTATCGGCGTATCGGTGTGAAAGCATATCGGAGTGGTAGGCGAAGCGGCCCGCTTTGCCTCTTTGAACCGAGGCAAACGGAAACCACAGGGGATGACGCCCTCCGCCACTTGAACGAACGGCGCCCCCGAACGCCGCACGCTGAACGCTGAACGCCACGCCGAACGCCGAACGCCGAACGCTGAACGCTGAACGCTGAACGCTAAACTCTTTTCGGCGCGGTGGTTGAACGACGGATGATAAGTTCTGGTTTGAAGACCACAGTATCGGCCTCTCTTTCGCCCTGCAAACGTCCTAGAAGCAAATCTGCGGCTTTTTGTCCCATTGCTTCGGTCGGTTGAGAAATAACGGTCAACGGAGGATCAGAATATTGAGTCCAGCGGTCGTCATCGAAGCCGACCAGTGAAACATCGCGCGGTACTTTGAGGCGTCGTTGTCGGATCGCGAAGAGTGCGCCGGCCATCATTTCGTTATTCGCGATGAAGATGGCGGTAGGAGGCGTCTGAAGGCACAAAAGCCGTTCGGCGGCCAGGCGTCCGGACTGTTCCCGAAAGTCGCCGAATTGGATGTACTCCTTCTGAACCGCAATCTGGGCGGATCGAAGGGTGTTGCGAAAACCATCCAATCGCTTTCGGGCATTGGAAAGATGTTTCGGTCCGGAAATCATGGCTATTCGTTTATGGCCCAATTCCAGGAGATGGCGGGTGGCGAGGGTAGCTCCCTGTTGGTTGTCGAGAATGACGGTGTCGACATTCTCAAGGCCAGACTGGCGATCGAGATCGACCAGTGGGATGGATTTCCGGAGGAGGACTCGCAGCAAGTCGAGGTTAGCGCCCGCCGAGCAGTGAATAACTCCGGAAACCTGACGTTCAATAAACAGTTCCAAAGCCACTTCTTCGTTCCGGACATTTTCATCGGCGTTACAGACCAGGACGGTGTATCCATTGGTTCTGGCGACATCCTCAACAGATTTAACGATTGCCGAAGAGAACGGGTTTCGGATGTCGGATACGATAATGCCGATGGTCCGCGTTGATTGGGTCCGCAGAGACCTGGCGACCCCGTTCATGTGGTATCCAGAACGTCGGACGAGTTCAAGAACGCGCTTTCTGGTAACAGGGGCGACCTTTTCGGGTCGGCTTAATGCGCGAGAGACCGTTGCCGTGCTGACGTTTAACTGCCGGGCAAGATCACTGAAATTCATAGCTAAACCAATGCACGGCAGCGTCCGCTTCAGGGTGGGCAACCTGTTCGCGGAAGACTGCTTTGGCCCCGTAGCTGAGACCATGGTTTCGGTAGCGGGGAATCCGGAAACAGGGCGCGACGCCGAAAACGCTCTGAGGCTTGACCGTAGGATTCTTGTAACTTAGGATGCAATCGATTGCAAAGCAGAACTTGGCTTGTATGCCCCCCCAGGATGTCGGCAAGGCAGCATCTAGATCGTCGGATACCATTGAACGGTGACTGGCGATGCGCCGTTTAGAGGTACTGAACGACGGCCGGACGCGAAATCGGAAGAATTCGCTGGGGGGACCTTTCGAAATAAATACTCACTATGGCCGAAATAAAGTTAGAAAACAGTGGCTCAGATCAATCGTCTGATGCGGCACCAGGAATCACCCGCAGGGAACTGCTGAAAAAGGGGGGTAAGGTCGCTGCGGTCGCAGCGGTGTCGTCGGTATTCTCCCCGTTTTTTATTCACTCCGCGCGAGCGGCGACAAAGACTCTTTCATTCTGGCAGTTCTATGCGCCCAATGGGGGTTCAAACCTCCAGAGCAAATGGTTCGTGGACTGTGTTGCCGCCTGGAACGCCACGAATGACGTGAAGGTGGAGCTTCAGTATGTCCCAAACAACGACTACATGAATGGTACCAAGCTGCAGACGGCCTTCGCTTCCGGACACGGTCCTGACATTTTCATCATCAGCCCTGGTGATTTTCTGAGGTACTACAATGGCGGGGTGCTCACGGAACTCTCCCCGTTCATGGAAGAGGAAGCGAAAAAGGACTTCTTCCCGAACGTGATGGAGACCAGAATGGTTGATGGCAAGATCTACGGACTGCCGATGGAAGTTGAACCGATGGCGATGTACTACAGCGTCAAAGCGTTCGATGAGGCGGGTCTTTCGGAAAAAGATCTTCCGAAGACATGGGATCAATTCATGGAAATCGCGCACAAACTAACCAAAGGGAATCGCTTTGGTTGTTTGTTCGAAACGACACCGGGTTATTACCAGACGTTTACCTTCTACCCATTCATGTGGCAGGGAGGGGGAGATATTGCCACTTCAGACGGAAAGAAAAGTGCCTTCAACTCTCCGGGCACCGTACAGGCGCTCAAATTTTGGCAAGATTCGATCAAGCAGAATGTCGCTTCCCGGAACTTCCTGGGCGGGGGCGTATGGGATGTCGTGGCGAATCTAGGGTCGGGGTATTGCGCGATGCAAAACGTTGGCATCTGGGCGGTGAGTGCCTTGCGAGAGAACGCCAAAGATTTTTCGTATGGCGTTTTTCCGTTACCGGTACCGCCCGGCGGTGCTCCCAAGAGCGTTTTGGGCGGTTGGTCTTTTGTCGCGAACGCCAAAGGTCAAAATCCTGAAGAAGCTGCGAAATTCTGTGTCTGGGCGCTTGGCTCGATGAAGGAAGACTCTGTCCAGCGCGTGGTCGACTGGTGTACGAAGGCAAAGAGCGACGTTTCGCCGCGCAAATCTGCTTTGGACAAAGGCGCGGCAGCCGGCGGGTACAGCTCCGGTCCGATGAAAATATTCAAGGACGAGATCTTTCCCACGGGAAGGGGCGAGCCGCGCGTGCCGCCGGAGGTCTACAAGGCAGTCTCGGATTCGATCCAGGCGTGTCAGCTAAGCGGCGCCGACCCGAAACAGACAGCCGAACAAGGATCGCAGCTGATCGATAGTTTTCTGGCCGGCTACACGGGTGCGCCATTGCTTTGAGGAATCAGGTCGCGCAGGTGTTGCGGTGCCGGACAACCGCAGTGGACCAGAGCGCGACTTGGCTCCCGCCAGGTTTCGTTACCAGCACCAAGGTTGCATTATCCGTAATTTGTCATTGGCATGGATGATCCGCCTCGATTATCTCTCGACCACCTGGAACCTTCTTCGGGAGAACCGGGGAACGAACGAGGATCAGGGCGGATGCCGGGGCAACGGAAGGGTCGACCTTTTTGGACAACATCGCGAAAGGAGGCCTTCGCTGCCTGGCTGTTTATCTTACCAGACTTGATCGGATTGCTGATTTTTGTGGCGGTGCCGATGGTATTGGCTCTCAGTCTGGGGTTTTTTAGTGTCGACGGATTTGGTGGTTACAAGTTCATCGGTCTGGCTAACTACAACCATATGTTGCGCGATCCGTTATTCCTTAAGAGCATCGGGGTAACGGTGGTGTATGTCGTTTGCCTGGTCCCGGGACTTTACGTCACCGGCTTGGGGCTCGCCTTATTAGTCAGACAAAAAATTCCATTAATCGGTGTCTGGCGAAGTCTTTTTTTCATGCCGTACGTTGTTAGTCTGGTAGTCGTTGCTTTGATCTGGAAGGTGATGCTCATCGACAAAGTCGGGTTTATTAACCGGATGCTCGAACTAGTTGGTCTTCAGGGGCGATCCTGGCTGGGCGACCCGAGCTTTGCCCTGGGTGCGGTACTGGTCATAACGATCTGGTTCCTAATGGGGTACTACATGATTATCTTCCTGTCCGGATTGCAGGAGATCCCTCGAGAGTATTACGAAGCGGCGAAGATCGATGGCGCGAAACCGTGGACCATGTTCACCAAGATCACGTTGCCTTTGTTGCGTCCGACAAGCTTCTTCGTTCTCCTGGTTTCAACCGTGGCGGCGGTTTCCGGCTCCCAGGCTTTCGACCTTATTTATGTCATGACGAATGGTGGACCAGCAAACTCGACGTCTCTGGCGGTATTCTATATTTACGAGCAGGCTTTTAAATTTAACAATTACGGATATGCCGCGGCGATGGCTTCTACCCTGGTGGTAATTCTGCTGGCGATCACGGTTGTTTTGTTTGCGCTGACCCGCGGCGGTCGATTTCATCTTGGCTAAGGAGTTATGCAACGAGAAAATCCGTCAGGTTTTCGGGTTCGTCGATGGATGCTTATTTTCTCGACAGCAACGCTTGCTATCATTACCGCATCTCCATTGGTTTGGATGATCTCGGCATCGCTAAAGGAGCCGGGTGAAATCTTTAACTCAAGTCTGATTCCACAGCATCCGACGCTAGATAACTTCCGGTATGTTTTCACCCAATTACCCTTCGTTCGTTATATCCTAAACACTTTTTTCGTTGCCGGAACGATCACCTTGATCGCGCTACTCTTCCATTCCATGGCGGGATATGCTTTCGCCCGTCTTCGCTTTCCAGGGCGCGAAACTATATTTCTAACAATTTTTTCGACCTTTCTCGTTTCCTTGCAGGTGATCATCGTTCCTCTGTTTATCCTGGTGCAGAAGATGGGTATGGTTAACAGCTATGCCGGGCTGATTATCCCAGTGACATTCAACGCGTTCGGAATATTTCTATTGCGCCAGTTTTATCTCGGTATACCGCTTGACCTGCAGGAAGCGGCTATTATCGACGGGGCGAGCTACTGGGGAATTTATTGGAATATCATGCTGCCGTTAAGCCGGCCGATTTTATCGGCTTTGGCCGTCTTCTTTTTTCTAGCGAACTGGAACGCCTTTCTTTGGCCTTTAACGATCACGACAAACCAGGATCTCTGGCTCGTCCAGTTGGCGATAGCCAGTTTCCAGGGACAGTATTCCGCAGCCTGGAATTACATAATGGCGGCTTCGGTTGTCGTTGCGATGCCTACGCTTGGTCTCTTCTTTTTGTTTCAGCGACAGTTGGTCGAATCGATCAAGACCACGGGGATTAAATGACTTTGAGCAACCACCTCTATGGAAATGATTTGGAGGTGATTTAGTCTTTTTCGCTTTTCCAGGTATGTCAATTCCTACGGATTATTTGGAGAGAGTGTATGCTGGTATACTCGGGAAGATCATTGGAGTCTACCTCGGTCGTCCTTTCGAGGGATGGACTTACCAGAGAATTCGAGATGAGCTCGGGCCGATCCGCTATTACGTAAATGAGCGTTTGGGCAAACCGCTGGTGGTGACCGACGACGATATTTCCGGGACCTTCACCTTCGTGCGGGCGCTTGCTGACTTCGGAGATACCAGGGAGATCACGGCTGCCCAAATTGGCGAGACCTGGCTGAATTACATCGTCGAAAAGAAGACGATTTTGTGGTGGGGAGGTTTTGGTAACTCGACCGAGCACACTGCTTTTCTCCGCCTTAAGCAGGGGATTCACGCGCCCCGAAGCGGCTCGATCGCCTTGAACGGAAAAACTGTTGCCGAACAGATCGGCGCCCAAATCTTTATCGACTCCTGGGCGATGGTGGCCCCGGGAAATCCGCGACTTGCTTTCGATTTGGCGGGGAAAGCCGCTAGTGTCAGTCATGACGGTGAAGCAGTGTTAGCCGCCCAATTCCTGGCCGTGATGGAGGCTCAAGCCTTTGTTGAACCGGATATCAATGCGTTATTCGAAATTGGGCTGTCGTTTTTGCCGGCTACTTCGCTAGTTACTCGGCTGGCAAGAGATATCCTGGCCTGGCGCGCCGAACAGCGGGACTGGACCGACACAAGAGCACGCATCGATGAAGTCTATGGCTATCGAAATTACAAAGGGAATTGTCATATCATTCCTAATTGCGCGATCGTTCTTTTGAGCCTGCTCTACGGCGAAGACGACTTTGCAAACTCGTTGATGATCGCGAATACGTCAGGCTGGGATACCGACTGTAACTCAGGGAATGTGGGTTGTTTGATGGGTATCAAAAATGGCCTTAAAGGGATCGACGCGGGACCCGATTGGAGGGGGCCGGTCGCTGACCGGCTGCTCGTGTCGAGTGCTGATGGCAGCCGCTCGGTGACGGATGCCGTATCGATGACTTATGAGATGGCCAGAATCGGGTGCGCTCTGGAGAATATTTCGCCGCCGCTATCGCCCAAGAACAATGCTCGTTTTCATTTTGAATTCCCCGGTTCGGTTCAGGGATTCAGGGTCGACCGAAGCAATCCGGGGCCGGGGTCTGTGGATTTGCGGAATGTCGAAGGCCAGAGCGAGCTCGGAAGGCGAAGTCTGAAGATTCAATTTGAAGGACTGAGACAAGACCGGTTTGCCCGAGTGGCGACACGGACTTTCATGTCGCTGAAAGAAGCGGAAGAGACCCACTATGCATTGATGGCCAGTCCGACACTCTTTCCGGGGCAGACTATTCGGGCCGGAATCAAAGCGGACGGTGACAATCACGGAATCGTCACTTGCAGACTCGCGCTTTCCGTCTACGGGAGTCACGATTCGATGGAGATTTTTTCAGGACCTTCGGTCGAGCTCCAATCCGGCCAAAGTGCTGAATTAACCTGGACTATTGACGATTTGGGTGGTGCTCCGATTGCCAATGTCGGTCTCGAAGTTACTGCCCAGGAGCCCGCTCCGGGAGCCATTTATCTGGACTATTTGGATTGGCGCGGCGTTCCGAAGGCGAAATTCCGCCGGCCAGACGGAGCTGGCCAGATGTGGTTGCGAGCCTGGGTGAACGCACTCGATGACGCCGGGACACAGTGGCCGGAAGCCTTCCATCTTTCACAAGACCGCGAACTCGGTCTTTTCATCATGGGCGGAGCCGGATGGCGGGACTACGCCGTTACTTCGGTCATCACGCCGCGAGTCGCCCGCGCTTTCGGTTTAGCAGTGCGGGTGCGAGGGCTGCGCAGAGGCTACGCTTTCTTGCTCACCTCAAATCAAACGGCGCGTATTGCCAGGCTTCTTGGGGAAACCGAAGTCTTAGGCGAGGTCGATTTCGGGTGGGAATTGGAACGACCGTACGAAATCGAGATGGAGGCATCCGGCACTGAGATCGCCGGCAGGGTCGATGGAAAGGAGATCGTGAGAATCGACGACAAAATCGGCTCTCTCTCCGATGGCGGATTTGCCTTTGTTTGTGAAGAAGGATTAGTCACCAGTGAAGAGATAGCGATCAAGCCCTCTGGGGGTTAAAATGTCTTTTCCCCTGATGCCGGCTGACGCTGCCAACTTTCTCTTTCCCAGCTGGATTTTCCAGCTGACTAAGCCTTCTTAGCTCCCCCCATCCGGTCGAGAAAGCGCCCTAGCCGCTCGGGATCAGCGCGATCGCAGCGCCACGCGAGGTGTCCGTCGGGTCGAACGAGCCAGACCATGCCGGGGCGCGCCCCGTAGGTCCGCTGGAAGGCATTCTCGTGGTCGCAGAGAAGCGGGATTCGCTCTCCTTCAACAAAACTCGTACTCGAAGCGACCACGGCCAAGCCTGCCGCCAAACCCCCCAGACGCTTTTGCGTTATCTCCGCAAGATCCGCGAAGTTCCTCTGGTCCGATGCGGCGGAGTCGCCTGCAGTGTAGCCGATGAGCAGATGATGGCCACGTTCCAGCCGTTCCCGCAATCGAAGCGAATGTGCGACAAAAGGTCGACTGAGTCCCAAGGCGTCAGGTGCTCGGTCGCCTGCACGAAGCGCGGCCATCTCATCAGCGCCCCCAGGCACATCATCTTGGACCCACGCGCTTGAGCGATAGTTAATGAATAGCTGGGACTCTCGAGTTTGGATTACGCGGCCGATGGAACCGCTAGTCATCGTCTCATCCATTGCCCGGCTGGTCTGTTCGACCACGTCCATCCCCACCGGATGCCGTTCGGCCGAATAGCTCTCCAGGAATCGCTCCGTAGCGATACCGTGAGACACCAGCCCCAACTTCCAACTCAGATTATGGGCGTCCTGCAGCCCCGTGTTCATGCCTTGGCCGCCAACGGGCGGGTGAATGTGGGCGGCATCACCAGCCAGGAACACGCGACCGACCGAATAGCGCGGCACGATTCGGTGACTGATGCGGTAGACCGAGGACCATCGCAGGTGGGACAACCGTACTCCGGCTGGCAGCATGGGCCTCGTCACTTCTTCTAGTTGTTCCAAGGTCGGTTGCACGCCGGCTTCGGCCCCAATGCCCTCATGAGCGTTGCCCATTGCTTCCGGTGCCCCCATCGAAAGGCGGTATCTTCCAGTCGAACCGCGGATGGGCACGGCCACCATCATGTTCCTCATCTGGCCTTCGACAACGTGCCGAAAGCGGTAAAAGCGGCCGCGTGGCAGATTCCAATCTAATTCCACGTCGCCCAGCATGAATGTCATTGGGTATTTGCCGCCCGAAAAATCCAATCCCAGGCCCTTACGGACCACGCTGCGCGCGCCGTCGCACCCCACCAGCCAGCGACACCGAATGGGATGGATTGCGCCCTCGGCATCCATCACCTGCGCTTCAACGCCTTCTGCGCCATCCGTGAAACTGGCCAACGTCATGCCGCCCTGCACGCTGCCGCCATGGCGGTAAAGGCAAGCTTCCAGGATGCGTTCAGTCTCGTATTGAGCGAGCGCCAGGAAGCCGTACGGCAACCCTTCAAAAGGAGGATCCTGTGACTCGGCTTTCTCCCCGTTGTCAAAGGCGGTCATACCATTGAGCCATACGCCGGCGTCAATGGCTTCCTGCACCACCCCAAGCGTCTCGAAGATCTCTAACGTGCGTGGCGTCACGCCCATCGCCTTGCAGAAATAAGCGCGCTCGGGAATTTTCTCGACCGGTAAATGATCCACTCCGAGGCGTTGCAGTTCACAAGCCAATAACAAGCCTACTGGGCCAGCCCCGACCACCAGCACATCTGCCGAAGTGCGCATATGGTCTGCACGATCCCAGAAATCCCACGGTTTGTGGAGCGAATTAAAACCGAGGAGCGGCTGGAAAAGCTCAAAAGGCGAGGGTCAAAGATCAGGAAACAGGTCGGCGTAGGCGAAGCGTCCCGCTTTGCTCTTCTCCCGGTCCCGGTCCATAGCTATTCGAGATCAGTGAGATATCGCTCGGCTTCGATGGCCGCTGCGCAACCTTGTCCGGCCGCAGTGACGGCTTGGCGATATATCGGGTCGGCCACGTCTCCTGCCGCAAACACTCCTCGAAGATTGGTTTGGGTCCCTTTTTTCTGAAGGAGGTAACCATTAGGGTCCATCTCAATCTTTCCTTTGAACGGTTTGGTGTTCGGGGTGTGACCAATGGCCACGAACACACATTTGACATCCAGGGTGGAAAGCTTGCCGGTGGCGACGTTCCTAAGTTCCACTCCTTCGATTTCTCCTTTTTTATCGGCTAAATACCGGCTCACTTCGGTATTCCAGATCGGCTTGATCTTGGGATGGCTCAATGCCCGTCCGGCCATAATCTTGGTTGCCCGGAGGGAATCTCGCCGATGGATCAGGTAGACTGCCGAGGCAAATCGAGTGAGAAATATCGCTTCCTCAGTCGCGGTATCCCCACCGCCGATCACGCAAACAGGCACATTCCGGTAAAATGCGCCGTCGCAAGTAGCGCAGGAGGTTACTCCGTGCCCTTTCAACCGGCATTCGTATTCGAGACCGAGCCATTTGGCGGAAGCGCCGCTGGCGATGATGACCGACTGCGTTTCGATTGGTTCGCCGTCCACCTTGAGACGATAGTGTCCATTCAAAGGTTCGAATTCCTGAACCTCGGCATATTTGAATTCGGCCCCGAATTTTTCGGCCTGCCGGTGCATGTTCATGATCAGTTGCGGACCGTCTATCCCCTCGGGGAATCCGGGAAAGTTCTCCACCAGGGTGGTGCTTGTCAGTTGACCGCCCGGTTCGCAGCCTTCCAGCACGAGCGGTTCGAGATTCGCACGCGCGGTGTAAATCGCAGCCGTCAGGCCCGCGCAACCAGTGCCGACAATGATCACCTTCTGCATGAATTGATCCCCTCCATTAAAGTTTGGGATTGTTAAAGTCAATACGGAGCGACCTTTTTTGACGCATCCGAACTGGCGCACCCAAAGGCTTGCCTTTCGCATCCTCGCCGGAAGCGCCTATACTCCGACAAATGTTCACAGGAATTGTCGAAGCTGTCGGAGAGGTTGCAAAGATCGCTGAATCGACTCCGGGCTCCTACCTGCTGGAGATTCGGACGCCGCTCGCTTCACAGATGAAGATCGGCGATAGCCTGGCCAACAATGGCGTTTGTCTGACTGTGGTATCCCAAACTCCTTCCATGCTGGGGTTTGATCTGCTGGCGGAAACCGCTATGCGAAGCAACCTGATTGATTTAAGGGAGGGGGATCTGGTCAATCTGGAACGCTCCTTGGCAGCTACCGGCCGGTTCGACGGGCACATCGTTCAAGGTCATGTCGATACGACGGCGAAGCTTCTGGCCCTGGAGGCTAAAGGACAGGATCACCGGATCGACATAGAATTACCGCAGGCTTTCGGGCAGTATGTGATTTTCAAAGGATCTATTGCGGTGAACGGGATCAGTCTCACTGTCGCGGAATTACACTCAGATCGCTTTGTGAATTGGATTATCCCTCATTCTTGGAATCTAACAAACTTGCATCGCCTCAGGCCAGGTGATCGTTTAAATCTCGAATTCGACCTGGTCGCAAAATATGTTGAGCGTCTAGCAGGGTACCAGTTTCTTGGTCCCAGGTAAAAGGGTAAACCTTTGGATCGATCTTCGTTTATCCGAACCCGAGGACGGCTCCTTGAACGTTTGAGCATTTATCGGCCAAGCACGTAAGAATATGAAAGAATTGTTCGGGAGGACTTCTGACGGAGCCGAAATAAGTCTTTATAGCCTGAAGAATGTGCACGGGCTGGAGGCCAGGATCACGAACTATGGGGGCATCCTGGTTTCGCTCATGGTGCCGGATCGCAACGGCGAGCTCGGCGATATTGTGCTTGGATTCGACAATCTGGAGGGATACTTGAACGAGCATCCGTGCTTCGGCGCGACGATCGGCCGGTATGCAAACCGGATTGCGGCAGGGCTTATCAGTCTTGAGGGAAAAACCTATCAGCTCACCCGGAACAATGGGGAAAACCATTTGCATGGCGGCCGGCAGGGCTTTGACAAGGTTGTCTGGACCGCTGCCGATCAAGAGAACAGAAGCGGCCCGGCGCTGAATCTACGCTATGTAAGTCAGGAAGGAGAAGAAGGCTATCCCGGCACACTGACTGTTGACGTGACCTACACCCTGACGAATGACGACGCGCTGCAAATCGATTACGCCGCGGTGACGGATAAAACCACAATTGTTAATTTGACCCATCATTCCTATTTTAATCTGCGGAATGCGGGCGCAGGCGACATCCTGGGACATGCCTTGAGTATTGATGCCGATTATTTCCTTCCCATCGACGAATTCTCGATTCCAACGGGTGAAATCAAAGCCGTGGAGGGGACGCCGTTCGATTTTAGAAAATTGGCATTGGTCGGTGCGCGCATCGGAGAGGCAGACGCTCAACTTGTGTGTGGGAGCGGGTACAATCACAACTGGGTTTTGAAGAATCCGGGACAATCATCAGCTCCGGCCGCGGTTCTCTACGATTCAGCCTCCGGCCGCATCGTGGAGGTGTTGACAACCCAGCCGGGGCTTCATTTCTTTTCAGGGAATTTTCCGGACGGCAAATTCGGAGGGAAAGGTGGGAAGAGTTATCCGTCGCGATCCGGTCTTTGCCTGGAAGCTCAACACTATCCGGACTCGCCGCACCATCTTGAGTTTCCGTCCACGGTGCTGCGGCCAGGGGAGACCTATGCTCAGAGGACAAGTTATCGATTTTCGGTCGAATCAGAAGGAAAGCGACAAAGTACTCTTTAACAATCGTTACCATGCAGAGCGCGGGTCGGGGCGAAAGACGAAAATTCCCAAACCTATTTGACGAAGCCTTGATCGGTCAGACGCATGCGGCGGAGGTCACATATTTAAAGACTTCGGAATACCGCTGTTTATCTGTATCGGATAGGGCGGTGACCTTTCCTTGCCCCTTCATCCGCCGGCGGACAGCCTCTCGCACACGGCGAATTCCCTCGGCGTTTTGGGCAGCATCGACGTTGTTGATGATCTCCCAGGAAGCAATCAAGTAGCCGGCGACCGCGTCTCCGAGGTTCTGGCTGGAAAACCCATAAGGTGAGAACATGCGATCAAACCGATGGAGGATCGCATCGTTTTCAAAGCGTTTCTCAACCGCAGGAAGTGCTGTCATATCGTTGATTGTCGTGACAATCTCGCCGAAGTAGTGTGGCCCATCGTCCGAGTCGAAGGTCCCTCCAGGCAAAGCCCGCTCAAGCAGGCCGAATTCCATGCCTTGCGATGGGTAAATAAATCCGGCAATGTTCAACGATTAATTATCCGGGACCCATGAAACGGCAGGTAATCCTCTCATTTGCCCTGACGGCTGCTTTGGTTGTCGCGAAGGCCGACGATTCGCCATCGCAATCGCCATCTCCGGGACTGAGCACAAACGAATTGGAAGAACCTGCCCTTCCGACACCTGAGTCTGTGCCGTCCGACGAAGAGCCAGGGCTACTCCCGGAATCCGGTGAACTTCCGGCCGTTCCGCCCGCCGCACTGCCGGGAAGATCATCAAGGAGTCGAGCATCGCCAAAGCCTGCCTTCGAGAAAAGCGGGCGATTTGATGAGATTCGATCTTTGGCCGCGAGCAATTCCCGGGCTGCTTACTTGCTCAGGCGCGCCAGACATAGTTCGAATTCGGCCTCTCGGCGGAGTTATCTCCGCGCGTACTACGTCGCCGTGGCATCTCGGATGCGCAAGCTTGATCCGAAATTAAAGTCTTCGATTGACGCGTATGAGGAAGCAAAAATCAGCGAAATATCGGAAGTCCGGTCTTCGACCGGGCGGGCTTCAACTCATCACTTGGCACATCGGACTGCGAGTCGGGAATTGCACCACAGGCGGCACAGAGTCTCTGCTGAGAGGCGGTACCGAAGGTCGATCATTGTCGATAATCCCTATGGTCCTTGGTTTCCTCCCTACGGTCCGCCGTTCGTCTTTGATCCTTGGTAGGGTGGGCGGTTTCAGCAGCGTGGTTCCTCTACAGGAATGCGTTTTTGAACCGCGAGGAGGAAAATAACGAGCAGCGGCAAGATCCAGCCTGTCCAACCGAGAATCGTGACATGGGCGGTATCAATTGTCTGATCGGCGCTCCCTAACACGTAAGGAAAACCGCCTACGGCATTCAGCGCGCCGTGTCCGATGGCCGCAGGCCAGACACTGCCCGTCTCCAAGCGGAGCCAACCGAGCAGAATTCCGAAGATCACGCAATAGATGGTCATCAGAATGACGCCGAACTTCGGATGAAATGGATAGTCGTAGCCAAGCAAAACGACCGGCGAATACCAGAGTCCCGAAAGAACTCCGGTCAAGAGAAGGGCCGGCCATTGTCCTAACGGCAAAAGCTTTGGCAACAGGAATCCACGCCAGCCCCATTCTTCGCCGAACGTGACAAAGGCACTCAAGCCCGGCGCAATAAGAAGCGATGCCATCTGGATGAGGACCAGGGTTTGGACAGGAAATCGCGCCAACGCCGCGTCGCCATCGGGGCGCTGCAACAAGAGGTGGTGATATCCTGAGAAATTCTCGAGATCGAGATGGAACATCCCGAGAAGCGCTCCGATAAAGGGTGTCGCGAGTCCGATCAGCGTCAGGCCAAACCAGGCAAAGAGCCAGTAGCCAATGCTCTGCCGCCAGCGGCCTGGTCCAAGACCTGTCGTTCGGACGAGTGGATAGACAGATCTTGGCAAAAAAAGTCGGACGACTAATACGCTGACTGCTGGCGCAAACATCATTACCGTCAAAAGGATCCGCGCCGTTGGGAAACGCAATCCCTGCCCGCTTTCCCAAAGCGGCAAAGACGCAGAAAAGCCCAGAGCGCAAGCAAATGCGTAGAAAAGACAAATCGCCTTGATGTCGATCGAATTTGAATTGGTTTCTTCCAGCCTCATAACGGTGTGATCAGGGGACGCGAACTGATATTTTTGGCCGTTCGAGGTACGGAATGTCCAAAGTATCGATCAAACAATGCCAATTGGAGGATTGACTGTGCCTTCGGACACTGAACGATATTGAAATTTCCGACTTGCAGGGTAGGGGGCGGAGGAATCAAGGTTCAGGCAGCATTTGTGCGAATCCCATGAATAAAGATGAATTTAAGAAGTTCTATCGGGAACATTTGGCGGTGCCGGCGGCAGGCTTTGGAATGGCGGCCGTGTTGCTGGCCATCTACCTTTGCGTGATGACCTGGCTTTCGGGACAGGTGCATCTGATGCAATTTAGCATCGACCGACTCGGACGCTGAAAGGATTTCTTTCCTGTGCCCTTTTGTACTCTCTGCCATAGATCTTCTTCTGGGTAGGCCTGCCACGATGCTAAATCAGATTGGCATCTGAAAGCTCGTTTTTGATGTACGCGTAGTAGACTGGCGCCGCAATGAGGCCGGCGATGCCGAACGCCACTTCCAAAACAAGCATGGCCAGCAAGAGCTCCCAGGCTTCGGCTCGAATTCGTGTGCCCACGATTCTAGCGTTGAGAAAATATTCTACCTTGTGGATGACGACCAGGAAGATCAAAGCCGCAATGGCAACGTAAATCGAAATCGAGAGACCCACGATGAAGATCAGGGTATTCGAAATCAGGTTGCCGATCACCGGGAGCAAGCCGGCAAAAAAAGTAATCGCGATAAGTGTCTTAGCCAGCGGCAAATGAACCCCGAAGGCCGGAAGTATTCCTGCCAGAAAAATGCCGGTGAAAATCGTGTTCAGAATGGAGATCTTTACCTGGGCAAAGACTATTTGCCTGAAGGCATGTGCGAATCGGGAGACCCTCAGAGTGAGAGCCGCTGCGAGGGGGCGCTGCTGACCGATCGCTCCTTTTTCTTCGTGCAAAGAAATCAAGGCTCCGATCACCATGCCGATCAGTCCGCGGATGAAGAAATGGATGACTTCTTGTCCGGCGTGCTGAATCTCTTTGGAATGTTCGTCGACCCATCCGCCGGCAACCGACTGCAGGGTATCCACGTTGCTGGGCAGGTTGTCAACAATCCAGGGCGGGAGCTTGGTCCGCGCGTCGGTGAGGATATGATCTGTCTTGTCCAGGAGCGCCTGTCGATTTCCCGTATCGCTCTTGAAGAAAGCGAATATTCCGAAGGTCAATAGAATCAGAAGCGCAACTGTGAGGATCGCGAGGGCGGCCAAGGCAACCAGGCGAGCGCCCTTGCTGGTCAGACGCTTTTCAACCAGAGGCGCCAGCAGCCGCACCAGCTCGTGCGTGAGAAGGCCGGCTAACAAAGCAGAGAGCAAATGAATCTTCAGCACGAGAAAAAGAGCAATTGCGGTCAGGATCCAGGACGCAACCGCAGCGCGCGGAGTAACGCCGAGAAATAGCCTGTCGGGAGTCCTGGCTTTGGGATTCATCGTTCGATAAGGTGCATCTAATTAGTGTCCGGTATCCGAAATAATATGTATTTTGTCAGGAGTCAGGAGTCTTTGATGATTACGCGTGCTTGTCCTCTGCACCAAATTCAAGCTTGGAATCGTCCTTTGCTCTCGTGTCAGAAAAATGGCTGAACGATTGGCTGGCAAGATTGCTATAGTGACTGCGGCCGGCCAAGGCATTGGGCGGGCGACAGCGGCGATGTTTGCTCGTGAGGGTGCGAAAGTCATCGCGACCGATATCGAGGAAGCGGCAGCGTCCTCGATCGCGAACGTCAGTCCTTGCAGGCTTGATGTTACGGATCGGGAGGCCATCCGCCGAGTGGCTTCTGAGATTGGACCAATCGATGTCCTGTTTAATTGCGCCGGCTTCGTCCATAGCGGCACAATTCTGCAATCTTCCGATGAGGAGCTGAGTAGCGCTCTAAACCTGAATGTTCTTTCCATGTACCATCTTATCCGCGCGTTCTTGCCTGCTATGCTTGTGCAAAGGCGCGGATCTATTATTAACATGGCGTCGGTGGCCTCAAGTCTGAAAGGGGTGCCGAATCGGTTCACCTATTCCTTGACCAAAGCAGCCGTGATCGGACTGACGAAATCTGTCGCTGCGGATTTTGTAGGGCAAGGGATCCGTTGCAACGCGATCTGTCCTGGGACAGTCCAAACCCCTTCACTTGATCAGCGGATCCGTCAGCAGGCATTCGATTCGGGCCGAAAGGAGCTGGAGGTGCGCGCTGAGTTTGTTGGCCGGCAACCGATGGGGCGTTTGGGGGAAGCGGATGAAATCGCCTATCTCGCGACGTATCTGGCGTCCGACGAGTCGAATTACACCACCGGCCAGATTCATGTGATTGATGGTGGCTGGTTAAACTGAGGGAAAACCGAATGGACAACGAACCGGCCGATCGACCAGGCATCTGAGGATATGACCAAAAGCGCTGACTTTGATGCAGGGGCGTTCTGGCGATTTGATTCGGTTAAGACTCTGGCACTGATTTCTGATACTCACGGGCTCTTGCGGGATTCGGTGATCGAAGTGCTGCAGTCCTTTGACCTCATCGTGCATGCGGGGGATGTTGGCCCTCGCACAGTGCTTCAACGCCTGCAAACGATTGCACCTGTTGTCGCTGTCCGCGGAAATGTCGATGCTGAGCTCGCCTGCTTGCCGGCGAACGAATTGATTTCCGTCAACGATCGGTTGATTTACGTGCTCCACGATCTGAGTCTGCTGGACCTGAATCCGGCGGTGGCCGGCTTTGCGATGGTCGTTTCAGGGCATTCGCACCGGCCCAAAATTGACCGTCGCGATGGCGTTCTTTACGTGAATCCCGGGAGCGTAGGGCCGAGGCGATTTAGCTTGCCGGTTTCATTCGCCAAGGTTTCGTGTGAAAAACGAGGCCTCATGGTTGAATTGGTTAATCTCGAAGAAAAATCTTCCAGTTAACTTGCTTCTTCCAAGATCTGCTCCGGCTCGGTGAGAACGGCTTTTGAACCTTGAAAAAGTTATGTCAATTATTTCGGAAAATTAGGTTCCAAAAAATATGAGCAACAAACGAATCGCACTAATCACCGGCGCCAGCAAAGGCATCGGGTTGGAAACCGCACGTCAGCTCGGCAAAGAAGGGATCACTGTTCTCGTCGGTGCACGCGACGAGAGGAAAGCCAAAGGAGCCGCGGAAGATCTGCGCAAAGAAGGCATCGATGCGCACGGAGTTGTCATCGACGTAGACAGCAGCGACAGTATCAAGAAGGCCGCGGCATTGATCGAGCACGAGCATGGGCGGCTCGACATCCTCATCAACAACGCCGGAGTGATGCTCCATGATGCAGACAAATCGGCCAGCACCCAGCCTCTCGACGTGTGGCGGAAGACATTTGAAACGAACGTTTTCGGCCTTGTCGCGACCACTCAGGCGTTCCTGCCTCTTCTGCGCAAAAGCGACGCGGGACGGATCGTAAATCTCTCGAGCGTCCTCGGTTCCACGACGTATCACTCGACGCCGGGTTCGCCAATCTACGGTTTCCACGTACCGGCTTACAACGTTTCCAAGGCGGCGGTGAATGCGTTCACTGTGCAGCTCGCCTACGAGCTCAAAGACACAAAAATCAAAGTGAATGCCGCGCATCCGGGTTGGGTAAAAACAGATCTGGGCGGCGAAGGTGCGTCGATGGAAATCGAAGACGGCGCGAAGACCAGCGTCGCGCTGGCAACGATCGGCGAGGACGGACCGAATGGCGCCTACCTTCATATGGGAAAATCTCTGCCGTGGTGATGAATGAGAAGCATCATTTGCTTCGTTCAAGACATCACAACATTAAAGCGATGCTGATGGGAAGCGACGAACCCTCGGGACTGCCAGCTAGTTCTGCTGGCTACACCAGAGCCGTACTTATGATCTACGACCTGTGGGTCACACACTTCTCTAATCGATACGTGTGGCGTTGTTCTGTAGAGATTCATCGCGATCACTATCGAAAATGGATCGGGAAAAGACATCTCGAGGTTGGAGTGGGAACGGGCTATTACCTATCGGGCGCGACTCTTTTTAACCGAGAGGAAGTCGGAACCCGCGCCCTCCCACCGCGCTCGTTTTTTGGCGGCGGTATTGTGCATAGGTTGCTTCTGCGCGTTTCGCCAGTGAAATCGACTTCTGCTCCCGTGCGGTGCTGATGGCTGCGCAGAACGAAGCCTCAATTTGGGTCTCGTCCGCACCCAAAGTTGCGAGAAACACACCACGGAGCCGGTGCAATTCGGCACACGACCCGCGCTCTTCAAATCTTTCCACCACTCCCTCTGCCTCCTGTATTCTCTCGAGAGCTTCGGGGGTATGGTTCGCCAGGTACAATGCTTCAGCCTTAAGTGCTAGATAATACGGCATGCGCAGCATTGAGCCGGCCGCACGGTATTCCCGTATTCCGTCCTCGATCCAGGCAATACCTTCCGCTGTATGTCCAGAAACGCTGCGCGCCCAGCCGCCGAAAATCTTTCCTCCAGCCAGCCAAAGCGCAAAATTGTAACGCGTTGACAGTTCAATTAATTCCGCTACCAAGCGTTCTACTTCAGCGGTATTGCGTTCAAGGTGACGGAGAATCGCTGCAAAATGTAGTGCCCCGGCCAATGCATGCGAATCATTTAGCTCCTTCGCCAATGAGATCGCTTCCACCATGTTCGCGTGGGCAGAGGAGATCTCTTCGAAATGCCATTCGGATAGCGCCTTATAGCACAGGCAAACGACCGCGGACGCATCGAGATCCTCCTTATGAGCCTGTACACTTCCCGAGCGCCAGATCTCAATACCACTCATCGCGTATTTTCGCGCAGACTCGAAATCGCCCAGAAAGTGATGGGTCCCTGCCAAAGCGCGGTAGGCCGCTATCATTTGTGCAGAGTCGTTCTGAGCCTTCGACAGTGAGTAAAGTTTTTTGGCGACCTGCATCGTTGCACTGAGCTTGTCGGTGAGGAGGGAGTAATGCCACTGACCCAACAGTGCCACATACAGGAGTCGGGGATGATCAAGCGAGTGACAAAACGCCTCCGCCCGCTCGTAACATATTCGTGCCTCCGGTGCCGAGTGGCCTCGCGTGGCCGTCAGATAGGGCCCCGCCTCCAAGAGAACGAAGAGCTGATCTTCAGCAGTGAGACTCTGCCCCTCGACGGCCGTTTCAACGGGTGATCCCCAGCGTCCGTATTCGAAGAAATGAACTAAAACCGAGAGCAATGCTCCTCTGGCTCCGAGGATGTTCGCCGCGAAGGCGTCATTCCCGCGTTGAATTCGCGGAATGTAAACTTCATGCAGCGCGGCGCGAAACAGACCGGCATTGCAGCCACAGATTACTGCTAAGAAAAGTGGTTCCATCTCCCTTAAGCTCTCTGGAAGCCGGGGCGCAAACGCTTGATAATGGTTGTAAAGTCGCCTGTTGCATTCCTTCCAAGCCTCGGTTCGTTGGCTCCGAAGCTGCTCGCCAAAGTATTCACGAACAAGAGGATGCGTATCCAGACACCCGGGACTATGCGGATCTTCGCCAGCGAGGAGCCTTGCTCTTCTTAACTTGGCTAGAATCGTGCGCCATGCAGTCGGGCGCAAATCAGTTAATGATTCTGTAAGGCCCGGAATCGCAGGCGATTTTAACAGAGCTCCGAGCGCCTTTTCGTCAGCCGGTCGATCAAATAGGCCTAACATGCGGAGGATCGCTAGCTCGGGACCCTCCCCAAACCAAGTCTGGTAAGATTCCATCATTTTTCGGGCATGGCCTCCCTGTCGTACGTCGTGAGCAAGACGGTCTGACACTTCGCTACGGCAACGAATGTCTCCATTATAAGCGTCGGTCAGATAACTGCCTAATAGCGTGAGAGCGAAACAATGACCGCTGAACTCGTTGCTGGCACTCCGCAGCTCGACTTCCGGTCCTTTGACGCCCAGCGCTCGGAGCAGCTTCGCACCGGCATCGCTGGATAGTTGTTCCAGGTCACGACGGAGAACCGATGTACGCTCGTGATCTGCAATATCAGCGACCGGCGTCCGCGTAGTAATTACGCAAAGCCCCGTATTGAATGCAGCGAGTTCGCGCAAAAGCGCCTGGAGGGAAGGCTCATGGACGCGTCCTTCGTGTGGACCAGGCGGATTTTGGAGCGGTTCCAGGCCATCCAGAAATAATAAGTTTCGGCGATCCGCGACCAGCTTCGCCAATCTTTCGCCCTTCTCCCACGCCGTTCCGAGCCGTGGATCTGAATCTCCAAACCAAGTGAGAGCCGCATCAAGAAATTCATCTGCGGACGAAGTCTCCCCACTGCTGCCTTGTTTGTAGAAGGACCAACCAAAAATAAGCTCCGCGGAACGATAATGGTCGGCAGCCATCCTTCGGAGCCAATGGTTAACGAGCGTGGACTTCCCGACCCCGGCCCAGGCAACGATCGTAACGACGTTGACCTGCCGATTTGCCCATGCATTATCCAGGAAGGCGATATCCTCCTCTCGACCAAAAACATCACTTCCGGTAACGGGTAATCTGGCTATGGAAACCTTTTTCGGTGCACGCCGTGCCGGCGGCTTGCGAGTTCCGACCCGCGAAACGGTGGAGGGTGTCTCCTGCAGGCTCTGACGAGTGATTCTACGTCGTGCGTCGATAGCGCCTGTTATCATCGGTATCGCCTTCAGAAGTTCGGCCGGGTTCTGAAAGCGCCGCCCGGGGTCTTTCTCCAGGAGCACGTCTAGCAGAACGGCCACCGGTTGTGGGACGACTTCCAGCAGGTCGAGCGGTAACGGTGAGTGCTGATGCTGATACATCACCTCAGCCGGGGAACCCCTGAACACCGCATGGCCGGTCACCATCTCCCAGAGCACCACGCCCAGCGAGTAGAGATCCGAGCGGATGTCCACGCCAACGCCGGCGAATTGCTCCGGACTAGCGAACTCTGGTGTACCGGCAAAAGCTCCGGGAGTTGAGATCGCAGCTTCAGCAGGCGCGTCGGGTGCGGGCTTGGCCAGCCCAAGGTCAATGATTTTGGCTGTTACAGTGCTTCCATCCTCGACACTCACCATGATGTTGCTCGGTTTGATATCCCGGTGAACGAGTTTCTGCCTGTGGACCGCAGCTAAACCGGCAGCCACCTGCGCCGCGATTTCGAGTGCCAACTTCACCTCAACCCGGCCTGAGCGTTTGATGAGACGCTCGAGCGTTTCCCCCTCGACAAACTCCATCGCGTAAAAGTAGTTCTGACCGATTCTACCCAGGTGGAAAACCGAGGCAACATTCGGGTGGCGAAAACTCGCCGCCGCGCGGGCTTCGCGTACAAAACGAAGTCGCGCCGACTCATCACCGAGATATCGCTCGCTGATGACTTTTAATGCCACCGGACATCGCAGATCGACGTCAAACGCTTTGTAAGTGACGCCCATCGCACCCCGACCCAACTCAATCGGCTTCCCATCTTCGCTGTTGACCAGCGCATAGTGCTCGAAGCGGTGCGTTGCCTGTTCCGGTGTTGTCGGCTTGAACGCTTCCTCGGAAGCAGAAGACTCGCCGGACTTGACCCCGCCGGCGAGAGCCTGGCGAAGCATGCAGACCGGACAGAATTCCATTGCTCCAGAAAGTTCGTTACCGCAACTGGGACAGCTGCGTTGGGACTTCGTGCTCATGGACCTAAGCGCCCTTCAGCGGCACTCTGAAGCGAAAGCGACACCACACTCCAACGAGTGGAGCGAAATCGGCCAGCGGTATCCGTTGGCGAATGATGGTCCGGCTTCAATTGCGAGCCTCTATTACTCAGCCCAAGGCTATCAGCTTCGAGCGCCTATTAAAATTAGAGATTTCGGTGCACAGGAATTCGCTTCCCTCGCGGGACAGCCTGGACGACCACCAGGCAATTGACGCCCGCGCAGCAAGCCGAGCTTGAGCGCCGCCTGGGAACGCTCGATCATGACTCCGAAAGCAGGGAGACAAGGCGCTGAATTTCGGGGCGATCGGCGTCAAATTCGCGGACGGAAAGAAAGTAGCGTTCGGTCGGGATGAGTGAACGAATCGGCCAAATCTCGTGAACTGTGCCGGCGTCGCGCCCACTTTGAAAAATGAAGTCCGGCAAGATGCTAATGCCGAATCCGAGTTCGACAGCGCGGAAGACAGCGCGCAGATCGGGTATGACAAGAGTTAGCTTCGCGTCGAATCGGCGTCCGAGGGCCTGTTGCCAAAAGCGTCGGGTAACGGGTAAATCCAAGCTGTAACTGACCCACGAGAGAGTTGCCAGCCAATTGCCCAGGAGACTTGGAGTGTTGACTTTCCTGGGCTTTTTCACGTCTACGGAGGCCGCCAGGACAAATTGGTGTTCGCTGGTTAACCAATGTTGAAGAGTTCGCGCGGTCGGCACTTGAGTCGAAATGACAGCGTCAAACGCACCCGCCTCGAGTTGAAGGAGGAGATCTTTCGGATCGCTGAAAGCGACGACAAAACGGAGGCCGAGATTCTTGAGTCGTTCCAAGGCAATGCTCTGGAGATAGTCCGGTGAGGTTCCAAGCCGCAGCGGAGCGGTGCCGGAAACCACTCTTTGACCGCGCAGGCTGCGTGTCACCCGGTCGAGCGAGTCGATGGGTTCCATCAGTTGCCCATAGAGGGCCTTGCCGCGTTCTGTCGTTATCATTCCCTTGCGGGTTCGGCGAAAGAGCTGAACACCGACGACTTCTTCAAGAGCGGCCAACTGCTGGCTGATTGCCGGCTGCGTCAGATTGCGGGAACGAGCCGCACCGGAGACCGAGCCTGCGCGAACAATGGCGACAAAATTGCGATACAACTCAAGGTCGGTCATAAGGAACGCTGAATCGTTCTATTATTAACATTCATTTTCCTTATATCAAAAGTGAGGGAGATTTCGTTAAATAATAAATTTTCAAATGGGAAGACACTTCGATGACCTCTCGATCGAGCAAAGATCAATTTAATGCGAATGCCGATAAGTACGCCGTCAGTGACGTTCACAGAGCGGGCCCGAGTCTGCCAGTTTTGTTGGCATTGGCTCAGCCGGTGAAAATGGACTACGCCCTTGATTTGGCCACCGGAACAGGTCACACCGCGCTGGCTTTGGCGCCTCTGGTCGCTGAGGCAATTGGGATCGACATCGCGCCCAAAATGCTTGAACAAGCGCGCCGGCTGGCCGCGGAGAAAGCAATACTGAATTGTCGGTTCATGGAGGGTTCGGCAGAAAAAATTCCTCTGAAGGACGACCAATTCACGCTCGTAACCTCGCGCCATGCTCCGCATCATTTTCACGACGCGGCTCTCTTTTTGTCGGAAGTCCGCCGGGTCTTAGTTTCGGAGGGTCGCTTCGTCATGGCTGATCAGATCTCGGCATCGGCCGATCTATTTGATTGGGTCGACTTTTGGGAGCGCACCCGGGATCCATCGCATTTTATGCAGCGAACGATTGAGCAGTGGGGCGAAGTAGCGACAAAAGCCGACCTGCGATGGGTCGAGCATCAAATTGTTCCTTACCGCCTCGAGTTCGACTGGTGGGTTAAGCAGGCCGGATGCGGTGGTTCGGTCATTGAAGCTTTAGTAGAACACGCGGCGCAGGCGTCCCAGCGAGTGCGCGAATCGCTGAAATTGGAGTTTGACGAGCATGGCCGCGTGAGCGCGTTTTTGGAGCCGATGCTGGTGGTGAGACTAGAGCGCTAAAATCTCACAAGCCGGAGTGCTCGTGGATTTTCGTGTGAACGGCAGGCTAACGATTAAGAAGGGCCATGCCCTCGGCCAGATAACGATCGCCGGCGATTGATCCGGGCGGGGACAAGGCACTTAACCTGGAGCGTTCTTCCGCCGTGAGTTGAACTTTTAGCGAAGCGATATTCTCCTCAAGGTATTTCGTCTTTTTCGTCCCTGGAATCGGCACGACATCTTCGCCCGCGGCGAGGACCCAGGCCAGCGCGAGTTGAGTCGTTGTGCATCCCTTGGCTTGAGCGAGAGCGTCTAGTTGCTTCACGATTTCGAGGTTTCTGGCAAAGTTTGCTTGCTGAAACCGAGGGATGCTTCGCCGCCAATCATCGGCGTCCAGTTGATCCAGATTGCGGAGTCCGGAAGTGAGGACACCACGTCCCAGAGGGCTGTAGGGCACAAAACCGACGCCAAGCCGTCGACATTCCGGCAGAATGTCCGCTTCGATCTCTCGGCTAAAGAGGGAATATTCAGTCTGTAAGGCGGCAATGGGATGCACGGCGTGAGCTTTGCTCAACGTTTCTGCGGAGACTTCGGAAAGACCCAGAAAGCGAACTTTACCTGCCAAAACGAGTTCCTTCATCGCCCCGACTGAATCTTCGACAGGAACCTCAATGGCTCGCCGATGCATATAATAGAGGTCAATGACGTCGATACCAAGCCGCTGCAGGCTGTTGTCGCATGCTTCCCGGATATACCGTGGATCGTTGCTGATTCCTGTCCTCTCGTTCCTGCTGTTCCAGGTATTCCCAAATTTCGTTGCAATGACGACCCGGTCGCGCATCGGTTTCAAAACCTTACCCACCAACGTTTCGTTCGCCCCAAAACCATACATGTCGGCGGTGTCGAAAAAATTGACGCCGAGCTCAATTGCCCGTTCCAGCGTCGCCACCGACTGATTTTCATCGCGACCTCCATAGAACGCCGACATTCCCATGCAACCCAGCCCGAGCGGAAAGACGGTTAGGCCTCCCAAGTTTCTTTTTGATGCAGTAAACACAAAAAAATCTTTACCCGCTATATGAAGAGTCAAGGGTTCTGGTTTACTTGTGGGACCTCACCCGAATGGATAAGTCCGAGATGGTGGTCAAGCTTGTCGAACCGTGGTACAGCTGAGGCGCAACAAAGGAGATGCCAAGATGTTTTTGAAACGATTTCACCTGAAGGGTCTGACTCACGCCTCCTCGATGCCCGCGAGGATTACGGAAGAAGAACTGAAAATAAAGTCTGCTTCGGGGGCTGCTGTTATTGATGTTCGGTTCGGAACGCAGTTCGCTGAGGGGCATTTTCCGGGGAGTCTGAATGTGGGATTGGCGAGTCCCAGGTTTGCCGCCTGCATCGCTGTCTTCTTGACGGAGCAGAGTCAAATCTTGCTGGTGGTGAATCGGGCAGAGGAAGCAAGCAAAGCTCAGGTCGAGCTGGCTCGCGCTGGATTCGACAAAGTGGTTGGATTTATTGAAGCTGGGGATCTCTCGGTATTGCATCAGCTCACCCAGTTAAGTGTCGCTGACCTCAATTCCACCCTCTCCCGGGGAGGAAAACCGGCAATTGTCGACGTCAGATCTCCCGGTGAATGGAAATTGCACGCTATTTATGGCTCCAGGAATATCCCACTGGCACAACTGGCAGGGCGCTTTTTGGAGCTCTCTTTTTCTACTCCAGTGGTGGTTGTTTGCCAGGACGGATACCAGAGCGCCGTGGCGTCGAGTTGGCTCCAGGCGCATGGGTTCGATAGCATTCAACATTTACTCGGCGGGATGGATGCCTACGCCAGCGCTCCTTCCCACGAATACGTTGAAGCTTTCTTGTTTTGCTCCTCGCAGGCCGGATCCACCGCTTTCCATTCCTGAGGGCTTTCAACTCGCACTCCTATGTTTATTGCCCTTTCACCGCTGGTGTCGCTGATTGCGGGAGTTTTGATTTTGATTTTCCCGCGTTTACTGAACTTCATTGTGGCCATAGATCTAATCGTCGTTGGGATACTCGGCCTGATTCACCGCTAGTCTCCTGTCCCCGGAAATAGCAGGACACTAGGATGTTGCGCTGGGATTTCTGACTAGAGCGGCGTCAAGCACTTCGTCAATCGTTTGGACCGGTCGAAAATGAAGCCGCTCCTTTGCTTCCACCGGGATATCATCAAGATCTTTGACATTGCCCTTCGGAATGAGTATCTCGGCAATTCCGGCGCGTAGCGCGGCCAGGCTTTTTTCTTTGAGTCCGCCGATCGGAAGGACCACACCTCGCAGCGTAATCTCGCCAGTCATTGCGACGTCGTTGCGAACGGGACTATCGCTGAAAAGGCTGGCGAGTGCGGTCGCCATTGCCACACCGGCGCTGGGGCCATCTTTCTGGATTGCGCCACTCGGCACGTGAATGTGCACGTCATTTTGAGCGAACAAATCAGAATTGATTCCGAGACTCTTGGCGCGAGCCCGGACCAGACTGTATGCTGCTTGCATCGATTCGCGCATCACGTCACCGACCTGTCCGGTGAGCAAAAAGCCGCCTTTGCCGGGATACTTCGTTGCCTCGACGAAGAGAATATCGCCTCCGGTGGGTGTGTAGGCTAGACCGGTCACCACGCCAACGAGGCTCTGAGGTAAACGTTGCTCGTGCTCGCTGCGGGCAGAATTTCCCAGGATGCCACGCACCAGATTCGCAGAAACGGTTACGTCGGCTTGAATGCCGCGCGCGATCTCTGCCGCGATGCTCCGACAAACGGCGGCAATTTTCCGTTCCAAGTCACGGACGCCGGCTTCATAGGTGTATTCCTGGATAATCGCCTTGATCGCATCCACCTCGAATGAGCATTGCTCCGGCCTCAACCCATGCTCTTCGATTTGTCTCGGGACAAGGTATCGCTGAGCGATGTTGAGCTTTTCAACCTCAGTATATCCGGGCACTGAAATAGTCTCGAGTCTATCCCGTAGTGGAGAAGGAACGCCTTCCATATAATTGGCCGTCCCGATAAAGATCACGTGGCTTAGATCAAATGGGACATCCAGGTAACGATCCACGAAGGTGTTATTCTGGCGGGGGTCAAGTACTTCGAGCAGTGCACTGGCCGGATCACCGCGGATGTCGGACCCTACCTTGTCGACTTCGTCCAGCATCAACACTGGATTGCGCACGCCGAGTCTTCGAATCTCCTGGATGATGCGTCCCGGCATCGCGCCAATGTAGGTCCTGCGGTGGCCTCGAATCTCAGCTTCGTCTCGAATCCCTCCCAGGGATATACGACTAAATTTCCTGCCCAGCGCATCGGCGATTGATTGACCGAGGCTCGTTTTGCCAACGCCAGGGGGGCCAAGAAAACAAAGGATCGGGCTGCGGCCGGCGGGATTCAGTTTACGCACCGCAAGGAACTCGACAATGCGTCGCTTTACTTTTTCCAGACCGTAATGGTCGCGGTCAAGAAGGGCTTGGGCCCGTTCAAGATCGGTATTGTCCTCGGTGGATTTATTCCACGGCAGATCTGCCAACATCTCCACGTAAGAGACAATCACCGAGTATTCCGGACTGGCGCTCGGAATATGACTGAGACGTTTCAGCTCCTTTTCCGCCGCTGCGACCACATTCTCGTTTGCTCCTGCTTCTTGAAGCTTTTTCCGCAGCTGGTCTGCCTGCTCTTCTCCGTCAGCGTCTTCCTCACCAAGTTCGCGTTGGATCGCCCGAAGTTGTTCACGAAGATAAGCTCGACGTTGGGTATCTGAGAATTGACCCTCGACATCTTTGCGTAACTTTTGCTGCAATTCCGCAATCTCGAGTTGCCGTTGGAGAGACTCCTGGGCAGTGCGCATTCGGCGCAAAAGATCGATTTCTTCCAGAATTCGCTGCTTGGTCGCCAGATCAATTCCAAGATTGCCGGCCAACAGGTCGGTGAGCTGCTCGGGATCTTCAACTCCGATCAGCGCGGCTCTGGCCTGGTCCGGTATCTCGGGTGAAAGTTCCAGCAATCTGAGGGCGCCTCGTCGCAAATTGTTAAAGGAAGCGTGCAATTCGGCGTCGTCGCCTTCAGGACGCACCGTGGTGACCGTTTTTACGATCGCGCGGAGATAGGGATCCGTTTGCACAAACGATTCCAGGGCGATGCGTCTCACGACCTGGACGATCAGAATAATCACTCCATCCGGCTGACGAATGAGTTTGAGGACCTGAGCCGACACGCCCATTTGATAAAGATCGGCGGGTTCAGGTCGGTCCAATTGTTCGTCTCGCTGAGTGACCAGGCCAAGTTGCTTGTTCTCGGGCAACTCGGAGTCGACCAGCTTAATAGCAGACGGCCGTCCGATAGTAAGAGGCACAACCATTCCAGGAAACAACACGATTCCGCGCACTGGCAAAATCGCCAGGGTCTCCTTAGACTCGGTCTGGTCGGCGGCCGCGCCCGGCGTGAGATCAGTCGGCCGGCTGACTTCCGGCGCTTGACTGGTGCCGGCGTTATTGCCCGGTGCTTTGCTCGAGATGGGGTCGTGTGGATCTTGTCGCTCTTGCTGCTCTGAGCTCATGAGATGCTAAAGGGGAGATACGTTATAAATTGATGCTGCTGTGTCGCGTACGAAGAGAAACCACCACTCAAGCGTGGGCAATCCGTGGCAAGAATATCCACAAAAGTCCGCTCTCCCACTCAGTGGTAATTCTTGCCTGGTCATAGCCCGGAGGGATGTCCACTTCGCGCTCGAACCGTCCATGGTCGATCTCCATGGTCACAACTCGCACCGGCTTGCGCGTGGCCGAGAGGGGCATCTCGAGCTGCTGCAATGGTTCAGGGGCCTCTCGATATCCTCGAATCCACAGGCGGCCAAATCCTACTTCAATTTCGACATGGTCGGATTCGACACCGGCCAATTCAACGCAGATTCGGAAACAAGAGGCGCATTGGAAAACGTTAATTGGAGGACGCCACTGAACAACGGAATCGCGGAACTTGGAGAAATGGACCTTGGTGATCTGATAGGCAACCTCGCCAATCTGGCCCTCGAGAAGCCGCAGGCGAAATGTTCGGGTTTTTTGGCTCACCACCCACAATGGACGCAATGCCCGAACGAAGCAACCGCCCTCATGCCCAAAAACCGAAGATAAATCCAGGCTAATAGCAGGCGGCGATCCCGTCACTGCGTGGGTCGTTAGCTCCGTATTGCACCTCTGTTTCCGGGTCGATCAGGATGGCGCCGGCATGGCCCATCATCGGGGCGTAGGGTTCAACAATTTCGATGGGATGCCCCAACTGGCGAAGAGTTTCCGCAACCTCCTGTGGAATACGAGACTCCAGTTTCACGTTATGAGTGGTCGGCCCCCAAGCCCGGCCATAGAGCCACCGAGGTGCCTCGATGGCATCCTGAGGCGAGAGCTGGTAATCAATGATACGCGTCACGACCGCGGCCTGGGTTTGTGGTTGTCCTTCGCCCCCCATTGTCCCGTAGACGAGGAATGGCTTTCCTCCTTGGAAGAACATCGCGGGGTTTAAGGTGTGGAATGTCCGTTTGCCTGGTTCGAGACGATTGACGTGTTTCGGTTCGAGAGAGAAAAAGCAGCCGCGGTTCTGAAGCAGCACGCCGGTTCCCATCGGTACAATGGCCGATCCAAAATCCTGATAGATGCTCTGAATCAGCGATACCGCGTTCCCTGTCTGGTCAACCACGCCGAGCCAGATCGTATCACCTTTCGGGTCGAGCGGGTTTGGGTCAACAGGCGCTGCGCCTCGGTTGGAGCGAATACGCGCCGCTTGGGCTTGTCCATGCTCAAGAGAGAGAATCTCTTTGACGGGGATGCTTTGAAACGCGGGATCGGTCAGATGGCGGTCGCGATCGCGAAATGCTTCCTTTGTCGCTTCAATGATCAAATGATAATAGGCAGCGGAGCCTTCAGGAAACTCTGCCACCTCGAATTGATTGAGAATGTTCAAGATGGAAAGAGAGGCCATGCCTTGTGAGTTAGGCGGCAGATTGAAGGCGATGCCATTGCGATATGGTACCGAGATGGGCTCTACCCAATCTGCTTGATGTAGTGCAAAATCCTCTAGAGAGAGCAGGCCGTCGTTAGCATCCAGGTCGGCGACAATCTTTCGGGCGATTTCTCCTTCATAGAATTCGCGGGGACCTCGCTTGGCTAGCAACTGGAGTGTGGAGAAAAGTTCGGGCTGACTCAGTATTTCTCCGGCCAGGTAGGGCAATCCGTCCGGTTTCAGGAAGGTCCTCCGGAAACCTGGGAATTGTTGGAGGTTATTGAGCGCCAGGTCGGCGGTACCAATGTTGGTTCCCAACCATTTCGCCAGAGAGCCGCTGACCGGGCATCCGTCTTCAGCGTATCGAATGGCGTCAGAGAATAGATCCTCCCAGAGTAATTGAGTGCGAAGCGTCTCCCTGCTATAGCGGTACGCGGCGTCCCAACCGGAGACGCAACCGGGCACAGTATTTGCCGCGTAATAGCCTCGCTGCGGGATACGTCGAAAGTTTTTTGTGGTATAGAAGTTGATGGTCGCTTTTTGTCCCGCGCGCCCGCTGGCATTGAGACCGCGAAGTTCTCCATTCTCCGAGTTGTAGATCAGCCAGAAATTGTCCCCGCCGAGGGCCGCCATGTGAGGGTAGACAACCGACAGCGTGGAAGCCGCAGCGATCGCCGCGTCGACCGCGTTGCCTCCTTTCCGTAAAATAGAGAGTCCTGCTTGTGCAGCAAGGTAATGCGGGGCGGTAACGATACCTTGCTGTCCCATTGGATTGAGCCAGGCGGAGGAAGTCCGAACATATTTTGGTCCCACAAAAGGAAGTCCGCCCGAAGCTCGCATTCCCCTCGGGTGTCCTTGGCGGTGACTCACAGCGCTGCAAAGAGGGCATTGAATCCCTCGACCATGGTCGGATGGGAGAGCACCGCGTCACGCAGGGCAGTCGCCGGCATTTTCGCGATCATAATTGCCTGCACGGTACCGATCATTTCGCCCGCCTCGGCAGCCAGGATGGTGCATCCGAGGATCCGTTGGGCGGATTTTTCAATCGTGGCTTTCAACAGACCATCCATTTGGCCGGTGGTCTTTGCCCTGGGTATCGTCAAAGGAGTGATCGGAACTTGAAGAACTCGGAACTGCAATCCGCGGGTCGCCGCTTCCTTCTCCGTCAGGCCGACATGCGCCAGTTCAGGATCTGTAAAAAGCGTGGAAGGCACGTATCGATCATTCCTGGATCGGGAACCATTCCCGAAAACGTTATCGCGAAGAATTCGAAAATCGTCGAGGGACGCGTGAGTGAATTGAGGTCCGCCACTCACGTCACCGATCGCCCAGAGGCCTGAGACATTTGTCTCTAAGCGGTCGTTGACTTTAATAAACCCCTTTCTGGTCGTTTCTACCCCGGCAGCGGGTAAATTCAGATCCTCGGTAACGGGAGCACGGCCCAGGGCAACCAACAGGTGAGATCCCGTGCATTCCTCTTTTCCCTTGGGGGTGCGAAAGGTGACATCCACCTGGCCGTCAGAAGACTTACAAACCCGCTCTATGGCCGCATTAAGCCGGAATTCAATTCCCTCTCGTTGCAGACAGTTTGCCAAAGCCTCGGCGATCTCTACATCTTCACGGCTTAGGATTTGTTTTCCTCGCTCAAGGATGGTGACCTTACTTCCGAACCGATGCATCATCTGAGCAAACTCAAGGCCGATGTATCCCGCTCCGAGCACAAGCAGGTGTGAAGGAACAGCCTCCAACTGTTGGATCGTGTCACTCGTCAGAAAAGGGATGTCAGACAGGCCAGGAAGATCCGGAATCGCCGGACGAGTACCGGTGTCAATGAAGATGCGTTTGGAGGTCAGGTGACGGACCACCCCGTCGTTCTGTACCACCTCGACATCTCGCGGACCGATAAAACGACCGATGCCCAAGATGAAGTCGAGGCTCGGAAGAGAGGTGAAGTTTTTGAGGTTCAAGGCGCGCATTTCTGACACCACCTTTTCAACTCGCTGCCTGACACCCGGCCAGTCGACCGACACCCCTTCTACCTTAATGCCGAATTCGGCGGCTCGCCGAATGGAATGAACAAGTCGAGCGCTGGCAATGAACGTTTTTGTGGGGATGCAAGCTACGTTGATGCAACCACCCCCAATCATCATCGGGTCGCGTTCAATCAGCGCTGTCTTTTCGTTGCGTCTGCCCAGGTACATCGCCAGGGTTTTACCGCCCTTGCCGCCTCCAATGACAATGGCCTCGTAATGTTCGGGATCACTCATTTAAGTAGTTAAACGGTTGTTGCTTTTTGTTCCAAGGCTTTGACCGCGTCGTCCGTCGTCAGGACCGCATGAGCGAGATACGCGTAATTAATGAGTGCCGCCGCATAGCCATAGCCCCATTCGGGATGCTTTGGCGCGGCGGTCGCATCTTTCGCGACAGCTACCTCGAAACCTTGCTCGATCAATTCGCGCAAATGAGATTCGACACACATATTGGCAAGCATTCCGCCAAGAATGATCTTGCAGATCCTGCGTTTGCGGAGCTGTAAAACAAGGTCGTTGGTCTCGGGCCCCCACACACGGTGCGGCGCCACTACGATAGTTTTACCATCTTGAATGTAGGGCTTAAAGCGTTCCAGCCAGTCAGCGCCGGAGCCTTCGAAACCCTCAAGATTCAGGACTCCTTTGCGAGCGAACATCCCGGAGGTCGCCTCATCGGTCTCCAGCGGGCCGTTGAATTTCCATCCTTTGTCCGTGGGATAGAAATAATGAGGAGAGATGAAAACCTCGTATCCATGGGTCTTCGCGGCCTTGAAAATGCGCTCCATGTTCTCAATGGTATTATTTTCTTGAAGGCTTTCGCGGACCAGAGGCCACGCACTTCCCTTTTCGCTTAACACCTCGTTCTGCGGATCGATAAAAACAATCGCAGTATCGTCGGGATGAATCTTCATGGTCATTTCAGTTTGTGCTGTGCGAGGAATTCTTCCATTCGGCTGGCGATTTCTTCCCCGTGTGTCTCTAGCGCAAAGTGACCCGTGTCCAGTAAATGAGTCTCCACATCCTTCAGATCGCGTGGATAGGGTACGGCGCCTTCTGGAGGGAAGATGAAGTCGTTTTTGCCCCAGACAATCAAAGTCGGCGGCTGATACTGCCTGAAGAAGGCCTGGAACTCGGGATAGAGCGGAACGTTGGTCCCGTAGCTGTGGAACAGATCTAACTGGATCTCGGCGTTTCCAGGCCGATCCAACCCTACCTGATCTAATGTCCAGGTGGTCGGATCCAAAAGAGTGTGGTCGGCCACGCCGTTTTCATACTGCCATCGTGTCGACTTCGGATCGACCAGGAAGCGGATGGCCTCTCGATTTTCAGGCGTTGGATCCTTCCAGTATTTCTTAATCGGGTCCCAAAACTTCAGAAGGCCCTCGTCGTAGGCGTTGCCATTCTGGACGATCAGCGCTTGCACCCGATCAGGATGCCGCAAAGCCAAGCGGTAACCCACCGGAGCGCCGTAGTCCATTACGTAAAGCGAGTATTTGGTGAGTCCAAGCTTTTCGACCAATTGTTCCACCACATTAGTCAGGTTCTCGAAAGTGTAGGCGAAATCCTTGTGACTGGGCATGCTGCTTTGACCGAAGCCGGGATAGTCGGGCGCCACCAGGTGGAAGGATGCGGCAAGGCGCGGGATCAGATTCCGGAACATATTGGAGGAAGTCGGAAATCCATGCAAAAGCAGGATAGTCTGGGCGTTTTCTCGACCGGCTTCACGATAGAAGATATCCAGTTCATTTAGACGAATGGTGTTGTAATGCACCGGATGCTGCTCTGGGCCCGATGGGCTGTCTGTTGTCATTTTCTTAGTTCCTGCTGATTGGTTTGTCGTTGTGATAGGCGGTGCATTTGCATCTGGCGACTTTGTCGTCGCGCATTGCGGCACTCGGAATTAAACGTAAGGACGCGAGGTAAGAAGGTAAGAAGTTAAGACGTTATCGGCTGCCGCAAGCGGTCTGCTTGACGGGCGATTCTACCGGATGTCTTAAGATCTTTCGCGTCGCTCAGCAATCGCCAGATCTGCCAATATTCTCTGAGGCCACGTTCAAATTGACCCGGTTTTTTTGCGTAGATAAAACGAGCAAGGTTGAAGGCCTCCAATTGCAGCATTTGTTTTCGCTGGTCAAGCGACTGGAGAAAAATCCGGCGAGTCTCTCCGTACGTGAGGGTGTCAGAGCGATCATAGGGTTCGTCCAAGATTTTGTCGCGGAGGACCGCAAGGTCATTGGCATCCCCCAATCGATCGGTCAGTTGATCGATCTCCTCCGTAAAAGCGTGCATCATCCCGGGCCAGACGGGTTTAAGCAATCGCAACTGGTAACCCAAGGCCTTCGCGCATTTCCTCAGCTCGTGCCAAGTGTTGTCTTCGGCCGTTTCGTGGCCTATTACCTCAAACTGCCAAACGATGTTTTTGGCTTTTCGATAGGTTCGCCGGAGCCCGTTTCCAATAAAGACCTCCCACTCGTTGCCTGGTCGGAGCGAGGCGCTCTCAAACAAGAGGGCGAAACGTCGCCTGGCAGCGCGAAGGTCTCTCAGGAGCTTTCTCAGGGTTCCGGGAGGAAGTCCGTCTATTAAATTCTGATTTAATTTCAGGCGAATTTTTTCGATAAACGCTCGAATTGATTCTGATTTCGACCGCGAGAGCCCGGAGCTGCTGGGGAGTTGTTTGTCAAAATATTTCAATGCTTCCAAAAGTGCCTGAGGATCGCGAACGGCTGAGAGTGATCGTCCGGCGTCTCGGAAAAAGATATTTTCGTGGATTCTGATCTCGTCATCGATCGCCCCGCGTGCCAGCCGCAGTAAGGCACGAAGGGATTTCAAATCCTTCCGCGCTTCATGAATAGACTCCGGACCAGGCCGAGTTTTGCCACTTAGGGATTCGATGACCCGATCGATTCGCTCTCGGGCGATGCGTGGAATCCCCTTAAGAAATGTTTCCTGGGCCTCTAGTTTAAAAGCCATCTTCCTGAATCCCTCTGAAAAGAAGAGCGGAGGCGCTTCGCAAGTCTGAGGGGCAACTAGCCTTTCACGGCACCGGCTGTAAGGCCTGCCACGATCCGGTACTGGAAGATCATGACCAGGATGACTAAAGGGATTGTTACGACCATGGAAGCCGCCATGATGGAGCCCCAGGGCTGTTCATAAGATGTTGCACCGCTAAACTGTGAGATAACTACCGGCACGGTCTTCATTTGATCGGTGACGGTAAAGGTCAGCGCGAATAGAAATTCGTTCCAGGCGGCAATGAAAGCCAACAGCCCGGTAGAGACTAGGCCGGGTACGGTTAGGGGGAGCAAAATTTGCCAGAACACGGCCAAGGGCGATGCGCCGTCTACATAGGCGGCTTCCTCGAGTTCTCTCGGCAGACTGCGAAAGTACTGGGTCATCACCCAGATCGTGAACGGCAAGGTGAAAATCAAATAAGTGATTATCAGACCTTGGCGCGTGTTAAACAGGCCTAGGCCCTTGAGCATAACAAAAAGACCCGAGAGAATGGAAATCTGCGGAAACATCGTCATGGTCAGCACGAGGTAAAGCACAAACCCCTTGAAACGGAACGGCAACCTCCCGAGCGCGTAGGCACACAGGCTGCCGAGCGCGAGCGCAATCACTACAGTACAACCGGCTACGACGATCGAGTTGATGAGGCCCGCCACAAATCGGGCATCTTTAAAGACTTCGTCGTAATGGATGAGCGTAAACGCTTTCGGGAAAAGATCGGTTGAAAAGAGATCGCTGCTTGGCCGAAATGACGAGACAACCGCATAAAGAAACGGGAATAGATTAAAAACGAGAATGACGAGCACCAGAAGGTAAAACAGCGCTCGCAGTATCGGCGACTTTGAATCTTGTTCTTTCATTGAAAGCTCGTCTTGCTGAACCGAGTGTAGAGGATGACAAAGGCCATTATAATAACGAGAATGATCACCGAAGCCGCGGAGCCGATACCTGCGTCCAGGAACGAAACTAGCCACTGCTGATTGTAGATGGCCATGGTGGCCATATTCCCTTGGCCTCCGACCATGACATAAAAGATGTCGAAGACGCGCAGCGCGTCCAGGGTACGGAAGATAAGCGCCACAAGCAACGTCGGCATTAAGAGTGGCAATGTGAGAGAGAAGAATTGGCGGACTTTGTTTGCACCATCAATCGCCGCAGCCTCGTACAGATCCCCGGGAATCAATCCGAGGCCTGCGAGTAAAAGGAGCGCCATAAACGGAGTAGTCTTCCAGACATCGACGGCAATGATGACCGGCAACGCTGTTAAGGGTGTCGCCAGAAATGCGATCTTTTGTGGTATGAGGTGAAAATTGATCAGTACGACATTGACCACTCCATAGATGTCGTTAAACATCCAGGCCCAGATCTTAGAAGACACGACCGTCGGGATCGCCCAGGGAATCAAAATGGCCACCCGCAAAATGGAGCGGCCTTTGAAGTTCGAATTTGCCACTAGGGCTACAGTCAGACCCAAAACGCATTCGAGCGTAACGGAGAAGACAGAAAAAATCAGCGTATTCTGGACCGCCCGCCAGAAATCGCTGTCCGTTAGAATAAATAGGTAATTGCTGAAGCCCACGAAGCTTGCCGGGGTAACCCCGTCAAGCTTGTATTTGAGGACCGAATAGACAAGAACCTGGATGAGTGGGTATCCGATTACCAGGAACACCACGAAAACGGCCGGCACGATCAAATACCATGCCAATCGTCTCTGGCGCTCGAGCAGGTCAATTTCCTTGGCCATATCCCAGTGCCGTCTCTCTCCAAGAGTTACCGAACCAGCCGTTTCCCGACTTTCTCAACTTGCTCCACCGCATCCTTGGCTGATTCGCCCCCGGAAAGCACTTTGTTTACATTCTGGAAAAATGCCGTGGAGATCTGATTGTAATCGGCGCCGGTGACCGTAGACGGACGAGCTACCGCATTTTTGAATACGTCCACCATATTCTTGAACCACGCATTTTTAGCAAGGACTTCCGGGTCGGCGTAGAGCGCCGGCAACGTCGGGAGCAAGCTCAGCTCAATTGCGCGCTTTTTCTGAGAGTCTGATGAATCCAGGTATTTGACCAAGTCTGCTGCCGCATCCGGTGCTTTTGAATAAGCGGAGACCATCAGGTTCCAGCCACCGAGGCATGCTGCATTTTTACCATTGTCACCGCCTTTAGGCAGGACGGTCACATCAAACTTGCCTGCGACCGCGCTTTTCGGATCCTGGCCCAAGGCATAGGCGTAAGGCCAATTGCGCATGAACGCCGAGTTACCGGCCTGCCAGACGTTTCGAGCTTCTTCTTCACCGTAGGTGACAACCCCGGCTGGCGAAATCGTTCCCACCCAGCTTTTGGCTGTGTCAAGAGCCTTGATGGCATTCGGATTGTTGATGGTGACCTTCTTATCCGGCTCTATAATGACACCTCCGCCATAGCTGTAGACCCATTCGAGAGCGTTGCAGGTCACGCTTTCGCTGGCCTTGCCTTGAAAAACAAAGCCTTGGAAGTCAGGCTTGCCTGCTTTGCGTTCGCCGTCCTGAGCCTTCTTGGCCATTTCGGCGAGTTCTTCCCAGGTCTTGGGCGGCTCCTTATATCCATACTTTTCAAGTATATCTGTTCGATAATAGAGGACGCCGGCATCGGTGAACCAGGGAATGGAGACCAGTTTTCCGTTAACCGTGTTGTTCTCAATGATGCGCGGAAAATGCTGACTGATCTCGTCTTGCTTGAAATACTTTTTCAAGTCCACAGAGTGTGGTCCGGCGATGCTTTGCCAGATCACATCGATCTGGTAGACATCCACATCCCCACTTTTCGCCGCCCAATACTGCTGATACTGCTGCAGCGTCGCGGACGCGTCTTGGGGACGGCTAATGATTTCAACCTTATTTCCGGTTTTTTGGGACCACTCGTCGCAAAGCGCTTTGATGAAAGCGCCTCCGGTTCCACTTGAATCACTGGCGAATCGGAGCGTAACACCTGCACCGAAGCCGCTGGGGGCGATCAGCGAAGCAGCGAGAATTGAGCCAAACCAACGAAGAGCATTTCGTCTAGTAAAAGTTGTCTTTGAGAGCATTTGCGGGGAGCCTTTCCAGGTGGGGTAAACTTTTCAAGGTTTAGCAGGCGCGTATTTTGGCTGTCAAGCCATTGGGACGATTTTTTATTAGCCAGTCTTATTTCACAGACTAGGCTGCTCCCGTTGAGGGAACAAGTTATCTGTCCAAACGACGAGAATCGCTTAATTCATCGAGACGTTCTCACTCCCATTGCATCTTTCCAGGTCGCGCGGGGAAATTGCGATTTTGTAAACTGTTGCCAGATTAGGGCCGGACAAAGGGTATGCGGACTTTAGTAGTTGACGACGAGAAAAATATCCGGCGAACGATGGCCATGGCGCTGGAGTCGATGAACCACGAGGCTGTCTCCGTGGCTTCAGGTGCAGAAGCGTTCAAAGAATTGCGAAACGCAACTTTCGATGTCGTCTTTCTTGACTTGAAATTGCATCAGGAAAGCGGGCTCGAGGTGCTGGCAGAGATATTGCGCCTTGCGCCCGAAGCCGCGGTGGTGATCGTGACGGCCTACGCTTCCATCGAGACGGCAGTTGAAGCAATGCGGCGAGGCGCCTTCGATTATCTCCCAAAGCCTTGCACTCCGGAGCAGGTCCGCCAGTTGCTCGCCCGAATCGAACGAACCAAGCGCTTGGAAAATCGGGTGCAAGAACTCGAATCGCAGCTCAATGCTGAGTCGCCTGAAGTTGATTTAATAACCAGTTCGCCCGCCATGCAAGCGGTGATCGATATGGCATTCAAGGCGGCTAACAGCGACGCGACCGTTCTTATTCTCGGAGAAAGCGGCACAGGCAAAAGCGTCCTGGCGAGAGGAATGCACGCTCGCAGTCCTCGGAAGGGGCGTGCGTTTGTGACGGTCAGTTGCCCGAGTCTTTCGCGGGAACTCCTCGAGAGCGAGCTTTTCGGCCATGTCAAAGGGGCGTTTACCGGCGCCCTTGCCGATACGCAAGGAAAGGTAGTCGCTGCAGATGGCGGGACTCTCTTGCTGGATGAAATTGGAGATCTCCCTTTGGAAATCCAATCAAAGCTGCTGCGACTTTTGCAAGAGCGGGAGTACGAGCGCGTTGGAGAGGCGAAACCGCGCCGAGCCAATGTGCGAGTGATTTCGGCGACGAATCATGACCTTGCGGAAGCCGTTCGTGCGGGGCGATTTCGGGAAGACCTCTACTACCGTCTCAACGTGATTACCCTGCGTTTGCCGCCGCTGCGCGAGCGTCTCCAGGACCTGGATCGGATTGCTCAACGGCATCTCGATTTCTTTGCTCATCGAGCAGGAAAACAATTTAGCGGCTTTACCGCAGCAGCTCTTGAAACGATGAAATCGTACAACTGGCCTGGCAATCTTCGTGAATTGCGCAATCTGGTCGAGCGCGCCGTTATTCTCGGGAGCGGAGATGAGATTGGCGCCGACGATTTCGCCGAGATCATCCAGGTGCGATCCGAGTTTCGGGTCGGGGGCAGTGTGACTCTGGAAGAACTTGAGAACGAGCACATGCGAAGGGTCATCGCCAACTCCCGGACGATCGATGAGGCAGCGGCGGTTCTTGGGGTCGATCCCGCCACGTTGTACCGGCGAAAAAAGAAATTGTAGGGAGGAGGAGGCGGGAGTTCAGAAGTCAGAGGTCGGAAGTCAGTCGGGAGTCGGAAGTTTTCTGGCTATGTTGGGGCACTCTGGGCTAGGTAGGTAGGCTTTCGGCCTCAATTAAGCCGTAAGAGATCAGCCAGGCGTTGATGCGTGATGCCGAACAGCGCCTGGAATTCCGAAGCTTTCCGAAAAAGCAGTTCGTAGTCGACGGGCTTGGCGCTTTTTGCCGCGCTGATCAGAAGGTTCTTCTTAGTATGTTCGACCGCGGTGAACTCCTGAATTGTTGTTGAGTACCCGCTGGCCTCCAGGAGCATGCATCTGAGGGCGTCAGTGATAATTTCGGCCATGCGGTCTGCCTGGATACCATGCCTGAACAAAGGGGCCATCTGCCGAGGTGGAGTCAACTGCCGCCGAAGCTCTTTATGGCAGCAGGGCGCCAGGAAAATCAATTGGGCCTCAGCGGCAATCCCCCGGAAAATCGCGTCATCGGTTGCGGTATCGCAGGCGTGCAGCGCGACTACCACATCGACGCCATCGAGTGCGACTTCCGAAATTTCACCGACCTCAAATCGAAGGTTGTCGAAATCGCATTGGGCAGCGACCCGGTTGCAAAAATCCACCAGCGCAGGGCGTCTTTCGACGCCAACCAATTCGGCGTGGTACCCTTCCTGGATGAGAAAAGCAAAGACCGCGAAGGTGAGGTAACCCTTTCCTGAACCCATATCGAGAACCCGAAGCTTTTTTGTCGACGACAGATTTTGCAAGGCCGGAGCCAGGACCTCAATAAAATGATGAATCTGCCTGTATTTGTCGCTCATCCGCGTTTTCGGATTCCCGGCTGGGTCGAGAACGCCAAGATGCTGCAAAAAAGTTTCGTCCTTTAACAGGTGCGTTTTTTTCCGATCATGTTGCAAATCAGGTTCCACAGCTTCTGGAGAACTGGTGGTTAATCTGGGATTTCCACGCCGATTGAATAGAAGTTGCTTCCGCTGGTCGACGGTGAATAGCGTCGCCGCCAAACTGGATTTTCCTAACCATTCTCGCACCAATGTAACGCCGTCCGGCACCCGATAATTTTGCGTCAGATCGCGGTCGCGGTAACGGTGGACAAAGTTCAAATGCATCCCGTTCTTCAGTCTGACAGGACGGACATAAACGTGCTCAACGCCGCCAAGAGTCCCGCGAAATTTCCCGAGAGTTAATTTACGAAAACTGCCGTCGGCCAGACTTGTTTCCAAGTTGGCAAGAAAAAGTTCAATCGAGTCCACACCATTGAAAAGAAACTCACACCATTTCCATCGGGCAGGGAGGGAGAGCTTGCAAAAAACTTTTTCCGTAGCTCTTACTCAAAACCCGATTATCGAGAATAACGATAATGCCTTCATCGGTCTTTGTCCGAATAAGGCGGCCGACCCCTTGTCGCAATTTCAAGATCGCTTCCGGCAATGAATATTCTGTGAAGGGATCGCCCCCGTTGGCCTCGATAAATTCGAGCTTGGCCGCAATTAACGGATGATCGGGAACCGCAAAAGGGAGTCGCGTGATGATAACGTTCGAAAGAGCTTCTCCAGGGACATCGACTCCAGTCCAAAAACTGTCGGTCCCAAACAAAACGCCGTTCGCTGACTTTTTGAATCTTTCCAGCATGCGAGTACGCGAGGTGCCCTGGCCCTGAACCATGAATGTATAGACTCGCTCCAGTTCCGGTTCCATGCGCTGGGCCAGGTTCATCATGCTTTTGTAGCTCGTGAAAAGGACAAAGGCGCGGCCGTTCGTTTTCTGCAAAAAGTAGGCGATCCATTTCGCAAGTGCATCTTCGTAACTTGAATCGCGCGGATCCGGCATTTTTTTGGCCACGTAAAGACGCATCTGCTTTTCGTAATCAAATGGGCTACCGATTTGTTGAGCTTCAACATCAAAAGCGCCAACTCGGCCCCGAAAATAGGCCAAATCGTCCCGACCGACCGAGAGCGTTGCGCTGGTCAAGACACAGATGCGATCCTCTGGAAAGAGGATCCGGTTCAGAACTGAGGAGATATCGACCGGCGCCGCGTTTAGCGTCAGGTTCTGGGCCGCTTTTCCGGTTCGTTCGACCCAGTAGACGTGGTTTTCTGGAGTTTGCTGCAGGAAGTTGACCACTCCGTGACGGGCATCACGGATTCGCCTGCCCAAATCCTGGAGCTCGGACTTTAATTTTTCGTCCTCGATCTTTTTGACAGCGGCAACCACTGCGGCTTGAACGCGTGCCAAAGCGATCGAAACGCTGTCTGGAACCAGCCCTGGGCTGCGTACCCGATACTCTCGCCCCTTTCGAAAATCTGCAGCTTCGTCGACGGCTTGAAAAAAGCGTTCCACAGCTTCGATTGAATCCGCAGTCTCTCGAACCCCTTCCTCAGAGCGTAAAACAGTGAACAACCCCTTTTTCGACTTCGGGTTGTAGAGCCGGTAGAGCGCCTGTTTGAGACCATATTGTGAGACACCAAGCCCAATTTGCCGTGCCGCGACGGACTCCACGGTGTGCGCCTCGTCCAGGATGACAAAATCATTCGGAAACAGGTACCCTGGAGCGCGGTTGTCAGCCAGGCCGATGTTTTCCAAGGCCAGGAAAAACAGGGTATGATTCACCACGATCAAGTTGGCCGTTAATAGTTTCTTTCGTGCCTCCTGATAAAAACAGCGGCTGCTGTCCCCGCACGTTTTTGGGGTGCAGATGTGCGATTCGCTACAAACTTGTGCCCAGACCGATGAATCCGGTTCCAGGTCCATATCGCTGAGTGTCCCCTCGGTCGTTCTCTGGCTCCATTCCTTGATTCTAAGCAACTCCTGTTGCTCCGAGCTGGTAAACAGGTCGCTTTGCATCTGCAAAGCGCGTTCAAGCCTATTTGGACAGAGATAGTTTTGTCTTCCTTTGAGCAGCGCAGCCTCGAACGGTCGATCAAGTAACCGGCGAACGATAGGAATGTCCTTTTGCAGCAGTTGCTCCTGCAGATTGATGGTGTGGGTCGAAATGATTGCTTTGCGCTTGGTGGCCAGAGCAAAAAGAGCGGCAGGTATGAGATAGGCCAACGACTTGCCAACGCCGGTCCCTGCTTCTACGACCAAATGATGATTTCCTTCCAAGGCGCCGGCCACCGCCGCGGCCATTTGCTGCTGTTCAGGTCTGTACTCGAAATTCCTGGCGGCCGACAACAGACCTCCTTTCCCAAACATTTCATGAATGTCCTGGGCGAACCCTTGGTCGAAATCCTTGCGAAACGCGATCAACGTTGTCCTTTGCTCAAAGCCGTGCTAACGGTTTTTTTCACGAAAACCGGGAGTGCAGTACCATGGAGAGCGTCAGGCTCCGACGCAAGTGTCGCTCAATAGGAGGCTCTCGCGATACGGGCAGGGTTTGCACGATGTTCGCATGATTTTGCGGCCCGGCTAAATTGATTGAAGCCTAAAACAGGAAACTATAACTGGCCGTGTTCCGAATATTCGATCGATATCTCATCAAAAATTTCCTGGTCCCGTTCTTCTATTCTCTGTTCGGAATGCTCGCTATCTGGTTGGTCTATGATCTTGGTGAGCACGCAAACGATTTTCAGGAGGCGCACCTTGGGTTCCAACCGATCGCCCAATTTTACCTGGCTCAGATCCCGTTTATCATCGTGAACCAATTGCCGTTCAGCGTTTTGCTCGGTCTGCTTTATGTCCTGACGCGGATGTCTCGCCGCAACGAGATTGTCTCGATGCTTGGTGCTGGAGTGAGTGTTCCCCGCCTACTTCTTCCCTTAATTTTGCTCGGCTTTTTGCTGACTGTGGCCTGCACCGTTTTGAATTATGAGCTCGGACCGAAAGGGCAGTGGGCGAGCGCGTTCATGCTGGATGAAATAATCAAGGGCAAGTCCAAGAACGCGCACCTGGACGCGCTGGTGTTTCCCAACCGAAGAGAATTCCGAATTTGGTTTATTCAGCTTCTCGATGCCAAAAACGAACAGCTCCGGAACGTCCAGGTGATTCAGCAGGATGGAAACGGGGTCATCATTTCCAAAATCTACGGGCAGAACGCCACTTACGACGGCTCGCGCAAAGTCTGGGTCTTTTACAACGGTAAAATTGCTTACATCGATCCCGAGGGGAACGTCAGCAGTGAAGAATTCTTCACCAGAAAAGAGGTAAGCGGATGGAGCGAAACTCCGTGGCGTCTCTCGAGTGCCACGCTGAAAGGCAAATATATGACTGTGCCGCAGTTGGAGCATTACCTGAAAGAGAACGGCGATTTTCCGGAAAGCAATCTCGCTGAGTTCAAAACTCAGATGTGGTATCGGTTTGCCTTGCCGTGGAACGTGTTGGTCGTGGTCTTTGTGGCCAGCCCCCTCTGTATAGCTTTTTCTCGCCGTGGAGCGCTGGGGGGGATCGCCGGAGGCTTATTTCTGTTCATCGGCTTGTTTTCGTCCAGCAACGTTTTTCTCGCGCTTGGGCAGGGATCGAGAATATCCCCGCTGATCGCCGCCTGGAGCCCGGTGGCAATTTTTCTTTCGCTTGGATTCATCCTGCTCTACCGCCGGGCGACCAACCGGCCGATTCCATTTACAGGATAGGCGGAAGAGGCCCCGTCCGACGGCGTGCCAAAGTAGGCGAAGCGGCTCGCTTTGCCTCTTCCAGGACGGAGCAAAACCGGGACGGTTCGCCTACACTTTGCTGGCTGGAATTCCGGCGTATGCTGGACCGTAGTGAGATTTTTTATCCAGCATGTCGTGCGTTATGCGTTGAGGCATAAGGTCCTGGCGGTGATTAACATTCTGAGCGTTGCTCTCGGGGTGTCCGTCTACCTGGCTGTACAAATCGCTAACCGCAGTGCCACGGCGGCCTTTCGGGCGGGTATTGATGTGGTTGCAGGACGGGCCAATATCGAGGTCCGCGGGACGATTGACGATGGTTTGCTCTCAAAACTAAGAGCTATTCCCGGCGTGACGGCTGCTACGCCGCTGGTCGAGCGTGTGGTGACGCTGCCGGCTTGGCCTGGTGAATACCTTCACGTTTTGGGCGTCGATCCGTTCACGAATTCAACGTTCGAGAACTTCAAGGTTAGCAAATCGGGCAGGGAATCATTTGATGCGGACGCCTGGTTTGGTGATCCAAGGGCCTTGGCGGTCGCGCAAAAGTTTGCCCAGTCGCACAAATTGAAGCGCGGCGACTCTATTCGCGTAAAATTCGGAGAGCGGACAATCGATCTGGTTTTGAGTTCTGTTTTGGAGGCAAAGGACGGCGACTCACGCTTTGCCGCGATGGACATTGGGTGGGCGCAGGAATTGTTTGGTTTGCAGGGGAAACTGACGGGCGTTCTCTTTCAAATCAGCGATCCAAACAACCCGAAGCCAGTGTCCGATCGTATACGGCACTTAGTTCCACCGGACGCTGTGGTAGAGGAACCGGGGGCCCGGAGCGGCCAGGTGGAACACCTACTCTCGGGATTTGAACTAAACCTCACGGCTTTGAGCATGATATCGCTGCTCGTAGGCGTCTTTCTCATTTACAACACGGTGACGGCTTCCGTGGTGCGGAGACGAAGTGAAGTCGGGATCCTGAGAGCGCTTGGGGTTAGCCGGGCGAAGGTTCGATGGTTGTTCCTCGGAGAAGCAGCACTCTACGGGATGTTCGGCAGCGTTGCGGGTTGTGTCGGAGGCGTGCTCCTATCGAATTTTCTCGTGCGCGCGGTTTCCAAGACCGTGACGAATCTTTATGTCCTGACCAGTATTGATCATTTCTATCTCCCGTTATGGCAGATACCCTTAGTGCTTTTTGCAGGGATGGGGTCGGTCCTGGTAGGTGCCTTTGTTCCGGCAAACGCGGGCGCGAATTTGCCGCCGTTGCGCGCCTTGAACATGGGCGTACTGATCGAGCGCAGCGAGAAACCGCGGGCGCTTTGGATCTTGTTGAGCGGAGGGTGTCTCGTCGCGGCATTTGTTACCAGTAAACTCGCCCTGACGGGCTACCGCAGTGCGGGTTTCGTAGCTGCTTTCTTCACGTTAATCGGTTTTTGCTGCCTTTCGCCCTATGTGGCTCACGGGTTGGGTAGTTTGAGCAGCAGGATGTTTCGTTTTTTGTTTCTCCCTCGGCTCGCGGCTCGGAATCTTGTCCGGTCGCTCTATCGGCACGCCATTACGATAGCGGCGCTGGCTTCTGCCTTGGCAATGCTGGTTAGCGTTTCTATTATGATCTATTCGTTCCGCAAGACGATCGATCGATGGCTGGAACACCGGCTGGTTGCGGATCTGTTTATCGGGCCGGCTGCTAACGAAATTGTGGGGTTCGAAAATTTCGTGACAGACGATTTCACCCAGTTTTTGCGATCGCGACCGGAAGTCGAAATGATGGATACGTTCCGGTACCTGACGGCAACTGTGAACGGTGAACCGACTTTCCTAGGAGTCGTCACGGGCACGAATCGTAACATTCCTGACTTTGTCGGTGGCGGTGACTCGGCAAAATACAAGGCCTTTCAACTGGCGGACAGGGTGACGATATCTGAACCGCTCTCCCGACGGCTCAAGGTGAACCAGGGGAACATCGTGACGATCGCGACGCCCTTAGGCCCGCGTTCGTTCCAGGTGGTCGGCGTCTTCTATGATTACAGCCGGGACTCCGGAGTCATGCTGATGCAACGGGCTAACTTCGAAAAATATTGGCATGATTCCCGCGTCAACTCCGTCGCACTTTATCTGCGACCGGAAGCAGATGTCGAAAAACTGAGGCAAACCATCCAGGCTGGTTACCCCAACGCTCATGATTACTCCATTTACGCGAACCGGGCGCTCCGTGACGCGGTGGTTGCGATTTTTAATCAAACATTTGCCGTGACCCAAATTCTTCGCTTCATAGCAGTCCTGGTTGCCGTGATCGGAATCGTTCTCAATTTCACGGTATTAGTTAAGGAACGCGAACGGGAGATAGGAACTCTGCGAGCGGTAGGAGTTTCACGGCCGCAGATTCGGGGGCTTATCATTTGGGAATCGTTGCTGGTGGGGGTCATGGCGCTTTTACTTGGAGTTATCACCGGTATTGCGCTTTCTGTGGTGTTAACCGAGGTCATAAACAAAGCCTTCTTTGGATGGACCATCCCTCTCCAGATTCCATGGGACCAGCTTCTCTGGACGCCCGTCTGGCTGCTGCCGGCGGCGGCCCTGGCCAGTCTTTTGCCGGCCAACCAGGCTTCACGGCGGAACATCATCGAAGCCGTCAGGATGGATGGATGAGAACGCTTATCACTTCTGTGGTCCTTTTCGTCGTCCTGGCGGCGGCCCGGGGGGAAGAAACCAATAACCAGGGATGGACAGTGGCGCTACCTGGTTATCACATAACCTTGCCGCAGGATCATTTGCCTCACTACAATTTCCGAACCGAATGGTGGTATTTCACTGGCAACCTGAAAACCGCGGATGGACGGCCCTTTGGTTATCAACTAACATTTTTCCGCCATGGCTATCGACCGCCGGGCACCGGCCATCGTTTTGCTTCGAAATTTGTCATGAACGATGTTAAATTTGCCCACTTTGCGGTGACCGACGTCAAGGCAGACAAATTCCATTTTGAGAGTCGCGTCAGCCGCGGTGCCTTTGGCGAGGCCGGCTTTGCTGATGGTGAAAGACTGGCCTGGATCGACGATTGGGAATTGGATTTCGATAACAATTTTCACTTGAAGGCGGTGGCCAAAGATTACGCTATAGAGCTGCAGTTGACGCCCGAAAAACCTGCGGTATTGCAAGGAGAAGAGGGACTCAGCCAAAAGGCGGACGGAGCAGGGCATGCATCGTATTACTATTCGATCACGCGATTGAAGTCCTCCGGCACGGTCAAGATCGGCCGGGAAACTTTTCAAGTGGAAGGGAGCTCCTGGTTTGATCGAGAATGGGCGACGAATCAATTGACACCGGAACAGTCAGGTTGGAACTGGTTCGCGATTCAGTTATCCGACGGCAGCGACATCATGCTTTACCAAATGCGACTCCGACAGGGTGGCATCGATTCGCATTCGAACGGGAAATGGGTCGCTGCGGATGGCACGACCGAAAATCTCAGAGCGGATGAATTTGAGCTGAGACCCGAAAAATATTGGGTTAGTCCGGCCAGCAAAGCGAATTATCCAGTGGCCTGGAAACTAACTATTCCGAAATTGAATCTCGATCTGGAAATAGCTCCGGCGGTTGAGAATCAGGAATTAGATCTGAGTGTCGTCTACTGGGAGGGAAGCATCCGCCTTAAAGGCCGGCGAGCTGGGAAACCAGTGGATGGAATCGGATATATGGAGTTAACCGGCTACCAGGGAGAGGCGCCGGGCCTGACCGGGAACGCGCATTGAGGAGTTGTCAGTGCCAGTTGTTAGTGATCGGTTGCCACTGACTGGCCGGCAAGAAGGATCGGGGGTAACGGTGTGGGGATGTCAGATCGCCTGAGAATCACTTTCCTATGTTATCCCTTCAGAGTACGTCAAGGCGATCGTGGCTTCTGCGGGCTTGTTCAATGACAACCAGTGATGCCAGGTTGCCTCTCTGCTTTTGGTATCCAACACAATGAAGTTAGGTTGGGGAGGCAATATTGCTGACGGAGAGGTCTGACGGCAGTTGAAGCACCAGGAGCGTCCGATCCGTTGGGAGAAATAGTTTTCCGTGCCCGGAGTGAAATGAACGTGCCCGCTCATGGTCCAGGTGGGTTGCTGTCTGGCGACGACCAGGGCAAATTCGCGGCTGCCTGCTTTGGGCGCGGCGATCAGAGTCTGAGTCGGCGGTTCATGGTGGAGGACTAAGCTGGGTTCAGCCGCCGGAGGCAAGGGTTCCACGTGGCCGTCTGCGGCGTATGGCAGACAAACGACAGTAATGGCCTCTGTCCTTGCGCGGATGATTTTCAAATCATCATCGACCGCAACGAGATGGTTCATTTTGAGCGCGTGAAGCCAGTGCCGATGCTTAGCAAACTCACCTAAGATCGGGAGCTTATCTTTTCGAATGGAAACGCCGGGAACCAGGAGCGGCTGATATCCCGGCAAGTCGTGGTTGCCTGAGCAGAGGGCCACCGGGATCTGAATCTTCATCAGCATCTGCATCCATTCATAGACGTAGATCAGCTGCGGAACGACACCTTCCGGATGAAACATGTCCAGAAGATCTCCGGCAATGCAGACCAAGTCGTAACGATCGGAGACGCGCAAAAGCCATTCAAACCACGGTTTGTGGAAATGAAAATCTGCCGTAAGGAGGAGCTTCACCTTGGGATACCGACAAGATGAAACCTAAGAACAGCAAAGAAGCAAAGGAAAGAAATCAGGAAAGGGTTCAGACGAAATCCAGTTTCGGAAAATCGCGACCCAAAATGGGCGGTTCAGGTGCCATCATCCATCTGGCGAGAAGAGTCGAATAGACGGATCGGAAATCGACGTTAAAGAAAAGGTCTCCGGCATCGAGATGATTCAGAGAGGGTTGTTTGCTATAGAGGCCCGATTGGACGTCTCCGCCGCAGAGGAACATTGGATTGGCCGCGATCGGAGATAACATTTTAAAATCTTAATACCTAAGATATGGTTTCCGGTCTGAATTCACTAGATTTGGAGACGTTGCCGGATTGGAAAGGTTTCGGCGAGTTTGGACCCTGACAAGAAGAGAATGCGATTTATAAATCTGACCCGGCAAACCGAGATTGGCGCGAATTCGTATTATCTGGAGCTCGATGGTAAGAAACTGGTGCTGGACGCGGGTTTGCATCCGAAGCAAGAAGGTGACGCGGCTCTGCCGCACTATAGGTCAATACCGGACGGTTCAATCGACGCGATTCTCATCTCGCACGCCCACCAGGATCACATCGGTTCGCTGCCGGTCCTGATGCGCAGGCAACCGCAAGCAAGAGTTTTCATGACTCATGCCACGGCGAAGCTTTCGGACGTGATGTTGCATAATTCTGTGAATGTAATGTCTCGGCAAAGGGACGAACTTCGAATTCCCAATTATCCCCTCTTTACACATCGCGAAGCAGATCACGCTTCCGAACTTTGGCAGAGCGTTGGATTCCGCCAGTTTTGGACCGTCGAAGGAGAGCGAATTTCGAGGCCCGATCAGGATTGCACCTTCGAGATGTATGATTCGGGTCACATTCTTGGTTCTGCAGGGATTCTTTTCCGAGCAGAGGGCAAAAAGGTCTTTTATACCGGCGACGTAAATTTTTTGGAACAGACGCTGATGCGAGGGGCCGATTTTCCGGAAAAAGACATAGATATTCTGATCATTGAAACGACGAGGGGCGACCGAGCGCTCGAACTTGGTTATTCCCGGAAGGCGGAGGAACGACGGTTCCTCACCGCGATCGTGGGGGCTTTTGAGAAAGGAGGATCAGTTCTGGTCCCGGTTTTCGCCCTTGGGAAAACCCAGGAGATCCTCACGATGCTTCATCTGTTCAAGCGTCAAGGCGAGCTGCAAGATGTCCCGATCTATATCGGCGGTCTCAGCACTAAGATCACGATTTTACACGATCAGCTTGCCTCTCAGGCGCCAAGACAATACGAGGGCTTGCAGCTTCTTGATTCGGTCGGGCCGCATGTACTTAGCGGTCGTGATGTGCAAACGACGCAAATCAGCCGGCGCCGGATCTACGCGCTTTCCAGCGGGATGATGACGGAGAAAACATTGTCAAACCAGCTGGCGGAACGGTTCCTGACAGATCCTAAACAATCGGTGTTTTTCGTGGGATACGCCGATCCGGACTCGCCGGGTGGCCGGCTGAAAGCGGCGCAACCGGGCGATCTGGTTCAGCTCGACGAAGGGTTACCCAGCCAAAGGCTGACGTGTGAGGTAAACGAGTTTGACTTCAGCGCCCACGCTCCGCGAGAGATTCTCTTTGACTACATCCGGAAGGTTTCGCCTAAGATCGTAATCCTGGTGCACGGGGATCCTCCGGCAGTCTCGTGGTTTGCCTCGCGGATTGCCAAGGAATTGCCAGGAGTCTCGGCGGTAATCCCTGAGCCTGGAAAAAGGTACGAGTTTTGATTCGATGTGTGCTCGTGTCCGGACCCGATGTCGGCGATCGTTTTCGGTCTGGGGTCAGGGTATGCGAATCGTCCCGGTTTGCTCAGTGATGAAGAGGTAAAGCGGCACCACCTCCAGCAACTCCAAACCGTAGTAAACGTGCAGTTGCTCCTTGCCCTCATCATCCTCCCACTCATACACCGTGAAGAGCGCATTGCGTTTATCGGTCCCCAGAATCAGTTGGCCAGTGACGATCATAAACCTGAGCCATTGGACATCCGATCGCTAGGTCAACGCGAGCACAATCAGGATGGAGTCGAAGGGAGGGAAACTTGCGCGTACTTATGAACTGCTTTGCGAGCGAACAACGGGATCAAAACGATCGCAGAAACGGTGGCCACCATGCTGAGACCGAGAACGATCAATTCACCTGTACTGCGACCAAGGTGCCCCGTGGCGACAGCGTCCAGCCCGGCCTTTCCGGCGGAGCCGAGCTCGCAAAACAACAAAAGACTTGGCAACCCTCCGATCAAGGTGGCGATCAGATAAGGGCGGAAATGGACGGCAGTCAGACCGTAAAGATAATTCGCTAGTCCAAAAGGGATGGGACAGAGGCGGAGTAAAATCACTATTTTCCATCCCTCTTTTTCGATGGCGATATCGATCGCACGAAAGGTGGCGTTTTTTTGGAAATGGGCCGAAATCTCCTTGCGCAGGAACCAGCGGGACAAACAAAAACCGCCGGCGGCTCCTAAGGCAATCCCCATAATAGCTCCGGCAACTCCGAGAGGAAATCCGAAAACTGCCGCACCGGCGATGATGAATGGGCTAGCGGGCAGAAAAAACAGTGAGCCGATGCCCAAAAACAGGGCAAGCAGAAAAACTCCGAGGGGACCTAAGCTGCCTACCCAAGTGCAGAGGCGCTGGAGTGCCGGCACGACGGGAAAAAAATAGGACGCAACCCCGAGCCCGATCAGAAGCACGATCGCCACTATCAGCTTTTTGGTTAACGAGGACACGACTTATCCAGATGAGCCTGTGCGGTTCGTCGACCGTTCAAGAGGCGAAGACGTGCTCGGCCGTCCAAGCCTTATTTGACGATATGAGTATTTACCAGCCGGGTGAGTTCGAACATGTCGACCTCCTTCTTGCCGTTGAACACAGTTTCGAGTGCGGCATCGGCCTTGATAAGCTTTTTATCCTGCAGCTTGTTCTGTTTGATATATTCCCAAAGCTTCTTGGTCAGTTCGGTCCTGGGGAGAGGATTTTCACCAACAATCTTCGCGAGCGCAGCATCGGGCTGAACCGGTTTCATAAATGCGCTTTTCGCTTTGCTTTCGTTCGACATAGGTAGGGAGTAAAGAACGACTCTCGAGGAAATCAACCAGAATTTGCCCGCAGAAACATTCGGACGAGCCTGGGAAGGCTGAAACCAAAGGTCTGGACACCCCGTTTCTCAGCACTGCCGGAAATCCCAGCGGAATCTCGCACGGCGGCCACGGTGCAGGTGTTGGCGGACAAAGTCACGAACGAATTCGGCGCGCAGCGGCGAATCCTTGAGCACTCCGTCCGGGCTCCGCTCTTCCTCTTCCGCGCCGGGACGTGCGTGGAGGGAGCCCCTTCAGCTTCAGGGCTAAAAAATTGTTATTTTGGCTACCGGGTAGGGCTAACCCTGGGCTGAACCCTGGGCTATGCTTTTTTGGCCCTTCGGGTCCTACAACCAGCGCTAACACATACCTGAAATATTTTCACAAAACGACTTGCATGTCTCCATGGCCATTGCTTTCATGGGGGTCTCACCCCTCCAGTTCCGCGACCTGCTTTTCCTATCGCCTAAGCACCGGAGGCGTGTCGTGTTCGCCGGAGAGTGACATGCCTATGGAATTGACAGATTTACTCGCCTCGGAACTCACGGTTACGGCGAATCCGCTTCTCTCGAGAGCGAGCTGGTTCACCAATTCGATGTTGGTCACGGTGATTGTCACGGTTCTGGTCGTGATCTGGGCTCGCCGATCGACGGCGAAAATGACCCTGGTCCCCAACGGTGTCCAGAATCTCTTCGAGGCAGTTGTCGAAACCCTGTACGTGACTTTCGAAGGCATCGTGGGCAAACACATGATTCCGAAGGTTTTTTCCCTGATCGCAACGTTGTTTGTCTTTATTCTCACCGCGAACTGGTTCGGCTTGGTGCCGGGTGTCGGTACGATTGGCTTTGGAGAGCCGGGCCCAGGTCCGCTCGGTCTCAAGGAGGTGACCCAACCGCTTCTGCGCCCTGCGAACGCCGATCTCAACATGACATTAGGGATGGCCTTGTTCTTCATGGCCTGGTGGCTGTTTTGGACAATTCAAGAAGTGGGTGTGATCGGATTTCTGAAGCATATTTTTGCACCGAAAGGGGATCTGAAAGGTGCGCTTTGGTACATTCTCCTCCCGCTTTTCGTCTTTGTTGGAATTATCGAAGTCATCTCGATAGCAATTCGGCCGGTTTCGCTCTCATTCCGGTTGTTTGGGAATATCTATGCCGGAGAGACGCTGTTGCACACCATGTCATCGGTTGGGGCCGGATTGCCGCCGCCAATCAACTGGATCTCACTGATTCTATTTCCGCTTCCGTTTTATTTTCTCGAGCTGTTGGTGGGTCTGCTCCAAGCCTTCGTTTTTGCAATGCTCTGTGCCGTCTATATCAAGCTCTCGACAGAACATGAAGGGGGCGAAGGAGCGCACTAAAGATTTTCCAGCCGGGACCATGCAACGCGTGGACGGCTGGAACGAAAAGCAGAACAAAACGAAAGGAAAAGAAATGTTAGAAACTCTTCCGATGCTGGCAGCAGAGGCTGGGAATTTCGGCCCGTTCCTGCCGTTGGCCTTCGCAGGGCTAGGGGCAGGTGTTGGGGTCGGTATAGTCGGGGGCAAAGCGGCCGAGGCAGTGGGACGCAACCCTAGCGCTTTTGGCAGCATCCTGGTGATGGCAATTATCGGTATGGCCCTGGCCGAAGCCATTGCAATTTACGGATTGATTATTGCATTCACGAAATAACCGCGAAAGATTGTGGAGACTGCGAGGCAGAAAGTCCTTGCAGTTTCCGCGATTCCCCCGAGTAAAGAAACCCTCCCAATTCAACTGATTTATGGACGCAGTGGGTAATGTGGCTCAACAATTTGGTGTTTACTGGCCTAACCTGATCGCCCAGGTAGTGCTGTTTGCGATCGTCTATTGGGTTCTGAAGCGATTCGCATTCAAGCCGGTGATAGCCATGCTTGAGGAACGGCGCCGGCGGATTGAAGAGGGCCAGATCAATGCTGAGAATATCAAGAAGCAATTGGCTGCGGCCCAGGCAAAATATGAGGAGATCCTGGCCAAGGCGAACGCCGAAGCGCAACGGCTGATCGAGGAAGTGCGGAGCAGCGGCAACCGGTTGGCGGAGCAGAAGCGCCAGGAGGCTGTCGTTGCAGCGGAGCAGATCACCTTGAAGGCGCAGGAGGCGATGGCCTTGGAGAGAGATCGTCTCATGGCAGAAATGAAACGGGAACTTGGTCGGCTGGTGGTCGACACCACGACCCGTGTGACAGGCAAGGTGTTAACAGCTGAAGACCATCAGCGCATTAGCGAAGAGACGGCGCGTGAGGTTGCCGCTTAGGCTTGGACTTATTGATAGGCCATGAAATCCAACAAAGAAGCTCGGAAGGTATCCCGCCAATTGTTTCGACACAGTTTTACTTCAGGGAAATTAGATCAGGAAAAGATTTCGAACATGGTTCAGACTGTATTAGCAACAAAACCGCGTCGCTACGTCGACGTCTTAAAAGACTTCCAACGTTTGCTTCATCTGGAAGTAGAGAAACGGCACGCCGTTATCGAAAGTGCGACACCTCTGAATCGATCTCTTGGCGATCGCATCATCGCGAATTTGAAGGCCAGATATGGAGAGGATCTGACGACAGAGTTTCGCACCAACCCCGAACTCCTGGGTGGTCTGAGGATCAAGATAGGAAATGATGTCTGGGACGGTTCAGTCAAGAACCGCCTGAATCAGCTTCAGGAACAACTTTAGTGATCGAATCATGAGCACAATTCTGCAGGAACTGGAAGCAACTATCTCCGGGCTAAAGACCGACACTACTCGGTCGAATGTCGGGACCGTCCGGGAAATCGGCGACGGCGTCGCAAAAATCGAGGGGTTGAGCGACGTGATGCTCAATGAAATGATTGAGTTCCCTGGGGGCCTCTATGGAATCGCGCTCAACCTGGAAGAGACCGAGGTAGGTGTCATTATCGTGGGAGACTATACCGAGGTTAGAGAGGGCACCGAGGTTCGCACCACGGGAAAGTTGTTGTCGGTCCCCGTCGGGAAAGGTTTGCTTGGTCGGGTAGTCAATGCGCTGGGTCAGCCAATCGACGGCAAGGGGCCTGTCAAATCCGACGAGACTTATCCGGTCGAAAACATTGCTCCCGGGATTATCAAGCGGAAGAGCGTCTCGGTGCCGGTTCAGACGGGAATTCTGCCAGTGGACGCCATGATCCCTGTTGGACGGGGGCAACGTGAATTGATTATTGGGGATCGAGCGACCGGTAAGACGACCATCGCGATCGACACAATTATCAATCAAGCTCGCCTGAACAAGGCGGCCGAAGAAGGCAAGATCAAGAATCATAAACCGCTCTACTGCATCTACGTGGGAGTAGGCCAGAAGAACATGAGCATCGCCCGGACAGTCGATGTTCTGGAGAAAGCGGGAGCATTGCCTTACACCATCGTCCTGTCGGCACCCGCTTCGGAAGGTGCCACCAACCAGTACCTTGCGCCGTACGCCGGCGCCGCGATGGGGGAATGGTTCATGGCCAATGGAATGGATGCGCTGATCGTTTTTGATGATCTGACAAAACACGCAGCGGCCTATCGACAGGTCTCCCTGGTCTTGAAACGGCCTTCTGGACGTGAGGCTTATCCAGGGGATGTGTTTTACCTGCACTCCCGTTTGCTGGAGCGGAGCGCCCGTCTGAACGATGCGAATGGTGGCGGATCCCTCACGGCCCTTCCGATCATCGAAACCCAAGCCGGAGACGTATCTGCCTACATTCCGACAAACGTCATTTCGATTACGGACGGCCAGATTTATCTGGAGACGGACCTTTTCTATCAAGGAGTGAGACCGGCGATTTCTGTCGGTATTTCGGTCAGTCGAGTTGGTTCTGCGGCGCAAATCAAGGCGATCAAACAGGTTGCCGGATCCACAAAACTGGACTTGGCTCAATTCAGGGACCTGCAGGCGTTCGCGCAGTTTGGGTCCGACGTGGATGCCGGTACCCGCAAAAAGCTTGAGCGTGGACAACGGATCGTCGAACTGTTCAAGCAGGCGCAATATAATCCATTCGCGGTGGAGCTGGAGGTGGTCATTCTTTTCGCGATGCAAAAGGGCTATTTTGACGATGTGCCGGTCGATAAAATCAAGGATTGCCAGCTTAAGCTGGTGGAGTACTTCCAGACCAGGAAAGCAGATATCCTGGCCGCCATTCTTGATAAGCTCGCGATCGACAAGGAACTAGAGGAAAAGCTCCACAGCGCGATCAAGGATTTCAAAGGCTTCTACAGACCCTAATTCATTCCGATGCCCAGCACTCTCGATTTGCGCCGGCGAATAAAGTCGGTCAAAAATACGGCTCAGATTACCAAAGCCATGCAGATGGTGGCTGCTGCCAAGATGCGCAAAGCTCAAGCAGCAGCGCTGGCCGGAAGACCTTACCAGGAAATGTTGACCCGCGTTTTGGCCGCGATTAAGGGCCGCGTTGAGCCATCGAGCCATCAACTTCTGGCGGTTCGTCCGGTGAAGCGTGAGTTGATTTTAATCTTTTCCACGGACAAAGGCCTCTGCGGCCCTTTGAACACCAGTCTTTTCAGAGAACTCACTGATGTTGACCGGGAGAAGACGGAATTTGCCGTAATGGGCAGAAAAGCGGTACAATTCATTTCCCGCACCAGACGAAATCTGACTGCCGACTTTGCATTGAAGGATTCGGTTCACTTTGCCGATATTCGACCGATCGCGAGATTCGCCTCTGAGAAGTTTATCTCTGGCGAGGTCGACCAGGTGCGAGTGTTGTACCCGAAGTTCATCAACACTTTAACCCAGCAATCGGTGATGCGGAATTTGTTGCCTGTCCCTGCGGAAGAACTGGATGTCGAAGGAGACCCAAATCGTGGGGAGTACCTATTCGAACCCGATGTTCATGGGGTCCTGGATGCGATACTTCCACACTATATCGCGTTTCAGTTATTTCAGATGGCACTGAATGCCCGGGCGTCTGAGCACAGCGCTCGAATGGTGGCGATGAAGAACGCTACGGACAATGCCAAGGAATTGATCAAGGACTTAACCCTCGAATACAACAAGGTTCGCCAAGCGAATATCACGACAGAGCTGCTTGAAATTACCACGGCGCAGCTAGCCGTTGGATAGCCCCGAAATATGAATACAGGTACCATTGTCCAAGTCATTGGCCCCGTTGTGGACGCCGATTTCAGCGAAACCGGTGCGATGCCAGGCATCTATGACGCACTGGAAGTTGATTTTGAGCTCGAGGGGCGCGCGTCGAAGAAGCTGACTCTGGAGGTGCAGCAACATCTCGGGGGAGGATGGGTTCGAGCGATCGCGATGTCGTCAACGGAAGGTCTCAAACGCGGGATGCAGATAACCAACACGGCGGCCCCGATTTCTGTCCCGGTGGGCGATTGCGTGCTTGGACGAGTCTTTAATGTAACTGGGGATCCGGTCGATGAGCGCGGCCCGGTGAACGCGGAGAAGAGATATCCGATCCATCGAAAGGCTCCAACTCTTATCGAGCAAGATACGAGCGCCAGTATTCTTGAAACTGGGATTAAGGTCATTGACCTGATTTGTCCGTTCTCGAAGGGAGGGAAAGTTGGTGCGTTCGGCGGTGCCGGGGTGGGCAAAACGGTGGTTATCATGGAGCTGATCAACAACATCGCAAAGGGACATGGTGGTTATTCGCTCTTTGCTGGTGTGGGTGAAAGGACTCGCGAGGGTAATGACCTTTATACGGAGATGTCGGAAGCGGGAGTGATCGATCAAAAGGATCTGAGCAAGTCCAAAGTGGCGCTTGTTTATGGTCAAATGAATGAGCCGCCCGGTGCGCGTCTTCGTGTGGGATTGTCGGCGTTGGCCATGGCGGAATATTTCCGTGATGAAAAGAACCAGGATGTACTGCTCTTTATTGATAACATTTTCCGGTTCTCGCAGGCCGGCTCTGAGGTTTCGGCTCTTCTTGGGCGCACGCCATCCGCGGTCGGCTATCAGCCAACCCTGGCATCCGAGATGGGCGATCTGCAGGAACGCATTACTTCGACAAACAAAGGCTCCATCACCTCGTTCCAGGCGGTCTATGTTCCCGCGGACGATTTGACGGATCCGGCGCCGGCAAACACATTTGCCCATCTGGACTCCACGATTGTCTTGGAGCGATCGATCGCAGAGTTGGGCATTTACCCGGCAGTCGATCCGCTGGCATCCACTTCAAAGGTACTGGCGCCGGAATTTGTCGGCGAGGAGCATTATAATGTCGCCCGTGGTGTCCAGCGCGTTTTGCAGCGCTATAAGGATCTCCAGGACATCATCGCGATTCTCGGTATGGACGAGCTAAATCCGGAGGACAAGTTAGCCGTCTATCGCGCGCGAAAGATGCAACGTTTTCTGAGCCAGCCGTTCCACGTGGCGGAAGTGTTCACCGGCAAGGCTGGTAAATACGTTTCCATTGCCGACACCATTCGTGGATTTAAAGAGATTCTCGACGGTAAACACGACGATATTTCTGAGCAGAATTTCTACATGAAAGGCGGCATCGAAGAGATTCGCGACGCTCCGGAGTAGACTCCTATGGCAAAACTACAGCTCGAGATCGTTACCCCGGAAGCAAAGACCTTTTCGGAAGAGGTGGATATGGTTGTGCTTCCTGGTGTGGAAGGCGAACTGGGCATTTTGCCATTGCACGTCCCGCTGATGACTAGACTTTTGCCTGGCGAGGTTCGAATTACCCAAGGCCAAAAGCAGATTGAGTTGGTTGTCGGGACCGGTTTTGTGGAGGTTACTCCGACCAAGGTTTCGATCCTGACTGATATGGCGATGGCCGATACGGAGGTTGATGAAGCGGCTGCAGAAGAAGCCGTCAACCGAGCCAAAGCTGATCTCCAGAATAAGGATCTGAATTCGGAAGAGGTAGCGGAGATTGAGGGTGCGATCGCTCGTTCGCTAGCACTCCTGAAATTCAAACGACGCCGGCGGTCGCATTAGATCTCTTTACTCTCCCAGCTTTCGTTCGATTGGGCCGCCGGCGTTCATGCGGCGCAGGACCAGGATATAACGGGCTCGGAGCCTTGGACTAGGATTATGAGGGTCCCAACCTCTCGGGAATGGGAGCATCGCGGCCAAGATGGCGCATTCTGAACGGGTTAACTGTTTTGCTGCTACATGGTAATAATGTTGAGCGGCTTCCTCGATGCCGTACACTCCGTCGCCCAGTTCGATAACATTCACGTAGAGTTCGAGAATACGCTGCTTATTCAAAAGGTGTTCCATGAGGAAGGTATAATAGGCCTCCAGGACCTTTCTAACCCAGGATCTGCCTTGCCAGAGAAATAGCGAACGAGCGCATTGATTGGAGATGGTTGAAACACCCTGGACGGGACGATGTCTGCGTTCTGCGCGCTGGATGGCCTCTTCCATCTCGATCCAGTCAAAGCCATCGTGATTGAAAAAGCGGCTATCTTCCATTTGCCAGACACCATCAAGAAAATCATCAGGAACCTTGTCGAGCGGGATCCAGCGATAGTGGATTTCACCATGATAGCGCCTGGTGACCATTGCCTCGATTCGGCGAAAAATCATCAAGGTAGTAATCGGCGGATTGAAAAAGCGAACGTAGGTAACCTCCAGAACCGGGATGAGCGTCAGGACAACAAAAAACAGGATTATAATACGCAACCAAGGTCGGCCTTTCCGCGTTTTCCGCGCCATTACCTGGTTCTGCGACTGTTGATGTCCGGCCGACGCTCCATCTTGAGGGCAACAAAATACATGCTATTTCGAGACCGGACACGAATCGAAACGGATCGATGCCGATCGCCCATGCGCGTCGAGTTGTTCGACCTCGCTGAACTGAGTAATGATTGGAACGGATTGCCGGAGAGCTTCTCGATCATAACGAACGATACTGGTCCGTCGCTGGAACTGGTCGACAGTCAATCCGCTAAACGATTTTGCCGCCCCGCCCGTGGGAAGCTCGTGGCTCGGCCCAGCCAGAAAATCACCCGCCGCGACGGGTGAAAAATTGCCGATAAAGATCGCGCCGGCATTGAATATTGCCGCGGCCATTTTTTCGCTGTGCCGTGTCACCAATGATAGATGTTCTGGTGCGAACGCGTTGGCCATTTCGACGGCTTGCTCTTCGTCTTTGGCAAGAACTAAAAAGGCGTTTTGTTCCAGGACCTCGCCCAAAGCAACGCCGCGCGTCAGAATCTTCCTTTGTTGCGCAATTTCAAGTTGGACCCCTTCGAGGAGCGCTTGATCGAGAGCGACCAGGCAGATCACGCTTCCGCGACCATGCTCAGCCTGAGCCAGTAAATCTGCGGCCACCCAACGAGGGATGGCCGTATCATCTGCAATGACCATAATCTCGCTTGGACCTGGCACCAAATCGACCGCAACATAGCCAAAGACCTGGCGTTTTGCTTCCGTGACATAGGCATTTCCCGGGCCGAAGATTTTGTAAACCGGCTGAACTGTTTCAGTACCAAAGGCGAGTGTGGCGATGGCTTGAGCGCCTCCGATTTTATAAATCTCGGTCGCGCCGGCTAGCCGCATGGCCGTCAAGAGACCGGGATTCATCGCTTTATCAGAACCGACCGGGGAAACCGCGACAATTTCAGGGACACCGGCTGCCGCAGCGAGGGAAAGCGTCATGATGGCGGTTGACACCAGCGGCGCAGTTCCAGCCGGCACGTAAATACCAACTCTTTGCAGAGGGTCGAAGCGCTCTCCTACTTCAGCGCCCTGGGCATTTTTCCACATCCAGTCGGCACGCAGGCTGCGAGAGGCAAAATCTCGCACGTTTCGATGCGCCGATTTCAAAGCATCAACCAGTTCTGATCGAACGAGACCTGATGCGGCCTGGATTTCACTCTCTGAGGCAAGTAGCTCCTCCGGCGCGAGATCGGCGTGATCGAACCGACGTGCAAATTCCGTCAATGCGTGATCCCCGCGACGCCGCACTTCCGCAAGGATGGTGGAAACCTGGCTGATCAATTTTCCGTCGGGAGTGTACCTGCGACCTAGAAGCTTCCGCCATTGATCGGGTTGCTCGGCACGGAGGTCGATGACTTTCATGTGCGCTGCACATTGCACCGCTGAAGGAATGTCCGCAAGAGGGCGCCGGAAGCGATGAGATGCGAACACAGCAACCGGCGCCGCTGACAAATCTCTCAAGATTTCTGAGCGATGTGGGCTCTTCCGTTGATTTCCCTTCGCATCACGGGGTATCCTCTGCGGCAGACGCAAGAGTCAAAATTCGGCAAGCAGATTTGTGATGTCATCACAGGTCTGTCAGTTATGGTTGGCCATTAGAAAAATCTACATTCCTGGAAATGTTTTTGGAAAACGACTCGATGCTCCCGATCGGCTAGTCGCCTGAACCTATTCGCCCGAGCCTATTCTCTTCATGAAGAAAGCGCTTATCCGTACCTTCCAGGCTGGCTTTACAATCGCTATCCTTATCTGGCTTTTTCATAACCCGGAAAAGCGGGCGGAAATGGCGAACGCCATTGCCAAAGCCGATAGCATCTGGCTGCTGATTGGTCTGCCGGTCGCTTTGGCGGGCGAGGTTGCGAACATTGTCAGATGGCAGATTTTGATGCGCGTTCAAGGCATGTACATGAGTTGGCGCCGGGCGATCATGCTTTTTTTCGTCGGTTTATTTTTTAACCTCTTCATGCCGGGGTATACCGGCGGAGATTTCGCACGGCTCTATTATCTGATGCGTGAATTTCCGAATAAAAAGAAAGAGGCGGTTCTCACGGTGGTGATGGATCGTCTGATCGGGATGGCAGCATTGGTGTTGACGGCCCTTCTGACGACCATTCTGCGATGGCAATGGCTCCAAAAGACACCCCAGGCAACAGTCTTGTTGTGGGTTCTGATCAGCATGTTGATCGGATTCGTCCTTGTTACAGCCGCATCTTTCGCCGTCACGAGCTTCAGACTGGTGGATAGGCTGCCGGAGCATTTTCCATTTCGTGATCGCCTGGCCGAGACCTCTGAGGCGTACCATCTATTTGCGAGGTCAAAAAAATCTCTTTTGTTCGCTTTTCTACTTTCTTTTCCGGTCTTGTTTTCGTTCTACGGAGCATTCTATTGTACCGCCAGAGCGCTTGGAGCTGGGGTCTCAATGCTGGATATGGCCTCAATCATGCCGATCGTGACGGCATTTATTTCGTTGCCGATCACGCCCAGCGGCATTGGGTTTCGAGAATCTCTTTTGGGCATTCTGTTGAACGACCTCTGCAATGTACCACACGAAATCGGTGTCTTGATTTCGTTACTTGGTTTCGCTTACTTCGTTCTCTTTGGTATCGCCGGTGGCATTATCTATTTGTTTTATGCTCCGAAAAAACACTCCCGCTGGAGGGAAATGCAAGACGAGGTGCGCCGGGCCCATGGCTACTCGGATTGAGCCCCCACCTGAAACGGGGTAGCATGCGGTCTATGGATTTTCTTCTTGGACATTCACCGGACCCCGACGACGCCTTCATGTTCTATGCAATGGCCCAGCACAAGATCGATACACGCGGGCATCGGTTCGAACATATTCTGCAGGACATTGAGACGTTGAACCAGCGGGCCCTGCGCGGCGAGTTGCATATCTCGGCGGTTTCGATTCACGCCTATGCTTACCTGGCGGACAAATATTGTTTGCTCCCCTGCGGCGCGAGTATGGGGGATGGGTACGGTCCCATGCTGGTCAGCCTGGAGCAGCCTCCGGGCGACCCGAACGAAATAAAGGAATGGCTTCAGTCCAAAACGATTGCCATTCCAGGGCTGAAAACAAGTGCGTATCTGGCGCTGCGTTTGTTCGCTCCGGATGTCCGGATCGTCACGATTCCGTTTGATCAGATATTTGAAGCTGTGAAAGCCGGGGAAGCGGAGGTCGGACTGATCATTCATGAAGGCCAGATCACCTACGCTGACCAAGGGTTCAAACTGGCTCTCGATCTCGGCTTCTGGTGGAAATCGATGACCGCACTTCCACTTCCTTTAGGTGGGAATGTGATTCGGAAAGATATTCCGCGAAACATCCAAGTGGAGGTTTCCGACATTCTCAAGGAGAGCATCCGTTACGCGCTGGAACATCGAAAAGCGGGAGTCGAACATTCAATGCCGTTGGCTCGTGGTCTGGATCGGGAAGGAGCAGATCGATTTATCGGCATGTACGTGAACGATTTTACACTCGACTACGGTCCAACAGGCCGAAAGGCGATTCGAGAATTTTTAAGTCGAGCCGGTCAGCAAGGCCTCATTCCAGCCAAAGTGGAACTGGAGTTTGTCGAGTGAGACAAGGGCACAAGATGCCCACGGCCTCCAGCCTATGCAAGCAGCATAGGCTGTCTTGGTTGGTCAGAACGACATTCCTATCTTCTAAAAAACAGACTGGCTTCGTGCTGTTCAGGTGGGCACGGAGCATTGAGAGGAACATCGCTGGCCGCCGCGTTAGCCTGTACCAGCCTGTTGCTGACAAGGTAGTTTTCTACTTCTTCGCCGCTAATATCAGCTAGCATGGTACCATTAATCTCTATGCAAGGAGAAAGCGGCTGACCACTCTTTTGCTCCATTTCCCATCGAAACGCCGGGTTTTTAATGATGTCCTTTTCCTCGTATGGCAGCCCATACTTTGCCAGAACTGCCCGGACACCATTGCTCCAGCCGCAATGGGTTTTCAGATAAGCGACTATTTGTGGTTGATCCATAATTCTTGAACTAAACGATTAACCGATCAGAGATTGTTGCAAACACTTTCTGGCGGACTACTTGCGCCGATCGCTTGGGCGATACTCTTCCTCAGCTGCCTGGAAGGCTTGCTCCAATCCGACCATGTCTTCGCCCGGCCGCAAGCTATCGAAGGCCTCTGTTTCTCGCCGGAGTTCCTCGTCGGAATAATGGGCGGCCTTAATCGATAATCCGATGCGGCGCTCCGCCTTGTCGACTTTAATTACGCGAGCTTCCACTTCCTGACCAACTTTCAGAACGTCCTTGACCTTGGCGACATGTTCTTCGCTGAGCTGGGAAATATGCACCAGACCGTCAATATCGTCCTGAAGCTGGACGAAGGCGCCAAAGCTGGCGAGCTTCGTTACTTTTCCGTGGACCAAGTCACCGATCTTGTACTTTTGATCGATTTCCTTCCATGGATCGGAATCGAGCTGTTTTACTCCGAGACTAATGCGCTGATTGACCTTATCGATATCCAGGACGATTGCCTCGACGTCGTCATTCTTCTTCAGCACTTCGCTCGGATGATTAATTTTTCGCGTCCAGCTCAAATCTGAAACGTGAATCATGCCATCGATACCCTCTTCGAGTTCAACAAAGGCACCGTAAGCGGTCATGTTTCGGATCTTGCCTTTAACGCGGGATCCAATGACATATTTGTGCTCGATTACATCCCACGGATTAGGCTCGAGTTGGCGGACACCAAGGGAAATTTTCTGTTCTTCTTTATTAACTCCCAGGACAACGGCTTCAATCTGCTGACCTTGGGTGAGCACATCGGAAGGACGAGTAATCCGTTTGGTCCAGGATAGTTCCGATACGTGGATCAATCCTTCCACGCCTTCCTCAATCTCGACAAATGCACCATACGGCACGAGGTTTGTCACCTTCCCATGGACGGTGGCGCCCACCGGGAACCGCTCTTCAATCTTATCCCATGGGTTGCGCTGTGTCTGTTTGAGGCCGAGCGATACGCGTTCCTTTTCTTTATTGATATCAAGAACGACGACATCGATTTCCTGGCCGATCTTAAGAAGTTCGCTCGGATGCGTCAGTCGACCCCAGGTCATATCGGTGATGTGGAGTAAGCCGTCCATCCCGTCCAAATCAATAAAAGCACCGAAATCGGTCAGATTTTTTACGACACCTTTGACGGTATCCCCCAACTTCACTGTCTCAAGGAATCGAGCACGTTTTTCAGCCCGCTCCTGTTCGATAATCTCCCGGCGGCTGAGCACCACGTTTTTGCGTTCATCATTGATCTTGACGATCTTGAAGTCGTAGGTGTTACCGACGAATTGCTGAAGATCTTTGGGTGGGACAATATCGATCTGAGAACCAGGGAGGAATGCTTCGACGCCGATATTGACGGTTAAGCCGCCTTTGACGACCGCTTTCACCTTGCCTTTGATCAAGCCATCGCCTTCGAAGACTTTCACAATTTTGTCCCAGTTTTGCTTGTGAGCGGCCTTTTCCTTTGACAGAACGACCATCCCATCCTCGTTTTCGAGCTTTTCCAGCAGCACTTCAACTTCATCACCAACTTCGACATCGCCCATGTCGTCGAACTCGGAGGCGGGAATAACGCCTTCGGATTTGTAGCCGATGTCCACCAGAACTTCCCGTGGCCGGATCTCCAATACCCGGCCTTTAACGATGCTGCCTTCTTTAAAATCGCGCAGGGACTTCGCGATTAGCTCCTGCATTTCTGTCATAACGTTACAAACACCAACAAACCACGGTTGCCTAGGTTAATCTGATTCGGGCGCCAAAACCAAGCCGCCTTCACGAAATCAGAGGGAATTAGATCTTAGCCGTCTTTACCCGCTTCCGCAAGCGTGAGTCTTGCGGGAGGCTTAAAGGCTACTTCATTAGAAGAACTGAACGAGCCCGCTTGATTTCGCGGGTTATTTTCCGATGAAGATGTGCCGGCATGCCGGTGACCCGGCGCGGCAAAATTTTCCCACTTTCAGTGACGAATTTCTTAAGTAAGTCGGGATTCTTATAATCGATGGCTTCCGTAGCAATATCGATGCGACGGCGCGGCATGATCCGGTTGGCTCGTCGGAAATTCGATCTGCGTTTGGCGGTTTTCGGTTCCATGGTCTTACTTCACCTCCCGGTGAAGGGTGCGGCGGCGCAGGAAAGGATTGTATTTCTTCTTCTCCAAGCGACCTGGTGTATTGAGGCTTTTTTTGTTTCGGGTAGTCACGTAACGGGAAACCGGCTTGCCTTCCGCTTTGGCCTCTGTGCACTCAATAGTGATGATATCCCTGGGCATGACGGCTAATCCTTCGCGTCAGTGATGGTGTCTTCTTCTTCTCCTTCACCACCCTCCTCGTCGGTCAGACCGAAAAGGGAAGTGACAGGCTGCCGAACACGCATGGCCTTTTTTTGTTTTTCAATCTGGGTCTGGCACTCGACGGTAAATCTGGCAAATGGGATGGCCTCGAGCCGGGCGTGCGGAATCGGTTTGCCCGACATTTCGCAGACACCGTAGGTCCCGGCATCAACGCGCTTGAGAGCCTCTTCAATCTCATACAAGGCGTCCTGCTCTTGAGATAGCAAACTCAGTGCGAAATCGCGATCGTACGCGTCGCTACCGGCATCTGCCTGATGCATCCCGAACGCGGACGCCTCGCTACCTTCTGCGCGTGAGCGGAGCGTATCTCGGGAAACGCCCATCATCGAATCGAGGAGGCTATCACGAAGTTGAAGCAATTTGCTTTTTTGCTTACGCAGGAAGGGAGGCACCTTGTCGTCATCCTCTTCAATGCCTGACGAAGTCAGCTGCTGCTTCTCAATTTCGGCCGCGTCGACCTGACCGTTCTCCAACGGTGCGTCCTTTTTTTGTGCTTTTGATTTCGCCATACGCTCAACAAACGAATTTGCTGTTTTGCTAACGTTCCCAACTAGGAGGGCGAACATATAACGGCAATTGGAGAGCGGTGCAAGGGGAAATATGACGCTTCTAGGAACTTGCGCTGGAGTATCGATTGAGCGCAAACCGCCACAGGATTCTGGAAGAAAAAAGCATCAGAGCGGAGGCAAGCAAAAGATGCGCAATCAGCCACCAGGGCGTCTCTGAGGCGTTCATCAATACTCGCGCCGGCACATTGGTTACCACAATGACCGGGATCACCCAGCTGAAGATGAATTTAACAGGACCCTTGAATACAGCGTCAGGGTAACGCGCTAAATTCATTACGTTGTAATAACCCCAGATGAGTCCCTGGGACCGGACGATCCAGAAACTCGCCGTTCCAAGTCCGAATAGGATCGCGTAGTGAATTGTGACCCCGAGCAGCATCGTGACCAGGTAAAGAATGATCTGGCTCACGCCAGGGACGATGTGCAACCGGTACAGGGAATAGATGACAATAGTGACTCCCACCAATGCATTTAAAATGCTGTCGAGCCCGAATTGACGGAACGAGGCCGCAAACTGCCCATCCACAGGCTGCAGGAGAACGAAGTCGAGTTTTCCGGTGCGAACGAGTTCAGGCAGATTGACAAGGTTAGTATAGAAGAAGGCCTGAAAGATTTGACTGATAATCTGGTGTGTCCCGATGAGCAAAACCATTTGCCACTTTGTCCAGTCGCCAATCTGGTTTACCTGACTGAAAATTACCTCGACAAAGACCAACTGCCCAACAAACCATAAGGATTCCACGACCATCCAAAGCAGAAAATTCAGCTTGAAATTCATTTCCCTGATGAGGGAATTGCGCAGCATTACTGAATAGACCGCCCAATATTTGCGGAGCATAGAAGCAGGAGTTCAGGCTCGATCTTTGGCCGTTGTGCCGCCACCGCGTCCGGACGTTATGAAAAGAAGTCGGTAAAAACGATTTAAGTCGCGTCCGGGCGGCAAGCCGCCGTTCTGGTACTCGATTTTGCTCCCATGGGACTTCGGACCTGAACTCCTGTACTAAAGTGTCCTGCAGAATTCTTCGAATCGGTCCATCCCTTTTTTGATTACATCCAGGCTTGTCGCATAGCTCAAGCGGACGGTTCGGTCGTCTCCGAAAGCAATTCCAGGAACAACCGCGACGTTCGCCTTGCTGAGCAGACGGTCGGCAAAGTTTTGCGAAGTGAGTCCAAGCCGATTGATATTGACGAGGACGTAAAATGCACCGTTTGGACGCACCACGCTGACGTGCGGCATTTTACTGAGCCGCTCGAGCATGTATTCGCGGCGGAGATTGAACTCATCGCGCATATCAGCCACAGGCTGCTGGTCACCTTTGAGTGCAGCGAGTCCTCCTTTCTGGGCGAACGAACAGGCATTCGAGGTGCTATGGCTTTGAATGGAGTCAATCGCCTTGGCGATCGGTTCGGGGGCCCCGAGATATCCGAGACGCCAACCGGTCATAGCATACGATTTGCTAAACCCATTGACCGTTATTGTGAGATCGTAATACTCCTGTCCAAGCGAAGCGATGCTGAAGTGCTTTGCGTCGTCATACACCAGCTTTTCGTAGATCTCATCCGACAGGATAAGGATTTCTTCTTCCGCTGCTACTTTTCCAAGGGAATCCAATTCCTCTTTGGTGTAGACCGCACCGGTCGGGTTACCGGGACTGTTTAAGATAATCATCTTTGTCCGCGGCGTCATGGCGTTTTCGAACTCGTCGGCGGTCAGCTTCCAACCGTTTTCTTCTTTGGTGTGCACAAATACGGGGTCGGCTCCAGCGAGACGCACCATTTCCGGATAACTTAGCCAGTAGGGAGCCGGAATGATGACCTCGTCTCCTGGTTGGCAAGTCGCGAGGATCGCATTGTAACAGGAATGTTTTGCGCCATCGCTGACAATGATCTGAGAGGGTTTGTAATCAATCCCATTGTCCAGCAGGAACTTGTCGGCAACGGCCTGACGAAGTTCTGGGATGCCCGAACTGGGGGTGTATTTGGTAAATCCCGCTTCCAGAGACGCTATGGCAGCAGCCTTAATGTGTTCGGGAGTGTCGAAGTCCGGCTCGCCAGCTCCGAAGCCGCAAACATCGATCCCTTCGGATTTCATCGCCTTGGCCTTGCTGTCGATCGAAAGGGTAAGAGAAGGAGTTAAACTGGAGGCTCTAGAGGAAAGTTGCATAAAGACTGTTTCAGGACTACATGTGCCACTCGGTCTTTTCAACCAAGGAATTCGAAAGCGGAGAGTCAGGCCGCAAAGCTCAGGCGCCCGTTCTTAGTTTTGCGCCCTCTGTACCAGCATTGTTACCCATTTTCCGCGGGTTCGTTTTATTTCGATTTGGCCGCGAAGTTCGTGAATTTTCTCGCTGGCCTCCTCGACTTGATCTCGCATCAGGCCCGAAACGATGAGTTTGCCCTGTGGTTTGATCGCTGACCAAAGTCTGGACGCCGCTTTTCGGAAGAGGTCACCGTAGAGATTGGCGGCAACAACATCGAAACTGCCTTCCGGACGGTAGTTCAAGACGTTTGCGCGAATCAACTTCAGCCCAGTAGCCTCATTGAGATGAGCGTTCGTTTTGGCGACTCGAATCGCGGTCGCATCAAAATCGAACGCCAGCACCCGTTTGGCTCCGAGTCGCCAAGCCGCGATGGCAAGGATTCCTGTGCCAGTACCCGCATCGAGGAAGTCCCATTCATCCGTTTTCGGGGCAATATCCGTTAGCAACCGCAGGCATCCGGCCGTGGTGGCGTGCTCTCCAGTTCCGAAGGCGAGGTTAGCTGGAATATAGATCGTGCAGGAATCGCGGACAGCCCCCGGCATTGGCTCGTTATTTACGATTCGTAGTCGTCCCCGGATGGAGATCGGTTTCTTGAGAACGACGCTGCGAACCCAGTCTGCGGTCGAGCGGTTAAGGTCACGAATTTCCCCGCCGAAGCGTTTGCGCAGCAGAACTGATTCATTTGCCGTGATGTCGAAAATTTCCAGGCGGACTCGATGCGAGTTTGCAATTTGCGTGCTCACCAGCCGCTCCCAACCAAGGAATGCTAACCTTTCCTGCCAGGAATCGAGCCATTTTTCGCTGCTTATTTTTCTCCAGACGAGCATTCAATCGATATTCCTTGCTTACTGCGGAACGACTTTCTAGAAGAGGACGCGCACATGATTCATCACATCGTTTTGTATAAACTCAAACCGGAGATCACCCCAGAGCGCGTTGAGGTTCTCTTGATGCAGACGCGGATGCAACTGCTGAAGATTCCGGTGGCGATGAATGTGCGGTGCGGCCGCCGGCTGGATCCGAAAAACGATTGGCCCTTTTATTTTGCGGTCGAGTTCGATTCCAAAGAGCGCATGGCGATGTTCGTCGAGGATCCGGTCTATATCAAATTTATCGAGGAGACGATCAAGCCGAATACCCAAGGCTCGATGGTTTTGGATTACGAAACTGATCCTAAACGCAAATACTCGTAAATTTTCCCGCAGGTGTAATCGATTTCATCGGCCTCAATACAAAAGGGTGGAGTAAAGGATAAAACATTTCCGGCTGGCCCGCCTCCCAGAAAAATCAGGCCCTCTTTCAGCGCTGAAAGCACTGTCTGCAGGGCGAGATGCGGATCGGGCGAACCATCTTTCCTGACAATTTCGGCGCCCAGCATCAGGCCCAGGCCTCGAACGTGTCCGATAGCGGGCAGAGCCATTTCTCTCAGCTGGTCCCGAAAGCGTCTTCCGAGGCTCTGAACCCGTTTGGCGACGCCGTTATCCAAGTGCAGTTCGATCGAAGCAAGCGCTGCCGCACAACCAAGAGGGTTACCTAGAAACGTGGTGGTATGCAGCGCTTCGCCGCTCGAGCGCGGCCAGGCATCCATGATCTCCGCCCGGCCGACGCAGGCGGCCAAGGGAAACCCAGTCGTCAGCCCTTTTCCGAGACAGAGGAGGTCCGGATAGACACCGAACTGGTCGCTGGCAAAAAGTGAGCCTGTCCGATTGAATCCGGTATAGATTTCGTCGAAAACGAGCAGGATTTTGTAAGTGTCACAGAGTTGTCTCAGCATCCGCAGGAAATCGAGCGGAGGTACGACTTCGCCGCCTCGCCCCTGGCAGGGTTCAACAACGATGCAGCCAATTGGTCGCTGTCGAATCGCCTGAACAATTTGATCCTCAATGGCGGTTAGACAGGAGCTTGCGCAATTAGGGAAGCGGGAACCATCCAGCCTGTACCCTTCCAATCTCCCGAACGGACACCGAAAACAGTTAGGGTAAGGTATGGTCGTGGCGAAATCGCGCAGCTGTTGCTGGAAAGGATCGCGAAACCAACGGATACCGATCACCTCCAAGGCACCGTAGCCCAAGCCATGGTATCCGTCGGAAAACCCAATGACTCCTGGTTTTGCGCTGTGCAGGAGAGATGTCTTGATCGCCACCTCGACGGCTTCGAAGCCAGAATTGCACAGGGTTGTTTTCCCGATCCCAAGCCCCCACCTTTCGAATGTGATCTCGCTAAGCTTCTGACAAAGGAGGAGCTTATTCTCTGCGGGGTGGACATCTCCCATAGCGTGCAGCAACTTGGCGCATTGACCTGCGATTGCCGCACGAATGGAGGGGTGGGTGTGGCCGTGGGCTGCAACCGCAAAACCGGCCGTTAGATCCAGAAACCGATTTCCGTCGACATCCCAGACATTCACTCCGGAAGCCTTCTCCCAAAAAATCGGAAAATCCGGGGTGAGATAAGTCACGTTTCGATTTTCATACTTCGCGAGCCGCGAGGCGAGATCGCGCGAGCGCGGTCCTGGGATGGGAGTAACGATTTCCGGGAGCATCTCCACCGCTTTTTGCGAACTAAGCCGGATTAGCCTGTCGATGTCGCAACAGGTTGGCATATAGTTTGGCGAACGATTTTGCGGACTGTGTCCAGGAGAAATCGAGGGCCTTCGCTCGCTCCGTCAGCTTTTTCCATTCTGCGGATTCTTGATAAAGCTGGTTGGCGCGCCGGATGGAATCCCAAAGCGCCATAGGAGAGTGGTCATTGTAGACGAAGCCGCAGCCGGCAGTCGTGGCGGGATCATAATCGGACACCAGTTGATGGACGCCGCCGTGAGATTTGACGACTGGGAGAGTTCCATATCTCATTGCAGAGAGCACATTTGTGCTGCGAAACCCCAGGGACGATGGCAATAAAACCACGTCCGCGCCGGCTAAGCCCAGTTGCCGCATCGTGGCGTCCGGTTCCGGGCGATAGGCGAAACGAGAGGGATATTTTCTTTCTGCAATAATGATCTCGGCGAGATCCTGATCCGGTCCCTTTCCGGTGACTAACAGGCGCGTATCGGCCGTCAGAACAAGATCGATAATTGGCTTCAGGGAACCGAAAGCGCCCTCATCCTTAGATTCAATTGGCAGGTTGAGAACAATTCCTCTGGGATCTTTTTCGAGTTGGACTTGATCCAGGAGTGCCTGGCGGCAGCTCAGTTTGCCGTTGCCCGTTTCGGACTTGGGCCGCTTGCCAATCAATTTATCAAGAGGCGGGTTGGTTTGAGAATAGTCAACGCCATGAGGAATGCCATAAAGGTGAAATCGATTTTCCTGCATTACGGCGTCGAGGCCGAAACCATGTTGAGGGGTAAATGCCTCGAAAAGAGCCTCTTCGCCCGGCAATGTGACGGCGTCGGCGAACAAAATTCCACTTTTCAGGAAGTTCAATCGTCCATAAAACTCGAGACCGTGTGCCCCGAAGTAGCTTCCCGGTAAACTGGTCAAGGCAAAATCGAAACTCCAGAATGAGCCTTGGTGCTCGAGGTTGTGGACTGTTAGAACAGTGCGAAAGGGCATTTGGCGATCTCGGGCGAATACTGGAACCAAGGCGGTCGTCCAATCATGGCAATGGATGAGCTCCGGCGAAGGTGAGATGCGGTTGGCAAGCTCCAACACCGCTTTGGAAAAGAAGATAAAACGCTCGGCGTTATCTTCGTACATCCTGCCTTCTCCGCCATAGATACCGCTTCGATCGAAGTATTCATCGCGACGAACCAGGTAAACTTGAATTCCGTCCGGGCTGGTGGTCTCAACGATGTCAGAGGAAGCTCGTTTGCCTCCCAAATTGACCTGGAACTCACCGTTGGAAGGGCGAAGGTTGTATTTGCCTTCGCGAACGGATCGATAGAAAGGCATGACTACGCTGACGTCATGGCCAATTTTTTTGAGTTCGGCGGTCAAAATACGGACCTGATCTCCCAGATCACCGGTCGAACCGAGAGGGGAGAACTCACTGGTTGCCATTAAAATCTTCATGCAATAGACTCGGAGTTTAGGTGTTTATTGGTAACACGGTCGATTTTCAGTATTGAATTGAGACAACGGATTTTAGTGTTCCGCTTTACAAATAGCGTTTGCATCATTCAAGTGAAAGACTCTTGTCAAAGGACGGCGACTTGCTAAGGTGCGGCATTCTCGATCGAGAGCTATGACATTGGGCTCCCTTTTATCAGTAGATCAAATCATCCCCGAGATGAAGGCAACCGAAAGGTGGGCGGCAATCGTGGAATTGATCGACCTATTGGTGCGAAAAAATCGAGTTCGAACGTCCGACCGAGATTCGATTCTGGCAGCTCTCCGGCAACGCGAGGAGACGATGAGCACGGGAATCGGGTTTGGAATCGCGATTCCTCACGCCTCTTCGAATTGTGTCAGCGAGGTAGTGGCGGCGTTTGGGCGCTCCTCCACGGGGATCGAATTCGATTCGCTCGATAATTCTCCGGTCCGGTTCATCGTGCTGTTTGTGGTGCCAAAAGATCAATTTCAGGTCCATCTTCGGACGCTTGCCGCGATTGCTAAATTTTTGAACGACAAGTCGGTCCGCGAACAACTTGCCAAGGCAGAGTCGGCCGAAGAGATTCTGGCCATTTTCGAGAATAAAGCTGCCCGTCCGCAAGCCAGTTAAGGCATGGAGACGGTTTCGGCAATGTTGCAAGAGCGCTTGCAAAATGCTCTGCAAGCGATCGGTGTCGCCAATGATGAACCGTTGCAATTGGTTCCTACCACCGATCCACGTCACGGTGATTATCAGTCGAATGTGGCGATGGTGCTCGGCAAAAAGCTAAAACAGAATCCTAGAAATCTGGCCGGGTTGATCGTGTCGAATTTATCAATGAGCGACATCGGGACGCCGCCTGAAGTTGCCGGTCCCGGATTCATCAATTTCAGACTTTCCCCTGAGTTTCTGGCGCTCCGTCTCGGCGCACTGGCCTCGGATCGGCGCCTTGGCGTGGAACGGACGGGCAACCCAAAAACCATCATCGTCGACTTGAGCTCTCCGAACATCGCGAAACCGATGCATGTTGGGCATATCCGCTCGACGATTCTCGGAGACGCTTTGGCAAAGGTGGCGCGGTTTCTCGGCCACAACGTGATCACCGATAATCATATCGGTGATTGGGGCACGCAATTCGGGAAGGTGATCTATGGTTGGAAACATTCGTTGAATCGGGAGAGCCTCGCTTCTGACGCGGTCGCGGAACTCGTTCGGATCTACCGCGAAGCGGACATGGCGGCAAAGAAAGACCCCCAGATCCTGGAGGAATGTCGGCGGGAATTGGTGAAACTCCAGCTGGGGGACGACGAGAATCGGCGGATTTGGCAACGGTGCGTCGATCTTTCAGCCGCGGAATTTTCCAAAATCTATGATCTTCTTGGGGTGCGGTTTGACTGCCAGCTAGGCGAAAGCTTTTACAACCCTGAATTGCCCCGGGTTGTCCAGGAGGTGCAGGAGCGTGGGTTGGCTGAGGTGAGCGAAGGAGCGGTTGTGGTATGGGACCGCGCCTTGAGCGATGACCCGTTTATCATTCGGAAATCCGATGGTGGATATGGGTATGCGACAACGGATATAGCGACAATCGAGTATCGATTGAATCGCTGGGGAGCAGAAGCCATCTGGTATGTCGTGGGCGCTCCGCAGCAGCTCCATTTTCAGCAATTGTTCAGCCTGGCCCGCCGTTTGGGATATCAGGTCGATCTTCAGCACATCGCTTTCGGAAGTATCTTGGGAGAAGACCGGAAACTGATGCGCACTCGATCGGGAGAATCGGTTCCTCTGCGAGCCTTGCTGGACGAAGCAGTGAGCCGCGCTATGGCAATCGTCGCCGAGAAAAACCCTGAATTATCAGAACAAGATCGGTTGCTGATCGGCAGGATTGTGGGGATTGGCGCGGTCAAATATGCTGAACTTTCTCAGCATCGAATGACCGATTACGTCTTCTCGTGGGATAAAATGCTGTCGCTGCAGGGCAACACCGCGCCCTACCTGCAAAACGCTTATGTCAGGTGCCGTTCTATATTTCGGAAACTGCCCGCCGGCTTCACCGCACCGAATCCGATTCATTTGCGTGAAAAAGCGGAGCTGGATCTGGCAAAGAAGATTCTCTTATTTCCCGATATTGTCCCGGCGATCCTGGATGGATTCAAGCCGAACATCCTGGCCATTTATCTCTATGAACTGGCGGCGGTATTTCACGGGTTTTACGAATCCTGCCCCGTGCTCACTGCAAGGCCTGCGGTCCGTGAAACGCGATTGCTCTTATGCGACGTTTTCTCCCGATTGTTACAGTTCGGACTCGACCTTTTAGGGATTCAAGTTCCCGAAAAAATGTAGTCCGCCGCTGGTAAATCCGAGCTATTTCGGGTTTATTCTGAACTGATATGCTGGAACGCGGTAAACACATTAGCACGAGCTTTGACGCAGCGCTCAACAGTTTGAAGAACGACGCCCTCATGATGTCGAGCCTGGCGGAGCGGTTGCTGGAAAATGCGATCCAAGGCCTTTTGAAGAGGGATAGTACTCTATGTAATCTGGCGATTGCCGACGACGAAGAGGTGGATACACTCGAGAAGCAAATCGACAAAGAGGGAGTGGAAATCATGATCCGCTTCCACCCTGTGGCTTCCGATATGCGACAGGTGATCTCCACCATGAAACTGAGCTCGAACCTGGAAAGGATTGCCGATCAATCGGTGGCCATCGCTCGCCGAGCGAAGAAGTTGAATCTGCGTCCGACGGTTTCAGAAATCTTCTTGATTGAGCCGCTGTATCGGGAAGCCATGGGTATTTTCCGAGATAGTCTTCGTGCTTTCGTGGATGGAGATGCCGAATTGGCTTTGCAGCTGAAGCCACGAGACCGATTCCTGGATAGCTTGAATTCCGGTCTCAACGACAAATTGGCGGAACGGATGGGAACTGATCCGGACCAGGTGCCGACCTACCTGAATATCATTTTTGTCGCTCGCGCTCTTGAACGAATCGGAGATCACGCGACGAATATAGGTGAAGATGCCTTTTGGCGAGAGCAGGCGGAGGATATCCGCCATACGTTTGGTGCTGCTCAAGAGGAGTAGCGGCGCTAGATTTAGCCCGTGGGGCGGGCGGAGACTTCCATGGGACGCACCTGCTGACGCTGTTACCTGAGGTTTTTTCTCTCGACTTCTGAGACTCTCCGCTTAGAGATGACAAAGTTTTAAAATGTTCCAGTCGAATCTCTCAAAAAAGACCGCTGTAGTGACAGGAGGTGCCGGATTTCTGGGTTCGCACCTAAGCGACCGTTTATTGGCGGAAGGTTTTCGCGTCATTGCCATAGATAATCTGATCACCGGTTCTCCGGAAAATATCGCCCATCTGGCAGGTAATCCTGATTTCCGTTTCATCCGGCAGAACGTGTCCGATTTTATTTTTGTGCCCGGTAAGGTCGACTTCGTTTTTCATTTTGCCTCTCCGGCCAGCCCGATTGATTACTTGGAACATCCAATTCCCACCTTGAAGGTTGGTGCCCTCGGGACGCATAATTCGCTTGGATTGGCCAAGGGTAAGTCCGCGAAATTCCTGCTGGCCTCCACTTCAGAATGTTACGGCGATCCGCTGGTCCATCCCCAAAGTGAAGATTATTGGGGGAACGTCAACCCGATCGGTCCGCGAGGCGTCTATGATGAGGCTAAACGGTTCGCCGAAGCAATGACCATGGCTTATCACCGCTTTCATGGGATGGATACAAAGATTGTCCGGATCTTTAATACCTATGGACCGAGGATGCGTCTGCGCGATGGGCGAGTGGTGCCGGCATTTATCAGCCAGGCGCTGAACAATGAGCCGCTGACAGTTTTTGGCGACGGCAGTCAAACGCGGAGTTTCTGTTACGTGTCGGACTTGATCGAAGGAATATTTCGACTCGCGATGAGCGAGCACCACGGGCCAGTGAATATCGGCAATCCGGTGGAAATGACGATCAAACAATTCGCCGAAAAAATTCTTCAGATCACCGGGGCTAAGGCTGGAATCGAGTACCGGGAACTTCCGGTGGACGATCCAAAGGTCCGCCAGCCGGATATCGCACGCGCCCGGACTCAGCTTGGAAACTGGGGGCCCAAAGTTGAATTCGAGGAAGGAATACGCGTTACGATCGATTATTTCCGGGCGAAACTGGCTGAATAGGACGCGCACGGCAGAGTTTAGAATGAAAAGGGCATTGATTTACCTTTTTTTGGGTTAAACTCCATTTACAAAACGCAGAACGGATGCCCAGCATCGGAATCACGGGCGGTGTCGCAACCGGGAAGTCCACGGTCGCCCGACACTTGTTTGGCTTGCTAGAGCAGACTGTTCCCGTTGAACTCTTCAGCTCAGATTTCGAAGCGAGAAGATTGACGGATAGCGATTTAGTTGTACAAGAGGAGATTAGAGCGGCCTTTGGAGTTCAAGTATTCGACTCGAGGGGCGATCTCGCACGAGACCGGTTGCGGGATCTAGTGTTCCATGATGAGGCGGCGCGCAAGGTTCTGGAATCCATTCTCCATCCACGGATACGAGAAGCGTGGGTTAGCCGGACCGGAGGAGACGGGCTGCTCCTTGCGGAAATACCTTTATTGTATGAGACGGGGGCTGAATCTTATGTTGATCAAGTAATCGTGACTGCCTGCAGTCGCGCGTCGCAAGTTGAACGAATCGTAGTTGAACGTCGATTATCAAAAGACCTGGCGGAACAGATCATTGAAGCCCAGATGGATCTCGAGGAGAAAATTCGTCGGGGCGATTGGATCGTGTGGACCGATTGCCCACCCGGAATCACCGCTCAACAAGTTAATCTGATATCTCAAGAGGTCATTGAACGTTATGGAGGAGCTAGGTGCTGAATCGACGGTATTGCCGGGTTCAGAATATTTTAACGGAAACGGAAATGTTCTTGAGCTAGACAGGCTGCACCAACTTAGTCACCCCGTCCTGTTAGAGCTGACCAGGCAGTTTAACCTCCGGGTCTCGCACGAACGCACCCGGCACCAGCTGATTTTCGACCTGCTGAAGGCTTATTCGAGCCGCGGGGTCCAGCTGATCGGCGAGGGGATGCTGGAGATCACTAGCGAAAGCTACGGATTCCTTCGCTGGGAACGTTACAATTTTACACCGTGCCCCGAGGATGTCTACGTGTCGGCAGCGATCCTCAAAAAACATGGTATTCGACCGGGCAACAAAATCCGGGGTTATATTCGGGGACCAAAGGAAAAAGAAAAGTTTATGGCCATGGAACAGGTCATCAGCATCGAAGGTATTCCCCTGGAATCCTGGAGCGAACCGAAGCACTTCGATCAGTTGACGGCTCTTTTTCCTGACAAACGGATCCTGCTGGAAAATCCCAAAAGCCGAAGCGTCAGTGCGCGGGCGGTCGATTTGATTGCTCCGTTGGGGCGGGGACAGAGAGGTTTGATCGTGGCCGCCCCCCGCACAGGCAAGACGATCCTGATCAAGGATATCGGACTCGCCATTCGGGCGAATTCACCTGATGTTCACTTGATTCTGTTACTGGTCGACGAACGTCCGGAAGAAGTAACGGATCTCAGGCAATGTCTGGATTGCGAAATCTTTAGTTCTACCTTTGATGAGAGTCCGACACGTCATGTCCAGGTCGCCGAGTTGGTCAGCGAACGGGCAAAGCGTCTCGTCGAACTCAAGAAGGATGTCGTAATCCTGCTGGACAGCATCACACGATTAGCACGCGGTTATAACGCGTTGCAACCAGGCAAAGGGCGGATTATGTCCGGTGGGGTGGAAGCGAAGGCCTTACTCAAGCCAAAGCGTTTCTTCGGAGCAGCACGAAATTGCGAAGAAGGCGGCAGCCTGACGATCCTTGCGACTGCCTTGGTCGACACGGAGAGCCGGATGGATGAGGTCATTTTTGAGGAGTTCAAAGGAACTGGCAATATGGAACTGCATCTCGATCGGACGCTCGTCGAAAAAAGAGTTTATCCGGCGATTCACATTCTGAAATCGGGCACGCGCCGCGATGATCTACTCTATCATCCGGACGAATTCCAGCGGGTGACCCTATTGCGGAAAAAGCTCGCGCAATTGCCGGCGATCGAGGCGATGGAAGTTCTCTTAAATACTTTAAAAGCGACTAGAACTAACGCCGAATTGCTTCTCACAGCGCTTCGATAAATCATGACCAAGCCGTATCCGCTGATCATCACCAACAATAAGCTTTTGGATGATTGGTGTGGCACCTTGGAGAAATGCGACCCGGTTGCTGTCGATACTGAAGGAGATAGCCTTCACTGCTATTTTGAAAAACTGTGCCTGATTCAGATCAGCTTGCCTGAACAGGATGCGTTGATTGATCCTCTTGAGCCACTCGATTTCTCCCGGTTCAATGCAGCACTCGCCCAAAGGAGAATTATTTTGCATGGCTGCGACTTTGACCTGCGGATGCTGCGACGCGGGACCAAGTTTGCCGCAGGGGAGGTCTTTGATACTTATCTGGCAGCGAGATTGGTTGGCTTGAAAGAGGTGGGCTTGGCCTCACTTGTCAAAGAATTCTTCGAGATTGAGCTGCCAAAATCTTCGCAGAAGGCGAATTGGGCTCGACGTCCGCTCACGGCGGCGATGATTGAATATGCGATCAACGACACTTTGTATTTGATCGATTTGGCCGAACATTTAGCTCAGGAACTGCATGCCAAGGGTAGATGGGGATGGTTTGCAGAAAGCTGCCAGAAAGCGATCCTGGCTGCTGGCGAGGATCGGGAAAAAGATCCAGAGCGAATATGGAAAATTTCTGGAAGCGCATCGCTGCAAGGCAAAGAACTCGCGCTTTTGCGGGCGCTCTGGTATTGGCGAGATGGGGAAGCTCAGAAAGCCGATCGTCCAAGTTTTCAAATACTTCGGAATGAGGACCTTATTGAGCTGGCGAAATCGACTGCCGCGGGCAGTGACCATCTGCCGCCGGGTGTTCACGGCAGCAGGAGAAAGCGCTTAGCATCAATCCTGGAAGAAGCCCTGTTGTTGCCAGAGTCAGAATGGCCGCAGCGGGTACGGTCGGTTCGCGATCGGCCGACCAGCGAGCAGGAACGACGGATGGAGCAGCTCAAAAATAGGCGTGATCGGGTGGCGGAAAGTTTACAGCTCGAGGCTGGCGTGATCGCTCCCAGGCAAGCGCTGGAACGGATCTCGCGCGAACCGGAAGCGGCCGGCTCGACTCTGATGCGCTGGCAACAACAGCTGCTTGGGCTCTAAGGGGAAAGCCAAACATCGCTCCTGAGCATCGCTGTGATAAAGTCGATCTAAAGGAGGCAATTGATGGCCAAACGCCTTCGCAATTAACCTCCAATAGAATAGCAATGATCATTATCACTCGTCCCGATGCAACCGAGGAACAGATCGAGCACATCGTTGTTCGAATTCGTTCCTGGGGTTTGAAAACTGAAGTTAGCCGTGGCGAAATGCGTGTCGTTATCGGCGTGATTGGCCCGGAAGATAAAATACGGGAAAAGCCGCTGGGCGCCTTTCCAGGCGTTGAGTCGGTCACGCCGGTGCTGAAACCGTACAAACTCGTGGCTTACGAGTTTCGAGGGAGGCATTCCCACATCAAGATAGGGAATGTGACTCTGGGAGCGAAAGAAGTGGTGGTCATGGCCGGTCCCTGCTCGGTTGAAAGTGAAGACCAGATCACTGCGATAGCGGAAGCAGTGCGAAAATCAGGGGCCAAAATCTTGCGAGGGGGCGCTTTCAAGCCACGAACTTCGCCGTACAGTTTTCAAGGTCTTGGCAAGATAGGACTGCAATTTCTGGCGGAGGCGAGGCGCATGACGGGAATGCCCATTATTACAGAGGTGATGGATACCAAGGACCTGGAAATGGTCTGCGAATATGCCGATTGTCTTCAAGTCGGGGCCAGGAACATGCAGAACTTTTCTCTCTTGCGGGAAGTGGGACGGACTAACCTTCCCGTTATGCTAAAACGCGGGATGTCGGCAACGATCAAGGACCTCTTGATGAGTGCTGAATACATTTTAAGCGAAGGTAATTTTAACGTCTTACTCTGCGAACGGGGCATACGCACCTTTGAGAACATGACGCGAAACACGCTGGACCTGAACGCCGTCCCAGTGCTCAAGGCAGAGACTCACTTACCGGTGGTGGTGGATCCGACGCATGGGATTGGTGTCCGCGAGTTTGTTCCGGCCATGGCTCTGGCGGCGGTCGCGGCAGGGGCGGATTCTATTATGATTGAGGTCCATAACGCCCCGGAGAACGCCAAGAGCGATGGCGAGCAAGCGTTGCTTCCGGCTGACTTTGAGGACTTGGTAGCTCGGGTAAGAAGTGTGGCGGTTGCCATCGGACGGGAAATGTGAGGAAATCTTGAAAAGTGTGCTGACGGCCTTTTTTCTTGCGGTTCTGGTTCAGCGGAGCTTCGCCGATCAGCGGAGCACCAGTGCGGCTTTAGAACGGGCGACGAACGCGTTCAATCAAGGCAAATTCGAAGAAGCCGAAAAACAAGTCGATTCCGCGGCAAAGACGGACTCGAAGAAACCCGCCATCTTTAATTTGCGCGGGGCAATTTTCACGAGGGAGAAGCGATACGACGAAGCGGTCCAGCAATTTAATCAGGCGCTCGCCTTGGATCCAAAGTTTTATCCGGCCAGGTTCAACCTGGCTGAAGTGAGACTGCTTGCCGGGAACTACGACCAAGCGACCAAAGAATACCAGGCGCTAAAGGAGGTGGATCCCGCGTCGGAACTAGTGGATTTCAAACTGGTGTTATGCATGGTCCTCGACGGGGATCTGAGCAAAGCGAGCGAGACGGTGGACCTTATGAAGTTCCCCGGCAAGACTCCTGCCTATTATTACGCTCGCGCAGCGATTGCTTTGAAGCGAGGCGAGAAAGACGCGGCGCAAAAATATTTTGATAATGTGAAAAAATATTACTCGGAGGGAGAGTGCCGCTATTTTGTCGAGTCGCTCAAGGAGCTCGACTTAACCTCGCCAACCCAGGTTCAGCCGGCAAAGACACCCGGCTAGCATCCGGAAAATCGGATAGCTCCGACGCGGGCTCCGATCAATTTTGGGTCGCGTCCTCTTCGAGAAGCAGGCAGGATCATTAGCAAAGCTGAAATAGGAAAAGATGCGCACCAAAGAACGACTTCAACGCATTATTCAAAAGCTGCAGGAAACTTATCCGGACGTACATACCGAATTGGATTTCGAGACACCGTTCCAGTTGTTGGTTGCTACGATTCTTTCCGCCCAGTGCACGGATAAGAGAGTGAACATCGTGACTCGGGAACTCTTCCCGAAATATCCGACTGCCTGCGAACTCGCCGCAGTCGGTCAGGATGAACTGGAGCTCGCGATAAAGACAACCGGGTTTTTCCGCAACAAAGCAAAGAACCTTCGCGCGATGGCAAAAGATCTCGTTGAAAAATACCAAGGCGAAGTGCCGCGTTCGATGGAGGACTTGACGCAACTCGCGGGAGTTGGCCGGAAGACAGCGAACGTGGTTTTGGGCAGCGCATTTTCGATCGAAGAAGGAATTGTCGTCGATACCCATGTCGCCCGATTGGCCAAACGCTTCGATCTTACGAAAAAGGCTGAGCCTGGTAAAATTGAGAGCGATCTGATGCGGCTGGTTCCGAAATCGGAATGGACGAATTTCAGTCATTGGTTGATTTGGCACGGAAGGCGCAGATGTTTCGCCAGGAATCCGGATTGCCTGCATTGTGAAATAGGAACAATCTGTCCAAGCTATGGGAAGTTCGTGAAGAAGGCGGCTAAAAAGCCGGCGGCTGTTGCCAGGAAAAAAGCAATTGCTTAGAACTGGTCCAGATAGGATAGGAAATTACTCGGTTTCTTCTCTGGACCAATTCTCTATGAGCTCAAAATCCCTCGAAGGCAAAATTGGCGTTGTGTTCGGAGTAGCGAACAAGCGCAGTATCGCATGGGCAATCGCGCAGGCTTGGGCGACCGCAGGCGCGAAGCTGATCTTTAACTATCAAGGCGAGCGGCTGAAAGAGAATGTCGGAGACCTGGTTTCGACCTTCGGTTCTGAGGTCCCGCTCTACCCTTGCGACGTAACCAGCGACGAAGAGATCACGGAATTTTTCCAGCACGTTCGTCAACGGACGGATCGGGTCGATCTTATGTTGCACTCGGTCGCCTTTGCGCCCAAGGAAGCCCTGGAAGGCGAATTTTTGAACACGTCGCGGGAGGCTTATCTGCTGGCTCACAACATCAGCGCCTATTCGCTACTCGGCCTGGCCAGGGAGACTGCTCCATTGATGACGAATGGAGGGAGCATCATTTCGATGACCTACTACGGTTCCACAAAGGTGGTCCCACATTACAATGTCATGGGAGTGGCGAAAGCAAGTCTGGAGGCGACCACACGGTATCTGGCCTACGAATTGGGCCCTAAAAAAATCCGGGTGAACTGTATCAGCGCTGGTCCCGTGCAAACACTAGCGGCTCGGGGGATCGCCGGGTTCACTACCATGCTGAAACATTATCAGGAGCACGCGCCATTGCAGCGGAGTTGTGACCCCGCCGAACTTGGTCACACCGGAGTTTTCCTGGCCGGTGACGGCGCCACGGCAATCACCGGACAGGTCATTTATGTTGATGGCGGATACCAGATCATGGGGATGTAAAAGTTCTCGGGTGCGCTCCGTTGCGGACCCCTCCTAATGGATCTTTACCTTGAACTCGCTGCTCTTCTCGGGCCGGACGTCATTTCTCGGGATCCCTTCAAGTTAGAAGAAAACAGCCGGGATAAATGGTTTACCAGCCATCTTCCCGATGTGGTTGCGACGCCAACCTGCACCGAACAGATTTCCCGACTTCTTCGGTTCGCAAATGAGCGCCACATCCCCGTCACGGCGCGCGGCGCGGGCTACGGGTACGTAGGCGGTTGTGTTCCGGTAAGAGGCGGGGTCTCGCTCGCACTATCCAGAATGAATCGAATCAAAGAGATCGCAGTTGCGGACGGGGTCGCGATAGTCGAGCCCGGCGTGATTACGGGCGATCTTCAACGCGAGGTAAGAAATTGTCGACTTTTTTATCCGCCAGATCCGGCGAGCCTGAAAAACAGCTCGATCGGTGGAAACATCGCCACCAACGCGGGCGGCCCTCGCTGCCTGAAATACGGAGTCACCCGGCATTATATCCTTGGCCTGGAAGTCGTCCTCGCCGATGGCACTGTTGTTCGAGTCGGCGGACGAACTCACAAGAATAAAACTGGATTCGACCTCGTGAGTCTCTTCGTCGGATCCGAAGGAATGCTCGGGGTAGTGACTGAGGCGACGCTGCGTCTGCTGCCCCTGCCGCCGGCCAGAGCTACCATCTCGGCAAGCTTTGGATCCATCGAAGATGCCGCCGCCGTCGTTCAGAAAATCCTGTTGGAAGGTTTTTTGCCCTCCGCGTTGGAGATCGCTGACCGATTCACGCTCCAGGCCGCGCGCCGTCACCTGTCGCGTCAGATCGTTCCGGACGGCGAGGCGCATCTCCTGATCGATTTGGATGGGCACGAAGGACCGGTTGGTCTGTCGGTTGAGACACTCTCGTCGCTGGTCCATTCGCTTGGCGCTCTGACTCTGGCGACAGCATTTGGCGAAGAAGAATGTGAAAAATTATGGGATCTCCGTCGAGGTTTCTCTGAATCCTTAAAGGCGACGGGCCTCATGAAATTGAATGAAGACGTCACGGTTCCGCGAGGAAAATTGGTCGAGCTGATACAGTTTGCGGGCAGCTTGCAGGAGCGGTATGGATTTCCCGTCGCCTGCTTCGGGCATGCCGGGGATGGCAATATTCACGTCAATGTGATGGTTGCAGAACCCGATCAAAAAGAAGTTGGCGAGAAGATGGAGCGGGCGCTGGACGATCTCTTCCGATATGTGATTGCCGCCGGCGGCGCAATCACTGGTGAACATGGGATCGGATTGGCCAAAAAGCGTTGGTGGCCTCAAGCAGTTTCGCCCGAGTCTATTGCGTTGCACCAAATGATCAAGCGCGCTCTGGATCCCTCAGGGATCTTAAACCCCGGAAAATTCCTCTGAGCGCGGAGCGCTCTGACCTGTTATGGCCAAATAGCACGAGTGCTTTGGCTCGTGAGATTTGCGGGCTAACCGAATCTTTTTGCCTCGTTAGTCCGTTGGTTAGGAAACCGGAGCAGGCGAATCCTCGCCGCCTCGCTTTTTTCGGGAAGCCCGTTTCGCGGTGGGGGGATTGCTTTCGGTTTCGGGTTCAATCGGCTTGAAAGAGCTCGTCTCGGGTTCGGATTTTGCGAGCTTTGGCTCCCACTTTTTGGCCTTCAGCGCAGAAAGTGCCGCCGCCGTCTCTGCCTGCTTTTTGCTGGAGCCGTCGCCGGCACCAAGCTCATTACCTTCCCAGATGACCTTCGCGACAAAGAGTTTTTGATGTTCTGGGCCGGTCTGAGAGACAATCTCATAATTCGGGCTCTTAGGCGAGATCGCCTGCAGAATCTCCTGGAGTTGCCCTTTTGGATTCACCTCAAGTGGCTGATGGGTGAGTCGCTGAATATCTTGTTGGGCTTCGTCCAGCACAAATCTTCGGACCACCTCGAGAGTGCTGTCCAGATACATGGCGCCGACCAGGGCTTCGAATGCGTCTGCGAGGATCGAGGCGCGCTGCCGTCCGCCGCTCGCTTCTTCGCCGCGGCCCATCATCAGGTAGGTACCCAGTCCGATGTTAATGGAGTGAACTTTTAAGCCCTCACGTGAGACCAGTCGAGAACGCAACTTTGTCAGCTGACCCTCACTAAAATGAGGAAACAATCGAAAAAGATGTTCTGTAAATATCAGTTGCAGAACCGCGTCTCCGAGAAATTCGAGTCGTTGATTATCGAAATGATGCCGCTGCGTCTCGTGGCCCAGGCTCGGATGAGTCAGAGCCTCGGCCAACAAAAGCGAATTGCGGAATTTGTATCCGATCCGTTGTTCTAGGGGGTTCATCAACGATTTGTCCTGGAATTCAGTCACAATCCAAGAAGGAACAATCGCTCAGGCTTCATGCATGAGTTGAACGGCCGGAGATTTTACTCTGTCGGTGTGGCGACTGACTATCCAACCGGCTGCAGTTTCGTTGCAGGCGCCTCCTTGCAACCAAAGAGGTTTCGGTCCTTGATGATGGCCGCGGCTTTCTCAGGCACCATGGTTTCCCATCCGGGCTCTCCAGTTTGGATTTTGTTCAGGACGTCGCGGGAGAAAATATCCATGATGGCTGCGTCATATCCCACGATTGGCGCTATATAATGATTTTCCAGCAGATGCGCATACAAATTCCGGAGATGCATTTCAACCTGAAGATTGATCGCATTGACCCATACGTCGGTGGCCAGGGGATGGAGAGACGTGCCGGTTAAAGGAATTGGACAATCCCTGGGATTAGCCAGGCAGTATCTGTCGTAGGCACTCTTTCGCATCGGATAGATATATAACTTAATTAGATTCTTAAACAGGCGCCCGAACGACTCGAGGATCCCTCCGTCAAGGTTTTCGTAATATTTCTCGTTGAAGACTTCGAGCAAATTATTGATGCCCATCGCAACCCCAACCATCTGCTTGGTGTATCGGCGGAAGTAGGAGGTTAGCCTGTAGAACTCAAGGTAATTGGAAATAAGTACGTTGTTCCCTATGGCCGCCAGAGTGTCGACTCGGTCCAGAAAATCTTTGTGATCGATATTTCCGGAAGCGAGCAGGTTGTGCATCGTGATCTCCATCAGGACCACCACATCCACTCCTTTGAGCGCCGGCTCCTGCAGAAATTGGGCCAATGCGCATCGCATCATATCTTCGTTTACCAGCGTAACAGGCCGGAAACTTCCGCGCTCAACGACGATTGCTTTTCGATGAAGAACCTCCGAAGGCTGCAAAACCTCGCCTCTGGGACCGAACATGACTGCGTTGGTGAGTCCGTATTCGACTAACTTCAGGCTCATCAGACGGTTGTCGACGTTGGCAAAAAGTGCCCCGCCGAAATTGATCATATCGACTTCGATCCGGTCGACGCCCAGATTGTCGGCCAGCGACTGGATGAATCGATCCTGATCATCAATATAGTAAAAAGCTCCATAGACCAGGTTCACCCCAATGATTCCAAGAGCCTGTTGCTGCAGGATGTTTTCTTTATCCAGCATCCTGACGTGTAAAATAATGTCGCTTGGCGGCGAATTTGGTATGGCCTCAAAGCGCACGCCCATCCAGCCGTGTGCTTCGTTTGTGCCCTTGAAACTTTTGGCGGCTACCGTATCGGAAAAAACAAAAAATTCCGTTCGTTCCCCTCGTGCTTCGCGCAAACGTTCCAGAAGCAAGCTGTACTCGTGATTCAGCATGAGTCCCAGCCGTTCCCTGGAGACGTATCTGGCCGTTTTGCCATAAATCTCATCGCTGAATTTCATGTCATAGGCAGAGATCGACTTTGCGACCGTACCGGCTGCCCCGCCTGCTTGGAAGAAATGCCGAGCAACTTCTTGACCGGCGCCGATCTCTGCGAACGTGCCGTACTTTGCCTGGTCGAGGTTAATCGTCAGGGCTTTCCGATTAGTCGTTAAGAGTTCAGATGATTCCATGGCTCGCTGGAGACTACCTTAACGCACCGAAATTATAAAGAACAAGTCCGGGTCGGAAAGTCCCCTCAGACCGGTCTGCATTTGAATTTTTCTTGGAAAATCGATATATACCTCTTCCGTGCCTGCTTTTCCGGTTTCAGAAAAGAAAGCGAAAGCTCTGCGCGAGCGGCTGATTGCGCTTGGTTGTGCAGAGAGGGACATTGAAGAAAGTTTCTTCCGGCGGTCTGGAGTCGACTTACGGCATCGACCGAGCGGGATCAGGATTCGTTGTTCTGAGCGGGGCTGTCAGTCCCTGAACAGGTTTCTGGCCCGGCGACTCCTGGCCGACGAATTAGAGGCTCGCCTCCAAAATAAAACCCGGCATACCGTGAAAGCCGAAAGGATCAGGGAACTGAAAGGCAGAACCAACCGGCGAGGCGTCGAGGAGCGCCTCGCTCAATTCGTCTTGCGGCCGCTGGCTTTGCCCGGCCAGCAAGCTGTGCCCAGGGAACTTGGTAAATTATTGACTCAACTCGAGAAGATAAAGAAAGAAGAAGCCCGTTAAAGCATCGCTCCTTTAAGCGTTTGTGCCTGTTTGAGAGTAGGCGAAAGCTTCGAGACCTTTTGTCTCATCACCTTGCCAGCCTTGAACTTTACCGTTGCCCTTGGCGGAATCTTGAAACTGCTTCCAGGTTGATTGGGATTCCGGCCAACCCGTTCTTTGGTAAGCCGAACTTCAAATATTCCAAAATTCCGTAGCTCGACATCTTCGTCGCGCGCCAAGCTATCTGTAATCAAATCGAGTGTTCGCTGGACTACTTCAAACACTTGATGTTGAACCAGACCGGTGTCGTTACTGATCTTTACAACAATGTCCCGTTTCGTCAGGTTAGCCATTGCGAATCCTTTCCCAGGTTCGAGATTTTATGGCACTTCCGGTGGCCCGTTGCCGTCAGCGTCGTTTTCTGCAAACGCCCGACGCTGAGCCTTTTCCGAAATATCGGCGAGAATGCAAATGAGGCAAGGATTTAGTGGACATATTACTCTCGGTTGGTTCACCGTCGCTTCCCAGGCATTTTATTCAAGGACCTCGGCCGAAGTGCGAAAATGCATCTTGGCAATCGCGCGCAGAGCGTCTCGACCTCCTTTTTCCACGACGGTTCTGGCCGCCGATTTGACTGCCGCAGAAACGCCTTTTGGAAGAACAATCCCAAGTGCTTTGCTGCGGGCCTCCATCCAGCGCACAAACCTGTTCCGAGCCAGAATCGAGGCGGCGGCAACGGCGATATCCGATTCCGCCTTGGTTTGCTGATCAATCTGGATCTCTTTTGCTTGCTTCAAAAGGGCCCGCTGGATCACTCGCTCATTCGCGAATTTATCGGAGAGCGATCTTTTACAGTCCGGTTTCTGCAACAGAAGATTCTCAATGACTCGGGCGTGTCCCCATGCCAATAAATCATTGAGGTTAGCGAATTTTTCGTAGAGCAGATTGTATTTCTCAGGTCCGATCAGGACGACATTGGCTGCCAGGCCGGGCGTCTCCTCAATTGCGTCCGCGAGCTGTCGGATCCTGCTATCCGAACCGATTTTCTTGCTGTCCGTCACTCCGAAAGAAAGGAGCCGTCGCGCGATCTCGCGATCGACGTAAACGCCGGCGATGACGAGCGGACCGAAGAAGTCGCCTTTCCCGCTTTCATCGATCCCAAAATGCGGTTCGAACATTTCGGGATTGAGTACCTCCTCATAACCGATCCGCGCTTCTTTCAAGATTTCTGGCTCAAGATAGAACCGAACGAAATCTTCGGTTTCTTTACCTTGAACGACGACCTTCGGTCCCTTTTGGTACACCGCGACGGATAGTTTGGCTTTTTGAGCGAAGAAGATAGTATAAGGTCGATCAACAAATTCGAATCCTTGCTCCCTCAAGAGATTTCTGAGGGCTTCTGCCTGAGAAGCTTGAATTGCTATCGTATAAGAGTTCACCGGTGGAATAAGGATGAAACAGATTATCTGCGAAATCACGGAGTTTCGCGCGGAACTGGTTGCTTGGTTTGAACGTTGCGGCCGCCAGCTGCCATGGCGTGCCACAAGCGATCCGTATGCGATCCTGGTTTCGGAACTTATGCTCCAGCAGACTCAGGTGGCGACCGTTGTCCCCTATTATCTACGATGGTTAGCACGGTTCCCGACCTTGCGTGACCTGGCGAATGCGGATCAGTCCGAGGTTCTCCACGCCTGGCAAGGGCTCGGATACTACAATCGGGCCCGAAATCTTCACAGATGCGCAAAAATTTTGGTGGCTGAAGGGAGGGAAAACTTGCCATCCACTCTGGACGCGTTGTTGAAGTTGCCCGGGGTCGGAAGATACACCGCCGGCGCGATCGCGAGTTTTGCTTTTGACTTGGCGGCTCCGATCGTCGAGGCAAATATCGAAAGAGCTCTGAGTCGACTCCTGAATATGCAGGAACCGGTGGATCAGCCGCGTGGGGCTCGGGTCATCTGGGACTTCGCTACCCAATATGTTCAGGGTCCCCATCCGCGTCGCTTGAATTCGGCTTTGATGGAATTGGGCGCCACGATCTGTTTGCCCCGGAAGCCCCTCTGTGTCCTCTGCCCGGTGCGTTCCTTTTGCGCCGCCAGGGACCCGGAATCACTTCCCAAAAAGAGAGCTCGCCCCCAGATTGAGAGAAAAGTTGAACTCCATTTTCTGGCCTTGAAGGAGGGGCGGATCTTGTTGCAACAGAATCTGGGCAAGCAGTGGCACGGCCTCTGGAGCCTGCCGACTGTACTATCCGATGCAGAATCGAACAGTGATTTTGATGTCGACCGCCCGTTTCTGAGCTTGAGTTACCCGATCACGAGATTTGTGGTTCGGCTGAACGTTTTCCTGAGCGAGGCGCCTGCTAGTCTCAGGAGTGGACAGGAATGGCACCGGCTGGAATCGCTTGATTCAATTCCGATGCCTTCGCCGCATCGCCGCGCGGTACAGACAGCCTTGGTGAAGAAACGCGTCGGCGTATCGGCGTGACGGCGTGGAGACTTAAGCCCAGTATCTCGCTTTGCTTCTTCGAAATTCTGCCGGTTCGCCTACGAGTCTCGCCTCCACGCCGGCTCGCCGATGCGTTCCCCTGATACGCGAGCTCGCTGATACGTTTCCCCTTGATTCCTGCCGAGGGGAGAAGCAATGGTCCCGGTATCCTTCTATGCATACCTCAGTGGAGTTCAATCAGATGCCGGATGTTCATGGTCACTTCGGACCGTATGGCGGGGTTTTCGTTCCGGAAACTTTGATGCCTGCCATCTGTGAGCTAAGGGACGAATATGACCGGGCTCGGCACGATCCGAAATTCTGGCTGGAGTTGGATCGGCTGCTAAAATCCTACTGTGGGCGGCCGACTCCGCTTTACTATGCGGAACGACTGACGGAAAAGCTGAAAGGGCCACGCATCTATCTGAAGAGGGAAGATCTCCTGCACACTGGTGCTCATAAGATTAATAACGCCATGGGCCAGATTCTGCTCGCCAGGCGGATGGGCAAGACGCGTGTCATCGCAGAAACAGGAGCGGGGCAGCATGGTGTAGCGACTGCGACAGTGGCGGCCCGGTTCGGTTTTGAATGCGTCGTCTATATGGGGAAGGTCGATATGGAACGTCAGTCGCTCAATGTGGCGAGGATGGAATTCCTTGGAGCGAAAGTTGTTCCGGTGACCGCCGGCCAGGCGACGCTGAAAGAAGCCATCAATGAAGCCATGCGTGACTGGGTCACCAATGTTCGTTCCACGCACTACCTTCTCGGAACGGCATACGGACCCCATCCCTACCCGATGTTGGTTCGTGATCTGCACCGGGTGATTGGAGAAGAAGCAAGACGGCAGATCCTTGAGCAGGAAGAACGATTACCGGATCTGTTAGTGGCATGTGTCGGAGGCGGAAGTAACGCGATCGGACTTTTTTATCCCTTTCTGAATGATACCGGAGTTCGAATGGTAGGAGTGGAGGCCGGGGGCCGCGGGATTCGTCCCGGCGAACATGCAGCGCGTTTTCAAGCTGGCAAGCTCGGGGTGTTGCAAGGAACGAAAACCTGGTTGCTTGCGGACGAGGATGGGCAAATTCAACTCACTCATTCTGTCTCCGCTGGTCTGGATTACGCCGCGGTTGGCCCGGAACATAGTTATTTGCGGGACATCGGCAGAGTGGAATACGATTATGCCACTGATGAAGAGGTTCTGGAAGCGTTCCTCGAGTTATCCAGGACAGAAGGGATCATACCGGCCCTTGAGTCGACGCATGCCGTAGCCTATTTGATCAAACATGCGCGAGAGATGAGGCGCGACCAGATCGCCATCGTCAACTTGTCAGGCCGAGGAGACAAAGACGTACATCAGGTAGCTCAATTTATGGCCGACCGGCGGGCGGAGGAAATGGCGACTTTGGGTCAACCGCGGGGAGGAGTTGGCTCCTTGCTGGATGCGGCTGCGAACAAGTCGCCGTGATCGAAATTCCCACAGAAATTCCGGTGATGGCTTTGGCAAATGCAGTGCTTTTCCCGCATTCATTGATGCCTTTGCACATCTTCGAGCAGCGTTATCGCGATATGCTCGCCCATACCCTGGTTGGGGAGCGGATGTTTTCTGTCGCGCTCTTGAAGAGAGGAATCGAAGAGGCGGTCGGGATCGGGGATCTTTGCCCTGTGGCCGGCGTAGGATTGGTACGTGCCTGTGTTGGAAACGAAAACGGAACGTCCAATCTGGTGCTGCAAGGATTGGCGCGCATCCGACTGCTGGCCTGGAGCCAGGAAAAACCATTCCCGGTGGCCAAAATAGAAATAGCGAAGTCGATTCCTGGCGATCCCGTGGAAGCGGATGCACTGAGCGAGAAAGTGAAAGAGTTTTGCGTGCGGATCGAGAAAATCGGGGTTCCGCTCCCCCCTAATCTGATGGATCATTTGCAACAGATCGATTCTCCTGAAATCCTTTCCGATGTCGTCGCGGCTGCTTTTGTGGGAGAACCGTTTCAGAGGCAAAAACTGCTGGAAGCGTACGAAGTCTGTGACCGGCTTCGCCTGTTGATTCAATTTCTGCGGAGTCAGGCCGGGGGGAATTGACGATCGCGGCACCAGGTTGTTACCCTGATTTCGATTGTCATTCGATCTTGGATGAACTAATGCTGGTCGATATATTTCCCCTATGATTCGTCACCTCATTCTTCTGGCTCCGGTCGCTCTTTGCGTGGCGTTGGTAGCTTGTCAAACAACAAGCGGACCCAAAACAGCTGGCGCTGGGAATCGATACGGCTATGGCGCCGTCCCGACTCCGACCCCCCCGGTGAGCTCTGTGCCCAAAAATACGCCGCCGCCGACACCGGAGGAAACGCCGCCCCCCGACGCTTTTCCCACACCTTCTCCCGTAGCGCCTGCGCAGCCAGAGAACTATCCTGTCGCGAGTAAGGTGCCCGGTAAAACTGGGCGAGTGATCAGCCCGTACGCTCCCAACGCGGGTGAAGTTGACGTGGAGGGCTATCCGCCGGGGGCGGAAGTGAAGGATCCTTACACGGGCAAGATCTTTCTCGTACCTTAAACTTGCGGTTGTAAAAACTTGGTCTTAGCGGGACGCGCATTTGCGCGCGTCCCGTTTTGCTTTGGCAGTTTATGGAACCAACCAATGTGGGCATCGTCGGCGTGGGGATGATGGGCGGTTCAATCGCTCTCACGGCGCTGCGTGCCGGCTATCGAGTCTTTCTATACGATCCCAAGTTTCCTGAAAAGCTGGCGGGCCCGAAGTTTCGAAAGGCGTCGGTGATGAACGATCTTGGGGAGCTAGTGTCGAAAAGCCGGCTGATCATTCTGGCGGCGCCGATCGGTGCGCTGGCCCAGCTCGGTCGTGACTTAGCTGGACTAGTGGCTGCTCACCACGTCGTTTCGGACGTCGCCAGCGTTAAGCAACCGGTTGCGGAGGTTCTGGCAAAAGCGTTGGCAGGTCGATGTGAATACGTTCCGGCGCACCCAATGGCCGGTTCAGAAAAGTCCGGTGCCGAATCGGCTAAGGATGGTCTATTTTCCTGCGCTGTGACCCTGCTCTGTCCAGAACTGGCCAGAGATGCGGCCAGCGTGCCGCTGGTCACCCAGTTTTGGGAAAGTTTAGGAACGCGCGTCGTTCTGGTAAGTGTCGTTGCGCATGACGAACTGGTTGCCGCGATGAGTCATCTTCCTCATTTGATCGCGGCGCTTCTGGTCAACCACGTGGCGGAAACAAATAAAGCAGCGCTTGATCTTTGCGGGCCCGGCTTCCGTGACGTAACTCGAATAGCTTCTGGGGCGCCTGCACTCTGGGCGGACATTCTGTTGTCAAACGCGGAAGCCGTCCAACGGCAGCTGCAAGTCTTCAAAAGATCCTTGGAAGAAGCAATTAGTTTGCTGGCGGAAAAAGACGCGAAAAAATTGCAAGCTTTGCTCGACGAGGCCAAGGAGAATCGCGATAGGTTATCGCCATAGTGAGTTATGTCAGAACTATTGGTTTTTAGGGCGCCAACGATCGAAGCGGAAATTCGAGTTCCAGGGGACAAGAGTATGTCGCATCGCGCGGTTCTGCTCTCAGCAATTTCGAACGGCACGTGCGTGGTCCGCGGTTTTCTTCCAAGCCAGGATTGTCAAAGTACAGTCAAAGCGATGCGAGATTTCGGAATCGCAATCGAACAGCCGGAAGAAACGACGTTGATCATACACGGTCAACGAGGAGATTTTCATCCTTCAACCGCACCAATCGATTGCGGAAATTCCGGGACGTTGATGCGGCTGCTTTGCGGTCTTGCTGCGACCCAGCCCTTTGAATCGAAGTTGATCGGGGACGCTTCTCTATCATCCAGACCGATGCGACGGGTCATTGAGCCGCTGACCAGAATGGGAGCGTCAATTGAAGCGACGGGCGCAAACGGGGCAGCTCCGCTCATCATTCGTGGAAACCGGTTAAGCCCGATCCGATATGAGCTTCCGGTTGCGAGCGCGCAGGTTAAAAGCGCAATATTGTTCGCCGCGCTTAGGGCATCCGGCAAGACCACGGTGGTTGAGCCGTTCCCCACGCGGGATCATACCGAGAGAATGATGTCTTATTTCCTGGTGCAATCGCAACGGGAGAAGATCGGGCAAGGATTCGCCATCTCATTGTACGGCGACCAAGTGCCCGAATCTCGAGACTTTGCGGTCCCTGGCGACATTTCGAGCGCAGCTTTCTGGCTGGTGGCGGCGGCTGCGCAGGAGGATTCGGATCTTCTAATCCGCGACGTAGGACTGAACAAGACTCGGACCGGCATACTGTCGGTGCTACTGCGCATGGGAGCGCGGGTTCGCGAAGTGATCGAAGATTGCGATCAAGTTGAGCCGAGAGGCGAAGTTCGGATCCAGGGAGGAAGACTTCGCGGAACGACTATCGCAGGGGATGAAGTGCCTAATGTGATCGATGAGATTCCGATCCTCGCAGTCGCCGGAGCTTTGGCGCAGGGTAAGACTACGATTTGTGACGCGAAGGAGTTGCGGGTGAAAGAAACCGATCGTCTGGCGGCCATCGCGACAAATTTGACTGCTATGGGGGTCGAAGTTGTCGAGTTGGATGACGGGCTGGAGATCTATGGCGGCACCCCGCTTTTGGGAGCACGTGTGAAAAGCTACGGCGATCATCGAATCGCCATGGCCTTTGCCATCGCAGGAATGTTCGCCCGTAATCAGACTATCATCGAAGACACCGACTGCATTGCCACTTCGTATCCAGGATTTGCCGAGCAGTTACAAAAATTTTTGACGCCGGACGAGAATCCGCCCACCCACGTCATTAACCCAGCCGAAGCTTTAGAAAAGAATTGAATCCGGATATCGTCTCCGAATTTTCGGTGATCGCTATTGACGGACCTGCCGCGTCCGGAAAAAGCACCGTCGCGCGTAAGCTGGCTAGGCGGCTCGGTTTCTCTTACGTCAATAGCGGTGCGCTTTATCGTGGTATGGCCTGGCTCGCTAATGAGCATCATATTCCGCCGAACGATGCGGTTGCAGTTTGCGGCCAGGTGAGAAAGTCGGTCATCAGCTTTGATTTGCAGAGCAAGGAGCTGGTTTTCTTGATCGACGGAATTAATCCCGAGCGGCATTTGCGGGATGAACAAGTCAATCGAACAGTCTCGGCCATTTCTGCGATTGCGGAAGTGCGTGAATTTCTGGTCAGGCATCTTCGCGCGTTTTTGACTTGGGACAACTTGGTCATGGAAGGGCGCGATATCGGATCCATGGTGTTTCCCGAAACGCTCTACAAATTTTATATCGATGCTTCACTCGAGGTCCGGGCGCAAAGGAGAGCAGTCCAGGGACAACGCGATGATCTGTTTTTTCGCGACCGAGCCGATTCTTCCAGGCGTACCTCTCCATTGACGATCGCCGAGGATGCGCATGTGATCGACAGTTCGTCCCTGACGATTGATGGCGTGGTGGGAGAGATTGTCGGGCGCTTAAAGATGGAAGGGCTTCCGGCAGCTCTCCGCCTTGACTGATGAAGCCCCTGTACTGGTTCTGTTATACGCTGAGCGGGGTAATCGCCAGAGTCGCCTTCCAGTACCGTGCCTATGGTCAGGAAAACATTATAGAGGAGGGTCCGGCAATCATGGCGGCAAACCACCAGAGCTACCTTGATCCTCCACTGGTGGGTATCACCTGCAGGAACGAACTTTACTTTCTGGCGCGGAAAACACTTTTCGAAAAAAGGTTATTGGGACCGCTCATTTCCAGAGTGAACGCGTTGCCGGTCGACCTGTCGCGAGGCGACCTGGCCGCTTTCCGAGCGGTTATGAATTTGCTCAAGGAGGGGCGGCGGACGGTGATATTTCCGGAAGGCACTCGTTCATTAACGGGAGAGATCCAGCAGGCCAGGCCGGGGATTGGCATGATCATCGCCAAGACACTCGCTCCGGTAGTTCCCATTCGCATCTTTGGATCGTTTGAAGCTTGGCCCAAGGGTGGGAAGATCAGGCCGCATCGGATCATCGTAGTGGTTGGCAAGCCGATCCGGTTCAAAGGAGAAGATGTCCCGGTCCACAATCGCGAGATTTACCAGAAGATCAGCGAGCAGGTGCTTGCCGCAATTGCCGCTATCGAGATGCCCAAATAGTTGTCAGTGGTCAGTGTCAGCTGCCAGTTAATGACCACTGACAACTCAACTCTCCCTACCGGCGTCTTCTCTGGAGCGTGATGCGCTTGATTCGCGCGTCATCGTTAGGGCTGAAACTCATCACATCCGGATCTTCCTTCACGGCGTTGTGAACGATTCGCCGATCGTAGGAATTCATCGGCTCGAGTTTGACCGGTCGGCCTGAAATCCGGACGGTATCAGCGATTTGACGAATGCGATGCCGCAGTTTGTCGTCCCGCATCGCGCGCCAGTGACCAACGTCGACCTGCACCCGATGAGCATTCCGGTCCTGGGCCTGAAGAATCCGGTTCAAGAGAAATTGCAAATCTTCAAGCGTTTCGCCGTCGTGGCCGATTAATGAGTCGCTCTCGGCTGTAAAAACCTGGAGTTGACGACCGCTTTCGGTCTCGACTTCCTGGATATCTGCGACGAAGCCCAGGTAACCAAGCATCGTGTCTAATATCTCCTTGGCTTCCATTTTATCCTGGGGGTAAGCAAATAAGATTTATCGGTAACTCTTGCGCTTGGCAACTTGCGGGCTCTTCGGAACCTTGACGAGGGGAGCATCTGCCTGCTTTCTCGTCAGGTACATCTGGGCCACGAAAAAGAGGTTTTGCACTGTCCAGTACAAGGCTAACCCTGACGCATAATTATAGCAGATAAAAAGGAAAATCAGCGGCATGAAGAGAAACATCCGCTGCTGAGCCGGGTCTCCGGTTTTTGGCGTGATGCTCATTTGCCAGAGCTGTGTTGCGGCCATCACCAGAGGCAGAATATTAATCGGAATACCGCCAATATGAAAAACGGTATCCGGTTGCGACAGGTCGTGCACCCAGAGAAAGGAGCTGTTGCGAAGCTCGATGGCCTTATCGAGCATGCCATAAAAACCGAAAAAGATTGGGATCTGAACGAGCATAGGAAGACATCCGCCGAACGGGTTGACGCCGTACTCTTTGTAGAGTTTCATCGTCTCCTGGTTCATCCGCTGCGGATCATCTTTGTACTTCTCGCGCAGCTCGTTCATGATAGGCGAAAGCTTGGACATCTTTCGCATCGATTTCGTCGCCGCGTTTTGTAGCGGCCAGAGCAGCGACCGGATGATGATCGTCATGATGATGATGGCAAGCGCGTAGCTTCCCACCCACGCATGAAGCGTGTTCATCACCGTCAGAAGCAGCTCACTGACCCATTTCGCCCAGCCGAAATTCATGATGTCAGCTTGGTCGTTAGGGAGCTTTGCCAGTCGAGTAAACTCTTTCGGGCCGGCGTAGATGTGGAAAGTGACCGTCTTGGTTTCTCCGGCTTGTAAGCTGAAGCCAGGGATTTCGATCGCCCCCTGAATCGCTTTGATTGGCGGCTGACCATCCTGATTCGGGACATTCACCGGCATCGCCCAGACCTGCTGACCGGATGTATCCTGTGGCGCCAGGATGGTCGCGAAATATTGGTCGCTGACTGCTGCCCAGAGAATTTTGTCAGCGGTAGCGGTGTAAACATCCTTTGGACCACTCGTTTGAAACATCCCGAAGAGTTTTCCGGGATCAAAGTAGTTAACGGCGATGGAGTTGAATTTACCGTCCCGGTACCAGTCGAATTGAGTGGAGTAAATCCTGTCGTTTCTGTGAATCGGTTCAGCTGCTCCCGTGCTGACAAAAAAGCCGGGCGTCTCAAAAGGGGCGGTGCCAGCGTTTTTGAAATTGATCGTGAAGTTGACCTGGTAATCGTCTTGAAGTCCGGCCTGCTTGGCCAGAGTGTACACTTTGGTGATCTCGAGTCCGCCTGCGGCCGTCCGTTTGAGAGTGGCCGTTCCGGCTTCGGAATCGGCCGAAAGAGCATATCCGCCATCCTCCCAGTCATTCGGATTTTGGGTAATTGCTCCAATTGCCGGAGTGCGATCCGTGTTGAGCTGAACGAACTGCCCTTGTTCTGCGTTATGTTTCAGGAGGCTCACGGTCACCAGCCCCCCTTTATTATTGGAAAAATCAAGCTCGGCGACAGCACTCTTGAGTGTTTCGCTTTGTTCAGGCACTTCCCCGTGCTGCTTCTTGCTGCTTAAGGCCGGGGCTGTTGAGTTGGAGGGAGTGACCGGCCCCGGAGCCGCGGTGGCTTGGGGCGTCGGCGTCGCCTGGGCAGCCAGGATGGCCTGCTGTTGCAAAAACCTGACCCGCGCTTCGGCCGCCTGGCGTTGCTCCCAAACGATCGAAGCAACAAGACCGATCGTGGCGAGTGCGATTGCTATCCAAGCTGTACGATCCATACTTCGATCAATCTTAAAAACTCATTTGCACTTTGGTTGTCTGGCTGGAACGGGGTCATATCCCGGAATTACCCCAGGGGTGGCAGCGGAAAATTCGCTTCATGCCGAGCCAGCTACCGGTCATCCATCCGTGCAATTCGATGGCCTCGACAATATATTCGGAGCAGGTGGGTTTGAACCTGCATCCAGTCCCGGGACCGCCGGTCAAGGCGGCCAGGAATGGTGATAACGTGGCTTTGTACACTTTAAGTAAGATCCGGAGGATGCGAGCCATGTGAGCCAAGCGCTAAAATAGAGGCGCGCTCAACCAGCCGCAACCAGTCTCGTTGGAGCTCCTCGAAGGTGGCGGATGCCGAGGAAGCACGAGCTATCGTAACGAGCCAGAGCCCTTTTTGGATGCGGTGCTGATTCAACCTGAATATTTCCCTGATTCTTCGCCGAACCTGGTTTCGGGAAACCGCATCTCCAAGCCGCCTTGTCGCAACAATCCCGATTCTGGAAGTCGTCTCAGTTTCCCGTTTTAAGATTGCCAGGACGAGGTGCCTTCCCGTCCATGACCTACCCGACGCCTTGACTAAGCTGAACTCTGAGGCACGATTTAAACGCGATGGCCGGGAAAACCTAAAGCGCATCCGCACAGGGCGGACCATGTTCTTCTTAGGCCTCGGTGTGCCGCGGGTAGTGCAGTTCCACGCCGCCGGGGACCAGACGCTTCCGGCCTCGCTGACGCCGCCTGGTCAGAGTCGCTCTTCCGCCTTTCGTTTTCATCCGGGCGCGGAAGCCGAACTGACGCTTCCGGGTGCGTTTTGAAGGTTGGTAAGTTCTTTTCATTTCAGTAGCTCCTGGGCATCAAGGGTCGGGAAGGTTAATCAGAGGGAGGCAATTGTCAACCGCGGCTGATCCTGATTTGCGCTTCGGTTGGATCTGGGCCAGCATTTGGGCCGCTCACAAGTCGTTAAAATGGAATCATCGGAAAAGACAATAGAACTTCTGAAACGAGGTGGCTCTCAGTTGATCAGTGAAGCCGAATTGAAAAAAAAGCTGGAAGAGAAGCGCGCTCTTCGAGTGAAATTTGGAGTTGATCCCACATCGCCAGATTTGCATTTGGGGCATTCAGTCAACCTCTTCAAACTGAGGCAATTTCAGGATTTGGGTCATTTGGCGGTTTTGATCATCGGCGATTTCACCTCGATGGTGGGCGATCCGAGTGGCCGATCGACAACGCGGCCGATGCTTACCCGCGAACAAGTAATGACTAACGCCGAGACCTATAAGACCCAGGCATTCAAGATCCTCGATCCAACGCGCACGGAAATAGTCTTCAACAGCGATTGGCTTGGAAAAATGAATTTCCTGGAAGTGATTGGTCTGAATAGTCGGGTCACTCTCCAGCAAATGCTTCAGCGAGACGACTTTAAGGCCAGGTTGGAGAAAGGATTGCCGGTGTTTCTCCACGAACTGCAATATCCGATCATGCAAGGTTGGGATTCAGTGGTGATCCACGCGGACGTTGAACTGGGCGCATCAGATCAGCTTTTCAATATCATGGTTGGCCGTGATCTTCAGAAAGAAGAGGGACAGCACCAGCAGGTTGCCTGTTTGCAGCCGATTCTCGAGGGACTCGATGGGGTCCAGAAAATGAGCAAGAGTCTGAACAACTATGTGGGGATTTGCGAGTCGTCGAAGGAGATGTTTGGCAAGCTGATGAGCATCTCGGATGTCTTAATGGTTCGGTACTACGACGTTCTTTTTGGCGAGAGCCTGCCTGCGATCCACCCGATGGAGGCAAAAAAGCGACTCGCGGCCAGAGTAGTAGAACAGTTCCATGATCGACCCGCGGCAGACGCTGCTCTTGAGGAGTTTAATCTGCGCTTTGCGAAACGGGATTTGGAATCGGTCACTCTGCCGACGGTCAATGCAGCCGACCTTAAAGATGACGTCATTTCGGCCGTCGTGACTGCCTATGCGAAGGGCTTTGGGATTGTCAGGTCCCGCAGTGAAGTGCGCCGACTTGTCGAGCAGGGTAGTGTTCAATGGCGCGGCGAAAAAATCACTAACCCGAAGGTGCAAATCAGTTTTATTCCCGGAGAAATCCTGAAGCTGGATAAGACCCGGGCGGTTCGGTTGATTTAAGACTCAAGCCTCTTCCTCGTCGCTGCTGGAGAGCATGTCTTTGATTGATTTCCGTTTGCGGAGACGCAGCCAATTATTCCAGGTCTTACGGAGATTATCCTTTACCGAGATATACTCTTGGTTAAGGTCGTTCTGTTTCGGAATCTGATCGAGGATGCCGCGTACTGAAAAGTCCTCTGTTTTCAAAATGGTATAGGCCCGGCCGATGGCGGCATGATGGTGAGCATCGCTGGCGGCTGTCATTGCGAGGCCTCGTTTCATGGCGTAATTGAACGCCGACTGGTTATACCGCTTTAGAGTACTCGCCGCGTTGAAAACTTCGATGGCATCGATTGGCAGGGTGTTTAAGACATTCTCGCGGATTCCAGCTCGAAAAAGATCGTACGGGTGCGGAGGGATGGCCAAGCCGCCTGCCTGGTGAATCAGGTGACAGACTTCCAGGGCCGGTCTCCCTTTCAAGTACGGAAGCACAGCTCCAATGCAAAGTAGATGACCCTCCGCGGTAGTGACTTCGACTCCCGGAACGATCAAAAAATCGCTTACCGGCTGGCCATCTTCCCGCATAATCCCTTTGTCCTGGAGGTAAGTGATCCCGTCGCAAGTGTTATGATCGGTGAGCACAAAAGCGTCGAGACCCTTTTTGCGGGCGGCTTGGATAAGTTGTTCCGGACTGCTGACCCCGTCGCCAGAAAAGAATGAATGGCAGTGCAGGTCAATCTTCACAGACATGATCTGCAGATTATCGAGGAATTGGGATGCGCCAACTAAAATTCCCTCAGGCAGAAGCCGACAGGCCTTGGGAGGACTTTGGCAGTTTCCTTCATCGACCGGCAAGTCTTCAGTGCAAACACGCGGGAGTGTGCTAGACAAAATCTCTATGGACGGACAAACAGCCGAAGTGGGCTTACGCCGGCAAGAATCGAACATCGAAAAACGCCCAACGGGAGTTCCGGCCTTTAAGGAATGGGCCATCGTTTGTGCTTCGATCGAGCGCGGTGAGACCAGCTTGATATTCCGAAAGGGCGGAATTGCCGAAGGCTCGAAGGGTTTCCAATTCAAATACCGGCAATTTTTTTTGTTCCCGACTTATTTCCATGAGCAGATTGAGCGAACCCGCCTCAGCGGTGATTACAATTTGGCGCCTCGAAAAGACTGTGTCGCGATTTCCGTCTTTGCGGAGGTCGAGTTCGCCTTGGTAGTGCGGGATTTGAGTGCGATCCATGAGTTGAAGCAGCTTCACGTGTTGCAGTCGACTGTCTTGGAGGAACGGTTCCGCTATGATAAACAAGCAGGCCTGCATGTTGCTTTTCTGCGGGCCTTTCGGATTTCTCCAGTTTGGGAATTGCCGTTCCATCCTTCTTACGGCGGATGCCGCTCCTGGATCACTTTGCCCGATCCGCCCTCTCATTTGAGAAAAGAACCTGTTCTCTCGGACGAAGAGCAAACTCTCCGCCGCTCTCTTTGCCTTGCAAGACTCCCGTCAATTGTAGAGTAGTTGAATGCGTTGAAATGTCGCGGCTACTCGATCGCGGACACGATTGATCTCCCTCGAATCCGAATGCCGGTTTAGCGAGCTGATCAGATGGTCAAATATAGGGCGGGCATCTTCGAGCTTCGATTTCAGAGATTCCATGTAATCTTCCATTGCCTTCTTGGAGTCGGGATCGTCGTTCATGGATTGCACCACTTGCGAGTCTGCAAACTGCTCCTTGTTGGCATTAAATTCGTCGACGAACTTGTTGGCTTGGTCGCAGAATTTATCTGCCGCCCTGATAAAATCCGCTTCTGTTTGCTCGGTATCGAGCGCCGCACCAAGATCACTTATCGCGGCGAGGTAGACAGCAAACGGCGCCTTGTATCGATCGATAACAGCTTGTTTTTCCGGGTCAATCGCGGAGGCCCCGAGATTCAGAACGAGAAGAGCCGACCCGAGCGAGACTGCAAACTTCAGCTTCATAGATATCTCATACCGCGACTGCGGGACATTGTTTGAGGGTTGCCCGGGAATCAATTAAAATTTGGATCGCCCTCTTTGGCGAAGATGTCGCTTGGGCTTGGTCTGCAAGAATCACGGCTACGCTGAAACAGCCGGCAACGCATGGAGATCGTCGAGAGATTTCAGAGCGACGCAGGCTATTTCTTGGCTTTTACGATCAGATAATTACTCACCATTGGCCTTCCTTCCGAGAAAATCGTGTGGCTTTCGGTCCTGGCGTAGAATGTTGTTGAGGAACCGCCATCGAAATTTAAAGCGCGCACAATGGGATGGCCCGGAACGATCGTCGTCTGGCCAAGGATATTGCCCATCTCTTCTAAAGTGACCGAACGGCAAATGCCGAAGCCCCATAAGGAAGGACCGCACGAAAAAACAAATGTTCGAGCTGCGATCCTCCGGTCGTCCAGGCCGGTCACAGTCCGGGCGCCGTCGACCAGGAATGGACCGGACTGAATGGCTTGCTGGATTCCCTTGGTTCCGGAAAATTCCTGCGTTCTCGTCAAGGAAAGCCGACCATTCTTTACGGAGAATACGCCGGACAGCAGCTTTGCTTTTTGCAAATGGTGCACCACACGATCGTTACTGATCAATAGCCCCACCGGATCGAGATTCGCTTCAAAATAGCCACCGTTGATGCCGGCTACTCCTCCGCGAGCTTCGATAAGCTCTCTCAAGCCGCGAATTTGTCCGTTCGTATTCTCAATCACTTCGAGCGTCGTTTCCGCAGGATTGAAGGAAACCAAATTGACTTCAGCATCGGCGGAGCCGTTTGTTACTCTCAACTCTGAGGCGACTAGTTTTCCACCCGGAACAGGCCAATCCTGCCGGTCGAGCACATTCCAAGCGGCTTGCAGGCAGAGCGGGCTGAGAACAAAGAGCAGAAGTAGCTTTTTCATGGGGAAAATCGGCCACCCAGGCGATTCTTCCCAGGGTTTGCCAGCGATGCAAGCAGGCTAAGGCTTGCACCGATGGTTATTTTACCCCGGTGGCCAACACGGTCTGGAAGTATGGACTGTTCGATTCTCTCGAAACGACCTGAACGTCGACTTCTCGAAATCCGGCTTGTTCCAGCAAACGCACCAACTCAACCTCACTGAATCCAAGCCAAAGATCGGCGTATAATTCTCGCGCTTGCTCGTAACCGTGGGCGAGTAGATCGAGAATCATCAGGCGACCGCCCATCCGCAAAATCCGTCTGGCGGCCGCGATTGCTTTTTGCGGACTGTTTGCATGATGCAGTGCCTGGCTGAAAATCGCCAGATCGATCGAATTGTCCGATATTGGCGGCTCTTCCAGGTCTCCAATCCGATACTCCAGATTCGTGTATCCGTGCTCCTTGGCGAGTTGGGACCCGACTTCGACCATTCGTTCGGAGATATCGACGGCAATGACCTTTCGGGCGCTCTTGGCCAGAATCTGGGAGAGGGTGCCTTCACCCGCGCCCAGGTCAGCAACGTCGATCGGCGGGATCATGGTCAGGAAAAGGTGCGCTAGAGCTTGCCAGGATCTACCCGGACAATAGCTTCGTCCAAATTTGCCGGCCAGCTTATTAAAATACTCGCGGGTGCGGTCCTTCCGCTTGGCGATCACATGATGAAGGCTCGAACGATCCGCCGCCGCCTCAGGCATATCTGCAACCGCCCACCGGATCAGACTTCTGAGCTCAGGTTCCTTAATCGGACCGGTTGGCGTCCAACTATAATAGATGTTTTTCCCGACGCGCCGATCTCGGACCAGACCGCTACGCTTCAACTGGGCGAGATGAGTCGAGATGCGAGATTGACCCATCCCGAGGATTTCCTGGATCTCGGCGACCGACAATTCTTCGGTTTGGAGGATGTGCATTAACCGAGCGCGGGTGGGATCCGATAAAGTTCGAAGTGAATTCAACGTTGACGGCATGGAAAAACGGTCGATATATCAGTATATCATGATTGGTCAATATTCGCATCTGCCTTCGTTCCTCCTTTTTTACGGTAGATCCTAGTTCAACCGATCCTCTTTCATTATTTATGGCGCGTCGTTACATCTTTTCCTCTGAATCTGTGGCCGAAGGGCATCCAGACAAAGTCTGCGATACCATCTCCGATCAAATCCTTGATGCTTGTTTAACTCAGGACCCGAAGAGTCGGGTGGCCTGCGAAACACTAGTCAAAGGAAATTTGGTTGTCATCGCCGGTGAAATTACCACCAATGCGCGATTCGATTATCTGGACGAAGTGCGATCGGCAATTCGCGAAATCGGGTACATCCATGAAAATTCTCTGTTTCATGCTGATACCTGCGTGATTGTCCAAGCTTTGAGCCGACAGTCGCGAGACATCGCTCAAGGTGTCGATGCCAAAGCTGCTGAGGGAAAAGAGACCGATGAACAGGGTGCGGGTGATCAGGGTCTGATGTTCGGCTTTGCGGTCCGGGAAACGCCGGAGTTGATGCCGGCTCCCATTCAATTGAGCCATAAACTTGGACGAGAGTTGACCCGGCTTCGCAAATCCGGCGAACTCCCGTGGCTCAGGCCGGACGCCAAGACCCAGGTCTCAATTGAGTACGAGGGATACCGTCCCATCCGGGTGGATACGGTTGTCATCTCCACCCAGCATGCCGATGATGTAAAGCACAAAGAAATTCGCGAGACGCTGATCGAACGAGTCATCAAAGGAGTCATCCCGCAAGATTGGATCGATTCTTCCACTCGATATCTCATCAATCCGACGGGCCGTTTCGTGATTGGCGGACCAGAAGGCGACTCAGGACTGACAGGGCGTAAAATTATCGTAGATACTTACGGTGGGATGGGTCGACACGGCGGAGGCGCTTTTTCCGGGAAAGATCCGTCCAAAGTGGATCGGTCGGCGGCTTACATGGGAAGGTACGTCGCAAAAAACGTGGTGGCGTCCGGATTGGCAGACAGGTGCGAAGTACAATTCGCTTACGCGATCGGGTATCCTGATCCAGTCAGCATCTCGGTCGATACGTTCGGAACGTCGACAGTAGACGAAGCGAAAATCGAACAGGCGGTAAGGGAAGTGTTCAATTTCAAGCCGGCAGCGATTATCGAACAACTTGATCTCCTCCGTCCAATTTACCGTAAGACGACCAATTATGGACACTTTGGCCGTGAAGACGATTTGGACGCCCTCCGATGGGAACGTGCAGATCGGGCTGACGCGCTGAAACAATTTGTCTCCTGAAACTCCGATCTATCGCAAAACACTTTCTCTTCAAACCAAAACGCCATCTATAAATTTAATGAGTACCGTGACCAAAAAACCAGCCGCAGATTATAAAGTTGCCGACCTCGGGTTAGCCGAGTTTGGCAGAAAAGAAATTGAGATAGCCGAAACGGAGATGCCGGGATTGATGGCGTTGCGTGCGGAGTTTGGCACTGCGAGACCGCTGGCCGGGGCTCGTATCGCGGGATGCCTTCACATGACGATTCAGACGGCGGTATTGATCGAAACGCTGATTGAATTGGGAGCCTCAATTCGCTGGTCGAGCTGTAACATCTTCTCGACTCAGGATCACGCTGCGTCCGCTTTGGCTGCCCAGGGAATCCCCGTATTCGCCTGGAAGGGTGAAACGCTCGAAGAATACGACTGGTGCATCGAACAGACCATTTTTTGGCCCGATGGTCAGCCGCTCAACATGATCCTGGACGATGGAGGCGATCTGACCGGCATAGTTCACCAGAAATATCCGCATTTGTTAAAGGGAATTCGCGGCCTTTCGGAGGAGACGACAACTGGGGTCCATCGTCTTTACCAGATGATGGAGCGCGGCGAGCTTGGCTGTCCCGCGTTCAACGTTAACGATTCCTGTACCAAATCGAAGTTCGACAATTTGTACGGATGCCGCGAGTCGTTGCTGGACGGTTTGAAGCGTGCGACGGATGTCATGATTGCCGGCAAAATAGCGGTCGTATGCGGATACGGCGACGTCGGGAAAGGTTCCGCGCAATCGCTGAAGGGCCAGGGGGCGCGGGTCATCGTGACCGAAATCGATCCTATCTGTGCTTTGCAGGCCGCCATGGAAGGGTACCAGGTTGCCACGCTCGAAGAGGTCGTTCATGAAGCGGATATCTTCATTACGGCGACCGGCTGCCGGGATATTATCCGGCGCGAGCATCTTGATGCCATGAAGAACCAAGCGATCGTTGCCAACATCGGGCATTTCGATCTGGAGATAGATGTTGCCAGCGTATTTGAAGACAAGGAGTTGAAAAGAATTAACATCAAGCCGCAAGTTGACCAGGCAGAATGGCCGAACGGGAAACGTGTGACAATTCTCGCTGAGGGCCGCCTGATGAATCTGGGCTGCGCCACCGGGCATCCTTCTTTCGTGATGAGCGCTTCGTTCACCAATCAGGTGATGGCGCAAATCGAGTTGTTCACGAATAAAGCGGCCTACGAAAACAAGGTCTATGTTTTGCCAAAGAAATTGGATGAAAAGGTTGCCCGTCTACACCTCGACAAGCTCGGAGTGAAATTGACGCAGCTAACTGACAAACAGGCCGGGTATCTTGGCATTCCTGTGGAAGGTCCTTACAAGCCGGAGTTCTATCGATATTAGAACCCCGGGCTAGACAAACCGGATTCGGGCCCCCAGGGACGCGGAGAGGGGCTCCTTTTTTAAGTATCATGGACGATTTCCTCAGTGAGATTCGGGCGAAAATGCAAGCTGCCGGGATGAGCGCCGTAGCGATCCACGCGTTCTTGTATCAATACCACAAGCTCGAACTGAACGAGGCCGGTTTAATATCTGAAAGCTCGATTTCTCCGCTTGGGGCCGTTCCATCGATTGAGGATGAAACGGTCTCTGGTGACACGTCACAGGCTGCTACCCAAACGGTGGTCCTGAAGCTAAACGGCGGCCTCGGTACCGGGATGGGTTTGGAAAAGGCCAAAAGTCTCCTGAAGGTGCGGGACCAACTCACCTTTCTCGACATTATCTCGAGACAGTTTTTGCACCTGCGCGCAGGTCTTGCACCTCAGCTCAGGCTGATCCTCATGAACAGTTTCAGCACGAGCAGCGATACGGCTGGAGCGCTGGCGGCCTATCCAGAACTTGGCGATCCCAAAGAGCTGGAATTGATGCAAAACAAAGTGCCAAAGATTGATGTGAAATCACTGGCACCTGCTAGTTGGCCTCAAAATCCATCTTTGGAATGGTGCCCGCCTGGGCACGGTGATATTTATCCATCGCTCTTGGGCTCCGGCTTACTGGAATGCCTATTAAACGAAGGTAAAAAATACCTGTTTGTCTCAAATTCGGATAATCTCGGAGCGACACTGGATCTGCGTCTGCTGGACTTCTTTGCCAATTCCGGTGCGCCTTTCTTGATGGAAGTCACTGCTCGCACTGCGGCGGATCGCAAGGGCGGCCATCTTGCGCGTAGAAATGCCGACCATCGTCTATTGCTTCGGGAATCCGCACAATGTCCGGAAGAAGATTTGCTGGCTTTCCAAGATATTGAGCGCCACCGTTATTTTAATACCAACAACCTCTGGATTCGTTTGGATGCCTTACGCGCTGAGTTGCAGCGAGGTGATGGTTTGCTGCCTCTGCCTTTGATTCGCAACGAGAAAACGATAGATCCAAGAGATAAATCGACGCCTCAAGTTTTCCAATTGGAGACTGCGATGGGGGCCGCAATCGAATGCTTTGACGGCGCGAGAGCGATTGAGGTAGGGCGTCATCGTTTTTCGCCGGTCAAGACCACATCCGATCTTTTGGCTGTGCGCTCGGACGCATATGAGTTGGACGCGGAATTCAGGCTGGTCCTGCGGCCGGAACGGAATGCGGTTCCGCCCACAGTAAAGTTGAGCGATCACTACAAGTTGGTCGATCAATTCGAACCGCTGGTTGCCGCTGGGGTGCCCTCACTGCTGCACTGCCGAAGTCTCACAATTGAGGGCAAAATGGCGTTCGAACCGGGCGTCGAAATCGTCGGAGATGTTAAATTCGTCTCTCGAAGTGAGCAGACGAAGCGGATTTCTTCCGGCACCTACGAGGACAGGGAAATCGCCTTTTAGAAATGGCATAGTTAACCTCCGGCAATATACCTGCTGTTTCGGGGACCGGACACTAGAGGCGAACAAAGTCCCAAAGGAATCTGAACCAGAGGTAGAACATTCCGCGCCAAGTATAGCGGACCTTTTGTTCGTCAACCTGGGCCAGAAGTCCGGCGTGAACGTTGTGAATGATTTGCGCGGTCAAATCCTGCTGCAATAGCGTCTGGATCTGTGGCGGATCAAGTTTAGGAATCGCGTCAGCGGAAATTCTGTTTCGCGCCAGCAATTGCTGATGCGCATTGCACATCGCAATGAATGAGGCGGTGGCTCGAACACGCTGAATGTGGGTGTGCGGCAGAAATTTCAACGAGTAGGAAAACGGATAGTTCCAAGTGGTGAAGACACGACCGTCAGTGGGTCGAGTCACCAGGCTGATATAATAAAAAGCAATATCGCCTTGGTCAATCAGGCAAAGAGCCGCCTGAGTCTGGTCGCTGGCTCTGTGAAATAACCTCAAAAATTGGCGTTGCGCGTCCCAATCGCAGCCCAGATCATTGATCAATTCGAAGCCTTCCCGCTCAATTTCTTCAGTTAGATCGTCCAGGTTCGGGAAGAGGTCGCGGCCCGGCGGACTTTTGTACTCCAGTTCGCGTTCCAGCGGCAAACGTAGCGCCCGAATCTTGGTCAGAATTTCGAGCCAAGGCAGGAAAATCCAGAGAGCAGCAACTCCAATCCCGACAACCCAGTTCCCGGAGGGCAAATATCCCAGCAAAAACGATACGGCGAATACGCAAAGGAGGCAGATTCTTTGAGCGATCGGGTGGTCGAAAGATCGAAATGCCATCCCCAGGACGGCGATTCCTAATACCAGTAAAATAGACGAAAGCATTGTTCAGCCGGAGCCACGTTACGGCAGGATGTTATGCTCCTTTAGAAATTCTTCAAGTTCATCAGGTCCGAAATCGGGAAGAACCAGATCGCCGACGACCAAGGTTGGCGCATAGGTCTGGCCGGAGAGGCGTTTCAGATCTTTGAAGGCAAGGGGGTCCTGTCGGACCTCCACTGGATGATACTTGTACCCTTTTTTACTAAGGTAATCCTCGGCTAGCCGACACCAGGGACATCCAGCCTTAACGTAAAGAGTCATTGACCTTGCGCTCATGGCGTCCCTCGTTCGTTGGCAACGAAGCAGAGGATCAAATTGCCGGTCTTCGTAAGAGATTCCTCGTCAAGGCGATCAGTTGTGTCATCTGCAGTATTTACATATGGAGAGTCCACATCCAGGAGTGCAATACTTGGGATACCTGCCTGTGCAAACGGTACCTGGTCCGCAAGAAGTGCCCGGTTCCCAGGCTCAAGCTTAATGCCGACGACCAATCCGGCCTTCTTCAGCGCGCTGGCCAGGTTCGGGTCACTGTTCGGCAAAAAATTAAGGGTGGCTCCGCCGATGTTGTCCAGAAGGATGGCGGCCCGAATATCGCCGGCGTGCTGATTGATGTGGAGCATTTGAGCGTAAAAGCGGCTTCCGAAAAGGCCGTCGCTCAGGGTGAGTTCCCGAAACGGGGCAGCGCCATCGAGAAAAAGAAGCTCAATATTTGCCGCCAACTGTGGTTCCGCGGCCAAGGTTCGGGCAAGCTCCAATAAAACAGCGGTATTCGCGCCGCCGTCACTAGCACCGGGATCTCGAAATTCCTGGATCGCAGGCGTATCGAAGTGTGCGCCAATCAGAATTCTTTGAGGCGAAGTCGGGGACTGTGCAAATCGTGCGATGACATTGCAAAATTCGATTTCGCGTCCATCTGGCGCCTGCTCCGTAAGCTTCTGCTCAGTTGTCTGCCAGCCAAGACTCGCCAAACGATCTTCGAGGTGCTGTCGCACCTTCTTATTTGCCTCACTACCGGATGGTCTTGGCCCGAAATCGGTTAGGGTTTGCGCTTCGGCGAGAGCTTGGTGACCGTCAAAAGCGGTCCAGATTTTTTCCCGATGCATTGACAATCCGCTGTTAACGGAAGGATCGGTCTGGCTTGCGCTCGGCTGTGGTTTTGGAGCGTTGCCGGATGCTGGGTTGTCGTTGGGCAAGCAACTGAAGACCACGAAAAACAGGCCGAAAAACCAGATCAGTCCAGGCACCGAAAGACGGTAAGTCCTTCTATTTGAATCTTGAAACTTTGCGTGTCTGGCGACTCCTGCACTTCTCACTAAGCCGAAACTCCCAGTAGTAAAAGAATCCGATCGAGATCATCGTTGCTATAATACTGAATCTCAATCCGCCCCTTCTTCTCGCCATGATGGATCGTGACATGAGTAGCAAGACGATCACGCAGGCGGCCCTCCAAATCACTGAGGGCATTTTCAACGACTGCCGAATTCCCTTGACTCGGTCGGGCACCGCTTTTTCCGCTTTTGCCGAGGCCCAGGCGAGCTAACTGCGCAGCGACGAGGCGTTCCGTCATGCGCACCGTAGCAGCTTGCCGAATGGTCAGTTCTGCGGCAACGAGTTGTTCATCGGGATTTTGCAATCCGAGTAAAACCTTCGCGTGACCGACGCTCAGTCTCCCTTGAGCAAGGTAACCTTGAACCTGGGAGTGCAGGTCGAGCAGTCGCAGGGAGTTTGCTACCACCGATCGACTTTTACCCACCCGCTGAGCAATGTCTTCTTGCCGCAAAGAAAATTCTTCGGCCAGACGCCGGTAGGCATGAGCCTCTTCAATCGGGTTGAGGTCTTCACGTTGCAGGTTTTCGATTAAGGCTAACTCCAGCACGTCTCGATCTGACGCTTGGCGCACGATGACTGGTGCTTCCTTTAAACCGAGCTGACTGGCTGCTCTCCAACGTCGTTCCCCAGCGATCAGTTCCCACTTTCCTTCGACCTTTCGGACAATAAGAGGCTGGATGATGCCGTGTTCGCGGATCGATTCGACAAGTTCCTGCAGCTGCTCCGAGCGGAAAGCTTTTCTTGGTTGCAAGGGGCTCGGCACAATATCGGTCAGAGCGATCCGTTCAACGCGCTCCCACGGTTCGATCGAGGAAGGGGCTGGTTTATTGGTGCTAATTAGCGCACCGAGACCTTTGCCGAGAACAACCTTAGCCATAGGAATCTCGAAGCTAACGGAGGGGAGGTGGGAAAGCAACGATTCTACCACGATTCGCAAAGTTACTGCCGGAGCCGGAACCCGAATCTGGGCGAGAAAGAGAGAGCGGCAAGATTGGAGTGTCGCCTACCTTGCTAGTCACCGTTGGATGTTATAACGTCGAAGTGGTTGCCAACCCATTGCATCCTGGAGTTGGGGTTTCTTTGGACTCGTTGGCGCTCAGGTATTCGGAACGCAGGGTCCCCGGCCGCTCGAAGTGTGATGGCGGTAACAGCCGTCAAAAACTGATGCCGGTGATACCCACGGAAGGAGTGGTATGAAGCTTGAAAAACTTCACCTGATCCAGGAGGAAAACCCAATGACGGCGGCGGGAAACATGGCCGTCGACGAAGCTCTTTTTCTAACTTCGGCATTCCCGATGTTAAGATCCTATCGGTGGATTCGTCCTGCTGTTTCCTTTGGTTATTTCACCCCTTGGAAGGAAGTCGCACTTCGGTTCTCCGGACGAGACTCCGTCCGGCGCTGGACCGGCGGCGGCATTGTGGAGCATGGCCGGGACTTTACCTATTCGATCATTTGCCCGGCCGACGAAAACCTCCCGACGACCATTGAGTTTTACCAATTTGTCCACTTGGCGATTGCCAATATTTTGCGAAAATGCGGGTGGCCGGTTGAAATGGCACAACTCACTGAGCCAATTCGGTCGCCCGCATGTTTCGAAAAAGCAGTGCGGTTTGACTTGAAGTTGCGAGGTGAGAAGGTCGCCGGAGCTGCGATCCGCCGAAACCGTCAAGGGTTACTACTCCAAGGGAGTATTCAACCTCTTGAAGTTCCGGACCAATTTGCGGTGATGCTGGCTGCCGCGCTTGGCGAGCAGGTCAATTCGTTTGTCGTTTCTGACCTGGTCCTGGAAACGGCAGCCCACATTGCCAATGAAAAGTACGCTGCTCCGGAATGGAATCGTCGACGTTAGGATATTTGTCATGAACGAAGCATTTCTTTCTAATCGGCTGTTTCAGGGGCTTTCTCCCGAAGTGCTCCGCTCGGTCGGTATCAAGGAGGTGGAATATCAACCAGGGGACCTGATTTTTGATGAGGGCGCCGCGGGATCGACCCTGATGCTTGTCGGGCGAGGACGAGTGCAAATCTCCAAAATCGGGCGACAAGGATTGCAGGAGACTTTGGCGACGATCGAAAAAAACGACTTTTTCGGAGAGTTGGCGGTGATTGATCGCGGACCGCGGTCTGCGAGGGCGATCGCCTTGGAAGCCACATTGCTTGGTGAAGTTGATCACAAAACCTTTACCCGGCTGATGAACAGTGCTCCAGATACGCTTCCTCTGACCTTCACGCGAATAATGGTGCAGCGGCTGCGCTATACTAATTCACGATACATTGAGCATCTCCTTCAGAATGAGCGTCTGACCCTGCTTGGCACGATGGTCAGCTCGATCGTTCACGACCTGAAGAATCCGATGTCGGCGATATTATCCTCCGTCGACTACCTCGAAAAGACGGCCCCTACGGATTCCGTCCGGCAGTTGGCCGAAATCATTCAGTCTTCAGCGCTCCGGATCGTCGAGATGAGCGAAGAGCTCCTCGGTTTCGCGCGTGGGAAAGTGAACATCAAACCGCGGGCGACCTCAGTGCGTCGGATCCTCCAACTGCTGGATGAGGAGATTCTAAACCAGGTCCGCGACAGTCAGGTACGATTGGTGATCCGGAGTACTGAAGCCGATCACCTGACCTTGGACGATGCGCGTCTTACGCGCTGTCTCGCCAATATTATCAAGAATGCCAAAGAGGCTCTTGGGGATGAAGGGACGATCACTATCCAGTTTCGCGAGGCGCAGACCGAATTAGAGGTCTCCATTTCCGATACCGGTCCTGGCATTCCGGAATCAATCCGGGGTCGAATTTTCGAGCCATTTGTGACTTACGGAAAGAAACATGGCACCGGCCTTGGGATGGCCATTGCCAAATCCACTGTGGATGCCCATGGCGGGCGGATTTGGCTCGAAAGCGAAACTGGAAAAGGTACTACCTTCCATGTGGTACTGCCGAAGCACTTTGATCCGGCGCTCTCGCTAAGTCCGCCGTAAGTCGTGCCCCGTTAGCGCTCGCGATTCCGGCCTTTTGCCGCACCACGATTTAAACTCCCGGAGGCATTGCCGGAGGGAGCCCGGTTCCCTCCCCCTTCTCTTCATCTCCCTCCTGGACATCGACGTCGGAAGGAATGAAGGAGGGCTCCAAGCCTTCGTCGAGATCGTCGCTTTCGTCCCCAGCCCGTTTATCTTCTTCTGATGGATTCATGCCATCAACTCGCATTCGCTATTCTTTGCGGATGCGTATCTCTCCCAATCGGCTCACCTTCGATCGGCAAAAGCCCAAGTGGCTTTGTTCCGCTCCTCCGGCGAGAAAGGGAGGACCTTCTATCCCCCGGCGATGGCAGGCACGATACTGACCTCGTCGCCCGTTTTAACCGCGGTCTCGGATTCATTGAGAAAGCGGACATCTTCGTCGTTCAGAAAGACGTTCACGAACCGGCGAATTTGATCCTGATCATCGCAGATACGCTCTTTCAGGCCGGGATAAGTGCGTTCGAGGCTCTCAATCAATTCACGGATCGTTGCACCTTCGGCTTCGACTACTTCCTGATTCTTAGTGAGTTTTCTTAATGGGGTAGGGATGCGGACGGGGATAGTCATAGATTTATTTTGTCTGGATTGCGTGCTCAAGGAGGGATTCAAATTCTTTCAGGCTTGGCCGGATCAGTTTGGCTTCGCCGACTTTGTCGATAACCGCTTCCTGAGTTTTCAGGCCATGCCCGGTGATACAAAGGACGATACTTTCGTTTCGCGGGATGCGGCCGCTTTCGATCAGTTTCTGAGCGCATGCCAATGTGACGCCACCCGCGGTCTCGGCAAAAATACCTTCGGTTTCGGCCAAAAGCTTGATTGCCTCTACAATCTCCTCGTCTGTGCAATCTTCGGCGGTGCCTCCAGTCTCTTTCATCGTCCGGATGGCGTAGTAGCCATCGGCCGGAGTGCCGATCGACAGCGATTTTGCAATCGTATGAGGTTTGGCAACCGGCTTGACAACTTCGGTATTGTTCTTGATCGCCGTGGTAATCGGGGAGCATCCAGCTGCTTGAGCCCCGTAGATGCTACACTCTCCGGGTTCAACGAGCCCAAGCTTGCCGAATTCGATAAACGATTTATGGATCTTCGTCAGAAGAGAGCCGCTTGCCATGCAAACGACTGCGTGTCGAGGCAAGCGCCAGTCAAGTTGTTCGATGATCTCGAACCCCATCGTTTTGGAGCCTTCGGCGTAATAAGGTCGAAGGTTCACATTCACGAAGCCCCAGTGATATTTGCCGGCAATTTCGGAACAAAGGCGATTAACCTGATCGTAGGCGCCCTGGATACCGATAACGTTGGTTCCGAAAATCAGCGAACCGAGAATCTTGGTGGGTTCGAGGTCTGCTGGGATTAACACAAAGCTGCGAAGTCCCGCCGCCGCTGCGTTAGCGGCAACCGAGTTGGCCAGATTTCCGGTGGATGCGCAGGCAACCGTGTCAATGCCAAGTTCCTTGGCCCGGCTTAGAGCGACCGCGACGACCCGGTCCTTGAAGGAAAGCGTGGGGTAATTGACCGTGTCGTTCTTGATATACAGTTCATCGACCCCGAGGCGCTCAGCCAGGCGGCGAGCCCGGATTAAGGGTGTAAAGCCCGTCTGCAGACCGACCGTCGGCTCATTTTCGATAGGGAGCAGTTCACGATAACGCCACATTGAATGTGGCCGTGAGAGAATCTTTTCGCGGGTCAGGGAGTTGCCGATCGCCTCGTAATCGTAAGCCGCTTCGAGGGGACCAAAATCGAATTCGCAGACGTGAACAGCCTCTTTGGCGTAGTGTCGGCCACACTCCCGGCAACGCAGGTGCGAAAAGAACGGATATTTATCCATAGTCAAGGCGGGTCTATAATTTGGTTCATCCCACCAAGAGTCGCGAGTTGCCAGTTCTACGCTCTCTCCATCTTTGTCCGAAAATTCTTCGAACCTGGAATTGGCACCTGGTCGTTCCGCATTTCGCGGAACCGGTTGCCGTGGCATCGCAGGGCCAGTCCCTCCGCCACTCTTGATGGAATGTCCGGCCACCTTAGGGGATTGCTTTCGATAGGTCAACTTATTTTTGGAAGGAGTGCCCTGAGACACTCTCTCAATCCCGTCGCCAGGAGTCTGCTCTCTCTCGTAACAGGCTGACTCGAGATTGCCACTGGCCAACATTGGCCCGGCGTGCCATCATAGCGACAGGAAATGCCCGCAAAGTTTCGTGTTAATTCCCCGGGGGGAGAACCTTTCGAACGAGAAGTCAATAATACCGCCACGATCGGGCGGACTTCGGATAATACCATTCCGTTACCTGGGAATCATGTCTCTCGCCAGCATGCCATCGTGCGTTGCCACAACGGTTTCCAGTATCAGATCATGGACCTTGGCAGCCGCAACGGGACGTTCGTGAATGATCAGCGCGTGGTCATGCCGGTAACTCTCGAACCGGGCGCCAGAGTTCGAATCGCGAATTTCGAGTTGGTATTCGATCAATCTCCTGACGACGAGCCGTCCGGGAACGTCGATGCAACGCTCGCGGCGGGAAGCATGGAAGGGCACCAGGCTGTTTTATCCGTCGCAATCCTTGTCTGCGACATTCGCGGTTTCAGTTCAATGGCCGAGAAGTTGAGCGAGCGCGAACTCGCCCAAATTATCGGCAATTGGTTTCGCGACATTGGGAATGCTGTACAGTCGGCCGGAGGGATTATCGATAAATATATCGGCGACGCTTTGCTGGCCTACTGGCCCGCACGAGACGAGGAGGGAACCGAGTGCGCAGTTTGTCTCGACGTTGCTCTGACCATTCTCCAACTTGCCGCAAATCGCGTTTGGCCTGGGACCGAGACACCTTTTCGGGTCGGCATCGCGGTGCATTTTGGCCGCGTGACAAGCAGCAACATCGGTCAGGTGGCGATGAGAGACGCGACTATCATTGGCGACACGGTTAATACAGCTTTTCGTCTTGAGGGCGTCATGAAGGAGTTAGACCAGAATCTTGTTCTGTCGCAGGATGTAGTGACAGTGCTTCCTGGTACGTACGATTTCGTGAAATTCGGCGAGTTCCAGTTGAAAGGGAAAAGCCAAGTGGTTCGTGTTTACGGATTACGCGATCTAGGCGCAATTACCTCCGCTTGATTCGAAAGTCGATTTTGATTCACCGTTATCCGCGCTCCTTTCTTCCCAGTAGCCAATAAGAGGAAATGAAGCCGCCGATCGTCCATAAGATAAGTGACGAGTAGGCTATCCAGATCGGTCGGGATTCACTGAATATAGTGCCCGTCTTAAGCCGATTCCCGGTTCTTGAACGGTACCAATCGTTCATGTTAAAATAAGCGATGGGATAATTCCGTGCCAGGTCGCCGGAGATCTTCTGATCAATCAAAAAGCTCACGTCGGCGATCCGCTCAGCGGCAAAGCTAGGCATGATCCTGCTTAGAGCCAGGACCGCGGGCGTCATGTCCTTGGCCGGTACAGTGAATCCCGAAAAGAGGATTTGAGGGATCAACAGCAGGGGAACTAGCATGACCGCCTGCATGGGAGATCTCGCGAAAGCGGACATCGTTAGTCCGATGCCGGTGGCAGCGAAGGCCAGGAGGACCAGTCCGATCATCTGCCATTGAAAAGCTCCATGCACGCCCATCCTGCCAATCGCGATCGTCGCGTAAAGCAAGAGGGACTGGATCGCGGTAAGACCGGCCATCCAGATGAACTTGCTGGTTAGATAGCTCCAGCGGCTTAATCCAACCAACCGCTCACGCCGATAGATCGGCAATTCCTTGACAATTTCTTGTGCTGAATTGCTGCAACCGAACCAGAGGGTCGCAATATAAGCGAAAAATTGATCAAGCTGAGGGTCGCTGGCGGCCCAGGCGACCAAAGCCCCGATGATGATCGGTTGCGCCAGCAAAATAATTAGATTCTTGCTGTCAGCTTTGAAGATCGCGAGCTGGCGTTGCAGGAGTATCGGAAGCGAGAAGGCTCTTCTTTTTTTTATGAGAGCTGCCGGCGCCGGTGCGTCCTGGTCCGTTTCGGCTGGAGGTACCGGTTCGAAGGAGGGAAGGTTTTTAGGATCGATCGATTGAAGCGCATCATACAACGCGGAGAGTCGAGTCACGCCAAATCTTGAGCGAGCTTCGTCGGGAGGTCCTTGAAACACCACGCGTCCGTCCGAGACAATAGCGATCTGGTCCATCAGATAAACATTTTCCATCACGTGCGTGGTGCAGACCACCGTGCATCCTGTGTCGGCGAGCCGTCGCAATAGCTCCATCAATTTGAATTCCGCGAGAGGATCCAGTCCCGATGTCGGTTCGTCCAGAAACAGGAGAGGAGGCCGACTGAGTAATTCAACTCCAACGCTGACCCTCTTTCGTTGTCCACCGGACAATCGACCGATTTTTAGGTTCACCCGGTCGGCTAAGCCGAGGCTCGCAATGGTATGATCCACCAGTTTTACAATCTCTGAACGAGGTGTTCCAGCAGGCAAACGGAGACGAGCGGCAAAGGTGAGCGCTTCTGTCACCGTAAGATCAGAGTGAACGATGTCGTCTTGCGGCACGTAACCGAACAATGAGCGGAGCTGGCCGAGGTTTTTGTATAAGTCGGTTTGATCGAATCGAACCTTCCCGGTTTCGGCTGGTCGAAGACCACTGAGAGCATCCAGCAACGTCGTTTTCCCCGCGCCGCTCGGCCCGAGAATCCCGATGAATTGACCAGGTTCCGCCACAAAGCTTGCGCGATTCAGAATCGGACCGCTGTCGCCTTGCCGGGTGAGCCCAATGGCGATGATCCGGCCGACAGAAAGGCGGCGGACCCGAACGAGCCGACGTCCGTCGTAGATAAAGAAAAATGGCCCGAACTGGATTTGGTCGCCGATGACAAGATCGTGTTCGTCGAAACGGCGACCGTTTACGAACGATCCCGATTTGCTGTGCAGGTCGAGCAGCCGATACCCTTTCGGGCCTGACTCGATCATTGCGTGACGGCGCGAGACAACTGGGTCGCTCAAGAGGACATCTACCTCATCGCTTCGGCCGAAAATGAGTTCCGAACCGAGTGGAATATCGGCGGCGGGTATTCCCTTATAGAAAACCGAACCGATGGGATTAGCTAGCTCCGTTGCTCCCGAAGGCTCCTCGGAGCCGACACCAAAAGCTAGAGTGATCGGACCAATCTGGATCTGGTCCCCGGGCTTGAGGGAGGTCCGACCCGAAATACGGTTCCCGTTCACCACCGTGCCGCGTTGGCTGCCAAGATCCTCAATAAACCAGGTCGCGCTTTCAAATAGAATCCGGCAGTGGCGCCGCGATACTTCCGGATGGCTCAAGATCAGATCGACCTCCGCGGCGCGGCCAACAACGACATTTTCGCTGCGGAGCAACTCCGAGCGTGGTGGTAAACCGGCAAGAATGGAGATCGGCGTTTCCAAGTCGGTTGTTACCTAATCGGACAGTGGCGCGAAATTCAAGCGGCGTTGTTTCATCGAAGCGTCCTTATTGCCCGGAGCGGTAAGACTCGACTTTGGCCGGTCATTGGAGAACCTGAAGCTGCAGAAGCATCGAACTATGGAAGTTATTCTCATCACCGGAGCGAACCGGGGAATTGGACTGGCACTCACGCGGGTTTTGCTGGCGAGCGGGGACATCGTTATCGCAGGCTGCAGGAAACCGGAGGAATCAGACGAACTAAAGCAACTCGCTCTTTCGAATCCTGAAACAATTGATCTGATCGAGTGCGACGTGGATTCAGAGCGAAAAATGGCGGAGGCGGGAGCGGCATCGCAGAGACGCCGCAAGAAACTGGATGTGATCGTCAATAACGCGGGGATCATGCCGGAAACTGGCAACGAATCGATTATGAACATCGACCTGAAGCTGTTGTGGAAAGCCTTCGACACAAATGTGCTGGGAGCAGCCCGAGTCATTCGCGCTTTTTATCCGATGCTTACTCAAAGCGAGCGGCCGCGCATCGTCAATGTTTCTTCCGGCCTTGGCTCGATTTCGACCAGGGAAAGCTACGATTATTACGCTTATTCCACATCCAAGGCGGCGTTGAATATGCTGACTCGGTCCATTGCTTTTGAGTTTGCGCCAAAAGGAGTGACGACAGTCGCAATATCGCCCGGGTGGGTCCGCACGGAGATGGGAGGCAGTGGTGCCTCCCTGTCGCCCGAAGAATCTGCGCGATCGCTTGCCGACACCATCAAAAGCATTGGACCGCAAGTAAACGGAATGTTCCTGGGCCGGGATGGAGTCACCGACGCATACTTCTGGTAAGCGGTTGAAGACCGGGCGTTGTCTCTGCGTGAGGTTTATCGCAGGATTCGGAGTCTGAAAGTTTCGGGGAGAACACCATGGAGAGAACGAGCCCGGAAAGGAAGGGCCGTCAGAGGACTACGGCAACGAAGAGCAAACTACCGTTGCTGCATTCCTGCCCTGGCGGGGTTCGTAAGTCAGCGATCCATAGCCCCTGACGGTTGTATCTCAATGGACTAGTTAGGCGAGGAGGGCAAAGGCTTTCTTTTGCGCGTAATGGTGGCGGAGTGTTTCGAGTTTGGGGTTGTGTGTTTTGAATTTTCGGTTTTCCCTTGTAGCCAGTTTGATGGGCAGTTTTCTCGCCAGTTCATGCAAAACAGAAAAATGTTAATCGAGGAATGATAAGATTCTTATTGCTGGTCTCGATTTTTTGCGCGGTCGGCGCCGTCGTCTTGGGCTTCCTCAATCGAGCTAAACTGACCCGATTGAGCGAAGGCCTAATCGAGTCGCGTTCAGCCGAGGCCAAGGCGGGAAACCAGTTGAATGATTTGCAGCAAAAGCTGAAACAGACCGAGGATCGTCTTTCGACTCAGGAGCGCCTCACCCAACAAGAGCGAGATGCGCGCTCAGCGGAGTTAAATGCCACAAAAGGGAAGCTCAATCAGGCGACAGAACAGCTCACCGCGCGCGATAGCGAAAACAAGGCGCTGACCGCCGCTTTGACCGAGGCGGGTCGAAATCTCGAACAAAAACAGCGCGCCGAACAGGACCGTCAGGCGTTGGGCAGACGGTTGATCGACGTTGAAGATGAACTGAATCAGTTCCGGCTGACAGCCAACAAGTCCAGAATCAAACCTATCGTTCCCCTGGAGGGAAGCATCTTATCTATCAATCAAGAGGCCAAAGCTCTGACCGTCAGCTTGGGCAGTGATTCCGGTGTGGGCACCAATTCGAGGCTCACCGTTGTAAGAAATGGGGAAAAATTAACACAGTTGCGCGTGGTCTCAGTTGAGCCGAACAGTTGCATTGCAGAATTTGCTTCCGCTGCCCCTGACAATCTTTCAAAAGTTGCTGTTGGAGATTCAGTTTTACTCGCTACGAAATGAAGAACGTCATTTTAGTCTTGAGCTCAACTTTGTTCTTGGTCGGCTGCGTTTCCGATGAAAAAAACAAGGAGAAAGAGGTGAATCAAACTCCCCAATTCGGAAAGCCCGAAACGGCAATTCCCTGGAACCAGCCAACGGATTGGGAGAAGGGCGGCCAGCTCGGCTCGATGCCGGGCTTCGGCCAGAGCCATTAGTGTCCCGTCCCCGAAATAGCAGGTATATTGCCGGAGGTCAGTTGGCTGTTTTTCAAGGCGCGAGCGAAGCGCCCGTATGCGAGTCATACGGGTCGAGCGAGCAACGCGGAAAAACAGCCAACTGACCCCGGCCCAAAGGGTTGCGATGAAAATGGGCCGGCGGCTGCGTTGCTCGTCGGTCACGTATCGGTTCAGATATGCTCCCTCCTACCGCCAGTCCGGCTCGGACCGCCTTGCCGACGGCCCATTTTGATCGCAACAATATACCTGCTATTTCGGGGACAGGACACTAGCTTCTCCGGTTTGAAGATTTTAGTTCTGCGCGGAGGGGCGCTTGGAGATCTGATTTTAACTCTCCCGGTGCTAGGTGAGATCCGGAAGAGTTTTCCGGACGCCGAGGTGGTGTTGCTGGGGATTCTACCCCAGGCGCAATTAGCGGCTCCCAGATACGCCGATAGAGTCGAGCGAATGGATGCGCCGGGTCTGGCGGCTCTTTTCGGCGAAGGCTCGTTGCCGGAGCCCGTTCGAAACAGGCTGGGCGTCTTCGATCTGGTAATCACCTTTTTGGCCGATGCGAACGGGGTCATCGCCCGAAATCTAACTGCCGCTGGCGTGAAACAGATAATTGCCTGTTCGAGCAAAATGCGACTTGATAGCCACGCGGTTTTCCAGTTGGCGGAGGGGCTCGGACAGCTTGGCTTGGCTCTGCGTGATCCAATTCCCAGACTGGAAGTCGGATCGAAACCTGGCAAATCCTCGAGAGTCGCCTTTCACGTGGGCAGCGGTTCTCTGGCGAAGAATTGGCCGATCGATCGTTGGATCGAGCTAACTCAGCGGCTCGGCAGTTTATTTGACAGTTATCTTTTGCTCGGTGGAGAGGCGGACGGCAAAGTTGTTCGCGAATTTCGTAAGCGTTGCCATTTCCCGGGCCTTGCTACGCTCTTGAACGCGAGCCTCGAGGACTTGAGTCGCGAGCTGAATGAATGCGCCGTCTTCGTCGGACATGACACTGGAGTGACGCACCTCGCCGCAGCAGTGGGGACTCCTACGGTTGCTCTGTTTGGTCCGACGAACCCAAATGTCTGGGCGCCGATCGGAAATCACGTGAGGGTAGTGCAAAGTCCAGATGGCGTGATGGGGTCTATCGAGGTGAAGTTGGTAGCGGAAGCAGTAGAAGCGTGTCGACGTGAAGGCTTGGTGCGGCAAACACTCTAACTCTAACTGTCGCGCCTTTACGCCGAAACGCCCTGACGTTGGTATGCCGGTACGCTTCTGCTTAAGCCTCTGCCGAGAATTTTGCGGATGAACGGCGCGGTCCGGCTTTCTTTGTTTTGGGCTATTTCCTCAGGGGGACCTGCAGCGACAACCTCTCCCCCGCTATCCCCGGCTTCTGGACCGATATCAAGGATATAGTCGGCCTCTGCGATGATATCGAGGTTATGCTCGATAAGAATCACTGTGTTCCCGTCGTCAACCAAACGGTGCAAAACCTCCATCAGTAGTCGCACATCGGCCATATGGAGACCGATCGTTGGTTCTTCGAGCAGGTAAAGCGTGCTCTTTGGCGTGATGTTTCTCTTGAGGCGGTCCGTTAACCCTCTGGCTACTCCAGTCTTCAATTCGCTGACCAATTTCAGGCGCTGGGCTTCGCCTCCACTTAGAGTAGGGCTCGGCTGCCCAAGTTGCAGATAACCAAGACCAGTTTGAACCAAGAGCTCCAGTGCCTTGTGGATCCGGGGTTGGGACTTAAAGAATTCGGCGGCTTCTTCGATGGTCAGCTCGAGCAGATCGCCGATGCTCTTGCCGTTGTATTGAACGGCCAGCGTTTGTGAATTGAATCTCTTTCCGCGACAGGCCTCACACGGAATGTAACTCGGAGGAAGAAAATTCATTTCCAGTTTGATCACCCCCTGACCGGCGCAAACCTCGCATCGGCCACCCTCCGTGTTGAACGAGAACCGACTGGGGTTGTATCCGCGAATCCGCGATTCCGGAAGCTGAGCGAACAATGCCCGGATGTCGTCGAATATTTTGACGTAGGTCGCCGGGATTGAACGCGACGTTTTGCCAATGGGCGACTGGTCCACTTCAAAGACGGAACCCAGATGTTCGAAGCCTTCAACCTCCCTCCAGGCTAAATTTTCCGAAGCGGCTTTCTTTTTCGTTCTCTGGAGATGCGCGCGGATTGCGGGCAAGAGAACCGATCGCAAAATGGTGCTTTTTCCTGAGCCGGAGACTCCTGTAATAACCGACAATCTCCCGACCGGAAATCGGACGTCGATATTTTTAAGGTTGTTGACCTTCGCTCCCCGAATTCCGAACCAGTTCACGTCGTGCAGCGATCGCCAGGAACCCTGCATCGGATGAACGATCGGTCTCGCCAGGTATTGGCCTGTCACCGAATTCTTGCACTTCAGAATCTCTTTCATGGAGCCTTGGAAAACCAGATTGCCGCCCTTACGCCCGGCGCCAGGTCCCAGATCAACGATGAGGTCTGCTTGTCGCATCGTCTCTTCGTCATGCTCCACTACGACAAGGGTATTGCCCTTTGCTTTGAGCGCCTTCAATGTGTCAAGGAGACGGTCGTTATCGCGGGGATGCAATCCTATGGTGGGTTCATCCAGAACGTACAAAACCCCACGCAAATTGGAGCCGAGTTGGGCCGCAAGTCGAATCCGTTGGGATTCACCGCCGCTCAATGTTTTGGCGGAGCGGTCCAGAGTCAGATATTCCAAACCGACCTGTTGCATGAACGAGAGTCGTTGCCTGATTTCGGTCACGATGTCGGCGGCAATCGGGCGATTGGTTCCTGAGAATCTAAGGCCCTCAACAAGTCCGATGGCATGCCTGATCGAAATCGCGGTGATCTGGTTTATGGTGTAACCCTGGACCTGAACGGCTCGGGCGATCGCGTTCAACCTGGCGCCGTGGCATTCGTGACATTGTTCTACGCTTTCGACGTCTATCGAATCGCTCCGACGCTCGGCGATCAACTCGGCCGCAAGTTTTGACTCTGCTTTTTCGTCGTCGGTCGTAAACGGCAGAATGTAACCAAACCCGTTACAGACCGGACACCAGCCATGCGGCGAATTAAACGAGAAGAGACGCGGATCCAGCTCTTCAAATGCGTCGCCGCAATTGGGGCAGGTCATTTCGCTGCTCAAAACGACCCGGTTCAGACCAGCGCTGGAATTCTCTCCATTGGGGCCCGGCGAGTGGCATGACGTTCGTTTGGATTGAGGCTTCGCCGGCAAGAGAAAAGCTGAACCGTTGCCGACCTTCAACGCCGTTTTTACCAATTGCTGCATCTCCGCGTTGTCGGGATTCTTCAGTTCGGCGATAACGACCTCGATCGTGTGTTCCCGATAACGTTCCAAGCTCGGAAAATCGCCAATCGCGAACCTTTCGCCATCAACGATTACTTCTCGGTATCCTTCGCGTTTGCTCCAGGCGGCAACTTCTTTGTGATATCCTTTTCGCGCTTTGACCAGTGGCGCGGTCAAGGTCGCGGGCGTCTTCGAAATGATTTCCCGCACTTGCCTGAAGATTGTCCCGACGCTTTGTTTGGACACCGGCAAGGCGCAGCGCGGACAATATTGGGTCCCCAGTTTGGCGAAGAGCAGCCGCAGAAAATGATACACCTCGGTTAAAGTCGCGATCGTGGATTTGCCGCCGCCCTGGGTGAGCCTCTGCTCAATGGCTACGCTAGGCGGTATGCCTTCGACATGATCCACATCCGGGCGCTCCAATTGTTCGACAAACTGACGCGCGTAAGTCGACATGCTATCCAAAAATCGACGCTGGCCTTCTGCAAAAAGAATATCAAAAGCCAGACTCGACTTACCTGATCCGCTTAAACCGGTGATCACTATGATCTTTTCATGCGGAAGGCTTAACGAAATATTCTTCAGGTTATGATGACGTCCTCCGTGAACCGTGATCGTAGGCTTTACGCCCTTAGGAGGAATCTCGGCAACCCGTGCGCTTAATCGTGATTCGCGTGCTGCCAGCTTTTCGCGAAGGAAGTTTCCAGTGGGAGAACGCGGTTCATCCGCGAGCTGCTCGGGAGTGCCTGCGGCAACGATTGCGCCACCATTGACACCAGCTTCCGGGCCGAGATCGATAACGTAATCCGCAGACTGGATCACATCGAGATTGTGCTCAATGACGATCAAAGTATCGCCTCGTTCCACCAGCTGCTGAAAGAGATTCAAAAGGGAAGCAATATCATCGAAGTGCAGACCTGTTGTTGGTTCGTCGAAAATCAGGAGAGCATGCCGCCGGTTCTTCTTTTTTTCTGCCAGGTGACCGACCAGTTTCAGGCGCTGCGATTCTCCTCCGGAGAGTACGTTGACGGGCTGGCCGAGTCTCAAATAACCGAGTCCGACTTGCTTGAGAAGCTCCAATGGCGCGATCAAGGCTTCATGTCCTTTGGCAGGCCGGAAGAATGCGATCGCCTCGGTCACCGTCAATTCGAGAACCTCATGAATGGACTTCCCTCGCATCTTGATATCGAGCACATGCGGTTGGTAGCGTTTCCCATCGCACTCGCCGCAGCGGATGTATTGATCGCTGAGAAACTGCATTTCGACTTTTTCGTAGCCCAACCCGGCGCAGCGTTCACAACGTCCGGTGCCGGAGTTGAATGAGAACGAGGAGGAAGTCAATCCGGCAGCCTTTGCTTCCGGCAGATCCGAGAAAAACTCTCTGACGCGATCGAATACCCCGATGTAAACAGCCGGCGTTGATCTTGGAGATCGCGCCAACGGCGATTGATCCACCAGGATGACCTCATCGACGTCGTGAGCACCGACGATCCGATCACAAATCCCGGGGGTCTCTTCGCTTGCTACCCCTTTCAATCGGATCAAATTTTGGTAGAGAACATCCTGGACAAGAGTGCTTTTTCCCGATCCGGAAACGCCCGTTACACAACAGAAAGTGTGGAGAGGAAATCGGGCATCGACATTCTTGAGGTTATGTTCTCGAGCACCGATGACTTCCAGATAGGTTTTCGGTTTCCGGCGCTGCGCCGGGGGAACAATTCTTTTTTGACCGGTCAGATAGGCGGCGGTAAGTGAATCCGGTAAAGCCTGATGGATCAAGTCGACTGGGCCTTCGTAAACCAATCTTCCGCCCAGTTCACCGCGGCCCGGTCCGATCTCAATCACATTGTCCGCACTGCGAATCACGGCCTCTTCGTGCTCGACTACCAGAAGAGTATTTCCTTTGTTGCGTAAGCTGCGCAGGACGCCGATCAGGCGGCGAACATCTCTCGGATGAAGCCCGACGCTCGGTTCATCAAGTACAAAAAGAGTGTTTACGAGAGAGGCGCCAAGGCAAGTCGTCAGGTTGACGCGTTGCACCTCACCGCCGGAAAGAGAGCGCGTTGGACGGTCCAAGGCAAGATATCCAAGACCGACATCGACCAGATAGTCGAGTCGTGAAACGATTTGTGACCGGACAACTTCTGTCGCGCTATCCTTTTCGGAGATGCGGAGTTCGGCAAGGCGGCTTGCCAATTCGTTGACCGGCATCTGGTGCAGAGCCGGAAGCGTCAACCGTTGCTCACCAATAACCAGTCGAAAATTCAGGGTCTCCGGTTTGAACCGCGTTCCGTGACACTCCGGGCAAAGAGTATAAGCACGATATCGGCTTAGAAAGACGCGCACGTGCATTTTGTAGGCACGTGATTCCATCCAATCAAAAAATCCACGGATTCCGTACCATCCACCGCTCTCCCAAAGTGCTTCTGCGCTCAGATCCGGACGAAGATCGCCGTTAATCACCCAGTCTTGGTCAGCCTTCGGCAAATCTCCAAAAGCGCAATGGATATCGACCTGTCGATCCAATGCGCGGGAAAGCAGATCCTGTTGACACTCCCGCATCTGACCGGTTTGAAACGGTTTGACCACACCATCCGCGATGCTGAGCCTTCTGTCTGGCATCGCGCGGTCGAGATCAATACCGATGATGCGTCCGAATCCTCGGCAAGCGGGACAGGCTCCAAGCGGGTTATTAAACGAGAATAAACCGGGCGCCGGAGGCCGAATGTCCGCGTCGCAATAGGGACAATGCCAGCCGATGGAAAAGCGATGCTCTTCGACGGGATCGAGCGCCACGACATTGAGCTGTCCTTTTCCATATTTTAGAGCCTGCTCAATCGCCTCCACCAGGCGAGAGTAGTTGGCTTCGTCAACTGTCGTGCGATCCTGAATCGTCAAAACGACACCCGGAAGGCGCTTCACCTTCGGCTCAGCGTCGGTCCGGATTGTTTCCTGATTCAGCCAGACACGCAAAAATCCTTGCTGGTTCAAAAAGGAGAAAAAGTCGGCGGGTTTGGTGCCGGGAGGAGCCGGCACGCCAAAGGTGACCAGAACTGCGCGGGATTTTAGCTTTGCGAGCAATGTCGCTGCGATGCTCGTTGGGGTTTCAGGAATGATCTCGCGCTGGCAATCAGGACAGAAAGCTCGCGCTACGCGCGGCATCAGGAGTTTCAGATAATCATTGATCTCCGTCATGGTGCCGACCGTGGACCGGGTCGTGCGAACTCGATTAGCCTGTTCGATCGCGATAGCTGGCGGAATACCGAGAATTTCGTCTACCAGCGGTTTGTCCATCCGCTCGAGAAACTGGCGAGTATAGGGGCTGAATGTCTCGACGTATCGACGTTGCCCTTCTGCGTAGATCGTGTCAAAAGCCAGACTTGATTTGCCACTGCCGCTGGGACCGGTAATGACATGGAACTTATTCAGCTCCAGGTCGAGATTGATCCCTTTCAGATTGTTTTGGCGTGCGCCACGAATGATGACCGCATCCCGCAAATACTCGGCAGAACTGGGCATAAGAGGGCGAAGTTAATGCGATATGACACCATATGCCAGTGTTCCAATTTCCTCGGTTCATCAGCAGTCAGAGATAGTATTTTGTTTTCATGACTTCCTCCGACATCATCCAGCTTCTGGATCTGAAACCTCACCCTGAGGGAGGCCACTACCGTGAAACCCTTCGAGATTCCCTGGCTTACGGTGAACGGTCTGTCTCCACCGCTATCTATTTTTTATTGTCGGCCGCCGAGATTTCCCGCTGGCACAGGATCGATTCCATTGAAATATGGCACTGGTACGGCGGGGCTCCGCTCGCCCTTTCCGTAAGTGGAGACGGTAAGGAGATCGTGAACGTGCGTGTTGGGATCGATCTGAATTCGGGTGAACGCCCACAGGCGATCGTCCCCGCCAACGCTTGGCAATCGGCGAGAAGCCTTGGACCATGGACATTGGTAGGTTGCACGGTGGCCCCGGGATTTCTGTTCGACCGCTTCGAAATGGCTCCCCCCGGGTGGGATCCGGGAAAGGAGCTTTGAACGCGGTTGCCTTTACGCTGGGGCGGCCGGCAAAACTTTGTCAATACTCGTAGAAAATACGCTGAATCTCTTTAGTATCCTTTGTCCTGGTGAGAGCGACGGTCAGAAGGATCCGTGCTTTCTGTGGATTAAGCGTGTCCGAAACGACAAAATCGCGTTTGTCATCGTTCACCTCATTATTCCGGGCGATAATTCCGTTGCCCACTCTGGCACTACGGACGATCAGGATGCCTTTTGCCCGGGCATCTGCCAGCGCTTGTTCCGTCAATTCCGACGGATTGCCGTCACCGACACCCGCGTAGACGATGCCGTCCACTCCGCTGGCTGCAAAGGCGTCAACTGCCGTCCGCGAAACATTCGCAAACCCATAAGCAATTTCGACGGTGGGGAGCTTGTCGACTTCAGAAATGTCGAATTCGGAATTCAAGGTGTGCTTTCGCGCCGGGATTCGGTAGAAAGCGACCCGGTTTCCCTCGACATAACCCAACACACCGAGTTCGGGAGATTTGAAGGTGTCTGCCGTGGAGGTGTTTGTTTTCGTCACGTCCCTGGCAGCGTTAATCTGATCATTGAGACAGACGAGCACACCCTTTCCGATCGCTTCTTTGCTTCCGGCAATGAGAACGGCGTTGTAAAGATTGATAGGTCCATCGGCGGAAAGCGCTGTCGAGGGTCGCATCGCGCCAACGACGACGACCGGCTTTTCGCTTTTGCTGACCAGGTTTAGAAAATACGCGGTTTCTTCGAGAGTATCAGTACCGTGAGTGATGACAATCCCGCTGACGTCTGGCTGTTCAAGCAATTCGTTCACCCGCTTCCCCAGCTTAAGCCAGTTGGCATTAGTCATATTCTGGCTCGCGATTTGGAAAACCTGTTCGCCTCGAACGGTCGCGATTTTCTTTAGTTCGGGTACAGCATCGATCAAGGATTGAACAGGAACCGTCGCCGCTTTGTATCCAACGGTGGTAGTGCTCGTTGCGCCGCTGCCGGCAATCGTGCCGCCCGTCGCCAGAATCACGACGTTTGGCAGAGTTTGCTCGGCTGTTTCGTCCGCCCGGACCAGAGGACGACAGACCAGGAGAAGCAGCAGAATAGAAAGAAATCGGATATTCATGAATGATTCGATCCGGTGTAACCCTTTCCGCGCGGAGAATCAATGCATGCGCTTGATCGTTCAGACTTCGAATGAAGTCTGGTCGGGCTGGTGGGATTCGAACCCACGGCCTCCACGTCCCGAACGTGGCGCTCTACCAAGCTGAGCCACAGCCCGTTATGAACGGGAGCACGGAGGGTATATCTCGATCGAAGAGAAAGCAACTGCTCATTTTCGACGGCTCACCGTCGACTCGCTCGAAAATAAGCTGCCAGGCCTTCTACCACACCCTGAACATATTCCTCGAAAACATTCTGCCGCAGGACGCCTCCGAAATTTCGAAAGCCTTCGTATTCTCCAGCTTGGATTCGCGCAAAGAACTCCTGACTATTCATGACATACGGCTCGATAAAGATGACCGGACATTCATAAAGCCGGTTTGCCAAGAGGTTGCGAGCCCAGACATAGCCTGAATTTCCCACGCTTCTGGCATTTGAACTGGAGTAACGGTAGGGTGGCAGACCGGTCGCCGCGGCCATGGATTGGGCCACGGCCTCACTACAGGCTAACTCCTCCGAATAGGTTCGGCTTAACAGTTTCGACAACATGGCGAAACGCACATCGTCAAATCCCAGCTCGCCCGAGCTGTACGCCCCATTGACCAAAAGGTGAAGATGGTTCACAGAGACCAGCACGGGATGGGCCGCGGTGCCCCAGGGCTCGGCATTAAAATGCAGGCAGAGCACCATGTCCGGCTTGATTTTATCGTTAACGATCAGAGCGCGCGTATGAATCTCGTTGACGCGGTAGAATAGTTTTTCCGATTCCCATGGAATTGAATCTTCTCGACGAGGATCGTCCGGCCCCGAATAGGAGGGGAAAATGTTGGTCACCCCTCTGTCGCGCAGTGAAGCTTCAGCCTGGTTCTTGAGTTCTTCGGGGCGAACCTCAGTGACCGGACCGGGGCCTGCTCGGACCAAAGTTACTTTTGCTCCCAGGCTCTGGAGTCGCGGAACCAGAATCTGGGCGACGCGTAAAGTCATGTCCCCTTCAACCACCGGAATCGAGTTTCCGATTTGGAACCAGCGTTCTTCCATCTTTGCCCAAGAGCCACCTAAATGACCTGGATCGACCGCGATTCTGACTCCGCTGAGAGGCAACTCTTCGTTCGCACTGAAACTTTCTGCCGGGATCCAATAACGCGGGACCGGTTTTGCCGCCGTGCTGCTCGAGGCGAATCTCAGAATGAAGCGGTCTGAGGCATTTTCTTGAATAATTGCTTGTCCGGCTTCCAATTTGATCCACTGAGCTGCGGCTCCGTTCGGGGCATAGACCGAATCGAGCAGCTCAGCGAATTCATCACGAGTGATCGTTTCCTGAAATTTATTAAGCTGATCCCAGCCCGGGGCCAGAGAGAGTGGCGTCAGCCGTTGGGCAAAACAGATGGCCGGGACGAGAAGCAGAAATAGGGACGCCGTTGGGATCCGACCCCTCTCTGCCCAACGGCGATACGGCGCTCCAAATCGCCCTGATTTGATTCCCGGCCCTTCAGAAACTATATAGGATAAAATCATCAGGGTGTGTGCAATGCTTCGACTTCTATTCCTCGGCGACATTATTGGAGAACCTGGGCGGAAAGCAGTGATCGAAATGGTGCCGAAGCTCAGGCAGACCTGGGGGATCGATTTCATCGTTGTTAATGGGGAAAATGCGGCTGCAGGACGGGGAATTACCGGAAGAATTACCATCGACCTTTTGCGGGCTGGCGTAGCGGTAATCACGAGCGGAGATCATATCTGGGACCAGAAGGAGTTGAGTTCTTATATTGATACGGAACCTCGTCTCTTGCGTCCGATCAATTATCCTGTCGGCACCCCCGGAAGAGGTTCAATTATCCTGGAAACCGCCAAAGGCAAAGTGGGAGTGATCAGTGTGCAGGGCAGAACGTTCATGCAGCCAAGTCTGGAGAATCCCTTTCTGCAGATCGACCGAGAGGTCGACCGGATGCGAGCCGAAACGCACGTGATCTTTGTCGACGTTCATGCGGAAACGACCAGCGAGAAAATCGCCATGGGGCGATTTCTGGATGGGAAAGTCTCGGCCGTGGCCGGTACGCACACTCATGTGCAAACGGCCGATGAACAGATTTTCCCTGGAGGAACGGCGTTTATTTGTGATGCGGGGATGTGCGGACCGGACCAGTCGGTCTTGGGCCGGGAAATCCATCCGATCGTCCAGCGTTTCCTGACGAGTATGCCGGTCAATTTTCCTGTGGCCAAGGGGGGGGTTTCGCTTCACGGGATTCTGGTCGATATTGACACCGTCACCGGAAGGGCAAAATCCATTCGCCGTGTTGCCGAACCCTATGCGCCAGAACCGGTTGCGGGTACAGAAGACCACCGGATCCATCGAGGTGAGACGGCTGAAGCCCCTGTTCGCGAGACAGGTGTCGGGGCACTTCCGGAGAGATAAGGCGTGTTGCGCCGGCGGTGCCGAGAGGATGAAAAACGGCTTACCAAGGAAATTTCTCCCTGAGAGCCCGCAGGGGGAAACCGCCGGTCGGTGTTCCCGAAGAATCCTGTTGACGGGGTGGGACTCTTTGTTAAGTTTCCGGCTCGCTTGACGGACCTTGAGCAGCAAGCTTAATGCCTCTAATCTACAGGGACTTAAGATTAGCGGACGACGCTTTTTGATTTCAATCTCCGACGGCGCGATTCGGTCAGTCTAGGTAACTTTGTAAGTTGGCCGAAAACGGCAGCTGCCCATGTAGCTCAGTTGGTAGAGCACGTCCTTGGTAAGGACGAGGTCACCGGTTCAATCCCGGTCATGGGCTCCATGTGACGTGAGTATCCAGACGATTTGAAGTAAAGACATTAGCAGCAAGAGTATAAGGAGACCTTAAATGGCTAAGGATAAATTTGAAAGATCCAAACCGCACGTGAACGTAGGCACTATCGGCCACGTCGACCATGGAAAGACCACGTTGACGGCCGCAATCACGACGGTTCTGGCCGAAAAGGGCATGGCCCAGGCGACGCGATACGACCAGATTGATAATGCTCCTGAAGAAAAAGAACGCGGTATTACGATCAATACCGCGCATGTGGAATATGCGACCGAAAAGCGTCACTACGCCCACGTTGATTGTCCGGGGCATGCTGACTACGTCAAGAACATGATTACCGGTGCCGCCCAGATGGACGGCGCCATTCTCGTAGTGTCCGCTGCCGATGGACCGATGCCACAGACGCGCGAACACATTCTTCTGGCCCGCCAGGTTGGGGTGCCTTCGATCGTGGTATTCCTGAACAAGTGCGACATGGTGGATGACCCTGAGCTTCTGGACCTTGTGGAAATGGAAGTTCGCGATCTTCTCTCCCAATATGAGTTTCCTGGCGACACAATTCCGATTGTCAAAGGGAGCGCGCTGAAGGCGCTGGAAGGTGACCCGAAATCCAAAGAGGCGATCTATCAATTGATGGCCGCCGTCGATGAGTATATCCCCCTTCCGGAACGTCCGATCGATCAGCCTTTTCTCATGCCGATCGAAGATGTCTTCAACATTGAAGGTCGCGGCACGGTCGTGACCGGACGCGTTGAGCGCGGAATTCTCAAGAAGATGGAGGAAATCGAAATCGTCGGGATACGCCCGACAGTCAAGACGACAGTGACCGACATCGAAATGTTCCGTAAACTTCTCGATGAAGCTCGCGCCGGCGACAACGTCGGAGTCTTGCTTCGCGGCATTAAGAAGGAAGATGTTGAGCGAGGGCAGGTCGTCGCCAAGCCCGGTTCTATCCATCCTCATAAGAAGTTCAAGGCAGAAGTATATGTCCTGAGCAAAGAAGAGGGTGGTCGGCACACTCCGTTCTTCACAAACTACCGTCCGCAATTTTATTTCCGCACCACTGACGTGACCGGAACGGTGAAGTTGCCGGATGGGGTTGAAATGGTGATGCCAGGCGACAATGTCGGAATTGAAGTCGAGTTGCTGACGCCAATTGCCATGGAAAGGACAATCCGCTTTGCCATTCGCGAGGGTGGCCGGACGGTGGGTGCCGGCCGGGTTGCGGATATTCTCGATTAGTTTAAGAGATCGAGAGGAAATTTTAGCAAAGGAAGGGCGGTCCTGCGAATGCGGGACCTTCCTCTTTTTTTGAAGTGCTTAAAGATAGGTCAGTAGCTCAATTGGTAGAGCAGCGGTCTCCAAAACCGCCGGTTGGGGGTTCGAGTCCCTCCTGACCTGATCGTGAGAAGATAACCAGATTGAGCAGGAAAGATGAACGAAATAAACGGCGTCAAAGGCTCCGTTTAACACTATGATCAGTCGCGTAAAAGGGTTTTTGAGCGAGGTGAAAACAGAGCTGGAAAAAGCCAGCTGGCCTTGGGACCCTAAAGAAAAAGGCATTAAGAAATATCGCGAACTGATAGATTCAACGGCTGTTGTTGTCGTCGCGATGTTGCTCTTGAGCGGTTACATCGCATTTTGGGATCTGGTTATGGTGAATCTGGTGAAGTTATTGGTTCCGTGATTGGCAGGTGGCTCGATATGAGTGAATCCGATAAAAGTCAGTGGTTTGTCGTGCATGTGCTCTCCGGGCAGGAGCAGAAAGTCTTTGATAATCTGACGCGACGAATCAAGACCGAGGAAATGGGCGACCTGGTCTTTGAAGTTTTGATTCCCACCGAACGAGTCTCTGAGATCAAACGAGGCAAACGGACGGAAACAACACGGAAATTTTTCCCAGGCTACCTGATCGTCAATATGTATCTGCTCGACAAGCAGAATCAGTTGATTGAGCGAACCTGGTATTTTATTCGGGAAACACCTGGTGTCCTCGGTTTTGCCGGTACCAAAGATCGGCCGGTGCCGATGCGGCCGCAGGAGGTCGAGAGCATGCTGGCGCAGATTCGGCAACTTGAAGACAAGGTTAAGCCGAAAGTCAGCTTTGAAGTCGGAGAAACGGTAAAGGTTGCGGATGGCCCCTTCCAGAACCAAAGCGGTGTGGTGGAAGAGATTGATCCCGACCGCGGGAAACTGCGGGTGTCGGTCAGTATTTTCGGAAGATCGACTCCGGTCGAACTGGAATATTGGCAGGTGGAAAGAGGATAACTGGTTCTGACTGAATCACGATATTAAACACTATGGCGAAAGAAGTTGTTGCAACCATCAAGCTGCAGATTCCGGCAGGCCAGGCCAACCCGGCGCCTCCCGTCGGTCCGGCTCTCGGACAGAATGGCGTCAATATCATGGCCTTCTGTAAAGAATTTAATGCCGTGACCCAGAAACAGGCTGGAGACATCCTGCCCGTTGTCATCACCGTTTATAAAGATAAGAGTTTCACCTTCATCACCAAATCGCCGCCTGCCTCGATGCTTCTGAAGAAGGCGGCCAATATCGCAGCCGGCTCGAAGGAACCAAACAAGACGAAGGTGGCTAAGCTGACCAAGAGCCAGGTGATGGATATCGTTAAGATAAAGATGAAGGATATGAATGCTCGTTCGGAAGAAGCCGCCTACCGAACATTGGTTGGGACTGCTCGCCAGATGGGCATCGAAGTGGAAGAGTAACACCGAATCTTAACCCCAGCAGGAGGGCCCTGCGCCCGCCATTACTGCAACATAAAATGAAAGTCGTAGACCGAAGCAAACGTTACCGCGCGAGTGTCGAGCTGATCGATCGCGCGAAAACCTATTCGTTGGAGGAGGCGGTTCAGACGCTGAAAACGCTGCCGCCGCCAAAGTTCGATCAAACCGTCACCTTGTCGTTCAGGCTTGGGGTGGATCCGCGTCAATCCGACCAAATGGTTCGTGGGACTTGCCCGCTACCAAATGGTAGCGGCAATCTGGTCCGGGTGCTCGTCTTTGCCCAAGGCCAGGCGGCGGAGGCTGCGAAAGAAGCCGGCGCTGAATACGTGGGATTCGAGGACCTGATAAAAAAATGCCAGGAGGGTTTCCAGGATTTTGATGTCGCGATCGCCACACCCGGTGCCATGGCGGAAGTGCGTAAGCTCGGTAAAATTCTTGGTCCACGAGGTTTGATGCCCAATCCGAAGACCGGGACAGTGACAGAGGATACTGGGAAGGCCGTTCGAGAAGTGAAAGCCGGGCGAGTCGAATTCAAACTGGACAAGAATGGCAATGTCGCCGTGCCGATGGGCAAATATTCCTTTGAGCCGAAAGCTTTAATCGAGAACGGCTCGGCCGTGATTGAAGCCGTGGTTAAGGCGCGGCCGGCCACAGCAAAAGGCAAGTTCGTTCATAACGTCACCATGAGCGCGACGATGAGCCCCGGGTTGCGAGTCGATGCTACGCCCTATTTGAAGTAGGAGGGATTAGAAAATGAGACCTGAAAAAACTACCATCGTCGAAGATCTCTCCAAAAGGCTGAATCAATCTCCTTTCTTGATTGTCACGGAATATACCGGGATGAACGTTCTTCAATTTTCCGAGCTACGATCGCGTTTGGCCGGAGCTGGTGCCCAGTGCAGAGTAGTTAAGAATACCTTTCTGCGCAGAGCCGCGGCAGAAGTGGGATACCCTGATCTGGCGGACAGTCTGAGCGGTCAAACCGCTATCGTGACCGGAGAGAGCGATGTCTGCGCAGCTGCGAAAATACTGAAAGGGTTTTCGACTGAGTTTCAAAAGCCGTCGGTAAGAATCGGAGTTTTGGACAAAGCGATTATTTCCAAGGAGCAGATACGTGCTCTCGCGGATTTACCGGCCAAAGCAATCTTGCAATCGCAGCTGCTGGGCGTTCTCAAATCGCCGTTGCAAAAACTGGTTGTCTTGCTCAATGAACCGGGCGCATCACTGGCACGCTTGCTCCAAGCACGGTTGGAAAAAGAAAGCGCCGGCGCGGGTGCGGAGGAAACAGAACCGACCTCGACACCTGCTGATTCAGTTGCCGGCGCTCAGCCGTAAGGAATCGATGGGTATCGCGTACCACAATTTATTAGCCCACCACGGGCGGCAGAATTCAGATGCTCGGGGTTTCAACCCTGGGAAATTTCGAGGCGTGGAAGAAGCCACTCGTCTCGAGCAATGGAAAAATGGTTCCTCGTCGGGGTCCGCGGCTGCGGATTCTTAAATGCTCTGAGGCTTCGGGGCGCGACGATACCGAGAAAAGGAAAAAATGGCAGATACGACTCAAATAGTGGATCAACTCAGCGCCCTTACAGTTTTGGAAATCGCTGATCTGGTGAAAAAACTCGAGGAGAAATGGGGAGTCAGCGCAGCCGCTCCGGTGGCTCTGGCAGCGGCGCCTGCGGGTGGCGCGGGCGGTGCAGCGGCTCCCGTGGCCGAAGAGCAAACAGCCTTTGACGTGATCCTGAAAGAAATTGGTCCTAATAAGATCGCCGTGATCAAGGAAGTCCGCGCCTCGGTCGCGGGACTTGGACTGGCAGAGGCCAAGGCGCTGGTCGAAGGTGCACCTAAGCCGGTGAAAGAGGGTGTCACGAAACAAGAGGCCGAAGATATCAAAAAGAAAATCGAAGGGGCCGGCGCAAAAGTCGAAATTAAGTAGATTGAAAGGACGGGTTGAGACCGTCCGAGAATTGTGGGGCGCTGGACTGGCGCGAAGCGCCCCGCATTTCATTTTCGGAAATCCGATAGGCTTCGTAGTCTGGGCGTTGCTGTTACCTGAAAGAATGGAGGGTCGCGGGCAAAGCAAAAATTGCTTGCGCAGTTCCCTCGTTTGGATATTCTTTATTCCCGTTAACCGCGGGAACCTCGAGATATCGCTCGCAAGTTAAAAGAAATAACACATTGGCAGCTCCATCAGCTTGGCGAATTTGACAAGCCAGGCACGTGGGGCTATTCGTGTTCCCCTTTGCTGTTAAAACCTTCACCAAAGCGGTAGTCCGCGGCGGGGCAAATGAACTTTGCCCGTTTGGCTAGCTATCACGTCACCGTATGTCAGAGCGTATTTACTTCGGAAAGATCAAAGAAGCGATTGAGCCGCCGAATTTAATTGAAGTCCAGCTCAATTCGTATGTCGAATTCCTGCAAAAGGATGTTTCGCCCGGCAGGCGAAAAAATGTCGGGCTGCAGGCAGTTTTCAGGGAGGTATTTCCGATCCAGAGTTACGACGATAAAGTCGTCCTGGATTTTGTCAGTTACGACATCGGCGAGCCGAAAATGTCGGCGCTGGAATGCCAGCGCGAAGGCCAGACTTTCAGTGCACCTTTGCATGTGACCTTTCAGCTTCGGGACGATAAGGGCACCAAAGAAGAGAAAGTTTACATGGGTGAAATCCCGCTGATGACTCCGCAAGGAACCTTTGTCATCAATGGTGCAGAACGCGTGGTGGTCAGTCAGCTGCATCGTTCTCCGGGAATCGCCTTTGAATCATCGATTCACCTGAACGGCAAAGTACTTTACAGCTTTCGGATTATTCCTGACCGCGGCTCCTGGCTGGAGGTCCAGTTTGATACCAACGATCTTCTTTATATTTATCTCGACCGCCGGAAACGCCGCCGAAAATTTCTCGCCACCACTTTTTTGCGTTCCATCGGCTTTGGCGGCGACGGCGATATCATCAAGATTTTTTACAATATCGAGAAGCTCAACCTGACCAGAGATGTCGAGGAAGATGAGCTAAATACGCGAGTTTTGATCCAGGATGTCCGCGACGGGGAAATTACTGTGGCGCGTGCCTTCGAGCCATTAACCAAGGCGACGATCCAGCAGATTCTGACGCTCGGCATCACTGAGGTGAGTGTGGTGGACACCAAGGATGATGACACCATCATCAAGTCGATTAAGAAGGATCCGGCGCACGACGAGGAAGAGGCTCTTAAAGATATCTACCGCAGGTTGCGACCCGGCGATCCTCCCACCGTAGCCAATGCTCGCGGATTGCTGAAACGGTTGTTTTTTGATCCCAAAAAGTATGACCTTGGCCGGGTCGGCCGGTACAAGATTAATCAAAAACTGGGCATCGAGGTGGATCTTGCCGAGCGGACATTGACCAAAGAAGATTTTATTGGGGCGATGAAATATCTCATCACCCTCCGAAAGGGTGAAGGGATCCTGGACGACATCGACCACCTCGGCAGTCGCAGAGTGCGGACCGTCGGCGAGCTGTTGGCGAACCAGTGCAGAGTTGGACTGGCGCGAACCGAGCGTCTTGTCAAAGAGCGAATGACCCTGTTCGACGTGAACATCGATGGGATGACGCCGCAAAAGCTGATCAATCCCAAGGCGCTTAGTGCTGTAATCCGCGATTTCTTTGGCCGGTCGCAATTGAGCCAGTTCATGGATCAAACGAATCCTCTGGCGGAATTGACCCACAAACGGCGCTTGTCCGCTCTTGGACCAGGCGGGCTGAGCAGGGACCGCGCAGGTTTCGAAGTGCGCGATGTGCATCCTTCCCATTACGGTCGTATCTGTCCGATCGAAACTCCCGAGGGTCCTAACATCGGTCTCATCAGCTCGATGAGCACCTTTGCTCGGATTAACGAGTTCGGGTTTATCGAGACGCCCTATCGCAGGGTCGACAATGGGCGTGTTTCGACCCAGATCGACTATTTAACCGCAGATCGGGAAGAGAATTATCTGGTCGCGCAGGCGAACGCTCCGATTGATGAGCAGGGTAACTTTACCGATGAAAAAGTCTCCTGCCGCTATCGAGGTGATTTCCTGGAAGTGGATCCAGGGAAAATCCATTACATGGATATTTCTCCGAAGCAGTTAGTTTCTGTCGCCGCGGGACTTATCCCATTTCTCGAGCATGACGATGCGAACCGAGCTTTGATGGGCTCGAATATGCAGCGCCAGGGAGTGCCTTTGATTCGATCTGAGTCGCCTTTAGTGGGAACTGGACTTGAAGGCAAAGTCGCGCGTGACTCTAAAGCAGTGATCGTGGCTGAAGCCGAAGGGGTCGTTTCCTCTGTCACGGCTGAACAGATTGTCATCACGAAGGATGGGAAATCTCCGGAGCCGAAGAAGAAGCTGATCAGCAGACCGGATGAAGGTCTGCACGTTTACGAGCTTCGGAAATTCATGCGTTCGAACGCCGGGACCTGTATCAACCAGAAGCCAATCGTGCGCAAAGGTGAACGGATCTCCGCCGGGCAGGTAATCGCAGACGGGCCGAATACTGAAGCCGGCGAATTGGCGCTTGGCCGCAACGTGCTGGTGGCGTTCATGCCGTGGAATGGCTACAATTTTGAAGACGCAATTTTGATCTCAGAAAAGGTGGTCAAGGAGGATATCTACACCTCGATCCACATTGACGAGTTTGAAATCGGTGCGCGTGACACAAAGCTTGGTCCGGAAGAAATCACTCGTGATATCCCAAACGTCAGCGAGGAGGCTCTCAGAAACCTCGGACCCGACGGCGTAATTCGTGTCGGCGCTGAGGTGAAACCGGGAGATATTCTGGTCGGCAAAATCACTCCAAAGAGTGAAACCGAGCTGGCACCGGAAGAACGATTGTTGCGGGCAATATTCGGAGAGAAAGCAGCTGACGTGAAGGATACTTCCCTCACTGTCCCCTCCGGCACCTATGGCATCGTCATGGATGTCAAAGTTTCTTCCCGGAAAGAAGTCGCCAAGCAAAAACTGACTCCCGCGGAAACAAAACGGCAGGCCAAGCAGATCGGCGAAGATTACAAGAAAAAGAAAGACGAACTGCACGAAGAGCTAACGGAAGCGCTCTCGAACATTCTTCTTGGTGAAAAAATTCCGCTTGATGTGGTGAACGCCGAGACCGGAGAGATTATCATCCCGGCCAATCGAAAGATCACCAAGACGCTGTTGCGCAAGCTTGCGGGGGTTTACGATCATGTTGATATCGATCCGAGTCCGATTCGGAACAAGATTCGGGAGATTATCAGTTCATTCGAACACAAATTCGCAGAATTGGATCTCGAAAAAGAGCGTTCGCTCGATCGGATTGAAAGTGGCGACGACATTGACCCGGGTATTATTAAGCAGGTCAAAGTTTATATCGCTAGCAAACGGAAGTTGAGCGTAGGGGACAAGATGGCCGGCCGCCACGGAAACAAAGGGGTCGTTGCCAAAATTGTTCCGGAAGAAGATATGCCATTTCTGCATGATGGCACTCCGGTCGAAATTGTCTTGAACCCATTGGGGGTACCTAGCCGAATGAACGTTGGTCAGGTGCTTGAAACCCACCTTGGAGTGGCTGCGAAAGCGCTTGGTTTCAAGGTCGCTACTCCAGTTTTTGACGGCATCGACGAGCCCGAAATCAGGAAATATCTGACCGAAGCCAAGAAAGTCGATGGATTCACATGGGTTACCGAAACCGGAAAATCGACTTTATACGATGGCAGGACAGGAGATGCGTTCGATCAAAATGTCGTGGTCGGATACATCTATATGCTGAAGCTTGGACATTTAGTGGCTGATAAGATCCACGCTCGTGCGGTTGGGCCATACTCACTTGTCACGCAACAACCTCTGGGCGGTAAGGCCCAATATGGCGGCCAGCGCTTCGGTGAAATGGAAGTTTGGGCGCTGGAAGCTTATGGAGCGGCTTACACTCTGCAAGAGTTGCTGACGGTGAAGTCAGACGACGTCCAGGGGCGAACCCGAATTTATGAGTCGATCGTGAAGGGTGACAATTCGCTCGAGGCAGGTACGCCTGAATCCTTCAACGTTTTGATCAAGGAAATGCAAAGCTTGGGTTTGGATGTGAAAGTCGGTGGGCGTACCCAGGTGTTTGGCGATTCGGCCCTCGATACCGCGCCCGCAGCTGGATGAACAAAAAGTGGATCGAGAGTGTGGCGGTTCAAATGATGGAGCTGTCACCATCTTCAAAAACTCGATCACGGCAGATTTCAAATTCTAGTCAGTCAACCACTTATCCGTGGAACCTATGAACGAAACGAATCTTCGCGAGATTTTTGGTGAGGAGCGCTCGGTCGGCTTTGACCAAGTGGCAATCAGTGTCGCGTCGCCGGATGCGATCCGCTCCTGGAGCAAAGGCGAGGTCAAAAATCCGGAAACGATCAATTACAGGACCTTCAAACCGGAAAAGGGCGGATTATTCTGCGAACGAATTTTCGGTCCCACCCGCGACTGGGAGTGTTCATGCGGGAAATACAAGCGGATCAAGCACAAGGGTGTGATCTGCGACAGGTGCGGTGTGGAAGTAACGCTGTCGCGCGTGCGGCGCGAGCGCATGGGACACATTGAACTCGCGGTTCCGGTGTCGCACATCTGGTTCTATAAATGCATGCCATCCCGGATCGGGCTGATGCTGGATATGAGCTCTCGGCAACTGGAGCGAGTTATTTATTACGAGGACTATATCGTCATCGATCCTGGCCAGACCCAGTTGCAGAAGACGCAATTGCTCAACGAGCAGGAGTACCGGGAAGCACAGGAACAGTACGGCGACACTTTCGTAGCTGGAATGGGTGCTGAAGCAATCAAAATGTTACTCTCGCAAATCGAGCTCCGCACGCTGAATACCGAGCTTGAAGAGTCGATGAACAACACCAAGAGCAAGCAGATCCGTAAAAAGCTGGCTAAACGATTGAAGCTTGTTCAGGGGTTCATGAATTCTCATTCCCGACCGGAGTGGATGATCCTGGAAGTCTTGCCGGTGATTCCGCCGGATTTGCGGCCACTTGTTCCGCTGGAGGGAGGGCGGTTCGCGACTTCCGATCTGAATGATCTTTATCGGCGCGTGATTAACCGCAACAACCGATTGAAGAATCTTTTGCAGCTGAAGACCCCGGACGTCATTATTCGGAACGAAAAGCGCATGCTGCAGGAGGCGGTTGACGCCTTGTTTGACAATGGCCGACATGGACGCGCGGTCACCGGTGCGGGAAATCGCCCGCTGAAATCATTAAGCGACATGCTCAAGGGCAAAGGCGGCCGATTCCGCCAAAACCTGCTCGGTAAGCGTGTCGACTATTCAGGTCGTTCGGTCATCGTTATTGGACCGGAGCTGAAACTGCACCAGTGTGGTTTGCCGAAGAAGATGGCGCTTGTCTTGTTTGAGCCGTTTATCATTCGGCGACTCAAGGAGCTCGGATACGTGCACACGGTCCGCAGCGCCAAAAAGATGATTGAACGTCAGACTCCCGAGGTCTGGGATATCCTTGAAGAAGTCACCAAAGGCCATCCGGTGCTATTGAATCGGGCGCCGACTCTTCATCGCCTATCAATTCAGGCCTTCGAACCGATGTTGATCGAAGGTGAGGCCATCCGGATTCACCCTTTGGTTTGTACCGCTTATAACGCGGACTTCGATGGTGACCAGATGGCGGTTCACGTTCCACTTTCAGTGGAAGCCCAGATGGAGGCCCGACTCTTGATGCTGGCGCCAAATAACATTTTTTCGCCGTCCAGCGGAAAGCCGATTACTACTCCGTCGCAAGACATCGTTTTGGGCTGTTACTACTTGACCCAGAATCCTCGAAAGAATGCCCAGGCAGGAGAACGTCTCCGGTTATTCTCGGAACTCCCGGAAATCGAGTTCGCCCTGGCCGAAAAAGCGGTCAAGATCCACGAAAAGATTCGATTCAAAAATCCGAATTTCGGCAAAACTACGATTTACGGAAACGCCGAGGCTAAGGTCATCGAGACGACGGCCGGACGCGTGATCTTCAATGGGATTTGGCCGGCAGGTCTCGGCTTTTTCAATAAGGTCGCTGGAAAGAAACAATTGAGCGACATCATCTGGCGTACTTACCAGGTGTCGGGCCAGCAGCAAACTGTCGAGACGCTGGATCGACTGAAGGAACTTGGCTTTAGCTGGGCGACCCGTGCCGGGGTTTCCATCGGGATCACCGATATGATCATCCCGGACGAGAAAAAGATCGAACTCGATAAGGCTTACAAGCAGATCTCGTTGGTCGAGAAGCAGTATCGCAGCGGTATCATTACCGACGGCGAGCGATACAACAAGATCATCGATATTTGGACTCACGCCGGAGAAGAAATCTCGAATGTGATGTTCCGGACTCTGGAGCATAACGAAGGACGCCGGGAATTGAATCCAGTGTTTTTAATGCAGGATTCTGGCGCTCGAGGGAATCGGCAACAGATCAAGCAGCTAGCCGGTATGCGCGGTTTGATGGCTAAACCGTCAGGTGAAATCATCGAACGTCCGATCACGTCAAATTTCCGCGAGGGTCTCTCGGTGCTCGAATATTTCATTTCGACGCACGGCGCGCGCAAGGGCCTCGCCGATACGGCGTTGAAGACGGCGGATTCGGGGTATCTGACTCGAAAACTGGTCGATGCCGCGCAAGACGTCATTATTGTCGAGCCGGACTGCGGAACGGGTAACGGAATTCTCGTTCGTCCAATTTACGAAGGCGACGATGAAGTGGTCGATTTGGCGACTCGTATTGTCGGCCGCGTGAGTTGCGAGACCATCGCGAATCCCGTGAAAAAGGAAATGATCATCAAGGCGAACCAGTTAATCGAAGAAGGGCAAGCCGCGGCGCTGATGAAAATCGGCGTCGAACAGCTCAAGATTCGGTCGGTTCTCACCTGCGAATCAAAGCGTGGGGTTTGTGCCCAATGCTACGGACGGAATCTGGCGACTGGACGGATGGTAAAACTTGGTGAAGCCGTTGGAATTATTGCTGCCCAGAGCATTGGAGAACCGGGTACTCAGTTAACAATGCGTACCTTCCATATTGGCGGAACTGCTACTCAGCTCTTCAAACAGCCAATTATCAAAGCGAAGAACGACGGGAACGTCCACTTCAATGATCTTCGGGTTGTTCAATCGGTCGATGGTAACTTCATTGTTCTTAATAAGAATGGTTCGGTCTCGGTTCATGCCAAGGATGGGCGAGAGTTTGAACGCTACATCGTTGTCATCGGTTCGGTTATCTCCGTCGCCGATGGGGCTCCGGTAAAGAAAGGTGACACTTTCGTCCAGTGGGACCCGTACAACGTGCCAATCTTGACCGAAAGAACCGGGCGCGTGGAGTTCCGGGACATGATCCCTGGCGTAACAGTAAAAAGAGAGATCGACGAAGCAACCGGGGTCATGGGTACCGTGGTCATCGAGCACAAAGAGGATCTGCATCCTCAGACGGTGATCATCGATGACAAGGAAGAGGTTGTGGCGAGCTACTCGATACCGGCCGGCGCCCACGTCGTCGTCCAGGAACACAAGCGAGTGCAAGCTGGCACCTTGCTGGCCAAGACGCCGCGCAAAATTGCCAAGACGAAGGACATCACTGGCGGTCTGCCGCGGGTGGCGGAATTGTTTGAGGCCCGGCGTCCGAAAGAGGCGGCCGAGATCGCCAAGATCGACGGCTTGGTCGAATTCGGTGGCACTGTTCGAGGCAAACGCCGCTTGATTCTCAGGGATCCGTTGTCGGGTCAGGAAGAAGAACATCTGATTCCATTGAACAAACATATGATTGTGTTCAAGGGCGACCTGGTGAAAAAGGGTTCCCAATTGACGGAAGGCCCGATCGTTCCTCATGAAATCCTCGACGTCTGCGGACCGCAAGATCTCCAGGAACATCTGGTGAACGAGGTGCAGGAGGTTTATCGGCTCCAGGGAGTCGAGATCAACGACAAGCACATTGAAATTATCGTCCGGCAAATGCTACGCAAGGTGAAGGTGACCGAGCCAGGCGACACCGCCTTACTCTGGGGCGACCAGGTGGATCGGCTCGAGTTTGAGAAAGAAAACCGGCGTGTCATCGAGCAGGGCGGCAAACCGGCAGAAGCCGTTCCTGTTTTGCTTGGAATCACCAAGGCTTCCCTGGAAACCGATAGCTTCATTTCCGCTGCTTCGTTCCAGGATACCACCCGGGTGTTAACCGAAGCGGCGACACTTGGTAAGATCGATTTCCTGCGCGGCTTCAAGGAAAATGTCATCATGGGCCACCTGATTCCTGCCGGAACCGGATTCATGGGTCATCGCAGCATTCGTACGCTCGAGACGGGTGAACCGATTGGCAAGCCCATCGCGGTTGAGCCTGAGCCCGTTGCTGTCGGCTGAAAACAGGGCCGCGAAGGCGGTCCTTTTTCCGGGAATGGAAGTTTCTTAGTTTTTCTGTGTCAACGTGGTCTGATGCTGAATCTGCCCAAAAAGCTTCCTCTGTTGTGGTTGCGGCTCCGCTGCGCTATGTAATCTGCGTCTATGTCCATCGCGACCAAGACCGGAGATTCCGGTGAAACAGCATTGATGTACGGCAACCGCGTGCCGAAATCCGATCGGCGAGTCGATGCCTATGGTACAGTTGATGAACTGAATGCTGCCCTGGGTCTGGCTCGTGCCGCGTCTGATGAAAAACTGGTTCAGGAGCTCGTTTTATCTGTGCAAAGGGAACTGATTATCCTGATGGGAGAATTGGCGGTCGCTGACCAGGATCGAGAGCGATATTTGAAAGACGGCTACCAAGTGGTGACCGCTTCGATGGTGAATCGCTTAAACGATGTCGTGGATGATCTGGAAAAAAATCACCACGTGGATTTCAAGCATTGGGCAACCCCTGGCCATGATTTGAGTTCCGCGGCTTTGGATCTTGCTCGGACCACCTGCCGGCGAGCGGAGCGTCGCGTGGTTGCCTTGAGCGATCGATCAGACTATGTGAATCCTGAGAGTATTCGTTACTTGAACCGCCTGTCAGATATCTTGTGGTTATTTGCCCGGTATATCGAGACAAAGGGCACGGAGAGACGCTGAGGACCGCAAATGAGGAAAATAATGGGTGCAGAAAGCCCTTCGAAAAACCTCTTGCGCGACTCTGGACACTGCCGGATAGTCTCCGGCTCTACCCGGTTATAACCTAAGAAAAACGGCAGCTGTCACAGAACGCGATATGTCTTCAATGGAATTAATGACGGAACTCCTGGAGGCGGGGGTTCATTTTGGCCACCAGACGAAGCGATGGAACCCGAAGATGAAGCCTTTCATCTTTGAACAGAGGAATTCGATCTACATCATTAACCTGGCCGAAACCGTGAAACAGCTGCAGGTAGCCACCGATTATTTGGCGAATGTGGCCAGACAAAACGGTAAGGTTCTTTTCATCGGCTGCAAAAAGCAAGCTCAGGAGGCGGTCAAAGAAGCCGCGGTGGCTTGTGGGCAGTATTATGTCAATCAACGATGGTTGGGTGGAACCTTGACCAATTTAACGACCATTCGGAAGAGCGTTGGAAGATTGACTTATCTCGAGCAGATCGAGAAGTCCCCGGAGTACTCAAAGATGGGGAAACAGGAACTTTCGGCGCTCCGTCGCGAGGCGGAAAAGCTTCGTCGAAACTTGGAAGGTATTCGCAGCATGGACCGGCTTCCTGACGCGATGGTTATAATTGACACCTCTCGTGAATCGATTGCTGTCGCGGAGGCACAACGGCTTAAAATTCCGACGGTCGCAATTGTCGACACGAATGCGGACCCGGATCAAGTGAGTTATCCGATTGCTGGAAACGACGACGCCATCCGGGCAATTCGTGTCATTCTTCAGAAATTGGTGGACGCGATCTACACGGCTTCTCACGAGGCGAACAAGGAAGAGACTGCAAATCTTGCGGCCGTCGCCGAATAAACCATTGTTCGTTTTGTATTTTGCGGAGGAGTTTTGTGAATCTCTCCGCACTCCTTGGAGCCTCGTTGAGAAAAGGTCGGCTCACGGATCTGCGTCAGGGTGAAAGTAGCCCCGACTCAAAATGGTAATTTCCAATCTCTATTCTTTTCTTTATGGCTGAAGTAAATCCTAACCTCGTCAAGCAACTGCGCGAGAAGACCAACGCGGGCATGATGGATTGCAAAAAAGCGCTGGTCGAGTCGGATGGCGATTTGAGCAAGGCCGAAGATATCCTCCGTAAAAAGGGAATTGCCAGCGCCTCAAAAAAAGCCTCCCGCACCGCCAAAGAAGGTGTAATCGCTTCCTACATTCACTTACAGGGAAAGGTTGGGGTCCTCGTTGAAATAAATTGCGAGACCGATTTCGTAGCGAAAAATGAAAAATTCCGCGATTTCGTGAAAGACATCACCCTCCACATAGCAGCCGCGCACCCGCTGTATGTGAGCCGGGATCAGGTCCCTGCGGCTTCCGTCGAAAGGGAACGCGAGATTTATCGTGCTCAGGTAACGGGTAAACCAGCCAATATCGTCGAGAAAATCGTCGAAGGAAAAATCGATAAGTTTTTCAGCAGCGTCTCTCTGCTGGATCAGGCATTCATCAAGAATCCGGATCAAACGATCAAGGATCTGGTCGCGCTGAAGATCGCCGAACTCGGCGAAAACATTGTGATTCGCCGTTTTGCCCGCTACGCCGTGGGGGAAGAAATCGCTGCGGGACCGTAGAAAGCTCTTTGGTGGGCGAAGGGTTCCGCTTTGCTTTCTCTGGCCCCTGCGCAGATCGACAGGCATCGCCTGCCGTTGTAATGTGCCGATCTTTTGTTATAAGTCAGGTCCATGACATGTCGTCAGTCCGCTTTTCTCCTGCTGGCTCTGGCGCTCCTCTTCTCGTCATGTACGACGAAGGATAGTGATCACCGAATTTTGGTGAGCGTAGCGGATCAAAGCTTGGCGCTTTACCACCGCGAAACACTTCTCGGACGTTTTCCTATCTCGACCTCAAGGTTCGGACTGGGGGATCGGCCCGGCAGTCGCGCGACGCCACTTGGAAGACTGGAAGTTGCGAAAAAGATTGGTGCAGGCGCGCCGCTCGGTGCAGTCTTCAAAAGTCGGCGGCAAACCGGCGAAGTGCTGAGGCCTGATGCTCCCGGCCGGGATCCCATTGTGACGCGGATTATATGGCTGAAAGGACTGGAATTACGAAATCGGCACGCCTTCTCCCGCTGTATCTACATTCATGGCACCCCCGAAGAGCGTAACGTCGGACATCCAGCCAGTTTCGGTTGCGTACGAATGAAGTCTGTCGATGTGCTCAGGGTCTTTAACGCGATCGGTGTAGGGGCAACGGTCGACATTATCCCTGGTTCTTTGCCGGAGTTACCGCGGCCACCTGCTCCCGTTGCTCCAACCCAAATCGCTAACGCTCCAATGGTCGGTCCATCGCCGTCACCCCCAGGAATCCAGACCGCCAGGCCTGCCGGGAGCACGCCCGTACCTCCGGTTGCCGCGCGCTAACTGGAGGTTCTTGATTCCTTCCCCGATCCTCCTCGTCCTTCATCCTCGACTCCTTTGGCTGTAAGCAAACACATTCGCTTGCTTCCTTCGTTCCAGTGTTTTTTCTCTGGCCCAAACCCTTTAACTTTAGGGATATCAGCGGCGTAACCCTTGCCTGGCTAGTCGTCGCTCGTTCCCACTCCGTCTCGTTCCGAAATCGTACTCGTTCTCGTTCTTTGACCGTTACTGGCTAGCTAAAGGGTTTGGCGCAGAGAAAAGACATTTGAACACTTGAACGAAGGAAGCAAGCGGATGCGTTTATCTACAGCCAAAAGAGTCGAGGACGAAGGACGACGACGAGGGCCAGGAGGATCGGGGAAGGAATCAAGCTTGCGATGAGAGGATCTTCCCTACCGAAGCGCCGCCTTCGAGCTCTCCGCAATCGTCCTCGTCGTCGTTCTCGGTCTAAGTAGGCGCGGAGCGGCCGTCCGCGGTCGACAACCTCTCCAAGGCGTGATCGGCCCCTTGCGTCTTCACCGCGGGAGCGCCAAATCCTTACACTTCCCGAGATCAAGTTTACCTGAGCCGAGAATCGGAATTTTCTCGACTCGTTTGATGGTGCGCGGGATCCAAAGGCTTGGCAAACCGTCCGCCAACAAATGTTCCCGGATCTTCTCGGGAGAAAGATCCCGAGCCGTGAGGAGGACCAGAGCTTCGCCTTTCGCCTGATCCGGTACACCAACGACCGCAACCACGCGTTCGTCTTCCATTTTCAGATCAAACGCTTCGATGATTTTCGTTTCGACAGTCTCGTGCGGAACCATCTCGCCCCCAATTTTGGAGAATCGTGATACGCGTCCTTCGATATAGAGAAAACCGTCTTCATCCAGCCTGCCAAGGTCCCCGGTTTTGAACCAACCGTCTTGCAGGACCTCTGCCGTCCGTGCCGGTTCGTTCAGATAACCTTCGAAGATATTCGGACCTTTCAGCCAGAGCATTCCCAACTCATGAGGCGACAACAAAACGTTCGTTTCCGGATCTCGAATCTGCGCTGCCTCGCCCGGTAACAATTTGCCTACTGAACCGACGCGATTGGATAATTGTACCGAATCGTTGGGCCGACTTGCTTCTGGGTTGGGCAGGTTGGTGCTGACAACCGGAGCTGTTTCGGTCAATCCGTAGCCTTGCAGAACATGTTTGCCAAATTTTCCCTCAAACGTTTCGGCCAGCTCCCGGGGTAGCTTCTCTGCGCCGGTCACCAGTAGCTTGATGCTGGCGAACTGTTTAGGCTCCGCACGCTTCAGATATCCTCGCAAAAAGGTCGGGGTCGTCACCAATAACGAAATTTTATATTTTTCAATGATCTCGGCGTTTTTGACCACGTCGACCGGAGTAGGGTAGGTAACTGCCCGCACTCCGCCGATCATCGGATACCACAACGTGACCGTGCAGCCGAAACTATGAAAAAATGGGAGCGACGCCATGACGGAATCGTCCCGCCCGAGATTTAGCATGGAGCCGAACTGCTGGACGTTTCCCAATACGTTGCGATGACTGAGCACAACGCCTTTCGGTTCGCCGGAAGAACCGCTGGTGAAGAGCAGCACAGCTTCTTTCCGGTCACCCTTCTCGGGCAAACCGAGAAACTCACTCAGCAACCAGGCGGGTGTTACCGCTGAAATCAGGCGCCAGAAGACGATTTTCGGTTTTAGTTCTGGCATTAACTCTTCCAGGCGGAAAACATCTTTCGGCCAGGGGAAATCTTCCAGACGCTTCATGACCGGTTTGGCGGAAATTGCGTGCAGGATCTGGCCGCGATTAATGGCCGACTGCAGGGCGGCGCGTCCGGACGTGAAGTTCAAATTGACCGCCACCTTGTTCGCCAGGGTCACCGCGAGATTTGCTACCACAGCTCCAGCGCCTGGTGGTAATACGACAGCCACGCGTTCGCCTGAACAGCGTTGCTTAATCCATCGGCTGAGCGCAATGGACGCTGCGAGCAGATCACCGCGCTTGAGCACACGCCCATCCATGCCATCAATGATTGCCTGGTCGAACGGCCTATGCTTCAGACCGCGGATTGTGGCACGGCCCAGATGACCCGCAAGCTCCGGGCGCCTCTGGTAACAGAATTCTCCGAGCTCAAGAAGCCTTTCCCGGGTCGTCCCGATATCGCCAGAGCCAGCAGGTATTGGTAACCCAAAAGCAATCGTCGCAAGCTGCGGGATTCGTTTGGGGATCTTTAAAAAATATCTGCCGCCTTCGAATGAGAAGATCGACCCCCAAAGGCCGTCCAACCAAACCGGGACTATATCGCACTCGGCCAATCGGGCAATTAATTCGAAACCCTTACGCAATTTGATCAAGGTTCCGGTGCGGCTCAGTTCACCCTCCGGAAAAATGCAAACGATCTCTCCTTTTCTGATTCGGTCAGCGGCTTCCCGAAGCGCTTCTTTGGCCCGAACACTCGAAATCGGAATGGCTTCAACCAGCTTGAAAACAGGGGTCAGCCATCCGATCCGATAGATTGATTCGTGAACGATGAAACGGATGGGTCTCGGGCAGGAGAGCTGCAAAACGACCGCATCTACATACGTCATGTGATTTGGTACCAGCAAAAAACCCGATTGCGGCAGATTTTCCAGTCCGAAGGTTCTGACCCGGTAAAAGATCCCGGCTACAAGATTTCCGAAGAACCGGAAGACCGTCTGGCGAAACCGTTGATCTATCGGTGCAGGCATAGTCGAAAGGTGAATTGCAGCAGCCGAACTGTGCTGGGGTTCGCGGGGAACATCCTTCGGATTTCTGAGACGCGAAACGCCAGAGTTGGCTGGTATTCACGTTGCCAGAAAAGAAGGGTGTGACAAATCGAAAAGTGCACGTCCGTTTCGGACGACTATACCGGCCTGCCCTTGCATCCTCACCCCGCCGTCGCTAACCTTTCCGGCAACATGTCCGAGACCCCAATGATGCAGCAGTACCAGAGCATCCGACGGACTTTACCCGAGGGAACGCTGCTCCTTTTTCGCCTCGGGGACTTCTACGAACTCTTCTTCGAAGATGCGAAAATTGCGGCGCCGATTCTGAACGTCGCCTTAACCAAGCGCAACGGTATGCCAATGTGCGGCGTCCCGTTTCATGCCGCTGAGGGGTACGTTGGCCGTTTGATTAAAGCCGGACACCGGGTCGCGATATGCGATCAAACCAGCGAACCGCAACCCGGAAGGATCGTTGAAAGACAGATCAGCCAGATCATCAGCCCGGGAACGGTTAGCGATATCCAACTCTTGGAGTCCCGCCAGAACAACTTTCTCGCTGCCGTGGGACGAACTTCTGCTCCGGCGAAGCAATCCTCGGGAGTCGCCTCGAAACAACTCTTTGGACTGGCGCTCCTCGATATAAGTACCGGCGAATTTCGAGTCACCGAAGTGAACTCCCTCAACGCGCTCGAAGATGAATTGGCTCGCTTCAGCCCGTCGGAGGTTCTGGTCCCGGATTCCGATCCGGAGCTCCTCAAAAAGATTCCGCGAGCCTCCTCTTACGATGGCTATACCTTCGAGCTGGACCAAGCTTCCTATTTGCTGCGTGAACAGTTCTGTGTCCAGTCGCTGGACGGTTTTGGTTGCAGCGACATGCCTGTCGCAATTGGCGCCGCTGGCGCAATCGTGCATTATCTCAGGCACCAACTGCGCCGTCGAACGACGCATATCCGGTCCCTTGGAGTCTTTCTATCTGATCAACACGTAGCCTTGGACGTGGTCACTCAACAGAATCTTGAACTGATACGGTCGAGGGGTGCCGGCGAAGATTCCAGCCTGCTGACAGCTTTGGATCGAACCGTGACGCCAATGGGCGGCAGGCTCTTTCGCCAATGGCTGTTGAAGCCTCTCCGGTCGCAGGTTGAGATTCGGCTACGACAGGAAATGATTCAGCAATTTCTTGATCAGCCCTTCCTTCTTAGTGCCGTGCGGGAGACCTTGGGCAATATCCGTGATGTCGAACGCACCGTTGGTCGACTGAGTCAGCTCAGCGGAAATGCCCGAGACCTTAGCGCTCTTCGGTTGTCGCTGGAATCGTTGCCGGAACTTAAGGGGCATCTTGCGGCGATCGCGAAAGCCGCACTTGCGGAGGGAGAAGATCTCTTATTGAACCGAATCGCTTCAGGAATTCCCGAGTTACCCGAACTGGTAGAACTCCTGAGCAGCGCACTGGTAGAGGAACCGTCAGCCCTGCTCAAGGAGGGGGGAATGTTTCGTGAGGGGTACGATGCTAGTCTCGACGAATTACGAAGCGCTTCCAATCGCGGAAAAGACTGGATCGCAGCATTGCAACAGCGGGAAATCGAGCGCACCGGAATCAGGTCTCTCAAAGTGAGGTTTAATTCCGTTTTCGGCTATTTCATCGAAGTCAGTAATTCCAACCTGAGTGCTGTTCCGACTGACTACACTCGGAAACAGACAACCGTCAATGGAGAGAGATTCATCACGCCCGAACTCAAGGAAGTGGAGTCAAAAATCCTGGGCGCCGACGAACGTTCCAGGGCCTTGGAATATGAGCTGTTTCTACGCCTGCGGGAGAATATTTTAGAATACTTGCCGGAACTCCAGGAAACCGCCAGGTCTATCTCGGTACTGGATGTAATCACTGCCCTTGCCGAAACAGCGCGACTCTTTGGTTATTCGCGACCCATCGTGACCGACGAAGCGCGCATTTGCATTCGCGATGGGCGCCACCCCGTTCTCGATCAGAACGTCACGGAAGAGAAATTTGTCCCTAACGATTGTTTGCTGGATGGCATCGAGAACCGCCTTTTGCTGGTTACCGGCCCGAACATGGCCGGAAAATCGACCTTTATCCGGCAAATCGCATTAATTGTCCTGATGGCGCAGATCGGCAGTTTTGTGCCTGCTGCGGCCGCCGAGATCGGCCTGGTCGACCGCATCTTCACCCGTGTGGGCGCATCTGATGACCTCTCTCGAGGGCAATCTACATTCATGGTCGAAATGAATGAAACCGCGAACATTGTCAATAACGCGACCGAACGCAGCCTGGTCATTCTCGATGAAATCGGGCGTGGGACCTCCACATTCGACGGATTGTCGATTGCCTGGAGTGTGGCGGAATATCTGCATGACGTACTCCGTTCTCGCACGCTTTTCGCCACGCACTATCACGAGATGACTGAACTGGCCGTGATTTGCCAAGGTGTAAAGAACTACAACGTGGCGGTCCGGGAATGGAACGATCAAATCATCTTTCTCCGCAAGATCCAGCCTGGAGCTGCAGATAAAAGCTACGGTATCCAGGTCGCGCGCCTCGCCGGCCTGCCTGACGAAGTTATCGAACGAGCCAAGGAAATACTCGCCAACCTGGAGGCGTCTGAATTAAATGCCCAGGGTAAGCCGCGGCTGGCCGAAGCAAAAATTTTTAGGAGCCGAGCGAAGCGAAAAGAGGAACCGAAGCCTCAACTTAATCTGTTCGACTACCGCCCCCAATGAGCGTTTCCGCGGCTTGAGCCATTTCCTCTGGAAAATGCCGAACTTCCTCGTCGGCCGACTCAAAAATTTCCTATTTACTTCGTGCCCTCGATGACCTTTGTGTGCTCAAATTACAAACTTCATGAAGAAGTATTTGGTATTGATTGCAACTTTGTCGCTCTCTCTTGGCGCGTGTGAACGGCATCCTGCCAGCCAATTGCCAACCGAAGGTGAGGGGGTCGCCAAAGAGGAGTCCGGCAAATCAGAGACCAAGCCGGAAAAACAAACAACTCCAGATGCTTCTCCCAGTGGTACTCCAAAAACTTATTTTCCGCAGAATTCCTAAGACAGGTTTGAGCGAAGAATCTACCAGAGAAAACTCTTTAAAAAAGGTTTCCGGATCGAATCAATTTGTTGGATGGATCAAATGCCGAGCCCAAAGTTTTGTCCATGCGGGCCGCGGAATCCTCCTCCTCTGCCTGACCCAATGGAACTTCCGGATTCAATTGGTAGCCGGACTGGGTGCAACCTGTCTCGGGTGGTACTTTCGGATCACGGAGACTGAATGGTTGTTTTTGTCAGGGTCCATCACCCTGGTCTTATGCGCAGAGGCACTCAACACGGTACTCGAGCGAACGGTTGACCTTCTCAAACCAGATCGCCACCCCGTGGCCAGGGATGCAAAGGACCTCGCTGCCGCTGGAGTACTTATCGCATCCGTCGGTTCATTAGCCGTTGGTCTTATTCTATTTGCCCCTCGCCTTTTCCGACTGCTTCTCCGAATCGCTTAGAAGTCGTGCTATGTTGCGCCGTTTCTCTAGTCAAGACGGTCCGAAACGAACAGAGCGGACCTGTGGCCAATGGGAGTGCAAAGGAGGTGGAGTCAATGCCAATCCAGGTAAAGACAGGGGGATCGCCCGCGTTAGGTTTTAGTTATATGACTACGGTTGGCCGCGTCTTGCAGAACCTGGGGTTGGGTATGCAACTTCTGGAGTGGCGAAATTTAAGACGAAAGTCGGTGCAGTTTCTAAGATGCCAGGCACTGCCCAAAATGTTCCGTGCGCTCACCAATGTCTAAGCTTCGCAGAACTGGTAGACACGCTATGAACAAAATAATAAATCTCATTGCCGATTGCCTCGGGAATCCACTGACGAATGCGTTTCTTTTGATTATATGCGTCGCATTTTTGTTAGCGGCGAGCCATCAGGGTCGCGAGAGAAGGCCCCCCATGAACGTTGGAGCGAGACTCAGCGCATCGGCATCGGCAGTGTTACATCGAGACTAAAAGCCATTCCGTTCGTAATCTGGCCGTGTTCTGGCTGGGTCCTTACGCGTCAAAAATATGCAGGCTTCGCTAGCGGGCGCAGGCCAAGGAGAACTTGAGTTAGTATTAATTAATCCATACCCAATGGACCGAAGGGCCAAGGTGATTCGAATTCGGCCGTACCGGGGGCGACGGTCGCCGGGCCAATGGTAACGCCGTTATTCGAAGAAGGACGTTGAATTTTGCTTGCGACTCCAGCATCCTCGCTTGCGCAGGAAGAGAGAGCAATCGCAATGCAAAGCAGAATTCCTCCCACAGCTGTCGATAAATGATTGCGCATTTTATTTGGAAATTAATAATCTCCCTGTACCGGTCCTGCAAACGCTTGTCCGGCCAATCCTGTCGCGATGAAGCGCTCGTAGAATGAAGCAACTAATTTCGCTTGTCACCGCCGCGCTGTTGCTGAGTGTTTTTTGGCCTGAGAGTAACGCGCTTGCTCAGACCCCCAATGATCGCTTTCCGGGGTCATCCTGGAGGCTTATTTCAGGCAGATTCGAGCAGCACGGGAGACCGGTTCTCTTGACCGCTCCGCGCCTGCAAGGCTTTCTGATGTTCGATGGCAATGATCATTTTCTAATTGTCATCACGCGTTCCGCCTTGTCAAAGCTAGCGCCCAATTCCGGGCAGACGGGAAAGGCAAAAGGAAACATCGCAACCTTGCCAACGAGCATCGCCTCCTTCGGAACCTACTCGACGAATGAGGCCGACCGTACGATCAACGTTCACATCGAGAGTAGCACGTTCCCGAAATGGATCGGAACTGATCAGAAGCGCTTGTTTGTCGCTTCCGCCGATAAACTGAGGCTGACCGATCCGTCGCGATCGGGTGGCGCGGGAGCTGTCGAGTCCGTCTGGCAGCGAGTCAAATAGCTGGGCCGAGCCCAATGCCGCTGCTGAAGGTAACGCACAGGCTGAGAAGCCTCCTAACGCCGCTTTGCTGGCTTGTCGAGAGGTGCGCTATCCGATTCTTTTTTAGAATTATTCTTGATATCGTTATTGGTCGTGGCAGGTTGTTTTTGCCGTGAAGCTTTCACCTGATCTTGTGCAGCGGTTTGCTGCCAGTGGAATTCGCCTGACCAAACAGCGTGAAGAAGTTTTCGGGTTGTTGCTGCAGAAAAGGGATCATCCGACAGCAACGGAGGTCTTTTTACGTGCCAAAAGGCATATGCCCTCGATCTCGCTGGCGACAATTTACAATTGCCTGGAAGCGCTGGTGGATTGGGGCCTTGTAAAACAGGTCAACCTGGACCGGGCTCCGACGCGTTACTGCGCTAACCTGCAGGAACACAGTCATTTTTATTGTGAGTCCTGCGGAGCGATTTCCGACGTCGAAATCCCTTTCAATGGGACTTGGAATTTGCCCCCTGGCTTTATCGTTGCACAGGCAGAAGTGTCATTAAGAGGTACCTGCGCAAAGTGTTCGACTGAACGCGAGAATCCTGGGTCAGCCCACTTGGGAGCGGCGGGTTTTCATGCCCAACATTCAAAACTCAAATCTCAAAATCCCAAACGTCATTAATGAGTTCTATCGTCATTCAGGAATTGCGCGTTTCCATCGCCGACAAAGAAATTATCCGAGGACTTAGCCTGGAGTTCAGCCAAGGTGAGGTTCACGCGGTTATGGGGCCGAACGGTTCGGGGAAAAGCACATTGGCGAAGGTCATGGCCGGGCATCCCGATTATAAGGTCACAGGAGGCGATATTTTGATGGATGGGGCGAGTATCCTCGAGATGCCGCCTGATACACGTTCGCGGCTAGGGCTGTTCATGGCTTTTCAGTATCCGATGGAGATCCCGGGCGTGAGCAACGCCAATTTTCTTCGGGCCGCGTTGCAAGCTCGGTTGCCGGACGGTGAGGAACTGGACGCCACGGATTTTTACCAGAGGCTTTACGAGAAGATGGATCTGCTGGAGATCCGGAGAGAGTTTACGGCCCGTGCAGTCAATGAGGGGTTTTCGGGCGGTGAGAAAAAGCGGAATGAGATTTTGCAGCTCGCGATGTTGGAGCCGACGTTTGCCGTTCTCGACGAGACCGATAGCGGCTTGGATATCGACGCTCTGAAAGTGGTTGCCAAAGGGGTCAACACAATTCGCGGTCCTGGGATCGGAGTTTTACTGATCACCCATTACCAACGGCTTTTGAATTACATCGTGCCGGATTTTGTCCATGTCATGTCGCAAGGACGAATTGTCCGAAGTGGCGGCAAAGAATTAGCCCTGGAGTTGGAATCCAGGGGTTACGACTGGTTAAAAGAGGAAGAGGGCGAGCCTGTTGGCGTGAACTGAAAAGGACTGGAGAAAAAGAACGATGAGCACCCAAACCGATTCAATAGCAATCGATCGAGATATTGGTAATTTTTTCTACAATGTGACGGCCGCGCGAGATGCCGGTGTCGGTCTCACTGAAAAAACCATTGATTATATCGTCGATGTGAAAGGTGAGCCGGATTGGCTTCGCGCCTTCCGCAAAAACGCCTACAGCATTTTCAAGAGCAAACCGCTGCCGACTCATTGGGCAGGGGACGAGCTTAAGGAGATCGACTTCAACATCATACGCTACTATCTCTCCTCAGGTGAAGCTGCCAAACGGACGTGGGAAGAGGTCCCGGAAGATATCAAGCGCACGTTTGAGAGATTGGGCATCCCGGAGAGCGAGCGGAAATTTTTAGCAGGTGTCGAAGCGCAATTCGATAGCGAGGCGGTCTACTCCAACATCAAGAAAGCCGTTTCGGACCAGGGCGTGATCTTCATGGGCAGCACGGACGCACTCAAAGAGCGTCCCGACCTGTTCAGAAAATGGTTTGGGAAGGTCATCCCGACTGGAGACAATAAATTCAGCGCATTAAACAGTGCGGTTTTCAGCGGAGGCAGTTTTATCTATGTGCCCCCGGGTGTGAAAGTGAGACATCCATTGCAGGCCTATTTCCGGATCAATGCGGAGAATTTCGGACAGTTTGAGCGGACGCTGATTATCGCGGACGAGGGGTCCGAGGTGATGTACATGGAAGGATGCACGGCTCCCAAGTTTACCACTGCGACGCTTCACTCAGCGGTGGTTGAGCTCGTTGCTTTGCGGGGAGCAAAAATCCAATACATTACCGTCCAAAATTGGGCACCAAATGTGTTTAATCTGGTGACCAAACGCGGATTGGCAATGGAGGAAGCCGAAATCAAGTGGATCGATTGCAACATCGGTTCCAGGCTGACCATGAAATATCCCGGGGTGGTATTGAAAGGTCGAAAAGCTCGTGGCGAAGTCATTAGCATTGCACTGGCCGGCGATGGCCAGCATCAGGATACTGGCGCAAAAATGGTGCATGCGGCAGATGAAACCACCAGTAATATCGTTTCCAAAAGCATCAGTATTGGCAAAGGAAGGGCGACTTACCGGGGGCTGGTCCATGTACCGAAACATCTCAAGGGGTGTAAGAACAACACCGAGTGCGATGCTTTGCTCATTAATTCCAGCAGCCGGACCGACACTTACCCGGCAATCACGGTTCGGGGCACCGGAAACTCTACCCAGCATGAGGCCTCTGTCAGTCAGATCAATGCGGAACAGATTTTCTATATGCAGCAGCGCGGACTGAGCGAAGGGCAAGCCATGAGTCTCGCGGTGAACGGTTTCGTGAACGATCTCGTAAGTCAATTTCCGATGGAATATAGCGTGGAATTGAAACGGCTGATCGATCTTGAGATGGAGGGATCTGTCGGCTAGGGGCGAGTTCCAAAACCGGGAGGGGGAGCCGATCCGGCGTCCCTCAGGCCTGTTTGCCGATGCCTTCTTTCAGAAGGCCAATGCTGAAAACGCATCTCCTGGCACAGGGTTTAGTGTAACTATGACATCGACCGAACTTTCTTCGATTCTGGCCGGACCCAGACAATCTTCGGCGCCAGACTGGTTCAGGGAACTCCAGGCCACTGCCTGGGAGGAATTTGAAGGCGAGCCGCTGCCGACTCGCACGGACGAGTTGTGGCGGTTCTCTTCTGTAAAAAATCTCGTCCTCGATGGCTATGTCGCTCCGCCTGAGTTCTCCGGCGATCCGTCGGCCTTGACGGCCGCACGCGCATTGTCGAATCCCGCCGGCAGGATTGTTTTCGCAAACGAAGCTTTGGTATCCGCGGAGTTGATTAACCCGACGCTCCAGGGCGCCGGAGTCATTTTTACGACCCTGGCAGACGCCTTGGAAAAGCACTCTGATCGGCTCCGGGAATATTTTATGGCACAGTCCGCCCGATTGGGCTCTGCAAAATTTGCCGCGTTGCATCGGTCTCTGGTTCAAGCCGGAACCTTCCTTTGGATACCGAGAGGCGTGGAAATTCAGGAGCCTTTTGAGGTTTTCCATCTGGTCCAGGGTGATTGGACCGCGGTCTTTCCGCATACCTTGATTATCGCCGAAGACAATAGCCGGGTAACGTTTCTGGAACATTTCGTCTCAGCAAACCCGGAAGATCGTGGGTTTGCTTGCGGGGTGAACGACCTCGTTTTGAAGCCGGGCTCGAAACTGACCTACGTGAGCATACAGGAATGGAGCAAAAAGTTTGTTTCGGTCCAGGTAAACTCCACAGTCGCCGCGAAAGATTCGTCCGCATTGAATCTCGCCTTGAACTTTGGAGGAAAATACTCTCGCCTGGAAAGTATCAGCCGAATGGTCGATAACGGCGCACGGAGTGACATGCTAGCACTCACCGTGGCCCGGGGTGAACAGGAGTTCGATCAGCGCACCTTGCAAGACCACCAGAAACCAGATACGACCAGCGATCTCCTTTATAAGAATGCGCTTCACGACCAGTCTCGCACGATTTTTTCTGGCCTGATCAAGGTTGAACCTGGTGCTCATCGAACTGACGCCTATCAGAAAGTTCGCAATTTGCTCCTGAGTGATGACGCAGAAGCTAACTCGATGCCGGGGCTGGAAATCTTGGCCGATGGGGTACGTTGCACGCATGGGGCGACTTCGGGGCAAGTAGAGCCCGAAGAGTTATTTTACCTGAAAAGCCGCGGGATCGACGATTTGGCGGCCAAGCGCCTGATTGCGCGCGGTTTTCTCAATGAAGTGGTCGATCGCCTTCCAGCAGAGCAATTTTCTGAGTATTTGCATCAACAGATCGAAGCGCGACTGTAAAGGCTTTGGTAGAAATGAACCATTTTGACTGGCTGCGCTTTCGGCTTAGGTTGGTGAGCACCGTATAGGACGAATCGATCGGATAAGTTAACCCGAGAAAGATTCCGCGGGTCTGGCCTCACGAGGTTTATTGGTGTGATGACAAGGATCTTTTCTTTTAGTACCCGAATTTTCGTCTGCCACGCGGCCGGTGGTGAGCAGCAAATTAACTTAAGATTGTTGGAGGTCATATGGTCACTTTGTTAGTCAAGTTTGCTCCTATCCTAGCCGCTGAGACTGCTGCATCTGGTGTTCGGGTGATTCCGGATTGGGCCAAAGGCAATACCATATTTGAGACTTTCTTTAAGGGTGGTCCGGTGATGTACCCGATCGCAGCGGTCCTCGTCATCGCAGTCGCAGTTGTTCTGGAGCGCATCGTCTGGTGGTCGATCCAGACCGCGCGCCGGGAGCCTGATAAGTTGGACAAGGTTTACGCTGCCTTGGAAGAAGGGAACGTAGCCGGCGCGGTCAACCTTGCTCGTGGTTCTAAAGATCCCCTCGTTCGTACGGTGTGCCATGGGCTGAGCCATGTTCACGCTTCGGTCGAAGGGGCTTTGCAAGTTTCTTCCGGAATGGAATTACAGCGAGCTGGCCGCTTTATGTCGGTCATGGATACGACGATTACCTTGGCACCGCTCCTGGGTTTGCTCGGAACGGTCACTGGCATTATGGGCTCCTTCAATTTCGTTGGGAATGCCGATCTGGCTCCTACGAAGGTCAGCGGCGGTATCGCGGAAGCCCTGATCGCGACCGCCTGCGGCCTTGGAATCGCGATTTTCACGTTGATTTTTTTCAACTTCTTCAACGCGAGAGTTGCGCGACTCCAGTTCGAGCTCGAATCGACGTCCAATAACGTCATCCTGATGCTGAACTCTTTGCGAAACCGAAACAACATCGTCACTGACCAGAATGCGCAACAGTTCGCCGGTACCAATTAAGCGGGCTCGGATTGAGATCATACCCCTGATCGACATCATGTTCTTCCTGCTCGCTGCGTTCATGCTGGTGAGCTTGACGATGATCAACATGAAAGGGATCGATGTTAACCTTCCGACGGCAACCAGCGCTCAGCCCAACAACAGGGCGGATTTCATGATGGTGAGCGTCGACGCGCTGATGGATGTTTACTTTGAAAAGGAAAAGGTGGCGAAAGAGGATGTCTTGCCAAGGTTTCAAAAGCTCTACGAAGCTAATCACGATGTTCGGGTTTTTATTCGTGCAGACAAAGATGCAACCTACGAGTCCGTGGTATTCGTGCTGGACAAAGCCCGGACAGCTGGCATCCAGAAGGTAGGTCTGGAAATCAAAGCATACGATTCCGGTGCTGCTTCCGCGACCAAGCCAGTCGCACCTGCAGCACCGCCTGCACCCGCATCGCATTAACGGTGTGCTAGACAGTGCACTAGGAGGAAGGTGCTGTTATGGCCGACCATGACGATTTAAAGCACTCCTTTCGATCGAGAGATGGTGTGCCGTTCGTTGTCTTCCTTGGCCTGTCGCTGGTTATCAACGGCGTGGGCGCCTATTGCGGCTGGTGGTTGAAATTTCCGGAGCCGCCTCCTCTTCAAGATGAGGCGATCGAGCTAACGGTAATTGATACGGTTGATGTGCCAAAGCTGGGTGATCCGAACCCACCGGAAGAGACTCCCCCACCGGCACCCGGGTCTACTCCACCGCCTGAGCCCGAACCAACGCCGCCCCCGCTGGATAAGCCGCCCGAATTCGAGATTCCTCAGTCGACGCCGACGCCTGCAACCAAAGTCGCGCCTATCCCCGAGTCGACCCCGAAACCTAATCCGACCCCCAAGCCCCACCTGCAAACCGCAGTCAAGCCAGCTGGAACGCCCAATCCGAACCCGCATCCAGCTGCAGCTCCTGGTTTGATCAAAGGCAGTCTGACTGGTGCGCCCGACGGAACGGGAAGTGGTGGTCCGCGTTCCGGGCTACTGGTCCGGAGCCCGCGGCCCCCTTATCCAGCGCAAGCGCTCCAGATGCATCTTTCGGGCGATGTTCGTGTCAGAATGACCGTTCAGGGCGGGAACATTGTCGATGCCGAGGGTTCTGGGCCGCCGATGTTAGCGAGTGCGGCGGCGCGTTGGGTCCGATCAAACTGGAAGTTCAGTCCGACAACTAACGGGACATTTTCGCTCCCGGTTTCATTTGTCCTACACTAAAAGCCTCAATGGGGGCTGACGGCTGGCGCGTTGCGGATCGGCAGGAAGGTCCGAAAAGCGCTTTTAAGCGGCTTTTGGACAAACATCCCGAGTATTCCAGAAACGACTACGACTAAAAGTGTGCGCGCTAAGGCTTTCGTCAGTCGAGGCTGGGCGCCGGTACGGGCTACGACCGGTATATTAACCAGCACGCTGGTCAACGAAGCCAAGACAGCTCCATTGGCCGCAATCGGGAATGGAACTACATGATGTGCGGCTGCGGTGCCGGCCGCTGCCACTGCTGAGGCGCTCGAGACTAGTCCTCCGGCGATGCTGATCGCGTAAAACCCAAAGACCCCCAAGCTTCGTTGAGCAAGAACCGCGGCGACGCTGAGAACCAAAAAAATAAGGCCAAACTTCAAAGCTGATTTCAGCGAAAACGGCTGCTCGAGTTTGAGATCCGGAGGCGATTCGTTGGTCCTGGCCGCCGTCCGATCACCCAATCGAAGCCAGGCAGCCGTTGTGGCCAGCATCATGAACATCGGGAGAAGGCTGTAGGTGAACGCTTGGAGAGCAAGAATCGCAAGAATCAAAGAGTTCCGTAGAAGCATCGCGCCTGTCGCCAGCACTACTCCGCGATATGCCAGCTTGGCAAAGCCTTCACCAGCCTCACGAACGCGGCTCGATAGCTCCGCTACAGCGGCCGTGCTGTTAACCAAGCCACCGAGGAAACTGGTGATATCGACGCTCCGCGGACCGTAGATCTTCCACAAGACGTAGTTCACGAATCCCAGCGCGGCAATCAAGAGGACGGTAGCCCAGGTTTCTTGAAGCTGGATGAGTCCATAGGGGTCGATCGGGTGTGCCGGTAGAACGGGATAGACGATGAAGCTCAGAATGGCCAGCAGAACGGCCGACCTTAATTCGATGTCACTAAGTCCGGTCGCAAATCCGGTGATTGGCTGCTTCCATGCTAGTAAGGCAGCGGTGATGACGGCGGCCGCCACCGGAGTAAAGGTGTGTCCTTTGCCACAAAGAACTCCGCAGAACCCCACTATGATCAGAGCCGCCGACGTCGTTAATAGCAGGTTCTGATGGAGTCTCCACTCGCGCATATTCAGGAAGCAAACGAAGAGCCCAATAAGCGTGATGGCCAGGAGAGCATAGGAATCCCCCAGGAGTCCTCCCAGACAACCGATCAAGCCTGCGAAGGTAAATGTCCTCGCGCCCCCCTTGCCACGGTGTTCGCGTTCCAGACCGACAAATGCTCCTGTCCCTAAAGCAAGCGCCAGGCGCACTAAGGTGGGCAGGAAGGGCCAATTGGAGGCTATATTCGGGACGTCAGGAACGGACATTAGCTTTTAGTTGCCCAGGGAAGTCGATTTCGACAAGCCGAACGTTGAATTGCCAGAGGGAATCGGTTTTTCTTGACTAAAAGTTCCACAATCTTTAGACGGGTGCGTGCCTCTTGTAGTTTCGGGTTAGGGTTTCGGTTTTCAAGCAGTGAAATGAGAAAGCAGTTCACGATGGGTTCTTTGGCGCATGGGCAATTGCCTCCCCGGCAATGGATTTCTTGGCGCCGAAAGTGAGATATGAATGGTCCGACGCGCCGATGATTGATCTGTAAAATGAAGAAAAAATCCGCCAATCGGGTCCTGGCAGCCCTGGTCCTCTCGTCGGTCGCACTGGTCGTTCTTCCAAGTGCCGCACAACAGCAGGCGCCGGCGGCGCCGGTCACCACAGCTCCGGCGACCGAAGCGACCAGCACAGGCGGAGAGCTGCAAAAGATTACTGTCACGGGATATCTCATTCCGCGAATCGGAGACGGTCCGCAGCCGGTCGAGACGCTCACCACGGATTTCATCCAGAAGCAAGCCGACCAAACCCTCAACGACGTACTCAATAGGTATCCCGGGGGGCTCAGTATTCAAAATACGCTCTCTTCCCCCGGGAACACCAGCTCGCCGGCGTCATCTTTCTACGGGCTGCGGGCCTTGTTTGGCGCAACGCTGGTGCTGGTCGACGGGTATCGTTTTCCGGATTATCCCATTCCAGTTAATAGCGTTTTCACTTTTGTCGACATCAATTCGATTCCCTTAGCTGCAATTGACCGTATTGAAATCTTAAAGGACGGAGGCAGCGCGACGTACGGATCGGATGCGGCCGCAGGAGTCATCAACGTCATCACCAAAGACCAATATAGTGGGGCCGACATTGTCAACTACTTTGGCATCAGCCAACGAGGAGACTACGAGGTTTACCATGGCTCCTTTACTTCAGGCCTTAGTGATCAACCTCTTTTTGGTGGGAAGCTCAATCTGGTGGCGGCTTTCGATTACTACAGCCAGTCACCTATTGAATCCCTCGATCGGTGGTACGCTTTCGGCGACCGCAACAAACTGGCTCCTAATTACCCCCCTCTAGCTGTCGCAATTTTTCCTGCCAACGGAGGCTTTACCGGAGTTAACACTGGAAATTTCTATCAGGTGAATCGCGGCGTCACTGGCCCAAACATTACCCAAAATGACTTCACGGTAAATGGGACGCCCGATAGTACAACCATCCCGATTGACGAGCAGCTCGCCGCCCGGGAAACCCGTTACGGCGGCGTCCTCAACGCCAGTTATTCGCCCACTGACTGGCTGAAGTTTTATGACCGGTTCATTATTTCGCGAGACGAAGAGAATAGCATAACACCGAATCAAGGTTTCAGTTTCTTCGGCGACGGGATCGTCATCCCGGCAAATAATCCATTCAACCCGTGGCAAGAACCCCTTCAACCAAACGGGCAACTGCTGCGGGAATTCGGGCCGTGGAGTTCGGACGTCATTACCAGAACGTTGCGAAACATCGTCGGTGCGACGGTGCAGTTGCCTCACGATTGGTTCATTGACGCCAACTTCCTCTACGGAGAAAGCGACGCCACCTGGACTGTCTATAACGCAGTTAACAAAAGCAGACTGCAACAGGCTCTGGACGGGACGCTTCCGGGTTTCGAAGGACAATTTTTTAACCCGTTTACGGACCAAAATCTGGACATCCATCCTAACGAACAATTCTATGACGCACTACGCACTGAACAGATTCTGAACAGCCGGACCGACATTGTTCAATGGACCGTCAAAAGCGGGGGTACTCTCGTAGAGCTACCCGGCGGGCCAGTCACTATAGCCGGCGGCTACGAATACCGAAGCGAAAGCTTGATCCAGGGGAACGACCATAACAGCGAAATAGACAACATCACTTCCGGCGACTTCCAAGGCCAACTTTTGTCCGCCCGGCGTTACATTAATTCTCTCTACGGCGAGCTGGACGTTCCTCTTGTTGGGGGCAAATGGTCGTGGCCGGGTTTGAGAAATGTCGATATCATTTTTTCAGAGCGACTAGACGACTACAGCGATTTCGGCAGTGCGGCCAAGCCGAAACTCGCGATACGGTACAAACCTTGCGACGATCTAACGTTTCGCGGTACCTACTCCGAGGGTTTCATCGCTCCTACGCTGGGCGAGCTTTTCTCAACACCGTTCAGATTTCAGCTATCTGTCCCAGGCCAGTCGAGCCCCGCCATTCTTCAAACTGGCGGAAATCCAAATCTGCAACCGGAAAATTCGTATGGCTACTATCTGGAGGCAATCTGGACGCCCGCGTCAAAGGACGACAACAGTTGGTGGCATTGGGCAAAGGGGTTTAGCGCCTATATCGATTGGTATCAGATCGATCTTCGCAATCAGATCTCTACCATTAGTCCCACTACCCTGCTCGGCGCTCCGGATGCGTTTCCTGGAACGGTCATCCGGAACGGCGCCGGAATTGTCGAGGAAGTCTTCGCCAATTTCCGAAACGTCGGGAACACCCTGACCGATGGAATCGATTTTGGAGCTAGCTATCTCACCAAGGAATACGCCTGGGGCAAACTTGATTTTGAACTCAACGCCACCTACATCTACAAATTTGCCGAGCACAGACTCGAGGGCAATGCGGACGGGACATCCAGCTTCCAAGTGCTGCAAGCCAACGATGCGCTCGGTTTTAGCGGCCCGGACTTTAAGTTGGTTGCCAGTCTGTTCTATTCCAAACATCTCTTTGCAAATGATACCTTCCGTACTGGCTTCACCCTGAATTATATTGATTCGGAAGCAGACGCGTTCACAGATCTTCACCAATCGCTTCCAGCAGTGGATACCGGTCAGAATCCGCCAGGCTATAACCACAGGGTGGGAGATTGGACGACCGTCGATTGGCAGATCTCCTATGAAGTCGGACCGCCTGCAGAGGTCACACCGGAGACTCCTGCTCCCGGCTATTCCAAAGACGGCAAACCTATCGTCGGAGAAAAGGCGATTGCTCCCAAACCCGAAGGTTCCAGATGGGGCTGGCGTAAGCTGTTGGCGAACACGACCCTGACTTTCGGGATTAATAACCTCGGTGACACCCGACCCCCTCTTTCCATCCAGAGTATATCGGGTTTCGATCCCCAGTCCACGACTCCAATTGGACGGTATTTCTACGTTCAGCTCGAGAAGAAATTCTAAGGCAAAGTAAGCGAACCGACCCGGTTTGCCTCTTAAAGACCGTCCGAAGCGAGACGGTCAACCGTTAAACCGCAAAGATCGTTGACTGTCAGATCTCCTATGAAGTTGGGCCACCGCAGAGATTGTTCAGGAAACTCCCGCCTCTGGCTGTTCCAAAGATGGCAAACCTACACCATGCCGCCGCTGTCAGTCCAAGGCGGCTTTTTTTCCCGCGAATGCCGAATTGGAAGGCGCGAGGTTAGTGAGCCACCGGGAGAGGGTTACTTTCTCGTAGAACAGGGTGGTGACCTTTTCGCTGTTGGGATAGTTAATATAGCGTCGGAGGTAGTCTGATTCGACCAGGCTCGTTGAAGCGTTTGCGAGAACTTTGCCCTTTGAATCCGCGAGCGTATACTCGAACTCGAGTCGCAGGGGCGAAGCACCTTCACGATCGAAGCGAACGTCATTGAACTTGCGGATCCGTGACGGGTCCAAACGTCCGGCCAAATTAATATCGGTGAATTTTAATGTTAACGTGGCGCTGGGATAACGTCTGGCCATCACGGGCCCCAGATAGGAAGATACGTTGTCCCGAAATATGCGAGCTGATTCGTTTTCCTGAAGACCCATAATCCGGAAGTCTGAAAATCGCTCAGGATGAACAAATTCGATGCGGAGATTGCCGGTTCCGCTCGCGAGCGCGACACACGAAGTGAAGATCAGCAGGAAGAGCAATCGATGAAGTAGGTTCATACTCGTTAAAGATTTTAACTTGCAGTATACGCCTTTTCCAAATCAGGCGCATCCCGCCCGAAAAGCCTGTCGGAGTTTGGCCGTCGGGTAACCAGAGCCTGGGGTCAGGCGTGAATGGCGCGAAGATAAGGAAAGTTCAGGGCCAGCGGCTCCTCCGAAAGTATGCGAACCGTCCCGGTTTGCCCTACTCAAAGAGGCAAAGCGGGACGCTTCGCTTACCCCGCCAGATGCTGGACAACCAGCAGCCAGCCAAGGCCGATAACGATAGGGGAAATCGCTCAAGCCATCGAAGGGGCTGATAATCGGGTCAGGCGTGTTTGGAGATCAATCGCCCTTCCAAACTCGATGACTGCACACTCCGTGGATGGACAAATCGGACCATCAGACCTACTGATTACCGTTCAAGAACGACCGATCAGCACTCATGAACCAGATTTTTGAAAAAGCGAACCAGTGGCTTAACGATCTCGTCAGTTACATCCCTGGAAAACCAATCGAGGATGTGGCGCGGGAACTTGGGCTGGAACCGAACCAGATCGTGAAACTTGCTTCGAATGAGAATCCGCTCGGCCCCTCTCCGATGGCCGTCAAGGCGATGCAGGAGGCCTTACTTAAAGCACACTTTTATCCGGATGGCGGGGGCTACCATTTGCGCGTCGGAATTGCCGAGAAATTTGGGGTGAGCATTGAAAACGTCATGCTTGGCAATGGATCGAACGAGATCATCGAATTTCTGGGACACGCCTTCCTGCAACCAGGCGACAATATCGTGACCGCTGAGCATGCCTTCGTCGTTTATAAGATCATGGCCAAACTTTTCGGGGCGGGAGCAATCGAAGTGCCGGATCCGAATTTGACGCATGACCTTGACGCGATGGCTGCCGCGATCAACGATCGGACAAAAGTTGTCTATATAGCGAACCCGAACAACCCAACCGGGACAATGGTTGCTGAGAATGACCTTGACCGCTTTATCGACCGCGTACCCGAGAATGTTGTCGTCGCCCTCGACGAAGCCTACTACGAATTCCTGCCTGAGCCTCCGGATACCTTGAAGTACATGCGCAACCATCGGAACGTGATTGCCCTCCGAACTTTTTCCAAAATACAGGGATTAGCTGGGCTGCGAATCGGTTACGGATTGGCCCATGGAGACTTGATCAGATTACTGCAGAAAACGAGACAGCCCTTCAATGTCAATTCAATCGCCCAGACTGGCGCCTTGGCCGGCCTTCGGGATGATGCGTATCAGGCGAAAACGAGAGAAGTGGTCAGCCAAGGTCGTGATTTTCTCCAGTCCGAATTCCGGAAACGTAATTTTGAATATGTCCCGAGCGTAGCAAATTTCATCCTCGTCAACGTCGGCCAAGGGAAGGAGGTATTCCAAAAACTACTCAGACGAGGGATGATCGTGCGAGCAATGGACGAATATAAGCTTCCCCAGTGGATTCGGGTCAGCGTCGGAACACCTGAACAAAATCGGAGATTTCTGGAAGATCTGGACCAGGTTTTAACCACAGGTTTCACAGATTAAGGATCCGTATGTTTCCTGATCCACGCCTCAGATGACAACCTGAAAAAAATCTGTGAGATCTGCGGTTTAAATTATTCTCCTTCTTCATCCTCCCCGTGCCTTTTGAAGACACTATCGCGGCTATCTCCACTCCGGTCGGCGAAGGAGCGCTCGCCGTCATTCGCCTTTCCGGTCCCGATGCCCTCTCCGTTCTCTCTCAAATTTTCACCGGCGCAATCGCTCCCGAAAGAATCGTTCCTCGCCGAGTGGTCTACGGAAAAATCTCCGACGCGGCGGGGAAAGTAGACGAAGTCCTGGTGACTTATTTTCAGGCTCCAAAGAGCTACACAGGGGAGGATGTGGTGGAGATCAGCTGCCATGGCGGAATTCTAGTGACTCGCCGGACTTTGGATTTGCTGCTGGCGGCTGGGGCTCGAATGGCGAATCCAGGGGAATTCACTCAACGAGCGTTCCTGAATGGGAAAATGGATCTGACCCAGGCAGAGGCAGTCATGGATTTGATTCGGGCACAGACGGAACTCGCATTACGGGCTGCTAACGAGCAACTGGCTGGACATTTGGGGAATGAACTGGCCGATATTCGCGAGCTGCTCCTGACCACCTTGGCTCACGTTGAGGCGTACATCGATTTTCCGGATGAACAAATCGATCCGGACACCGGCAGGAGCTTGCTCGACCGGATCTTAGCGTTAGAAGTTCGCCTTGATCGATTATTGGCGACGGCCGACCAAGGCCGGGTTCTTCGGTACGGGTTAAGGACTGTTATTTATGGTGCGCCCAATGTCGGTAAGTCGAGCCTGCTGAATCTCCTGCTCGGATACGACCGAGCGATCGTTAGCGAGGTGCCCGGCACCACCCGGGATACCATCGAAGAAGTAATTAATATTCGCGGTATTCCAGTTCGATTGATTGATACCGCCGGAGCGCGAGAGTCCGTCGACCTGGTGGAAAGCGAAGGGATCCGTCGGACTCAGGAGCAAGTGAAACAGGCCGATCTAGTCATCCAGGTCGTGGATGGCAGTATGCCTCCCTTGATTTTAAGAGATTTTGCTAACCGCGATAGTCTGCTCCTTCTGAATAAATGTGACCTGGGAGTTCACCCGCGATGGAGCGAGTTCGGTGGCGTTCGGTTTTCCTGTAAAGAGAGAGCCGGCTTGGAAGAGCTGAATCAGGCGGTCTGGGATCGAGTGATGGGCGAAAAGGTTAAACTCGCTGATGTTCGGGTGGCGATCAACGCACGACACCAGGCTTGTCTACAAAGCTCAAAACAACTTCTGGTTGCCGGCAGGCGTACTTTGCAGGAGGGCAAATCGCCGGAATTTGTCTCGATTGAGTTGCGCGGAGCCCTGGATGCTCTGGGTGAAGTGATCGGAAAACTTGATGCGGAAGATTTGCTTGGAAAGATCTTCAGCGAATTCTGTATCGGAAAATGAGAACTCCAGTCTCGCGGAGATTTTAACCGTGGCGCTCTACGATCGTCTTTTAAAGCCGATACTTTTCTCGATGGATGCGGAACGGGTCCACGAGATGGCAATCGCCGCCCTCAAGATGCTATCGCGGTTTCCCTGGCTGCTCGATCTCCTGCCTCGGCCTGGCGATCGACGGTTAAGCAGCGAGTTATTTGGAATACATTTTCCGAACCCAATCGGTCTTGCCGCCGGCTTTGACAAGAATGGGATGGCGCTTCCTGCCTGGGAAGCGCTTGGATTCGGCTTTATCGAGATCGGAACGATCACCGCGCAAGGTCAGGTTGGTAATCCGCGCCCACGGATTTTTCGAATTCCAGAGATGGAAGCTTTGATCAACCGGCTTGGGTTTAACAACGAAGGGGCTGAAAAAATCGCCAGCCGCCTCGAACAACTCCGGCGCTCCGCAAACTGGCCAAAAATCCCGGTCGGCATTAATATTGGGAAGTCCAGGGTTGTGCCGCTGGAAGAGGCTGCCAGCGATTATCTCCGATCCTTTCAGCGTTTACAGGGATCAGGCGATTACTTCGTTCTTAATGTGAGTTCTCCGAACACCCCCGATTTGCGAAAGTTGCAGGAGAAAGAGGCAATCGGTGAGCTTTTCAAAGCGATTCAACAGCGCAATCAGGCCAAACCGCTCCTAGTCAAAATCGCTCCCGATTTGTCTCTTGAGCAAATCGATCAGATCCTCGCCCTGGCGAAGGAGAACAAGTTGGCCGGAATCGTCGCGACGAACACAACTACCGATCAGCAGCTCATTCCGGAAAATAAGCGGCAACCCGGCGGCCTAAGCGGGAAACCGTTGCGGGCACGCTCGCTTGAGATCTTACGCCATCTCAAAAAGAGCAGTTCTCTTCCGGTGATCTCTGTCGGCGGAATTATGAAAGAGGATGACGCCAAAGAGCGATTCGATGCAGGTGCTGAGCTTATTCAAATTTATACCGGATTCGTTTACCACGGGCCTCGCCTGGTCCAGGAAATAGCGAGATCCCTGGTGAGACCGGACAATCGCTGAGATTAGGTCCTCAGGAGTTCAGAAGTCAGATACCTATGGCCAGGAACAAGTTGGGTCGAAATTCGGGGCATTGAAGCACATGAATTGCTGGTTCAACTCACAGAAAAGCCTTTGGGCCATTCTGCAACTCCTGAACTCCTCTCTTTTCGCCAAATGACACCTGACCCCGAAACTCTCGTCCAGCTGGACAAAGCGCATGTGTGGCATCCGTTCACGCAGATGCGTGAATGGATTGCTCCCGATCACGAACCAGTAGTGTTGGTGGCTGGGCGCGGAGCCTGGCTGGAAGATAGCTTGGGCAGACGCTACCTCGATGCCAACTCGTCCATCTGGACGAACGTCCATGGACACAATCACCCGACCTTGAATCAGGCTATCCGTGAGCAGTTGGAGAAAGTGGCGCATACCTCGTTTCTTGGTTTTACGAATCCGAAAGCGGTGGAGTTAGCTGTCCGCCTGGCCAGGCTCTTGCCCGGGTCTTCCTTGACCAAGGTGTTCTATTCGGACGATGGCTCGACCGCAATCGAGGTGGCCATCAAGATGGCGGTCCAATACTTCCTGCAGACTGAACATCCTCGGAAAATAGGATTTATTGCTTTTGAGAACGCCTACCATGGAGACACACTCGGGGCTTCCAGTCTCGGCGGGATATCGCTATTTCGTGATCGCTTCAAGACACATCAATTTCCTGTCACTCGAATTGGGTCGGTGGAAAGTCTTGCCGGAATCGATGGATCGGAGATTGCCGGCCTGGTCATCGAACCGATAATCCAAGGCGCCGCCGGCATGCGATTGTGGCCGGCTGGTATCTTGAAAACATTGCGTCAATGGTGTGACGACCATGAAGTGTTTTTAGTCTTCGACGAGGTTATGACCGGTTTCGGTCGAACAGGAAAATATTTCGCCTGCCAGCGCGAGGAAGTGTATCCGGATTTTTTGACGGTCGCCAAAGGATTGACCGGTGGTTATTTACCCTTGGCCGCAACTCTTACCACGGACCGGGTTTTTTCAGGATTTCTGGGTTCCCATGAAAAAACGTTTTACTACGGCCACAGTTATTGTGGCAACGCCTTGGGATGCGCCGCAGCCCTGGCGAATCTGGCGGTCTTTGAGGAGGAACGAGTCCTTGAGAAACTGCAACCAAAGATCGAACATCTAGCCCTTCGACTGCGCGGGTTGTGCGATCTCGCGAATGTGCGCGAAATTCGCAGAGCCGGATTCATTGCGGGGATCGAGGTTGCCCGGCGAAATGGAGAATCATTTGATTGGCGCGACCAGGTCGGAGCGCAAATTTGCCTTGCCGCACGCCGGTACCGTCTGCTCACGCGGCCGATTCGTGACGTTATCATTCTGATGTTGCCGTTGTGTGTGACGCTTGAGGAAATAGACCTTGCTGTCGCTGCGGTCGAAAAATCAATTTCCGAGGTCTGTGACCGCTTGCCCGCGTAAGCGAACCATCCCGGTTTGCCTGAAGTCCTCAAGTCAAAGCCCGATGCTCCCCTGCGGCACCCAAGACTCAGGACGATATTTGGTGTTCAATGGCCAGATTGCGAGGATCGCCAGGGTCGAGGCGGATGGCGTGCCGGATTGCTTCCTGTGCTTCGCTCTTTTTTTCCAGCCTGCTTAGGGCTAACGCGAGATTCCCCCAACTCGCCGTCGTATTCGGAAAAATCTCAACAGACTTCCTGGCAGCCATTTCGCATTCTTCCCACCGACCGAGTTCCGCAAGGCACCAGGTAAGTTCGAGCCACGCCTCGCCGTTCGCTGGAGCTTGTTGCAGGACTGCCAGGAAATGCTCAGTCGCTTCCGACCAGCGCCTGGTCATGCGGTACCCAAGGCCGGCAACAAACGCTGCCAGAACCTGATGGCTTCCGGCGATTTGGAGAAACCTGTGAGCACGCTCGGCCTGGACCGCTATCTTTGCTTCGATTTGTGTGACAAGCGCTGGTTGACCTTCAGCGCTTGCCAGATCGGCTTCCTGCTCGAGGTCCCAGAGATAGTTTCCCATCTCCCGCAATTTCTCGTCGTAGTCGGTGTCCGTTAACCCAAGGCAATTCATAAAGTCACAGCTGGAATTCGTGAAAATCAAAAACAACCGCATCCGAGTCAAGATTTAGCGACGCTCTTCGGCGCGTCACAAAAAGGTGTCTCGTTTCCGGAATTTCATCGGGAAGAAAAGAACTTGATCAGAGTGTCGCTTTCGCCCGTTATAAGATACCGCATTCGATGAGTTCTAAGGTCCTCGCATTCATCAATTTCAAAGGTGGCGTTGGGAAGACCGCCACGGTGGTCAATATTGGGGCAATGCTCGCGAAGCTGCATGGAAAAAAGGTGTTAATTGTCGATCTCGACCCGCAGTCCAACTCAAGCCTTTGGCTGATGCGGCCTGACCGGTGGCGAGAACATGTGGCTCGAGGGCGTCGTTCGACTTTTCAAATCTTTGAGGATGCGATGCAAGGGAAGACCCGCTTTAACTTCGATGATTCGGTGGTCAAGGGTGTTGTCACCTGGACCGGATTCACCGATTTGCCAAAATTGCATCTGTTGCCGGCGTCGGTCGAACTTTTGCGGGTTGAGGAAAGGATTCATGAGATGCGTGCCCCAGCGATCTATCAAATTCTGGATTCGGCTACGGGGACGCACTTCAAACAATACGACTATGTCCTCCTGGATTGTCCACCAAATCTCTACAGTACGACGAAAGCCGCGATTTTCTCTTCCGATAGCTGCATCGTCCCGTATGTCCCTGATTTCCTTTCGCTCTCGGGTTTCCAGGTGTTGGCTGAACAAATTTCCGAGATGCGAGAGAAATTCGCTCCCTACCTTCCAGGTCGCCGGAAGCCTAATATTGGAGCCCTGATCGTTAGTCATTACCGGCAGACGGGTAATGTTTTTCGCCTTGCGGTGAACGAGCTTGAACTCTCCATGCGTGCGCTTCAGGAAGAAGGCGTGCTCTCTGATCAGGCGATCCTCTTCCAGCCTTATATTCGACATTGCGTTCGGGTCGCTGAATCTACGAGCGAGCATTTGCCAGTGATCCTTTACGCTCCCGGCAGTATCGGCGCGCAGGATTACGCCGATTTGACACAACGGTTTGTCCATTTTTTTGAGAGTAAATGATGAACTACTCGGATCTCGCCAGCAGGCTTTTGCAACTCGGAGAACAGCTGACTAAACACGCCGGCAAATTGGAAGGGGAAAGCCTTGGACGATCCGCGGCTAAGCTTGCCTCGCAGCTCGACCGTTTTGAAGAACAACTTGAGAGCTACCTTGCCGGTCGGAAATCTGGAGAGTTCCTGCTCGAAAACCTGTTTCGTTCACCTCCATCGAAAAAGCATCTTACTCTCGCTCTATTGAAACGTGGTTTGCGAGAGATCTGTGGAAAACGCCTGAAGTCGGAAGATTTAATTTCGGCGAAGCGCGAGTTCATCGAATTCATCCGCGAAGCTGGTAAACAGGATCACGCCGTTCAATTTTTGCAAAAGGTGTTTGCTGAGGCTGCGCAGGTGGAATCCGGAGGCAAAGACAAGGCCCTCCTGCAGCGTGAATTTATCTCCTTGGGTCCATTGCTTGATGAAGAATTTGCGGTCGAGATAGCCGCACGCTCATTTGCTGAGCTCCGACGGATCGCGATAGGGAATGGGATCAGATTCACGGATAAAACGAGCAGACAGCGCTTAACGGCTCTGATTCGGCGTTACTCCCAACGGGCTGCTTTCAATGTCGCAGCGCCTCGTGTACCCTCTCGGAAATAACGGTCCTGATGCAGAGCGATCTAAAGAGAGTGCTTTATAGCGAGCAAGAGATTGCCGCCCGGCTCGATCAACTGGCTGTTCAGATCACCGGGGATTACCAAGGCCACGAGCTGACCGTGCTGGCGATCCTGAATGGCAGTCTGATCTTCATGTCTGATCTGCTTCGCCGAATTCCTCTTCCGCTCCAATTGGACTGCCTGCGAGTAAAAAGCTACTACGGCGGCACCGTTTCAACCGGGCGGGTTGAGTTTGATCATGCAGCGCTACCCCTCGTGCGGGGCAGGCATGTCTTGTTGCTCGACGACATTCTGGACAGCGGAAATACCTTGGCGGCAATCACCGAAACTATTCGCCTCGAATCCGCGCCTGCGAGCCTGAAAAGCTGCGTGCTTTTGCGAAAAATGAAGAAGAGAAATTCGGTGACCCAGGCGGATTACGTCGGATTCGATATCGAGGATGAGTTCGTCGTCGGCTATGGTCTTGACTATCAGGAACGATATCGAAACTTACCGTTTATCGGTGTTCTAAAAATCTGAAATTGCTGATTCAAATTCAATATTTTGCCCAGCTGCGAGCCCTAGGAGGCCCGGACTCGATTGAATTGACCCAAGGCACAACCGTCGAGGGTTTGCTCAACAATCTATTTAGAGATCGACCACAACTGGAGGCTTGGAACAAACACCTGCTGGTCGCTGCGGGTACCGAGTGGGTCCAACGAGACTATGTCATTCAAGCAGAGGATACTATCTCGCTGATGCCACCCGTGCAGGGGGGATAGCTTCGTAAGCCAAGCATCCGCTTTGCCTCGCCGAATCGGGGAGTCCCTTTTCATTCAATCTCTAAAGTTTGTGAAAGCAAGACCGACCCCGAAATCCTTACCGCGCAAGAATTGGATAACCCCTTGAAGATCGTCTCTCTTTTTGCCGGTGACTCGGATTTGTCGGTCCTGGATTTGGCTTTGAACCTTAATATCCAGCGCCTTGATCGCTTTGATGATTTCCTTGGCCTTATCGCCCTCTAGTCCCTGTTTAATGTGAATCTCCTGACGTGCATGTCCGAGCGGCGAAATCGCTGGGTCTTTCCGCTCCACATTTCGTAGATCGACGTTTCGTTTCGCAAGTCGACCGATCACGATTTCCATCAAGGATCTTAATTTCCCTGCATCTTCTGCAGTGAGTTCAATCAACGAGGGATCGGCCATTTCGACGGTCGCTTTACTCTCCTTGAAGTCGAATCTGGTACTCAATTCTTTCCTCGCCTGATTGATAGCATTGTCGATCTCCTGCTTGTCCACTTCGGAGATAATATCGAAAGAAGGCATATCTGATCCAATAGCGATGAGGAACGATTATTGCAACAGCCGGTCACGGACAAAACTGGCGATCTGGGCGAGGTTGGGACGTTCATCGGTTCTCTCCGGCAACTTACCCGTTTGATTCGACCGAACCTGCGTAATCCGCTGGGCCTTCCATATCCACGCGTCTGGGTTGTAAGGGCCGACCGATCCGGGATCGCTCCAAGTATGGATCGAAAGCAGCTCCGGCGTCAAGGCCGCCCCGATGTGCATTGGACCGCTATCGACGCTGATGATGAAACTCGATTGGCGAAGGAGCCAGATTAATTCTGTTAAGCTGGTTTGATTTACCAGGGAGATTCCGTTCCGATCCATGGCAAAGCTCGTATTGGACCGCCCAACAATAAGAACCGGAATAGGAACCAGCAGACGAGTCAACTCAAAGATCTCCTCGCCGGTCAATGATTTGCGGGCTCCGCGGGCAAAGGGGTGCAAAACCAGGAAACGTTCCGGTAATTCCAGCGATGGAATCTTTTCTCCGCATGGAAGGGGAAATTGCATCGGACCGGAAGTGTCAGCTCCGGCGAGCCTTGCCAGTGCCAGGTATCGCTCAACAGAGTGCTGGCTCGAATCAACGGCGGCCTGCCTGTCATAAAAAAATCGGGACCCTTCTCTCGAATCCGATAAGCCGAAAATCGACCTCCCCTTCGCACTGCGGGCAATCCATGCGCTTCGAAACAATCCCTGAAAATCCAGGACAAGGTCTGGTCTCAAGCCGCCGAGTTCACGGCACCATCGGAGAAACTTGAAAATCCCGGCCGGACCTGCGAACTCTCTTCTGGGAAAAGGGATGACAGTTTGGAGGTCGGCATTCCCTTTTAGCAGAGGCGCCCATTCTCTGTTAGCGATCCAGGTAATTCTTGCCTCCCGGAAGGTCAATTTCAGATAGTGAACTGCCGGTAGCGTGTGAACGATGTCGCCAAGCGAGCTGGGTTTGACGACAAGGACAGACGATAACGTCATTTTCCGAACGAGAGGCGCTCAGCTAGCCTTGGAGGAAGTCCCGCCGCCAGAATTTTCGCCTGAGTTTTCGCCAAATCATAGCGCAGCCGTCGCAATTGGATCCTGCGCTTTTCTTCATCAAACACCAGATAAGCGGCCCGCCAATCTCCATCCCGCGGCTGCCCTACGCTACCTGCGTTCACGAAGTACTTCTTACGCGGTTCCAGGATTAGTTGATCGAATGGGAGTCCGACAACAGAACTGTCCTTAATGTAAACTCGCGGGGTGTGGGTATGGCCAAAAAAGCAAAGATCGGTGGTTTGCTTGGAAAAGCTGGCCGCTGCGTCCAATTGATTCAAGACGTAGCCCCACCCGCTTGAATCGTCCAAGGACGCATGGACAACAGAAAATCCGCGAACTTTGGAGATGAACGGAAGGCTTCCAAGCCAGCTCTTCTCCAAAGGAGTCAATTGATCGCGTGTCCATTGGATCGCGACTTCCGCGAGAGGATTGAAGCTCTCGAGGGAGCTCTCAGAGGAGGCGTAATCATCGTGGTTTCCTTTGACCACAGGGCAATTTAAGGACTGAACCATCCGCAGGCACTCGCGTGGATTGGCGTTGTAGCCCACGACGTCCCCGAGGCATACATAAAACGCACATCCTTGCTCCCGAGCGTCCGCGAGCACAACTTCAAACGCCTCAAGATTGGCGTGAATGTCGCCGAATATCGCAATCCGCATCGTGCTGCGAAGTATGAGACGGAACGCGAATTCAGTCTACGGTTTTGTGGCTAGACCGACATTTTGCGCTGAGATATCTCTCTGCATAAAAATTGACGCCGATCTCAAGGAAGAATCACGAATCCTTTGACACCCTTTTTCAAGGCGATGTCGTGGACAATGAATCGGTTAATATATCGCCGCAGATGGCTATCGAGAATCGCTTTAAGAAATTCTTCGACTTCACTTTCTTCACCCTGAACCTCAACTTCAACTCGGCCATCGATCAGGTTTTTAACTGATCCCACCACGTCGTATCCGGCGGTGACTGACTTAACAGAAAAGCGAAACCCGACTCCCTGCACGCGTCCTTCGTATAGAACTCGCTTCGCGACCATCACTCCCGGCACCGGACTCTATTCGATTTGCGGGCGAGCGAGAAGCTTTGCCAGAAATGCTCTCTGATCTGCCTCACACTGCTCGTGCCAAAACTTTGCTTTCAAGCAAGCGGGCGTGAACCGCTCACCGATTGACCTTCGGCCAATTGTCGCTTGTGCGCTCGCAGCTTGAGCCCTTAACGCTTCCAGTCTAACGCACCCTTCTTGATAGCGTAAACGAAACCAACCATCAGGATCACCACGAACCCGAGCATGCTGCCAAAAATGGTCCATGGATTGAATTTGTCCATGTAATCGAGGTAAACCACAGCCCACGGATACATAAACACAATTTCAATATCGAACAGAATGAACAGCATTGCGATCAGGTAAAACTTAACGCTGAATCGCGGCTGCGCTTCCCCCAGAGGAAGCATGCCGCATTCGTAGGCTGAATCCTTGATGGCGTTTCGTTTGCCCACGCGACCGAGAACCACGCTGAGCACTAAGGCCACAGCAGCGAACCCGATCGCGACGATCACTTGCAACAGGATCGGTAGATAATCCTGCAACATAGGAGTATTGTTTCGGCTAAGACTTTGCGGCGATCGCAGCAGCCTGTGCTGTGTTCGCCGCGGTCATTGCCGCTAAGGCGGATGAATCACCCTTGTAAATTTTGCCGGTCTTCTTCACCACACCCCTAGCTACCAGATTTTGAAGTTTTTCATAAGCACGCAAACGCAACATTTCTTCCCCTCCACTCGCCGCGTTGCGCTGGCGAAGATTTTCGTGAACGATCTCGAACAGCTGCTTGAACTCAAAAGACTTCTTCTGAGAAAGCACGGTTACAAGTTCTTCGGTGACCAGGTCAGGGAGGCGTCGTGAAAAGGCGTTTTTCTTCTGAATAGCCATAGAGCTTTTAGCATAGCACACAAACTTCCAAAAACGAGGGAGAAAGTGGGGAATGTAATCGACGCTGAGCTTTTCTATCTGTCGGCGCTGGCCGCTCTGGAGTGTTCGGCGAAGGATTTTTTAAGGGGTCGGCGCGGTGCTCCCAAAGAGAATTGGAGCCAAAGCTTAGTGATTTTGAATTGGTTTCGAGAGCTTTTAGATGAGGCTACGCCGCCACGTTTCGCAAATCCAGTCCCTCCCTGAACGTGGCGTAAAGGGGGTTCCAGCCGAGCGATCGCAGCTTTTGGTTGCTGACACGCTTGTTTGTCCAGCCCCGCTTTCGGTTCTCATCCCGCGGGCCAAAAGGAGGGAGAGGCTTATTCAAACGGTCGCAAACGTACCGAAACCAATCAATTTGGGTCACCGGTTCGTTGTCGACGACATTGAAGAGACCGGTCGACTCTGATCGGGCTAAAAACAGAAGAGCATCCGCCGCATCTAACTGATGTAGCATGTTCATAATCCGAGTTCCATCTTCTTCGATAATTGCTCGTCTCTCGAGAAGCTTCTTCAGCGGAGCGCAACGCCCCGGGCCATACAGGCCGGCTAGACGGGCGACGGTGCCACCGGAATCAAGTACCAGATCCTCGGCGCGGCGCAGGATTCTTCCCGTTTCACGTGGTGGATCTGCCGGAGAGTTTTCGTCTACCCACGAGCCGTCGGTTTGAGGATAAACCGAAGTTGAGCTGCTGAAGATGAGGCGTCGGTACACCAAGGTGGCGATCAGGTTTTGGATGCCGGCAAAGAAGACCGCTGCATATCTGGCGGCATCTCCTCGCCTTGAACTGGCACAATGAATTACGACGTCAAAACTGCGGACTGGGAGAACCTCAAAGTTGTCCTTTTCGCTGATATCCAGGGGATAGACGGGAAAAGACTCGCCGCGAAGGTTTGCCGCGGAAGTCTCGGAAGCTGTAATCGCGTGTGCCTGCCAGCCGGAAGAAGCGAAGTCCCGGGCGAGGGGCAGACCAACAAAACCGCATCCTACGATCAAAGCCGACCTGGGCATTCCTGCACCCTACAATGAAGACTTTCCTTCGCAAAACTCCCACGGATATCCTCACCATCCAGGAGCGAAGAGGCAAGACGGGGCGCTTTCCCAGACTTCGAGCAGCCATCCTCAAGCGTCAGAATTTCGCTGGACACAACGGACGCTATTGGCCCATGTTTGCCGACCTTTATGTCTTCGGGGAAAGCGGTTGGTCTGACGGTCGGGCTCTGGTTAGTGGCTATTTCGCTCTTGCATGCGACGCTTAATCTCGGTTTGTTCGCGCCACACTCCCCGACTGCGTCGGCGCCGTTTCGTGTGGGATTTATCCCCGTCACTTGTCATTTGACGTGCCCAGTCACCGATTTCATCAACAAGCAAATGACCGGTGGCTCCGAATTCGAGCCGGTTCGGTTCCAGGGTTGGCCCGAGCTCAAGGAGGCATTTATTTCCGGCTATCTTCCGGCCACCTTCATTCTTGCTCCGCTCGCCATGCGCTTGCGCGAGGATGGGGTGCCGATCAAAATAGTCTATCTTGGCCACCGTGATGGGACCGCCCTGGTGGTGAACAGGGAATCCCAGATCTTCCAGATTGAGGACCTTCGAGGGAAAACGATCGCTGTACCTAACCGCTTCTCAAACCAAAAGCTGCTGGTCGTTAAAGCTTTGCAGCAACATGGTGTGCCTCTTGATCGGGTCAAGATCGTCGAGATGGCGCCACCGGATATGCCAGCCGCGCTCTTCAGCAAGGCGGTGGACGCGATCACGTCAGGCGAGCCGTTCATGGGTCAGGCAGAGCTGGATGGCTATGGGCGCGTGTTGTACCAGACAAAGGATGTTTGGCCTGGATTCATTTCTTGCGTCCTGGCGGTTCGCGAGGATGCCATCCGCGAGCATCGCGATATCTGCTGATGGTCTGCTTTATCTGGGATGGAGCGGTGCTGCTCTCTCAGTCTGATATTTTCCCCAGGCCTTATCAGGTCTTTCTCGCGATAGTGGAACTGGTCCAGCACGGCCTGCTTTTGAAATACGTGATCGCATCTCTATTCCGCGTCAGCGTTGGGTTCGTCCTGGCCGTGCTGATCGGTGTACCTCTTGGCTTGCTGCTCGGTTGGTTCAGGCCGGCTTTTTTGGCGTTCAATCCACTCATCCAGATTCTTCGTCCTATCTCCCCGATCGCTTGGATCCCCATCGCGATCTTGTGGTTTAAGGTTGATGATCGGGCGCCTATTTTCCTTATTTTCTTATCCAGTTTGTTCCCGATCACCGTCACCGCAATCGCCGCTGTCCAGAATATCCAACCTGTTTACGTGCGCGCAGCGCGAAACTTTGGCGTCACTCGGATCGACCTTTTCAGGAGAGTCATTTTCCCCGCTTGCCTGCCACAAATAATTACGAGTTTGCGCATCTCCCTGGGGATCGCTTGGCTTGTGGTTGTCGCAGCCGAGATGATCGCAGTAAACTCCGGATTGGGATACCTGATCATAGATGCTCGAAACGCCGGGAAACGATACGATTTGGTGGTTGCCGGGATGTTGATGATCGGCTTGATAGGTCTCATCCTCGATCTGCTGATACGGAACCTCGAACGATTCGAAGAGGTCAAATGGGGCTACTCCCAGTTGAACTAGGAGCAGGTCTAAGAGTGAGCGTACCTGTTATCAGAGTCCGAAATCTCGGATTAAGGTTCCCCGGAAAAAAGGGAGCTAAACCAATCGATGTCCTGCGGTCAATCGATCTGGAGATCATCCAGGGCGAGTTCGTCTGCATCGTCGGTCCTTCCGGATGTGGCAAGACAACTCTTCTCAACATCATTACCGGTTTCCTGAAACAAACTTCGGGACATGTTCTGGTTCAAGGAGCTCCGGTTAAAGGTCCTGATCCGAGAAGAATCTTTGTTTTTCAGGACAATGGTGTTTTTCCATGGCTCACTGTCGAACAAAATATCGGATTCGGTATTGCACGGCGCCCTCTCCAGGAACAACGGGAGACGGTGCATCGTTATGTGCAAATGGTCGGGTTGACCGGCTTCGAGAAAGCCTATCCTCGGGAGTTATCTGGCGGGATGCGCCAGAGAGTCGAGATCGCACGGGCTTTGGCCCCGAACCCCGAGATCATTTATATGGATGAACCTTTTGGGGCTCTCGATTTTATGACTCGGCTGAAAATGCGCGCCGATTTAACTCAAATTTGGCAAGAAGAGAAGAAGACCATCCTTTTCGTGACGCATGATATTGAGGAGTCCGTGCAACTTGCGGATCGGGTCGTGATTCTGAGCTCTCGACCAGGTACCATCCGTAAGCAGATCAGCATTGATTTGCCCAGACCCCGCGATCTTGATTCACCGGAATACTTGGAAATGCGCGATGAGATCTTTCATACGATGGGCATGAGTCTCAAGGTGGGGGCAGGCTAACGTAAAGTTGTCAGCTCCGGTGATGGTGATCAGTGAAATGCTCCCTTGAAAGATCTAATCGAACAGTTGCGAAATCGTATTGATCTAAAGATAGATCAGGCGCGATACGCATCGAGACAGCTGGCGGATCCTGCCGTTTCTGAGCTCGAGAAAGGCGATTTTCTCGTGGCTTTGAAGACAAAAGGGGAATCCGGCGAAGAACTTGGACATTTCGCCCGCTCCTTTTTAGAACTGTCGATCCGACCAACTTTGCGGCTGGAAGGAAAACCATCCATCGATGTCGTTGGAACTGGCGGCGATCGTCTCGAGCTGATCAATGTCTCGACCACCTGTATCTTCCTGCTCGCGGCGGCCGGTGTTGTCGTGCTGAAACATGGGAATAAAGCGATCACTTCCAAGGCGGGGGCTGCTGATGTGCTTGAAACTCTCGGGATTCCGATTGCCTGCCAGCCCGAGCAAATGAGCGATTGTATTCATCAGACCGGCATTGGGTTCTTCTTCGCTCCGCTCTACCATCCGGCTTTTCGACTCGTCGCTCCGATCCGGAGGAAGCTGGCGGAGCAGGGAATTGCCACGGTATTTAATCTGCTCGGTCCTCTCTTGAATCCCGCAGAGCCAACCTGCCAGTTAACGGGGGTGTTTTCCCCGACCATCTTAGAGAGATACGCCGTTGCGCTACGCGAAGTTGGCAGAAGTCGCGCTTGGGTGGTGCATGGCCATGCTCTGGGAGGTTCTGGCATGGATGAGATTTCAGTGCTCGGCGAAACTGAAGTTCACGAGGTGAAAGGGGATTCCTTGAATCAATTCTATCTATTCCCGGATCAGCTTGGATTTCGAAAGCCTGCGCTCCACGAATTGCGCGGCGGGGATGCCGCGCAGAATGCGCGTGTTTTGACGGATATCCTCGCTAATCGAGATCGAAGTGCAAAACGTGACTTGATCACGATCAACGCGGCGGCCGGGCTGGTGATCGCGGGTGTAGCCCCTCGGATGGAGTCCGCGATTCAGTTGGCTAACGAAATCCTGGATTCAGGGATGGCTTTGGAAAAACTCCACGAATTTCAGCGTTTTTTCGGCTCCTGAATATTGCTCGGGCGAAATCAAGGCGAAGGCCCTCACTTTGGCAGATGGTCGAGGCAATATTCCTCGCCGTTGCGGGAGACGCGAAATTCAAGCTCGGCATTATCTTTTTCGGTCCGCTTGCAGACCGCGCAGCGGTGAAGGCTGTCTTCCGGAGACGCTTTGCTCTCATACTTCCGCTTGCGAATATCCGCTGCTGTCCGGTCGCGGATTTTAGCGTAGATCGTCGGCCCGAAGAAAACGAAATAGTTCAGAAACGAAAATAGGATCGCTGCCTTGGCACTCAGGGAACCCAGAAGTAGACTGAGAACCAGTAGCGCCAGGCTGAAGCAGGCAGCCCACTTAATCTTCAACGGCAGGACGAAAAAGACATAGATCTGCACATCCGGGTAAAGAGTGGCGAAAGCAAAGAAGAGAGAAAGATTCAATAGAAACGAGGAAGGACCTCCTCCGAAAAAGATGGCTGCGATCGTCACGCCGACCATTCCGAGAAAGTAGTAAAGGGTCACTCGGAAAGCACCCCAGGCGTGCTCAAGGGCATCACCCATCCAAATCAGAAACCAAAGGTAAACAAGCAGGAAGAGCGGTTGCAAGGCCGGATTGCCGCCTCCCAGGAGGACTTCAGGCACAAATATGTAAGAGACAAGCCGCCAAACTTCGCCATGAAATATTCGCTCCGGGATCAACCGCAATGCGAGCACGTAAGTCGGCTCAAAAAAATTCAGCAGGAAGACCAATCCGTTCAGTACCGCGATCAACTGCATGAGGCGCGGAATGCCCAAGAACCCGATGCGCGCTTCCAGCCAGCTAATCCAAGACATAAGACACTTACTCCTTCGGCGAGAGCAGAACGTCAACTTCGACCGTCAGTGGCTGATGGAACCTTTTGGCCTCGGTGCCGCCCTCGGCAGGACTCTGCCGTAAGATTCTGCGAGTCGGATTTGTGTTAGGCAGGCGAATCCTGCAGGCGGATACGATTCTCTTACGTCCCGATTTGGGTTCTGTACTCTGCTGGGGTCTTCAGCAACGAGATCTCGTCCGGATTTGAAATCTTGAGCTTAAAAAGCCACCCCGCATTGTACGGATCGGTATTCAAAAGGGCTGGATTGCTTTCGAGGTTAGGATTGGTCTCCACAACTTCCCCGCTCACCGGCGCGTAAATGTCGCTCGCCGCTTTGACGGATTCGACGACCGCCACAGCCTGTCGCGTTTCCAATACCTTGCCGACCTGAGGCAACTCCACGTAGACAATGTCCGTCAACTCCGCCTGAGCATGGTCCGTAATACCTACGGTTCCAATCGCACCTTCCGGTCGAATCCATTCATGAGATTCGGCGTATCTGAGATCGTCAGGGACTAGCATCGTTTTTTGTATAGCGGTTTTTTTTCGACAGTCGCGGCAAATCTTCGTCCACGCACATCTATTTCGATTTTTTGCCCCGGTTTCGAAAACTTAACGTCGATGTAACCCAGCCCGATGCCGATTCCGAGGGTTGGGGATTGGGTCCCGCTGGTCAATTCGCCGACCTGTTCATCGCCGACGAAAATATTGTAGTGGGCCCTCGGCGGAGGAGATTTTCCAACTGATTTGATCGCGACAAGGCGCTGTCGCAGACCCAATTCCTTTTGAGCAACCAAGGATTTCCGGCCGACAAATTCCGGTTTCTCAAGGTCGACGAAAAAACCGAGACCGGCTTCAAGCGGCGTTCGCTCCGGCGAGAGGTCGTTTCCGTTTAACGGATAGCAAACTTCCATCCGTAACGTGTCTCGTGCTCCCAATCCGCATGGTTTCGCACCTCGCGAAGCCCCTATTTCCAGCAAATGATTCCAGACCACCGCGGCAGCTGCTGCGGGATAGAAAAGCTCGAAACCGTCCTCCCCGGTGTAGCCGGTTCGCGCCAGCAAGAGGGGAATCCCTTGAATCCGGGCCTCCTGAATTTGATTTCGGTTGGGTAAATCGCCGAACTGGCCGAGCAATTCAGCCGAACCAGGACCTTGGATGGCGAGAGCGGCAAAGTGGTCACTCAGATCGGAGACCGCAACTTCATTGCTCAGACGCGACTGCATCCAACCAAAATCTTCTTCGATCTTGGCAGCGTTCACGACCAGGAAATAGTCGTTGCTGCCACGGCAGTAAACGATGAGATCATCGATCACGCCACCTTGCTCATTGAGAAGCAAGGTGTACTGCCCGTCACGCGTTTGGAGTCGTTTCAGGTTATTGGTGAGCAAGGTATTCAACCATTGTTCGGCAAGTGGTCCCGAAACTCTGATTTGGCCCATATGCGAAATATCAAAGATCCCGACATGCTGACGAACTGCCTGATGTTCTTCGAGGATGCTCGAATAATAGACCGGCATATTCCATCCGCCGAAACCGATCATTTTTGCACCGAGCTTTACGTGCTCCGCGTAAAGGGGTGTTTGTTTAAGAGGCAGATCCGTTGGTTCACTCACGATCCTGTCACGATATGTAGGAACCAACCGTGGGCAACCGTTGCGAGCGGTTTGGGCAATCTAGAGTTTCCGGGTCGCTCTCGTCGAGCCCGTGGGCAACTTGTAATTTTAGCCTCTCTACTCGATGTTTCGCGGTGGTCAGAAGGAAGCTTTCGGAAAAATTATGAACATCGTCTTTCCGTCGTTTGTAGAGCGGCATGTCGGCCCCAGTAACGAGGAATTGGGCGAAATGTTACGGCAAATCGGGCATGAATCACTAGACTCTTTAATCGATGCCGCGGTTCCAGAATCAATTCGTTTTGATCACCAGCTCGATCTGCCAGAGCCCGAAAGTGAATTCGAAGTCTTGCGGAAGTTCAGGGAGATTGCGTTAAAAAACCGGGTTGCCAAATCCTACATCGGGCTGGGTTACCATGCTTGCGTGACTCCGCCTGTCATCCTGCGGAATATTCTGGAACAACCGGGTTGGTACACCGCCTACACGCCTTACCAGGCCGAAATCGCGCAAGGGCGGCTTGAAGCGCTCTTAAATTTCCAGACCATGGTGACGGATTTAACAGGGTTGGAAATCGCCAACGCCTCTTTGCTGGATGAAGCCAGCGCGGCTGCCGAAGGGATGGCGATGTGTTTCGCGCTTCGAAAACAGCCTTCAGTTCGAACGTTTTTTGTTTCGAGGACCTGTCATCCCCAAACGATCGCCGTGGTCCAGACCAGGGCCGAGCCACTCGGCATCAGAGTGATCGTCGGAGATCATCGGTCTTGGGATTTTCAAACCCCTCTCTTCGGAGCGTTGCTCCAATATCCCGCGACCGATGGACCGATTTATAACTACACGGCTTTTATAGATCGGCTTCATCAAAGCCAGGCACTCGCCGTCGTAGCCGCAGATCTTTTGAGTCTCACTCTGCTGGTCCCGCCCGGTGAGTTTGGAGCGGATATCTGTGTTGGATCGACGCAGCGCTTCGGTGTTCCGCTCGGCTATGGCGGTCCGCACGCCGCATACTTTTCAACGCGCGATCAATTTAAACGGCTGATGCCCGGGCGGCTGGTGGGGGTCTCTAAAGATCTGGCGGGGCGTCCTGGGTTCCGGCTTTCGCTGCAGACCCGCGAGCAACATATCAGACGCGATAAAGCGACCAGTAACATTTGTACCGCTCAAGTTTTATTGGCCGTGATTGCCGCGACCTATGCTGTGTATCATGGTCCAACACGCTTAAAGCTGATCGCAGAACGCATTCATCGGCAGATCGCCAGGCTTGTCGTCGGTTTGGAGAAACTCGGTTTCAAGGTGGATGACAATCCGCGTTTTGATACACTTCGGATGAAGGTCGGTCCGCGGCGAAAAGAGGTCCTGGCAAAGGCGGCGGAAGCCTCTATTAATTTTCGGATTTTCGACGATGAGTCCATCGGGATCACGCTGGATGAAACCGTTTCCGAAGAGGATCTGGAGATTTTGCTGGGGCTGTTTTCCGACAATCAGTCGGTTTCGGTACCGGAGCTCTCTGAGACGGAACATCGCGATATCCCTCAGGAGTTCATTCGCACTTCCGCTTTTTTGACGCATCCCGTTTTTAATTCTCATCATACCGAAACCGGGCTGATGCGTTATTTGCATAAGCTGGAATCCAGGGACCTTTCCCTGACAACTTCGATGATTCCGCTCGGATCCTGCACGATGAAACTCAATGCCGCGGCCGAAATGTTGCCGGTGACATGGGCGGAACTTGGTCAGATCCATCCATTTGCGCCGCAAACCCAAACGACTGGGTACCGTCAATTGATCCTTGAGCTGGAGCGTTGGCTGGCGACGATTACCGGCTTCGATGCGGTGACCATCCAGCCCAATGCCGGATCGCAGGGAGAATATGCGGGTCTGTTGGTGATTCGGAAATATCACCGTGAACATGGACAAACTCAGCGGAACGTATGCTTGATCCCAACCTCGGCGCACGGGACCAATCCGGCCTCGGCGGCCATGGCCGGATTCCAGGTCGTTCCCGTGCAATGCGATGCGCAGGGGAACATTGATATAAATGACCTTCGAAAAAGAGCGGACCAGCATTCTGAAAAGCTCGGCGCTCTAATGGTCACCTATCCTTCGACCCATGGCGTATTCGAAGAAGGAATCAGGGAAATTTGTGACATCGTCCATCAGCACGGAGGCCAGGTCTACATGGACGGGGCGAATATGAACGCTCTTGTCGGGCTCTGTCGTCCGGGTGACTTCGGAGCGGATGTGTGTCACCTGAATTTGCATAAGACTTTTTGCATTCCGCACGGCGGTGGGGGTCCTGGGGTTGGCCCGATAGGGGTGAAACCACATCTTACTCCTTATTTACCTGGTCACCCTCTCCTGGACTTGGGCCGAAAATCGGGAATCGGCCCAATTACTGCCGCTCCGTACGGAAGCGCGAGTATCCTGGGAATCTCGTGGATTTACCTTCGATTGATGGGGCCGGAAGGATTGAGTTACGCGACCAAAGTAGCGATCACCAATGCGAACTACATTGCCGTTCGGTTGGCGTCGTGTTTCCCTGTTTTATATCAGGGAAAAAACGGGTTGGTCGCGCACGAGTGCATTATCGATCTGCGGCAGTTCAAGAAGTCCGCCGGAATCGAAGTCGAAGATGTTGCCAAGCGTCTGATGGATTATGGGTTTCATGCGCCGACGATGTCCTGGCCCGTCCCGGGCACAATGATGATCGAACCAACCGAAAGTGAGTCGAAGGCGGAATTGGATCGTTTCTGTGACGCGATGATTTCGATCTATGGCGAGATTCGAGCGATTGAAACCGGGGAGGCAGACCGCGAAGATAATGTTCTCAAATTGGCTCCGCACACCGCGCAGGACCTCCTTGCTGATAGCTGGGACCGAAGCTATTCGCGCGAGTCTGCGGCTTACCCTGCGCCATGGACCAGAGAGCACAAATTTTGGCCTGTGGTCGGCCGAATAGATAATGTCTATGGCGACCGAAACCTATTTTGCAGCTGCGTCCCGGTCGAAGAAGGAGAATTGACTCTCGGGATGGAGCCCGCAAATTGACCAATCTGATTTTCCCAGCCGATCACGACGGGGCGATAGGATGAAGATCCTTGATCGTTATCTGAGCAGCCAGATTCTCGGTGCCGTGATCTGGGCGGTAAGCCTGCTGACCATGATCCTCGTGCTCGGCAACGTTTTGCGCGATTTGCTTAGCCTATTGCTTAGCCATCAGGTTCCGGTCGGATACATTCTGACTTTCATCGGTTATCTATTGCCGTTTTCATTGACCTACTCGATTCCATGGGGTGTCCTGGTCGCGGTTCTTCTCGTCTTCGGAAGGCTATCTTCTGATAATGAACTGGTGGCGCTTCGGGCCAACGGCGTAAGCATGCTGCGCATTTGTTGCCCTGTCTTCGTCATTGCGATCGTCTTTGTTGGCGCTTGTCTCTGGATCAACCTCTACGCCGCGCCTATTTCGGAAGTTAAGCTGCGGTCGGCAGCGTTTGACCTCGCGTCGAATGATCCGCTCGCTTTGTTCGGCAGCGATGAAGTAATCGACCAGTTTCCAAATCGAAAGATTTACGTCGGGAAAAAGGAGGGCTCAACTTTGCACGATCTATATATCTTCGAGATGAATAACCAGAACTTGCCGATGCGCGTGATCTACGCCCGCCGAGGCACACTCGAAGTGGACAAAAAAAACGAGCAAATTTTGCTCTACGTCTATGACGCCCGTTACGAAGAACGGGATAAGAATGCTCCGGACGATCTGAAGAAAATGCGACACGGAATCACCATGCGCGAAGGCGTGATGCCGATTTCTTTGGAAGAATTGCTTCGCAAAGCCCGAAATAGTCAGCGTCCAACCGAACTGACTTTGGACCAGTTGCGAGGCGCACTTGAACAAAGCAAAGATAAAGGGGATGACGCAGCTTTCAGGACCGAGGTAAGCAAGCGTTTTTCGAACGCGATGGCTGTTTTTACTTTCGTCCTTATCGGAATCCCCCTGGCCATCACCGCCCAGCGAAAAGAAACATCGGTGGGCATCGCTCTCAGTCTCGTCGTAGCTTTCTCCTATTTCATCATCATTGTGCTAACGGACAATGTGAAACATAAACCTGATCTTCACCCCGAATATCTGATCTGGCTGCCCAATCTTATCTATTTGACCCTCGGTGGGACTTTGTTCGTTCGTTTGGCGCGCAGGTAAAATAATTTCCGGACCCCTCGAACCGCCGATCGGAGGCTGGAAGTCGATGCTAGTTTGCACTGTTGTGTCAGGGCTGGACGGCGAGGCGCAGAAAGCCTATTATCAGCAAGTTTAGCATGAGATTTGAGCGCACAGAATGTATCCTTCATAAGATTTCCCCCGGCAGTTTTCCTGTTCGGAAGCAGCCCGCCAAGGGACAGGTGCTTGTCAGAGAGCGCGCAAAGAAACAGCCCGACGTTCTGTTCAAGGAAGCACTGAATTATCTGAAGGAGGGCGGGTTTCGGCTAACTAAACCGCGCGAAGTCATCGTGCGAGCCGCCGTCTCGTTCGCGGAGACTTTCAATGCCGAAAATCTCCTCGCGAAGGCGCGTAGGCTTGATCCGGAGATTTCGTTGGCGACGATTTATCGCACTCTGCCGATGCTTCTGAACAGCCACTTGATTCGCGAGGTCGAACTTAACAGGGAACACCGCTACTACGAGGTGAATCGGGAACAATCCCCGGCTGCTTTTCACATTATATGCGCCGATTGTGAACAGGTAATACAGGTTCAGGACGAATGTATCATGCTACGCGAACGATTCCTGGCGAACAGCTTAGGATTCAAACCTTTGAAGCTGAACGTCCGCATCGAGGCAAATTGCCTCGATTTTCACGAAAAAGGAACGTGCGACCGCCGTTTGAAAGGGAAGCTGGAGACCTCTTCGCCTTCTTAGCTGACTAAGCTCGCTAGCCTTTTGCCCCTGTGGGCCGTAAACCAACCGGCCGAAGCTGCGGAATCTTTGGGCCCTAATTGCGCCGCATTTTGGATAGCAAGCGGAGAATCTCGATATATAGCCAAACGAGTGTCACGGTTAACCCGAAAGCAGCGTACCATTCCATCCACTTCGGTGCCCCGGCAGCAACACCGTTCTCGATAAAATCGAAATCCAGAACGAGGTTAAGAGCGGCGATTCCGACCACGACAAGGCTAAAGGCGATACCCATCGGCCCGCTGCCATTAATGAGAGGTATTTCCGTGTGAAAGAACAGTTGAGCCACCATGCTGATCAAATAGACGACAACGATACCGAAGGTGGCGCCGACGATCACCGATTTAAATGTTTCCGATGGTCGGATGATGCGGGATTGGTAGGCCGCCAAAAGGGCGAACATAACGCCAAAAGTCAGCAGCACCGCTTGGAGGACCAGGCCTGGAAAACGTTGTTCCATCACTAGCGAGATGCCGCCGATAAACACTCCTTGCAATACGGCGTAAATCGGAGCTGTGACTGGTGCCCAGTCCCTCTTGAAGGTAGTGACCATTGCGACCACGAATCCGCCAAGTGTCCCTACCATCACCATTGGATAAATCGCCGATGGGTGAGAACTGGAATAGGTCCAGACTCCCGTCGCCATGCCGGCAACCAGCAGCAGAAGCAGCGTTGATCGGTTGATCACGCCGCTTAGGGTCATCGGTCGCGAGGAGCCGCGTTGTGATACGTCAGTAAAAGTTGAATTTGGTAAAACTGGATTGCCTGATCTCATATTTGTGGGTCTCCGCGCATAATCGCTCGGTGATCGCAAGGGTGCAAATTACAAATCGGTAAGGAAAGCTCGCACAGAAATGTTGCGATCTCCCGCCTGTGTCCAATTTCGTTTTGGGCACAGACCTTCAGCGAATGGACGCTGTCTTGCCCTAGCTGAGCACCTCTTGAGGAATATCGATTGGCTTCTCTTTTTTACTCAGTGCCCGCCTTAGCTTAGCAAGTGCAATATTCTGCAACTGGCGAATCCGCTCTCTGGTCACGCCAAATTTCTTGCCAACTTCCTCGAGGGTCTTTGGTTTGCCGCCATCCAGGCCAAAACGTTGGAAGATAATTTTTCGCTCGCGATCATCCAGCACCTCGAGCAGCTCGCTCACTTCGTCTCGCAAGTTCTTGTCCCTGAGAAGCTCGAATGGAGTTTGAGCGTCTTCGTCTCCGACGATCTCACCAAATTCGGTCGAATCATCATCGCTAATCGGAGCATCCAACGAAGCTGGCCGGATGGAAACCGTCTTTAGCTGAGAAACTTTGCCGCTCGAAATGCCGATCTCTTCAGCAAGCTCTTCGTCGGTTGGTTCTCGCCCCAGTTCCTCGCTCATCTGGAGCGATACGCGGCGCATCTTTGAGATCTTATCGACCAGATGCACCGGAAGCCGGATCGTCTTGCTCTGGTTCGCTAGAGCGCGTTTGATCGACTGTTTGATCCACCAGGCGGCGTAAGTGCTAAGCTTACCCCCTTTTGCAGGGTCAAACCGCTCGACGGCCTTCATCAAGCCAATGTTCCCTTCAGAGATCAGATCAAGCAGCGGCAGCCCTAAATTCGCGTAATCGTGCGCGATCTTTACGACCAGTCGCAGGTTCGCTTTAATCATCAAAGCTCGGGCTTCCCGGTCGCCCTTTTTAATGCGCGCGGCCAGCTCGATCTCCTCTTGGGGGGTCAACAACGGGATCTGTCCGATCTCCCGAAGATATATTTTAATGCCCGTATCAGAATCTTCACCAGCCATAGAAATTTTACTCGTTTAACTATTAAGCAGCCAACCTGTCTTCCACACCTCTGCTCCGGCAGATCAATTAGGGAACGAAAAGTTAACCACATTAACAAACCTGAACTTCGACATCGCTTTCTGCCGAAACGTTCAATGGTTTTCTCGTCTCCCCAATTTTTTACCGCCGCCGCTTGCCACCAGGTCAGGCTTTTCCGGTCGCAAGGTTCCGGGGGTGAACTATTTAGACCCCAATCCGTTACGCGATTTCCCTCTGTCCTACCCAGTCCCACGCCCTTTAAAGCACTCCTGTCTTTCACAGTTCGCTGCAATGCTGGCCTACGGACCTGAAGGGCGCTGATTTAAGCCTGTCTGACGTCAAAAGTCAAATCGTTTATACAGCCTGAGAGGGTTAACCACACGTCAGACGCAAATTGTCTCGCTGATGGCGTTTCAAGAGCTCTTTTCCGGAATTCCAACGTGCAGTTTGCCCCACCTGCTTGCGAAACGCCCGGTTCGCTGCACCTGCAAGTTTTGCCTTACGAGCGGAATTTTCTTTTCTGCTGTGAATTGGTGTTGGCGCTTTTTCTTCCGAGCGTGAAGAATCCCGTTGGTTTTTCCCGATACCCCGAATTCCTGGTCAAGAAACAGAGCTGAATGAACGCTGCAGAGGTTCACTGGATCGCCCTGGCCGTATTTGTCGGCCTCTTTTTGCTTGTCACCGTGTTGGGCTTTGTGGCGGCCCGATGGAAGGCCGGGGATTTGAAACGCCTCGACGAATGGGCATTGGGTGGCCAGAGATTTGGTATCGTCGTAACCTGGTTCCTGGTCGGCGGAGACCTCTATACAGCTTACACAATGATCGCAGTACCGGCCCTGGTTTACAGCGTCGGCGCCTACGGCTTTTTCGCGATTCCTTATGCAGTCATCATTTATCCTTTTGTCTTTGCCGTCATACCGCGGTTCTGGAGTGTTTGTCGCCAGGGCGGACACCTTACGGCAGCCGATTTCGTGCAGACTCGTTTCGGGAGCCCGGCGCTCGCGGTCGCTGTCGCTATAACCGGGCTAATCGCGACAATGCCTTATATTGCTCTCCAACTCGTAGGTATCCAAGTGGTCATTGAGGGCCTTGGTCTGGGAAGAGGCGAATTACCGCTCATCATCGCTTTCGTTGTCCTTGCTCTCTACACCTACAAAAGCGGGTTGCGAGCACCCGCGATGATTGCGTTTGTCAAAGATATCTTAATCTACGTAACGGTCATCGCGGCTGTGCTGGTAATTCCCGTTGAACTAGGCGGATATGGACCGGTTTTTGAAGCCGCCGCCAAAGTGTTTGAGGCAAAAGGGGGAGCCTCCGGATTGCTGCTTAAGCCAAGTCAAATGCTGCCGTTTGCGTCGCTGGCGCTCGGTTCTGCCCTGGCGCTGTTCATGTACCCTCATTCGGTGACCGGAGTCCTTAGCTCCTCCAGCGCGCGGACCATTCGGTGGAACGCAATTCTGCTGCCTGCTTACACCATTCTTCTCGGAATGATTGCGCTTCTGGGTTACATGGCAATCGCCAACAACATAAAAGTAGCAAATGCGAACGAGGTAGTTCCCGCACTTTTTCTAAGAATTTTCCCCGAGTGGTTCGTTGGATTTAGTTTCGCGGCTATTGCGATCGGTGCCCTGGTCCCATCAGCGATCATGTCCATCGGAGCGGCCAAATTGTTTACTCGAAATATTTGGAAGCCGTTTTTCCGACCGCAAATCAGCTCGGCGGAGGAAACAATGGTCGCCAAAATCGCATCACTCCTCGTTAAATTGGGCGCGTTGATTTTCATTATCTTCATGCCGATCCAGTATGCGATCGATTTTCAGCTTTTGGGCGGCATCTGGATTTTGCAGACCTTTCCGGCAGTTGTTCTCGGACTTTATCAAGCTCCATTGCACGGCGGCTCTTTTTTTTGGGGCTGGGCGGTAGGCATAATCAGCGGAACCGGGTTTTTCCTGTTCGCTGGATTGAAACCGGTCCTTCCGGTCGTGGGAGTCGGCACAATCTACATCGCCATCATTGCGCTCGTGCTGAACCTTGTCGTCAGCTTCGCGGGATCAATTGTTTGCAACAAGCGGGTTTGAAAGCTGTTGCTCTCTTCAGCGGAGTGCTTTCGGCCCTGTGGTAATCCTGTACAGCCGCGCCAAACTTACTTTTGCCGGTTGCGATGTGGGATGCCCCGGCTTCCTGCAATCGCAGTCAGAAGCGGGCTCAGGATTGCTACTCCGAACTCGAGGAGAAGAAACGTCTTAATTCCCAGAGTCGCACTGTGGCTCAAGAACCCCACCAGAACGGCGACCCCGGCAGGGAGAACTACCAGCAGCCAGACAAAATTGAGCAACCGAAGTAGCTTTTCGTGCGCCATATTTAACCGGGTCCGCCCTCAAAATGGGTTACCATTTGAACCCCGAACCTGAAAGAGAGTTGCGGTGTCTGTGGCAGATAAACGTTGGCGGAGCGAAAAGTATTACAATCAAAGGTCACAGGAGGGAAGGGATCGGCGGAAAAACGCAGGCTACTCGATCGTACTCAAATAAATAATTTGTCCGGCCCCATTTAATCCGCAACGGATCGCCAGGGGACGGTTCCCAGCCAACGCGGGTGATAAATGCCTGAGCGGCCTTTCAGAAGGTCCAGGACACTGGCCTCCTTTTCTTGGGCTGACAAGCTCGGCGGCAGATCGTCGATCCCGAGCTGAGCGAGACTTTGCTGTAGATCGATCTGATGTTCCGGATCGGGCGAGTCTCCTTCGCATCGGATAGATTTCGCACGCCTCTCCTATCTTAACCCGTTGTTTTCGAGATCGAAAGCGGGTTTCGGTTTGCTCGAGTCGGTGGGCGAATCGTTCTGGCCAGCCAAATGTCGAAAACGGTTGTTAGAGTCGGGAACCTTTGAGAACCTGCGTTCAGATGGACTCCAAACCGTTTAGCATCGAAGAGGTGTCCCACCTGGCGCTCTACGTTGGGCGATTGTTGTTCCAAAATAATGCGGATACAGCACATGTACGAGACTCGGTCGTGCGCTTCGCGGCAATCTTCGGTTACGAGGCTCACCTCGTAGTCACCTACGAGTCGCTGCTCATCAGTGTCGTCTCCGGAGAGCAGTTTCGTACCAAAGTCGGCCACCGGGTTCCGTCGATGAACGTGAATATGGCTGCGGTGAGTGAAGTCGGCCTTCTCATCGATAAGGTTGGGAAAGGCGAATTGGACTTAGTCCGGTTTCGAGCCGAATTGGAATCAATCGAGCACCGTGAGCCGGTTTATGGACGTTGGGTTGTTGCCGCTGCCCTCGGACTGACGGCGGGAAGCCTTAGCCGGCTGTTTGGCGGCGACTGGCCGACGTTCGCGATTACTTGGCTGGTCGGTTCGGTGGGAACATGCCTCCGCCAGGAACTTACCCGAAGGAAGTTTAATCTTTACTTTGTCGCTTTTGCCACTGCACTTGCCAGCGGCACCATGGGGGGTGGCGCCGTCTGGCTCGGATGGAGTGGGACACCTGCGTTGTGTCTGGTTGCGCCGGGGATGATTATCGTACCAGGCGTTCCTTTGATCAACGGAATCCAGGACATGATTAGGAACCACATGACGATGGGGCTTGCCCGCTTGTCGATGGGAGCTTTAATCACCCTCGCTATTGCCGTCGGGCTATTTGTTGCTACGGTCGTGACGGGTGCGAGAATTCCCGTGAATGTTGGCACAGCCTTCGTCCCTTTGGCGGAAGACGCTCTTTTCTCGGCCCTCGCAGCTTGTGGCTACCTCTTTCTCTTTAATGTACCGCCCCAGATTGCCTGGGCCTGTGTGGTCTGCGGCGTGGCGAGTCACAGCACGAGAACGCTCTGCTTGCATTTGGGAATCGATATTGTGAGCGGGACTTTGATTGGCGCATTGGCCGTCGGTTTCCTTGCCCAACGGTTCGCACGCCATTTTCGAGCTCCGGCGGTGGTTTTTTCTTTCCCTGGTGTGGTCGCAATGATACCTGGGGCCTACGCGTTCCGCGCTGTCATAGGCTCCTTCCAGATCGTTGCTGCAGGCCCCGCGGGTGCACCGGCTCTGGTGACGGAAACAATCGCTTTGGTCCTTACCTGCCTTTTGATGGTAGCGGCAATCGCCGTTGGCATTGCGGCTCCATTGAGCCTCTCAAACAAAGGAAGCGCGGAGATAGCACAAAAGGAAACTGGCGCGTCCAATTGAATCGCCTTACTCTCGTTCAAATCTGTAGGAACTAGGCGATGCGATCTCTTGAATCCCTAACTTACAGCTAATTATTATGCCTGAATTTCGCATTGAATCTGATAGCCTTGGCGAGGTCAAAGTACCTGCTGACAAGCTTTGGGGCGCTCAAACCCAACGATCCCTTGAGCATTTTAGCATCGGGAGGGATTTGATCCCGCGTGAAATGATTGCCGCTTACGCCATCCTGAAGAAAGCGGCAGCGAATGCAAACCATGCTGACAAACGACTAGAGGATGAACCGCACAGGCTGATCGTCCAGGTCTGCGACGAGATTCTGACCGGCCAGCATCAGGACATGTTTCCATTGCACGTTTGGATGACTGGCAGCGGTACGCAGTTCAACATGAACGTGAACGAGGTGATCTCGAACCGTTGTTGTCAGATCGCCGGCACACCCCTGGCCAGCAAAAAGCCGGTTCATCCTAATGACCATGTCAACATGTCCCAGTCGTCCAACGACTCGTTTCCTTCCGCGATGTATATCGCGGCTGCGATCAATGTGCAGGAGCGGCTGATTCCGGCCCTGAAGGCATTGCACGACGGTATCGCGGCGAAAGCCGAAGATTGGAAGGAAATCGTCAAGATCGGCCGCACCCACATGCAGGATGCGACCCCCCTCACACTCGGCCAGGAGTGGTCTGGTTATGCCGGCATGCTCGCTGATAATCTAGAGCGATTCGAAGGCTCACTGAAGGGTGTCTACCATCTGGCCCTGGGCGGCACGGCAGTGGGCACCGGAATCAACTCGGCCCCTGGCTTTGCAGAGGCGGCTGCGGCCGAGATCGCTCGGCTCACGAAGTTGCCGTTCATTACCGCGCCGAACAAATTTACGGTGCAGGGAAGCCACGACGCCCTGGTTCAACTTTCGGGAACCCTGCGCACCCTGGCCGTTTCGCTCTACAAAATAGGAAACGATATCCGGCTGATGTCTTGCGGCCCGCGGGCCGGTTTCGCCGAGCTCATGATTCCGGAGAACGAGCCGGGTTCCTCGATCATGCCGGGTAAGGTGAATCCGACGCAAGCCGAAGCGCTGACAATGATTGCCGTGCAGGTGATGGCGAACGATGTCGCTGTAGGCTTCGGTGGAGCGGGCGGTTACCTCGAGATGAATGTCTACAAGCCTCTAATGATATTCAACATAACGCATTCCATCACGATCATGACGGATGGCTGCACCAACTTCCAGAAGTTCCTGGTCGATGGCACGAAGCCCAACCTGAAGAAGATCAAGGAGTATGTAGACCGTTCCCTGATGCTGGTCACTGCGCTCGCCCCTGTGATTGGTTACGATAAGGCGTCCAAGATCGCCCATGAAGCTATGGATAACGATCTCACGCTAAAGGCCGCTGCATTGAAGCTTGGCTTTGTCACGGAGGAGGAGTTTGATCGCGTCGTCGATCCAACAAAAATGGTGACACCCTATGTCGCCACCAGTGAATAGGGCAGACGCGAATGGCGCGAAGATAAGGTAAGTTCAAGGCAAGCGGCTCCTCCGAAAGTAGGCGAATCGTCTCGATTTGCTCTGTCCCCTCGGGAACCTTCGAAAGTAGATCGTGCCCAACCTCCGACGAGAAATAGAACAATGGCGAGCCAGGCGATCAACTTGCGCCGGTCGAGTGCTGTTAATGCGACCGCTGAAGACAGCATCGCGATAACCCAGGCAATCGATCCGACAACAGCCGTAGCAGTTACTCAACTGGAACTGGTCAGAGCAAATTGAGCTAATCATGGACGCCGATCGAGTGCCCCACCGTCATTTCCAGGTTTCATCAATTGCTCGTACACAAGTTTGAACGCTTCGGGCCCAACACTGATCTCTCCACGGAACGGACTCTCCATCGCGGCCAGCAAAAAGATCAGAAGACCCAAAAGCGCGGAGAACATTATCGTCATCCATAAGTGCATGGTCTGGCTTTTCATGTCGAAGAACCATGTGATCGCGATATTCAGGAAAGCTCCGACCAAAACGACTGACCACATAGGCGCAGGGAGACCCGCGGTCACGCTCTGCAATCGGATCCGCCCTAATTCGACGATCCGATCAAACTCTCGGTAAGCCTGTGCCTCCAGCGCTTTCTGACCCTCGGTGACCGGTTCAAAACTGACAAAGTGTCTTTGAAAAGTATCCATTACTGTGACGGGGCTCCGCGGGACGATCCCTCGGTGCTGGAGTGGCCATGCGACATCGATCACTTGATGGGCGTATTCAAGCAGATCGGCTTGAAGTTCCGCGCGCTTTGGGTCCGGAAAATTGCTCACATTTCTGTACAAGGCCGCCAGCACGGAAGCTTCCTCGCCGACTTTGGTGTCTACGTCCGAATAGGCCTGCCATGTTCCGATCGCGAGCATGCCCAACGTGATCCCGTAATACACGCAGATGGCGGCCAGAAAGAAGCCAACGATATCGTTATGCGAATGTTCTTCGCCATGGACCCGCCGAACCCATTTTCGTGTTGCGCGAAAGCCAATGATTCCGACCGCTATTGTAACCCCGACGATCAGGAGCCCAAAGAGCCTGATCGGTAGGTTAAATATCCAGTCCATGTTCATAATAACACCAGCTGCTAGCGCTCCAATCGCTCGAGAAGGAGCGGCTTCGACTCCGGGCATCTGCCGAGGTTCAAGGAGAAAACGTCGTCAGCACGGGTTACCTTTTGTACCCTTAGTTAGGTTTACAAATTTCAGTATTACTTGTGATATCAAAGTTTTGGTATGCCCTCAGAAAGCGCGCCTCCCAAAAATCTTTTAGTAAATCTTTCCATTCAACTCCGGCAGCAGACGGTCTTTGCGGTTTCGGTCCTGACATGCTTCGCCTGGTTACTTGAAGCAATGGGCCGGGAGTTGCTTGTGTTGATCGCGCTGACAATTGGGCTATTTGTCGCCGGCGCGTCTGGAGAATTCCGGTTGCCCGGTCGCGGAAGCCTTCTTATAATATTTCTCTTCTTTACGATTTTTTGATTGTGCCGCCTCCTTTTCGGGTCTAAACTTTCTTTGTACCGCGTAGCGTACTTCTAGACTCGACCCCTGTCGTTGAGGGGAAGTAGCGGTTTTTGAAAGTGCGAATCGCACGGCTGGGTTTTCGCACGGAGCAAGCTTTCTTCGTTTCAGTGGTGGTAAAAATCAACTGGTTGGAGGAATAAAGATGAGGGCTCAGAAACTATCTGTCCGGGGAACAAGGGGAGGCGTGTCCCGCGGACATGCGGCCGTAAACTTGCTTGTCCGGGCCGCCTGGGCTCGCGATGCCCAATTAGCTGGAGACCAAGGAGCCTTGGCTGCCCTGGTAGAGGAATTCAAAGCAATCAACGCCAGCCAGACGCAGCGGCCTGAAAGGCATCGCAGCCCTCTCGGCCGTTACGTTGAGTGAAGTGCGAGATTCGGCAGTAACTGGATCTTTTGCTTCAGGAGAAGCGTCCACAACGAATTGGACGGATGAAAGAAGCTCTAGCTAAGGGTGATTGATTAAGTGCGCCGATGCCGCTCGCAGATCGGCAACCTCCCTCTTTCACGGCTCGTGGTTCCATCGAATACCGTCGCGCATATAGAGCCATTCGATCAGGGCAAGCCAATTGAACGACTTTCTTAGCGAAATTCACCAGATCGCTCGCTCGGAGCCTTCGATCGTGGAGCGCAATCGACTCTGGATCTGGACCTGCATGCCAAAAAGAAAAAACTGCTGCGTCTAGCCGACGCACGGTTTCTGGCCGGCCAGAGCTCTGATCTACCCAAGCGGCAGCAATTGCACGAGATCAAAGCCGATAATGTCGAATTGGAGACCAGCCGGCCACAGCTTTTCTCAGCAGTTCCATGTCGCGAGATTAAGCGGAGGCGATATTGTCCGGCTCGAAGCGGTCGTGACAACGCTGAAAAGCAATCAAAAATTTCAGCCTCGCCCCGCCAATTTTTACTGAATCATCAATCTTGTCTCTATTTTCCACGATGCTTAGCTTCATGATTCTAGGAGTCGATCCCTGAAATGCGCAAATCAATGATCAGACGGTGGGCCTTCCCGGCCGTTTTTTGGTTTTCGATTGAAGCTGGTCCGCCGCTTGACGCCGAAGTTCCTCCGGGACCAAAGTGGCTTCGGACGGCAGTATTTTATCAGGTCTATCCCCAAAGCTACTACGACTTGAACGGCGACGGGATTGGCGACCTGCCTGGTATCACAGCGAAGCTTGATTACATCTATTCGATTGGCTGCAACGCGATCTGGATAAATCCGATTTTTGAGTCGCCTTTTGGCGACGCTGGCTATGACGTGGCCGATTTTTATAAGGTCGCTCGGCGCTACGGGACGAATGACGATCTTAAGAACCTCTGCTCCGCGGCCCACAAGCGCGGCATGCACGTGTGCCTGGATCTCGTGGCCGGACATACCTCGATCGCGAATCCATGGTTTCAAAAATCTGGGCTCGACCAGCCCAACTGTTATTCGAATTGGTATATCTGGACGCCGGCGAGCCGGAACATTCCTGGTTCCCAACCATTTCCCGGCGACCATAATCGTACGGATCGTTACTTACCGAACTTCTTTCCATTTCAGCCGGCCTTGAACTACGGCTATGCCCACCCCGATCCGAACGAGCCTTGGCAGCTTCCAACGGCTGACCCGGCGTGCGTCGCGGTACGCGAAGAACTCAAGAAGATTATGAGGTTCTGGCTGGATCTAGGTGCCGATGGTTTCCGGGTGGATTTGGCAGCATCACTGATCCGTAACGATCCTGACCATCAAGTGATCAGTGCGCTCTGGCATTATTATCGATCCTGGCTGGATTTAGAGTATCCAGAGGCGGTTCTAATTTCCGAATGGAGCGACCCCGCGGTAGCCATTCCGGGCGGCTTCCACGTCGATTCGCTTCTACAGTTCGGCAAACCCTATCAAATACTCCTCGGTCCCGAGTCGCGCCTTGACGGCAACGCCCGCGAACCTCACGCCTTTTTCGAGCGAGCAGGCGGTGGTGATATCAAGGCTTTCGTCGACGAATACCTCCGGCATTACGCAATAACGAAATCCCGTGGTTATATAGCAATCCCGACGGGCAATCATGATACGCCGCGTCCGACCTGGGGGCGGAACGAACGGGACGTTCGCACTATTTTTGCGATGCTATTCACAATGCCCGGCGTCCCCTTCGTCTATTACGGCGATGAAATTGGGATGAAATTTCTTCCAGGAGTTCCGAACCAAGAGGGGGGGACCCTCGGAGAGGTGCAACGCTGTGGCTCGCGAACCCCGATGCAGTGGTCCAAGGAGAAGAATGCGGGTTTTTCGACTGCACCAGCCGAGAAGTTGTACCTGCCAATCGAAAGCGCCGAATCCCGTCCGAATGTTGCTACTGAAGAAAACGATCCCGCATCTATGCTGAACTTTACCCGTGCGTTGTTGAAGCTGCGTCGCGAGCATCCTGCGCTTGCCAATGCCGCAGATTTTCAGCCCGTGTATGCGGAGAAAAACAAGTATCCATTTGTTTACCTGCGTGTAGCGGGTACTGAGCGCATCATCGTCGCCATCAATCCTGCCGAAATGGCCTGTACTGCCGCGCTGGAGGGCGTCAATAAGCTCACTCCAATACGTCCATTACTTGTTCAAGGCGCGGCATTTCGGGACGGTCGCCTGGAGATGGGCCCGGTCTCGTTTGGCATCTTCTCACTCGAATAGTTACCGTTTCGTTGGTGAATATCTATCTGTTTGCGATTGTACCCGAACCTCAGATTGGATCCTCAGGATCTGAAGCTGCACAAGGCTCCGATTTCGCAATCGACTCCACCCCGGCGAATGTCCAATCCACAGCGCGATGCCTGCACCTAGAGAGTGTGGTCCTCCCTTGAGAGAGTCTACATCTAGAGTGACTCGCTTTGCGTAGAAGCGTAGGCGGCTGATGATACCGGGAGACTCACTTTCGTCCAATCGAGTCAACCTCTCTGCAACCCAGCTTCCTGCCAGGTTGAATTCAGACTCGCTCGAATAGCCGCGCTTCGCCGCTGGGTCGAAATGAACATAGACCAGGTATTGATCTCGGCACGGTTCAGTATTGGCGGGATCATAAACATCAACTTGATAGACATCTAATTCTTTCACTTCAGCAAGACCCAATACCTAGTCTTAAGACGAAAGTTACCACAAGATATAGGAGGATCAATTCCAAATACATACAAAATGTTGTGCAATTCTTACAATCGCTTTAATACGAATCCGACTCTGACATTTCCCCGGTTCCCGGCTTTCAACCGGCCATTGGAAGAGGGCGAAGCAAATCGATGGAGTGTCTTTTGGTGGTCGCCTTGCATCCGGCCTACATTACGCAAAAGTAAAAGAAGCATTCAGTGCGAAAGGATCCCAACAGACATACGCGTCTATTTGGTTCAGCACGGAGAATCGAAATCTGAAGAAGAAGACCCGCAGCGGAGATTGACAGTCAAGGGCATCGGCGAAGTGCAATGGAACTTAACCGGAGGGTCAAAGCGCTCTTACGACAATGGCTGTGAATTCGCCACGGACAAGACGAGCTTGCCCTCTGTCTTTCGAGTTTCCAGGAGCTCATGGGCTTGTGAAGCTTGAGCCAGCGGCAGCACGTGGCCGATGTTCAATTTCAGCCAGCCCGCTCGTATTCCCGCGATGACGTCATTCGCGCGCTGCATCAGTTCCTCGCGGGTGCGCAGATAATTCTGTAGACTTCCGCCCGAAACCGTCAGCGCGTTCGGCATCAAGGCATTCGGTGAAACCGGATCCGCAGGACCGCTGGCTGCGCCGAAGATCACGATATGGCCGCGTATGGCCGTCGCTTCCAGATCGCCCTTAAATGTCGTTCTGCCTACGCCGTCAATAATCAAATCTGCGCCCCGCCCATCCGTGATCCGCTTGACTTCAGCCACGAAATCCTGCTCCGTGTAGACGATGACGTAGTCGGCGCCGGACGTGCGCGCCGCGCGTGCTTTCACCTCAGTCGAAACTGTTCCGATCACCTTCGCGCCAAGGTGCTTGGCCCACTGCACCAGCAGCCCTCCCATCCCGCCCGCAGCCGCGTGAATCAGCACGAAACTGCCAGGAACAGGCTGCCGGAATTCGTGGATCAGGTAGTGTGCCGTCATGCCCTGCAGCGGGAACGCCGCGCCTTCCTCGAATGTAAATTCGTCGGGTAAAGGAATTAGGCGCTCGGCGTCGGCCAGTATGGCTTCTGAATAGGCGCCCGACTGACCCGTAAACGCCACTCGATCGGCTGACTTCACGCTCCGAACGCCTTGGCCAACGGATTCCACCACGCCCGCGCCTTCCACGCCCAGAGTGAAAGGCACCTGGCGGGGATAAGTACCGCGCCGCTGGCCAACGTCTAGGAAATTCACCCCCGCAGCTACGACGCGCACTACCGCCTGGCCAGGGCCCGGTGCCTCGATGGGCGCGATATCCAGGAGTTCCAGCACTTCGGGTCCGCCCTGTTTTTCCACTCGAATGGCTTTCATAACAGCGATATATGTCGATCTGTCAGAACCAGGCAATGATCATCTTGATTTATGCATCAAAATTACCCGCTGCAAACTCATTGAATGATCCTTTGGTAAATTATTTATATTCCACCATTTAGCCTCTTTTATTTCGAGATGGTCAATTTTGGGTTCTATTTTTTCCGTTCTTGCGACAAAGCAAAATACCGTATCAATCTTGTGTTCTGGGTGATGAGTAAACTCACCTATATATTCAGGTGTGATATTTAATCCCAATTCCTCTTTTACTTCCCTCTTTATAGCCTCCTCTTTGGTCTCATTTTTTTTAAGTCCTCCACCAGAAAGAGTCCACGCCGAATGACCATAAGTATGGCGAATTAGAAGTAACTCATCCCCACTGAAAATGAGACACATAACGCCTTGAGTCTTGGGTCGAAAAATGAACCAATAAATCTTGAGGAATGTATAAATAAACTTGTAAATAATTGAAATCATTAGCTTGGAGGTATCGTGGGAATCATGACCACCACCGGTCTGGCGGAGGTTATCTCAAAAGCTTGATCGGCACAATCTTATGGCAACAGTTCATATTTGCCAGTGGATTCATCAGCTCGACAAATCAGGTAGATTGTTGACCCGTTAAGTTATTACGAAGTTAGGCATAACCATTTTCGAGGTAAGCGAAGTAATTGATCATCTCTCAAGCGACTCACGGAGCTAATCGCGGCCATCTACGTTTCCTCGATTTCTAAAAGCGCTTTGCGTTTGCATCCGACTCACGGGGCGCCAACGTTACCTAAAGTGTGATGTCATGAGAGTTTTACTAATTCCAATTGTCACGAGCTTCCTTAGTATAGTTGCCTTTGCCGACACAGATTTAGCCAGCTTCAAATGGAAGAATCGTCTGCTTGTGGTATTGGCGCCCTCCGACAACGACACACAATTGAAAAAGCAGGAATCAATCGACGCGGCGGCTGCTGCCGGCTTTTCCGAACGTGATCTCATCGTGATAGCCGAGATCGGAGCAGAAGGACCCCTCCATCGCCAGTTCGGCATCAGGGCCAGCGATTTTCAGGTATTGCTGATCGGCAAAGACGGGCACACGACCTTGAGTTGGCCGAAGCCGGTCAGTTCAGAAGTTGTCAATTCAGTTATCGACACAATGCCGATGCGGCGAGATGAAATGCGTCGACAGAAAAAAGACTAAATCGCCGCCCTACCTTACCGATCCCCTGGTAGCTGGACGTGCAGGTCTTCAACGCCCAGTCCGGTGGATATTTCCTTCAGCCCCAACGGCGCGAGATGGAAAACATTTGTTGCAAATGTAATAATAAAATAACCAGCACGATGTGAAACGAGCTGTCGAAGTCGCCGCCGCTGGTGGGCACAACGTCATCACCTTTGGACCTATTTCCGCCCGCTCGTTCGAAACGCATTGAGCAAGTTTGGCTAGAATAGTAGTTCGTGGTTGGAGTCGGAGCCAAGGGGGGCGAGCGCCTCAGGCACCGCTGAATGGGGCGTGGAAGGCTTTTGTGAGCTGCTGGCCAAGGCGCAAAGCACAAGAACGGGCCGCGCAGTTCCGTTGCAATGTATTACTCTCACTAAGAGTGCTGCGTTCCCGGGAGCCATAATCTGCTCTCGATCTGCCTCATTTTCACTTCAGCGACATCCCGTCGATGATGTCTTTTGAATGGCTGCGGCTACTCCATAAAATAGGTGGGACAGTTGCGCCCGGTGAAGGGAGTCCTGTCGATCGCCACGGAACTTAAACGGAGTTTAAAAATGGAATCTGACCGGTCCTTGCTGGCTTCCATTCGAGATGACCGCTTCAAACAGCTTCGGATCTGAGTTTGAGTGCAGCTCTACGATCCGGAAATTGTCCAAGTTGGGCTCAGAGGTGATCTTCTGAACGTCGTTCGTCTCGGTATTTTGGACATAGATGACATCTTTTCCAGCCTCCTCAAGCCAACTGACGAGTACCAGGTTTCCAAAGACGCCGGACTGCGCTCGTGGTGTTGTCTGAGTGTTTTTCTCAGGCGTTTGAGTAGGTTGCGGAACTGCCGGAGGAACGAACGTTCTTGGATCGGCTCGCGGTCCAATTTTCTCAATCGGGTCCTGCGCGACTATTCTCTGTTGCCCTGCTGCGTCGGTCGAACCGTAGCCGGTATTGATGTACGCAGTATCGGGGCTTGAATTCCTGGACCGGGAATCGCCTGGGTTGATAATAACAACGACCGGGCCATGATCGGCGGCAGGTCCGGAGGATTCCGGTTGCACAGGCGCGGGCGCATTGTTCCAATATTGGTAACCCGGCCCAGAATCCAAATAGGAGTAATCGTAAGGATAGCCGTAGGGATACCAGTAAAAAGGCCAAATAAACTGTTGAAAAAAAACATGATGGTCGCGATGAGAGAAACGCCGGTTTTGATTAAATGCGAAGGAAGGACGGGGCGCGAAGTTACGGCGAACTCCGGTTCCCATCTTGAACGCCCTGCTGGCACCGTGCGCAACGAATCCGCCGCGGAAACTATTCCCGTGGAACCCACCGCCGGGAGGGGCCGCGTGAGAGGTTACGAATAGCGTCAAAAAGGCGCTCGCTATGAACAAAAGCAATTTCACACGATTGGCCCGCCCTCCGATTCAGCGACAATCTTAGTTTACCTCATAAAACATCTCCACGCGTTAGGGGCTTGTCAAATAACACAGACACGGAGCAACGAACGCCGACGAACCGGCCTACCATAGGGCGAAGCTTCACGCACACGCCCTCAGCGGGTACGCAGGAGGTGGATCCCGAAGATCCCCCTCATGGTCGCTACGAGCCTTCGTGCCTCGTGGCGAAAGAGTCGCATGGCCGACCGGGTAATATCCCGGTCGGCGCCTCGCTATCTGAATCGCGCGGTCAAACCGCCGCGCGGGCCGGTAATCGCCAATTGCAGGGCAACTATTTTGCGCCGTCGTTCTTTTCCCAGAGAGCGAACGTGTTGTTCTCAGGGTCCTGGCAGATGGCGAAGTAGCCCATCTGGGGAACTGCCGTCTTGGGTAAGCAAATCTTGCCCCCGAGTTTCTCAACTTTCGCCGCAGATTCATCCACCGACGTCACGCCGATGTAGTTAGTTATACCTTGTTGTTGCGGCTGCTGGCGCTTCAAGAGTCCGCCGTCGGGTGCATCGTCACTGCCGCCGGTGTCGATATGCCAGTATTCCATCGGCCCCGGAAACTTCTCGATCTTCCAGTCGAACAGCGCGCCGTAAAACGACTTCGCTCGTTCGACATCGTCTGCTGGGATTTCAAACCAAACGATGCTAGACATGTTGGCCTTTCTTTTGGTGGTGCGTTGTAATGTTGATTCGTGCGCTCATCATGCTTTCAGTAGTCATAACTTATCTTCTTTTTGGATTAGTGCGATGCTTCAAAGGTGGCGCGTCTCGGTAGGTACCGACCAAAGTAGTCGAGCTTATTCCGTCCTACGTGCAGACGGATCTGGGGCGGAGCCATCGGTCCGATCCCCATGCCATGCCGCTGGCCGCTTTCATCACCGAAGTGATGGCCACCCTGAGGGATAACCCGAGGGACAACCCCGAGGCGAGGGTCGAGCGGTGTAAGCCGCTGTGGTTCGCGGCAGAGACGGAGCAATTCAATTCTGCGCCGAAGTCATTGAGCGCGCTGAGGGCAATCGGATGCAAGAGACTCGGTTCTCGATTCAGCACTTAAACTGCCGGGCTACCGCGAATTTTTCGACGTTCCGCTCGGCAACAGCCAGTTCGAGTTGAAACCGTCGAATTCACTCAAGGTTCTTCTCAGCTTTAAGAGAGGCATTCGAAAACAGTCCTTGCAAATGTTATCATGATAAAACAGTTTCTTGTTCTGTTATGCCATCGAAGGTTTATTCTGCGGCAGTCGTCGGTGTCGAAGCGTTCGAGGTGGAGATCGAAGTCCACGCCGGCTGGGGTAACACCGACAAGATCGCGGTGGTCGGACTGCCGGACACCGCGGTCAAAGAGAGCAAGGACCGGGTCACCTCAGCTATTTGCAACAGCGGGTTGCGCTGGCCGTACGGAAAACGGATCACCATCAATCTGGCCCCGGCCGATGTCCGGAAGGAAGGACCCAGCTTCGATCTGCCGATTGCCCTGGGCATGCTGAAACTGGAAGAAAACAATCGGTTGCCTGCCCTCGATGCACACTGCGTTACCGGTGAACTGGCGTTGTCGGGGCAACTGCGCCCGGTCAAGGGAGTCCTCTCGATCGCCTTGGAAGCAAAGCGCCGGTGCCGACAAACTCTAATTGTGCCGCTCGAGAATGCAGCGGAAGCCGCCGTGGTGGAAGGTGTAGACGTCTACGGAGTATGTTCCCTTTCGGAGGTCGTCCATTTTCTGCGCGGAGATATCGCCCTGGAGCCGGTGCGCTCGCTCAACAGTTGGTCCGACGGCGGATCAGCTGAACAGGACCTCGATTTCGGCGAGGTCAAAGGTCAGCAGCATGTCAAACGCGCCGTCGAAGTCGCCGCCGCCGGAGGTCACAATATTCTTTGCATTGGACCGCCAGGATCGGGGAAATCGATGATTGCCAAAAGGATTCCGTCGATTTTGCCTCCGCTCACATTGCGCGAAGCGATTGAGACCACCAAGGTGCACAGCGTCTGCGGATTGTTGAATAGCGAGCACCGATTTGTAACGACTCGGCCATTTCGGAGTCCGCATCATACCATATCGGATGCCGGGCTGCTCGGCGGAACAGGACAACCCGCTCCGGGCGAGGTCAGTCTGGCTCACAATGGAGTCTTATTTCTGGATGAACTTCCGGAATTTCATCGTTCAACCTTGGAAGTAATGCGTCAACCACTGGAGGAGGGAAAAGTGACCATTTCGCGGGCCGCCGGGTCACTGACGTTTCCATCGGAATTCATGCTGGTGGCGGCGATGAATCCATGTCCCTGCGGACACTACGGAGATTTACGTCGTGAATGTCGATGTGCACCTGCGCAGGTGCAGAAATACCGTAATCGTTTGTCCGGACCGTTGATGGATCGGATCGATATTCATGTTGAAGTGCCGGCAATGGAACTGAAGGATTTGACAGGAAGCTCCCTCGAGGAACCTTCTGCTTCTATCCGGGAGCGGGTCACCCGCGCTCGCTTCCTGCAGTTAAAACGCTTTAGTGACGAAAACAAAGTGACTTGCAACGCGCGAATGACGCCACGGCTGCTCCGCAAAAACTGTCTGCTCGACTCCGACAGCATGGAACTGCTTAAGCAAGCGGTGACAAACTTGAATCTGAGCGCCAGAGCCTATGACCGGATCCTGAAGGTAGCGCGGACCATCGCCGACCTTTCCGGTGCTCGCAAGATCCAGATTGATCACTTGGCGGAGGCCGTTCAATACCGGGCACTTGATCGGAGCTTGTGGTGAAAATTGAGGGCAGGCCAAACCTGGCGGCTTCATCACCGACCCAAAACAGCCTATGGCAACCCGGATCGCTGAGAACATTCAGATTGTCGCCGACGATCGCGAACGGCCCTCTGGCGTGTTGGCAGAATTGGAAAAAGCAGTCGGAGTTGAACTCAGAGTCGAGCGTCTCTCCGTCGGCGATTATTGCGCGGATGGCACAGGGTTGATTGAGCGAAAAACTGCTATTAACTGCTATTGATTTCGCTCAATCTTTGATCGACGGCCACTTGAAGCTTTCTCCTGTCAGTTCATGGCAATTTTCAGAGCGAATTTGTTTTCCAGTGCACCGATCCACTCGCGAGCATATTGACCGAAATATTCGATCTCGTTCTCTACGGGAGTACCCAAGCTTTTCAATCGGTCCAACCGCACCCGCTTACAATAAGTCTTGCCGTCCAACATCGTCGCGAAGAACTCGAGAATCCCCAAACCCTGTTCGCCGTGTTGACCGACCAAATTTACCGGCAAATCGCGACCAGCGGAGAGAAAATCCAGATTTGCTGAAAAAAAAGAGATCCTGGAACTCTCTTTGGTGAGCCATTGTTCGAATGCTTCCTGAGTGATTCCGGTTTCATTCCAGAACTTGAACTTATCGATTCCTAATTCTGAACAGCGATGCACCACAAAATCGCGATCCAAGAAGGAGATCAGGTTGCCCGCTTTGGGGCCATTGTCGCGGTCAAGGAGAACACGGTAGATGGCCTTGAAAGCGCTCGGCTGGTCGATAGGTGTCAGGCGCGCAGCGTTAAAAATGCAAACTTGCAGTGCGTCCCCTTCCCAGGGTGTTGTCGGCAATCGCTTCGCGAGTATTTGTAGAAAGGCGCGTTGAGTGGCAGACAGGTCGTGTGCGCGCGCAGGCAAGGTTTCCTGCAACCGCGTTTTCTCTTCGTCGCTGGCATAGTGTTCCACCCAGTACCGTGCAGCTCGAAAGCGGAATCCGAGGTGTTTCAACTCAACATCTGTGAATGGTGAACCTTTGCGTTTTTCCAGTTCTCTGACTGGGTCAAGGTGCGGCATTTGCGCAAGCGCGGCCACCAGCTGAAAGTCAGCTAACCAGTGCTCCGGTTCCGGTTCTACCTGGCAGAGCTCGTAGATACGCTTCTCCTCGGAAGTCGCTTTTAAGTCGTGGTAAAACTTGTCATGGTAACGGTCGAAGTCGTTGAAGAGTTTGACAATATAACCTTCCGACGGCTCGAAATTCACCGGCTGCCGTGGGGATGGCCGGATGAGCAAAAAGCGTAAAATTTCAGGCGGCAAGAAATCCGCCATTTCCCGGGAAGTGACGCCGATTCCTTTGCTTGAGCTCATCTTGGCGCCCCCTACGAGAAAGAAGGAGTAAGGGCAGTTCAAGGGCGGCTCTTGACCGAAGATGGAGCGCAAACAGGCCGTCGCGACTTCCCGCGAACCGCCCTTTGTGGAATGGTCTTGACCCGCCCCTTCGATAGTTACCGGAAAGGTCCGCCACTTGGCACACCATTCGAGTTTCCACGGTAATTTGCCGTTACCGTTAAAGGGCGATATCTCCCCGCGATGGCCGCAGCCTTCAGCCCATTTTACGATATTAGGCTTGCACTGATAGCTGACAACCTTGCCATCGTAAGCGGTCACGATTGTCGTGCCAATTCGTCCGCAATTCTCACAGATGACCTGAAACGGATGCCAATCCGCAGCCCGCTCTGCCCCGCTGACTTCCTTGTAAATGCGGCGGACGACATGGGCCTCTCGGAGAATTGAATCGATTACCTCGTTAAAGCTACCGGATCGATAAATGTCACGCATCCGGTAAAGTTCGGGGCGGATGCCCAAATCGGCGAAAACGCTAAGGAATTCCGAACTGTAGTGATCGGCCATGTCTGTGGCCTTCGAACCAGGAGGCGGCGGGACATTGCAGAGAGGTGCCCCCAGATATCTCGCAAAATGTGTCGCTTCGCCGTAAGGGATCTCGTCCACAGGATCGTAGTCATCCACACCGAAAAGATAACGCGCCGACACCCCTTTGGCTTCGAGCGTGCGATAGATCGCGTCGTGGATCAGCGGCCCACGCAATGCGCCCACATGGGCGCGGCCCGAAGGCGTTTTCGAGTCATTGATAGTTTGAGGCCCTTCCACTTTCTCGACGAGTTGATCACACCAAAACATATTCTCCCGGGAAGAATCTCAGGTTTCTGCGCTTCTTCAATTGCTCGTTTTCGCCGCTCGCCAGTGTGCCCGGAGGCGCTTGAGGGGGTCCCTGAAAGTAGCCAGATGTGGCCCAAATCGCGCTCTGCCAGCTCTCTATTTGAACTGAAGTTGCCTCTTTCACCTGCTCCCCTTAGAATTTCCGCAAAGCAAGATTTGGACCTATGCCTTTCGCTGAGAACCGACAACTGGCAACAACTGCCAACGTCCGATGAAGCTCGTTATCGCAAGCACCGGCGCCAGCGGCGCGATCTATCTGCAGCGCCTCTTGGCTCAGATTGATTGTGCCCGGAACGAGATTCATCTCGTACTCAGCTCTTTCGCCAAGCAAGTGATTCACGAGGAGTTAGGCGAACTGCAAGTGCCAGCCCCCGTCCATGAGCATAACGACCGCAGCATGAATGTGCCCTTCGCCAGCGGTTCGACCTGTTTTGACGCCATGATCATCGTTCCCTGCACCATGGGGACGCTGGGACGCATCGCCGCCGGCACGAGTGATTCATCAATCCTGCGCGCCGCCGATGTTTTCCTTAAAGAAAGGCGGAAGCTGATCCTGGTGCCGCGCGAAACACCCTGGAACCTGATTCATGTCCGGAATTGCGCGACTCTATTGGAGGCTGGCGCCATCATAATGCCGGCATCTCCCTCTTTTTACAGCAGGCCGGTTTCCATCGAGGCGATTGCCGATACCGTCGTTCATCGGATTCTCGACCATGTCGGTCTACCTTCCCCTGACGCCTTTCGTTGGTTTGAGACATCGGAAGGAGATTAGATGCCAAAAGCAGGAGCCCCCGCGATATTTCCACGGAGAAGCCAATAAATTTTGAAAATCCTGTTGCGCGCTTTCAAAAGATCGCTAATCTCTGCGGCCCGACCCAAGAAGTCGGGCGGCTCGGAGGGCGAGGTGAACGAAAAATTGAAAAATTCACGTTGACCGAAAACTGTGAGCAGGTATAAGTAAAATTCGCTGGTGATTCCAGTGAGCCGATCGAGAGGTCGGAAATGTTCTTCTAGTTTTGGGACTTCAAATTGGCTCAATTTTGTCCCGGTTGAATGGATGGAAGTGAAACCAGTTTAGCCGGAATCCAAGTTGAGTTTTTTTGTCGACTGAAACGAAAAGGAACTCCGTTCATTGAAAGTTTGGTTCTGAGTTTTTGCAAAACTTCAGAATGGTGATGTCAGCAAAAATTGTGTTGTGCGTTATACGTCAGATTCTTTTGAATCTTACATTTTTAATGACCGACTATAACTTGCTCTTTTTCCGGTGTTCATCGGAGAGAGAGGCCAAGAACTTACAGGTCAGAATTTTTATCCCCGGCAATCTCACTGAGCGCCGGGGTACATAAAAACTTTCTACGGAGAGTTTGATTCTGGCTCAGAACGAACGCTGGCGGCGTGGATAAGACATGCAAGTCGAACGGGCTTAATTCCGGAGCAATTCGGGATTGAGCCAGTGGCGAACGGGTGCGTAACACGTGAGTGATCTGCCTGAAAGTGGGGGATAGCTCGCCGAAAGGCGAATTAATACCGCATATGTCCCGGAGCAATCCGGGGTAAAGCCGGGGCAACCTGGCGCTTTTAGAGGAACTCGCGGCCTATCAGCTTGTTGGTGAGGTAATGGCTCACCAAGGCTTCGACGGGTAGCTGGTCTGAGAGGACGACCAGCCACACTGGAACTGAGACACGGTCCAGACACCTACGGGTGGCAGCAGTCGAGAATTTTTCTCAATGGGGGAAACCCTGAAGGAGCGACGCCGCGTGGAGGATGAAGGCTTTCGGGTTGTAAACTCCTGTCATTTGGGAACAAAGCCTTACGTTAACTGCGTGGAGGTTTGATAGTACCGAAAGAGGAAGAGACGGCTAACTCTGTGCCAGCAGCCGCGGTAATACAGAGGTCTCAAGCGTTGTTCGGATTCATTGGGCGTAAAGGGCGCGTAGGCTGCGGGGTAAGTCGGGTGTGAAATCTCAGAGCTCAACTCTGAAACTGCACTCGATACTGCTCTGCTTGAGGACTGGAGAGGAGACTGGAATTCACGGTGTAGCAGTGAAATGCGTAGATATCGTGAGGAAGACCAGTGGCGAAGGCGGGTCTCTGGACAGTTCCTGACGCTGAGGCGCGAAGGCCAGGGGAGCAAACGGGATTAGATACCCCGGTAGTCCTGGCAGTAAACGGTGCACGTTTGGTGTGCGCGGATTCGACCCCGTGCGTGCCGGAGCTAACGCGTTAAACGTGCCGCCTGAGGAGTACGGTCGCAAGATTAAAACTCAAAGAAATTGACGGGGGCCCGCACAAGCGGTGGAGTATGTGGCTTAATTCGATGCAACGCGAAGAACCTTACCTGGGCTTGACATGCATCGTGTCGCCGGTGAAAGCCGGCTAGTGTAGCAATACACGCTTTGCACAGGTGCTGCATGGCTGTCGTCAGCTCGTGTCGTGAGATGTTGGGTTAAGTCCCGCAACGAGCGCAACCCCTGTGAACTGTTGCTACCCAGCACCACTTTTGTTTCTAGTCCTCCACGTCGAGGAATCATTGGAGACAAAAGGGTGCTGGGGCACTCTGTTCAGACTGCCCTGTGAAACGGGGAGGAAGGTGGGGATGACGTCAAGTCAGGATGGCCCTTACGCCCAGGGCTGCACACGTACTACAATGCTCAGTACAGAACGACCCGAAATCGCGAGGTGGAGGAAATCACTAAAACTGAGCCCAGTTCGGATTGTAGGCTGCAACTCGCCTACATGAAGCCGGAATCGCTAGTAATGGCGTATCAGCTACGACGCCGTGAATACGTTCCCGGGCCTTGTACACACCGCCCGTCACATCATGGGAGTCGCTTGTACCCGAAGTGTCTGTGCCAACCCGCCTCGGCGGAAGGCAGGGCCCTAAGGTATGAGCGGTAACTGGGATGAAGTCGTAACAAGGTAGCCGTAGGGGAACCTGCGGCTGGATCACCTCCTTTCTAAGGAGCACTCTTTCCCATTTAGATAGGGATTGAGAGGTCGACAGCTAAGGCAGTTCATCTGTCCGTAATTGAAGATTGATTGTTATGCTGCAAGACCTGGTCGACCGAAAGGCCGCCAGGCTCAGAAGACTGAAACGATAGCGCACAATTCAGTTTTTGCTGGACATCGCGAGGCCGGATGCAATCAACGAACGTCGACTCGGCAAAATCCGAGTTCATCAACAGCAACGATCAGCAGCAGAGACTGCACGATCGCTGTTGCTTGTTGTCGCCGTTGATCCGGTGCCTGCCGCTGATCCGGCGCCTGCCGGACGCCGGGGGTATAGCTCAGTTGGTAGAGCGGTAGCTTTGCAAGCTATAGGTCAGGGGTTCGAGTCCCCTTACCTCCAAATTTCGCCTCCCAGGGTCTTCGTCGACCCTCCGGAGCCCGTTTGGCTAGCCAACGCTTTTGCGGAGCGCTCTTGCGGAGCAAAATTCGTCGGAGAAAAGCGGCCGCAGTTCAGATTGCGGCGCTGAGTCCGACGAGGTAAGACCTGACCTTGGGCCTGTAGCTCAGTTGGTTAGAGCATGCGCTTGATAAGCGCAGGGTCACTGGTTCGAGCCCAGTCAGGCCCACCAGACCGCCCCGGTTTCCATCCTCGCATTGTTAGCAAGACACACCATTTTGACGTTTGGCCGGAGTTGACAAACTCAGACCAGACCCCTTTCCGCCACACGCGGAAAAGTGTTCTTTGACATCTGCATATTGGGTAGAAAATACAACTTTGGAGAATCAGAAGTGAAGGTTGGCCTTCACTTCTAACAGATATCAAAATAATCAAGCTACTAAGGGCGTATGATGGATGCCTTGGTGCCAATAGGCGATGAAGGACGTGGTAAGCTGCGATAAGCTACGGATAGCGGCAAACACGCTTTGACCCGTAGATTTCCGAATGGGGTAACCCGTTTGAGTTAATACTCAATCATTGCTACCTGAATACATAAGGTAGTAAAGCGATACCCGGTGAAGTGAAACATCTCAGTAACCGGAGGAACAGAAAGAGAATTCGATTCCGTGAGTAGTGGCGAGCGAAAGCGGAAAAGCCCAAACCACTAGCTTGCTAGTGGGGTTGTAGGAGCCCGTCATGGGACTTCGAAAGTTAGGTGAAGCGGATGGAAAGTCGCCCCACAGAAGGTGAAAGACCTGTAACCGAAAACTGGAGAAGCTCTAGGGATTTCCTGAGTAATGCGACGCACGTGAAACTTCGCATGAATCCACGGCGACCACGCCGTAAGGCTAAATACTAATTGGCGACCGATAGTGAACAAGTACCGCGAGGGAAAGGTGAAAAGCACCGCTGTGAGCGGAGTGAAATAGTACCTGAAATCATACGTCTACAAGGTGTCAAACCCAGTACCATTTTGCCTCCAGATAAATCGGGAGAAAGTGGTGGGTTCAGTTCCCGTTTCAGATCCCTCAAGGGTTATGGGGTCAAAATGGTGCTGGGGATGGCGTGCCTTTTGCTTAATGAGTCTGCGAGTTATTGTCAGTGGCAAGCTTAAATCCTTCTGGGACGTAGGCGAAGCGAAAGCGAGTCCGAAATGGGCGTTTAGTTGCTGGCAGTAGACCCGAAGCGGAGGTGATCTACCCATGGCCAGGATGAAAGTTGCTTAACCGCAACTGAAGGTCCGAACCGGTGAATGTTGAAAAATTCTCGGATGAGCTGTGGGTAGGAGCGAAAGACTAATCAAACCCCGTGATAGCTGGTTCTCCCCGAAATAGCTTGAGGGCTAGCCTCGTGTGCTGATCGATGGAGGTAGAGCACTGGATGAACTAGGGCCCATACCAGGGTACCGAATTCAATCAAACTCCGAATGCCGTCGAATGTAACACGGGAGTCAGTGCGTGAGGGATAAGCTTCACGCGCGAGAGGCAAACATGCCAGACCAACAGCTAAGGTGCCAAAATACCGCTCAGTGAAAAGGATGTGGAGTTACTTAAACAGTGAGGATGTTGGCTTAGAGGCAGCCATCATTTAAACAGTGCGTAATAGCTGACTCATCGAGTGATTCTGCGCCGAAAATGATTGGCGATAAGCGGTATACCGAAGCTTTGGATTCGTTAGGGTTTCGACCGTAACGAGTGGTAGGGGAGCGTTGTAAATACCTTGAAGCCGAAGGGAAACCGACGGTGGAGTGTTTACAAGTGAGGATGCAGACATGAGTAGCGATAAGCCAGGTGAGATCCCTGGCCGCCGTAAACCCAAGGTTTCCTGGGCAAGGTTCGTCCCCCCAGGGTTAGTCGGGACCTAAGTCGAGGCCGGAGGGCGTAGGCGATGGACAGCAGGTTTAATATTCCTGCACCGGCTATGGTTAAGTGACAGATGTGACGTATCGGAAGAGAGGAGCTGCCGGTTGAAAGTGGCAGTGGCGCAAGCTGACGCGGAGATTTCGGTCGATGTGGATTCTTTAAATCGGGTACCGAGAAAAGCTTTGTCATGTTCCCATGGCCGCCCGTACCGTAAACCGACACAGGTGGGTGAGTAGAATATACTAAGGCGAGTGAGTGAAACCTCGTTAAGGAACTCGGCAATCTAGCCCCGTAACTTCGGAAGAAGGGGTTCCCGCACCATTCGGCTGTCGCCGGATGGTCCAAGGCCGGTCAGAGTCGGCCTTTTTAAAAAATTGTTAGCGTTAAAATTGTTGAAAAGCCAGGCGCTGGCTGGCGATCCATTCGACGAACGTCGAATGGTGCGGGACGCAGTGAAAGGGGTCAACCGACTGTTTAGCAAAAACACAGCACTCTGCTAAGTCGCTAAGACGACGTATAGGGTGTGACACGTGACCAATGCGGTAAGATTACGGCAAGAGGTTAGGCTGGCGCAAGCCGGTCGAAGCTTCGAACCCAAGTCCCCGTGAATGTCGGCCGTAACTATAACGGTCCTAAGGTAGCGAAATTCCTTGTCGGGTAAGTTCCGACCTGCACGAATCGTGTAACGAGTTGACCGCTGTCTCAACGAGGAGCTCAGCGAAGTTGTAGTGGCGGTGAAGATGCCGCCTACCCGCAGTAGGACGGAAAGACCCTATGCACCTTTACTGTACGCTGTTACTGGTTTTTCGATTTTAATGCTTAGCGTAAGTGGGAGACTGTGAAATCCGGCTTTCGGGCCGGACCGAGTCGACAATGAAACACCACCCTTTACAGTTGGAAAATCTAACTCGATCCCATTAACTGGGTTGAGGACAATGGCAGCCGGTCAGTTTTACTGGGGCGGTATCCTCCCAAAGAGTAACGGAGGAGTACGAAGGTTGGCTCAACCTGGTTGGCAATCAGGTGACGAGTACATGGATATAAGCCAGCCTAACTGTGAGACACACACGTCGAGCAGATGCGAAAGCAGGTCCAAGTGATCCGGTGGTTGAAAGTGGAATCGCCATCGCTCAACGGACAAAAGGTACGCTAGGGATAACAGGCTGATCGAGCCCAAGAGCTCATATCGACGGCTCGGTTTGGCACCTCGATGTCGGCTCATCACATCCTGGGGCTGGAGAAGGTCCCAAGGGTCCGGCTGTTCGCCGGTTAAAGTGGTACGCGAGCTGGGTTCAGAACGTCGCGAGACAGTTCGGTCCTTATCCACTGTGGGCGCAGGAGAATTGAGGGGTTCAGACCTTAGTACGAGAGGACCGGGTCTGACGAACCTCTGGTGTTCCAGTTGTCGTGTCAACGGCAGTGCTGGGTAGCTATGTTCGGAAAGGATAAGCGCTGAAAGCATCTAAGCGCCAAGCCTCTTCCAAGATGAATTCTCCCCGAAGAGTCGTGGTAGACCACCACGTTGATAGGCTACGGGTATAAGCACAGTAATGTGTTCAGCTCAGTAGTACTAATTACTCGTTCGGCTTGATTGTTTCTGCTGTCTGATCGGTCTCCCCCGCGGAAGCGTGAGGAAGCCCAGAGGATCAGAAGCAAAGCGCAATCAATTTTGAAGATTCAGTTCCAAAGAGTTCCCAATATGCAGATTTCAGAGAACACCTTGTTCTTTCAAAGAACGGTTCCAGGCCGGGTGATTGGCTAAATGCCAATTGATCAGGCACCGACCGCCGATGGTAATTAGTTACCAGAATTTCTGGTGAAGTTGAGGAGAGACCGCCCCGCTATTTCCCCCCACGGGCTAGCTTCGGCTTCACCAGCCTTCTGGTGATCATAGCGCAGTGGCCCCACCCGTTCCCATTCCGAACACGGAAGTGAAACGCTGCAGCCCCAATGGTAGTGCATCTCTAGGTTGCGCGAGAGTAGGACATCGCCAGAGTTAATGAACCCCGCCCGGTGAAAAACCCGGGCGGGGTTCTCGTTTTCGGGGACCGTAGGCGAAGCGCCCCGCTTTGCTTCTTCAGTTAGTTGGTTGCACGTTGCACGTCAGGGTTCAGGGTAGTCCAAAGGTGGAAAGGTGGGACCACTCTCAACCCTTGGGGTCCGGATGTGCGACGGCCAGCTAGATCGATATTGGTGTTTCGGCAATCAATCCCTCAAGGTCGAGTGGATGGGTGAACATTTGCAGCCGGCCCCCGGCAGTCGTAGGCCACTTTTCACGGGGACGATCCCAGCAGAGCTCGACGCCATTCTCGTCGGGATCGCGCAGGTAGAGCGCCTCACTCACGCCGTGGTCGGATGCGCCGTCGAGCTTGATGCCCGCTCTCAAGAGGCGTCGCAACGCATCGGCCAGCTCAGCCCGCGTGGGATAAAGAATGGCGAGATGAAAAAGGCCAGTGCTCCCACGCGGCGGCGGTGATCCTCCTCGGCTTTCCCATGTGTTTAGCCCGATGTGGTGATGGTAGCCGCCTGCGGAAATGAAGGCAGCGTCCTGACCATAACGCTGGGTAATCTGAAAACCCAGTACGCCGCAGTAGAAGGCAAGCGCGCGCTCAAGGTCGGCGACCTTGAGATGGACGTGTCCGATGCGCGTTGCGGGGTGAATGGGGGAGATGTCCGGCATCAGGAAGTCTAACCGAAATGTCGTGGCACGAAACCCCCAGCGGAAGAAAAGGACTTCCGTGGCGAATTGTTTTTGCTCGTCGCGCCCAGCCGCCGATGCGGCCCCGGCAAAGCGAGACGCTTCGCTTACGCCGACACGACCCCACGCCGTCACCGATACGTTTCTCGAGACGCTTGGCCTACGCCGACACGACCCCACGCCGAGACGTTTCTCCCACGACCCCACGTTTCTGCCCCCGCCTGCTCTGGTGCTTGCGATTCATTGCTAATGCATCTTACTTATTGCACCCATGAAACCAAAGGTTCCCTCCAAAAATGCGCGGTTTTCCAGCAGGCGTCTGTCGAGCCGCCGGAGTTTCTCCGTCCAATTGAAACTACTGTTGGTTTGCGCTGTCTCGGGCATCGCTTTCGACCTCAATACTGCGGGTTACGCGCTTGAGCCAGGAAAAGCCTGGATCGCTTCCTGGACCGCCTCTCCGCAAGGCCCTTACCCGGCCGGCTGGGCTTGGGCCCAACCGGATTTGAGCTTTGCTTTGCCGCGCGGCGATATTGACGGGGCAACTAACCAAACCTTCAGGCTCATTGTGAAACCTGATCTCTGGAGCAAGACGATCCGGTTGCGATTGTCCAACACCTTCGGCAGTCGTCCGATCAATCTTGGCGCAGTCACTGTCGGACTCCAGTCCGCCGCGGGAAATATACTTGGTGGCAAGATCCAGGAAGTACTTTTCAATGGAGGGGCGCAAGTGACCATTCCAGTCGGTCAGGAAATTTATAGCGACGAAATCTCCTTGGATATAGATCCGAATGATCCCCTGTTGGAAGGCCATAAATTGGCCGTCAGTTTATTTGTAAAGGGAGACAGCGGTCCTCTCACCTGGCACACTGACTCGCTCTCCACCTCTTATCTCACAGCACCGGACACCGGCGACCATACGCGGGATGCTAACGACGCGGCGTTTCCTTTTACCACCACCTCCTGGTATGTCTTGGATGCCGTTGAAGTGCAAGCCGACGCCGACACGGCGGTGGTATGCGCATTCGGTGACTCTATCACAGACGGCGTGAACAGCACCCTGAATGGCAGTGACACCTGGCCGGATCAGCTTTCCCGGAGATTACATGAAATGTACGGAAAGAAGGTTTCTGTCGTGAACGAGGCGATCAGTGGGAACACCGTGAATGCTGCTCGTCCCGGTGGCACCTCGGTGAACGGTCCTTCCGCGGTAGACCGGCTCGATCGCGATGTTTTCGGAGTAGCGGGCCTCCGCTCGGTTGTCTGGTTAGAAGGGATTAATGATTTGGGGGCGGGACTCTCTTCGGCCGAGCAAGTGATCCAGGGATTTAAAGAAGGAATTGAGCGGCTGCACGCCAAGAACGTAAAAGTGATCGGAGCGACCATTGTTTCGAGTTTCGGAAGTCCGATCGCGAGTTACGGATTTCCAAAAATAGATGTCGAACGGAAAAAGGTTAACAACTTCATCCGAGCCGGCGGCGCATTTGATGCAGTCGCTGATTTTGATGCGGCAACTTTGGATCCAGCGACCGGAGCCATTCAACCGCCATTTCAGCCGAACGCGACGATTGGCGGTCCCGGCGACCTTCTGCATCCGAACCGAGCTGGGCTCCAGGCCATGGCGCAAACTATCGACCTGAATCTTTTAGGTCCTCTTCCAGCTCCCGCCGGGGATCAAGATCGATCGAAAAACGCGAAGTGATAGCGCAGCACCCTCCGCGAGTGAACATTCACTATCATCATCTACGCCAAATCAGCGAGATAGAATTTGTTGATTTGCTAAGACGCTCGACGTTAGGAGAACGTCGTCCGATCGATGACCCACATTGCGTTGAAGCGATGCTCAAGCATTCTAACTTACTCTGCACGGCTTGGGACGATCGTAAACTTGTCGGGGTAGCACGTTCGCTGACAGATTTCGAATACTGTTGCTATCTTTCCGATTTAGCCGTCGATCAGGACTATCAAAGGATCGGGATTGGAAAGGGTTTGATTCGTCTAACTCAATCAAAGTTAGGCGAGAAAGCGAAAATTATTTTGTTGGCAGCTCCGAAAGCGGAAGATTACTACCGTCATCTTGGCTTTCAGGCTCACCAGTCAGCTTGGATTATGCAGGCGAAAAAAGAATTAGGCTAAGGGTCCGAACATTTTGAAAAAAGGGGCTGACAACCTGCGTTGGTTGCCTCAGCCGCATGTCCGGGCCCCGACCTTTTCTTCAGCTTCCTAGTTCGCGACGAAATCCTGGATTTGTGGGTGGTTGATAGGAGCGCCAGTTGGCGTCTGCTTTTTTGATATTGGCTTCTGGATCCGAGCGGAAGGCCTTGGCCGCCTGAGCGCTTTGGCAAACGTAAAGTTTCCCTTTTAAGATATAGAAAGCATTTGGATCGATGTCGTGAAATTTGCGTTTGGTCATGCCGTTCGCGCAATAACCGCCGTACTGGGGAGCATATTTTGCCGGAGTTTTCTCGAATTCAGCCTTGTCACTCGCCGACGCAAAATAGTAAGTCGCTCCTCCGTAGGAACTCGAATATTTCGCGTCGCCTTGAACCGCCCGATTTTCTTTGAAGTAGGCGACTGGATCGTAACCTTTGAGGATTACGCCATTCTGGTCGACATTTACTCTTGGCCCTTTTGCCTCTTTCTTGGCTTCGGCAAGGATCGACTCATTACGGCTGATCACCGAGATTGCTGATTTAGAGCTGGGCGTATCCGAGGCGATTAGCGGATGAGCTGCATCGACCGCCGCAAAAACCGCGACGTAAGTTGCGACCAACGAATAGTGGATCATTTTCATAATTAAAAGAAGTAGGTAAGAGTTTCTTTTTTTGGCACCGAAGTAGCGCCGACGTTAGGAAGAGATCATTGAGCTGATAACTTAAATTTTGCCAATATTTGTGAGATCGCGGTTCATGCGTTAAACCAGACGAAATGGAACCCGATTTCAATCAAAAAGAAGGCTAATTTTTGCGAATCAAGAACGAGCTGCAGTGGGGCTCGTTGGCCGTTGAGCAAAAAGTCTCTACATGTCTTTAATTCGTAACATTAGCGTAACAGTAACGCAATAATACCGGCCATTTTCATCGTCGAGTAACCTAGGTTTTTTTGTTTTTTTTGTTCGATCACCTGCCGGTACCGGCGATATCGGTCCGCGTTTCGGTACAAGGGATCATAAAGCGCAATGGCGTGTCGTCGTAAGCGAAGCGTCCCGCTTTGCCTCTTCGAGGGAGCAAACCGGGACGGTTCGCTTAGTGCGCCTGAAAGTGCGCACCAACAGTGGGGTGGAAGTCCCCATCGGACAGAACACTGGCTGTCCGTAGCTGAAGGAAACTGCGTCGCCGAGAGGCGGGGTGGGGAGCAACCGGAAGCGAACGACCAGTCCATAATTAAGAAAATGATGAACTCGATACGGCCTGATGCATTGGCGAGCCTGCTAAGTGAAGGCGAAGCCCAGAACGGAAGCCGATCCGGAAAGGGAGAACGGCAACTTCGCGACCTGACCTGCGGCGAGACAGTGAGCGTAGGGCCAGGAGTGCATGGGGTGGGTGGAGACAGAATGGTCGGAAGTTGGAGCGACATGAATCAGGGATCACGATTCGGGAAAGGAACGGCGTTCATGGTCTGCAGAAGGTCCGAAGAACCGTACCCGAAAGGTGACAGAGCCTCCATAGTAGCGCAGAAGCGGGGTAATGCCCGTGGAGCCAAGGGAGGCAGGAAGGTGGAAGCGTGAAAGACAGACCACAGGAACAAACACCGTCGGCAGTGCCCCAGAGGGCTCCACAAGACGGAGAGATCCGTGCCCGGTGGGCATGGGTGGAAGCTGAGGTCTGGACGGAGCGCATGTTGGCAACCCTGGAAACGGGGATCGAAGGAGGAAAATGGTTCAGACTGATAGACAAAGTCTGGAGTCCAAGGAATCTTGGACGCTCGCTCGAGAAGGTAGTCGCCAAAGGCGGAAGCGCCGGAATCGACCATCAAAACGCGCGACAAATTGAAGAACGTAAAGACCAAACGATAGCGAAACTGGAGCAGGAACTAAGAGTCAACCAGTACGAACCGCAGGCGGTCAAGCGGGTATGGATACCCAAGCCGGGGAGCAACGAAAAGCGACCCTTAGGAGTGCCGACTCTGAGAGATCGAATTGTGCAAGGAGCCCTGCTTCATGTCATGGAACCGATCTTCGAGCGCGACTTTGCACCCCAAAGCTATGGATTCCGACCTGGGAAAGGATGTAAGGACGCTCTGCGCCGAGTGGACGAACTGCTCAAGGGTGGCAGCCACTGGGTGGTAGATGCGGACCTGAAATCCTACTTTGACACCATTCCGCAAGAAAGACTGATGGATCGCATCAGGGAGAAAATCGCGGACGGAAGAGTATTAAAGCTCCTAGAACAGATGCTTCAGGCAGGAGTAATGGATAGCGCTAAAGGATGGCAACCGACTGAGCAAGGGACCCCACAAGGGGCGGTGATAAGCCCAATGTTATCAAATATCTACTTAGATGGGTTGGACTGGCAGATGGCCAAAGGGGGCTTCGAAATGGTGCGCTACGCCGATGATTTCATCGTGCTGTGCAGCAGCCAGGAACAAGCCCAAGAGGCCTTAGAGCGAGTCCGGCACTGGGTAGAAGAGAACGGTCTGACCTTACATCCGAGCAAAACGCGACTGGTAGATGCCAGTCAAGCCGGAGGCTTCGACTTCCTAGGCTATCATTTTGAACGGAGTATGAAATGGCCACGCAAGAAAAGCATGGGTAAACTTAAAGACACGATCCGAGATAAGACCCGACGCACTGATGGACGCAGCCTCAAAACCATCTGCGAGGACTTGAACCGGACCCTGCGAGGATGGTTTGGATACTTCAAACACAGCAAAGGCAACGTATTCGAGTCCGTCGACGGCTACACGCGAGGTAGACTGCGAAGCATTCTACGAAAGCGAGTAGGCAAGCACGGGCGCGGATGCGGTAGAGACAATCAGCGCTGGCCAAACGCCTACTTCTCCGCAGTAGGCTTGTACTCCTTAAGACAAGCCTACCTTGCGGCACGCCGATCTTCATGACAAGTAACCACCAACTGGAGAGCTGGGTGCGGGAAATCCGCCTGCCCAGTTCGGAGGGAGGGGCGACCTAATCCGTCGTCCCTACCCCTATCTTTGCCGAAGCAAACTGGCCCGGTTCCCAATTTCGGCTCTTGACTTTGTGCGCACTCGAAGAATTAGCGTTCCTGCGTGAATGCAAAAGTTCGCTATCGAAAACTCGGCAAAACGGGGCTGCTTGTCTCCCCGATCGCTCTTGGCACCATGCAATTCGGCTGGAGTGCCGATGAGTCCTCATCGCACGCCATCCTTAGTTCATATGTCGAGGCCGGAGGGAATTTGATTGATACGGCGGATTGTTACTCGGTTTGGGCGCCAAACAATCCCGGAGGCATCTCCGAAGAAATTATCGGCCGTTGGCTGAAAGCGACTGGAAACCGCGATCGGGTATTGGTGGCCACTAAGGTACGCGCTGCAATGGGACAGGATTTTTCGGAGGGCGACGACCATCCTCTGCAGCGCGAGGGGTTATCCCGACGATGGATATTGCGGGCCTGTGAAGATAGCCTCAAGCGTCTCCAGGTCGACCACATCGATTTATATCAGGCACACTATATCGATCCGCGGACGCCCATCGAAGAAACCCTTTCGGCTTTCAGCGACCTTGTTCGCAAAGGTTATGTACGGTATATCGGGTGTTCGAATTTCAGTGCCTGGCGTTTGATGCAGGCATTGTGGGCTTCGGATAAACATGGCTACGAATCGTTCATCTCAATTCAACCGGAATACAGCCTGGCAGCCCCTGTCCGTGCCAACTTTGAAAGGGAGCTTGCCCGGGTCAGTTCCAGCTACGGGATCGGCGTGCTGCCGTATAGTCCACTCGCCGGAGGTTTTCTGACCGGGAAATACCGGAAAAATCAAGCCCTCCCGTCGGGTGTCCGAGTCGAAGGCAATAAGCAACGGATGAGCGAACACAACTTCAATATTGTGGAAAAACTGGTGGAGATTGCGCAGCGCCGTGGCTCGACTCCCACCCGCGTCGCCCTGGCCTGGTTGATCGCTCAACCGTTTGTCACAGCCCCGATTATTGGCGCCAACAATAAGGAGCAGCTGGCGGACTCGATGGGTGCACCGGAGCTGGCATTGTCCGAGGACGAAATTAACGAAATATCGAATGTGTCCGATTGGGAAAAATCAAGAACCGATCGTGAGGCCTGACTAGACCGGCCGTCAAATGTGGCGGCTTTTCAGGCATCAAAGTCGGCTCGAAAGGCTCAGTAATTTTTCACCAAGCTCCGAACTAAGGTCATATTGCTCGGGCAGTTCTGGAAGGTCCGTGACAGCATTCATTGCGTCAGCGTACTGCTCTTCTGTGGAGTGCCCGAGCACAAATAAAGCGGTCGAATAGCCGAAAGATCCGAGCAATAGAAGCTGCAGATTTTTGTAAGATTCGAAAATTCGCTCCGCCTGGTAGTAGTCGCAATTAGCATCGCCTGAGAGGTGGCGGTCGCGTCTGACCAACCAGAGCCGATAGGCGATGAGTTTGATTTTCTCGGCCTTTTCCAAATCCTGTCTCGGGAATGGGGGTTCGCTGTCTAGGCTGAACGAGGCACCTGTCTCGCAACCGTTCCGGTCTGTCAGATTTGCGGCTAATCTTTCGGCACTGTGCCGGCATTCATTTGCTTCCGATATTTTTCGATTTCGCCTCTGTATTTCTCCTCGCCCTTTTTGTAAGTGTCGCTGGATATCGCATGCTGCTGGTACATTTCTTCCAATCGAGCTCTTTTCCGTTCAGCCCGGAGTCGTTGTTTCTCCAACTTTTTGCGGAAGGTCTCCGATAGATGTCTCTCGAGATTTGGGTGGTCTGCTTCCGAACTCTCTCCCTTGAGCAAATCCTTGTCGCTCACAGAGGCGTCCGGGACCGGTACCGTTGCCGGGGCGGCCGGTTGACTCGGAGCGGTCGTTGTGCCGCGATCCACGATCGACTGATCTTCGGCGACCGCCCCACCATGGGATTGGCTCTTCTCCGATTGCAGCGCGTCCGGGACAGTTTCCGGATTCGAAGTGGTGGCAGCGGGCTCCTGGGGCGCGGCAACGCGCGGAACGTCGGCTGGTGGTTTTGGATCCAGCCTCTTGGCCGGGAAGGCATTGAATGCAATCAAACAGATCGCAGCAACACCAGACAGCGCCAAGGCGGTGCCCAAAGCGGCAACCACACGTAGAATCTTTGCTGAGTTAGAGGTCAAACGAGCATCACTTGACTCGGCTCGCAAGAGTACCGGCATAGGTTGGAAACCAGGCTTGTTCATGAAGTTCGGCCAGAATAATCTACATCTTGTGGAGATCAAAGCTTTTATCCCCATATTTTGTGGTTTAAACGAGGAAAAAGGCTTGACGCGCGAATTCCTAATCTCGTACATGCAGCCTCGCCTCGGCATGATCCAGGTCGACCTGGATTCGACGCAACACTTCATCATTGATCACAAACTCGTCCCGCAGCCGAATGATAGTTCGGCGTTCTACATCCAGCGCCTCTTGCTGCAAACGTTCGAAAGAGGGCGCGGACATACCATTCGAATGGTTTGCGCCAACGTTCTCGCAGACTTCGAGTTGGCGAATGCGATCGTTATACTCAGCCCGAAGCCGCTCCACAATGTCCGCCGGAAATTGGTGATCGACTTCTGCAAGGTAAGCCATCGCTGCCTCATTCGCTTTGAGCCGGGCGGTTCTTTCTTCCACATTGGCCAGCCCGTCATCGACAACTCCAAGCCGCTGTATCAGTGCGGGCAGGCTCAGTCCCTGGAGAACAAGAGTCGCGAGAATCACGCAAAACGTAATAAACAAAATGTAGTCACGACCCGGGAACGGCTTCCCGTCCGTCAACGCCAGGGGCACCGCCAGGGCAGCGGCTAGCGATACGACTCCGCGCATACCTGTCCAGGCAACAATCGCCGTGTTCTGCCATTTCGGAAACGGATCTCCCTGGCCGAAAATCTTGCTGATCCAACTCAGGAAATTTGTCGATGCAAACACCCAGGCGATGCGTACCAAAATGGCGGCCCAGCTGATCAGTACTCCGTGCCAGATCAGCAGCTTTAACGAGTGGCCGGAAAGCGTGTGAAGAATGCGGGGCAGTTGAAGGCCAATCAGGACAAAGACCAAGCCGTTCAACAGGAAAACCATCATCTCCCAGAACACGAAGATATTGAGCCGGGTCCTGGCCGTGAGGATTTGCGGACCACGCCAACCGAGAAATAGGCCGGAGGTGACCACTGCCAGGACCCCCGAGATGTGGAAACGTTCCGCCGGAATGTAAGCGGCAAACGGAGTAAGCAACGAAATGGTCATTTGAACGGGCGGATCATCGAGACGGCGCTGGATCTGGGAAGCCAGCCAGCCGACGGCTAGTCCGGTTCCTATGCCCCCGAGCGCGACTATAAAAAAGCGTCCAACTGCTTCGGGAAGCGAAAAAGTGCCGCTCATCATCGCCCCAATAGCGAAGCGGTATGCGACTAAGGCGGTGGCGTCGTTGACGAGACTTTCACCATCCAGAATCGTAACGATTCTCCGCGGTACGCGCAGGCGGCTGGTAATTGCCGTTGCGGCAACTGCGTCCGGCGGCGAAATAATTGCGCCGAGGACAAACGCCGCCGCCCAGGGCAAACCAGCCAGCGCATGGGCAACGACGGCCACGAACGCTGTCGTAAACAGGACCAGCCCGATGGCGAGGAGAAAGATCGGGCTCAGGTTTGCGCGAAAATCTCGCCAGGAAGTAAAGACCGCGGCCGGATAGAGTAATGGCGGCAACAGAAATAGAAAGACCACCTCGGGTTGTAACTGCACCTCCGGCAAACCCGGAACAAACCCGAGCGCGAGCCCCCCGATCACTAACAGCACGGGGTAAGGCAACTTCACTTTCCTGGCGATGATTGCCAGGGTCGCGACGACGATCAGCAGCGTACAGATAACCTCCGCTTGGTTCATTGGCTGGCGGCTCGATACTACAACCCAATGCGTTTTTCCAGCCTGTAAACGATCGTCTTGATGATCGGGATTGCGCGACTACCTTGCGGGTTGGATATTCTCAAGTGTTCGAAGGAGTCCAGATTACCATTGAGGTGCCGCTAGGATACGACCAGCGAGATCAATTGCAGGACTTTATGGCATCGAAGTTCTCCGGTGCCGAGGTTTTAATCATCCACAGTGAGGTCAGTGATCCGACCGTTTCGGATGCGCTTGTCCGGCATGATGCAACCAGTGAGTCCCCGGCAGAGTCAGAGGCCGCCAGCCTGGACTCCGGATCTGTGCTAAGCCGTGCTTCGGAGGCATTGCTTGCCTTTATAAAGCCCTCGCAATAGCGCCTCGCCTGATGAGGCTTCAAAAAAAATTTCACCAACCCATTTGGGCTTGTCAGATTTTCGGGGACAGGACACTAGGCGGGAGCCAAGGGTACCTCTGTCAAAGCGTTTTCAGGACGCGGAATGATCAGGGCGGCAATTAAACCGAGCATCGCCGCAAACGACAACCAGCGCCAAAAGTCATTAATGACAACATGAGCGAGGCATAAGGATTATGGACGGGAAAGAAGGTACGTCCGATCGGTGCGGCGTAGTAACCGAACACGATGAAGTCGTACATCTCCAGAAAATTGCCGGTGGAGACGCGAATCACGTTTTTGATTTTGGCGTTCCGTTCGCTGGCTGGGGGCTTGCTCATGGTCTTCATGTTGCCTTGCCCGAATCGGCACTGATCTGTGATATTTTTTCAACAGAGAGCTTGCTGGGCGACGTAAAAGAAAATCAAATCCAGGTTTCCTGATCAGCAAAAATCGATGAACAATTTAAAAGAATATAGCGAAAAAATTGGCCAGGAGGTGACCACTATTCTGAGCCGGGTGAATCCGGAACAGATAAAGACCTTCTTGGATTTGATTCAGGGAGCGCGTAAAATCGCTCTTTATGGCGGCGGACGTGAGGGACTCATGATCCGGGCTTTAGCGATGCGCCTGTTCCATCTCGGCTACGATGTAAGTGTGGTCGGCGACATGACTGCGCCCTTTCTAACGAAAGGAGATCTTCTGATTCTTAGTGTCGGTCCCGGCTATGTGTCTACCATTGACGCCCTTCGATCGGTGGCTCAACGTGACGGGGCTACGGTTCTCTGTCTTACGGCCCAGCCGGATGGAAGGACCTCCAGCGCCGCTGATGAAATCGTCTATCTACCCGCCCAAACGATGGCAGACGATTCCGAAAGCAAGGCCACCTCGATTCTCCCGATGGGAAGCCTGTTTGAGTTGGTGCTTTTTGTCTTTAGCGAGATTGTCGTCCTGGAGTTGCTCAAACGCACCGGAAAGACGTTCGGTGAGGCTCGGGATCGGCATACTAATCTCGAATAGATGAGGGTGGATCTGAATTCATGAAAAACCCGAAATGCACGTGAACCAGGATGGCCGCCACCAACATGTCACCAGCGAAACGATA
>CAVULL010000026.1:0-260379 GCA_963742335.1 uncultured Verrucomicrobiae bacterium
AACTTTCAAAGCGAATACGGGCGCGCCTTATGCGAACGCTTGCACCTGGCGAGTCGCGATTTGCCTGTACTAGTCACGGCGAGTGGAATGCCGCTGCGGCGCCCATCGCTGCGCGAAGTCGCGCGGGTCGCCGGGCTGCTCCGGCCGCTGGCGCGCGAGGAGGAGAGCGAAATCACCTGCGATCTCGCCATCGTCGGGGCGGGTCCAGCGGGTCTCGCCGCCGCGGTTTATGCTGCCTCCGAAGGTCTCAAAACTGTGGTTTTGGAAAGCTACGCACCGGGTGGACAAGCCGGATCCTCTTCGTTGATCGAGAACTTTTTCGGCTTTCCCACCGGCATCAGCGGCGGCGAGCTGACTTACAGCGCGCAGCTTCAGGCCTATCGTTTTGGCGCGAAGTTTTCGACGCCCGCGCAGGCGCTCTCGCTTGCATTTACCGACGGCGAGCACCGCGCGAGCCTGCAAATCGAGGGCTGCAACGCCACCCTGCTGGCGAAGTGCGTCATCATCGCGGCAGGCGCGGATTACCAACGTCTGGAGGCCGAGGGGCGCGAAACCTTCGAAGGTTCCGGCGTTTACTACGCTGCCACGGCGCGCGAAGGGCAACTCTGCCGCGGCTCGACCGTGGTCGTTGCCGGCGGCGGCAACTCGGCGGGGCAGGCTGCAATGTTTCTTTCCGAAGGCGCGGAGAAAGTGCTGCTGCTGATCCGCGGCGAAGGTCTTGCCAAGAGCATGTCGAGCTATCTCTCGCGCCGCGTTGAGGCAAAGGAGAACATCGAAATTCTAGCGCACACCGAGATCCGGAAAATGATGGGCGGGAAGGTTCTCGAAGCTGTCGAGCTGGAGAACACGAAGACGCACGAACGACGAACCGTGCAGACGTCGGCCGTCTTTTCCTTGATTGGCGCGAAGCCATGCACCGCCTGGCTGCCGCCCGAGATCGAGCGCGATGAAAAGGGCTTCATCAAAACTGGCCACGCGGTCGTCGATGCGCCCGCGTGGAAAGGCATGAGCCGTTTTCCAGGGCCGCTGGAGACGAGCTGGCCAGGCATCTTTGCTGCGGGCGACGTGCGCTCCGGCTCGGTGAAACGCTGCGCCGCCGCGGTGGGCGAGGGCGGCATGGCGGTCGAGGGCGTGCACGAGACCCTGAGAACTTACGCCTGACCGCGCGCCAGGGCGGCGAGCTGATCCTCCGCCATCCCGTGCGAGTTCTGCGACGCGGGTAGCCTTGCACGCCCTAAACTAGTATCCACTTTACGCTCGGCGAGCGTCCGGTGATGCAATTGAAAGTATTGGTTATTTGGGCCACTGGTCGTCGGCGCTCGAAAATCCGCTCTGGCTCTTCCCCAGGCAGGCCGGTATCAAAATCGCGCACGCTCACCCGCACGCGTCAATCCAAGTCGGCTGGTCTAACTCGCGCGCCCCGGTCTCCTCCGCTTTCCGAATAGGGCGCAGGGCTTCCTCATAGGCTTCTTCCTCAGGAGTCATAGATAGGTTAGGTGTAGCGGACTGAGAACATAAACGGCCAGAACCGATAACATCGCTCATTTTCAAACCACATTAGGTGAGAACGAAAGGCCGCTCAGAACCACATTACGTGAGAATGAAACCACATTATTCGAGAACAGACCGATTACATCGGCTCTGGACCACATTAATGCGAATAGCTGAAGCGGAGCCAATGCGCATGTCGCAAATCCGAAAAGGAGCAGCCTTTCTGCATCATAGAAATTGTGGCGACTTTTGGCGCAATTTAAACCGCAAAAATCGCTGACTTTCGCTGACGAAGCGAGATGTATCAAAAATGAAGGTTTGTGCGACACCGTTGGGGCGACTTCCCGGACTCAGACTCGGACATTCAAAGACTGGCCGTGACGGAGCAGATTTTGCCAAGGACGTTGGCTTTCATCTCCCGGCGCTAGAACACGCAGGTAAGATCATTTTCTCGGTGTGGTCGTCTCGGCTTTGGATCGACCTAAATCGTTCCGTACTGCAAGGTCATCTGCCGAGGAGCAGCAATTGTCGATGCAAGCGCTTCCGCGTGCGAAACGGCGCGAAAGGCACCAGTAACCACAACTGACAGAGACCAGAGTTATCAATGCCATTAATGGTTTGCCTAAGCTCAAGGCTTTGGCACCGAACAGGCTCAGGTAGACGGCTAGCATCGGTGATCCACAACAGCCGATTAGAAAACATCCGCCGGCCATGAGCGCTCCCAAAAGCGTCAGCCCGCCGGCAGCGGCTCCCGCCGTAACGGTCCTTCCTTGACGAAAGAGGATGCTGCGGCTGAGCGCCCACGCCGCGAACGCCGCAGCTAACGCATAGGAAAAACCGATGAAATAGTCCTGTCCGCGCCAGTAAGCCCCCAGGCCCAGCGGCCCGACGACATCGGCGCTGATGCCGAAGTCCGTCCAACCGGAAGGCGCTGAGGCGGCACACGCGCCCACGTAAAGAGCATGAGCGACAAAGATTGCCACAAAGACGACCGCAGGAATTAGCCTAGGCGGAATCACTGGATACCAATCTGCTGTGCAACAAAACTTAGACCCTTCTCGGTCTTGCTTAAGATGCCCGCGACACGGACAGTTTGTTCAAGCTTTGGAGCGTCGCCGCTCCAGCGTACCGGTATTTTCTTTGTATCTGGTTCGGCTAAGCAGCTCAGGCCGCAATCGGCATACTCGCGCCTGTCCACGAGCACAAAGCCTTGTCCTTGTGAGACAGCGGCCACAACACCGATCAGCTCCACTTGGCCCAGGTGCTCACCGGGTTTACCGGCAAGATCATTAACGGTCATAGCGTCCTCCGGCGTTCGCTGCTGCCGTTGCTGATCCTGCGCCCTAATGCCCCCTGCGACTAGAGTGATTGCTACGGCCAAAAGTGCGCCTGGCCATTTGTTTTTTGTGGTCATATTCATTACCCGCTTGGGCTTCGAAGGCGTTTCATCACTGGACCGAAAAGTCATCAAGGTCTAGCTGCATTGGCAGTCGGACTTTCTCGTTTTGCGCGCCTCCGCCGCGGGGAGCCGGCCAAGGGCGGCATCCTGCTCGTACGTGATACCATCCGAAAGCGCCGCCTCGGCCTTGGCCAGTTCGCGACCGAGGTAGGCGGCGTGGTCTAGCTGTGTTACAAATCCGCGCTCCACGACTGTAGAAGCAATCAGCGCTGCTTGCCGACCCTCGATGACGTGAGCCAAGCGACCATTGTTCTCGTAATGTTCACAGACAATCAGACGTTTCTGCGGCTGCGGCAGAACAATGAAGAACCCGGCGCGATCAAGTCTTAGTTGCTTTGGAGCCTTGGCAGGGATGTGTTCGATTGCGGCAAGCGTGTCACTGCGGCAGGCCTCGGCGGGAGCAGCAAGTAATGCCTGCACCGGTCTGTGAGAGCAGTCGCGAACGGCGGCGAGAATACCCTCTATATCGGCAACGCCAATGAGATTAACCTCCTCAATTTGCTGGCGAAACTGCGCCACGTCCAAGAGCGTCAAGTTTTTAAGAATCGGTCGCCAGGAAGCTGACTCCAGGACCCTCATATCAACATCAACGCCTCGCTCTTTCAGTCGGAGAAAAGCGTCTCCAGCGCGGTGGCCTTTGGCTTCCGTGCCGCAGATTACCAACCAGCGAATCCGTGGATTGGCCAGCAGATTTAGAACGACTTTTTCAACACCGATATTTTCGGTGTCACAGCGACCCGCAATTGCCACAGCCTGTTCTCCGGCAGCGATAAGACGGACAGGCAGATCGCGATTAGAAAGCGTGCAGATGGCCACGGTACCCTCAGGGTTGCCCAAAATATAGTCACCCGGATGCGGCGGCCAGGCAGCTATCGCTGACGAGCGCGCGTATCTATTCGAAGAGGAAACAGCCGATTGTATTCCGCCGGAGGCGTGCTCCTCGCCGCTTCCACACGTATCAAGCTCCACCTGGTCAAAATGGTTGGCGAGCTCAATAATAGCGTCTGCACCCCAGCATTTTTTACAGCCAATACAGTCGTAGGCGAGCGGCTCCATCCTCGCCTGATAATCGGAAATGCGGGGCAAAAGAGAGCGGATTTCTGGCTCTTCAGAAGACTCAAAGGCACCTTCTGCCTGATCGAGAGCGTCTTTCATGCAGCCACACTTGCGACATTTTCTGAGCTCCATGCCACGAGCGATCTCGTGGAGAGCCGGCGCAGCAGCTCGGGGCGGCAAATTTTCGATAATGTCTGGAACTTGAGACATCGATTATTTCAGAGCGGCTTGATGTTTTTCCAGCTCCGTGAAGCCGAGAACGCAACGCCCATTCTCACGAATAGCCAAACGGCGCTCGATTCGCCTGAAGTCACGGCAGAGGCGCGGGTCGGCACCACCATCCGGTTGAATGTGGGAGAATAGAGCCTCGATCAAAGCAGTTTTCCGATCAGTAAGTGAATAGTAAATCCAGCGACCGTCCTTCCTGGTAATAACTAAGCCTGTCTGCCGAAGGACTTGAAGATGACTGGAGAGAGTCGATTGGCTGATCTCCAAAGCGTCTACCAACTCACACACGCACAGTTCCCCACGCCGGAGAGCAGCAATAATGCGGACGCGTGTCGGATCTACGATAGCTTGCCCAAGGGAGGTAAAGTCTCGCATTGGCTTACATATATCGGTATTTACCGATATATCAAGTGGGGATAGTCGCAAAAGCAAAGGCCTAGCCCAAAGCTGCGGCCCGCTTTCGGGCTATTCGCATTAATGTGGTCCAGAGCCGATGTAATCGGTCTGTTCTCAAATAATGTGGTTTCATTCTCACGCAATGTGGTTTTGCGGGATCACTTATTCTCACTTAATTCGGTTTCAAAACCGCGGATGTTGTCGGTTCGAGCTGTTTATGTTCTCAGTTCGCTACAGTTAGGTTGTGAATAACCCTTCAATCTTAACAGGGATGTTTCAGGGCTTTCGAATGTAAAAATCCTTGTAACTCTTGCCTACGGAGAGGGATGCGTTCAGCCAGAGGAGGTTGATTTTCCACCCGGATAAACCTCGTTTTTTGGTTTTCAAAACGGTTGTCCCAAGACTTCTTCCTTAAACCTTTTGACCAGATCGGGAATGGCATTGGGTTGAGTTCTGGCCGTGGCGCGGTTGTGGCCAGGGCCGAGGCCGTGAGCGGCGTTCAACTCGTCGATCCTTTGTTTACGGGCTTGGATGAAGGTATTGATGGCGGGGCGATAACATCCTGTGAGTGAAGCGAGGATGGAAGCGTTAACGACCCATTTGTCGGGTTTGGCGGTGGCGGTGGTGTTGAGGGTGGCAAGGTATTCCAGCGCTTTTTCGAGTTTCGCTTCGGCCTTGGCGGTGTTGCGATTTTTCTCTGCGGGTGGGGCGGCGGAAGTATTTACGTCCTGTCCGTTTTTTCCGTCGGGTGTTTGGTCCAGGACGGGAGTAACGTTCTCGGGCGCCGAGGCGTTAACCGGCTGCGTCTGCGTCGTCGTGTGCTGCGTTGGTTGCGTGGTGGGGAGGGCTGTGGTCGTCGTGGAGGCCGCGGGCGTTGTTGCGGGTTCGGGATTCTGTGAGCGAGCAGGGGCAGGAGAGGCGGGAGTTGAAACAGCGGCAGGGGCGGCACCTTCGGCTTGGGTGATGGCGTCGATGGCGAGTCGCATTAGGCAACTCTGAAGTTCGGCAGGGGGCAGGGTTCCGGCATGAGAGGAGAGTTCGAGGACACGGCGAGCGAATGGAAGCAGTTCGACCGGGGGAGCGTGGCGGGTGGCCGCGTCCTTAAGTTCGGCTTGAAGGGCAGCGACACGTTCTGCCAAGGCATCGCGCTCTGAAGTTAGAAGGGCGACCGTCCGCTGCGAAGCGTCGTGTTGAGCTTTGAGTTGCGCCATCTGATCGGCAGTGGCTTTGAGATTGCCCGAGAGCGCCTCAAACCGGGTCGTAGCGGCGTTCAGCAGGGCGTCTGGCGCGATTTGGCCGACCGGCAGTTCCATTGTACTTGCCAGTTTCTTGGCGACAGCAGCGAAGGCCAGAACGCGATCCAGCACGTCGCTCTGATGTTCGTCTTTATTGAGGGTCCAATCCTTGGAGAGAATCCTGTGAGCGGCTTCGGAAATCCGCCAGTTGTAATGCGGTTTGGCCGGTGTGGGCTTGGCCTGTTTTTGGGTCTTGGCAGGTTTGGTGGGCATAATTGTGGTGGGAGCTGTTTCAGTGGCAGGCGGTGTTTGAAGCACTTCGAGGACTTGAACGCCCGGGTCCCCACCACCGCCTTTTTGATGTCATGAGGGGTATTGCGCAAGCCTTTCAGCTCGTTGAGATGAGCCTTCAGGTAAGCTTGTAACCAAGGGTATGGTTGGCGCATGTGAATGAATATGACAAAATATATTAATTCATGCAACAAAAATCATACAATTTAAATGTTTTGACTCCGGGCAAAGGGCCTCTTGATGGCGTTTGATCGTGGAGGGTCTAATGTCGTCGGCGGGGTGAGCCTCCAAATGCTTCTCAGCGGGGGGATTGGAAAACGAGGAACCGGGATAAACGTCCCCGACCCAAAGACGGGGTGATGATCTCTTTCGCGGGCGGAGATCAGGGGGTCTGGCCTTTCGCTTCAAGCAAAGTGAGGGGAGCGGACTTCTGAGAATCACATACATGCTAGGGTCTAACGCATGTTCATGCACATTAAGCTAACCGGGGATCGCGATGTCACCACGGAACCCGCGTTTTTCCACAGCGACGTTTGTCTAGAACGAACCGCTCGTGGACTTGGAGAGCGTCTCGTGAGCTCGTGCCTCGCGCAACCGCTCCTCGATCGCTGGCGTAATCACGTCGACGGCATCACTTCCGGCGATAAACACCTTCGGAGGATTCGGCATCGCGGCAATTTTGACGAGCGCGTCACCCAGCTTCGCCGGGTCATTGGGCTGCGTGCCGTTATAGGGCGACCACATGTCCTCGGCTGTGCCCTCCGGCGCGTAGTCCTCGATGACCTTGCTGACCCATCGGACATTTTGCGCGTCGAGCAGGTCCGTCCGGAAGAAGCCTGGTTCCACCACGGTGATCTTGATGCCGAACTTTTCCACTTCGGTCGCGACCGACAGCGAAAGTCCTTCGACGGCAAACTTCGTCGCAGCATAAGCCGCGCAATGCTTCAGACCGACCACGCCGGCGACGGAACTGATGTTAATGATGTGACCTGAACGTTGCCGCCTCATGACTGGCAACGCGGCCTGCATCACATTCACGACGCCGTAGAAGTTCGTGGCGAACTGCTGTTGGATCTCGGCGGTGGTCATCTGCTCGAAATTGCCGAGGAGACTGTAGCCCGCGTTATTGACCAGGACGTCGATGCGCCCGAAGCGCTTCGTCGCCTCATCAACCGCCGCTTTGGCCTGTGCCTCATCGGCGACGTCCAATTGCACAAAGGCGATGTTCTCCGGCGCTACGTCGGGATAGACCTTGCGCACCTTTTCGAGATTTCTGCCGGTCGCGACGACGCGGTCGCCAGCGCGCAACGCTGCCTTGGCAGTTCCTGTGCCGATGCCGCTACCGGCACCCGTGATAAACCAAATTTTGCTCATGGTATTTTGGCCCTTTAATCAGGCTCTCCGTTGATTGTTTTGTAATCTACAATTTAGCAACCGAATTCGACGTGAAGAAAGAGCGCGTGCGAGCCGTGATAAATATCTTGTCCGCCGAAGTCCCCAAAGATTCAGTCGCACGGGTTCCGGGAAGTTTGCCAATGTCTTACGGCGAAGGGAACGAAACCTTGAACCGAGTTAAGCACTCCGTGGACCGACCAAGCCGCGTCGGGAGGGGGAGGGGCCTCTTGATGGCGGATTCGATCCAAATCCGAATTGCCGATATCTTGGGACACCGTTCGCTGGCGTGTACGCCAAACTGGATCTGGGGTCGTTGTCCGAAAAAGGGAGATACCTACGTGGAAGACGCATTCATCCTCTCGAGTAACATACACGCTAAGGATACATGTTCATGCACGTTAAGCTTGTCAACTGGTATAATGCTAGCATAAAAGCTAACAACATTGTGCATATACATACTAACAAAGGCATACATATATACGATTACGGCGTGGAAGCCGCAGACCCATCTGTTCTATACCCAGACGTTGCATTAACCGTCGCGCAGGCAGTGGCGACCGGTAAGCACGATCGCGGCATTCTAATGTGCGGTACTTGGGATCGGTCTGGCCATCACGATGCATACCCGGCAGCCTTTACTTGATAATTCCGATCTTTGAACGGTCAATGGTCACAAAAACGGCGGTAATCAGCACGATCCCTCGCACTAAGTTTTGTAGATACGCATCCACTCCCAACATGTTCATTCCATTACTCAAAACCGTCGTGATAAACGCGCCTAAAATCGTGCCCTGAATGCTCCCGATTCCTCCCGTCAAAGGCGTTCCTCCAACGACCACCGCTGCGATTACGTCCAACTCTAAACCGTCTCCGAGCTGAGCGGTGGCACCGAAGGCACGAGCACTTTGCAACACTCCAGCCAAACCACACAATCCGCCCAGCAAAGTGAACGTGATTATTTTAACCCGGTCAACCCGAATCCCGGTTAAGACCGCAACGCGCTCGCGACCCCCAATCGCTCGAACTTCGCGTCCATAAACCAGATTCGAAAAGATCAAACTCGCTAGTATCACAATGACAGCAGCAATCAGTGCCGAGTTAGGTACACCGAACTGGCGCCCGTTGTATACGTCGAGGTAGCTCGCATCTGTGATACTTATCGGAGCACCTCGCATGTAGTAGAGCACGATCCCTCGATACGCGACCAAAGTACCGAGCGTAACCATGAATGAGGGTATTTTCCCAACGGCGAATAGAATCCCGTTGAGCAAACCCGCAACTAAACCGACGAACACCGCGGGAACGATCGCCGCCACGCTGATGTTGGAGGAGCTTGCCGCCGCAACCATGGCGGCCAGGGCAGTCATTGATCCGACAGAGAGGTCAATTGAGCCAGAGATAATGACAAAAGTCATGCCGACAGCGACGACTAACAACACGACCGTTTGTTGTAGGACAATGAAAAAGTTGTTCATCGTTAAAAACCGAGGCGATCCCAGCCCGAATACGGCGATCAGAGCTGCAAGTAGGAAGATCGGAAACAGCCACCGAATAGATGGATATCTCTGACGCCGCGCTTCCACTTCCGCAACTTCAGGCTCATTCAATTGACAATCGTTTGTGTTTTTTGCCGGCGTATTCAACAGTACCCGCTCCTTCCACACATCATGTCATGTAGCTGACCACCTCTTCTTCAGTACAAGTCGCCGGTTCAGAAAATTCCCGGCTAATTCCTCCCTTTCGGAAAACTAAGATTCGGTCACTTAGGCCAAGCAACTCCGAGAGATCCTCCGTGACGAAGAGCACACCAGCTCCATCGTCCACCAAGTCGCGAATGACCTGATAAATCTGCGCACGAGCGCCGATGTCGATACCGCGAGTCGGATTGTTCAGCAGAAGCAGCTTTGGTTCGACCGCCATGCACTTACCGATTACCACTTTCTGCAAGTTTCCTCCACTGAGAGAGCTGCAAATGATCTCGGGCGTTTGCGCTTTAATCTGCAGCAGCGGGAGAAGTTTTGTAACAATCGACATTTGCTTGGAAAAGTCCACCAGCGGACCACTCTGCACTAACTGAGCCAGCGTTAGATTCATCTGCACACTGAAGTCCAGCAGCAGTGCTTCGCCGGTCCGGTCTCCCGGTACATAAGCGATTCCTTTCCGCCAGGCATCAAACGGTCCGCGTGGATGAAAGTTTTTGCCCTGCCAGCTAAGGCAGCCAGAGTCAAGCCGGAGTTCACCGATGGCTGCTTCTAACGCCTGTTCGCCACCGCTTCCTTTCAACCCGCCAATACCCACGATCTCTCCGCTTTTGACTGAAAGGCTAATTTGACGAAGCTTCAAACCGGCACTCGCGCGTGAAAAGGAAAGTAGCGACTCACCGGCTATCCGATTGCTCCGTTGCGGGAAAATAGAGGCACCGAGTTCGCGGCCGACCATTTTGGACTCGATTTGCCGCCGGTCGAGTTCTCCTGCCGCATAGCTGCCGACGTATTTGCCGTCTTTCAAGATCGTAAAGCGATTAGCCAAGCGATCGACCTCATCCAGGTGATGGGAAATGAAGCCCACGGCAATGCCTCGCTCTTTCAAACGCAGCACGACCCGGAAAAGCAGATCAACCTCCCGCGCATTAAGAAACGCGCTCGTTTCGTCCAGCAGCAGGACTTTAGGTTCATAGGAAAGCGCGCGGGCGACTTCGATAACTTTAAGTTGGCCCAAAGAGAGCCTGTCCAGGTCAGATTGGATGGAGAAATCCGCCCCGATCTCGTTTAGGATCTTCGTCGCCGCCCGGCGCAATGACTTCCAGCTGCTGAATCCGAGCGGGCCGGCGAATCGGCGCAGTCGATCCACGAAAATGTTTTCGGCTACACCGATGGTCGGAATGATCGTCATTTCTTGAAAGACTAAGGCCACTCCAGCATGCTGCGCCTCGAGCAAGGTGCGGGGACGATAGGGCTGACCATCCAACCTCATCTCGCCACGGTCAGCCTGAACGGCCCCGGAGCAAGCCTTGAAAAGGGTCGACTTCCCAGCGCCGTTTTCTCCGACTAAAGCGTGCACCTCGCCTGACTTCAGGTAAAGTTGGACGCCATGAAGCGCTTTGGTAGCGCCAAAGCTTTTCGCGATATCAGTTAGTTCGAGCAAAAGCTACTTGAGATGGAGCGAAAACTAACTCATCGGTTATTCTCACAGCGCCAAATAATCTTCCCCATTAACCTCTCGTCAACGACTACTTCTGTTCGTTGCTGTAACTTAATTCTAGCGTCGGTGTTGCGCTTGGATTGAAAATTTTCGAGTGCTGCTTCCAATCATAGTCGGGAAGCCCTTGCGGGTAGTCTTTGCGGAACTGCGGAATGAGTTCCTTGGTGAGCGGCAGCAGCTTCAACTTCATATTGGCATCCTTGGCCTCAAGCGGATGGTTATTGAGGTAGTCATTCAAAATTGTGAGAGCGAAACCGCCTTGGAGCCAGTGCCCTCCAATATCGAACAACAACTCACCACTTTCGATAGCGTCGACATTTTCTGGGTTCAAATCCATGGCTACAACCAGCACATCTTTCCCAGGTGCTTTTCCAGCGTTTTTGAGTGCAGCCATAACCCCCGTGGCAGTACCACCGTTCGCTGCCCAAACGCCCTTTATGTCGGGATGCCCTTGATAGAGTGATTCAAAAGCAGTCTGGGAAGTGTCTCGTACGAAGTTGCCATTCACGGCGCCAGCTAAACGCACATCCTTATTCTCTTTCAAAGCGCGGTCAAAGCCTTTACGACGATCGATCGCAACGGAGGTTCCCGGTGTCCCGTCGACCACTCCGACAACTTTTTCACCTTTCTCATTTGGTTTAAGAGCTTTAAAAAGAGTAGTCGCCATCTCGTAACCGGCCGCTTCATCACTTGGTCCGACAAACGCCACATAATTTGGGAATCTCTTGTCCTGCGGGCTGATGTCGGGAAGATAGACATCGGCAAAGACCACCGGGATATTGGCCGCCTTGGCTTCGGTTAACACCTTTACTCCTGTGTTCCAGTAAGCAACGTGAATGATTCCGTCCACGCCTTTGGCAATCAAGTCTTCTACGTTCCGCCCCATCTTATCGGGATTATTGTCGGCGTTAAGCACGACCACATCGATCCCATAGGCCTTTGCGCCTTGCTGGAGAAAGTCGACATAGCGATTCCAAAACTGGGCGGATAAGGTAGGGACGGTCACGCCGATAGTAAGTTTTTTCGGTGACTCGGCAAGTGCGAGCGAAAACGATCCGGCGAACGAGACAAAAGTAGCGGCGAGCGCAGCCAGAAAGCTACGTCGCAGTAACGATAGGATGTTCATAGAAAGTTGGGGGAACAGCTTGACAGGACGGAAAATAACGAAGGCAAGGCAAAAGAACAAGGCAAAATCGACTGTTTTTGTTCCGCGCGCGGCGTTGCCTTTCCAACTCACCACGGGGCGGAAGCAAGCGATATTCTGCTTGACTGGCTTCGTTTCTCTATACGAGTCTCAAACAGCGAATTTGTTCAACCCCCTCTTGACAAAAATGTCTTTACAATCGTTCCTCCCGAGGAAATCTCTGATTTCTCGGTTTCCTAGAGCCGCTACTTTCGTGGCGGCCGCCATTTCGATCGCGGTCCAAGCTCAAGATCAAAAATATAGCTGGCCCAATAATGTCCCGCCGCAAGCAAAAGAAATGATGGAACCTGTACCGCTCTCGCCGAAAGGCCAGGTCGTTCCGGGATTTCCCGAGGGGGCACCCGCGAGTTCCGCGGACATTTTTCGATTCACGCCAGATATGGTCGAGAAATTGAAAGCGGGTAATTACAAAGCCGGCATCGTGATGCACACCATGGATGCTGGCTGGCCAGCTTTGCAAATTGCCGGCATTACTAAAACGCTCGATGAATTTGGGATCAAGGTCATCGCCAAGACCGACGCGAAGTTTCAACCCGGTCAGCAGATCAGCGATCTGGAAAAAGTCATTGCTTTGAAACCGGACGTAATCTTCTCCATCCCGATCGATCCGAAATCCCAGTCGGCCGCTTACAAAAAAGCAGCTGCCGCCGGCATCAAACTGGTGTTTATGGATAATGTTCCCGTCGATATGACACCCGGGAAAGAGTATGTCTCGGTCACCGCAGCGGATAATGAACAAAATGCTTCTTATGCCGCAACGGAGTTGGCCAATGCTATCGGAGGGGAAGGTGAAGTTGGTATCGTCACGCTGGTGTACGATTACTACTATTCAGTCGCGGCTCGGAAAGTTGGCGCCCTGAAAGCCTTCGCGAAATTTCCGAAAATCAAGGTCGTTGAAGTCGGAACCTTCACCAGTCCGGAAAAAGCCTATGGCGTGGCGACCGCAATGCTAACTGCTCACCCGAAAATAAAGGGTATTTTCGCGGCTTGGGACACCCCGGCACAACAGGTGGTAGCCGCTGCCAAAGCCCTTGGACGTAAAATTGTCGTGACTACCAATGATCTCGCGGCAGACAGTGCGCTTAACGTTGCGCGGGGTGAAATCCTAGCCATTGGTGCGCAGAGACCCTATGATCAGGGAGTCGCAGAGGCAAAATCGGCGGCATATGCATTGCTGGGCAAAGAGGTGCCCCCTTACATCGAAGTGCCAACTTTAAGGGTGAAAAAGATTAACTTGCTAAGCGCCTTGAAGGAAGTAACCAAAGAGGACCCGCCGCAATCGGTTCTTGGTGTTGCCGCCGGGCAATGTTTTTGATGCCTCCTGAGATTCGCTTGGGTTAGGGTTCGCCAGGTCGCCCGGGAGCAGCCTGTTGGTTATGTCATTCCAGTTAGACCCTCCGATCGATCAGGATGGTGCTTCGCTTAATCCCGGTCGGACCCTATTAGAGATGCGGGGCATCAAAAAGGCCTTTAGCGGAAACGCTGTCCTCAAAGGTATCGACTTCACTGTAAGCGCGGGAGAAGTACACGCGTTGTTGGGCGAGAACGGTGCCGGTAAGTCGACTTTGATGAAGATCTTGATGGGCGTTTACTCGAGCGATGCCGGTGAGGTCCTCTTGGAAGGGAACGACATCACGGCACGTTCAGTCAAACAGCGCCTCAACTCCGGGATCGCCATGGTCTTTCAGGAACTGAGTCTGCTTCCAAATTGTACGGTGGCCGAAAACCTCCTCTTAGGACGAGAACCGCTACGCGGCGGATGGAGGGTAGATTTCGGGGCTCTGGTTCGCCAGGCGCAGGATCTGATCGATCGGTATGGATTTGATCTCCGGGCCACGACTCGCCTCCGTCAACTAGGCTTTGCGCAGAGACAGATGGTGGAAATATTAAAGAACGTCTCGCGCGGCGCGCGGGTACTGATCTTGGATGAGCCGACGTCTTCGCTTAGTGTTCGCGAAGAGGAAAAGTTATTTTCCATTCTTGGAGATCTTCAAGGGACGGGGCATGGGCGTCATCTACATCAGTCATCGACTCGCGGAAATCTTTCGCCTGGCTGACCGCATTAGTATTGTTAAAGACGGCGGATTGATCGGACCGATACGTACCGGGGAGACTGACTATGGGCGCCTGGCGACAATTAATGTCTAAATCGAGTGAACAAGCCCAGGTCACGCAAGCCAATCTTCCAGGGCAAGTCAAGGGAGAAGCAAAGGTGCTTTCAATCGAGAATCTGTCCACTGGCCAAAAATTAAAAAAAGTTAGTTTTGCGATTTTGCCAGGTGAGGTAATTGGTCTAGCTGGTTTGGTCGGCAGTGGTCGATCAACTTTAGCGAAAGCAATTTTCGGCCTCCTGAAAGATGCCGACGGCGAGCTTTCCGTTGCCGGTGGACCCGTTAGGCTCGGTCATCCTCCACGGCAATTCAAGCAGGAATCGGATTCGTGCCAGAGGACCGGAGATTGGAGGGGTTGATTCTCGGTCACTCCTTGCGCGAGAATCTCGCCCTTCCTAGTCTCGATTGCTTATTAATTGGGAATAGCCCGCTCGTTTCGCGGCAGAAGATCCGGCGACTATTTGCTAAGTTCCAGCAGCGACTGGCCATTAAATGTCGTCACGGCGATCAGAGGGCGGCCGAGTTGAGCGGAGGCAACCAACAGAAAATTGTGTTTGCCAAGTGGCTTGCGACCCACCCGAGAGTTCTCATACTCGACGAACCGACGGCAGGGGTTGATATTCAGACTAAAGTCGAGATGAGACAAATCATCCGGGAAATTGCGCGCGAAGGGGTCGCCGTGCTGCTGATTTCATCTGAGCTCGATGAGATCGTCGCAACTGCCGACCGAATCCTGCTGATGGTCGACGGTCAGATCAGCGAAATGCAGCGCAAATGCGAAACCGAAGCGGAGTTGCGCGGAGCTCTGCAATTAGCTATTCGGCAAACCCGCCAACTGTCCTCCCAGGAAGTGGGCGGCGCTTAGTCATGCCTCAGGACTCTTTGTCGCCCGAAAAGGCTCACACTGGGCGAGTTAAGGAGTGGATTCTCTCACATTTAACTTATGTGATCTTCACCCTGATCACGGTCTTTTTCCTAATTTTTTCGCCCAATTTCGCCACCGTCGAAGCGGTGGCCTCCATCCTACAGATCACGGCGCTGGTCACGATCATGGCAGTTGGATCAACGTTCGTGATCGTTTGCGGTGAAATCGACCTATCGGTCGGATCTCTAGCCAGCTTCTCCGGGATGATTGCCGCTATCTTAATGGATCGAGGCGTGCCCAGTGGCCTGGCGGTGGTGTTTGTGTTCTTACTTGGGGCCATAATTGGCATGGTGAATGGCTTGCTAGTGACCCGGGCGAAGATTCCTTCTTTTCTCGTTACCCTCGGCATGCTGAGCGTGTTTTCCGGGTTGGCTCTGACCGTAACGAACACCATGCCGGTGCCGATTGTCGATGACCGGTTTAACTTGACCTTTTGGAACGCGCAATTTGTCGGCGTACCGGCGTCGGTGTATCTGGACCCTCATTGTTGCGATCATCGGCTTTGCTTTGCTACACTTGTCACTGTTCGGCAGGAGAGTCTTTGCCACCGGCGGGAGCGTGGTGGCGGCAGAATTTTCCGGTGTGCGGACGGGGCGAATTAAGGTATCGGCTTTTATCCTCAGCAGCCTCACTGCGACGCTTGCGGGCTTGATGTTAGCTGCTCGGAGCTCCGGAGGTAATCCAAGCTTGGGTCAGGGATTAGAGTTGGATGTGATTGCTGCAGTGATCGTCGGCGGTACGAGTTTGTTCGGCGGTTATGGGTCGGTGGTCGGCTCCGTGATCGGCGCCATCTTCATCGGCATTGTCCAGTTCGGGCTTTTGACTATGGGGTACAGTAGCAGCATTCAAGAAGTAATTAAGGGTGCAATTATCGTGGTCGCGGTTTCGCTGAATCGGCGCTAACTAGTGCACCGTCTCCTAAATCCCTTGCGGTGGCTGCCTAAGAGGTGTCGGAGAAGGGGCTCAGAGCGACCAAAAGATATGTCCTCTCCCCTTCTCTCTTCTCTTCGATCATCTGAAGCAAAGCCGAAACGCAGCTTGCCAGAGCCATCCCTGCCGGTCCTCGATCTCGATCTGTTCGCCGATATTGTCTGCTTCAATTGCCTCCGATCGCGCTACGGATTTAATTGGCTAGACCGGATTTCCAACCACCCGTCGGGGTTGTTCCAGTTTGACACGCCAGCGAACGGCATCATAGCTTTTAAGCCCTATGAATAAGCCCCCCCGCTATTGAAGTTGCGCGCTCTAATCTTCTGAAAGCTCGAGACTGATCAGGTCAGCATAGCTTTGTCTCCGGCGCACAATTTTCGCTTCTGTCCCTGAAACTAACAACTCTGCCGGAAGGGGCCTCGAGTTATAGCTTGAGGCCATGGTAAACCCGTAGGCTCCGGCGCTCATAAGGGCCAGAAGATCCCCAGATTCCACGCGGGCAAGATCACGATCCAGAGCGAAGAAATCGCCGCTTTCGCACACTGGGCCAACCACGTCCACCTTGGTGAGAGGTTGGTCTTTGGATTCGCGGACGGGTACGACTTCGTGATAGCCCTGGTATAATGCAGGCCGGATAAGATCGTTCATGCCGGCATCGACAATGACAAAGGTTTTGTCCGGTGTTTTTTTGACATAAAGAACGCGCGTCAAAAGCACACCGGCATTGCCGACGAGAAATCTGCCTGGCTCAAGCAGCACACGCACCGAGAGGTTCTTGAGAAGGGGGATTGTCGCTCGGGAGTATTCTTCGATGGTGAGGGCATGCTTTGGTTCGTCTTCTTTCCACCAGACCTTGTCTCCGCTCTCGAGTGAACCGTGGTAAACGATGCCGATCCCTCCTCCAATGCTGAAAAACTCGATGCCGCACTCGGACTTTAATCGGCGGACCAGTGGGAGCATTTTTTCAATCGCCTGCACGAACGGTTTGATCTCGGTGATTTGGGAACCGATGTGCATTTGCACTCCGCGGATTTTGATGTTGCTCATCTTTTGCGCCCGGGCGTAGACCTCCGCCACGCGATCGATCGAGATGCCAAACTTACTCTCGGTTTTACCAGTGCTGATGTATTTGTGGGTGTTGGGGGCAACGTCAGGGTTCACCCGGATGGCGATGGGAGCACGTTTGTTCAACGATTTGGCAATCTCGTCAATCGCGCTCAATTCCTGTTCCGATTCGACATTGAAGCTTAGGATTTCGCAGCGCAGCGCGTACTCGATCTCCTCCCGGCTTTTGCCTACCCCCGCAAAGGTACACTTAGACGGATCGCCTCCGCCCTTGATTACCCGATAAAGTTCGCCTCCGGAAACGATGTCAAATCCAGCTCCCTGCTCGGCCAGGAGTCGAATGACAGAGAGGTTAGAATTAGCTTTTACGGCATAGCAAATGTCATGGTGCAGTTCATGCAGTGCTTGATCGAGCCTTTGGTAGTGATCGACAATGGTCTGCGAACTGTAGACGTAAAGGGGAGTGCCAAACCGCTCGGCGGCCTTGTCGAGAGGATAAGATTCGCAGGCCAGTTTGCCTCGCTGATAATGGAATGAGTGCATGAATTTAAATGGTCCGCTTCGTCTGGTTGTCGCAGGCCGTGACTGTATTGACCATCAACATTGCGACAGTCATTGGGCCTACCCCGCCGGGTACCGGTGTGATGGCCCTGGTCTTTGAGGCAATTTCGTTAAAGGCAACGTCGCCGGCAATTCGATAGCCTTTTTCCGAATTTGGATCTTCCACGCGATTGATGCCAACATCGATAACCACCGCCCCATCCCTGACGAATTCACTGCGCACAAATTCAGCTTTACCAATGGCGGCCACGAGAATGTCTGCGGTCCGGGAGATTTCGGCCAGATTTCGACTGCGAGAGTGCGTAATCGTGACAGTGGCGTCACCGCCAGTCCCCTTTTGCATCAGGAGAAGGCCCAGGGGTTTGCCCACCAGCATACTGCGCCCGATGATCACTATATGCGCTCCGGTGGTTTCAATGCCGCTCTCCAAGAGAATACGCTGGCAACCTAACGGCGTGCAGGGAACCAGAGCGGTGGGATCGCCCATCGCCAGTTTGCCGACATTCATTGGATGAAAACCGTCGACGTCTTTGGCCGGGTCGATTGCCAGAACGATTTTTTCTTCGTGAATGTGAGGGGGTGGAGGAGATTGCACGAGGATGCCATGGATCACCGGATCCTTGTTCAACTCATCGACGATCTTTAATAGATCGGACTGCGACGTTTCAGCCGGGAGTTCGATCTTCCTGGAAAAAAAGCCGACCTTCTGGGAAGTCCGGTCTTTATTCCGAACATAAGCGATGGATGCCGGATCATCGCCAACCAGCACCACCGCCAGCCCGGGCGTAATTCCGCTTTCCTTCAAACGCTCGACCTTATCCCGGGTTTGCTCGTTGATCCGTTCCGCAATCGCTTTGCCATCGATCAAATTCATTTGGTTTCAGGATTGCTATTTTGGATTTGGAGGATGGAGGAGACGAGGACTCCTATCGGACGCTCGAGAAACGAAGATCCGGAAAGGAGAAGCCGACTTTGGCGACGCCTACTGCAGCCACTCGGTATGAAACGTTCCTGGCTTGTCGATTCGCTCGTACGTGTGAGCGCCGAAGTAATCGCGTTGCGCCTGGAGGAGATTCGCCGGCAAACGTTTCTGGCGGTAACTATCGAAATAGGCCAAGGAGGCCCCAAACGCAGGAACGGCAACACCCGCCTGGACTGCGATTGAAACTGCATGGCGCCAATTTGTCTGAGCTTTCTCCAGGAGCGAGCTGAAGAATGGATCGAGCATCAGGTTTTCGAGTTGCGGGCTTCGATCGAATGCTTCTTTGATCCGATTGAGGAATTTCGCACGGATAATGCAGCCCCCTCGCCAAATGGTTGCAATGTCGCCGAAGTTCAATCCCCAGTTGTGGTGTTTGCCGGCCGCAGCGAACAAAGTGAATCCCTGCGCATACGACATAATCTTCGAGGCGTACAAGGCATCACGGACTGCGTCGACGAGTTTTTGACGGTCCCCCCCATACTTAAATGGAGGCGGCGCGGGAAGTTCTTTTGAGGCGCGAACGCGCTGTTCTTTCATCGAGGAGAGAACGCGTGCTTCCACGGCGGCGTTAATGGTGGATACCACCACACCATGTTCAATGGCGGACTGCAGCGTCCATTTGCCGGTTCCTTTCTGGCCCGCTTTATCGAGGATCACATCGACTAACGGCTGACCGGTATCAGAATCTTTCCTGCGGAAGATGTTCGCTGTGATCTCGATCAGGAAACTGTCGAGGTCCCCTTTATTCCAGGTGTCAAAGACCTCGTGCAATTCTTCAGCGTTGAGCCCGAGTACATCGTGCAGAATCGCATAGGCCTCGCAAATCAGCTGCATGTCTCCGTATTCGATGCCGTTGTGCACCATTTTGACGTAATGGCCTGCTCCTCCGGGGCCCATGTATCGGCAACAGGGCTCTCCATCAACTTGGGCGGCGATTTTTCGGTAAATGGGTGACACAATATCCCACGCTGCCTTTGTTCCTCCAGGCATCAGAGAGGGGCCCTTGAGCGCTCCTTCTTCACCCCCTGAAACCCCAATTCCTAAATAGTTCAGGCCCTTGGCAGACAAGGCTGCTTCACGGCGCTCTGTGTCGCTGTACAAGGAATTTCCGCCGTCGATGATCACGTCGCCCTTGTCCAGATGGGGTAACAATTGATCGACGACCGCATCGACCGCTGCGCCGGCTTTGACCATAATCATCATCTTGCGGGGCTTGGCCAAGCTTCCGACGAACTCTTCAATCGACCGCGTTGGCAGAATGTTTTTGCCCGAACCGCGGTTCGCAGCGAACTTTTCCGTAACCTCCGTGGTGCGATTGTAAACCGAGACGGAGAACCCTTTGCTTTCCATGTTGAGGACGAGATTTTCGCCCATGACAGCGAGGCCGATTAGTCCGATATCTGAAGGATTCATGAGTTGGGGATCGAAGGTTGAATTGACTGTACCTGTTTCGAAGTATCTAACATCCGGAGAGGTTGGCAATGCAGTTTTGCGAGATCAGAATAACTAAGCAACCTCTCAATACCGCAGTGGTGCCCTTTTCGCGGACCGAAGGTGCGGTCGTCGATTTCTTCGGCGTGGTTCGATCGATTGAGAACGAGCAGCACATCGACGGTATCGAGTACGAAGCATTTGAGGCGATGGCGCAACGTCAACTGGCGCTGATAGCTGAAGCGGCCAGAGAGAGGTACGGACTGGTTTCGGTGATCATTCATCATCGTATTGGATTCGTACCGGCTGGAGAAGCTTCTCTGTTGGTAAGGGTGACGGCGCGCCGCCGCCGTGCTGCCTTTGAGGGAAGCAGCCAAATCATTGAGAGGCTGAAGCAAACTGTGCCAATCTGGAAACACCCTGTTTACGCAAGCGTTCAGATCGCATGAATCTCCCCAACCGGCTCACTATTCTTCGCCTGATTTTGACTGTGCCGTTCGTAATTGCGCTCAGTCTTCAATTTCCGGGGGCTAAATTGCTGGCATTGGTTTTGTTCATCGCCAGCAGCGTCACTGACTATGCCGACGGTTATATCGCTCGGAAGTACCAGCTAATCACTGATTTTGGGAAACTGATGGATCCGCTGGTGGATAAGATCATGACGATGTCCGCCTTTATTTGCCTGGTGGCCATCGGAAGCGTCCCGGCATGGGCAGTAATCGTGATTGTCAGCCGGGAGTTTCTGATCACTGGCCTGCGGTTGATCGCTGCCTCTCGTGGGAAGGTGCTTCCCGCAGAGCGGTTAGGAAAATTGAAAACAGTCTGGCAGATCGTAACGATCCTTTATTGCCTGATGCTAATCGCCATCACCGACTATTTCGGGCGTCTTCTTGATCTGCCAATCCTAACATCCCTCAACCTGCTCGGGTTAATTCTGGTCCTCTTCACAGTCGGCCTGACTCTCTGGTCCGGAGTATCGTATTTCGCTAAAAACTGGGACCTCGTCAGTGAGCTCTAGGCGGCACTGGAGCACCGAAGCATTGAAAGACGATTTCTCGCGCGCTGCGCCGGGTCGTACTCCGTGTCCTCCGTGCGGCAACTCTTCGATTTTTAAATCTGGGGAATCTGCGGCTTATCCCAATTAAAAATCATCGCTGAAACGGCCGCAGACGCGGGGGTGACCATTGGCGATTTCAAAAATCTCGGTGGAGATGGGCCAGGGATCATTGTGGTAAAGGCTGTGCACCAGCGCAGCAAAAGACTGGATATCCGCCGCCAGGCGCGGAAATAAGAGGACTGTCTGTCGATCCGGTACAGCAAAATAGCAGTCCGGTCCGAGCAAATCGGCATATCGATTGCCAATGTCCGGTAAAAGAAGAACTGAAGAAAAGGTGGGATCTGAGCTTTCGAGGCGGAGTGCAGTGATCACTCCGCTGGAGTCTCGGATCTCTTCCGGTTTGACTATTTTAAGAAGCCGGCGGGCGTGATCGAGCGTCTGTTTTGTCGACGCGGGTCGATCCTTTTCCGCCAATTCCTCTGGTTTGGCAGGGGCGAGGGTCTCGCTGTCGACTACCCGATAATAGGCGAGAACGGTCAGCTTTGTTCCCTCAATAGGCATCGTGATGGGTGATCTGTAAAAATAAGGATCTAGAATCAAAAAAAATTGATCGGCATTCGCGCGAAATGTCGCTGTGACCATTAGCAAGGAGAGCAAGAGTATTCCGCGGTTGAATTTGCAGTTTCCTGCCTCTCGCGTACTTCTATTCAGCATCATGATATCTTTTCTCGATGGCGAACTTGTTGAGGCGTTGCCCACGCAGGTAGTCATCTCGGTGCAAGGAGTTGGATACCTCGTCCAGATCCCTCTCTCAAGTTTTGAGCATTTGCCACAGATCGGGGCGCGCTTGAAACTCTTGACTCATTTTGTGGTGCGAGAGGATGCTCACTTGCTGTTTGGGTTTGCGACGTCGGCTGAGCGCGATCTTTTTCGTCTTCTTGTTCAACATGTCACGGGTGTCGGACCGAAGCTGGCCTTAGCTGTCCTCAGCGGGATGAGCGTTGGCCAATTCAAAGCGGCGGTGGTGAATGGGGATACGAACGCGTTGTCGAAGATTAGCGGACTTGGTAAGAAAACCGCCGAAAGGATTATCTTGGAGTTGAAGGACAAGGTTGGAGTCGCTGCTGCCTGGGAGTTGGCTGCCTCCGGTCGGAACGACCAACAAGCCAAGGTGAATGATGCAGTGCTGGCCCTTCTCTCTCTAGGTTTCAAGCAAGTTGAGGCGCAAAAGACGGTGCGCGAAATCCTTTCCCGGGCAAAGACGGAAGAAATCGATACCGAAGAACTGGTTCGCCGTGCGCTCAAGCTATTGGCCTAGAATAACAAATGGATTACTCCGTCGCTCTAGAGCGGATTGAACGCGTTCGCGAACGGTTTCCCAAAAAGGGGTTGTTCGCCCAGAAGGAGTGGCTCATCTCGCCGCAACCTTTCTTGATCAGTGCGCAATTTGCGGATGAACTTGAACGACTTGGGCATTGGTTGCTCAAATTCGTAAAAGCTTCCAATTTGCTCTATCACCTCAGCGTCAAAGGCAAGCAGCCACCCTGGATCGCCAGCTACCTCGATGCCGGAAAACCGGCCGAGCTAGTTAAAATCTCTAGAAGGTATCGCAACGAAATTCCGCGCGTGATTCGGCCAGACATTATCCTGACAGAGGGGGGATATGCGATTTCGGAGCTCGATTCGGTGCCCGGCGGCATTGGCCTGACTGGATGGTTGAATCAGACATATCGCGAACTTGGTTTCGATGTCCTTGGGGGCGGCGACGGCATGATCAATGGATTTCATTCCATTCTTCCGACCGGCGTGATCGCGGTTTCGAAGGAATCCGAAACGTATCGGCCGGAAATGGAATGGTTATGCGACCAATTAACATCCAGGCATGGAGTTCACTGGAGGGTGGTGGAGGCAGAGTCGTGGGATTTCCGGTCTTCGGAACCGCTCTATCGGTTCTTTGAAATGTTTGATCTTCCTAATCTTCCTTCCAGAGTCTCGCTGATCGACGCCGCCGAATCGGGGGGTATCCGCATTACTCCACCGCTTAAACCATATCTGGAAGAGAAGCTTTGGTTCGGCCTGTTCTGGTCGAAATCTCTCCAGAAATTTTGGCGACGCGAATTGCGGGCGAGTCACTGGTCAAAGCTGAGATCCTTAATTCCCCAAACCTGGATCATCGATCCTGCCCCCGTGCCGCATCATGCCGTGATTCCCGGGCTGGAAATTCAGGACTGGCGCGAGTTAGAGAAGTTCAGCCAAAAACAACGGGAATTCGTCTTGAAGGTGAGCGGGTTTTCGGAATTGGCATGGGGTAGTCGCGGGGTTTATGTCGGTCAGGATCTTCCTCAACGGGAATGGTCAGACTGCATCGAACAGGCGATTACCTGCTTTAGCAGCGGTCCTTTTATCCTGCAGAAGTTTTTTAAAGGTCGACTGGTCCAACAGCCATTTTACGATCCGACGACCAATTCGATAGAAACTTTGGTTGGTCGAGTTCGGCTCTGTCCCTATTATTTTGTTTTGTCGGACAAAGAAGTGCGTCTTGGCGGCGCATTGGCCACGATCGTGCCGGCGGACAAAAAAATAGTCCACGGCATGCGCGACGCCATCATGGTCCCGACCGCGGTGGAATTGGAGAACTGAGCCCAAAAACCGAAGAGGAAGAATTTCGGGGCCGCGTTAAATTTTTTGCCGGGAGATTACGCTGCAATCTCTATTTCGCTTTTGAAGGCGACTGAGTCGGCGACGCCCTGGACGACCCGCATATACTGCAGGCCATGCGCGAAACTGGGTTGAGGCTGAATGTTGGCTGGGGATCGCGCCGCGGCGATAAAATCTTCCTCGACCCGCCAGCTTTGCTCCAACTCTGATGGTATTTCGATGTCACTGGCGTTTTTTTCTCCGAGGTGACCTCCGGTGATTCGATCCGAACTGAAATCGTAGGTCAGCATCCCCTGACTCCCGAATACCTGAAGCCGATCCGAATTTTCAAACGGGGCGACGCCACTGAATTCCATGACCCCTTCCATTCCATTCTGGAACTTGCAAAGAACGATGACCATGTCGGGAATCCGGATTTCGTATCCTTGACGAACCGGATTAATCGTTTTCTGACGGGCAAAAACATGGGTAATAGGACCGAACCATCGTTGAACCACTTCTGCGTAGATTCCTAGAGTCAGGACGTTTAATCCCGAGAGTTCGTCCCGCTGTCTCCAGTGCGGTGGAGCGTCCGGGTCGATGTAGGCGCCGGAAAGACTCTGAAGACGAAGATGATGCGGTTCCCCGAGATAACCTTCCGCCAGCAATTTTTGCATGAAAAGAGTCCCCCGCATGCCGTGGGGAGGCGGGCAGACCATCGTCACCAAGTGCGGATTCCTTTGAGAAGCCGCAAACATCTCCTCTGCTTCAGATAGATTCTGCGCCATACGCGCTTGGGTGAAGACATGTTTACCTGCTTCCAGGGCGGAGATCGCGATGGTCGAGTGCAGATACGGCGGAGTACCTATCCAGACGATATCAATATCCGGGTCACCGACTAGTTCAGCCCAGTTGGCGTAGGGTGTCGCTTCCGGGAGGTATTTTCGGCAACATTCTTCGGAGCTTTCGTAAGACGAATTGCAAACGGCGACGATCTCAACGTCAGGAATTTTTTTGAGCGCGGGTACATGGCGAGTCTTGACCACGGCCCCAGCGCCGACGATCCCGATTTTCATTTTGGTTTGTCGCGATGCCATGGAAAGATCTTCAGTCAGACAGTCTGGATGCCTATTCGTTTAAAACGAAGCGATTTCGAACGAGACTCCGTTTTTCGGAGCGAGGTGCCAATGAATATCTGCCGTTACTGAAAATAATCTTCGGGCAAGACCATCATGGGGGGCGTACAGATGCGCTGAACGCATTGCTCCCAAGTCTCCTGGCCGCTGAGTATCTCAATTTCCACCCGCAGATAGTAAATCGGCACCTCGAGCGGATCGACCATCGGAAAGCGAACGGCATCTTTTTCGGTTGTGATGACGGCGCTGACATCCCGGCGAACGCACCGTTGCAGAAACTGGCTTAGTTCTCTCTCGGTGTAGCGGTGGTGATCTGCGAAGTGGCGTGACAATTCGATCTTGGCTCCCAGATTTCGAAGTCCGTCCTCAAAGCTTTCGGGCGCTGCGATCCCGCACAGTGAGCCGATGTAAAGCTCTTTGAGGTAGTCGAGAGGCAATCGTTCATCTTGATAGACATGCCTGAGATAAAGCGGCCTGTGACGACACTGGATTATTTCCGCCGTACGATTGTACCGCCGAATTCGCTTGATCAGCTCATCGTTTGTTTCATCGTTACATTTGGTGATGAAAATGTAGCTGGCCCTTCGCAGGTTCCGCGGCGGTTCGCGCAGTGTTCCGCGCGGCAAGAGATGCTCGTTGCCGAAAGGTGCCTGTCGATCAATCAGGACGATGTCCAGTCGATGTTTAAGGTGGAGATATTGCAGACCGTCGTCGAGCAACAGAGTGTCGACGTCGAGTTTTTTGAGGGCGTGCAAGCCCGCCTTCACTCGATCCTTATCCACCACGACTGCGACGCCCCTGAGATTTGAGGCGAGCATATATGGTTCGTCACCCGCTGTCGCCGAGTCCAGGAGAACGCTCTTCCCGTCAGAAACAACTCTTGGCGGAATCTCCGCCCCTTGTGTCAGGAAATGCTCCCACAGATTCTTTTTCCTACGGCGATCGACGCTTTTGTATCCACGGCTCAAAATGGCGACCCGCCGTCCTCCTCTCTGAAGCGCTCTGGCAAATTTCTCGACAACCGGCGTCTTTCCCGTGCCGCCAACTGTCAGATTGCCGATACTAATGACCAGACAGCCAAGCTGCCGTTCCCTGAGGATTCTTTTTCGATAAAGATAGAGACGCAGCTGAACGATCGCCAGATAAAGGAATGAGAGAAACCGAAGGGCAATCCGCAAGAGCCCGGCCCGGAAACCGTGCCTCTTATCGAGGATGACTTCTATAGCATATTGTTCGAGCTCATCGAGACGCCGAGGCATGCTCTTTGCTTTTAAATGACCCGCGCTCCCTCGTTGTCAGCGCTTACGATAATGATTTTGGCACGTTCTTCGGGTACGGCGGCTTCGAGTGCGGCGGCAACCTCTCGGCCATCCGAGAGGCTGATAAAGGCGACCGTGGATCCGGAACCGCTCAGGAACCCTCCTAAAGCTCCTGCGTCAACTGCAGCCCGGAGCAGTTTCGGAAGAAACGGCACAAATTTTTCGCGAAACGGTTGATGAAGGCGATCCACGAAAGCGCCCCGAAGATGCTCATAATTTTGGGAAGCAAATGCCGCAGCGACCAGGCTGGCGTTGGCCAGATTTTCGACCACATCCTGGCGCGAGAAGCTGGTCGGCACGACCTTCCTCGCCTCGCTTGTTTTTACTTCAAAATTCGGGATGAATAAGACGAATTTTACCTCCGGTCCAACATCGAACCGGGCCACGTGCCTGGTTGTCTTTGAGACAATAGTGAATCCGCCAAAAAGAGCGGCTGCGGCGTTGTCTGGGTGACCCTCCAATTCCGCGCAAAGAGCGCAAATCTCTTCTTTTGCCAGACCACAATCGGTGATCCGGTCCAGAGCCATCAGGATTCCGAGCCGAATCGTGACGCTGCTGCCAAGCCCTCGTGCCTGCGGGACATCGCCTTCAATCGAGAAGCCGAACGGCAGCCGCTTCTTTCCGGTACGATAAAAAAACAACTCTGCTGCCTGGGACACCATTTCTGGAGCTGAGCCATCGCTCTGATCTATCTCGATTCGGATCCGGTTCCACAGTTGCAGAGCAGTTCCCAGGCAATCAAACCCCGGACCAAGGTTTGTCGTCGACGCCGGAACTTGAACAGAAGTCACCATCACAGGGAGAGCGGCCAAAGTGGACCACCCCGAGTGAAGGATCAACATCAGAGTTTGACTGGGCGAAAAGCCTTTACTGAAGCGTCAGGTAAGGGAAGCGTCCCGCTTTGCCTGTTCCGTGGTATCATCGGGAACTGATCAAAGCTGGAGCGGTCAACTTCGTGGTGGTACCCCGGCCGCTGGAGAACCAACGCACCAAACACCAAAAAACCGATCGGCTGGATGCCAGGGCATTAATGGATCGACTAAAGAGAGCTGCCTGAGTGGATGAGTTTGCAGCTCGGGCATTGGAGAGAGCAGGCTGTGGCCCCGTCTCGCTTTGCCTCTCCGATGCCTCTCCGAGTGGAGCAAACCGAGACGGTTCGCCTACCTTTGCCTGCTTTCGGTAGAATTGTTCTGTTAGTCGCCGCTTATAGTCCCAATCTTCTCGTTCCGAAATCGTGGTAGTCAGGCTCCGGGTTAAATATTTGACAGAGGCATCTTCCCAGCTTCTGATGACCGGTCGTTTACCACCATGGCAAATCAATCCGACTTAGAATTGCCCGCGCTGAGGGCTGACGGCCGCTCGAATAATCAACTTCGATCTCTCCGTTTCACTGCCGGGATTGCCCCGAACGCGGATGGGTCGGTGCTGATCGCAACTGGAGATACTCAAGTTATTTGCGCGGCAACGATTGAGCCGTTCGTCCCGAGATGGATGAAAGAGCAAGGTGTCACCGGTGGGTGGATAACGGCCGAGTATTCCATGCTTCCTTATTCAACTTTGACCCGTCGGCCGCGCGATGTTTCAAAAGGAAGGCTGGATGGCCGAAGCGTTGAGATTCAGCGCCTGATTGGACGGGCGATGCGGGCGGCGGTGGATCTGGAAGCTCTTGGGGAACGAACCCTTTGGGTTGACTGTGATGTTCTGCAAGCCGACGGCGGGACTAGAACCGCTTCGATCACTGGCGCGTCCGTGGCGGTCGCGTTAGCGTGTGCCGCGTTGCGAGCGCGGGGGCAACTGACGCGGTGGCCGCTGCACAATCTGGTGGCCGCGGTAAGTGTTGGCGCGGTCGACGAGAGACTTCTCCTCGACTTGGATTACGAAGAGGACAGAAATGCAGCCGTCGATATGAATCTGGTCATGACCAGCAATGGAGCTTTTGTTGAATTGCAGGGGGCGGGAGAGGAAGCGACTTTTTCCAGGGGAGATCTCGATAAAATGATCGCGCTGGGAGAAGCAGGAATCCAGCAATTGATCGCCAGCCAGCGCGACTTGTTGCGATCTTGTATCGTTGATTTGCCCGAATTTTGATCCGGACTACACCGTCTTTCCGCGCAGGTAGACAGGTAAATTCGCCAGTACGGTTCCCTCTCGGTGAAGGTAGACCCGGTCGTGCAGATTCGTGACGACGCAAACGTGATTTGGAATAATTCGAACTCTCTCTCCTATTTCCGGTTTGGAAGCTGCTCGGCCAAGGTGGACGACGCCATGTTCTTCGTTGAGCCGCGTCAGGGTGGCGTCTGGATAGTCGGGAAGAAGGCCGTATCCATCTCCCTGCCCCGGCGATAATAAATCGCTGGAAAGTGTTTTGCTGCCGGCATCGATGACTGCGCGGTCGCCAGTGGGTCGACTGACAACCGTGGCCGAAATTGTCAACGCGCACTCCTCCAGGCTGGCGGCTCCGGCGGCGATCATCATCCGATCGTTGTAGATATAAGTCCCGGCCCGGATTTCATTGACCGGAGCAAGTTCGTGAGTCCGATATGCATCGGGTGTTCCGCCACCGGAAATGACTGGAACTTCGATTCCTGCCTTGCTGAAAAGCGGCAACGCTTCGCGAAGGAACTCTGCGGTTAATGAACTGGTGGGATAAGTCATTAACCCTTTGAACTGAATGGAAGAGTTTTTCACTGCGCTCCTGGCTAGAGCCAGCGCTTGTTCCGGCGTTTGGACTCCCTGCCGATTTCCGCCAGATTCGAACTCAATCATGATGCCGATTGGGCCGCAGGCGTAATCAGCCGCCCAGGCAACTGATTCTAACGCCTTCTCGTTGTCGATCGCCACACTCACCCGCGAAAAATGCGTGAGATGCGCCAGGCGCTCTGCTTTGGCCTGTCCTAGCACGTTGTAGGTAATCAATATGTCGGCAATCCCAGTCTGGGCCATGACCTCCGCTTCGCCAATTTTCTGCACTGTAATACCTGCGGCACCGGCCCTGCATTGCTCATGCGCGAAAAGCGGCAGTTTATGTGTTTTGATATGCGGTCGCAGCGTGAATTCGTGCGAATCGCAATAGTGCTGAAGCCGACCAATATTTCGACGTGCGATCTCAAGATCGACGATCGGCACAGGCGTTTCGAGTTCACTGATGTGCATTGGGGGTGGGCGGTTGGGAGTGTCAGTGTCGTTGGCAGTGGGCAGGAGTGTCAGTGTCAGTTGGTCGCCCTACGCCGAAACGCCGACCCGTTTCTCCCGACCGGGGTCAGGCCAGGCAACGTCGCAAAAGTTTTTCGATGGCCAACCGATTCAGATCTTTGCCGATAAATACCAGCTGACTCAATCGCACTTCTTCTTTCTCCCAAAGCCGATCCCAATAAATGGTAAAGCGATTATTGACTCCGTGAAAAACCGCGCGCCGCGGCGTTCCTTCGATCCAGAGTATTCCCTTTGAGCGGTAGATTCTGGATTTCTCGGAGAGTTCCTGCAGTTCCGCTTCGAATCGCTCGACTGAAAAAGGTTGATCGAAGCTAAAAGCAAAAGAGGCGATATCAGAGTGATTGCTCGGTTTCAGCTCGTCGAGAAAAGCAGGAGCCAAGGAGAGCTTTTGGTCGAGATCGAAGACCTTGAGATCCAGGAGCTCCTTTAGATTCACGCGAGAATGTTCAGTGTGAAAGATTCGGGCCTGCGGATTGAGCTCTAAAATCTCTCTTTCAAGAGCGGCAAGATCCTCAGTGCTGACCAGATCGACTTTGTTGATCAAGATGAAGTCGCCTAAGGCAATTTGTTCCCGGGCGACCTCAGCCTCTCGCAGCTGGGCTGAGAGGTGTTCGGCATCAACAACTGTGATGATCGAATCGAGGCGGGCATACTGTTGAAGCTGTGGAATATTTAAGAACGTCTGCGCGACCGGACCGGGATCTGCTACGCCCGTGGTTTCGATTAAAATGTAGTCGAGTTGGTCCTTTTTCAGCAGCTTCTGAACGCCTTTGACCAGATCTTTTCGCACGGTGCAGCAGACGCAGCCGTTGCTTAACTCCACCACATCTTCTGGTTGTGTCTCGACAAGTTTCCCATCAATGCCGATCGCGCCGATCTCGTTGATAATCACTCCGAACCGGTAATCGGTCTGCTCTTGCAGAATGTAGTTCAGCAGGGTGGTTTTGCCCGCACCGAGGAATCCGGTGAGGACGCTGACAGGGATGACTTTTCTCGGCGTCATAGAAAAAAGAAAAAGAGCGATCCAGCCGATGCCGGGATCGCTCTTACAGATAACGCAAAAACCGGTTTACACCAGACCAGCCTTTTTCAAGGTGTTGAATGCGCCGTTCTTAGTGATCGTTTTTAAGGCGCGGGCGGTAAGCTTCACCGTGACAAAGCGGTTGAGTTCCGGCACCCAGATCCGTTTTGTCTGCAGGTTGGGAGTGAACAATCTGGGCGTGTTGGCAGTGACGTGTTGACCGACGCCTCCTTTTTTCTTAGCCATTCCACGCCTGTGGATGACGTGACCTTTGGTAGGTTTGGCTCCTGTGATCCTGCATTCTCTAGACATATTTAGCCCTCTTAGTGAAGAGCCCGGAAGATCCGCAGCTTTGCCGTTATCGTCAAGGTTAAAATTACCCGTTAACGCGGATGGATAACTTTATCTGGACTAGAGCATCGTCTCATAAGTGGGAGACAAACCCTTTGGAAGCCAACGGTTTACCTCCCACTTATGAGACGATGCTCTAGGTTGAAAATCCGATATTGGCGCCGCTCGCGCAAAAGCGGACCTGTGCTACGGTTTCACTTGAATGAAGCGGAAGGTTCTCTGCGGCTTTCTGGTCGCCTGCGTTTTTCTGAACTTGTTGATCGGTTTCAAGATATTGAACTCGACCGCGGCGGCGGACGATCACGGAGTCGATTATGCGGCAATTGCCGGGTTTACCAGAGCGATCCAAGTGATCAGGCAGGATTACGTGGATCGGAACGCTGTCTCTTATAAAAAACTCACTTATGCGGCCTTGCACGCGATGTTGCCGCATCTTGATCCGCACAGTCAGTTCCTTGAACCAGAAGATCTCAAGGACAGGGAGGACGAAACCCGCGGCGAGTTCGGCGGCTTTGGCTTTACAATTTCTCGGAAGGAGCAATCAGTGACGGTTCTGTCGACCATGGAGAACAGTCCCAGCGCTCGGGCGGGCATTCTACCGGGCGACCAGATCGTCGCCGTGGCTGGAAAATCGACCCTCAATATGCCGATTGAGGATTTGAATCAACGGCTGCGCGGTCAACCAAATCAACGGCTCTCCTTGACGGTTTATCGGCCTTCGACCAAAGAAACGAAGGACTACGAAATGCGACGCGAGATGATCAAAGTCGCGAGCGTAGTGGACGCGAAAATTCTCAACCCGAAAGAAACCGGTGGTATCAAAATCGGGTACCTCCGAATCACCGAATTCACGGAACCGACAGCGCGTGAGTTATCTGATAAGCTCGATTCGCTGCAGGCTGACGGAATGCAGGCCCTCATCATGGACCTTCGATTTAATCCCGGCGGTCTTCTGACCAGCGCAGTAGATGTCTGCGGACTTTTTCTACCACCCAGGACCCTGGTCGCCTACACGGAAGGTCGCGATGCCGCTCAACGTCGTGAATATCTCACTGATGATGGCAACCGGCCGCGAGTGGAATTTCCCATGGCGGTGCTCGCGAACGGATTGAGCGCCAGCGGCGCCGAGATTGTCACGGGCGCCCTCAAGGATTTGAAACGCGCGATTATCGTGGGTGAGACAACTTTTGGCAAAGGTGTTGTCCAGACTCCGATGCCTTTACCGGATGGTTCTGCGCTCTGGCTGACCACCGCCAAGTACTATACCCCTGGCAAACAGGTGATTCAGGAAAAAGGGATTGCTCCCGATATCGAGTCGACGATCGACACCGACCGGGAGCGAGCGCTGCTTTTGCGGCAGCGGGGCGGGTTATTGACGGCAGAAGAGCAGAAGCTCGTCCGAGAGACTCCGGACACCCAGCTCGAGCGCGCTGTTGATGCGCTCCGCGGCCTGATCATGTATAATCGTTACGCCCGGGAATAGGATTTTCTAATTCGAATCTGCTGGTGGCGCTGGCGGAGTTTCGGACTTAAATCTGGTTTAATGCATTACCGAAAGTTAGGAAAAACGAACTTTGAGGTCTCTGAAGTCAGCCTTGGCGCTTGGCAGATTGGCGGGGCCTGGGGCGATGTACCGGACGCAGATGCGGAACGAGTACTCCATGCCGCGATTGAAAATGGGATCAATCTCATTGACACCGCTGACGTCTATGGGGATGGCCGAAGCGAGCGATTTATCGCCAAGGTGTTGAGCGAAACGAAAAAAGAGATCTACGTGGCGACCAAAGCAGGCCGTCGTCTTCAGCCACATGTCGCCGAGGGCTACAATCGCGAAAATTTGACGGCTTTTGTTGAACGGAGCCTGCAGAACTTACGGCGCGATCGACTCGACCTGGTGCAATTGCATTGCCCGCCGACCGAGGTCTATTATCGGCCGGAAGTGTTCGCGGCGCTCGATGAATTGAAGCAAGCGGGCAAAATTCTTCATTACGGTGTCAGCGTGGAAAAAGTCGAAGAAGCACTCAAAGCAATCGAGTTCCCTGGGATTGCTACCGTGCAGATCATCTTCAACATTTTCCGGCAGCGAGCTAAAGAGCTGTTTTTTCCGCTAGCCCAGCAACGCGACATTGGCATTCTCGTTCGTCTTCCGCTTTCAAGCGGTCTGCTTTCGGGTAAAATCAACCGCCAGACTGCTTTTGCCGAGGACGACCATCGAAATTACAATCGCAACGGCGAGCGATTTGATCGTGGGGAAACTTTCTCAGGGGTTGACTTCGAAACCGCGCTCAATGCCGTCGATGAAATTCGGCCCTTGGTACCCACTGGGGCGAGTATGGCTAATCTTGCTCTGCGATGGATTCTGGATCACGAGGCTGTTAGCTGCGTGATTCCTGGAGCTCGAAATGAGCAGCAGGTGATCCAGAACGCTGCCGCCTCCGACTTACCGCCGTTGAATGCAGACCAGAGGTCGGTCTTAAAGAACCTTTACGAGGAAAAGATCCGGCCCCTGGTTCATCAGCGGTGGTAAATGTCGTTACTTCTGAACTCCTCTCCTGGCTTAACCAGTCTTTTCCTCTTCCAGGTAGCGGATCCGTTTGTTGATATCGGTATTAATCGAGTGATAGGGTTGAGCAAGGTTGCCCGGGGCGAAAAGAGTTCGCCGAATATGTTCCATGTCGTCGTCGCCGACTGCGTCCGTAAAGATTGGCAGGAGGTAATTGACTCCCAGTCGCGAAGGTTTCATTTGGATCGGATCATAAAACTGCGAGAACATGCGTCTTGCATGGATATGCCCCCAACGGTCACGGAAACGGTTCGCGTCGTACCCTCCGACCTGGAATCCTCTGGCAGCGGTGTATTGCAGAATGGAGACAGCATTGTTACGACCTTCGAGCAGGAGTTCGACTGCTTTTGCGCCAAGCTGCGCGGCGTAGAAGCGATCGAAAACGATCGGTCTTCCACCTCGCTGAGTGTGACCGACCTTCCTGGTAAAAATCGCTTCGCGAGCCGATTCTCCCCGGCGATAAAGTTGGAAATAACGGTCGCCGATGATCGTGATTAGCTTGTGGCGCAGTGCTTCAGCTGCGCCGGTAAGAGCAATGTTCCCGGCTGGATCTGACGTTCTGGTTTCAGCCCCAAGTTCGTTTCCCTGCTCGTCGACGATGCCTTCGCCGCAGACAATGACGACGTTCTTTTGTAAGTCGTAGAGATTCTTCACGCGCTCGACCAGGTGCTCGATATTCAACGGATGTTCAGGCACGAGAATGATGTCCGGCCGTCCATAGGCCGACCCGAGGGCGATATAACCTGAATGCCGGCCCATGACCTCGATGATGGCAATCCGGCGATGGCTCTCGGCAGTGGTCCGGATCCGTTCCACGCCGCTTGCTGAGACGTAAACAGCGGTCGCATAGCCCGGAGTGACATAGTTCACGATGTAGTCGAGATCAAAAATCGCCTGCGCCGCTCTATGCTCATAGCGGAATCCGTTTTTCGAGCCATGCTCGTGGACGCGAACCCATTCATTTGGTTCTTCCGGATAGTTCAGCCCGAGGTCGTTATCGATCGTCTTGGGGGCCAGCACGGTCGGCAGACGCTCCGCGAGCGGTTGCAGACCATTGAGAGTGCCGTCGCCGCCCACGCAGATCAGGCCCTCGATCCCTAGTCGCTCCAGGCGATGAGCGATGAGATCGAGTTCTTTCGTTTTGTTCGGGTCAACGTAATCCCGTGAGGATCCGATCATCGTCCCGCCTTTTGTCGGATCCATCTCTGGGATCGCTTGATAGAGCGGGTTTAGATAAACGTGTGGAACGCTTGGGTTAAAGAGACCGTTAAATCCCTTTATCAGTCCGACAATCTCAATCTTCAATTGATTTGCACGAACGACAGCCCCGTGGATTGTGGCATTCATCGTCGGCGTGTCCCCTCCCGCGGTCAGGATACCAATGCGTTTCATAATGGACTTGATCGTTTGCTGACCACCCTGCGCCCTCTTTTGTTTGGGCGTCTCATGGTTTCCAAAGCTTTTAAATTGCTGAGCCTCTAAAAGCCCGTTTTTTTAATTTAACGCGAGTTCTAAAGCGGTTACTATATCCGAATTACCGGTCGTTCAGGAATGCCCAATCTCTAGCCCCAGAAATCATTCAATTATGGAAGATCGTGTTGTGATGAAAAAAATGGCAGTCTGCGCGGTGGCCGGATTGCTCTTCTTTGTGACCGCCATGTTCACTACGATGCTTGATTTAACGATCCTCTGGCGAAACATCTGGCTGGGATTTTGCCTCGGGTTTTTTCTGATATCGCTGGGCGGTGTTTTCATCCTTTGCGGGGATCTCAATTCCGAGCACAGCGCACCTGAAGACGCAAAGCCAGGGGAATAACGATTCGACAGCATAGCATGAATGGAATTCGCGGTGCTTGCCAGTTCGTTGCTCTGGATGGCCTGGTGGCTCGTTCCTTGGCGGCCTTGGAGCACCAGGGAATCTCTCGAAGCGGGAGATAAGCAGGCGGAGCCGAATCTTGGCGATGTCACCGTGCTTGTTCCGGCGCGGAACGAAGCGCCCTTCATTTCGCGTACCCTATCGGCTCTCGCCGCTCAGGGTGCTGGTCTGCGGGTGATTCTGGTGGACGATCAATCTTCGGATGAAACTGCTTTGCTGGCGGTCTCGTGCCTTGTCGACGGGCTCCAAATAATCAAAGGGAAACCGCTTCCTGCCGATTGGATCGGTAAACTTTGGGCGCTTGAGCAGGGTTGGCGCTGCACCGAGACCGAATTGGTTCTTCTTCTGGACGCTGATATCGAACTTGAACCTCGAATGATCGGAACGCTGAAACAGAAATTATTCGACCAGGAGCTTGAACTCGTCTCGATCATGGCCCGGTTGCGCATGGAATCTTTTTGGGAAAAATTGCTCGCGCCCGCCTTTATTTATTTTTTTAAGCTGATTTATCCCTTTTCCCTGGGGAATAACCCAAATTCCAGTCTGGGGGTGGCGGCCGGTGGTTGTATTTTAGTTCGGTCGGAAGCTCTCCGGCGAACCGGCGCCTTTGGCTCGATCAGGAACGCCATCATCGATGACTGTTCCCTTGCCGGAAGCATCAAGAAATCAGGGGGGCGTACTTGGACTGGCCTGAGCCATTCGGTGCGAAGCCGTCGCCCTTATCCGCGGCTAACGAACTTTTTCGAGATGATTGAACGGACTGCATTCACGCAATTGCGCTATTCTCTCTGGCTCCTCTTCGTTACCACATTCTTGATGTTGCTCGTTTTTTGGGTTCCCTGGGCCGGCCTGTTCGACTCCTCTCCCGCGGTCAGAGGTTTCGCCATGGTCGGAGTTTGCGGTATGATTTCGAGTTACCTGCCGATCCTGCGTTACTATGGGAGATCCACCCTGTGGGCTCCGATGATTCCGGTAATCGCCGGCTTGTTTCTTCTCATGACGTGGTCGTCTGCTCTGCGATACTGGCGCGGGAAACGCTCGGAGTGGAAAGGCCGCGTTTATGCCCGATGATGTCGGGCCGACGAAGCGTCCCACCCGCTTCTTAGTTCCGAGGCTGGACAGACTTGGATCGCCGAAAATCGCGGATTCAAATCGTTTTCGTCTGGCCTCCATCCATATCGATCAACGAACCGTGTAGAAATCGGCCTTCGAGCGAGACGATAAATGTGACAAGGTGAGCAATATCTTCAGGTTCTCCCAGCCGCGAGACTTTTGATTCCGTGACCATGGCATTCTCCGCATTGTTGATCGTGACACCGAGAGCTGAAGCCAAAGATTCGAGCCGTTTCTTTAAACGGGCTGTCCGGACGAAGCCGGGATTTATGGCATTAATTTGAATTCGATCTTCGACGCCAAGCTCCGCGATCGCCTTGGTAAAGGACAAGATCGCCGCGTTGACTGAGCCGCCAATCGTGAATTCTGCTCCAGGGGTACGCCCGCCCACGCCGGCAATATTCACGATCGAGCCGGAGCGAGCTTTGAGATACGGCCAAGCGGCTCGAACCAGCCGAACGCTGCCGAAAAACTTGAGCGCAAAACCATCCTGCCAATCTTCTTCGGTGAGGCTTGTGAAAGAACCGCGCTTGGTCGCGCCGGCGTTGTTAACCAGGATATCGATCGCCGCGAACTGCGCGATGGCAGCCTCAACCACCCGTTGTGGCGCATCGATCTGCTTGAGATCGATTGGGTACACCATCCCATCATTGCCGGATTCTCGAATTCTAGTCAGGACTTCTTCTAACTTCTCGACGTTGCGCGCAGTCAGGACTACCTTTGCCCCGTTCCGGGCAAGATTAACCGCGATGGCTCGACCGATTCCCTGGCTTGCACCTGTGATGATGGCGACTTTGTTTGCTAAGCGATTTGAGCTCATTTGAGAGGATGCGTTAGCCAGTGCATAGGGCTGAGTGAAAATGCATATCGACGGTGCAAACCTAAAGTGATAATCTTTCTTCAGCGGGTTGTCAGACGCCAGCTGTCAGGTTGGCGCTTGGTCAGGGCGAAAGAAAGGTAATAGATTATGTCCACCGCAACTTTGAATGAACAATTTTGGGCAACAGTTCTTCAATCGACCGAATCTCTCAAGATCGACCCCTCCTGTCAGCTGTTTCTCCAGGCCTGGATCAACAATGGCGTGGAACGAATGCAGGACGAGAGGCGCATTACACCGGCAGATGTTGCCACTGCGAAAGATAACCTGAGGAGTTTTGTCGAAATGATGAAGGCCGAGACACTCGCTCATGGGTCCGAACGGATCGACAACAAGTGCTTTCATGCCGCCCAGCACAGTCTGGAGAGGCATTCACGCCTTACCGTTTACTCGCTTTGGCCTTTCTGGCCGCACGTCGTCTCAGGATGACGGTGCGACTGATTGAAAGCCGGAAAGGATCTCAGCGAACCGTCTCGGTTTGCTAAGCCCCTAAAGCTAAAGCGCATTGATTGCTTCTTCGAGCGGTGCTTCTCCTTGGATATAGGTCTTGCCATGATAAAATCGGGCCACGAAAACGAAGAGAATTGCCGCTAAGAACATCAGCAGAGTGAAAAATCGGAAGTAAGCTGCGTGTTTGAGGTCTAGTCCTAGATTGCTTAGTGTTGGAATCAGGAAGTTAAGGATCGCTGTAAACTGGTTGCCTAAGGCAACTGTGAAAAGCCAGGCCGCCATAACGATGCTTTTCATCTTTTTGGGCGCTTGGGTGTACGAAAATTCCAGCCCGGTGATTGAGACCATTACTTCACCTGCGGTCAATAGGACGTAGGCCAGAAATTGCCACGCCACGCCCGGTCGAGCGCCGCCATCGATTCGAGCCTGAATCCACCAGATGACTAAAAATGACGCCGATGTCAGGAACAGGCCGATGCCGATCTTTCGCAATGGGGTGAGAGGGAAAATACGGTGGATGGCTGGATAGATGAGATAGTTAAAGAGCGGCACGAGTGTCAGGATCAAGAGCGGATTTGCCACTTGGACCTGTTCTGGCAAAAGGTTTAGTCCAAAAAAATCAAGATTCAGGTTGCGCGCTTGCAGCGTCCATTCTCCACCGGAGCTTTGATCCCAGAGAGACCAGAAGACTGCTACGAACAGGTAGACGACAAAGAGGCGTCCGATCGCACTGAGTCCTTCGCGACTGAAAAATTCGCGAACGAAAGCAAGTCCCCCCTTCGGGATGTGAACGAATTTCTTCCTTCCCATCCAGAAGATGATGGTTGCTATCAGCATCAGCAGGCCCGGTAAACCAAACGCATAGTGGGACCCGAAGGTCTTATTGTTCAGAAGGATAGGGCAGAGGAAAGTAGAAATCGAGGAGCCCAAATTGATGGCGAGATAAAACCAGCCGAAGGCTCGCGAAAGCAGATGATGGTTGCCCGCTCCGAATTGATCGCCGACATGTGCAGAGACACACGGCTTGATTCCCCCGGATCCGATGGCGATGAGGAGCAAGCCAATGAAAAGGCCCAGCCGCGTATCGTTCATTGCCAGCGCCAGATGGCCGAGGCAGTAAACGATCGATAGCGAGAGGATGGTCCGATATTTGCCTAAGAATCCGTCCGAAAGGATCGCTCCGAAGATAGGGAGGAAATAGACCCCGAAAACAAATTCATGAAACCATGCCGTTGCCTCGTTGTCGGTCATTACCGCGAGTTGGCCAGTGGCGCTCATCAGATAGGTCGTCATGAAAACAGTCAAAATGGAGCGCATCCCGTAGAAACTGAACCTCTCGGCGGCCTCGTTCCCGACGATGTAAGGCACCCCGGGAGGCATCCCAGAGAAATTCTTGTCCGGGGACGTCCGGTAGGTCGAACCCCCGACGGCGGCATGGTCCGCTGAAATCGGCGAGGAACCCAATTCTGACATGAGGTTGGATCGTGAGATCCCGCCTGGAATCTCTAAAGATTTGCGAGCAAGGCAGACTGCGGCTTAGTCAATTTCTCGCCGGTGGCCTTCCTCGTCGTACTCGTAGGTTTTGCCGCTTTCTTCGTCCCTGGTTTTCTTATGCGAGCCATCGCAAAAGGGTTGATTCTTTGTTAGGCCGCACATGCAGATCCAGACGGACTTATCCTGCGGCTTTATCTCAACAGGCCCCTGATCGGATTTGAGGACTTTGCGCATTAGACAACGGTTAAAATCGAATTAACGCAACAAGTCGAGCCGCAATTTCTGATTGAACCGAAGGCCGGTATTATTTAATCTTGCCCCTGAGCGCTAACATTTCGGCCAGACAGATGCCGGCCACGATCGAGGCTCGCTCCAAAGCATCCTCGGCTTCTGCCGTCTGCCCGCTCTGGAGCCCGGCGATGCCAATGTTCAAATGGCGAACCAGCGCGTGAAACCATTGTAGCGTGAGATTAAAGCGTTCGCTCAGTTCGGGTTTTTCGCGTCTCCCTTCCCTCTCATCAAGGTCAGCCAGATAGGCGCCGTTCAATGAGACGAGACAACATCGGCAAAACACCAAAAAGAATTCCTGGGCCTCGTGGGTGGGCAGTTGCTTGGAGGTGGGCAACCCAATGATCACCCGCAAAATCGGCCGGCTGTAATAGGCGAAATGGATTTCGACCGCGGCTCGGCATCCTTCTTTTTCCAGGGCTCGGCGTTCTGCCGGATCGAACTGAAGCGTCTTAAGCGTGGGATGCAAAACCAAGGTCAGGTCGTCCCGCGATTCAGTTGATGTTTCTCTCTGAAAAAGCTCGGCCGGGGGTGCCGCTTCTCGTTCCTGCACGACTTCTCCGGCTTTAAGAATCAATCGTGCGCGATGACTTGCCTGACGGGCAGGTTCCCATAAGTAAGCCAGCATGTGCCCATTTGGAAGAAGCTTTGCCAAAGTCAAAATGAATGCTTCGGCGCAGGTCTCAATAGTGTACCTCGGCATGGCATGCCTCAGAAACGCGCTCATTGCTCGCGGCAATTGGCGAATATCAGGCTTCAGGTCGTTTTGCGGGTCATCGCTCATCAGAACGGATCGCCTATGTTAGAAGGATTCGAGTAAATTGCCAGCATAGCTAAAGTGTTGGCGAAAGATTGCCGCACCGAGGCTACCGTGGCGCGGCAAAAGGCTGAATGAGAATTTGATTTATGGAAGCAAACAGCGAACGAACTGAGAGGTCTGACGCTCGAAAATCAGGCGTCAGGGGAGCGGACATCCTTTTGGATGTGCTGCGTTCGGAGGGGATACGCTACATCTTCGGTAATCCTGGGACGACGGAGTTGCCTTTGATTGATGCACTGGTGACCAACCCGGACATCCGATACGTTTGGGGACTACAGGAAGCTACCGCGGTTTCAATGGCCGATGGATACGCACAGGCCTCCGGGATGCCCGCTTTTGTCAATCTGCATACCGCCGGCGGTCTGGGGCACGGGATGGGTGCGATTATGAATGCGAAAATCGCCAGAGTGCCGATGATCATCACCGCCGGACAACAAGATCTGCGTCATTTTCTGGCTGACCCGTTGCTGGCCGCTGATCTTGTCGGGATGGCCACGCCAATTGCCAAATGGTCCTTCGAGCCGAATTCTCTTGATGATTTGCCGTTGATACTCCGTCGCGCTTTTCACAATTCGATGACTCCGCCGCGTGGTCCGGTTTTCCTTTCACTTCCGATGAACATCCTGGACGAATCAGGAGCTCATCCCATCCTTCCGGCAAGCCGGATTGAGCGGGCAAGTACCGGATCAGGGGTTCCGGATCTGGCCGCTGAACTGCTGCAGTTCAGGCCGGGACGAACGGTAATTATTGCCGGAAACGATATCGCTGAGTCTGGCGTGGATGAATCTATTGCCAGGGTGGCGCATTTGTTGGGCGCACCGGTATACGGCTCCTCCTGGCCCTCGGCCAATAACTTCGCCTCCGTCAATCCGTTTTGGCGCGGCTCGTTGCCAACGACCGCCAAAGAAATCTCCGAGATTCTCGGTCAATACGACTGCATGCTCGGATTGGGTGGCAAGACGCTGGTTGCGATAGTCTATACGGCCAGAGATCCTATTCCCGAAAATATCGTCTTCTACCACATTTCGGAGGACGGCAATGATCTGTGCCACAATGATGCCCCCCGGCTCGGTATCGTCGGAAATGTCAAAGCGACCTTGCAAGCTTTGGCGACTGCACTTGAACGCGAGATTTCGCCGCACACTGTCGAAAGGAACTTTAATGTCGCGCTGGAAGCGAAGGAAGCCCAGCAGAAGGCGCTGCGAAAGCGAGCGGAAATTGCGGAAAGAGATCCGCAGATCCAACCGATCGTTGCCGCGCGGGAAATAACAAGAGTCCTGCCGGATGGAACACTGCTGGTCGATGAAGCCCCGTGCGCGAACGAATTCACCCAGCCGATGCATCGATCGACAGCGGCAAAGCAATACTTTCACAATCGCGGCGGGACTTTAGGGTGGGGCATGCCGGCGGCGGTTGGTGTCTCATTGGCTCACGACAAAGTGCCGGTGCTCTGTGTCGTTGGAGATGGTTCGGCACTCTATTCACCGCAGGCTTTTTGGAGTGCCGCACATGAAAAAACGCCCGTTGTCTTCGTTATCCTGAACAATGGGGAATACGGAATTTTGAAAGAATTTATGTTGCATCAACCGCAGTATAACGCCCAAATACACGGATTTTTGGCGATGGATATTTGTGATCCGCGCGTCGATTTTCAATTGCTCGCCAGATCGATGGGTATCGCCGCACAAAGGGTGACATCGAAAGCTGAAATCGGTGGTATGGTCGAGGCGGCAATGGCCTCCGGGAAATCTCACTTGATCGAAATTCCGGTCACCCCAACGGACCGCAAAAGATCCTAGGCGTGCGGCCAGGCTGCCAGCCGGTCTCCCGTAGAACGATGGTTTTGGGCGGACGAACTGAAATGGTACTTAAGCGGATCGATCTCTTCCCTATTAAGTCGCTGGACGGCATCTCGGTAGCCGCGGCTCGCCTGAATAGCACCGGCATTCTTGAGCACGACCGTATGTTTGCCATGGTCGATGCGACGGGATCCTACGTGAACGGCAAACGGACGGACCGTGTGCATCTGATCCGGACAACCTTTGCCGAAGACTATCGGGAAGCCTCCTTCTGGATTCAAGGCGAAACGCGAAAACAGGACTTCGTTTTCAATGAACCTGCAAGAATTAATCGATGGCTGAGTGACTTCTTCGGATTCGCCGTTCAGTTTATCTGCGATCCGATCAGGGGGTTCCCGGATGATCGGACGGCATCCGGTCCAACGATCGTCAGTGAAGGAAGCCTTCAGGAAGTCACTCGCTGGTTTCCAGAGCTGACACTCGAAAGCGCGCGGCGCAGATTCCGCAGCAACCTCGAACTTGGCGGGGTGGAACCGTTTTGGGAAGATCGGCTCTTTGGGGCGCCCGATGAGCTCAAACTCTTCCGGATCGGCGAGATCTCTTTCGTCGGGCACAATCCTTGCCAGCGTTGCGTGGTGCCCTCTCGCGATCCCGAGAGCGGGATACAATCCACGCCGAGCTTCCAGAAAACTTTTATGGCGCTCCGGAAACAGCGCCTTCCGTCCTGGACCAATATCGGTCGATTCAATCACTTTTACCGCTTTGCGGTGAACACTTCCGTTCCAGCGTCAGAAGCGGGAAAAATCCTGCACATTGAAGACAGGGTCGAATAGCGTGGAGATTTATGAATCGTAAGAGACTTGTTCCAGGGGAATTGTATCGGAAGCTAATGAACATGAAATATCTGTTTTGCTTAATCAGCATAGTCCTGATCACAGGCTGCACTAGTTCACCTGACCCGACCGTCGTCTCCACTGTTCCTGCTCCCACCCCAACGCCTGAAAATTATGGTCTCTACACCAATTCCGATCTTCAAATTTACGCGGATTCGATCGACTTGAAGATCCAACAGGCTTTGAAGAACAACAATACCAGTCAGGCACAAGAGCTCGGGCGCAAACGTCAGGAGCTAATCGCTGAGTTTAATCGCCGAGGTCTCAAACGAAGTCCGGCTGCACCCTCTGGCCATCCTCACTACGCTCAAACTGTCAAGCATTCTGGAAATGGTCTGCCGGGCGAAAACTAATTACTCTAGACAAGGTTGTCGGCTCTCAGAGGACCTATTTAAACGCCCCCGAAATCCTTTAAGAGAGATTGCACTATGACTAGAACTAGAGATGACGTTGCTCGAGGTAAAATATATGAAATGCTCCGTTTTCAGCCTTGCGAATTCTGACGTAAAGGATTGCGCTTCCCCGTTTGTGCTTTGAGCCGTTGGCCACCGTCCAGTCGAAAGGCTGAAGGACCTCGTACAGATCGGGATTCGACGAATGGAGGAAATGAGGAAATTCAGGCTCTCCTTTTGGTTCCCACTTTCGAATTGGCCAATCGCGGCGATAACGCTCCATGGAGGCCCCAATCTCGGAAAAAGAAAGTACTCCTTTTCCATAAAAGTTAACTCGACCGGCAAACAGGCGCCCCTGCGTTGACCCGTCGTTGCTTGCCACAGTGCGAAGATATTCCAGAACCAACTCCTTTAAGGATTGTTCTTCGGGAGAAGCTTCCAAGCCACTACCGTTTTGAGCCTTTAGAAGAGTCGAATCCACCGGTGGAACAACTGGCGGAGATGGTTGCAGAACGTCGGCTTGACTTTGGTTTGTTTCGCTAAGTTTCCCAGGATCGCCAACACCGGACCCTACGTTCTCGTCAGCAGGGTCTTTATCAACGTTCGGATGTAAAGAAGGGAAGGGGATGGCTGGCTGCGTCGGCGCTGTCATAGATTGCGCAGGATAAGAGCTCTCTTGATGCGAGGGTGTAGGGCTGGCGTTTGGAGGAACCCATAAGCCTAAACGCGTATAAGTATAAGTTGGTTTGGACGGCGATGAATCTGCCGTACCCTTAGTCGTCAAATTTGGAGCGGTGCCGCGAACAGAGTTCATCGTCCGCAAGTCACCCTCCGGTAGAGACGCCCCTTCTTTCATTTGCGAATAGACAAACCACAATAGCCAAACAGCTGCCAGAAGGGAGGCTGCTATGGTTACTCGTTTCAGGGTTTCCAACGCTCCATAGTGGGAAGCGCGTAATGCGCCCACCCAGGATTCCGAATATTGTAACGTTTTTCTCGTCTCATTGGATAGGCTGTGAGGTAGCTGCATATCGCGAGTGATAGTCGGACCATGAACAATCCCATTGATGGTGGCGGCTAATTCTTCCAAATGCTGCTCTGGAGGCGAGTTAAACGCCTCGATCCAGCGAACATTCCCGAGATAGAAGAGGAAATCGCGTTTCGGTGGCGTTTTGGTTAGCCGCAGTGGGAGGATCGCGCACTTGGTATAAAATGCATGCGCGATTTCCCTTTCGATGTGGGGCGCCGCATTGGCATTTTCCGAAAGCACGAGCACCATCACACGGCTGGACCCGATCGCATTGCGAGTGGCTTCTGTCCAATCTTCCCCCGCGGAGATATCTCGCTCCGCAATCCAGCATTGGACTTGAGCGGACTCAAGCTTTTTACAGATTGCCACGGCGATTCTCTGATCCTTATGGGCGTGACTGATGAAAACGTCATGGGCCATGGATAGTAAACATATGGCGCTTTGATTTAATTCAACGGCGAAGTGTTTTCATGGAGTTTAAGAATCACCCCTGATGAAGAAGAGAAGTCAACGTGCGAAACCGAGGTCTTTTGGACGGAGATAGGGCAAACGGGGTGGCCGACGGGATTTGAACCCGCAACATCCGGAACCACAATCCGGGGCTCTACCATTGAGCTACGACCACCATTTAGACGAGTGGAAAATGAAGGTAGCCCAAGTTCGGATCCAGCCAAGCAGATTTTCAACCTCAGCGCTGTCTCGGCAGGCGACCTTTCCGGTGGGGAGCGGCTCGTGGAGAATAATTGCAATCATGCCTCGATCAACTATGATCCAGAGTTGATTTTAAATAGAGAGCAACGTTCAGAGTCGGCGTTTCTGGTCGACGCGGTGGAAGTGAGATGTGGACGGACCAGGTAAATCGCTTGGATCTGTGGCTCTGCTATTGATTGCGGCCTTGTCGGTCCTCGCACTCTCAGGCGAGCGGTCAAAGGCGCAGTTTTTGTCCCATGAGCATCCGCTTACGGACGGGGAAATCAAGATTGGAATGTCAAACGCGCAAACAGGGCGGATCAGTTTGTTGGGCATTGAAGTTCGGCATGGATGTGAGGCTTACTTTGCCAAAGTAAACAAGGAAGGCGGAGTAGGCGGACGGCGATTGGTTCTGGTGGATTATGATGATCGTTACGAACCCGTGGAGACGGTCAATAACACCGAACGTCTGATCGATCGAGATAAGGTCTTCGCGCTGGTGAATTTTCTTGGAACCCCGACCTGCCGGGCCATCCTACCGATGGTGAACGAAGCCAATATCGCCCTGGTCGGCCCGATTTCCGGTGCGGCAATCTTGCGCCAGCCGATGCAGCGCTTGATTTTCAATACGCGCGCAAGTTACGGAGAGGAGGCGGAAACGCTGGTTGCCCACCTGGTGACAGACCTCGGCTGCAAAAACATTGCTCTCTTCCGCCAGGATGACAGTTTCGGTGACGCAGGCCGGGCAGCGGTCGTCGAAGCGTTGCGACGCCGGGGCCTGATGTTGGTTGGCGAGGGTGTCTATGTGCGCAACTCGGTGAAAGCACCCGAAGCCCTTTATCATATCTCAAAGGCTAAACCTGAGGCGGTGATTTTGTTCGGGGCGTATAAGCCGTGCGCGGATTTGATCCGAGGCGCGAGACAAATAGGGATGAAGAATACGGTTTTCTGCAACGTTTCGGTCGTTGGAACGGAGCCGCTGATCAAATACCTGGCCGAGGAGGGGGATGGCGTCATCATTTCGCAAGTGCTGCCGTCTCCGTATGACGAATCTTCGCCGCTGGTGCACGCTTACCAGACAGACATGCGGACCGCGGGGTTGACCGATTTTAGCTATATGAGCCTGGAGGGATATCTCAACAGTGTTGTCCTTATTGAGGGGTTGCGCCGGGCAGGAAAGGACTTGACTGAGGATTCATTGATCGATGCTCTGGAGCATCTGACGCTCGAGTTCGGGTCGTTCGCGATTCGATTTTCTCCCGAGACCCGGCAGGGAACACATCAGGTCTTTCTGACAAAGATCGACCACGGGCAGGCGATACCGATCAAAAAATTAAACCCGGCAGATTTCGGGAAATGAGCGCGTCGCGAAACAGAAATGCACACTGAGGCCCAAACGAAGGAGAGCGACGAATTATTAGCATCGCGTGGGTTGACTATTCGATCGAAGCTCCTGCTTTTTACGACGGGAATTGGGTTTCTGATTCTGGCGGCACTCGCCATCACCGCCTTTTTCTTATCGGCAATTGCGCTTCGAAAGGCACGATTAGACGGATTTCAATCGTTGAGGACTTCTTTATCCCAGGCCATCAACACGTTATTTGCCGAGCAGCGTCGGGATGTCACTGCGCAAGCCGAATTGCAAACGGTTCGTTACGCCGTAACCGAATTGTCATCCGGCTATGAGCACCTGATTGAGGACCTCGATGCAGCCGGCTTCAAAGTAGATCCCGCGTTCCTCACCCAGGTCCGTCAAAGTCTCCGGGAAGCCTACGAAAACGGGCCGATGCGCGATTTGCGAAGTCTCGGTGAAAAGGTCGGCGACTTCGATGAATTCAGCGATCTTAGTCCGGTTGGCGCGATCCTGCAATACGTCTACATCCTGAAAAATCCGGCAAATCCTGGATACAAATTCCAGAGAAACTCAGTGCTCGAGATTTCGAAAAACGAGAATCTTCCGCCGGATTTCCGAAACGCCTTTTCGAAAACAATGTTCGCCCGCGCGATGGACCGATACCATGGATTGTTCGAGACGGTCGTCCGTCGAAACAGTTACTTCGATTTGATGCTGATCGATGATCTGGGCAATGTTGTTTACACTTATGAAAAGAGCTGGGACTTCGGCACGAACGTTTTCAAAGGCTGGCGAGCGCATTCAGAGTTGAAGAAGGTGTTTATGGGCGCATGGTACGGCGCCAGTCCTTCCGGAGACCGTACCTCAGGGGATGAAGTCGTGATCACTGATCTGGAGCGGTACCCGGGCGATTATGGATCGCCGATGTTGTTTTTGAGCTCCCCAATAAATAATCGATTAGGCGGACGGTTGGGAGTTGTGGTCCACAAAATTGCCAGCAGCACGTTCACTGACTTGGTGACATTTCAAGGCCGTTGGTCCGCGGTAGGGCTGGGTGAAACCGGAGAGGCTTACATTGTCGGACCGGACATGAGGATGCGGACGGAATCCCGCTTCGTGAAAGAAATGCCGGCTAAGATGAAGTCGTTGTCTTTCGAACCGGACGGTTCACCAGGACCTCTTACCACGGTTCTCGGCGGTCCTTTACACAACAAAGCAGTGGAGAACATTTATTCAGACCAGGTCCTTTCGAACGAAGGCGAAGTAACTTTTTTTGACGATATCGGCCGGGAATCGCTCGGCGTTTACGAACAGCTGGGGACGGCGGGCCTGGACTGGGGCCTGGTCATTACGATCAGCACCGACGAAGCTTTCGCGCCGGCGGTTCACCTCACCCGCTTGATCGCCTTTGGCGGCTTTGTCATCTTGATTGTTGCTATCCTGGCGGCCCTTGCCTTTGGGCACTTGCTCTCCAGACCTATCGTTCAGTTGGTCAATACAGCAGAGAGAATCGGATCGGGCGACCTGGCGGCCCGTGCGCCAATCTCCAGTAAGGACGAAATCGGATTTCTGGCGGAACGGTTCAATTACATGATCGATCAGGTCGAAGAGCGGAACCGCCATGTGCACAAAATCCTCGAAACGGTTAATGAGGGCCTCTTCCTGATGGGCCCGGATTTCATCATTCAACCCGGGTACTCCAAAATCACCGAAGGAATTTTCCAGCGAAAAATTGATGGCATTTCTTTTCTCGATCTACTTCGGCCAGCACCGGAATCGGGGCTTCAGCCAGTCGTCAATGATGAGACGCTGGTCGCGGCCCAGCATTATCTGGAACTGCTGCTGAATCCTCGCATCAAGGAAAAGCTGATTCAGCAAACCAACCCGCTCGGGGAGATCGAGTTTAAACTGCTTCAGGCAAACGGCGCACAAAAGAGCAAATTTCTGGAGTTCAAATTTAACCGGGTTGTCGAAGGTGGCAAGACAACGCAGATCATGGTCACCGTTCTCGATTCAACCTCTCGGATCGCGCTGACCAGGCAGATCACGGAGAACGAGACAAGGGCCAAATCTCAGATCGAAATGCTTTTTGGGATCATGCACCTGGATCCGCCCATTCTGGCGGAGTTCCTCAATCATGCTAAATCCGAGGTAACCATGATGCTCAACCTTCTGGAGGCAGAGCAATTTGGAAGTCACGCCGGTGAATCGAGCACGGAGCGATCCGACCGCTACCTGCGGTTGCTGCAAAAAATCTCACGATCGATTCACCTGATCAAAGGAAACGCCGCGATGCTTCGGCTTTCCTATTTTGAAGATCTGGCAAACCGGCTTGAGGAAAAGATTGCCACGGTGCGCGCTGGTCCAGCGCTGAGCGGAGAACAATTCTTGCCGATCACGACCGGTCTGGCTTCGCTTCTAGACCAGATCGGGTTGACCCACGATTTGATTACCCGGCTCTTATCGATGCAAAAGGTCTTTGGGAAGGAGGCCGGAGAAAGCGGCCAAACCGATTTTGGACCACTTGTCAACCTTGCTGAAGAGATTGCGCAACGTAACGGCAAAAAAGTTCGAATTGATCTTCAGATCAAGGACGGGCTTGATCGTTTACCGAATCTTTTGCGGGAGCCGATTATGATGGTGATGACCCAGCTGGTCAGAAACGCGGTGTTGCACGGAATAGAATCGCCCGCTGAACGTCTGGCAGAAAGAAAGCATCCGGTCGGTGAAATACAGATTTACGCTTATCGCCTCAACGAGAATGAGAGAAAAATCATTTTGGCCGTGCGTGACGACGGCCGCGGCATTAACTATCAGCTACTCCGCCGTCGTGCGGTACAGCTCGGTTACGCTAGCGTGAATAGTATCGAAGCTTGGACACAACAGCAGTTAAATAATCTTTTGTTCGAAACCGGCTTCACTACCATGGACCGACCGACGACGGATGGAGGTCGTGGCGTCGGACTGGATGCGGTGAGAGATTTGACCGCTAAAATGGGCGGCCTGCTGAACGTCTCCTCCAAACAAGGACAATTTTGTGAGTTCCGACTAGAAATCCCCGTGGCATGAAACTTCTTATCGTTGATGACTCGAGTGTAGTCCGAAGAGCGATCGAACGAGATCTGGAATCCGGTGAAATCACGGAGGTGGATCAAGCAGCGACCGGAGAAGACGCGGTCAGATTGTACGGGGCCAAGCTGCATGATGTGGTGACCTTGGACATTACGATGCCGGGTATGGACGGTCTAACCTGTCTGGACAAGCTAATGCAGATTAATCCCGAGGCGCGGGTGCTGATTATTTCGGCCTTGCGCGACAAAGCGACGGCGATCGACGCTATCAAAAGGGGAGCTAGCGGCTTTCTATGCAAACCGATCAATCCATCGGAATTGAAAGAGGCATTTGAGTTGCTCATTGAGGACTGAAATCCCATGAACGACCAGGATATCCAGGTATTTATCACCGGCGTCCGGCGGTATTTCGAATCCCTTAAAAAGGACACCAGGGTCGTTATTGAACCCCCTTTCATCAAGGACGAGGGGAAGCCGTTTCTGGAATATACTGGGATTATCGGAATTTCCGGTAAAGCCCACGGTGCGGTTTGCTTTACGGCCAACGGGGTTATGTTGGAAAATATTCTACGATTTCTCAATGAAGCGCCGATCAACGGCGAGTTGATTCGCGACCTGGTCGGAGAAATCGCCAATACGTTGAGCGGAAACGCCCGCGAAGAGTTCGGGAGAGACTTCTTAATATCGGTTCCGGTCGTTTCGACTGGTGCTGATGTCAATTTTCAATTTCCCAAGGAGTGCCGGAATTACGTGATTCCGATTATCTGGCAGGCAGAGAGGGCATACCTCCTGGTTTGTCTCACTTGAAATAGCTGGCCCGAACAGTTCGTTTTTCAAACATTAAGTGTACGAGGTGAACCATTTAGCTTGGAAGAAGAGAGAGGGGGCTCTTTCGTCGCAAAAATATTGATCGTTGCCGACTGATAATATTCCAATAAAAAAGAGAAACTTTTGAACAGCAGCGAACGTTGCCTGTCTAAATTTATCGGTTAAGGCGATTCGGGTTTGCGCACGAATCTCTCGACTTCTACTCCTTGGCGTGCGCAGCCCGGATCATTTTTTTTGGACTGACTTGATGCTCCGGCGGGCAGTGGCTACCTTGCGAGTGCGCATGTGGACACAATTCTAGTTGTCGAAGACGAACCTGATGTCGTTGACCTGGTCCGGTACCATCTTCACCGAGCCGGGTTTGAAGTTTTGACTGCTTTGAATGGCCCAGCCGGTTTGGCAACGGCTACCGAATCGCGACCCGATGCCATTGTCCTTGATATCATGCTACCCCAGATGACCGGCATTGAAGTGTGCCAGGCTTTGCGGAACGCTCATGATACCGCGGATATTCCCATCCTGATTCTTACTGCCAAGGCCGACGTTTCAGAGCGAATCGCGGGTCTCGAGCTGGGAGTGGACGACTATATCACCAAACCGTTCAGTCCCCGTGAGCTGGTTTTGCGTGTCCAAAATTTGCTCCGCCGATTGAGGGTGGTTCGGAGCGCCTCTGTCCTGGTCGTGGATGAGTTCTGCGTGGACAAAGGAAATTATGAGGCCACGATCAGTGGCAGGCGACTCGATCTCACGACCACGGAGTTCAAATTGCTCGCGGCGCTGGTTGAGCATCGAGGCAAGACGCTCTCCAGAGAGACTCTTTTGCAGGATGTTTGGGGTTACAAAAATGTCATCGATACTCGCACGGTCGATACCCACGTCAGGAGACTTCGTGAAAAATTGGGTGCCGCCGCGGATCGAATTGCCACCATGCGAGGCGAGGGCTATCGATTTCTGGTCAGTCTCAGAGAGTGATTACAGGGTGGTTGATTGTCTGGCTTGTCTCATCGGGCGTCCTAAGCCTGATTGTAATTATCCTTTGGCGGCGATTCTTGTTTCTGCGCCGCGAAACGCAAAATCTACTGGCGGACGAGGCTCTGGCGCAGGTGGCTCCCGGTCCACGGGTGGTGCGGGAAATTCATGATGATCTGAAACGGATCGCCCAGCGCCAGCGAGAGATTGCGCGACACATCGCGGACGAAGATTTCAGTTTGCGGGCTATCCTTACCAGCATGGTCGAGGGTGTCCTGATCGCAGATAGCAACATGCAAATACGACTCGTGAATGACCGTCTCGAGCGAATGTTCTCTTTGCCCAAGTCCCCCATCGATCGAACAGTCATGGAAGTTTTTCGAAACCATCTTCTGCATCAGGTCATTCGGCGGTCACTCGATACGGGAGAGCCGCAATCAGCAGAGTTGCAATCCGAGATAAACGACGGCGATCAATTCCAGCCGAAACATTTCCAAATTACCTCCGTTAGTCTGCGCCCACGCGAGCCCGAGTCACTACCGCGTGCTTTGGTGATTTTTCACGACGTCAGTCAGATCCGGTCGTTAGAGGCCGTTCGGAAAGAATTTGTGGCGAATGTTTCGCACGAACTGCGGACCCCTTTGTCGATCATCACGGGCTATCTTGAAACGCTCATCGAAGGAAGGGACGATCAGGAGACAAATCTCCGTTTCCTGCGTACGATGCAAAAACATGCGCAGCGGTTGAATCTCCTGATCGAAGATCTCCTCACCCTGTCGCAATTAGAGTCTCGAAAAATCAGTCTCCGTTTTGAGGTGGTCGATCTCTCGGAAAGCGTTCATCGCGTTCTTGAGCAGCTGGATTCTCGAATTCGCGAAGGCGGCGCGATTGTCTCCACGAGAATCCCGAATAATCTGCCACGAGTTGAGGCCGATGCATTTCGAATCGACCAGGCGCTGCATAATCTTCTCGATAATGCTCTGAAGCATAGCAACAAATCGGGAGCTAGAATCAGCATTGAGGCTTATTGCGAGACGACTACCGTCGTTGTCAAGATCTCCGACGACGGCGTTGGAATCCCTCTGGGCGACCAGCCGCATATTTTCGAGCGTTTTTATCGGGTGCATAAAGATAGATCGCGAGATGCCGGTGGTACAGGACTGGGTTTATCGATTGTCAAGCACATCGTACAGGCACACGGAGGGTCAATCATGGTGCAAAGCAGACCAGGCGCAGGCGCCGCTTTTGTGATGAGCCTTCCTGTCAGCCAGAACTGACAAGAGAATTAAGCAGAGTCTGCATCGCGCAAACTGCGGGAAGAAGCATCTCATTGCACAGTTTTCGAACCGAGGTAGCGTCTGGGAGTGGAAAATTTAACGCCGGATCCAGTCGCTTTCGCTCTCGCCGAAGACATCGGCAGTGGCGACCTGACATCCCTCTTTTTATCCCGGAAACTCGCATTTCCAAAGGGCGTATTTTCGCGAAGGAGCCGTGTGTAGTCGCCGGGGTCGAGGTTGTTCGAGAAGTCTACCGGAAACTGGATCCGAACCTGCAACTGCTCACTTTAAGGCAGGATGGATCGGTCCTGGAAACAGGTGAAACGGTGATTGAGTTGTCCGGTTATACCCGCCCTCTTCTAACAGGTGAGCGGGTTGCTCTGAACTTCCTGCAACGACTCTCGGGTGTCGCAACGCTGACAGCCCAGTTCGTTGAGGCGGTGCGTGGTACAGGAGTAACCATTTTGGATACCAGGAAGACGACCCCTGGTCTTCGCGCTCTGGAAAAAGCCGCGGTGAGAGCCGGGGGCGGACAGAATCATCGAATGGGTCTTTATGACGGTGTGATGGTGAAGGATAATCATCTTCTGGCCAAACCCGAGCTCCAGAAGGCAATTCTAGCCATTCGGGGGAGTCACCCCGGCGTTTTGATCGAGGTGGAGGCTGATTCAATTGCTCAGGTGCGCGACTTCCTCGACCTTGGTGGGATTGATGTGATCCTGCTCGACAATATGTCTGCGGATCAATTGCGTGCTTGCGTATCCCTAAGGAGATCAGGCCTGAAATTTGAGGCCAGTGGGGGCGTTTCCATCTCGACCGTTCGCCAAATCGCCGAGACCGGCGTCGATTTTATCTCGGTCGGTCAGCTGACTCATTCTGCCAGGGCGATCGATTTCTCCCTGGAATTGCTGGATGCTTGATCCGAAGGAAATTGATCTGCTTCGACGGTTGTTACCGGTCGGAAGGGTCCTTGAATTTGCAGAATTGTTGGATCAGACCGACATCGGATCGGACGAGTTGCCGGCTGTCATTGATAGCCTTCAGGAATGTGGATTCGTTTTTTGTCGAACCCCAAAAACGATCGGCATCGTGAAGGAGCCGGAATCACTGCTCCCTGGAATGATCCTGGCACGACTTCAGACGAAAACGATTGGTCGGGATGTCTGGGTCTTTCGAGAAACCTCTTCCACGAACGATCGGGCCCGACAAGCTGGTCTGGACGGCGCTCGCGAAGGTCTCGTGATCTTTGCCGAATGCCAGACCGGGGGGCGGGGGACACGTGGCCGGAAATGGGTCTCAAACCTGGGCGCAGGCCTTTGGTTTTCGATTCTCCTGCGTACGCGGTACCCGGCCGGGCAGTGGCCGGCACTGGTCCAGATGGCGGCTGTGGCCGGCGCTGAAGTTGTCGAAAAATGGGTCGATCGGCCAGTGCAGATCAAGCCGCCCAACGATTTGATGCTGGGCGGTGGCAAGCTGGCTGGCTTCCTCCTCGAAACATCCAATAGCTGGGATTTTCAAGTTTTGGGGATTGGGCTCAATGTACGATCGGCGCCGGCTATCGACGGGTATCCAACTTCGGCAGTCGAACAGTTTACCCGAGGTCCGGTCTCCAGAGCCGCCCTGGCGGCGGAGCTATTGAACCGCTTGGAAGAGTGGTACTTCAAAGGTCCCTTGAACGAACTAGCGACCGCCTTCGAGCGCCGGGTTTTGTCTGCGCAGAGATAGGTCTAGCTCGGAGTCGGATAACGAAGTCGTAATCCTCTCTCCGTTTCGCTCTTTGATTTAAGTTCAAGAAGTCGTAGTCTTGCCCAACTCAATGTTGAGATGTTTATAAATCATTAATTAGGAGTTCGTTTGTGGAGCAGAAGGTACCGTTGACTAACATTCAGGTAGAAAGCTACCCGCCAGAATACTATGCCTCTTTGCTGGTCGGCCTGATCCACAAAATGAACAACGTGATCACGGTGCTGACCGGACATTCCGGGTTATTGCTTCTCGAGCCGGATCTTAAATCAGACATTTTACAGCCTGTTCAACAAATGTCTCGGGCGGCCGATCTTCTGACGCGTTGTCTCAACGAGGCCGCTTCGATGAGTCGAGTCACCCCGCTCCGTCTGGAGTCGGTCCCAATACCCGAACTCTTAGAGCCGGTGGAGTGTCCTCCCGGCCTCTCCATCGTGCTACAATACGACGAAAAGCTGAAAGTTCAGGTGGATCGCCGGAAAGCGAAGGATATATTCGAGCACCTTCTCCGTAACGCTAGTGAGGCAAACGCAAAAAGCGTCGTTCTGACCGCGCGGACGAATTCCAACTTCATTGACCTGACCTTCCGGGACGACGGGCACGGTATAAAACCTGAAGTAATGCGAAGAGCCTTCGATCCATTTTTCACCACCCGCAGGCAACGTGAGCAATTTGGACTGGGCCTCTTCAAAGCGAGAGGCGATATAACCCGCATGAAGGGCAAAATTTATGCCGAAAGCGATGGGAAAAGTTACACCGATATGATTGTGCAACTGCCCGCGTGTTGAGGCGGTTTCCATTAAAGTCAATGCTGAATTTTGAGACCGCAGATTTCGCGGGTTGCGCAGAATAGGGGAAAAGGGCGTAGGCTCCGCAACGCCGGACGGTTTACTAATAGCCTAGCAAGAGCTACAAAATTGAGCATCGGAGATGGGCTTAATCTTTGTCACACACTCGCCACGTGACCTCCAATGGTCGCGGCGGCTGCCCCGGCCTCATTGCCGCTCGCGCTTTTGGACTAGCAATTGTTTCACCTCTGGCAACGGCAGACAGTTCACGACATCCTCGCGCGTCAGCCAACCTTTCCGCGCGGCTTGAATTCCAAACCAAAGATCCTGTAAACCTCGATCGCTGTGCGCGTCCGGATTGATGGCGCACTTCAGGCCTTGTAGCTTAGCCAGTTTCCAGAACCGCCAATCCATGTCCAATCGGCGGGGATTAGCATTTAATTCGATAATAGTCCCGGTTTGGGCCGCCGCTTTGATGACTTCTCCCAGATCCACTTGGTATGACTCCCGTGAGAGCAAGAGACGACCGCTCGGATGGCCAAGCATCGTCACGTACCGGTTTTCCAGGGCACGAATGATGCGTTTGGTCATTTCTTTCTCAGATAAGGTGAACGATGCATGCACACTGGCCACGACGTAGTCAAGCTGGGCCAGGATTTCGTCGGCAAAATCGAGGCGCCCATCTTTCAGAATGTCACATTCAACACCGCAGAAAACCTGGAAATCGCTTCCAAACCCTTTGTTCAGTTGACGGATTTGTTCGACCTGCTTCAGCAAACGCGTTTCGTCCAGCCCATGGGCCTGAAACGAACTTTTGCTGTGGTCTGCGATCCCTAGGTACTCGAGGCCCAGCTCCTGCGCAGCGCTTGCCATTTCTGACAGCGTATTGTTTCCGTCGCTCTCGCTGGTGTGGTTATGAAAGGTTCCCCGAAGATTTTGCAATTCGACCAGTCTGGGTAATTCGCCGGCTTCGGCAGCCTCAATCTCCCCATGGTTTTCACGCAATTCTGGAGGGATGTAAGCGAGACCCAAAGCTCGATAGAGATCGGCCTCCGTCCAGATTTCCGGAATTGGTTTCGGAGTCCTTTTAGAAGTGGGTTCCGGGCCGAGCCGGTATTCATTCAAGGTCCAGCCGTTTTGCAAAGCGCGACCGCGCAGTGTCACATTATGTTCCTTGCTTCCGGTAAAATAACAAAGGGCAAAGGGAAACTCGAGATTGGCGACCACTCGCAGATCTGCCTGCATTCCGTGTTTCAGAAGGACGCTGGCTTTGGTCTCGCCTCGGGCGAGGACCCGATCGATTGCGTGGTGCGAAAGAAAGTGTTCGATGATTCGTTGGGGATGCTGGGTCGCGATTAATAGATCCAAGTCGCCAATTGTTTCTCTTCCTCTCCGAAAGCTGCCTCCTGCGCTGATCTGCGAAACGTCCGGATGTCCCCGGAAATGTTCGAGTAGTTCGTCCGACCAGATCTTGGCATCCGATAACAGGAACCGGCCAGAATGTTTGCGTCGCTGCTCGATCGACTGAAGTAAATTCCCAGCCGTTTTGGCGCCAAAACCGGCGAGTTCGGCGATGCGTCCATCCCTGGCCGCTACTTCCAATTCGGCGATCGTTTTGATGCCAAGCTGTTCATACAAAACTTTAACCTTCTTGCCTCCCAGACCTGTGATTTCAAAAAGCTCAAATATTGACTCCGGAAACTCCAATTGCAGTTTCTCGAAGTATTCCAATCTGCCGGTCTGAACGTATTCGGATATTTTCTTCGTGATGGCGTCCCCGATGCCAGGCAGCTCGCCGAGCTTGTCTTCCACCACCGTAGTCTGAAAATGCCCGGAAAAAGTCTCCAGCGCCCGGGCGGCGTTGGTGTAGGCCCGAATTTTAAATGGATTCTCCCCTTTCAGCTCGAGCAATCTGGCGATGGTTTCCAGGAGCTCAATTGTCTGTTCCTTTGTTTTCATCCTATTTTCGTGGAATTCCCTGGATCTTTACCCCGGAAGAAATCCCGTGCCTGGAGAACCAGCCCTGATTGACTTCGAGCGCGTAAGCTACCTGATCAGATTTGCTCGGAATGACGGTTTCATCCAGCGGGTTCATTGATTTAATTTCGAGAATATTGCCGGCCGAGTCGATGAAGGCGATCGAAAGAGGGATCTTCGTATTCTTCATCCAAAATGAAGCCTTTTTCGGTTGTTCAAACATGAAAATCATCCCTCGATCCTCGGGCAAGGAGTCCCGGAACATCAACCCGTTTTCCCATGCCTGCGGCGTATCTGCGATCTCCGTTGTCAACGACGCATTTGAGATCTTAAGTTCGGCGGTTCTCAGGCCAAAGGCTGTTGATTCTGCCGCTTTTGGCTGACAACCCGCGAAAAGAAGAATCCAGCAAAAGGTCCAGACCAGCCTTTCGCCTTTCAGCTTCACGCAGCGGGGTTGTGCTCGTCGTCTAAGGCGGCTCATTAGTCTCAATCAGTTCCCGCTTGATTTGCAAAGCTTCGAAAAGCGCCTGCTCAATCGTTTCTCTGAGAACGCAGTAGTGTCCCATTTTACGTCCAGGACGACCCTCAAGCTTACCGTATAAATGAAGCTTGGCATTTGGGTGGTCAAGAACCGGCCGCCAATCGGGTGGCATTCCGGCTTGCCAGAGGTCGCCAAGCAAGTTGACCATGACAACCGGTCTGAGAAGGTCAGGAGATCCAAAAGGCAACCCGCAGACGGCGCGTAGTTGTTGTTCAAATTGGCTCGTCAAGCAGGCGTCAATGGTGTAATGCCCAGAGTTGTGGGGTCGGGGAGCGAGCTCGTTCACGAGTAACTCGTTATCGCGGGTCAGAAAAAATTCCACGGCAATCAGCCCAATGACGTTCAGGTCGCTGGCAATATTCTTCGCCATGGACTGCGCGGTCCGTTGGATGGCAGGATCAATCCGCGCGGGAACGATCGAGTAGTCGAGAATATGTCGGGTATGGACATTCTCTGAGGCTGGAAACAGGGAGACATTGCCCTTGGCGTTTCGCGCACAGATAACCGAAAGTTCACGGTCGAACGAAATCCATTTTTCAAGAACCGAGCGGCCGACCCCGCGGCCGGAGAAATCAAAGCGGTCTCCAGACGAGATCTTTTGCTGTCCCTTACCGTCATACCCAAAGTCCGCACTCTTCAAAATCGCCGGCGTACCGATTGAGTCTAGGGCGGCGTCAAATTCTGCCTGATCCGAAATGACGGCAAAGGGCGCGAGCGGATAGTCCTGTTTGCGCAGAAAGTTTTTTTCACGCTCCCGATTCTGGCAGATATGCAGGACTTCGGTGCGCGGGTGGACCGGCTTCGATCGCGAAATCCTATCCATGACTTCTGAAGGTATATTCTCGAATTCGAAGGTGACCACGTCCACTGATTGAACGAACGTTTCCAGCAAATCCCAGTCTGTGTAAGAACCGTTGAATTCACGATCGGAAATCTGGCCGGCAGGGCTGTCGGGCGAGGGTTCGAAGGTGTGGACGCGGTAACCCATTCGACGTGCTGCGATCGCGAACATCCGCCCCAGTTGCCCTCCGCCCAGCAGGCCGATTGTTGAGCCCGGCGGGATCACCGTTTCCATAGATTTCAATCTGAAGAGAAGCAGCACCGTTGCACAACGAAATTCCTTACGCTGGAGAAGAAAACTGCTTAGCGCGAAATCTCAGAAGCCAAAAGCTGCTCGTGAGATTTTCGCGCTGTTGAACAATCGGTCTATCCGTGCTTATTCATCGAAACGATGTTGTCAGAGTGGGAAATCAAGGCCCGAAGCCGTCATTGCGCTCGAACGCACGAATCTTTTGCCGATGGCGCGACCATTTACACGCTGTTGTTTCGGGATCGGGCTGGGTTCAGGCGTGAGGATATCTCTGAAAAAGCATGGCAGGAGATCAAAGAGCGCACCGAGCCTTTCTCATTCTGGAAATCTAAATTTCAAGCGGCGCCACCAGCGCCTGCCGAGCCAATGCCGAAAGAATCTGTGGAAGAGCTTTTACGGAGATTGGTAACGGAGGATCTGGCAGAGCATCTGAATGCGCGCTATATCCTGGCGATTCTCCTCGAACGAAAGAGAATATTGAAGCAAGTGGATCTTCGCGAAACCGCTGAGGAAAAGATTCTGATTTACGAACACGTGAAGACCGGTGAGGTCTTTATTATCCAGGATCCCCGGCTGAGGTTGGACCAGCTTGACGCGGTACAGCAGGAAGTCTACACGCTGTTAGGAGCGGATGCAAAATTGCGTGATCAGTGAGAGATTCTTCGAAGCGGGAAATGAGCCTTCATGGGAACGAAGCGTTCCTCGCTGAGCGCAACTGACAACTAATTCCTGACAACTTCTTCATGCTTCCTTGGTTCAATGACAAGTTCCCACTTTACCTCGCGCCGATGGCGGGGATAACGGATTCTGTCTTCCGGAGGTTGTGCAAAGAACAGGGAGCAGATGTGTTAGTGACTGAGTTCGTCTCCGCAGACGGCATTCTACACCGAAGCGAGCGCACGCGGGAAATGCTCAACTTTCAAGCGGAAGAACGGCCGGTTGGTGTCCAATTGTTCGGCGCCGACCCGGTACGGATGGCAGAGGCAGCAGTTTCGGTCAGGGATTGGGTGCAGCCGGATTTTATCGATCTGAATTTCGGTTGTCCGGTCAACAAAGTGGTCTGCAAGCATGGCGGATCCGCTTTATTGAGGGACTGTCCGCTTCTTGAGCGGATTGCGTCGGCGGTTGTCAAGGCAGTTGCTCCTTTGCCGGTCACGGCCAAAATCCGGCTGGGGTGGAGTTCGGAAACGATCAATGCCACGATAACCGCAACAATTCTGGAACAGGCCGGCATTGCGGCGGTTGCCGTCCATGGTCGTACCAAGGAACAAGGCTATTCAGGAGTTGCCGACTGGGGAGTCATAGCCAAAGTGGCGGAAACAGTTGCCATACCGGTCATCGGGAACGGAGATCTAGGGGATGTGGAAGATATATTATTCCGGCTTCAGTCGACTAAAGTGCGAGGTTTGATGATTGGCCGTGCGGCGATGACATCTCCGTGGCTTTTTCGCCAGGCGAAATATTTTTTGCAAACCGGCGAATTATTGGCCGACCCTTCGATCGAAGCGCGCTGGAGCCATATTCTTCGCCATTGCCGCCTGGCGGTCGCAGAAACCGATAGCGAAAGGCACGTCATGGCCGCGCTTCGTGGCCGGTTAATGGCCTATTCCAAAGGGATGCCGGGGGGCCGCACCCTGCGCTCAGAGCTTCAGCAAGTTTCTTCCCTGGCTCAACTGCAGGCGATTTCAGAGCGACATTTGAAGTTGTCAGGGGAGACGGAGAAGGAGTTATCAGTGTCATTAGTCAGGGGAGACGAATAAGAAGTTGGCAGAGGGAATTGCTCCCTGCACACTGCTATTGGCAAAAAGATGTCTGGGGGGACGCCGGGCGAAGCCTGGAAGCTTCCGCCCGGGGCTTACGCAGTGAGTGCATCAGATGCATACTGGCTGCCCCCTCCGACCGGATTTTTCGCTTGCTCAGCTTTGGCCGTAAAATTCCTCAAGTGCGAGAAATTAAACGGTACGAAATCCGTCTCGGGAACGAGCACTGCATCATCATCACTGTTGTAGGCGACGCTGTTTAGCAGAGCCGTGACAACGGAAATGTAAGGGTCCATATCAGTCTCCTTTATTTAAGTTTGGTTTTGCCCTGGGCCGACCCGGCCATGCAGACCTGTAGGTCATTATTCCTCGCGGCGAGCCGACAGAATGAGGCTTGCGATTCTCGGCGCCATAGTGATCGCTACCAAGCTCACCACGAAACCGAAGTCCCCCAACGCTTTGACGATTTCCATATTTTCTCCTCAAGTTGACGTTTCAATCTTGAGAGTTTCGGGAAGTAGCCGCCTTATGGAGACCCCTCCCTTTTTCTCTCAGCATCCCGGATCTATCGCCCCTTTTGCGGAACGGCATTCCGGAATGCCCAGAAAAATTCTATAGAAACCTAGGGCCAACCTAAAGTAATTAACCGGTCAGTCAATGCATATTTTTGGCTCCAATCTATATATTTATTAACTGATTGGTAGTTAACATCTTATGACTTAAATGGAGAGCGATTCAGTAGCCATAATGATCGGCCGCTTTTCAGGTCGAGAGCCGGGAATTCCCCTTCGTCCGCTCCATCGCTTGGCTTGATTGACCTCCTCAGTGTGTTTTCGGCAGCCAAGAATTCAGAGACAAAATGCGAGACGAACCACTCCCATTTCTGATAAAGGCAACTCTCATGAATCGGGCTCTCCCACACTTCAGCACTCTTCTTCGATTCCTGACGGCCTCCACTTTTCTTCTTTCCGCCGGGTGCGCGTCGCACCCGCAGGCCATGAGACCAAGGCTAAAAGTCCAGATCGTTTCGCAGCCCGTGGGTGCTAAAATCGAGATCAACGGCCAATACGTTGGGGACGCACCTCTCAGCGTCGACATTGAAGCTTCCAATGACGGTCGTTTTTGGAGAGACACGATCATCAAGGCCTATCCGAAGGACACTGGATACATCCAGATCAAAGCGTTCAACGGCAAATCGCGATGGACAATCAGCGACAATGTACCGCCCAAGATCTTTTTTGACACTCGGACTGACCCTAGCGCGGGACTCCAGAACCCGCTCTAAGGCGCCTTATCTTTTGCGTTTGGCGGCTTCTGCCATTGCCCGATCGATCAAAAGGGTCGCCAGATGCTGGGTCCCCTCGTCGAGTTCGGCATTCGCTTTTTTCAAGCGCTGCGAATCATGGCTTTCGAGCGCGGCTTCAATTTCATAAACGAGAGCATTGATCTTTCGCTGATCTTCTGGCTCAATTTGGTCGCCGACCAGAGTTAACGCACTGCGGACGGCCGGCAGGAGTTCATTGCTCTTCAGAACCGCTTCCGTCCAGACGCGTTCGCTCATGTCGTCGAACGCGTGGTCCAAAGACTCCGCGATCATTTTCTCCACCGCTTCGTCCGAGACATCCACCGCGCTGCTCAGTTCAATGACCTTCTCCCGGCCGGTCTGAGTATCACGTGCCAGGACATGCAGAATGCCGTCGGCGTCTATCTCAAACTGAACTCCTACCCTCGCGAGGCCCTTGGACGTCGGTTCAAATTGCAGGTCGAAACGGCCAAGCTCCCAATTGTCCTTGGCCAGCTCGCGTTCGCCCTGCAAAACCACGATCTGCATAGCGGCCTGGTTCGTAGCCGCATTGGTGAACATTTCGCCAGCTTTGCATGGAATGGTGGAATTTCGCGGAATTAAGACGTTCATCAATCCACCGAATGTCTCGATACCCAGCGATAAAGGAGTTACGTCAAGCAAGACGACGTTTTGAACCTGCCCGGAAAGAATGCCGGCCTGAATCGTTGCCCCCACCGCCACTGCCTCATCCGGATTTTGCGTATTGTTTGGAAGCCGTTGAAAGATCTCCGCCACGAACTGTCGGACAATTGGCATGCGAGTAACCCCGCCAACCAGAATCACTTCATCGAGCTTGACGGGATCCAGCTTTGCGTCATCGAGTGAACGCAAACAATGTGAGCGAGTACGCCGGATAATCGGACGGGCCACTGCTTCCAACTCTTGTCGTGTCAAGCTATAAGAGAAGCTGCGGTTTCCAGACAGGAATGGAATCTCCACCTGCACCATGTCTTCGGTCGATAAGCGCAGCTTAGCCGCGTGCGCGATCTCCCGAACTCTGGCAACGAACAGCCTATTATCGAGTTCTTGTCGAAGCTCAGGATGGCGGGCAGTAATACGTTCTTTCAAAAGGCGAACCAGTTCGCGGTCGATATCATCACCGCCGAGACGCGTATTGCCGTTGGTAGACAAAACGCGAAAGATACCTTCGCTGAGTTCTAAAATTGATATGTCGAAGGTGCCGCCACCTAGATCGTAAACGGCGATCCGCGAACGGTCGCCGAGTCTATCCAGACCGTAGGCCAAGGCTGCGGCGGTTGGTTCGTTGATGATCCGTTCAACCACGAACCCGGCCAATTCCCCCGCTCGCTTGGTTGCTTGTCGCTGGAGATCGTTGAAATAAGCGGGGACGGAAATCACCGCCCGATTGACCAAATTTCCGAGACTTAATTCGGCGTCGGCTTTGAGCTTCTTGAGCACGAGGCTGGATATTTCCTCAGGCGTGAGCAATCGTTCGCCGATCTCTAAAAGCGTCCGACCCCCTTGAGCTTTGACTGCGAAAGGAAACTCGTCTTTCTCCGATTCTCCGGGCCTCCGTCCCATCAAACGCTTAACAGAGTAGATGGTCCGCTCGGGAAATAGGGCGCGCATCCGATCTGCGGAAGCCCCGATCAGAGGATCGCCCGTTTCGGGAAAAAAAACCACCGAAGGCGTCAGCCTGGATCCATCTCGATCAGCGATCAGGACCGGAAAGCCGGAATCCATCACCCCTATCAAGGAGTTCGTTGTTCCGAGATCAATCCCGACGATATCACTCATATGTTTGCTCTATTTTTGCTGAGTTCGTCGATTTAGACGCTAAGCAAGTTCTTCCAAGCGGATTTTTCTTTCCCGGACTTCGCTCAGCCACTTTTGAATGAAGGTGAGGCCGAGCGCGATCCGGGCCAGCGATCCACGGCACTCCGCTGGGCTCTCCGGCCAAAGCCCGTCAATCGCGTTAAGCTCCGAGAGGAACTTGTCCTCTCGCTGTATTAATTCTTGTTCTGTCTGGATGAGTCTATCGCGGGCTCCGTCCATTTTCTGGAACGCCAGGGCGCGAAGCAGCGCCGAACTTTCAACTGAGAGTGATCCAAACTCCCGGTCGATCTCTTGCAGTGCTGCGGCGACATTTCCAAATAATTCGCCGAGATCAGACCCGATCTGCCCTCCGCGAGCATCCCCAAACTCGAGGCTTAACAGATGTTGGATTCGTGTCGCAGGATTGGCAACGATCCGCAAGGCCATATTGAGAGAAGAAAACGCCTCCGGCTCGGCCTGATTTAAACGGAGCGATTGAGTTTTGTGAAAATAAGCGTTCTTGAGGGGTTCTTCGGAAATCGCGGGCCGCCGCTCGACGTCGAGGAGGGCGAAGTAATCAATCATGCAGAGAAACTTTCGCCACAAGAGCAATGCGCCACGGCGTTTGGATTGGTCACCTTGAATCCTCCTTTCTGAAGGTCGTCGCTGTAGTCGAGCAAAGAACCGCTGACAAACAAGGCGCTTTTGGGGTCGACTACGACACGAACACTGTTGGACTCAACCACGATATCGCGATTGGCCGGGCCGTCGACAAGGTCCATCTTATATTGCAAACCGGAACAACCTCCGCCGATGACTGCTACGCGGAGTGCACCCTGGGGACGGCCCTGCCGCTGCAGCAACTGCGAAAGCTTCGCTGCGGCGCTTCCGGTCACTTTTACCAAACGCTCGTTCCCGATCTTGTACTTTACTTCCATGGCTGCCGACACCCGCGAATATGGAATCTGCGTCGCCTAAAAGCAAACGAAGGCTGGATTGGTGAGCCATCGACTTGCCACGGTTTGAAATCTTAGTTTGGTGAACGGTCTATGCCGGACTCTCGACGCCTCAGGACAGAGCTTGCCAAAACGCTGGCGCTCGCCTGCCCGATTATGGCCGGTCAAGTTGGTCAGATGCTAATGGGCTTAGTCGATACCCTCATGGTGGGACGCGTGGGAACGAGTTCGCTCGCCGCGGCCGCTTTCGCGAATGGCCTGATGAGCGTTGCGTTCGTCTTCGGCATCGGGGTACTGACTTCGGTGGGTGTTCTCGCCTCTCGGGCGCACGGCGCAGGAATGGACCGGCAAAAGGAAGTTATCCTCCACTCGGCAATCTGGCTGGCCGCAGGGATCGGAGTGATTCTCGCCACGATACTGACATTGGCTCTTCCGTGGCTTTCCGTTTTTCGACAGCCACGGGCGGTTCTCGACCAGGCGTGTCCGTTTATCGCGATTTTGAGTTGGTCCCTGATACCGGCTCTTGTTTTCATCAGCTCGAAGACTTTTAGCGAGGCCATGTCGAGGCCGATAGTCCCCGCGCTTTTCATGTATCTTGGGGTCGCCCTGAATGTGTTTCTAAACTGGGTACTTATTTTCGGCAACTTGGGAGCGCCAGCACTCGGGTTGGTTGGTGCCGGCTGGGCAACATTGATCTCGCGAGTTCTGACAATGACCGGCACGCTTCTATTTTGCGTGCACGTCACCGGAAGCGATCTCTCGATCCTGTTGCCGAGTTTTCGCAGTCTGCCGACGATTCGATCCCTCGTCAGAATCGGATTGCCGGTGGGGTTTCAATATTTGTCCGAAGTCGGCGCTTTCGCGTTCGCCGCGATTCTAATGGGCTGGATCGGCACGGCGGCGCTCGCGGCTCATCAGATCGCGATTACCTGCGCGGCGACGACATTCATGTTCCCGCTCGGCATCGCCCAGGCGGTTAGCGTGCGAATTGGCCAAGCAGTCGGCGCGGGAACTGACGAGGTGGTCCGGCTCATTGGTGTCGGAGGACTCTGTCTCTCCGGTCTGATCATGTTGGTCTTTGCCTTCGTCTATGCCGTGCTGGGACACTCGATTGCCGATGCCTTTACCAACGATCATGCCGTCGTCGGCCTGACTGCAAAGCTGCTGCTGATCGCCGGGATATTTCAAATCGCTGACGGTGTCCAGGTTACCGCCATGGGCGGACTCCGAGGATTGGCCGATGTGCGGGTGCCAATGATCTTGGCGTTCATCTACTATTGGCTGTTCGCTATTCCCATCGGATACGTCGCCGCCTTCGTATTCGGAGCGGGAGCTCTCGGAATCTGGGGTGGCTTGGCGACCGGGCTCTTTATCGCAGCAATCACGTTGACGACGAGATTCTGGTTGCTGACTCGTGGCGGGAAGAAATTCGCCATTCTTCTTCCGTTGGAAAAGCGCGTTTCTCGGTGAGAGAAAGTTGCTGGCGGTCAGTGCCAGTTTTCAGGGGAGAGCCAACTCCCTCAGAGCGTGTCGAGAATGTTGTGGATATCGACCCGCTTGTGGGTGGCAACGGTTTTTAGAATGACGGCCGCCAAGCCTTCTTTTAGTCTCAGGTCCAAAGGAACGGTGACTCGTTGGAAACGAGGATTCAAAGTCTCAAGACGGACATGTCTGCCGACTTGTTTGATAAAATGGTAATCCCAATGCCGGCAGAGGCATGTGACCAGGGCATTGCCCGATATATCAGGTGGCGTTCTCAAGCTGCGAACACGAATTGAGACACGACCTGAGCCAGGCGCACTTCAAATTTATCACAATCCTCATCGGCGAAGTGCGCGCGGACTGCTTCCAAGGCATTCACTTTCAGGTCTTCAAAATCGCGACCTTGGGTGAAAATGTCATCGCCGATTCCAACAGCGGTCCACGTTCCATCTTCCTGCGGAACGACTTCAAAGACTAGGTGCCTTAATACCATCGGAATGAATGTTCTGTAACATTGAGCATCGCGGACGGTTTTGCGCAAGGGAAGACAAGAGGAAACCCGCGAGGCGGCCCTTGGATCCGGGGGTTTGAACGAGCACTTTCCGTTGCGGGATTCACTATTGACGTTTCGTTTTTCGCCTCTGGTTGCGGCTCTGTGTACTAATGGTAATCTGAGCGGTGCCGCAAGTCAGTGCCGGGCTCTTGATGTACAGAAATACCGGGCCCATACTCGAGGTTTTTCTGGTTCATCCGGGAGGACCTTTTTGGGTTAAGAAAGATGAAGGAGCTTGGTCGATCCCAAAGGGAATTGTTGATCCGGGTGAGGACAATCTTGACGCCGCGAGACGCGAATTTGAAGAAGAGACTTCGATCAGTTCCCTTGGCCCTTTTATTGACCTCGGCGAGATACGGCAGAAATCAGGGAAACGGATCCTGGCCTGGGCCTTTCAACGAAGCGGCAGTTTACCGTCCATGAAAAGCAATTTTTTCGCCCTGGAATGGCCGCCGCGCTCTGGCCGGAAAACTGATTTCCCGGAAATTGATAAGTGGGAATTTTTCTCAATGGCGGACGCGCAAAAAAAGATCAATCGATCACAAGTGGAGTTTTTGCGCAGACTGGAACTTCATTTAGAGACGATTTGGCCTCACGGGCCGGCCGAACAAGGCCCGGACTTTGGCCTTTAATTCTTTTGTTGAAATGATTCGACGTCCTTGCGCATCCTGCGAATGCCCTGTTGGGAGCCTTTGACGATTTCCGGATAGTCTTCCTTGAAAGTATATTTTAGCGAAGTCGCGTTTCGCTGAACGAAAACTGGGGGACCGACGCGATTGAGTAATGTAAAGCCCTCGAACTCCAACGACTTAAAGCCGCTGTCACGCGAGTATTGTATCGTCACGCATCGTCCGGCGTGAAGTCCGCAAGATATGGCGATACCCTCTTTTTGAAAATCTATGATCTTCTCAAAGTAGGGATTGTATTTTCCTCCGGGCCGTACGGAAACTGGGCTTCCGTATCTTGCCGTCAACTGCTTCTCGGTATCGCCTAGTCGAGCGAACGCGTTGCCTGAGACGCTAACAATTAAAACCAGTATCCAGAATCTCATGATTCCTTTGCTAACCAGTTCGGCGATTTTAAACATTTTCGGGACAGAGTACCAGCGGTCAAGAATGACCCCGACTTTCAGCGAGTCAAGAGCCTTTAATTAAACAGTCCGATGAAAATCGGGAAACAGCCCCCAGTCCGTTCAAAGGTGTTCGCAGCGGTGCGACTCATGATGTAGAGGGAACCATGGAATATCGTCAACTCGGACAGTCCGGCCTGATGGTTTCTGTGCTCAGTTTGGGCACGATGACTTTCGGTGGCCGAACCATTTTCAGTAAGATAGGAGCGACCGATGTAGCGGGTGCTCGGCGTCAGGTCGATCTTTGCTTACAAGCCGGCGTCAATCTCTTTGATACGGCGAACTGCTATTCTGACGGCGTGTCGGAGGAGATACTCGGCGAGGTTCTGGAGGGGCGCAGAGAAGATCTTTTGATCGCGACAAAGGCCAGGATGGTGGTTGGCCCGGGACCGAACGATGGCGGCGTATCGCGTTACCATCTGATTCGGGAATGTGAAAAAAGTTTGCGGCGGCTTCGAACTGATCGAATCGATCTCTATCAACTTCATGAGTGGGATGGTCGAACTCCGCTGGATGAAGCCCTGGAGGCATTAGACAGTCTGGTGCGTTCTGGCAAGGTGCGATATGTCGGGGCCTCGAACTACTCGGGCTGGCATTTGATGAAAGCGCTCGCCACCTCCGAGCGTCATGGATACGTGCGCTTCGTCAGTCAGCAGATCTACTATTCGTTGCAGGCTCGGGACGCGGAGTACGAATTGGTGCCGATCACGCTCGATCAAGGATTAGGGATTCTCGTCTGGAGTCCGCTGGCCGGCGGACTGTTATCCGGCAAATATCGTCGTAATCAGCAGGCGCCGGAAGGTTCACGTCATCTGAACGACTGGGGCGAACCACCTGTCCATGACCAAGAACAGCTCTATAATATTGTCGAGGTTCTGGTCGAAATAGCGGATGCCCGAAAAGTTTCGGCCGCTCAAATCGCACTTGCCTATACGCTTGGTCGTCCAGGAATAACCTCCCTGGTGATCGGTGCTCGAACTGACGCTCAACTGGCTGATAATCTGGCTGCTGCTGATGTAACGCTCTCTTCGGAAGAACGTGCGCGGCTTGATGCCGCGAGTTTGCCTCGGTTGCTTTATCCCTATTGGCACCAGGCCAAAACGGCCAAGGAACGGCTCAGTGCTGCTGACCTTTCGCTGCTTCAACCGTTCATTGCTCGATAGGAGGCGGTTCTGCGAAGGCCGGAGTCGGGAGTTGCGGACGTGAGTTCGGGCGAATGGCCTCAATGCGCCTCTTGAGCCCTAAACGCTCGACATTGCGGAGAGGGGGGCGGATGATTGTTTATCACCGAAAATTTATGGACGCACTCACTCATGAAAAATGCATCGCCTGCCGTCGCGATTCTCCGCGGGCAACCGAGGCGGAGGTCCTGGAGCTCAAGCCTCAAATTCCTGAATGGACACTGTTGGAGCGAGACGGAATCGAGAGACTCGAGCGGACCTATCGGTTTTCGAACTTTTCAGAAGCGCTGAGTTTTACGAACCGAGTCGGCGCGGTAGCCGAGGAAGAGGGCCATCATCCGGCCATTTTAACAGAGTGGGGTCGGGTGACGGTAACTCTTTGGACACACAAGATTCGAGGATTGCATCGCAACGACTTCATCATGGCTGCGAAGATCGATTCGCTCGCGCCATAGCGGCTTCCTGCTGTGCTCCGACAAAGATAAAGATTGCGATAAAGATCAGAATAGGATTGCCGAGAAATCCAAAGATAGCGAAGACGACGGCGAGGCCCTGCCCGATCCGAGCGGCGATGGTGGTGGCACGAGCGTACGGCATGGCCATTGCCAGGAGCGCTCGAAGAACCCGGCCTCCATCCATCGGGAATGCCGGGATCAAATTGAACAAAACCAAAATCACATTGACGGACGCCACTTTTGCCAGCAGTTCGATCCTTGGGCTCTCCAGGTGCTCGACCTGTTGAAGGCCGGCGGTGACGTGAATGCCAAAAATCAGGATCGCGGCTATCACGACGTTGACCATCGGTCCGGCGATAGCGACAACGAGTTCCTGCCAAGGTTTGTCGGGAATGCGATTAAGTCGCGCCACTCCGCCGATGGCATACAAAGTGATATCTGGTGTCCTGATTCCGAAGGCGCGAGCCGCAAAGGCGTGGCCAAACTCATGTAAGAGTACGCAGGCGAACAAGATCAGGATGAACAGGACGCCTTGGAGAGCTCCCGCTGCCCCTTCAACCTGGTAAGAACTGAACCAAATCCATGCCAGAAACAGCAGGAAGGTGATGTGAATACGTACTTCAATCCCAAAGACGGTCGCAATTTTCAGCGAAGAACCCATACATTGTCACCTATCTAAGCGTCGTCTTTGCCATCCTATTTCAGCAGGATTTATGCTCCTGGCTATCCTATCGCACATTCGGCATTTTGCTGCGAAGCCAGAAGAGAACAATTTGATCAGACATCTGCGGTCATCGATCGACAGGAATTTACGCTGCTGTCCGCGGGTCTGCGAAAGGAGTTGATAAACCGGTCTTTGCATATAGTCTACTGGCTTGGCGCAGCGCTCGAGTCAGTCCTGCTGGTCGGTGCTGGCTTCCCCCCAGTTTTCAAAGTCTGTTCTCGTTTCCAAAGCCCGAAGCCTGCGCATTTGGCCTCGCTCGGCTGGGGTGAGCCTGTCCGGCGCGTCTGCTCATGTCGTTGCGCCAGCGAATAATGGCTCAAGCATCGATTGGAAATTAAGGCATGAAAAGAATTACCCACAATACCGCTCTGCTCCCCATTCTGGCGAGCATCGCGTTGATCGGCGTGGCCCACGCGGACACCAAGAATTTGCGCATAGCGTTTTCTAACAACTATGCGGGCAATTCATGGCGCCAGGCCATGTTAAAGAGTTATGATATTGTTACCAAGAAAGCCGTGGGCGACGGAGTCGTCGCCGCCGCAGATGTCTTTACCACGGCCGACAAAGAGGTGCCGACGCAGGCAGCTCAAATACAGAACCTGATCCTTCAGGGCTACAATGCGATCGTTATCAATGCGTCCTCCCCGGACGCATTAAACGGCGCGATAAAACAGGCCACTGATGCCGGAATAGTCGTCGTCTCGTTCGACGGGATAGTCACGGAACCTTCTGCCTGGCGCGTAGTCGTCGATTTTAAGGATTACGGCGAACAGGAAGTTGTCCATCTGGCTAGTTGGCTGCCGAAAGGTGGCAACCTGCTGGAGATTCGCGGTCTTGCTGGAACCTCGATCGATGATGCAATTCACGCTGGGATTCAGCAGGGAGTCGCCAAACATCCAGAGTTTAAGATTGTTAACAGCGTTGAGGGCGACTGGGATCAGACGACCGCGCAAAAAGCTGTAGCGACAGTTCTCCCTTCGCTCGCTGAAATAGTTGGCGTGGTTGACCAGGGTGGGGACGGATATGGCGCTGCGCAAGCATTCTCCGGGGCGGGGCGCAAGGAACCGATCATTATTATGGGAAATCGCCAGGACGAACTCGCCTGGTGGAAGGAGCAGAAGGCGAAGAATGGTTATACTACCTGGTCCGCATCAATTGCACCTGGCGTCTCGACCCTTGCGTTTTGGGTTGCCCAGCAAATTCTGGACGGCCATAAGGATATACCGCACGATCTGGTTGTGCCGTATCTTGCCTTTACCCAAGACGATTTCGAGGCAGCGCTTCCCACTATTCCGGTAGGTGGTGTGGCCAGCCACGAATATACGCAGGAAGACGCCAAGAAGGCGATAGAAGCCAATATGAAGAAGTAGTGGCCGCCAGCGGTTTCTCAACCATTGCCTTGAACGCGATCACCCGGGAGCCCGATTGAGTTTTCGCGTGTCATGTCCGAACCGTCTGTAAACATCGTTAAGCTGGCCGGCGTCGAAAAATATTTCGGCGCCGTCCGTGCGCTTGCGGGGGTGGATTTCGCGGTGGCCGCCGGGGAATGCGTCGGTCTCGTCGGCCACAATGGAGCCGGCAAATCGACATTGATGCACGTGTTAGCCGGCACGCTTTCCCCTGACACCGGACAGATCATCGTCGGCGGTGGAGTGCGGCAAGGTTATTCGGCGCATCTCGCGCAAAAACTGGGAATTCGATGCGTCTTCCAGGAACTATCACTTTGCCCTAATCTCACAGTCGCCGAGAATGCTCGCGTCCTGCATCCAAGCATTGTTGGATGGGCCTGGCGGAAGCGCGCCGGCGAGCTGATCGGCAACAAACTCGATGAGATTTTTCCCGGCCACGGCATTGCTCTCGAGAGTGTCGTTGGCGACCTCTCGATTGGTAAACGCCAGATGATCGAAGTGGCCCGCGCTTTCACCATTACGAAAGCCCCGCTCCATCTGGTGATTCTAGACGAACCTACTTCGTCTCTTGACAGCCAAACGGCAGGGCAACTTTTGGCCTATGTCCGGCGAGTCGTGGTGACTGGGGCGAGCTGTGTCCTGATTTCTCATCTCCTGGGCGAAATTCTCGAATATTCCGATCGTATCGTGGTCATGCGCGATGGCGCGATCGCCGCGGCGGATCGTGCCGCCTGCTTTGACCGGGACAAATTAGTGACCGCGATGGGAGGTGCCGCGGCAAGCAAAATGCGCTCGGTTCAGGAACGTGCTGCGCGTGGGAGAACGCCGGTGCGCGTTCGTGTGCGTTCTCAGGGCCTGAGGGAAGGCACCATCGAACTAATTGCGCATCAGGGCGAAATCGTCGGCCTGGCCGGCCTCTCTGGTCATGGACAAACGGAGTTATTGTTATCGGTATTTCGCGGAGCAACGAGGCGCCACCCTGGATTCGAGGTGACCGATCCTGTCGCGCTGATCGCGGGGGACCGACAGAGCGACGGGATTTTCCCGCTCTGGTCGATCGCGGAAAACATCGGTATTCGCTCTATCGCGGGGCTTCGCCGAGGCCTTCTGATTTCGTCTGAGCTGGAGAATCAATTCGCAAAACGCTGGCAGAAACGAGTCAATATCCGCACGGCGGACATGCATAACAATATTCTCTCGCTCTCCGGGGGGAACCAGCAGAAGGCCTTGTTCGCACGTGCGCTCGGTTCCGAAGCGAGAATTGTTTTGATGGACGATCCCATGCGGGGGGTGGACATCAGCACGAAACTCGAGGTCTATGAATTAATCCGCACGGAAGCCAATGCCGGGCGAACCTTCCTCTGGTATACGACTGAAATGGAAGAACTTAAAAATTGCGATCACGTTTATGTGTTCCGCAATAACCGGATCGTTGCTGGTCTGCGTCGCGACGAACTCAGCGAGGAGCGAGTTATCCAATCTTCTTTTCAGGAGGCCGGGTGACCGTAAGCCCAGGCTCCAGTGCAAACGTAGCGAAAGCGGCAACGAAGGGATCCCGATCTTCCCTCCGCTTCCTGCGAACTGCGCTGCCCTCTTTGTCGCTCGCGCTGGTCCTGCTTGGAATCGGGTGGCTCAATCCACGGGCGATGAGCTATTTGGGGCTTAACCTAATGCTCAATCTCGGAATTCCCACCGCGCTCGCCACTGTCGCACAGATGTTTGTCATCACAGTGAACGACCTTGATCTCTCGATTGGCACTTTCGTCAGCTTCGTTGGCTGTGTCACAGCAACCTGGCTTCGAGATGCGCCTCTGCTCGGTTTTGCCATACTGCTGGGAGGCATCGTCGTCTACGCTCTCATCGGCGCTCTCATTTATCTGCGGAACATTCCTTCGATTGTGGTGACACTCGGCATGCTGTTTGTCTGGCAAGGATTGGCGATTCTGATCTTGCCCAAACCGGGCGGGAAACCGCCAGCCTGGTTGCACGATTTGATGAATTTCCACATGCCGTACGCTCCCTTTCCGATCGTTGCTGCAGTGGTCATTGCAGCGTTGGTTCACGTCGGATTGATGCGAACCTCTTATGGAGCCATCTTGCGGGGTTCTGGCGGCAACCCGAGCGCGATTGGGCGGGCCGGATGGTCATTGCTAAAAACTAAAATCGTCATGTTCGCTCTGGCGGGCGTTTTCGGGGTCTTCTCCGGACTGGCCTTGATCGGCCTGACAACGTCCGCTGATGCAAACATCGGCAAAGGCTACACCCTGCTTTCGATCGCCGGAGTCATTCTTGGCGGAGGGGAATTTGTCGGCGGGCGCGTTTCGCCGATCGGAGCGGTCATTGGCGCCTTGACGCTGACGCTTGCCGGTTCGCTTCTCAATTTCATGAGGATTTCGCCCGATTGGCAAGTGGGCGCGCAAGGCGGAATTCTGATTATCGTGCTGGCCGCACGTGCAATGATTAACCAGACCGACCGGAGAGCGTCATGAAGCTGGTCGGCAGGGTCAACATTCTGGCCAAGCCATGGATCTGGTCTTACCTTGGCGCCTTTCTGGTTTGGTTGGCGGCCATCGTTTTCACGCGCGGCTACGGCGCCGGGGGGATGATTACCGCTGCACTTGCTCTCGCGGTCTTTTCCGTAATTGCGGGTGTCGCACAGATGTTCGTGATCACGCTCGGGCCGGGCAACGTTGATCTCTCCCTTCCGGCAAACATTGGCTTGGCGAGCGCCGTCGCCATGAAAATGATGAATGGCTCCGACTCACTGATCGCTGTGGGTTTCCTTGCCGCTCTGGCGTCCGGCATTTGCATCGGGATCTTCAACTATCTTCTCATCTGGTTGCTGCGGATACCGCCGATTATTTCGACACTTTCCGCCAGCTTCCTTATCCAATCCGCCGGCATCAGCTACGGCCGTGGTCTGCAGGTCAAGCCGCCGCCCGGCTATGCCGCGTTCACTTCTGCGCAGATCGCCGGGATACCTTTGCTGGCGATCGGGACCGCCATCTTCACCATTGGGATCGGGGTGATCTTGCACCGGACAATTTATGGACGCTCGGTCCTGGCCATTGGCCAGAATAGTCGCGCCGCGTGGCTTGCTGGAATTGCCGTCGAACGAGTTCGATTTGCCACCTACGTTTTCAGTGGGGCACTCGGCGGAATTTGTGGGTCGCTTCTAGCAGGTTATTTTCGGGGATCGTCCTTGGAGATCGGTGACGAATATCTGCTTGCATCGATAGCAGTGGTCGTGATTGGCGGTACCTCAGTCAGCGGCGGAAGGGCCAATGTGCCAGGGTTATGGGGTGGCGCCCTCTTTCTCGTTCTTTTGCTCACGATGCTTAACACCTTCGGTGTCAGCGCAGGGATTCGCTTTCTGGTGACCGGCCTGGTCATCATTGGGGTGATTGTTGCGGCAGGAGGGGGCAGGGGGAGGTAGTAGCGGCGGAAACGTATCGGCGTATCGGCGTAGGGGCGGAAACGTGTTGGCGTATCGGCGTAGGGGCGTAGCTGAGAGGCAGGTTGGTAAAACCGGCGAAGTCGCAACCCTTCTCTGAAAATTGACATTGGCCCCCCCGAGCAAGAGTTTCTTCTCAAATCCTCGCGCGCACAGCTCGTGGGTGCTCCTGACTCTTGACTCCTGAACTCCTGATCCCCGATCTTCCAAAAAGGTTTACTAATTCGGTTTCTTCCATTATATGGCTCCACGGGCGAGGCTTGGATAACCAAGTTTCGCGCTGAAGTCCTCCTCGAAGAAAAAACCCCCCATGTTCAAAAAACTAAGTATTTTTACGCTGATTCTCAGCGCAGTTGTTGCCATACACGCCCCAAGCGTGATCTCGGCTCAGGATGCGAATCCGGTTTATTTTTGGGTTTCGCACGGATCTCCAACAGACCCAGTTTGGACCTATTTCTTACAAGGCGCCGAACAATGGGCCAAGGACACAGGTCACGAAGTTCGCACTTCCTTCCACAGTGGCGATGTTCCATCGCAACAAGAGGCGGTTCGTGCGGCGATTACCGCTAAGGCCAGAGGAATCGTCACCAGCACGCCAGATCCCGGCAGTCTGACGAAAGTCATTGCCGAGGCGCATGCGGCCGGTATCCCGGTGGTCATCATGAACACCGAAGACAAGACCAGCGGCCGGGACGCGTATGTTGGTGGAGACAACGTCGCGATCGGCAAACGTTGGGCGCAATACCTGGTGGACCACGGCTTCGTCAAAAAGGGTGATCTTGTCTGGACGCCGGTGGAAGTTCCCGGCGCGACTTACGGGGTGCTTGAAACCCAGGGAATCGACAGCGTGTTTGGACCGCTCGGTATCACTCATGAGATCACCGAAACCAAACTCGACCAGGCGGAAATCATCAGTCGGATGTCAGATTACCTGACCGCGAATCGCGGTAAGATCAAGGCGATCATCGGACTAGGTGACCTTGTCACCGGAAGTATCAAGCGTGTCTTCGATCAAGTCGGCATGAAAGCCGGCGATATCCCGGTTGTCGGTTGGGGCAACTCCCCCGACACGGCCCAGGAAGTTTTGGATGGCTATGTCAACGCGGCAATGTGGCAGGATCCTCAAGCGACCAGTTATATTGCGCTTTCGATCGCGGCGATGGCCGCCAGCGGCATCCCTCCCGGCTTCGACGTTAGCGTCGGGACTCTCTACGAAAAAGACAAAGCTGCAAATTACCTCAAGATCATGCAGGGCACTTCGCATAAATAGACTTGAACGGATCGTCCGGGCCGCGGCGCGGCCCGGAACGGGCGCCGGCCCTGTTTTCTAACGAAGCGCTTGTCCATCATTCAATTGGAGCGTTTCGTTGAGCGTTGAAAAACAGACGCGTCATCGGCAGAGTTTTCACTCATTTTCCTCTTCGGCGCCCAAGATGCGATTGACCGCCTTTTTTCAAAAGCTTGTCTCTGCACCTGAGTTCGGACCACTCATTTTGCTGGTCGTCGAAATCCTCGTTTTCACGGTGCGGGCGCCCGCCTTCCTGTCGGCGAGCAACATCAGCAATCTTTTGGCTTTCACGCCGGAGCTAGGCATGATCACGCTTGGGATGACGCTGCTGATGACGGCGGGCGAATTTGATCTGTCGGTTGGTTCGGTCTTCGGATTTGCGCCGATCATGATGTGGACCTTTTACAACACTCATGCTGGCTCGCTGGAAGTCGGCTTCTGGTTCGCCATCGGGATTTCGGCTTTGATCGGCTTCATCAACGGGTGGATGGTTACCGGGCTCAGAATTCCATCATTTCTGGTGACGCTCGGCATGCAGTTTGTGGTGCGAGGCACCGCTTTGTACATCACCGATGGGTTTCCTCAGCATACCTGGACTGCCAACTCTGCATTGATGAGTCTCATCGTTGGACAATTTTCCGTTGGCGGCTTGCGGATCTACGCCTCGCTTCTCTGGTTCATCCTTTTCACAGTCATCCTCGGCTATGTGCTGACGGAGTCCAAAGCAGGCAACTGGATTCAGGCTGCCGGCGGGAACGAGGATGCGGCTCGCGCGCGCGGCGTGCGCGTGACCCGAACCAAGATATTGCTTTTTATCCTGACGGCGGTCATTTCTGCCTACGCTGGCATTACCAGCTCCATCCGGGTTTCGGCGGCTAACCCAAACAGCGGCACAGGGTATGAATTGGAGGTGATAGCGATGGTTGTCATTGGCGGCACTGCCCTGACCGGCGGGCGAGGTACAATTATCGGAACGATCCTCGGCGTGTTGATCTTGCGCATGATGCGGAACGGCATCGTCCTGGTTGGCGTTCCAGGTCTTGCTTATAATATCTTTATTGGCGCGATCATCCTAGGCATGATGGCGCTTCATTCGGGGCTTGAACGCAGACACCGCGCAGGGACGTAAACTAGTATGCCAGACGAACTCGTGCGCATGGAGCGCATCAATAAGTACTTCGGTCGTGTGCAGGCGTTAAATGACGTCACACTGACGGTTCGCAAAAATGAAATTGTCGGGTTGCTCGGTGACAATGGCGCGGGCAAATCAACACTGATCAAGATCCTCTCAGGCGCGCTCAGGCCCGATAGCGGAGAGATCTACATGCATGGTACCAAGGTCAAGATGCGCACCACCACCGATGCCATCGCTCGGGGGATTGAGACGATTTACCAAGACTCAGCGTTGGTGGTGCAGCTTTCGATTGCTCGAAATTTATTTCTCGGACGCGAACCGGTGAAAAGGCCGCGTCTGATCGACCGGCTCGACCAACACGCGATGAACGAGGCCGCTCGCAAGCTGCTTAAGCAGGTTGGCATTACTAAGGATATTCCGCCCACGACTCCAATCAGTGCGTTATCCGGCGGCGAGCGCCAGGCGGTTGCGATTGCGCGAGCGATGCATTTCGAAAGTGAACTGATAATTCTTGATGAGCCAACGAACAATCTTGGGGTGGAGGAAACCCAGGGGGTCTTGCGCTTCGTTCGCAATGCGCGGGACTCCGGGCACTCCTGCATCTTCATCGCGCATAACATCTACCACGTTTTTCAAGTCGTGAACCGCATTGTCGTGATGAGGCGTGGTAAGAAAGTCGCGGACGACATTGATCCGAAACAGACAACCATCGAAGCGGTTGAGCACATCATCACGGGAATGTGAGGGGAACTGGAAGAAACGGATCGGCGGATCGAGCCTCCAAATCTAAAGCGAAACATGCTGCACCAAAAGGCTCAGGAAGAGGCCGACATCGGTGACGACGCCGATGCTTTCGATTGATCCTCGGTCCGCCAGCTTCGTGACCACCGCCGGGTTGATATCAACGCAGACCAGCTTCACGCCGGACGGTGTCATATTGCCGACCCCGATGCTATGGAGCATCGAACTGAGCATCAAAATCATTTCCGCGCCCACGATCAGCCGGGCATAATCGCGCTGGGCTTCGATCATATCGGTGAAAACACCAGGCAAGGGACCGTCGTCCCGGATGGAAGCAGCCAACGAGAATGGAATCCCCGCTCGAACGCACTCGTAGAAAATCCCGCTCTTGAGCACTCCCTGTTCGACCGCGGCAGCAATGCTCCCGCACCGACGAATCGTATTGATAGCGCGCAAATGGTGACGGTGACCGCCATGGACCTGTGTCCCGCGGGTCATGTCCACGCCGAGCGACGTACCAAGCAATGCCTGCTCGATGTCGTGCACAGCCATTCCGTTACCGCCGAGTACGACATGCACGAAGCCGGCGCGTATCAGCGCAGCCAGATGTTCCGAAGCCCCGGTATGAATGATCACTGGTCCAGCGACGACAACCACTTTGCCGCCACGTTCTCGAATCCGTTCAAGTTCCCACGCGATTTCGCGCACCACGAGTTCAATTTTGCGCTCGCTGCTTACCCCTGCACCCATGAATGCGAACTCCGCGGCAGGTGCGCCGCCAATTCCGCGTTCCTCACGGGATTCGCTCTTGCGCACGGTCTGAATTCCATCGATTCCCACGACTACCCGATCGCCGCGCCGCAGATCGCGCATCAGGCGGACGCTGGCTGTTGGTTCAACGGTTCCAGAATCGTTAAGGACAATGCAGCCGTCCATCCTCTGGCCGCTGATTCGCAACCATCTGCCATTTACCCGTACTTCGGTAGGGTAAATCGTTGTGACGTAAAAATCGTCGGGGGCAACGCCGTCCATCGTGACGAATTCGAGTTGCGCTTCGCTAGTGCGCTCCGCGGCGGCGGGAATACTGCCAAGCTCGATGAGTTCACCCACAAGGTTTCCGAGGACATCTGCCGCGGGAGCTGAAACGCGGATGTCCGATCTGGAGGTGCTCTGGCGCTGCTTGCCCAGCTGGAAATTCAAAATTTGAAAACTGCCTCCGTTCTGGACGGTCAACTCCAATGCTCGATCGAGCAGGCCTGAATCGAGGAGGTGACCTTCCAAACGCAGGACTCGGCTCGCTATCTCGCTATGCGCCCGCGCCCCCGGTTTTGGTAACTCATCAAGGCGCAGCGTCAGACAGCGGGCTGCCCCCCCGGATTTGATAAACTCCGTTAGGGGGGCCTCGAAGACCTGGAAACCAGCGTCTGTAAGCCGGGATTTGAGCGCGTCACTGGCCCGATGCAGAATGAGAGCATCGCCGACGTTGACCGCATTAGCGGCGAAATGGATAGCGTCTGCCTCTTCGAGGACGAGACGTTTCTCCGTCGGAACCCGAAGTTCGATCTGGGTATTGGATCTGGCGTCGAAGGCGGGTGGATAATAAAGCAAAAAGCCTCTCTCGAGCGGACAGAGACAGGTATCGAGATGATAAAACCGTTTATCGATGAGCCGAAGACTAATCACCTCGATGCCGAGCAGTTGGGCGATGAGCGCGTGCGTGTCGAGTTCTGTGCGATAACCGTATCCCGCCCAGAGCAGGGGTTCCACGCGGTCAAAAAGCGCATCACCTGCGCCTTCGAACGGCAGATCTTTGGGCAGTTCATGTACCCGGAAGCCGTGTTGTTTGAACCATTCACTAAAATGCGGCTCTTCGGATTGGCGTTCCGGATGCAAGAACCGGCTTAGAACGGCGTTTTCGCCAAGCACCAGGCCCGCATTGGCGGTAAAGACCATATCGGGCGATCCTGCGAGCGGTCTGATCAACTCGACGTTACCCTGGCCGGCGAGGAGGCTGTGGAGACGATGCCATTGTTGGGCGGCCAATGGGCCATTGGCACGGTCGACGTTGCCTTCCATCCAGGGATTAATGACATAATCGACCTGAAAAAACTCCGGCGGGCACATCAGAAAGCGTTCAGGTGATCCCATAGCAAAGATGGCTGTACCTTACCGAAAGCCGGAGCCCGCGCAACGCACCGTCGCCGGCAACCCGCAGCTTGCAAACCGAGACGGGCAACCTCCCGAATGGAAGCAAAGCGTCCCGCTTTGCTTTTGCTCCGCCAGCCAGCCGGGATGTTCGTTTACCCTGTCGATGACCAGATTCGCTTGAGTGGTCCCTCGAGGCCAAAGATCGGGTCCTCGTTTGGCGTCGGAACGGCAGCAATGTTTTCATCCGCTTGCGGCCGCTCGCCTGCTCTGCCTCGGAGCAAATCATAGCCTCTTCCTTCAGGGTAGGCGCCCACAACGCCGAAAGGATGGCTGGCTCCCATATTCCTGTGCCCAACTCCGGCTGGAATCACGATAACGTCCCCTGCTTTTACGACAAAATCTTGTCCCTGTTCTCCGCCGAGCCGAACTTTGGCCGAGCCTTCGTAGATGCCAAGCACTTCGTGACTCATGCTGTGGTAATGGTGAAATGAGTAAATCCCGTTGCGCCACGAATTAGTCCAATGGTTCGCCGCAAACCGTTGCTCCAGGGAGGAGGCGGGATCCTGATTGTCCAGTTGGATTGCCGCGCGATAGAGAAGTACCGCAAGACGGCTATTCGGTATCAAACCGTCATCCTGAAAAACAATACTAACCGGTTCCATTCTCTCACTCCTTTTATTTCTCTGCGCTCTCTTTCCGTTCGTTTATTTTCCAGAGCCGGCCTTTTCGTGGTGGTTTGCCGTGGCCCGAGCAGCTTGCCAGAGAAGAGCCCGGAGTTCATCGGGATCGACAATGACGATTCGGTCCCCGAATGAGAGTAACCAGCCAATATACCAGTTCCAATTCCCTCCCTCGACGGTGAACGTAACACTCTCTTGATCGCGTTCATCCTGGAGAATCTTAAACGGAGCCTCTTTGCGTATCCGCTCGGCGGCGATGGGATCCGCCCGGATTACTCCTTTGAACGATGTCGGCTCGTTGTTCCATCGTTCAAGAAAATCCATCAAAGAAAATTCTTCATGAGGTTTGAACTGTTCCGACAAAGCAAAAATGGCCTCGATCCGATCAGTTCGAAAGTCTCGGTAATCCTTTCGCAGACGACACCAGGCAATGAGATGCCATCGATCCCCATAATAGGTTAACCCCAAGGGTTCGACTTCTCGGCGTAAACCCTCCGCGGCGCCCGAACCGCGGTAAGAGATCCGTAACAGGGTACGATCTGCGAGAGCCTTCTGAAGGAGGAAAAGACTGGCAGGTCGACTTTTCTGCGGCGCTGCTGGCAAGGACATGCGTCTCTCGAGACGGGCAATGTGATCCTGATGATCCGGTGGCAGCACCGCGCGGATTTTTGCCAACGCTGAATCCATACATGATGCCAGCGAGCTGTCAGTGAAACGGTCCATCAGCATGCTGGCCGTGATCAGAGCGGTTGCTTCCTCGGTCGTAAAGTGCACAGGCGGCAGATGATATCCTTTTACAATACTGTATCCCAAACCGGCTTCGCCGACGATTGGCACGCCCGCCTCCGCGAGCGCAGCGATATCTCGATAGACGGTGCGGATACTCGTTTGGAATTCATCTGCAATATCCTCGGCCCGGGTCACTCTGCGTCCCTGCAAATGAATGAGGATGGCGACCAGTCGATCGATGCGGTTCACGATTCATTATTTAATCTCGCTTTGCGCGGAGAGGGAAGATCGGGTGTGCGATATTGCGCGAGGTTTGGAGCTTTCCGTTTTCACTGTCGTAGCGTCGGGCAAGCAGAGGATCGCGATCAGCAGCGCGACTAGGACCGCCCCTGAAATTAAAGACTGCAGCCAGTCTTCTACAGGATCGCAGATCGGACGCGAAAGCTCCCGCCCCAGAACAAGTCCATTTTTTTCCCGCCGATACCCGGATGAATTGCTATGGCTGTTGTTATTGGCGATTATCGTGCCGCGCGCGGAGAAGAAATCGATGATCTCGGGCTGCAAGCTATCTTGCGGATCGGCTGGACAGTGAACGCGATCCCGCGGTTCTGAGGCATTAGAAATGACAGTCATGGTAGCTCCTTTACTTTGGTCGTTCTCGGGCAGCCGATCGGACGCGAACACATTTCCGATCGAATGCGACGGAAGGATAAAGCAGCTCCGTGACAGCCCTATGTCAGGAGAGAATCCAAAAATTTAGACAGCCTCCATCTTTCTGCATTGCTACTGTGAACTGCCGACATCGCCCATCCATTCCTGAAATTCGGGACCCGTTTGACGTTGTCCGCCAAGCTTGGTTGGTTGATATTCCTGTTCGATTCAGTTTGTGTTTTCATAGAGCCGACAGTTTACAACGGGTGTTGTTCGCTGTCGGCTCATGTCATCTACTTTGCTCCCTGTGCGCAACGCCTTGTCGAGATTGCTTTGGGTCCTGTTGGTGATTCCTGGGATCGTTCTTTCCGCGGGGCCGCAGATTGCACCCGAGGGGACGCCTTATCTCCCCTACGTTCCCGCCCATTTTCCATGGGTCAAAACCTCCTGGCTGCAAAATCTTGCCGAAAGATTTTCCAATGATATTGACGTCCTGTCGCTGGAGTTCAGCTCGATCCTGGGAGGTTGGAGCAGACAGCCCGTTATCTTTGCGATTACTCCTGCCAAGATCCTGCTCTTATTACTCATTCTGACCCTCGGTTTCGCTCTCGCCGGAGTCGCGCGCGTTGTCATTCTCAAAAACTATTCCCTGAGCCGGTTCAAGCCCAATACCGATCGGTTCTGGAGGGATGGGATTCTGTTTGCGCTGCGTAGAGCCTTAAGTGGATTGTTTATTTTTACCGGCGCTTTCTTTGCTTCAGTACCCCTGCTCCCCCACATCGGGTTGGCACTGGGTGGATTCCCAACGTTTGCGATTGCTGCGAAGGTGGCCCAACTCGGTTATTTTGCGACCGGTGTCGCGTTTTGCTTGCGGATCGTCCGGTTGGTCCAGCAGTGGCTGAACGATTTTGTCAACCGGCCCTCCGTCCGCTGGTACTACAGTGCCTTCCCGGTGCTCGGCCAGGCGCTTTACTATAACCTGGTTCTTTTCGCATTTTCGACTGCGATCTACATTCTCGACCTTCCGGGACCGGTTCAGGATCCGGGGTTCAAAATACTTTCTATCGCAGGCATCATAACGAATACCTTCCTGCTCATCCGGTCTGTGCTTGCCGTCGAGGCGATGATGACCTCCCGGTCGGAAATGCTGCACTACGACGCTTACAAGAAGAGGCGAGTAGAGACCCGCGTGCAAATGATCCGGCGTTTGCTCGTTTTTATCATCCTGGTGGTCGCAATTGCCGCGATCCTGATGAATTTCAATGAGGTTCGTCAGATCGGAACCGGCTTGCTGGCATCCGCTGGTGTCGCCGGTGTCATTGCGGGGTTCGCGGCCCAGAAATCGCTCTCCACTATTATTGCGGGACTTCAAATCGCCATCACGCAGCCTATGAGAATAGACGATGTGGTAATCGTCGAGGGAGAGTGGGGAACGATCGAAGAGATCACTCTGACTTACGTAGTCATCCGCGTGTGGGACCAAAGGCGTCTGGTTGTCCCGATAACCTATTTCCTGGAGAAGGCATTCCAGAATTGGACTCGTAATAGTTCGGACCTCATCGGAACTGTCTTCCTCTACGCTGACTTTCTTATTCCGGTCGAGGAGATCCGTGCCGAAGCGCAGCGAGTGGTGCAGGAATCCAAGCTTTGGGATAAGCGGGTTTTTGTGGTCCAAGTCACCGATTTTAGGTCCGATTGCGTCGAGATTCGTATTCTGGCCAGCGCCGAGACATCGCCGACGCTTTTTGATCTTCGATGTGAGATCCGGGAAAAGATTCTCATTTTTCTTCAAAGTCAGTATCCAAGTGCTTTCCCGCGCGTACGGACAGCCTTTTCGCGACTGACCGCGAAGGATTCCGCCAAGTAAGCGAAGCGTCCCGCTTTGCCTCTTCGAGCGAGCAAACCAGGACGGTACGCCTACCTCACTTACAGCTTTCGGTTCGGTAAGATCCGCCCATCCGGATGCGGCAAAGACCGAGTACCTGGTCCTCGAATTTCTCCTGATTCTTTGCGCGCGCATGGCCGCCCGGTTGGCTCGTCTACTTCGCCGGTCGAATGCTATTGCAAGCTTTCTCAAGACTGATATACCAAACGCAGAACTGTGCGCTCGATCTGGGGATCATGGAATCGTCGGAACTCATAACAACAAATCGTAAGGCTCTCACGATTAACCTCGATGAGCCGAAGTATGGAACGTTTGCCGAAATTGGCGCAGGTCAGGAGGTAGCCCGCCATTTTTTCCAAGCAGGCGGCGCCGCGGGAACAGTGGCAAAATCCATTTCGGCGTACGACATGAAGTTTAGCGACGCCTTTTATGGGAAATCTGCTCGCTATGTTTCCAGGGAGCGGCTGGAACTCATGCTTACTCGTGAATACGATCTGCTCGTTCATCGTTTGGAGGCCCTGCGAGGTGATCGATCCACATTTTTCGTGTTTTCGGATACAGTGGCGGCCCGCAGTTTCAAAGGAACAAATGAATGTCATGGCTGGATGGGAGTTCGTTTCCAGACCGAGCCGCAAGGGCCGACGAGTGATATCATCCTCCACGTCAGGATGTTGGATAGGGAAAACATCCTTCAGCAGCAGGCGCTTGGAATTATCGGCGTCAATCTCCTCTATGGGGCGTTCTATCACGCTGGCGACCAAGACGGTTTCATTCGTTCCCTGGCCGACGCTTTGGTTCAGGGCCGTATTGAGGTGGACATGATTAATTTCGCGGGCCCGCTTTTCGCCAATGTCGATAACCGGATCATGAGCCTGAAACTGGTGGAACATGAGCTCACCAACGCGGTTTTGTTCAGCCCCAAAGGTGAGGTGATCCAGCCTTCGGAGATTCTTTACAAGAAGGCGATCATCGTTGAGCGCGGAAGTTTCCGGCCAGTCACCCTGGTGAACGAGGACATGATGCGGTGTGCCATGGCACAGTTCATTAAAGATCCGCTTTTGAACGGGGCAAACATCGTTGTGCTCATGGAAATCACCATGCATAACCTCCTGGCCGGCGGAAATATCGATTACCTGGATTTTCTGGCCCGCATTGATACGCTGGCCGCCACCGGCAGCAATGTGTTCATCTCCAATTACCTGGAATTCTACAGATTGATCGGATACTTCCGGCGCTACACCAAAGAAATGGTGGGAGTTGTCATGGGTATCAACAATTTGCTCGAGGTGTTCAATGAAAAATATTACGAGAATCTCGACGGAGGTATTTTGGAATCGTTTGGGCGCCTTTTCCGCAACTTGGTGAAACTCTACATTTATCCAATGCGGATTAATGCTTATGACAGGTATTGCTCCCAGAACCCGTCCGAATCTCCTACGACCGGGTTAGGCAAATCGGAGCATCCTCTGGCAATCGACGTTTGGATCAACGCCATCAATCTCCAGGTCGAAATTCATCTCCGCAATCTTTATGCTCATCTCCTGGAAACCGGGAATCTCGTGCCGATCCTTGGAAGCAATTCGACGGTAATGGATATTTTCTCTCGAGATGTTCTGGCGAAAATTCAACGTGGGGAGCCCGGTTGGGATACCATGGTGCCCGAAAAAGTTGCCGCGGTAATCAAAGAGCGATGCCTCTTTGGCTTTAAAGATCCAGGCCTCTCAAGGTAAATCGCGTGCGTTATTCGATGCACCGGAGCCGCAAGCGCTTTGGCTTCTGAGATTTTCGCGCTAGTCTCCAACACAATGTTCAGTGGACCGGGACACAGGCTGGAAGCCTACAGTAGGTTACGCAGATCGCGTACAGAGGTCGATGGCTCGGACGGGCCTGAAATCCATGGGCAGTCCCCCAAAACAGGGGTATTTTCGCCCCGTGTACGGGGCTGTTCGTTGCCGCGCGCCACAAACCAAATCGAACGATGAAACGAGAACCGCGGATCACGCTGCCAATCAAAAAGGCAGCCAAGATCGACAAACTTGAGCCGCAGTGGCGGCTTTGGATCTGGTATTTCCTGCTGACTTTGCTGGTCCTCTGGGTCTGGCAGGAACTGGGCAACCAAGTGGAATACCGGACTATTCCCTACAGTGAATTCAGGACCTATCTGACGCAAGGCGCCGTTACAGAAGCGGTTGTCAAGCAAAACGAAATTGACGGACGTATTGTTCCCAAGCCGAATCAGGAGACCAAAACCAAACTGGCGGAAAACGCAACACCTGCGCCTTCGGCGAGCCCAATGCAATCTCCTGCCGCCGAGGCAAAGCCCTTCTTTTTTCGAACGGAGAGGATTGAGGATCCTGGGCTTGTCAATGAACTGCAGACCGCTGGCGTTCAATACGCAGCGGCCCGTCCCGGCGTTATTTCGCAGTTCTTTCTCGCCTGGGTCTTGCCAATCGCCGTAATGGTTGTCCTTTGGAACTTGCTGGCCCGCCGAATGGGCGGTGCCGGCCAATCAATTTTCGCGATCGGTAAGAGCCGCGCTCGCCTGGTTGCCGACCCGGACACTGGAGTTACCTTTGATGATGTAGCCGGTTGCGACGAAGCAAAATTCGAACTCCAGGAGGTTGTCCATTTTATCAAAGACCCGAAACAATACGAGGGCGTGGGCGCCCGGATACCAAAGGGTGTGCTTCTGGTCGGGCCGCCAGGTACAGGCAAAACCTTGCTTGCTCGCGCCGTCGCCGGAGAAGCTAAGGTGCCATTCTTTCTGATCAGCGGCAGCGATTTTGTGGAAATGTTCGTCGGGGTCGGTGCTGCGCGTGTCCGTGATTTATTCCAACAGGCTAAAGGCCACGCACCCTGCATCATTTTCATAGATGAACTGGATGCGATCGGCCGGCAGCGGGGTGTGCATGTCGGTGCTGTTAACGACGAGCGGGAGCAAACTTTAAATGCGCTGCTGGTCGAAATGGATGGTTTCGAGCCTAATATCGGGGTGATTCTGTTGGCCGCGACGAACCGACCTGAAGTGCTCGACCGTGCTCTTCTTCGCCCTGGCCGATTTGATCGCCAAGTGATCGTGGATGCGCCGGATCTCGATGGTCGCGAGGCGATTCTCAAGGTGCATTCAAAGAACAAACAGCTTGCTCCTGGGGTGGACTTGCGCCGGATTGCTGCGGCCACGGCCGGCTTTTCCGGAGCTGACCTTTCGAATGTTCTGAACGAAGCGGCGCTGCTGACCGCCCGGCGGCAGGCTTTGCAAATCACCCAGGCAGACCTCGAAGAAGCGATTGAGAAAGTCATTGCCGGCCCCGAACGGAAAAGCCGGCGGTTAAGTGAGCAGGACAAACGGCGTGTCGCCTATCACGAAGTTGGTCATGCTTTGGTAGCTGCTCACACCCTGCATGCGGACCCGGTCCACAAAATCAGCATCGTCCCGCGCGGGCGGGCGGCTCTCGGTTATACCCTGCAACTTCCAACCGAGGACCAGTTTCTGCTCACCCGCAGTGAAATAGTCGACCGTATCCGCGCGTTGTTAGGTGGGCGCGCGGCGGAAGAAATTATCTTTGGCGAGGTTAGTACGGGAGGCCAGAGCGATCTTGAGCGTGCCACTGCTTTTGCTCGTCAGATGATGGCGATGTACGGGATGAGCGACCGCCTGGGATTGGCGAGTTGCGCGCAACGGCAGCCGATTTTTCTTAATAGTTCGGAATCTCAAATTCAACGTGATTGCAGTGAAGAGACCGCCCGCGAAATTGATGAGGAAGTGAGAGATCTCCTGAACCTGTCATATAATGAAGCGAAAGAAATTTTGTCAGTGCATCGCGATGAACTTGAACGGCTGACGGCCGAACTAATTAAACACGAATCAATGGATGGGCCGACGTTTTATAAGCTAATCGGCCGGGAACAGCCGGCCATCCGGATTGCGGATCGCGGAGTGGCGGCCGACGAATTGAATCTCAAGGAAGTAAATCAGCATGCCGGTTGAGTTCAAAGATTATTACAAGATCCTGGGGGTACCGCGGAATGCCAGTCAGGAGGACATTAAGAAAGCCTTCCGGAAATTGGCTCGGCAGTTTCATCCGGACGTTGCCAAAGATAAGAAAAACGCCGAGGAAAAATTCAAGGAGATCAACGAAGCGTATGAAGTTCTTGGTGATCCACAGAATCGAACGAAATACGACAACCTGGGACCAGATGGAGGTGCCGCGGCGGCATTCCAGGGTGCATCGGGTCGGAGGGGGAGAGGTCGACGTGGTCCTGGCGGTGAAGAGAATGTGGAATTCCACTTTGATGGAACCGGCTTCAGCGACTTCTTTGAACAGTTCTTTGGTCGTGGAGGGCGGTTCGATGGCGCAGAGGATTTTGGCCGGCCCAGCGCAGGATCGGTCGAGGAGGCTGGCTTTGTGCATCGCGGAACCGATTTCGAGAGCGACATTATGGTCACCCTTGAAGAGGCACTGGCAGGATCGGAACGTGCGATTTCGCTGCAACGCATCGACCGGAGTTCCGGGCAGGTCAGAACTCAGACCCTGAAAGTTCGCATCCCGCCGGGCGTGCACGAAGGTCAGGCGATTCGAGTGGCTGGCATGGGCGAAGATGGCATCGGAGGAGGGGCGTCTGGAGACCTTTACCTTCGTGTACGCTTGGCCGCTCATCCCGATTTTAGAGTTCGCGGGTCTGACTTATATTACGGGCTGGATTTGGCTCCCTGGGAGGCCGTCCTTGGGACAAAGGTGATCGTACCGACGCTTAAAGATCAGATCTCAGTTAGCATCCCTGCCGGAACGAATAATGGCCGACAACTTCGGATCCGAGGCCGTGGACTACCCGTTGATCGGACCGGTCGCCATGGCGATCTCTATGTGGTCATCAACATCGAGCTTCCGCAGCAGATCACAGAGGAAGAACGGCATCTCTGGGAAAAACTCAGTGAAATTTCGGATTTTGATCCGAGGAAAACGTGATCAGGATGGGGCAGGTCAATGTCGGTGAAAAATGACAATGTGATTCGGCAATGAAGAGGCAAACTCTATGAACGCGCTGCAACCCTTTGAACCCGGCGCGCAGACCATTTACACGATCGAAGTCGCAGCGCGATTGGCTCAAGTCCCTCGACGGCTGATCGTTCTTTACTACAAACATGGTTTGGTCTCTCCGGTCACGGATCCGGCCGGCAATGGTTGGTATTTTGATGACGACGCGATCCGGATTGTGCGCCGAATCGAATATTTGCGGACCGCCTGCGGCTTAAACCTTTCCGGTATCAAGTTGGTAATGGCTCTGGCTGAAGAGGTTGAGCGATTACGCACCGAGCTGCGCTTCCACCATCGGACTTAGTTAGGGGGGCTCAGTGTCAGAGGGACCTTCAGGCTAAGTCGACAACGGACTGCCAGGCAAAGTATCCCCCTTCACATCGCTATCGAGCTACTCCAACCAATGAGCATCGATCGGTGTTCTCCGCCTGACACTGACAACTTCTTCCTTCCCCTACTCCGCCTGTATCGATTCCAATTCGGCGAAGACGTACCCGATGAATATATCTGCCTCCATGCGTAAGGGGACTCGATTGGCGTCATCAGAAAGCCATCCCCGACCGCCCTTAAACAATTTGTGCTCCTTCAGGCGCATCTTTTTGTCGATCCCTTTCAGGCCAAGATCGAGCTTGATAGCTTTTTGTTTTTGGCCGTCGATCCGGAGTGTCTCCCGTCCGATGACCTTAATGGTAGCAAGATAGGGAGCGTTCGAAGCCCAAACGACGATCGATTCGATGTCGCCGTCCCTGAGTGGCTGACTCCGCACCCAAAGCAGTGCCGTAGTCATATCGAAGACCGGGTTGAACTTAAAGATATTCGGCTTCGGGGGATGATCGCTGGGAATTTTTTCTCTAAGCCCGGTCACGTGATCCGGCTCGAAATCGACGTTCGTTTTGACTGTTTCCTGGCGGTATTTCTCCTCTTGAAAGAAACGGATCGGTCTGAGGGTAAGCTTGTTCTCTGTGGCCTGATGGTAGATATCGAGCTTGAAGAGCGTACGCGGAAAGCCCGAAGTCGCTCCGGAGGCATCCACTTCGAATGTGGTTCGGGTTGGAGAGAAAAAGTGGATTTCTGCCGAAGCGGCCTGAATGCCGCTCCAACCGAACCGATAAGTCAGACGCATGGGCGAAAGCGGTGCGAAGTTGCCCGGGCCCTTGTCCGAGGTCAACGACCCGACCCAATCCGGGCTCTCGTCGGCACAGATCTCATGCCCGGTCCAAAGAAAGAACAAGACGACAATCCAGGCTAAGGTATTACGCGCTCCGCTTTTCGGGTAGGTATCCATCCTAGGTTGCCTGTGTCTGCTCGGCAAAACGTCCAGTCGCCTCTTTCAGAAATCAACTGGACTTGTTCTCCTATCTGCAGACTCTCAACCGAACGAGCGCTGACTGCCGGACCATATTTAAGATCGGCCGCGGAATCGATGATCAGAGCTCGGTTTGGATCTTTTGGTCCTGAACCGAGCCAGATAGAGGCGGCTGCGCAACATAAAAAGGTGAATCCGGCGACGACGCAGAGTCTTCGCCAGAATACCCGCCCACGGCCAGCCTTCCGCCAGGCAGGAAAAAGAGAAAATGCGAAGATCCAAAAGGCGATCGAGGCGATTAAGGGAAAATAATCCGCATATGCTCCGATCTGTTCGCGCAAAGTAGGTTGATCGTCATTTCCGACGATTTTGAGAACGGCACGCAAGTTAGAACCGGCTTCTTCCAGTCCGGGATTCAAGATGAGCGCCCGCTCGTAATTGAGAATGGCTCTTCCTTGATCGCCTAGTTTGAACCAGACGTTGCCCAGATTATAGAAGAGATCAGCGCTGTATTGCCCGGCATGGGCCAGTTGGAGGTAATCGACTTTTGCTTCTTCATATTTGCCGTTCTGATAGGCCGCGTTCGCTGCTTCCCAGGTTGTGTCACCCAAAGAATACGGAATGGCCAATGTGCAATAACCTAAGGCGGAAAGGAAATACCTTGTCCAGATCATGCCGTGGCTTTCCAGCGATTCAGGATGGTCTTGATTCTCGATCTTTCATCCTCGGTCAACGACTCGGAACCGACATGCCCGTAAATTGTGGCGTCTCTGACCTCGAGTAAGGCGCGAACATCGCTTTGGAGGTCCGGTGGAAGCGTCTCTTTGCTAATTATTTCGTCGAGAGAGGGAGGCCGCCGTGTTGTTTTCTGGTGGATTTGCTTAGAAGAATTCAATTCCAGCAGTCTAAATGCCGCCTGCAAAACTTCCGGCCGACTTTTTGACGCATCCACTTTCGCCCACAGCAAACGCTTCTCACGATTGATCAGCCGGTGCGGCTGACCCGCGATCCTGGTGTTCCGGACCCAAAGTCCTAGGCCAAGCAACAGAAGTGCGCCGGCAGGTATCGACTGACCTATCCAAAAGCCTGGCCGTTCGACCAGCGGAAGAAACGAAGCTGTGACCGGGGAACCCGTCCGAATATCAAGCACGTCCAGCGTAGGAGATGGCTTGGACTGTGGGGCGGGGGAGGCACCCGTTGCCGGTGGAGTCGCCGTCAAGTCAGAGAGTTGTTCGCCTTCAATTGCGACGTTAATCGGCGCCGATTTCAGGGTGACGTACTTCTCCGCGTTCGGATCGAAGTAAGAAAATTCTATCGCTGGCAAGGTATGCACCGTTTTTGCGGCAACCAGCGGAAATTTGAATGTCTTAACGGCGCTCAGACCAAGATCATCCAAAGCTTGAGTTTCTTCCGATGGCTGGTAAGCGCGCCATCCCTCAGCGTCGGTCAGCGTCGGCTGCTCAATTCGATCGAAATTGCCAAGCCCCTTGATTTCGACCTTCAGGCTGACCGGGTCCCCTGTTCGCACCTTCGTTGGTTGTGCTGAAGTGGCGAGAGTGAATTCGCCCACTGCTCCCGAAAACGTAGTGGGCCGATCGGCGGTTGGAAGCGGCTTGATCTCGATCGTCGCGCCATTGGTTTTGACGTCAATAACCTGTTGTTGAAAAGATTCCGTGGGATCGATGAATCCCGGTGCGCTTCTCATGCCGAACGGGCTGGAAATAAGGAAACTTTGCGTGGCCGACTGCAGATCCAGTTTTCCGGGCTTAACACCCGTCAATCCGGTCTTATAGACTACCACGTGGTAGACCCGGCCATTCGAGTCAAACTGTTTTTCGGCCGGTTCCGAGTACTTCTTGATCACGAAACCTTCTCCATCGATGAGAGGGTACTGACCTTGTGGATAAGGCTGATACTGCATTCGTTGATTGAAATAAAATCGAAGCTCGATCGGGATCTGTTCACCCACGTATGCCGTTTCCTTTGGGACGACCAGTTCGGCAAAATAGGGTTTATCCGAATTTGTCGACCGGTCAGCATTGTTGCTGTTTTCATGCACCACCTTGAGAGTCAGACTAGCTGTCCGGGAGACCTTGCCGCCCGCGGAGACCTCGATTGGCGGAATCTCAAAGACTCCTTCCTTCGTCGGTGTCACAATGTACGTGAAGGTAGTGACGCTGGAGGCCTGAAAATTCAGTATCTGCGTCCGGCTTGATGTCCCGGCAAAGTTGATCGACAGGCCATTCGCGGAAACAGTGGGCGGGCGCGTGATGCGCGCGTTTTCGATTTTGATTTCCAGTTGCACCGGATGATCAACATCTGTGACGGACTCCGAAAGCGACGCGGAAATCGAGGTCTCGGCCGCATCCACCGCCGCGATCCAAAGCAAAAAAGTTAGTACTCCGATCAATTTTTTCATGTCACCAGTCGCGCGAAATGCCTCGTTCAGTTTTGCGACGCATGAGATCGATCCTGTCACTCTCATCTTTCAGCGAATCGAGCAGCCCACGCGCTTCGTCTTCCGACATCAAGCCGGGTTTGGATTCCTCAGGAAGCTGCATTTGCTGTTTCTTTTCATCCGACGGGGTAATTTCTCGGAGTTGACCATCCTTTTTCGGGCCCGGCGTGGGTGCTTCATCCGGTTGATCATTGTCGCCGCCTTCGTCCGGATCCAGCGGGCTCTGTTGTTGGCCCCCTGGCGCCCGCTGATCGTCGGGTTCTGTTTTTCCGGGGCCATTTTGAGATTGTTGATCCGGCTTTTTTCCGGTTTGACCCTCTTGCTGTTTATCGCGATTTCGCTGTTTATGCTGCTTTTTTGATTGCCGTTGCTGGGATCGCAATTGTTGTTCTTCCTTCTGTTTCTCGGCTTCTTTGATTCGCTCCTCCAACAGGCTCAGGTTTTTTTTGGCCTGTTCATCTCCTGGGTTCCTATCAAGTGCCTGATGGTATTGGTAACGAGCATCATAATAAGTGGATAATTGTTGTTCGAGATCCTCGGCGTGGTTTCCCTCCAGGAACAGGCTGTTTCCGGCATTGTAATAAGCTTTCTCCTGCAGGACCGGGTCGCTACTGACCATCGCCTTGGAGTACGCTTCGAACGCTTCGTCATATTTCTGCAAACGATAAGCGGCATCCCCAAGATTGAAATTGATCCCTGGAGAATCGGGATCATGTTTTAGTTCTTCACGGAATTTTCCCAAGGCGCCGTCATAATCTCCCTGGTTGTAGCGATCGATCCCAGGATTGGCGTGCGCATTCAGAATCAGCACCAGCATCGTCGCCGCTATGCCGCGTTTCACCGGAAGCGTGCGTTTGCGAACGTCCTTTCGCCGGTCAGTCAGAGCCGCGGAAAGAAGGAGGAGCAAGAGTCCAAGTGCCAGCGGCCATCGATAGCGTTCGATAGGAATGTGCGTTGAACGCTCATCAATCTTTCCTTCAGTGAGTTTCCGAAGTCCGCTATCGATCAATCGGGTCGTCGATCCATTTTCAAGATGCACATAAAACGCTCCGGTTTGTTCAGCGATTTCTCTGAGACGGTTTTCGTCCAAACGGGAGCGAACGGTCTGCCCATTGCGGTCACGGAGAAATTCCTGATGATCGGAGTCTACTGGAATCGTGGAACCTTCCTTGGTACCGATTCCAACGGTGAATATGCGAATGCCGTAAGTGGCAGCTTCCTTGGCGGCGGCGATAGCGTCTTCCTCCAGATCCTCGCCATCGGTCAACAACACCATTGCCCGAAACGATCCTTCGGATTTACCGAGTGCCAACTCCGCGGCGTGGATTGCCGAAGTGAGATCGGTCCCCCCGCGGTCCACTGTTTTGGTGTCAAGCTGGTTGATTGCATCCAGGACCGTCTGGTAATCAATAGTCAGGGGCGCCTCTACCTGGGCAGCGCCAGCGAAAGCGATCAGGCCAAACCGATCTCCCCTCATGGCGTCCAGGATGTCTTGGGCGGCGAGTTTCGCTCGTGCCAATCGGTTGGGAGGGTAATCTGTCGACAGCATGCTCTTTGACGTGTCAATCGCCAGGACGATATCGCGGCCATGTTGCTCGAAGTTCTGCTCGATCGTCCCGAGTTGTGGACGAGCCAGTGCCAAAACAAATGCCATCAATGCGCCCAGGAACAGAGCTCGTTTGGCCAGTTGTCGGAGCCGAGCCACAGGATCGGTCAGTTCGGACAACAACCGCGAAGCGACCAATTGTTCGAGTCGTTTCTGGCGCCGCCGATCGTTGCGAATAATGAGCGCAGCCAGCAATGGCAAGGCCAGCAAACACCATAAAAAAGCTGGTTGGCCAAACGTCATGGCACTTTGCTCCAGACTGTCTCGCCCAAGACGAAAGTGGCTCCCAGGAAACAAAAGCCCGCGCCTAACAGCCAGGCGAAAGCGTCCTGGTAACTCTGGTGCTTTTGCACTTGAATGTCGGTCTTCTCAAGTTGGTCAATTTGATCGAAAATTTCAGCCAATGTCTTGGTATCGGAGGCTCGGAAGAAAACTCCGTTGCCAATGCGGGCGATTTCTCGGCAGGTGTCTTCTTTGAACGGCATGTATTCCTGCGAGTAATAGGTGTTCCCAAAACCGTCCGAATGAGGAAAAGGAACTAGTCCGTTGGTGCCTGCGCCAATCGTGTAGATTTTAACGCCGATCGCCGCCGCAGCTTCAGCCGCCGTCAGAGGAGGGATCTTGCCGGCGTTATTGTCGCCGTCGGTCAGCAGAACGATGACCCGGCTTTTTGCACGTTTGTCACGGAGTCGATTTGCCGCCGTGGCCAGAGCGGAACCGATCGCGGTACCATCTTCGACCAGACTCGAACCAATGGCCGTCTGATCACCCAACCTGCGAATACTAAGCCGGGAAAGATTCTCGACTAACCAAGTGTGATCGAGGGTGAGCGGGCTGACTAGATAAGCCCGTCCTGAGAAAGCGATGATTCCAATGCGATCGTTCGGGCGACCGCTGATGAACTTCTCGGTGACCTGCTTGACAACTTCGAGCCGACTCGCTCGCTGGGATCCGATGGAAAAATCTTCCGACAACATTGACAGCGAGACATCAAGCAAAATCATGATATCAATCCCGCTTGCCCGAATCTGGTTTGTGGCGGTACCAAGCTGCGGCCGGGCCAGGGCAATGATCAAGCAAACGCACCCGAGGTAGTAGAGTGCGTTCTGAATAGCCTTTTTCCAGGAGCGCCGAAAAGTGGTCGCTCTCTCAAAAATGCGCGCCGCGGCGAACCGCACAACCGGCGGTCTTCGGAAGCGACTGCCGACCAACCAGAACAGGGGAAGAAGAGCCAGCAAAAGCAGCAACCAGGGTTGCTCGAATCGAAAGGAGGAGTTCACTTTACCTCCTCCACGAAAGCAGAGACCTGTTCGAACAGGGCCTCGCTTTCTGCTTTCCCTGCGGCAACCCTGGCGAATTTGATGGCATCGCAGGCAACTAAAAAATGCCGCAACCTGTCTTGGTGCGCGAGGTCAAAGTAGGAAGTTTGTGCAGCCTCATTCAAGAATTCGATAGTGGTCTGGCGGACAGCTTTAATGCCGAACTGATGCTCTATAAAACTTCGCAGAATGTCAGAAATTTCAACGCTGAATTCGTAAGGACTATTCGTCGATATTCTGGTTTTCGCGATTTCCAGGCGTTTTCTGGCTACTTCTTTTGGGAGCGGCGGCCGGACAATACCCGGTTTTGGGTTGGGCCAGACAAAATAAGCAACGATCGCGAGCACGAGCAGGATCGCGAGAAGAATCACTACCCAGAGCGCCGGAGGACCAACCACCGGCGGCCGGATGTCCTCGATTCCGTCCGGAGAATTCGAGGCGGCTTGTGCTAGAAAGAGCCAGATCATTGACGTCTCAGCCGGTTTTCTCTTCGGATGAAAAACGACCGGAGCACCGGAAAATAGTCTTGGTCCGTGCGAAGCGGAACCGAATCGATGCTTTTCCGACGAAACAAGTTCTCTCGATCGACTCGCTCCTTCTCGGCCATTTCCTGGAACTCGGATCGTACCCGGACATCGGAAGAATCGATTTCGTAGATCTCGCCGCTTTCGGGATCTTCGACCAGAACCATCCCTATATTCGGCAACGTTTGTTCGCCACGATCTTCGATTGGAATTGCGATCAAATCATGGCGCCGACTACAAACGGTCAAAGGCTTTTCGTAATTCCCGGCGTGAAAATCCGACACCAGAAATACCACCGCCCGTCTGGCGGTTACACGATTCAGAAAATCCAGCGCTTGCTTCAACTCCGTTTTTTTTCCTTGCGGCTCAAAGTAGAGGATCTCTCGAATCATTCTCAGGATGTGGAGACGCCCCTTCCTGGGCGCGATGTAAAGTTCCACCCGGTCGGTGAATAAAATCAGTCCGACTTTATCGTTATTTCGAATTGCACAGAAGGCCAGTAGACAAGCCACTTCAGCCGCCATCTCTCTCTTGCTGGCATTGACACTGCCGTAGCTTCCTGATGCACTTACGTCGATTAAAAGCATTACGGTAAGTTCGCGTTCTTCGATATACTTTCGGACGTAAGGTTCACCCATCCGGGCTGTCACATTCCAGTCAATCGACCGAACCTCATCGCCAAAATCGTACTGTCGAAACTCATCGAAATTCATTCCGCGTCCCTTGAAGACGCTGTGGTATTGGCCGGCAAAAGCCGTTTCCACGAAACGACGGGTCCGAAGTTCCAACTTGCGGATCTTTTTCAGGATCTCAGGAACGGACTGCATGGATTTGTTCAGGGAACTGGAAGTCCGGCAAAAATTCTTTGAATGATAGTTTCACTGGTCATCTCCTCGGCCTCAGCTTCGTAACTGACGATCACCCGGTGCCTCAGAACATCCAGGCCAACCGATTTAATATCCTGCGGAGTGACATAGCCTCTTCCATTGATAAACGCGTGTGCTCGTGCCGCCAGGGTCAGGTTGATGGTTGCACGTGGAGAAGCTCCGTACCTGATCAAGCCTTCCATTCCAAGATGGTACTCTTCCGAGCGACGGGTCGCCCAGACGATATCGATGATGTAATCTTTCACCCGATCATCGATAAAGATGTGATTTACGATATCGCGCGACCGGATGATTTCGTCTGCGTCTGCGACAGTTTGGACGGTCAGATCAGGCGCCGAAGTCCCCATCAGATCCAGGATCTTGCGCTCCTCTGGTTTGGAGGGATAAGAAACGTTGAGCTTGAGCATGAACCGATCAAGCTGAGCTTCCGGCAATTGATAGGTGCCCTCTTGCTCGAGCGGATTCTGTGTAGCGAGGACCAGAAACGGATCCGATAACGGATAGGACTGGTCGCTGATCGTGATCCGGCGTTCCTGCATCGCTTCCAGCAGGGCGCTTTGCACCTTGGCGGGGGCCCGATTGATTTCGTCTGCCAGGATCAGATTAGAAAAGATCGGGCCGAGTTTCGGTCGAAATTCACCGTCCCGCGGATTATAAATCATGGTTCCAATGATATCCGCCGGTAACAGATCCGGGGTGAATTGAAGACGCTGAAATTTGGTGTGGATACAGGCAGCCAGCGTTTTGACCGCCAGGGTTTTGGCCAACCCGGGGACTCCCTCCAGGAGGACGTGGCCATTGGCAAGCAGTCCGATAAGAAGCCGGTCGATCAGGTATTTCTGGCCGACAATGACTCGAGAAATTTCGCTCTGCACTGCGTGAACCCATTGGCTATGGTTCTTTACTTCTTCTGTAATTGCCTCTGTCGAAGTGGTCATATGTCGGTGTTTAAGGTCAGACATTCTACCCGGGTATCCGTTTAAATACAGGGTAGGTGCTGCGCCTGGTGCCACTTTCCGGCCTCTTTTGGGCCTGGTCAGGAATTCGATTGAACTTTAGCGAAGACCTCAAGTGGACACTTCGCCGCGTACTCTGACGCGATTTTTCATTGCAACCTGCGAGCGACATAATCATCTTTCTGCCAAGCTTGTATCCTACTCCTTGGCAGAAAAAGATGGTGTGGCATGCGATCACCTCGCTTTCATTGCTGGTGATCGCCGCGATCGTTATTTTCACCTTGTACGTCGCTACGCAAATTTTGGCCTTTCTTCAGCCTCTCCTCTTGCCGGTGGCTCTTGCTGGTGTATTTGCCTATTTGCTGGAGCCGGTTGTCAGCTGGCTCGCGCGCAAAAGGTTGCCTAGACTCCTGGCTGTCATTATCGTCTTTGGGACGTTTGTTCTTGGTGGAGTGCTGCTGGTCGTCGGAGTTGTTCCCTCCATTTATACCGAGAGCGTGAAATTTTCTTCTGCCCTTCCCGGATATCTGGAACGCGGATGGGCATCCCTTGACGGTTTTCTGGAGCAAAATCTGGAGAGACTTCCGCAGCTAGGCGCCAATTTTACTTCTTCGGCGACCCCAGAACCGACGCTGTCACCCGCGCCGTCGTTCAGTTCAGCTGACGGAACGCCGAAGAGCGGCTTCGCGCGTTACCAAAAAAACCCCTACGTCCAGCAATCGATGCAGTTTTTGAAGGATCAGCTTCCTTCCTTGGTCCAACGTACCTGGTTTTTTTTCCAGTCAAGTCTGACCGGTGTTTTCGGAGTCTTCGGGTTCATGGTCGGTTTGCTGATTGTCCCTATTTATCTGTTTTTCTTTTTGAAAGAGAGTCCACGGATTGCCGAATCCTGGAGCAACTACCTGCCTCTTCGCCGCTCGGAACTAAAGGACGAGGTAGTGACGGTGCTAACGGAGATCAATGGGTATCTCATTAATTTCTTCCGCGGTCAGCTGGTGGTGGCCCTCATCAATGGCATTCTGGTGTCGATCGGACTTTCGATCGTGGGCCTGCAGTTCGGTTTTCTGATCGGCCTCGGATTCGCATTCTTCGGGATCATTCCTTACGCCGGATATATTGTCTGTTATATCCCCTCTATCTTGATTGCGTTCGTGCAATTCAATGATTGGGCGCATCCATTGTGGGTAACAATCATCTTCTTTTTGATCGTCGCGCAAATCGATGGCCTGGTGACAACTCCCCGGATCGTCGGAAACTCAGTTGGGCTTCACCCGATGACGGTCATTATGTCTGTCTTTTTATGGACACTCGTTCTTGGTGGTCTGCTGGGGGCGGTTCTGGCGATTCCGTTAACCGCGACGTTGAAGGTTCTGCTCCATCGCTATGTATGGGATCGTCAAAGAAATATCCTTTTTCATGACGATCTTTCGAGCAAGGATGAGATCGAAATCGCGACGTGACGCGGATGGGTCGATTCTCGCCATTCAAGTTTCAGGATTAATCCGCGAATTGAATCGGGAGTCGCTCTGAATAGCGCGCTTTTGGGACTATCCCATGTGTGCGATGATATTGTCGCCGAACTCTGAACATTTGATTTCGGTGGCCCCTTCCATCAAGCGCGCAAAATCGTAGGTGACTCTCTTACTGCCGATCGCTTCGTTCAGTCCTTTGATCACCAGATCCGCGGCTTCGGTCCAACCAAGGTGTCTCAACATCATTTCTCCAGAGAGCACCACCGAACCAGGATTGACCTTATCGAGATTTGCGTATTTGGGCGCGGTGCCGTGGGTCGCTTCGAAAATCGCATGTCCTGTGTGGTAGTTAATGTTGCCTCCGGGCGCAATTCCAATCCCACCGACCTGAGCGGCTAAAGCGTCCGAAAGATAATCACCGTTCAAGTTTAAAGTGGCAATCACGTCAAAATCTTCCGGACGTGTCAGAATCTGTTGCAAGGTGATGTCGGCGATGGCGTCTTTAATCAGGATCTTTCCCGCGGCCAAAGCGGACTTCATTTCGTCGTTGGCAATCTTTTCGCCCTGCGCTTTCTTTGTCCGCTCCCATTTCGACCAGGAATATGTCTCGTTATCAAAAAGAGTGTCGGCAAGATCGTACCCCCAATCTCTAAAACTCCCTTCAGTGAACTTCATGATATTGCCCTTGTGCACGAACGTGACCGATTTTTTCTTGTTCTCGATCGCGTACCGAATAGCCGCGGCGATCAGCCGATTGGACCCCAGTGACTGACCGGTTTGATTCCGATTCCAACCTCAACTTCCGCGTTTCCGAGTACCGGCTCGGCCTCCAGAAAGTCTTTCGTCGCTTTCTCGGTTCCGAAACGAATCTTAGAAAATTCTTTAGGGAATTCTTGTTCGAACAGTTTCAGGAAGCGCTGAGATTCCGGACTGCCAGCACGAAACTCGATTCCGGCGTAAATGTCCTCCGTGTTTTCACGAAAAATCACCATGTCGACTTTTTCGGGATTTTTGACAGGCGATGGCACACCCTTGAAGTACTGAACAGGCCGTAGACAAACGTACAAGTCCAACAGTTGACGCAAAGCGACGTTGAGTGATCGAATCCCGCCTCCAACGGGCGTTGTCAGCGGGCCTTTAATGCCCACCAGATATTCTCTGAAAGCGGTTACGGTGTCTTCCGGCAACCAATCGTCGAAACGATTCTTGGCCGTTTCGCCGGCGAAAACTTCGAACCAGGCAATCTTCCTGGAACCCTTGTACGCCTTGTCAACCGCCGCATCGAATACGCGCTCGCTGGCCGCCCAAATGTCCGCACCGGTGCCATCGCCCCGGATGAAGGGAATAACTGGATTGTCCGGGCACAGGATCTTGCCGTTTTTAATGGTGATTTTGCCCCCGCTGGGTGCCAGTACGCTTTTGTATGCCATAGTGCTTCGCTAAGAACAGGAATTTACTCGAACCTGGAAGTATCTGGGACAGGCATTCCTCACCCAAAAAGAGACTGCGCGCAAATGACGATCGAAGAATTGTCCGTCTTAGTGGGCGAACCTCTTACTCTTGCTGCGAGGAAAGCTTGCGCCCGGAAGGCCAATTACGATTCTGCAATGGCTCATCCCGGTGAGTTGCAAAGCAGAGGGTCTATGCTTTAATCATGGGCGAGGAAAACTTAACTCTGTTGATTTTTTATCCTGTCTATGTTTATGGCTGAGCAACGCTCGACAGGGCAACGCTCTGATTTCGATCTGCAAGTCGCCGCAGAGGAACTTGCCGAAATCGTCATGCATATGCAGCGAAAATTTCTGCACAATCTGTCAGAAGAGCTGGGTCACGGGAATGTTTCTTTTCCGCAATATTTTTTGCTCCGGTGTCTGGAAAAACAGGAAGTGATCACGATGTCCGGTATCGCTTCGAAGATGGGTCATACCACGGCGGCAGCAACCGGACTTGTCGATCGTCTCGAAAAGCTGGGATATGTCGAGCGTTCCCACGCATTGGATGACCGCCGTAAGGTGATGGTAAAAATTACTGAGAAAGGTTCTGGCTTGGTCGCCGAAATTCGTAGAGACATGGTGAGCAAGATTATGACTCTATTGCGTGAATACTTGACCGCCGATGAAGGAACCGCTTGGCTTCGGATCTATCGCAAGATCGCAGATTGTTCTGATAAACTTCTAAAAAAATGATGAGACCCCCGCTGTTTGCCTTAGCCGTCGCAGGGATGTCCTGCGCTTTGATCGCCGGCGAGCCGACTGTTGGATACCACGGACCGGCTGTTGGTTACCGCAGTCATCCGCTTACGATTGACGAAGCGGTTCAACTCGCGCTCAAGCAGAATCCGTCTATCCTGCGGGCAGATCCAACAACTGAAGGCTGAAAAGGGACTAGTCTATCAGGCGCAGGCAAGGCTTCTGCCGCAGTTGACCGCCGCTGCCAATTATGCCCAGAACGACTCCGGTTTAAGTCCGTCGATTTCCTCAGCTCAGTCACCGTTCGATCTTCTCGCTGTACCAGCCGGTCAGACTTTGGTGGTCAATCCAAATGGCAGTACGAATGCCGTCCCGGTTACACTTTCAGGCTCGTCACGTACCGGCTCCGCAACTCAGACCTGGCAAGTCACTTTGACTGCCTCCCAGCTAATCTATGACGGGGGCGCGACGATCGCATCGCGTCGAGCAGCGCGGATCAACGAAGACTCGGCTTATTACACGCTGCGCGATACCATAGACAATGTAGTCTCGACGGTCCGTACGCAGTTCTATCAAATCCTGCTCGATAAGGCTCTGGTCCAGGTCCAGGAAGAATCGGTGAACCTTCTCCAAAGCCAGCTGCAAGACCAGAAGAGTCGCTATGAGGCAGGCACAGTTCCGCAATTCAACGTCCTGCAAGCCGAGGGCACCCTGGAAAATCAGATTCCTCAGCTGATCGCCGCCCGGAACAATTATACCATTTCGCAGTTGACCTTGGCGCGGACTTTGGGAATACCGGCCGATCGCCAGTATACAACCGACAATCCATTGCCGGTAGAGGGTGAACTCACCTTTAACCCAATCCAGTATGATCTAGGGTCCGCACTGATTACGGCGCGTGCGAACCGCCCGTTTCTCAAGGCGCAACGGTCTTCGATTCTTGCTAATGTAGAGAACATTACGGTGCAAGCGGCCGGTTTTAAGCCGACCATCTCCGCGAACGTAGGTCTAGAGCAAGAAAGCAACCCAACCACCAATAACCTGAACCGGACGTTGCAAGGATGGTTCTTTGGCTTCCAGGGATCCTGGAATGTATTCGACGGAGGCCTGACCTACGGGAAAGTGAAGCAGGCGCGAGCACAACTGGAGCAGGCCAAGGTGACATATGATGATTCTGTACGCCAAGTCGAACTCGAAGTTGCCACCTCGGTCAGCAATCTCCGGGAAGCAGCGCAGACAGTGGATAGCGCGAAGACGGGTGTGAATGTAAACTTGGAGGCCTTGCGATTGTCCGATGAGCGCCTCGCCGCCGGAACTGGGACTCAGCTTGACGTTTTGCAGGCTCAGCAGGCTTTGACTACCGCGCGTTCCAACCTGGTCCAGGCCGAGTTTTCTTACATCGCGGCAATCGCCTCTTACCAGCAGGCAACAGCGACAGAGACGAAATACAATGATATGTTCGACTCTCCGCTGATGCGTCCGTCTACGTTGACCACGGTGGAGGCTGCGAGGGCGGCCAGGGCGCGACATGATTCACCGCTCGATCCGGGAAAACCGGCGACGGAAAAGGCTAAGCGTGAATCTCTGCACCCACCACAGGGCAAGGTGGAAACGAGCAATGACTAACCCGCCCGTTGAACGTTTTCTCGCGCTTGATGCGCTGGAGGATGTTTTGCACGGATTTGTGCTCAGAGTACCGGGAGTCGACGTTCATGCGGACCGGGAGTCTGCGCTGCGAAGACTGGACGCCTTTCATGAAATAGCGAGACGGAGTTTTGGCTCACGCCAGCTTCGTCTCGCAGAACAAATCCATGGGAATTCGGTCGCCGTTGTCACATCTGATTCATCCTCGAAGAGTGCCCGCGTAGATGCCTTGATAACAGGTGACCGAGAAGTTTTACTCGGGATATATGTAGCCGATTGTTGCGCCGTTTTTTTGGTCGATCCCAAGCTGGGCGCCATTGGATTGGCGCATGCGGGAAAGAAGGGGAGCGAATTAAATATCGTTGGCGCGGTGGTGCAAAAGATGGGAACGGAGTTTGGAACGAAACCTGTCGACCTGGTGGCCCAGCTCAGTCCATGCATCCGGCCGCCTCATTACGAAATCGATTTCGCTGCGGACATCGTCCGAGGTTTAAGGAACGCCGGCGTCTGCCGCATATTTGACTCTGGGGAAAATACGGCAGCGAATCTGGACAAATATTATTCTTACCGGATGGAAAAAGGCCGCACCGGCCGAATGCTCGCTTTACTCGCCCTCAGGTAAGAGTTTGTCGGCTCTTTCGCTGGTTGCAACATCGTAAAGTCCATGTAGAGAGCCTTCTGTGGGCACGAATTTACTCGTTCGCACGCGGACTTTCGATGACGCAACGCTCGAAATGATGGATCGGCCGCAGGATGTATCGGCGGAATTGCTGGCCGACCTCGAAAATCTTCAACAGCTGAATCAATATTTCGGAAGTTATAGGTTGATCCGGCATTTCCTTCAGCGCTGGTTCCCTCCGGGCAGTTCCGTCACGGCGATCGATTTGTGTACCGGGTTCGGCGATATTCCTCGGATCGTGGTCGATTGGTGCCGAGCCAACGGTGTCAGTGCGCGAGTCACGGCCGTTGACTTTCAGCCCGCCACACTTGAATTGGCGGAGAAGCGTTCGAGCTCGTATCCCGAAATAACCTTCGCCGTCTCGGACGTGTTGACGTTCGCGCCAGCAAGTCCGGTTGATTTCGTATTCTGTTCTCTGGCCCTGCATCACTTCGCAGATAACGCAGCTATTCGCCTTTTGCGGCACGCCCGGACCATGGCCAGAAGGGGCGTATTGATCGCCGACCTGGAACGGAGTGATATCGGGATCATCGGAATCTATCTCCTGACCCTCTTCGTTTACCGGGAGCCGATGACGCGATTTGACTCCCGTCTTTCGTTTCGTCGCGCATTTTCGTTTTCTGAGATGTGCCGGTTGGCTTCGGCAGCCGGCTGGGAACGATTTGGCCATCGACGTTTTCCCATCTGTCGGCAAGCTATCTGGCTGGAGAGTTGAACCGGGAACAAATCCCGACGAGAATGCAAATTCAATGAGACCCTTCGCAGTGTTACTGCTGACCTTTTCTCTGTTCCCCGCCTGGTTCGTTCATTCCCAGGAAACGAAGATCGATGCGGATCGCTTTCACTTGGAAGCAATTCAAGGAGCAGAGGCGCACGCAACCGTCACTAACGACGGGCCCGACGGCCAGCCGGCGGTGACGGCAATTGTCTCCAAAATAGGCGCGGAGTTCTGGAGCGTTGAGCTGCGAGCTCCTGACGTCAACTTCGAGCCGGATAAAACATACGAAATTAAATTTCAGGCAAAAAGCGAGCCCGCACAATATGTCTATGTTGTTGCGGAAAAGATGGATGGGAATCAAGAATCTATCGCAGAGGGGATGACGCTGCGCATTTCGAATCAATGGACCGACTGCAGCGTGGTTTTCCACACGACAGATTCGGCCAATCCGGGGCGGCTAACACTTTCAAGTCTCTCCGCCAACCCGGCTTCCTATTCGTTTAGTAATTTTCGTCTCAACGAAAAGTGATCGGATTTGGGACGACCGGCATTGCCTTGGACCCGGCGAAGATCACGTGCTTCCCGGTTTTGCCGGCTTGGACGCCAGGTGGATTCTGGAAAGTTCAGAGCGATTGATTTTCCCGCGTTGATTGAATGGAAGCTCGGTCACGATCTGGAACTCTCGGGGAACCTGCCAACTGCTGAGTCCTTCGTGACAATGGCTTTCCAACAGTTTCTTGGAAACAGCGTTCGAGGTCACAACATAAGCAACCAATTCTTCATTGCGAGTCGCGGACGGAATTCCAAAAGCAATGGCGTCGATGACTCCTGCCAATTTGCGAAGATGTTCTTCGATGATGGCAGGGTGGACCTTTTTCCCGGCAATATTCACGAAATCGGATACCCGACCGATTAGCTGCATTCCCAGATTTGACCATGCAACCATGTCTCCCGGGATGAATCGACTGCCATCAAGCACCTCGCTGTCTGTTTCCGGGAAATAGCCGTCGCCGACGTTCGGTCCTCGAACTGCGATGCGATCGTCGTCCATTTTGATCACCTTCACTCCGCTCATTGGTGTGCCGACAAAGCCATCCGATCTCTCGGGATCCTCGCTGCGATCGTAAGCAATCCCGCCGCACTCCGAGGATCCGTAAAAGCTGTGGATCTTCAGCCCGAACCGGCTGTGGAATTGGCGCGAAATCTCCGGTGCCAGTGGAGCACCTGCCGAAATGCAAAGGCGAATACCGGGCGGTTTGCCGGCGTCCGGTAGAGCACTAAGAGCCTGGAATAAGGCTGGAGTGCCGGGGAAAACACTCGCTCCACAGCTCTGCAAATGGCTGCAGATCGCCCGAGGCATTCGATCGGTGGAACACACCAAAGCCGTTCCCTGGTAGAGGAGGGGAGCGATCAGATTACTGAATCCGTACGAATGGGCGAAGGGAATCACTCCAAAATTCACATCACCAGGACCAATATCCATCGTATCGCAGATGTTTCGGCAGTCGGCCAGGAGCTGTGATTCGCGGAAACGCACGGCTCTCGGCGCACCGGTAGTGCCGGAGGTAATTTTCAGGAGATCAGGTTTGGGACCCTCCCAGCAAACGGGGGGACAATCGAAATGCTGGATCGCAGTCGCCTGGACCAGTCCTTGAGCCTGCGTGAACTGTCGGATTCTATCGAGCTGGGCCGCCTGGAGATCCGACTCGACCGGTGCGACGACGAGAGCAAGGTCCCAACAAGCAAGAAGAAACGCAGGCCAGCTTGGACTATTTCCGAGCGCGGCAACGATACAATCGCCCGTCGAAAACGCCGACAAACGGCTCTGCCACACTCCGCGTTCTTCTTCGATCCCCTCGAAGGTTCGCAGGATTGAACGATCCTCCGAGAAAATCGCTGTCTCCCGGCCTCTTTCAGCTAAAACCTGCCTCCAGAAACCGTCGAAGGACCCTTGTTCCGCTTGCTTCACCTGAACAGTGTGATAGGTTTCGTTCCTTTTTAAAGACATGAAGGCTGATATACATCCCAATTACGTGGAGACGACGATCGCTTGCGCTTGTGGCGCCGTTTACCGCACCCGATCCACCCGTCGGGATATCAAGATCGGAATATGCGCCGCGTGCCATCCCTTTTTCACAGGTGAACAAAAGTTTGTCGACACGGCTGGCCGCGTCGAGAAATTCGCCCGCCGGTACGGTAAGACTTTGGTTGCCAAGGGCAAGTCGAAGTAGGTTTTCAGATCTGGCTTTGGAACGGTGACAAGCGTGGATCGCGCTTTCACCGTTTCGCTGTTTTATGGACTTTGGACCCTTAATCGATCAAAAGCGTGCCCGATTTCACGAGCTGGAAAGGCAGGTCGAGTCCTCTTCGCTTTTCGAGAATCCAAAACGAGCGAGGGAAGTGCTGCGCGAACATGCGGGACTTAAATCGCTTCTCGAAGATTGGAGTCGTTTGGAGAAGAGTGCCCGCGAGTTAGTTGAAAATCGGGATTTGGCAGCCGGCAGCGACGCGGAAATGGCAGAATTAGCCCAGGCCGAGATTCCGCTCCTTGAGGATCAGGTTAGCAAGCTTACCAAAACGGTGCAGTATGCGCTGCTTCCTCCGGAAGCCCATGAGGATCGGGATGCGATCATGGAAATCCGAGCGGGGACCGGCGGGAACGAAGCAGCTTTGTTCGCAGCGGATCTTTATCGAATGTACTCACGATATGCCGAAGCGCGTGGGTTCAAGATCGAGGAGTTGGAAGGAAGCCCGTCAGAACTGGGTGGTTTCAAGGAAATCATATTCAAGGTGAGCGGTCAGTCCGTCTTTCGAGTTTTGCGATATGAAAGCGGTGTTCATCGTGTGCAGCGTGTTCCGGTAACTGAAGCTCAAGGCCGTATCCACACCTCGACCGCGACCGTGGCTGTGCTGCCGGAGGCGGAAGATGTCGATATTGAAATCAGGCCCGAGGACATTCGGATAGAAGTGAGCCGTGCCGGGGGGCCAGGTGGGCAGGGGGTGAACACGACGGATTCTGCGGTTCAGGTTCTCCATATCCCTACCGGCAAAATCGTTCGCTGTCAGGACGGTCGCAGCCAACAGAAGAACAAGGAAAAGGCCTTGGCCATCCTCCGTTCCCGATTACTGGAGGAAAAAGAGCTTGAGGAAGCTGAAAAATATTCGGCGCACCGGCGAAGTTTGATTGGATCCGGAGGGAGAGAGGAAAAAATCCGGACCTATAATTTTCCGCAAAATCGCGTCACCGACCACCGTATCGGTTTAACCCTCTACAATCTGGATCTTTTTATGGAGGGGCAGTTTGACGATATGGTGAATGCACTGCAGACCAGTGACATGGAGCAGCGGCTGAAAGAAGCCGGGCTGAATGAAGTTGCCAGTGTCGGAGGAAGTCGATAGTCGATCGTTGTCAGTGGGGAAGAAATTGTCAGTGAAGAGGAAGTTGGCAGTCGGACGGCTCAGATCTTGCTCCTTTGAGAAACACCCACTTCTCCGCAAACCTTCTCTCGAATCACAGATTCGCTCCAAAGACAAAAGTTACGCCCTCTCACTGACACTGACAACTTCTTCCCTTTCTTGATGACTGTTCTCGAGCTCTTGCAAACCACCACAGCCTATTTTGGCAAAAAGGGCGTCGAACAGCCTCGCTTGAACATTGAGCATCTTTTGGCGGACACTCTCGGAAAAAAGAGGATCGACCTTTACCTTGAGTTCGACCGCTCGCTGGAGGCAGCTGAGCTACAACCTCTCCGTGAAAAGGTGCGGAGGCGAGCCGAAGGCGAACCGCTCCAGCATCTGTTAGGTCATTGGGATTTTTTCGGTCGTACGTTCAAGACCGACCGTCGTGCTCTTATTCCCCGCTCCGAAACAGAACTCCTTGTCGAAACGATGTTAAAAGAGTTTACGACCTGCGGGGAATCGGCGGATCGCCTGGTGGACGTTGGCACCGGGACCGGTATTCTGGCGATTACTCTGGCTCTGGAGCGACCAGGACTGCAGGTCTCCGCAGTCGATCTCTCGGAGGATGCGCTCGCTTTGGCCCGTGAAAACGCCGAGCATTTCGGGGTGGCAGACCGGATCGCGTTCTGCCATTCGGACCTGCTCGATCAAGTAGATGGTCCGTTCCGATGGGTGGTGGCCAATCTGCCGTATATCCCCACGGCGGATCTTGATACGCTGCAACGCGAAGTGAAATTCGATCCCGCACTGGCGTTGGACGGAGGGAAAGATGGGTTGACGATTATCAAAAGGCTGATTGTATCAGTTCCGAGCAAGATCGCTCCGAATGGCCTGATTATCCTTGAGCTGGGGCAAGGTCAAGCTCAGCGAGTGTTGAATTTTTTGGCTGACCGGAATTATCGAGACATCTCAATTAAGAAGGACTACCAAGGAATCGAACGGCTTCTCATCGCAAGGTATGGATAAAATCATCATTCGTGGTGGGCACCCTCTGACGGGATCAGTTAAAATCAGCGGTTCGAAGAATTCCGCCCTGCCGATTTTGGCAGCCACGCTTCTGACCAGGGAGACGTGCGTGATCCAGCGGGTGCCAGACCTGAGCGATGTTCATTACATGCTCCAGATTTTGGCGCATCTGGGCGCGGATGTGGAGCGGGCGAGTGGGATTGTCACCGTCAAGGCGGAAAAGGTGAATAGCGTGGCTCCCTACGAAATCGTTCGCAAGATGCGGGCCTCCGTCTGCGTCCTGGGACCACTCCTTGGCCGGGAAAAAGAGGCGACTGTTTCGCTTCCGGGAGGTTGCGTCATCGGAGATCGGCCGATCGATTTGCATCTGCGTGGATTTCAGGCCTTGGGTGCCGCAGTACGGGTTCATGGAGGGAACGTGAAAGTTTTCGCTCCATCGCTCCATGGGGCGACAATTTCGCTCAAAGGGAAATTCGGTACCACCGTCCTGGGAACCGATAACATTATGATGGCCGCGGTCCTTGCCGACGGTACCACCGTTATTGAAGATGCTGCCTGCGAACCCGAGGTGGTTGATCTGGCTAATTTTCTCAATAAAATGGGCGCGAATATCCAAGGTGCCGGGACGACACGGATTATCGTTGAAGGGGTCAAGGAACTCCATGGCGCGGAACACGAAGTCATCCCGGATCGCATTGAGGCGGGAACATTTCTCATCGCCGGCGCGATTGCCGGCAAAGAGATCACCGTGAACCGTGTGAGAGCCGATCACTTGACTGCGGTCACCGATGCATTGAAGTCCTGCGGATTTCGGGTCAGCGGGACCAACGGTTCGCTCGTCATTCAGGCCAATGGGACGACAAAACCATTGGATCTTAAAACCCAGCCTTATCCAGGGTTTCCGACAGATATGCAGGCCCAGATGTGTGCATTGCTTTCGACCGCGTCTGGTGAGAGTTCGGTGACAGAGAACATTTTTCCCCAGCGTTTTATGCATGTTTCAGAGTTGAAACGAATGGGAGCGGCAATTGAATTGGACGGCGCAACGGCAAAGATTTGCGGCGTAGACAATTTGAGCGGTGCGCCAGTGATGGCAAGTGATCTTCGAGCATCGGCGGCCTTGGTTCTGGCGGGATTGTTGGCCGATGGCACGACAGAGATCAACCGCGTTTATCACATCGATCGCGGCTATGAGATGATCGACGAAAAGCTCGGCGAACTCGGCGCGGAAATCGAGCGGGTCAAAGTGTAGCGAGATGTCGCAGACCAACCGCGGGGAAATAGTCCGCGGAAGATAAAACGCAGGTTTCACAGATTCAGGAAAAATCTGCGGTTTATTTCTTCTCTTTTTCTTCCTCTTTCTCTTTCCGCAAGAATAGATAGATCGCCCGATATTTTACTCGAGCAATATCTCCTTGGCTTTTCGGCGCTTCCTGCGGAGGGACGCCTCCCGATGTGGCAGTCCGGATCACAAAGTCAATTTGACTGAGCAAACCGACATCGGATTTCGATTTCACAGCCACCAACAACCAGGGGATACTTCCACCCTCTGGCGCTTTTATCGCTTTGAGCGGCGGCAAACTTCCTACAGCCTGACTCCCATCGTTCAGCGACCACGCTGGTCCCCCATAATGTTTTCCGAGAACATCCCCGGCCAAACTCTTCAATTCGGCCTCAGGAGCCTTGAGCGCCCATTCGTAAGCACCGTTAGAACTGGGTTTGCTTTCGTAGATTTGCACACCTTCGGCGACCGTCGCGAGCACGATCTTGCTGTTTTCCGGAAGGGGCACTCCCTCAAAATCTGCTGCGAAAGCCGCAAAAGATATTCCGAGGCAAAGGAGGAATGACAAAATAGAGATCCGTAGCGTGGCCATCTGGGTCCTGAAACTGGCACACGGAATCCGCCTGTGCAAGCATGCTGCCCCCCAAAGTCCGACTCGGTGCGACACCCTCTTAATTCGGCGCGAGTGCAGGCGTATTGCGCGAAGCGATCAGACTTCTGGTCAGCGAAGTCATCAAAACGAGCGCCCCACCGACAATCGACCAAAAAGAAGGATACTCGCTCGTGGCCATCATAACCCAGATCGGATTCAAAATCGGTTCAATGATGCTGATGATGGAGGCATCCAAGGCTCGGACGTGGCGGATCGCCAGCGAATAGAGAAGGTACGGAATCGTTAATTGCGCAATCCCAAGGAGAAGGAGGGGCGGACCGTTCTGCTCGATTTTCGAGATGGGAAAGGTCCAGGGCGAGGCGATCAGGAAAGTGATTGCATTTCCCAGAAGCACCACTGCCTCGGGCGATCCTGCTTTCTGATGCCGCATCAGCACCGTTAGCCATGCGAAGGCGAAGCCGCTGCCGAGCGCTGCGATCACGCCTGAGAAACCGTGAAAACTGAGCCGATCGAGGAAAAACAGACCTACACCGCCAAGCGCCACCACGATGAGCAGCCAATCGTGCCAGTTCGTACGCTCGCCCAAAAACCAGGGACTGATCATCGCGATATAGATCGGAGCAGTGTATTGAAGAAAGATCGCATTGGCTGCTGTGGTGAGCTTCGTTGCGACGACAAACAAAAAGACGGTCGCCGAATAGGCAATTGCCCCAGGGACAATTCGCCATGACATTTTGCGGAGAACGTCTGGCATCGCGAGGCTCATAATCATCAAGGCGATCAGGCTTCGAGTGCCGGCGATCGCCACGGGCGTCAAATCGATGGACTTGATCAGGACGCCGCCAAGAGACCAGAGAACTGCCGCGGCGAGTAAGAGCAGAACGTACCTGTTCAAGGCAATATTTGGGAGTTGGCTTTACCGGGCATCAACGGGCGAGTGCGCTCCTGAAGGAAAGGAGAGTCGCCCGCACCTATCGCTCTCTGCTATTCCAATGCACGGAACGCCAGCGTCGCATTATGTCCGCCAAAACCAAACGAATTGTTTAGCGCAAGCCGAACCTTTTTTTCCCGCGCCACGTTCGGAACGTAATCGAGATCGCAATCAGGATCGACATTGTCGAGATTGATCGTGGGCGGAACGATTCCGTTCCTTATGGCCAGAATGCAGACGGCGCTTTCCACCCCGCCGGCGCCGCCGAGCAGGTGCCCGGTCATCGATTTGGTCGAGCTGACGAGCAGGCCGTTCCGTGCGTGTTCACCCGCAAGCAGCTTGATGGCATTACTTTCGCAAACATCGCCCACCAAGGTTGAGGTAGCGTGCGCGTTGATATAGTCGACTTCGGTCACGTTTGCGCCCGCGTAATTTAGTGCTAGCTGCATCGCGCGAGCGACTGGGGCTCCGTCCGGACGCGGAGAAGTCATATGATAGGCGTCCGAGGTCAGGCCATATCCCGCCAGCTCACAGTAGATCCGGGCGCCGCGCGCCTTCGCTATCTCATACTCTTCGAGGGCCAGAATCCCGGCGCCCTCTCCCATCACAAATCCGTCGCGGTCCCGATCGAACGGCCGCGACGCCTTCTCCGGTTCATTATTTCGCGTGCTCATCGCTCGCATCGAGCAAAAGCCGGCAATTCCAAGGGGACAAATCACAGCTTCTGAGCCCCCCGCAAGGAACCCGTCAGCGTCCCCGTAGCGGATCATGCGCCAAGCCTCTCCGATGGAGTTCGCGGCTGTGGCACAAGCGGTGACGATCGAAAAATTCGGGCCCTCCAGGTCGTACTCCATCGAGATCAACCCGCTCGCCATGTTCACTATCATCATCGGGACCATGAATGGAGAAACTCGGGAAGCGCCCTTGTTCATAAGAACAGTATGCTGATCTTCCAGACTCTTGAGTCCGCCGATCCCGCTGCCCACTAGTACTCCGTACCTGGTGCGATCAATCTGCGAGGGATCAAGCTCGCTGTCTTCAATCGCCAACTTGGAGGCTGCCATGGCCAAATGTGCAAATCGATCAGCGCGTCTGACGTCCTTCGGATTTTTAAAATAGAGCGAGGGGTTAAAATCAGGAACCTCTCCGGCGATGTGACAGTCGAAGGTGGAGGAATCGAACTGGGTAATTTGGCGAATACCGCTCTTCCCGTTCACCACGTTTCCCCAAAACGATTTCAAATCGCTTCCAATCGGGGATACAACTCCAATGCCGGTTACAACGACTCGTCGATTACTCATGGGCTCCGATACGGCCTAGTCTGCAATATGCGGTTAATCAACTGAAATTTAAACCCGAAGAAGGTCAGGAGTTTCTCGATCCCATCCCGACCATCTGGACCTGCTGAAAAAGCTTTCCTTCGGTTCGAATCGACGGAGCGATGATGATTTCTGTCTCCTGAAATTCCCGGAGATCGGCCGCACCGACGTTTCCCATACAGGTCGTCACTGCGCCGACTAAATTCTGGCTTCCGTCGTCGACGTCCGCAGGCCCGAACAGAATTTGTCGCAAAGCGCCTGTCGTTCCCACCCGGATTCGCGTCCCACGGGGGAGATTGGCATGGGGAGTTGCCATACCCCAATGGTAACCTTTGCCAGGCGCTTCGATCGCTTTTGCGAACGCACTGCCGATCATCACGGCGTCTGCACCGCAGGCGAGAGCTTTGCAGACGTCGCCACCCTTGCTCATTCCTCCATCGGTGATGATTGGAATATAGTGGCCGGTCTTTTTATAGTGGTAATCGCGCGCCGCGGCACAATCTACCGTAGCCGTTACCTGTGGAACTCCCAAGCCCAGGACACCTCTTGATGTACAAGCTGCTCCTGGTCCCACCCCGATCAACACCCCGGCCACGCCGCAGTCAATAATCTCCAGTGTAACTTCGTAACCGACAGTGTTACCAACAATAATCGGGCACCTCATCTCTCGGCAGAAGTCCTTAAGATCGAGGGACTTGTATTCAGTCGAAACGTGCCGCACCGTCGAAACGGTGCTCTGGACAACGAAAACGTCGACGCCGGCTTCCTGGGCAATCCGTCCATACCGTTCCGCTTTTTGAGGAATGGAGCTGACCGCACAGATTACCCCCGCATCCTTGATTTCTTTGATCCGGGCGGCGATCAGATCCTCCTGGACAGGCTCCTGATAGATCTTCTGCAGAAGGCTTGTCACGTGTTCCTTATCGGCTTCCAACACTTTCAACAAAACTTCTCGCGGATTCTTATACCGGGTCTGGACACCCTCCAGGTTGAGCACCGCCAATCCACCCAACTTACCCATTTCAATCGCGAAATTAACGTCCACCACGCCGTCCATCGCGCTGGCAAGGATCGGAATACCGAGTTTGAGCGGCTCCGCGTTTTTCCGCGGTACGCTGAAGGTAATATCAACCTCGTTCGGATTGATCGTTACCTTGCCGGGGACCAGTGCAATCTCATCGAACCCATACGTCGTTCGGGCTTTTCGATTTCGCCCGATGAACATTGCCATAGCGTTAAAGTCCTCCTATTTTAAATCTCTCGTTCAAGCTGCCGCATCGAGGGCATTGTGGGAGCAAGTTGTTGGTTTTGTCTTCAAAAATAGAGGCACAAATGGTGCATCGAACCCGGTAACGCAAGGCCTCTTTCTCGCGACTTCGCCGAAGCCACTCGTAAACTATCCAAAGCGAAAAGATCGCCGCAAGGAAAACAAATAGGTAGATGAAGACCAATACCGGCAGCTCAACTCGAATCACGGCTGAGTTCCTCCCCAGTGCAGCCGCACCATTCCCCAACTCCGGTTTTCATCCGATTTGAACTTAACCGTGCGAACGAAATCCTCCGCTTTCTGATCGAGAGGACCGTTCCCGCTGGACTGCGTCAGAAAAACATAGTCGACTTCTCCCCCAGGACTAACGCCGATAAAGACCGAAGTGGGTTCTGACAGTGCGGAACTCGTGGGCAAGGCCGGCAAAGGCGCGGGAGCTCGCGACCGAAGCGTCGATGCCATCTCCAAACGGGACCGAAAAGTCTTCGGGGCAGCCCCGTCCCGAGGTTGCGACCGCATCGGGAAAAGAGTGTCTGCAGAAAACAGCGACGGGATTCCCTCTTCTTCCTGCGGCTTAGTGGCGTCCGGGCGGCTCAATTCAAGGGGAATACTTGAATAAGTGGGCTTATATCGAGGAGTCACCTGCGAGATTATCTGGGCATCGAATCTAGGTGCACTGACATTCGCCGGATTGTTCACCGCAACCCAATCCAGCAAACTCTTGTCCTGCGGTCTGTTTGGATCCAGAACGGTCACTTGCGCTGACGGGGGAAGAAGGGAAGTCGTCGTCGGGTAGACGACGCGGAAAACATAAAAACAGAAGATATGGCCAATGAAAGAGATGGCGATCAGAACCGGAAGCCGATAATCCCAACGGCTTTTTTGCCAATCGAAGATGAAACGCGTTTCCGATTGATTCATTGTTCTTTCGGCGAAGTCGCGAGGACAACCGAATAACCCTTTTCAAGACAGAGATTCATGACCTCGACAACGGACCCTTGAGGAGTCAAGCGATCAGCTTGGATGATTATCGAGCGGTCGGGAGAGTGGTCTTCTTCAAGGCGATGCGCTAGATCCTCAAGCTTGACCTGCTGATCGCGATAGTAGACCAGCGGGTAGGGACCGGAGGTAATGCTGACAATGATGGGATTCTTTTGCGGCCCCAGGGTGAACTTCGAGAAAGGGAGATTCACGCTGATACCCGGATGCAGGAGAAAGGTGGAGCTGACCAGGAACAGCAGCAGAAGGAGAAAACAGAGATCTACCAACGGAATCAGGAAGATCAGAAAAGGGTTGAGATGGACTGATCGGATCAGCTTCATCGGTGCTCAATGGCAGCCTTTGCCTTCGGAGCAAATTCAATGATTGATGAATCAGTTTCGCTTTCAGAAAGCAGATTAACCACTTCGATACCGGCTCGTTCCATGTCGTGCAGGAGAACATTTAAACGCGCCGACAAATGGCAATAAGCGAGGATGGTAGGAATCGTCACCACCAGACCGGCGGCCGTTGTCAGCAAGCTCTGGTAGATCCCACCAGAGACGTCAGCCAGGGTTGCGTACCCGTTGTTCGCTGATAATTGGACAAACGCCTGAATTAAGCCGGTGACAGTTCCGAGTAATCCGATCAGAGGGCAGATGTACCCGATCCCGATCAGCATCCCTAGATTGCGTTCCAGACGGGGGACCTCCAATTGCCCGGCTTCCTGGACGATTTCCCGAAGCTCGTTACGAGGTAAAGTATGACGTATCAGAGCTGCGTGGATGACCCGGGTCACCGGGACCGAGGTGGCCTGACATTCAACACGCGCTTCGGCCAGGTTTCGTTTCCTGACCAGGTTCGATAACCCCTGCAGAAATTCGCTCAAGTTGATCGTGACACGATGAAAATAGAGAAGCCGTTCCGCAAAGACGGCGATGGAAACAACGCTACAAAGCAGGATGAGCCACATCAACGGCCCTCCCTTTTGCATGTAGTCGATCATTCGAAACTAATAGATGAGCTATGGTCCGGCTGCAACAACTTGGGCGGAAGGAGGTTCAGGGGAGCCGGGGAGAGTCGTTTTTAGTGTCAGTTGTCAGTGTCGGTTGCCGTTTTCCTTCCCCCGGAAACAGTTGAGCGTTCTCTCTTTTAAACTTGTGCAGGAGCAACTGGGTGACCGCATCGAGTGCTGTAAAGATTTTCACCCCGTTGCTGGCAATGCATTCGAAGCTTTGCAATCGCTTCTTCCGGTTGTTTAGCAAGTACTCGAGGTAATTTGTCGGAGCCACGTTCGGAAGGTCGCGCTTATTGAATTGCAAAACGATTGGCACTTGTTCTAACAGCAGGCTTTGCTTCTGGAGATTCTGTTCGAGATTGCGAAAGCTTCCTACGTTTTCTTCCATTTTGTCCCACTGAGAATCGGCGACAAAGACCACGCCGTCGACATTTCGCAAAACGAGCTGGCGCGTCGTGTTGTAGATGACCTGCCCGGGAACAGTGTAGAGTTGAAACTTGGTTTTGAACCCCTGAAGCGATAGGGCGCTCAACGGCAGGAAATCAAAGAAAAGCGTGCGGTCGGCGGACGTTGCGAGTGAGACAAGATCGCCTCTATGCGCGGGCGCGATCCGAGAATGGATATACGCTAGGTTGGTCGTTTTTCCTCCCAGCGCGGGTCCGTAGTAGACGACTTTGAACTGAATTTCTTTGCTCGCGTAATTGATGGTAGGCATTGATGTCTGAATCAAACTGGTTTTTCGGAAACCCCAAGTGCCGCAAGCTCGCTGATCACAGTTTGGATCTTTTCCCGAACTCCAGGCTTAAACGGCCTGTTCTCATGGAGGACGGTCAAGCAGAGCTCTCCTTGGACGAAGGTGCTCACCTGGTGGATGTCGAAATAGAAAGAAATCGTTTCCAGCGTACCAGCGTGCAGCTCTTCGAATTGCAACCGCGTTCGCTGGAAAAATTCCGGCAGCAAGGCAGAGACCGCTTTTTCCCGGCTTGGATCGCCGAAGCTACCCGCGATCTTGATGCCGTTAGTGGTGCTCAACATGCACGATTGAAGACCGGGCAACTCCGCGATTTTTTTGATGGTCTTAGCCAAGTCCAGCGGATCATCCGTCATGAATATCGCCTGCAGCCTTTCCGAAGGACCTTCAATTTCAAATTTGGCTACTTTCGGTTGCGGAGCTTCTGTCACCGGGGCAGTTCCTCCAGCCGCATTTTCGCCCAATCTTTTGGCATCTTCTTCGGCGTGGGCAGTAAAAGGGGTCGGAATGGTTTCCTCGGGCCGATCCATCTCCTGGTCTTCTCGGAGTCTGACCGCTTCAGACGGTAGTCGTGAGAAAACTTCCTGCAACGGGATCGGAATCTCCGCAGCGGGATCAATCCCTTCGAAATATGGTTTTAAATCGCTCGGCAGTGCTCCGCAGAATATTTCGGCGGGCACGACTACGCGGCCACGGGGCAGCTGCGCCTGGATCAGACCGAGGGGCAGCGCAATTTCGGCTTGAGTTCCCATCAGGGCATGGATCGAAGGTGGCTCCAATTCAGGCGGGAAATTGGAAAAAATCGGTTGAAGCCGGAGACTGATTTCTTTTTTGGCCCCCTCTGATGGCTCGGAGGATTCCGCGCCGCCAGTTGAAGAAGCTATCGCGGGCGGCAACGGTGCCTCGGGTCCTTTGAGGCCCGAAGCGTTTTCAGCGATTGGCTGTTCCAACTCCTCCGACTGCCTGAGGGAAAAGTTGATCGGAACATCGTCCGACGCGTCCACTGCCCGAAGAAAAATTTCCGGACACGACAAGCTGAGAATTGAGAGTGGGAGTGTCGCCTCCTGGGTTTCTTGGTCGACCACAACATCCTCTTCGGCAATCTGGACACATCGAGTCAAATCCGGTTTTTCGGATGTCAGCAGATAAGCCGGTAGCTTTGCGTAAAAAGCTTCGATCGGTACCGATATAGGTCGTGCAGCGATTGTTTCGCTCCGTGCGGTTAGTGGGCCGACTGTTGAGGGCCGCTCTTTCGGAGGGAGATCAGCCAATATTTGTTCAGTTGGCGGTGACCCTTGTGCCGCGTCCGGGGGCAAATTGCGAACAATCAATTCCGGGGGCGTGGTCAGATCTGGAGCCGGTTTCTCAGCGCGAAGAGCGGCGGTCTCGCTTTCTGTAGTCTCAGGCTTTCTTTTGAACCAATCGAGAAAGGGCATATCCTTGGGCGGTTTCTATGTTTTTTTCCTCTGTTGAAGCGTCAGTTCCCCTCGAAAGTTCGACACTAGGCGGCAATGATCGTTAAAACAACACCGAGACATAAAGCGGGAGGACGCTCACCAGGCCGCCGCGATAATACCACGTTTTGTCGTAATAGAAGCTCCGGTCTGATGCGCGATAGGTCAGGTGCACAAGCTTGTCCGGTTGATTGGCGTCGTAAACGTCAAAAACGAGATCGCCATTCTGCCCGGCGGTGTAGTGGTAGACAACCAGGCAATGATTGATCGGTTTGAATCGGGTAATATAGGCGTCACGGATCCGGTCGTGATCGAGTTCGTTTTGTAACCATTTTGCAATGTGTTCCTGACCCGAGCGCGGAACCGGAAAAACAATCCGCCAGTTGCCTAGTCTCCAGTAAGACGGCCACCAAAGGCCGAGGTTTTTTTGTAGCATCAGGGGCTCGCAAAGAGAAAAACTACGCAAATCTTTGTAGCCCGGCACAATCACTCTGGTCCGCGGGCCGGTGCTCCAAGGTGGGAACTTACTTACTCTGCGGACGATCTTGCGGTAATCCGATTCCGAAGCCTTTGGGAGATCGGGCCGGAATTCCGCGAATTGATAAAACTGGAGAACAGCGCGGCACATCTGGAAGCAGTGCCGCGAAAAATCAGGTGGCGGTCCTCTCCTTCGGCTGATTCGCGTGGCGTTTTCCGCCGCCGGTTTGTAGTCAAAATAGGTCTGATTCTCAAAGCCGAACGTGTCCGCCGGAAAATCAAATGTTTTGGCCCAGGCTGTGGTGGTCCAGACGGCCCACGCGCATGCTAACAAAAATAGGCGGTACACTTACTCAATATTGCTTTCGAAGATTGCTTGGCAGAATATTTAGCTCTGCCCGGTACTTGGCAACCGTTCGTCGGGCTATTGGTATACCGCGGTCGGAAAGTATTTCCACAATTTCTTTGTCGCTCAGGGGATTCCGATTGTCTTCATTGCGCACCAGTTCGGAGATCGCTTCTTTCACGCTGGTATTACTTAGAGAAGCGCCGCCGGTAGTCTGATATCCAGGTGTGAAGAAATATTTCATTTCAAACACCCCTTGTGGTGTCGCCATGTACTTACCCGAGATCGCGCGGCTGACCGTGGTTTCATGGACCCCGACGGTGTCAGCAATCTGAGCCATGGTCAGCGGTCTGAGGGAAGCCGTTCCATGCTCAAGAAATTCATTCTGCCGCTTCACAATTTCATTCGCGATATTCAAAATTGTCTGTTGGCGTTGGTGAATACTCTTGATTAAAAATTTCCCGCTTCGAATTTTTTCTCTAATATAATCCCTGACATCAGTCCCGTTCGTTCCTGCCGTCATCAGGTCTTTGTAGGTCTTGCTGATCCGTAAATGTGGAACTTGATCTCCGTTTAACGAAACCGCGTATTCGTCGCCTACTTTGTCGACGCTGACATCGGGTAGTACGTAGCTGTTTGGATCAGGAGTAAAGATCTGACCGGGTTTGGGATCGAGAGTGGAAATGAAATTGGCAGCCTTTTGCACCTGTTCCACCGTCACGCCGAGTCTGCGTGCTACTTCCGGCAGTCGCTTGCGCCCGAGATCTTCAAGATGCTGATCCACGATCTGGTACTCGAGGCTGCCTTCTTTTCCCAGTCGACGCAACTGAATCAAGAGACATTCCCGCAGGTCACGGGCTCCAACCCCGACAGGATGAAACGTCTGGATGAGGTTGAGCATTTCCTGCAGCTCTTCCAAAGGGTGCCCGGTGTTGGTTGAAATGTCGTCCAGGGAAGTCTGCAGAAAACCCAAATCGTCGATATTGCCGATGATCAATTCCGCTGCTTTGCGTTGCCGGTCGGCCACGTCGGATGTGTTCAACTGCTCCCAGAGATGCTGTTGCAAGGTCTCCTGGCTGGCGATGGAATCGAAGAAAAACTGCCGGCGTTCCTCGTCCTCAAGATTTCTGGAAGAGTAGCTGACGTTTTGAGCCATGTAATCGCGCCATTCCTCATCCAGCTTTGCCAGTCGCTCGAACTCTTCTTGGAATTCTGTGTCGTCCTTGGACCTTTCCTCTGCCTCAAAGGTGTCAATTTCTTCTTCGAGGACAGGATTGGTTTGCAGTTCCTGCTGAACAATATTCCTGAGTTCCAGCGCCGGGGCCTGCAATATTTGCAGGCTCTGCTGCAGCTGCGGCGCAAGCACCTGCTGCATTGTCAAATTCTGGAACTGATGAATCCCCGGGCCGGCCATACGAAATATGATTGTCTCGTCGAACCGTCACTCTAGAAGAGCAGTGGGCGAACTGCAAGGAGCCAGAATAAAGGAACAGAAACCCAGCAACCGTCTGTGAACATAACTTTTCGGCTTCTTTGCTGCACCGACGTTAAGCTTCCTGTTTCTTCAGTCTCGATGATGCTTTAAATCGAGTTTCCTGTAGAGCGTGGCGATGCTGATGCCGAGCATGCTGGCCGTCTTCTCTCGCGAGCCTTCATTGAACTTGAGTGTCATCTCGATATATTTTCGCTCCTGGTGACGGATGAAGAAGTCGAGCTCTTGACCGACCCGCCATTCGAAATTCGACGCTTTCTCGAGGGCCGTCGAATCGTGGAGCACATGGGGCGGTAGATCGGCCGCGCGAATTACTCCTCCCTCACTGAGTGCGCAAGCTCTTTCGACGGCGTTCTCGAGCTCGCGGACGTTCCCAGGCCAACTGTAGGCAACCAGGCGCTCCATGGCGTTTACATCCATCTCTTTCGGTTCGGTTCCCATCTGGTCCGCATGCTTCTCCAGAAAACAACGGACCAAGAGTGGAATATCCTCAGTGCGTTCCCGGAGCGGCGGAATTTCGATCGGGATAACAGCAAGTCGAAAGTAAAGATCTTCTCGGAATCCGCCAGAGCGTGTTTTCGCCTTGAGCGGTTCATTTGAAGCGGCAATGGATCTGACGTTGACCGGGATCTGTCTGGTGTCGCCTACCTGCCGGATTTGGCGCTCTTGCAAGACACGTAGAAGTCTGGTTTGCAGCTGCTGGGACATGGAATTGATTTCATCCAGGAAAAGTGTCCCGTTGTTACCCTCTTCGAACAGACCGACTTTATCCATCACGGCCCCCGAAAAAGAGCCTTTTTTGTGACCGAATAACTCTGACTCAAGCAAATTGTCTGGAAGGGCGCTGCAATTGATCGTGACGAATGGATGATGCTGCCGTGAGCTGTTGTGGTGGAGGGCGCGGGCGACCAATTCTTTCCCCGTCCCGGACTCGCCTTGGATCAGGATAGTACTTTCGGTGTCAGCCACTTTTCCGATCAGTCGATAGATAGACTGCATTTTGGCGCTTGTGCCGATGAGATTCTCGAACTTGAACTGGTCCCGGGTGCCGCCCGTGAGAAGGTCGCTTCGGCGGAGTGCAGTTTGATGAACCAAAGCGCGTTGCACGCAAAACAGCAACTCGTCCGCTTTAAAGGGCTTGGTGATATAATCAAAAGCTCCCAATTGCATTGCCGAGAGTGCTAATTCAACAGAGTCGATCGTCGTGCTGATGACGACGACGGTTTCGGGATAGTCTTCCTTGCACCGCCGCAGAATATCGAGTTCGAGGCTGTTTTCGGTTTTCAGGCTGACAATGACGAGTTGAGGAGCGCCATTGGACAAGGCATCAACAGCAGCCTCGGAGGTAACATAATGGAACGGCTGATGTCCACGTTCGCGGCAGAGAGTGGAGACCCAGTCCGCCATTGCGGGGTCATCATCGACGATAAAAATTCGGGCCATAAGATACGTATGAGTATTTTACAGATTATGATAATTATTCTCAAATTACCAGCAATTTTCATATCCTTTTCGTAAGATTCTGAAAATTCTCGCCCCTGCGACCTGTAGACGAAGCGTCCGGCTTTGCCTCTGCCGCACCTCCAACCCAGGAGACCGGGTGTTTTTCGGAGAGGGAACAATCGAAGAAGTAAGCGAGACGCTTTGCTTACCAGCATCCAGTCGCCGACATCCTTTTGCCGCCGCGTCGCCACGACACCACGCTATGTTTCCCCTAATGTGCTTCGTCGCCCTCGCCCGCGGGATCTGCCTTGTCGAAAGAGCGCTCCGAGCTTTTAGCGATGGCTGCAGGCGGGCAACCGACCTTGATCAGACCATAGGTCAGCAGTGCTTTGCTGTCTTCCCAGATACCGGGTTTGTCCGTGTGGAGCACGACGGAGATGACCTCATGTCCTTCTCTGAGGGCGGAACTCACCAATACCTGCTGAGCGGCTCGGGTGTACCCAGTTTTAAGCCCATTGCATCCGGCAAAATGCCGAAGGAGACGATTATGATTTCGCAGCTGGACAACACCTTTTGGTGAATTCCAGGTGTAATAAATTGTCCCGACCACCTGTCGAAAGAATGGTTGCTCCATCGCGGCGCGCGCAATGAGCGCCAAGTCATGAGCTGTAGTGTAGTGGCTGGGATCGTGCAAACCGTTGGGATTCGCAAAATGGCTGTTTGTGGCCCCGAGTTCGGCCGCTCGACGGTTCATCTTTTCAGCAAATGCTTCAATTGAGCCGGCGTTATCGCGGGCCAGTGCCATCGCGACGTCATTGGCGCTTTTCAGCATCAATCCATAGATGAGCTGACGGCGGGTATACTGTTCTCCTGGTTTCAAGTCCAGTTTGGTTGGTTCGACTTTGGTATCGGATAGATCGACCGTGACCGGTTTATCGAGATCCCCCGCCTCGATTACCAAGAACGCCGTCAGGATCTTTGTCGAACTGGCCGGATATTGAATCGCGTTTTCGTTCTTGAGGAAAAGAAAAGCGCCGGTAAACGAATCGATCACTGCTGCGCTCGCGGCGACTACCGCAGGTTCTTTCTCCTCAGCCGACTTTTCGACGGCTGGCGCCCCTGGATCTTTGGTCGGTGCTCCGCCGGCGGGCAGCGCAATCAGGAACAGGCAGATCAAAATTCTGATCGACGCCCGGGTCAGTGCAAAACTTGTCCGTTTACCATCATCCATTTAATCGTTCCTCTGTGGTGGATAATCGCTTCAAACACTTCGCTAGCGGAGCCCTTAAAAGGAATTGCGATGGAATCGGCAAGGTAGCCTGGCGCGATGCGCCCTAATTCCAGCTCGAGTTTCAAGGCGCGTGCCGGTCGGATGGTCACCATTTCAACGAGGTCCTGGGCGCTTAGTGAATCATATGTTTTCTTTGCGGTACGCATTTCGGAGAAAAGATTGAGCGAGTCATTGCTGGCCAGGCTGTCAGTACCGAGGCTGATATTCAGGCCGCGTTGTCTTAGCGCCTCCAGCGGAAAGCGTTTGTGATGCAGAAAACTATGACTTTTCGGGCAATGCACGATTTGCAGGTTTCGCCAGTCTGGTCGGCTCAGGATTTCAAGATCACGGTCATCAAGCTCATTGAGATGTGCCACGATACATTCGGAGCTAATCAAGCGATTTTCAATCAGATGCCGCAAAGGCGAAGTCGATCCGCAATCGGTCATCGGTCGACCCAGTTGTTTCAGGAAATCGTAAAGCTCTCCCGAACATTCGGCAAACATGGTATATTCTTCAGTCGATTCGGCGACATGGGTGGTAATTAAGAGGTTCAGCGAGCGTGAACATTCAAGCGCGACCTCATACATTTTCGCGGATGCGGTATAGGGTGCGTGCGGGCTCAGCCCCAGACCGCCTAGCCGCTCGCCATTGCCTGAGAGGAACAACCATGATCCGAAAACATGTTCTTCGATCCAAGGTCTGGGCCGGACATCGATCAGCTCAAGAAAGAACCACGCCCGGATCTTTGGAGTGGGAAGCAGCGGGAAAATTTGGGGAGTAGAGACAACATTCAGAACTGTTGTGGTGCCGTTTTTTCGGAGCTCTTCAAACCCGAGCTGTGTTGCTCGTAAGTAGTCGTTATCGGTGAGCGATCTTTTCAGCGCATTGATTCGTTTGACCCAACGGGAAAAGCTTTGCGCGGTTAAAATAGCTCCCCGCATCAGGGTATAGTCAAGATGGCAATGAGCATTGATTAAACCTGGCATTACCGTCACTTCGCCGAGGTCCACCACCTTTCCCGTGTGATTCCGGAGAACTTCGGGAGCTTTGCCTGTCCGGACGAATCGGGACCCTTTAACCACAAACACGCCGTTGTCAATCGGAGTGCCATCCATTGTGACAAGTGTGCGGCATTGGTAGGCGATCATCGAGTAGACTTTTTCATTGAGGTTCTCGCTGCCGCCACTAATAAATTGCAAGCCTCCATGCAGAGGAAAGGGATTGTCGCACGTTTCTGGCCGGTCTGGTCAATCGCGGGATCGGATTTCGCACTCGGGAGGAAGTCCGGTGGCTGATTTTCCTCAATACCCCACAGGATCGTCCTCAGGCATCGGCTGTTCGACGGGCAAGTCACCCTTACAAGATTTTGCGCCTGTTCATTGGTTAGATGTCGGGTGACTCGATACATTCCGCTCTGTCGATGCAGAGTTTGTCGTAAACAGATCGGGTGCACTGTTCCGGCCTGGTAAGCCAGCCAGGTAGCAATGGCTCCTGGATAAAAATCGTCGAGCGCTCTTTTCAGCGTCTCAATATTTGATAGTTCTATCAGCCAACCACGCGGCAAATTGGGCGCGCCTTTCAAGGGGCGGTAAGCCCCGCCGGAATCGTACTTTGCTATTTGCCTCGCATCCTCGATCGAGCGGTAGACCCGCATTTCAGGCAAAGACTTCCTGTCGGCCCAATGGTAAAGAAGGTAACCACTGGATGATTCTGCGAATTCGAGTTCCCCCAAAGCGCCGTAGCCGTTCTTGATCAAACGTGCTAATTCATCCCCAATCATACGGCTGAGTCGGATAAGTGTTTTCGGTCAAATCGATCAATCGTGTCGAGAATGACGTCCGCCATCAAAGCTTCCGTGCCGATGGCGCTCGCATAGTATAGTGCCCGCCCGTCCAAATGATATGGATTGCGGCGAAATACTTCCTGGTGACTGGCAGCGGCAGTCGGCGCGGACTCGATACCGAGCAGAACGGGAATATCCTGATAGCTGTGCAACCCGTCTGCGATGAAAAACGGCACGACGATGACATTAGGTTGAGAGGTGTTTTTGCGCCAATCCGCGATGAATGGGGTTTCTTCCATGTAGGCTTCGGAAACTTCCGCGTAGATCCCTTTTTCCCTGATCGCCCTGGCCTGTGATTGTGCTGCTTCAGCAGACTTCTCGCTCAGATTGGTCCCGTGACCGACGATCAAAACACTTGTTTTTTCCGGTGGAACATTGAGCGCCACTTCTCGCGCTCGGCGAAGCAACAGATCGACCATACGAGGGTCGTTTCCCACCGGTTCGCAATATTTGATGATTTTGCCAGATCGATGGGTGACTGGTCCGCTAAGTTCAAGCTCTCTCGGGATGACTATTTCTGTGAAGTAACCTTCACTAATAAAATTGGGAACAACGTAAATATCATTCCCCTCGACCATTCGGAGAACTTCCCGAAGGCTCGGTTCCTCTTTCCAAAAACTGCAATAGACTTCCGCAAAGACCCCGCGACGAACAATCTCGTCCGCATGCTGGAAGGTTGGCGCACTCGAATCGGGATTGAGGGTCGATCCATGACCTACCAAAATTAGGGAGCTCTTCGATTTGTTAGGCACTCCCTAAATTGGATGGGTCACCCCCCTTCCTCAAATGGAATTCGCTGCTGGGTTTGTCCAATTCGCGCGCCTCCAGAGATCTCGGGCCCGACGCAGAGAAGGTCTCGATCGGCAGAGAAGTCCGGAGTGTGGTCTTCCACGCGGTGACAGCCATTTGCCGCGGAGCGGGCTGAACGAATCTCGCCTCAATTTAAAAAGAGGAGGCGAGTTCTGCTCAACCCTCCGTGGCTCAGGTCAGGAAAGGAGAATATTGGCATCGCGATCCTGATGCCGGAAGGCAGGGCTTTCGAACGTCACCTCTGCGGTTTCGGTATCGAGAGTGAACAAAAGTTCTCCCGTCTGGTCCTCTGTCTTTGGCTCCGTTTCGGCAGCGCTTTTTCGTTCTTCGGTAAATTCGACATTAAATCGACCGTTCCAGAGTTTTCCTGTTCGGTGGGTAACTTCCACCATCCAGATATCTGGGATGCGGCTGGCAGATCGGTAACCGCCGTTGGTGCATAAGCGGTCTAGCGGCAGTTGGCTTTCGTTTTCAATAAAGGCAGCGGTTAGCCAATCTTCCAGATCGGCCTCTTCAAGGTATTCCAGAATTTCAGGTATGATCATTGGAGCAAAGTGGTTGTTAGGTCCACATCGGGGCGGCAAGTCCAGCCACGGATGCTTATTCGAGCATTGTATTCCACTCCAATCTGTTTGCCATGACCCGAACGGATTATTTTCTATAGCCCGTTCCAGCGACGAAGAGCCTGACTCCGGAACAATCATACCGCCTGCATCGTTTGCCGCCAGCCATCAATGGTCATTGCTTCCTACAAAGTCAAAACAGGCCGGTAGATGCGGGATCTGGCAAGTTCCAATCCTTCCACTTACTCAGATACTCAGACCGTGGAAGGCAGACATAGGCAGGGTTTGAGCTTGTTCGCAACCAACGGATTAAAGCCACCAGATCTTTTTCCGCCATCGTGGTGCATCCAGCGGAAGGACGCGACGGCCCTCGCCGGATGTGAAAAAAGATGGCGCTTCCGTATCCGGGCACCGGGGGATCCGCATTATGCCGGATTTCCACCAGCCAGCGATACGCAAAGTCGCCTCGGCGCATTTTTTGTTTTTCCAACCACGGCGCAGAATCTTTCGTCTCCACCATCACATGTTCGTTGTAGTGCGGGTTATGGATGTCGTCGATCCAGGCATCCCCTTCTCCGACAGTGTGGTAAGGGTAATTTGCTCCCGGCGGCAATGATTGATCGTAGGTATAGATCATTCCTATCCGAAATACGCCGGCGGGGGCACGATGATCATGTTCCACCTTCACGCGACCTTTATCTTGTTCACTGATCAGACCTCTCCCCCAAGCTAAACCGGATTTTCCGAATAGCACCGGGATGGGAGAACTAGCGGCGCGCCAACCTTCTGCTGTTTTGTCGAACCGCTGGAGTCGGCCGTTCATACTCTCCCAACTCGGCGCGATGCCTATAACCAGCTGGGTGACCGAAGAGTCGACTCGATCTTCTCCTTGGCTCAATCTTGGCAGCATCAGCAGCAGAAGTGCACTAAATCGGAGAAGGGTGGGCCAGGAGATCGATCGTTCCATGTGGTCGGGAAAGTGGCGTACCGGTCCGACGTTCGCAAGTCCGGCAGGCGAAGCGTCTCGTTTTACTGAGTTCCCGAGAGCAAAGGGGGACAGGACACTAGGGCAAAAATCTTGTTCTCTCTTCCGGAGTGGGTAATCGGCAGGAGGCTCGTTTTCCCCAAATCAGGTAGCGCGTAGAGGCGATCAATCGGTAAACGGCGTCGCGGATCGGACCGGGAAAAATTTGCCCGATCCGTGCCAGCCAACGGTATCTGGGCAGGTTGTCGAAGATATGAAGTATGGCATCACTTTTCTGAAGCAATATTTCCTGCTCCGTGCCTCGTTTCAGAACAAAAATCGAGTCTGCCTTCAGCGTCATTGGATGGTCAGGTGCGACCAGCCGGAATGTTTCCCCTTGCAAGGGCGAAAAGAGGAAAGTTCGTTCGCGATCCTCTCGAAGGACGAAGTCAACCGTGCGGTTGCACAAACCGCAGATTCCGTCGAAGAAGATGATACTTTGTTTGGCCATTGAGATGGAAGATCGGTCAGTCTAACGGGCTGAGTAGATCCAGGTAACGTTCTCCGTCTTTGCTCAGACTGTAATTTGACCCGCTCCCTTGGATATAACCCCTTGTTTGGAGCGCGTAAGGATAGGGTGAAAACTTGACCCACGTGACCACCGGCTTTTCGACGGTCTGTACCCGTGCTTCAAAACGAATCGGAATACCGGCTTGGTTGAAAGAAATTTCCCATGCTTGGGCGTTCGTCTGTCCCCCTGACAACCAGGGATATCTCTCCAGAAGGTCCATCCGCGTTGAGACCGGGACCAGCACCCGGTACCAAGTCGTTTCCTGGTGAAGGAATTCGGGAATCGTCTCTTGAGGATTTTTGCTCAGTTCGAGATAAAGCCGAGCGATATCCAGTCCGTCCAGATTTTGACCATTGTAATTGCCGTGGCGATTGCCATCTCTCGGGAAATATTTGTTGGACCATTTTTCAAAGTCAGCATTCAAAAGAAGGTTCAATTCGAGGTGGACATGAGATCTTTCTCGATCTATGCCCTCGCCAGTGTGTCCCATCATAGCAATCGGATCTCCTTGGGAGACCTGGTCGCCGATATTGATGCGAACCGCGCTCAGGTGCGCATAAAGACTGTAATACGGACAGCCCCCGAACTGGTGTTCAATGACAATGTATCGCCCGTAATTCGAATAAGCAGGCACATTGTTTGCGTAAGCCACTTTTCCAGGCGCAATAGCGTGAATAATATCCAGTGGTTCGCCATTTGCGCTCCGTTGAAGTGGCCGGATATCCATCCCCTCATGAAACCGGGTGTAGAGGACGGTTTCACCGAATTTTCGAGGGTTTCGGACGAATCCATACTGTCCAGCTTCCCACGGAGTGCTGGTTGCCCCTTCGAAATCACGTTTAACGTACTGATAAAATGAAGCGTTATCGCCGGTCAATAACGCATGATTTTCGGTAGGAAGAGCGATGTTGACCGGTTGGCCGACTGCCGAAACGACGAGTTGGGCATAAAAAACAGCGGCCCATCCGACCAAGCCTCTGAAGCTGTCCCAAGAGATGCCGCAACGCATAAACGATTCTGCCGGCATCGGTTATGGTTTGCAACCTAAGGCTTGATCCGTTAAACGGTCAAAATGAACTTTCGTGTTACGGTCTGTGTCGTTGCAATGGTCGTACTCGCAGGCTGTTCCTCTTCGAGCGGTGTCTATCGATGGGTCCCTTTCATGGGAAACGGCAAAAAGCCTGGATCCCAGACTGCTATAGCGAAAGTGGATAAAAACAATCCCTTCGGTCCAATAACCGGGCCCGTCTATTACGGATTGGAGATCCGGGTGAAAGTCAATCCGGAGGTGATCAGACTCCCCGAGACACGAGCTTTGGAGGTTCACCTTCAACTGATCAATCGTTCTCGAAAGCCGGCTAATCTGATCTTTAACGACAGCCGGAAGTACGATTTTATCCTTCGAGATCTCAGCGGCAGAAAGCTAGCTCAATGGTCGGACGATCAGCCGGTCAATCAGACGCCAGGTTACGTCATTATCAACCCAGGTGAGCGAGCGGAATTTGTTGGAAACGTCTCGACGCGGGACATGGTTTCCGGTCGGACCTACTCGCTCGAAGCACTGGTTTTCGGCTATGACAAGATGCGTTTGGCGATTCAGCTGACTTCCATTGGAGAACGGCCCGTCCAAACCTCGCAACGCCCACCCTCCGGCAAGCGTCCTCCTCCCCGGTAAGATGTCGGCGAGGGGACGCATCGCGTATTTTAAGTTAAGAACGCCGCTAAACGCCGAACGCCGAACGCCGAACGCCGAACGCGAACGGTGAACGCTGAACGCCGAACGCCGAACGCTGAACGCCGAACGCCGAACGCTAAACGCTGAACGGCGAACGCTAAACGCTGAACGGCGAACGGCGAACGCCGACACGTTTCCCCCGCTGCCCTACGCCGATACGTGCCGCCGTTGCCAAACGGTCGCTTGTGCCACGCTCCATTGAAATTTCCGCGCATGTTCACGAATCAGGAAGGGAAGATCCTTGGTCAATCTGAGGTTGAAACTCCCTAACAAGGCCTTCTTTATTCCCTCGCTGGTCAGTGTGGCGGCGCCTGCCGGATCGTATTTGCCGCCGAGCCAGGCGGATTTGGGCGTAAATTCCTCCAGCCAGGTATAAGGGGAAGAAAGGATCAGATGGCCGCCGGGGCGGATCAATGTGGAAAACAAATGAAGTAAATCCCTGGGTGATCTGACTCGATCGACCAGGTTTGCCGCGAGCACCACGTCAAACTGACCGATATCTTTTGGCAAAGCAGTCGCGTCACCAATGACGAATCGGCACCGCTCGCGGTTCAGTTCGAGCGGCAACTCTCGAGTGATTTGAGTAACCAGCTCTCCTTCATCCAGCCGCTTGATCTCGATTCGTCCCGTCTCCCGCACCCGATCGGCCGCCTCAATAAAGCGACGGGATAAGTCTATCCCGACCACTTCTTCGGCCCAGCGCGACAGTTCAAAGGTGGATCGTCCCACTGCGCACCCGAGGTCCAGTGCGCGTTTAACAATCCCGATGGACGGCAAGAATTCACTTACGCAGCGGACTGGATAGAACAGGGCGTCCTTTGGACCAAACAAGTAGGGCAACTGGTCTTCCGCCTGCCCATAGTGAAACAGGAGATATTGATCGACCGCGAAGTCACTTTCGTAGACGTTGGGCACGACTCGATTTTCCGCAGCAACAGGGAAAACGCGTTCGACTCAGGCCAGGAGATTCACCATGTAGGCTGCCGGTTGGAAATTCTCGATCAGGACTTCCGTTTTACCGTTTCGGTGCATTCGCACCTGGGGCACATTGATTTCGGGAGTTTTATGCGGAGCAAACAGAATGTCGTCATGGGTCGCATTTTTAGAACTTTGAAATTTGTCGGGCGTGAGATGACCACCTAAATGATCGCTGCGTCCTGTCGCGACATGTAATGTGCCAAGTATCTTCTCGTCCTGGATATCGCGTCCGGAGACCGGGAGCAGTTGGGTGCCGAAGCCGAGTTCCCCTAATTCACCCGTTGCGGGATCAGATTGGATCTTGTGTTTATGATCGTCGATGGTTCGCTGGCTGCCTTTCAACAGAGTGGAGTCAAAGATGCGCCCCCCCTTCACGCTCATCAGGCCGATGGTCCCATCTTCAAATTTGAGCGGAAATTGGCCGGAGGCACTGGTGGGCACGTAATAAATTTCGCCAGCCGGCAAATTTGCCACGTCCGGCCCCCCTCGGCAAAGGCCATGGCTTTTCTGCGCTTCTTGACGTCCTAGATCGAGCCGGAGGCTGAATTTTTGCCTGCCGTAGGTGAAATCGATCTCAACCGAGTCGGCGCGCGTCATCCCAAGACGCAGCTTTTCCGCGTTTTCACTCACCTTGTCGTAATCAACGGCGAGCCCGCTGTTAAGGATGATTTGATTCAGGCCGTGCAGGGTAGCCCCTCGGAATTCATACTTTTTTGCAAATGCAGTTAACGGCGCTGTTGCCGAATAAGTGGAGCAACAAAGAATCAATTTGTAATTTGGGTAAATATCTCTCTCGAGGCTTAGTTCTTTTCCATCGACCGCGACCGCAAGATCAGGAAGGTCCAGATTGCTTCCGCCAGTGAGTTTGTAAGCGTACATTTCGCCACCGGTCAGACCTAATTCCCGCAGGACGCCGTTCTTAAGCCCTAAATAAAAGACCTCATAGGCGTGCCGCTGAATCGTCAGGTCAGGATCTTTTAAAAAACCGAAGTCTTTAATCCCATGCGGGTCATCCAGGTCGATTAAGATAGCCACTCGTTCTCCGGCGCTTGGGTTGAAGACTGTTTTCAACAAGCGGGAAAGGCTGAATGGCGGAAAAGTTTCTGGTACCGTCAGCTTCGTTTGGGCAATCATTGGATGGAATTTCGTTCTCAGGCCGGGGTTAGTCAAAGAAAGTATCTTCTATACGTCACTGACCCGGTTACAGACGCCTCGCTCGTGGGTGGCTTCAACCAGGTCTTCTAAATCACGCATCACGCTGCCACGCCAGTGCGCCACCCGCGGACCCTTTGCCCTCTGCCTGCGCCGGCATGCCGATAGGCCCACCTTGCGATATGTGGCCTTTCCTTGTGCTCAGTGTTCCTACAATCCCCGATGATAGCTTGATAGCCATTCGGCTTGGAGTTAATTAGCTATTCGCACATGTCTTCGGTTTTTGGCGTTTTGTTTCGAGTAACCACGTGGGGTGAATCGCATGGGGGCGGTGTGGGAGCCGTCGTGGACGGATGTCCACCCCGTATTTCTCTGACCGCAAACGATATTCAGATGGATCTTGACCGACGCCGACCAGGCCAGAGCGAGATCGTCTCGCCTCGGGATGAGGAGGATAAATGTCAGATCCTTTCCGGCGTTTTCCAGGATCTTACCCTCGGAACACCGATTTCGCTCATGGTCTGGAACAAGGACGCACGCCCGGAAGCCTATCGCGAAATGGAATCGGCGTTTCGGCCGTCACACGCCGATTATACCTATCAGGCCAAATATGGTATCCGCAATTGGCAGGGCGGAGGCCGCGCTTCGGCTCGCGAAACGATCGGACGGGTGGCTGCCGCGGCAATCGCAAAGAAAGTGCTGAACAAATATTTTCCCAATTTCGAAATCGTCGCTTACGTGAAATCCGTTCATCGGATCGAAGCTGCGGTGGATGTGGAAAAAGTGACCCCTGCGGCTGTTGAAGCATCCATTGTCAGGTGCCCTGATCCAGAAGCCGCGCCGCGGATGATCGATCTCATCAAGACCATGCGGAAAGAAGGTAACTCAGTAGGAGGCGTGATTGAGTGCGTTGTGCGTGGTATTCCTCCCGGGCTGGGCGAACCCGTTTTTGACAAATTGGAGGCAGATTTAGCAAAAGCCATGCTTAGTCTGCCTGCTACCAAAGGGTTCGAGATCGGGTCAGGCTTTGCCGGGAGCCAGGTTACCGGCGCGGAGCACAATGACCTCTTCGAAATGCGAGACGGCAAAGTGGCTACTCGGACAAACTTCTCTGGAGGCATTCAGGGCGGGATCAGCAACGGAGAAAACATCTTTTTTCGGGTCGCTTTCAAGCCGACTGCCACGATCCTTCGTCCTCAGCAGACTGTCACTGTATCCGGTGAATCCACTGAGCTTGCTGCACGTGGACGCCATGACCCTTGCGTTTTGCCAAGGGCTGTTCCAATGGTCGAAGCAATGGCGTCGCTCGTTTTGTGTGATCATTTCTTGAGGCAGCGAGCGCAATCGGTCTGACCAAGCGTGATGGGCTTTGACCTTGCGACCCTCCGCGGCCGACTGTAGAGATAAGTCGCCTCACGCATGAAGAGTGACTATGCAGCAACCATTGGACTGGAAGTGCATGTCCAGCTGAAGACCAGGAGCAAGATGTTTTGTGGTTGTGCCGTACAATACGGTTCAGAACCAAATACGCATGTCTGTCCTATTTGTCTGGGATTGCCAGGTGCCTTGCCCGCTATGAACCTCCAGGCCCTGAAGATGACCGCGCTGACCGGGCTGATCTTGAAGTGCGACTTGGCGCCGATCTGCAAGTTTGATCGCAAGAATTATTTTTACCCTGACATGCCGAAGAACTACCAGATTTCGCAATACGATGCACCGCTGTGTCTCCGTGGGGAACTTCCCCTCTTTGACATGGCCTACCCGAAGGATGCCCAGAGGAATATTCGGAATCCAAATAAATGCGTTCGCCTGGTGCGCATTCACTTGGAAGAAGACGTCGCGAAAAGCTTTCACTTCGATACCGCAAGCGGGATTGATTTCAATCGAGCCGGCACCCCACTGATGGAAATAGTCTCGGAACCCGATATGGAGTCTCCAGAGGAAGCGTTCGCCTACCTGGCTTCGCTGAAACAAGCCTTGATCTATGGCGGTGTCAGCGATGCCGATATGGAGAAGGGGCAGTTGCGCTGCGACTGCAACGTTTCGGTCCGGAAGAGGGGGGAAGCGGAGCTGGGTACCAAGATTGAACTGAAGAACCTCAACTCTATCAGCGGCGTGCGGCGAGCTTTGGCCTTCGAAATCGATCGTCAAATCCAGGTGCTCGATCAAGGCCAGACACTCAAACAGGAAACACGTCGCTGGGATGATGATTTGGGCGAAACGACCTTAATGCGTACCAAAGAATTCGCACACGACTACCGCTATTTTCCTGACCCGGATCTTTTGCCGGTTAAAACGGAGGTCTTCATGGCGGAAGTCCGGGCTCTGCTCCCAGAGTTGCCTTGGGAGAAACGAGAACGCTTTGTTCGAGACTATGGGATCAGTGAGTACGACGCCGGGGTTTTGGCGCATGACCTTGAGTTATCGGCTTACTTCGAGACGGCTGCGAAAAGTGCGCGAAAACCTAAGGCGATTGCTAACTATGTTTTGAATGACTTGCTCAGCGCCTTGGGCGCTGCGAACCGGGCGATCGGTGAGTGCCCGATCGCCGCGAATCATTTGCATGAGCTCGCCGGCCTTGTCGATGCTGGAACAATCAGTAGCAAACAGGGAAAAGATGTCTTTGCGGAGATGTTTGCCACTGGAAAAGCGCCCGGACTTATCGTCGCCGAGAAAGGCTTGAAACAGGAGAGTAACACTGGAGCAATCGAATCGCTTTGCGCGCAGGTCATTGCTGCCCATCCCAAGTCGGTCGAAGATTTCAAAGCCGGGAAAGGCGCCGCCATCAACTTCTTAAAAGGCCAGGTGATGAAACTTTCCCAAGGTAAGGCGAACCCGAATATGGTCGGCGAAATCCTGGCGAAACTGTTGAGCTGACTCTGAACGTGCGGCAACCTTGAGAGGTCTGCTCTGCTAAAAACCCGCGGCCGACATTCATCCAGGCCCGAGCTAATTCAGGAATAGATCGAAATGAACTCTAACGTGCGGCAAACACCGGAAATAGCGAACGCCACCCCTGTTAGAATCTTCGGGAAGAATTTCACCATTTTTGGGGATGACGACTACCTCCGCGACATCGGCGACGAATTCGAACCGGACACCGTTACTCTGCTTGCCCTGCTTTGCGAAGATGACTCGCGAGTGCTTGACGTGGGCTCGAACATTGGGATGACCGCGCTTGCTTTGTCACAAATCAGCTCTCGAGGTCAGATCGTTGCCATTGAACCTGTCCCGAGGACGTTCTCCTACCTCAGACAGAACATCTCTAAAGCGGCCGCGGACAACGTCAAGATATTCAATTTTGCGTTGGGCAATCAGCGAGGATTTGCCCTGATGCAGGGGCATCCGAGCAATCTGGCGTGTTCATTCGTAGCCGATAATTACGTCATATCGGCGGATGATCACTTTTCCCAACGGGTTCCCGTCAAGCGCTTGGATGATATCTTCCTGACTGATCTGTCGCTTGATCGTTTGGATTTTCTCAAAATTGACGTGGAAGGTTTTGAGTTGGAGGTGCTCGAAGGGGCCAGAGAGACATTGAAAACCTTTGAGCCGATTGTCTTTCTGGAAATGAATCACTGGTGTCTGAACATCTATAGGCACATGTCTATCCCGGAATTCCGAGATCGCCTGATGCGGATTTTTCCGTGCGTTTATGCGATCGAAGGGTTGGACTATTTGGATTATACCGATCAAAGAAACGTTCACCACGTCAACTATCATCACGTTTTGAAGTTCAAATACATGAACTTGGTGGCAGGCTTTGACCGAGACGACATTCTCTCCCGGCTCTCGCAATTGCCCGAGAGGAAGGCGGGCCTCACCAAGTAAGCGAACCGTCCCGCTTTGCCTCTTCTCCCGAACGGCGATTTGGCGGAAGCCCCGGCGCCAAACGCTGAAAGGTAGTAGTCGTCGCCCGCCATTCGTCTGGAGACGAAAAGCCAGGTTTGCTTTTTTTGCGAAACAGTGAAACCTCTGGCCAGGAATTCACTAGTACACGGTAGCGGCCGGAATATCGGCTGAACCAGACGTGTGAAATTATTCCATTATCTCATCCGGTTTGCCTTTGCTGAACTTTCGAAGGCGACCAGCTTGCTCACCACAACTGGCATAGTGCCACTTGGCCAAGGATGCGGCTGTCGCCCGCTCTTTCTCGCATTTCGGTCCCCGAGCGATCAAATGTGTGTAGTTGCGCTTCCATGCTGCCAAAGTGACCGTCGCGCGAAAGCCTGCAGATGATTGACTAAGCCCAATTGCAGCCGCCCGCACAAGCTTCAGGGGTGCCGGGCAGCGTTCCCCTGGTTCTCTTCAAGTTTGGCTTTGACCCAATCATCAATCGCCGGCAACATTTTCGCCTTGAGCTTGGCTCTAAACCGAATTCCGCGGATGGAGCTCTCCACCTCGCGAAGGGCCTTTGGGGGCAGGTTGGCCTGCGCGAAGGCCAAGATCTCATCGGCTCGTTGTTTATCCGCAAAGCCGGTCGCGATCGAGGAAAGCAAACGGCTTTGTCGAAGCGGCCCAATCCGATCCCGCATTTCTTTCAAGTGTGAGACGGCGAATGACCACGCGATATCTGCGTGCTCGCCTTCCGCGGCTAAATTTTCCAGCGCCAGAGACATATCGTCGGGCGTTACTTTGTCAGAAACAAGATGTTCCAAGGTCTCTTGCGCGGATTCCGGATCTAACGCCGATCCGAGAGCTCGCAGATACGTACGCTTTTCCTCCGCGTTTCGGGTATTTTCTGCCATGGAAACGAGCTCGTGATAGACGGTCGCTGAGCTGTATCGGCCGACGATCGAGATAACGGCAGACCGAAGGCTGGGGGCGAGCGACGAGGGGTGTTCACGGAAGGATTCAAACCGCTTGAAAGATTCGTCGATGACATCTCGGTCTCCAAAAAAACCCAGACTCTCGATCAAAATGGCCCGATAGCCCTCGGTGTCGGTATTTTCTCCTGGTCGTGCATCCCAGCCAAGCTCTTGAAACTTCAGACCGAAGAGATTGCAAATATACCGCTGGTAGGATTCTCGGCCCGAGCGGCCTTGTTCGAGACGATCGATCAATCTCAGAGCACCTATCGTCCCGCCCGACCCCAGAGCAATTTGCCATACCGCCAACGTATCGTCATGACGCATCGATTCCAGGAGGTCGAAGTAGCCGGAGACAGGTAAGCCGCTCGATTCGACCAGGGCCCAAGTGTCGGAGACAAGGTTAAGACGGTCGCTTGCCGGGAGCTTTTCGATGTTGTTTTGCAAATCATTGAAAAGCGCCGGCTCATACAAAACTCTGTAATATCCTGCGTTGCCGGCGTTTGCCTGAACAACTGCGGGGCAACCGGCAAGGTCGAAGTTATTCGATAGCTTATCTAGAAGGGCATATTTGATCTCATTTGGGTTCGCGGTCGATCGGATACCGACCGGCACGATCCATTGTGCAGGCGCTTCACTTCGCAGCGCCTGGGCGAATGGAACCTGCTCCAGACTGATGACCTGGTTTCCTTTCACGCATTGCGTCGTGATTTTGACTAACGGGAATCCAGGTTGTTCAGTCCACCCAACGGCGATTTTTTTGATCGGTTTCCCCGTTACGCGCTCGAGCGCTGCCCACAGATCTTCACTCGTCCTATCTGCGCCTTGATCTGCTCCCAGACAGGCTCGAACGCCGTCACGAAAGGCATCTTCTCCTGAAAAATTCTCGAGCATCCGTAACAAGAAACAAGCCTTACTGGTGATTACTTCAGAAGCCTCCCCGGTTTGCTCATCGCCGGAAACAGTTAGTCGAATCGCCCGAGTCATCTCTCCGCCATCAAATGTCATCGCGACGTTTTTCCTGACCCCGGCGTGCAGCCAGATTTTCCATTGCGGATTGAAGTGGTCTGCGGCTTTGTTAGCCATCCACGAAGCGAGACCTTCATTTAGCCAGAAATCTTTACGGCCCGGCAGCGTTGCGAGGTTGCTGCACCATTGAGCTGCAATTTTGCCAGCTAACGCTAGGAAGACTCTCCGTCTGGCAGATTCGTCGCTGATCGCCTGATCGTATAACACGTCGTTCTCGTCGTAGACGTATTGACTGAGATTTTCTGTGGTGTCTCCGGAGCCGGCGGGGAAAGCGATTTGATCCAGTTTTGGAAGCGGAAAGGCTGTCGCGAAGTAATTGCTGAAATAAGGAAGCAGTTGCTTGGTCACTTCCATCGCATACGTCGCTGATTCGCTCTTCCCTGATGCCGTAAAGATCCGAAGTTTCACTCCGGCAACTTCGCCGTCTAGCCATGCGAGTTTCCCACAGACCAGAAACAAATTGTCGCTGGCGATCGACGGCGTTTTTTCAAACACAACTATCTTCTGATCTGGTCCGAGTGACTGCTCTACCATCACCGGGCTATTTGAAATGGCCGTATTCTGCTTCCCCATCTTGACGCTCAATTGGAATGCGGCCCGAAAAACCGGCTCGTCCCAGCAAGGGAAGATGCGTCTGGTATGGCCCGTCCGCGCCCCGGTTATTAAAAGATGCTCGACGGCATTAAGGGCTCCGTCCTCGTATTGATGAATGAACAAGCCGTCCTGTTGTTCGAAAATCCGGCTCTGAAACTGGATCGAGAGCGTGTATCTACCTGGTTGCAAAACGTTCTCCAGGTCGAAGGAAACTGTCTGTGCATTCGAATCCAACCGGGGAGTAAGATGCTCCTGGCGACCATCAGTCTCGATGGTTGCCTTAGTGACTTCCATGTCCAGGGCATTGAGGACGATTCGGTCCGTCGATTTTAGCACTTCTATTTCAATCGATTCGACCCCGTCTGTCAGCCTCGTATCGAGATCCGGTTCGAGGTGAATCAGGTAATTGCGCGGGACGACGTCTTTCGAGAGGCCCGCCGGGCTTGGCTGAATGCTGAAAGTGTTCTCGGCGTGAGAGGTGGCGGCGACAAAACCAAGTAAAAGCAGCGCCATCGGGTTTCGCATGGACAAATTTCCGTGGGGGAACTATGCAGCATCGCGAGGGTTGCTGAAAATGAAAAACAAAGCGGGTTCACTTCCGGAAATCCCAACGGGAAGTCGCTTCAGATCCTGCGTGGTCTCCGCGCGAAACTCCTCTTTGTTCCGCTGGACCAGCCGCCACCCTGTTCGCGATGGAATTCGCGACCGTCGGCACGCGGCGTACGGCTAATACTGGCCGAACAACGGGTCAGCCGGGCGTTCCTGAAGCCACCGTCGATAGGCGATCGGTGATATCTCCGACGGCTTAATTTCAGACCGGCCACCCCAGAAGACATTGGTGTACAAAACTGGGATCCCACAGGCGGCCAAGTGACTGTCAATGGCCGCCTTGTGCTCCAGCAAGCGCTGTTTTTCGGTTCCGTGAGCCACCGCCATAATATTGACGTTGCCGAATTCGGCTCCTGCCTCCCGCCAGTAGCAGTGGGTCAAGATTTCGTGACGACCGACCTCTGATCCACTTTGAATCTCCATCCCGGGCGGAACCGCCCAATGAAACAGGCCGTTGAATCGAGTCACTCGAAGACCGCCAGTCGAAGGTTTGACATGTTCCAGAAATGTCGAAAATCTCCCGACGATTTTTCGTCGACTGAGATCCTCCGCCACGGAAAAGAAAGTCTCCAAAGGCAGCTCCGCCGCCTTGGCACGGTTTTTCCACGGGTTCATCGTGATCTCCTCGATCGCGAATTCCTTCTTCAAGAAAGTTAAAACTCGCCATTCCAGGTCGTTCAGTTCCACGATCTCAGTTCGAATCATTTGCGCCGGCTGTTCACCTCTTGAGCCGGGCTGGATGGTCTTTCGTCGAACGTGTCCCACTCCCAAGGTGAAGATGCCTTTCGCCGGCATTATTTTTGCCCTTTCGCCGCCGACATCTTTCAGCAGAATATTGATGTGTCGTTCGAGTCCGAATCCCTTCGGGACCTTGACCGTTGTCCACAGTTTGTACTCGCTGCCGGCCGTCTCTGCATCGGTCGATCGTAGAACCACATGACCGGAGAAAGGATCTTGGCGGAACATGTAATCAAATGCCGCCTCGAGTTTTTCGGGAGGCATTTTCCAGGCGACAAGCGCTCCCTCCGCAAGATTCGTCGCCAAGAGAGTCTGACGGACTCGTCGAATCGTTCCCGCGCTTAGCATCGCCTTGATCCGATCCAAAACCATCTCCTCTTCGACGCTGGACAACCGAGCAATTTCTCTGAACGGCTCACGGACAAATCCCTGGATCTGGTCTTCCGACACAGCAAGAATCTTGGAATTGACCGAATCTGTATGCTCAGTGGCAATCATCTGCGCAAAAGCTAGCACACAATCCCCCAGATTCTAAAGGGTCTCGAGCCGAGCGCCGGTCGAGAATCGCTTACTGCCTGAAACGCCACTCAAAATGACGACGGAGGCCCGATGGCCTCCGTCGCCCGGCGGTGGATTTGGCAGCAGCAGATTGATTCTTTAAATTGCTTTTTCGCCTGTCTCGTCGGTCCGGATGCGAATCGCTTCTTCGACCGCGTAAACAAACACTTTTCCGTCCCCAATCTTCCCCGTTTTAGCAGCTTTAACGACTGCGGTGGTTGCGTTTTCCACCATGCTATCGCCCAGGACCACCTCTATTTTAATCTTTGGCAAAAAGTCGACTGTGTATTCACTTCCGCGATAAATCTCCGTGTGACCTTTTTGTCGTCCAAATCCTTTAACTTCTGTAACCGTCATACCCTCAATTCCGAGGTCTGATAACGCCTCTTTGACCTCTTCCAGCTTGAAGGGTTTAATGATCGCTTCGATTTTTTTCATATCGTCGTTGTCAATGAGTCCGCTGCCATCTGAGTCTCTGGCACTATTAGTTACGCTTTCGAATATACGGTCAGGCTTGCCGTTCTTATCTTAGTTTAAAAGCTCCTATGAGATATAGGCTTCTTCGCCATGTTCGGCGAGATCCAGACCGGCCGTTTCGATGTCGGGTGAGGCGCGCAAACCCATGATCAGCTTTAGCACCAGGCCGATGATAAAAGTCGCCACTGTCGCCAGCACGATCGTGACGATCACTGCTTTTACCTGGGAGAAAAACAGCGACGATAACAAGGTGTCCTTCAAATTCGCATTGACCTCTTTCGTGGCCAGAATTCCGGTCATCAGGGCTCCCAGTGTTCCGCCGGCTGCATGAACGCCGAAGGTGTCCAGCGCATCGTCATAACCTAGCGCCGGCTTCAGGGACGAGACGGCAAAATAAGGTATTACTGCGGCCAGTACTCCGATAATTACCGCACCGGTGGAATTCACAAAGCCGCATGCGGGCGTGATCACGACAAGTCCGGCCACCGCACCGCTGCAGTACCCCAGAACGCTCGCTTTCCCGCGCAATACTTTTTCCATTACCGCCCAGGTAAATGCGCCTACTGCCGTCGCCAGTGTCGTGGTCGTAAACGCGTTCGCAGATATCACGTCTGCGGCTACCGCACTTCCAGCGTTGAATCCGTACCAGCCCACCCAGAGCATCGACGTGCCAACCATACACAAAACCATGCTATGCGGCGGCATTGGTTCCTTCTTGAAACCGAGCCGCGGCCCTAGCATCAGGCAGAGGATCAGTGCACTCCATCCGGAAGTCATGTGAACGACCGTCCCACCGGCGAAGTCGATCGCTTTGATGGTGGAGTTTGCATTCCAGATGCCATTCATGAACCCGGTGATTCCCCACACCATATGAGCCATCGGGAAGTAGACGAGAAACATCCAGCAGGCGATGAAAAGCATTAGAGTCCAATATTTCATCCGCTCTGCGATTGCGCCTACGATGAGCGCAGGCGTGATGATAGCGAACATCAGCTGGTACATCGCGTAGACGTTCTGCGATACCCAATAGGCATAGTCCGTGTTCGGAGCGGAAGTGACCCCCGAGAGGAAAAAATACTCCGATCCGCCGTAGAATGGATTGTTGAAACTCTTCCCAAATACCAAGCTGTAACCGAACGCCCACCAGAGAATCGCTACCATGCCCGTGATACCGAAGCATTGAGCTAGCACCGACAAAACGTTTTTTCGCCGGACTAACCCTCCGTAGAATAGCGCCAATCCTGGAAGCGTCATGAACAGGACGAGTGCCGAACAGGTCATCATCCAGCCGTTGTGTCCGGGACCAGGAACCCCAGGGAGAGCCTTGGATCCGTCCGTGTTGTTGATGTAGGCTTCAAGGCTTGCCAGGCGGTCCTCGGTGGAGGGAGTCTGGCTGGCTGCCGGTGTCGGTGAGGCAGCGACGGGAGCCGCGGGGGATGCCGCAGTCGCTGGAGTCGGAGAAGCGTTCGTATCTTCTGCCCGGGAGCTTGCCCCGCTCCCGAAAAAGAGAACGGCGACAGCCCCGGCGAGGCTGAGCAAACGCATTTTATTGAGGCAGTTCAACATATTCTGGATCGTGTTTTGATCGGCGGTTTTTGGTCAAGGCCCGATGGAACGGGCTCTCTCGCACTTTCCGAAAAGCCTCAAGAACCACCGGAAGGGTTTCATTTCGGGGTTTGGCAGGAGTCTCAGCATCGCTCGTGCCACAATAGCAATACAGTGACACACGCCTCTTTTGCCCGGACACATTCCGATTCAAGTGGGTTCCGCGTCAAGGCGGATGGGCGAATTGCGACACTCTGCATCATTTTGCGCATTTTAACGATCTTGGCTTCGTTGGCCAGCCCTGATTGAAGGATACCCGCTCGGTTGACCCCGGTGCGAAATCGAATTAATAGGTAACTTTCGTCGGAAAGGCGGCCAAGCACGGTTAGCTTAGCGGTAGAGCGACTGGTTTACACCCAGTAGGTCGGGGGTTCGATCCCCTCACCGTGCACTCCTCTTTCACCTGAGAAGAAGGCTCGCTGGGAAGCTCGCTCGGAAACCATGCGTCGTGAGATCTCCCGTTCCCCCGGTCTCGCTTCTGGGACTTTCCCTAGGATTGAAACTGCGTCGGACCGTTTGCCCACTCTTCTGAGCGCGAGAAATACTTTTAGTTGTTTCATGGATTAGACGTTGGCACCACGCGCCACCTACCGGACGATACCGCTTTTCGGAGCTTGCGCGATTTAGCAGCGGGACCTGCACGCTTTCCCGTCCAAGGCATCTGGACTTTCGCCGACCATTTGGCTGGTAAGGACTGGTGAGACAACCATGTCCTCGGTCATCACAAGGGCAGCCGTCGCACGGTAATCCGTTGGTGTAATTGCCCGTATTAGCTGGTCGCTAGTATACAACTCCTGCGATCCCTTCTCTTGAATCAGTGCTGCTTGAAGCACTTCATCGTCGGTTTCGCTCAAATCAAACTAACTAACCTTTTTTCTCCGAAAAAGAATGAAATCGGCCGAATGTCCAAGGTCCCGGCTGAACCTCTATCCAACCCAATACTGAACAAAGCGTTATGGCCCAAATTGTGCGAAGCTGGTCTTATTGCGGGCGACATCGAAAACCGACATCCAGCTCGACTGGGGGAATTGGCGTGAGTCGATCAAAAAGAATCCTTATTGGCCCGTCGCGCTTTCAGAATTAAAATTTTTTTTGCAATGAGCGGAAAGCATTAGACAACCTATGTCCAGAAGTTCTAACACGCAGCGTCTATTGTGTTTCTAAAGCGGAGGTCCTATGGATCAGTGCGCGTGGCAAGACAGAGACCGAAGTCGCGGACGAGTGGAATGATCCGTTGACATATATGAAACTGTGTACTCGATGCGGCCATGCAACCATCATCGCAATGATGCTAGCAACAAGTATCCATGCAATAATCATCGATCCAGCGATACGCGATCCGATGGGTCAGTTGCTCTATCAACAGCAAAAGTTAGTAGACGTGATCCAAGACCTCGAAATTGCTAAAGCCCAAGTCCAACTCAATCCGATGGACCTCCACTGGTTACACGACCAGATCACACCGCAGGTGCTCAAAACGCTGGAGCATCAAATGAAATGGCATGCCAAGGGAATCGGCACGTCTGTGCGAGTTATTTACCCTTGACGTAACGTCACGATGCGCTGCGCGGAACGGCCATAAGCGAAGCCCTCCTTCAACATCGAGGTTTTCGGCTCAAAGGCGCAGCCGACCAGGACAGGATGCCCACTCTTCACGTGCCCGACGATCGTCCGCCTCGCTCTGAGCATGGGCTGTCATCGCACTATAAGCGCATTGGCACGCTTGGCCAGGACATCTCCATGACATGGTAACGGATGGCACCAGCACAGGAGCACTTTGCCGCCACACAGTTCAGGTAACCTCGCCAAAAGGGTAGGGTTGTCATCCAAATGGCGAACGTACAGTGCAATCACCCGGTCATGTTCCTCCGGGGTGTGGGTTTGGGGGCGAAAGGGATTTCCCCAGCCGAGGTCGCGCCATCCCCGGAAATTCCGTCCGATATAAATGGCTCGGCCCATCTCTTGCGCCCATTGAACCAGTTCTCGGTTTTCGGTAATGTTTGCCGCGATGGTCACGCCCTTCTCGGCTAAAACTCTGCGTTGTTGTTCCCCGGACGGCAGCACGTTGGACGATTTTTTTCGCATGAAACACCCGACCATAGATCGCACGACGCCCCCCAACCGCGCTTTCTTTTCTTAACCATCGCAGCTGTCGGGGTCAGTCGTTGACTTATGACATTTTTCGCGGGAGATTTGGGCGTGGCGCGCGTACCAAGAATTCAGTTTGCCGGGGCGCTTTATCACCTCATTGCGCGAGGTGACCGGCGTGAGGCTATCTTCCTCGACGACAAAGATCGGTTAAAGTTTTTAGAGTATTTAGAAGAGGGAGCAAACCGCTATGAAGTTTTGGTTCATTGCTACGTGCTGATGGGGAATCATTTTCATCTATTGGCGACCACCCCGAAGGCAAATCTGTCAAAATGGGTTCACCAGCTCAAGACGGCCTATACGGTATACTTCAACCGTCGTCATGGAATGGTCGGCCATCTGTTTCAAGGGAGATTCAAAAGCATAGTGGTTGAAGCCGAGAGCTATCTGCTCGAGTTAAGCCGCTATTTGCATCTCAATCCGGTGAGGGGAAAAACTGGAGGAGAGGGGCCGCCCGAAGAGCGGCGAGAGCGTCTGAGAAATTTTCTCTGGAGCAGTTACCGCGGGTACGCTGGCTTGGGAAGATCCACGCGGTTCATCAGAAGTGCCGCTATTGAAGAAGTATTCCGAACGTTCACGGGACACGATTGGAGTCCGACTCAATACCGCCGCTGGGTGGAAGAGGGCTTGACAAAGGAACTGGCTGATCCGTTTGAAGCGGTGAAGTGGCAACAGATCCTCGGCGCCGAAGATTTTTTTCAGCAGGTTAAGGATCGATGCAATCAAAACCAAAGCAAATCCCGGTCCTCCAAAAAAGCTTGGTCTCCCGAAATGGTTAGAGAAGAGATATTCAAGAAGGTGGGCAAACATTTCAGGATGAAACCCGCAGAGATCCTCGATCGCGGCAGCAGGAACGGCGCGGCGCGGGGGTTAGCGATGGTATTATGCTGGGATTTGACCGGAATGAGTCATCGCGAAATTTCCGGACTTTTTGGAACACCAAGTAGTAACTCAGTGGCTCAGATGATACGCAGAACCAAGGCGAAAGAGCAGCGAACGCTCACCATTCTCCGCAGCCGAATAAATCATAAGTAAACGACTGACCCCGGACCTTGCCGGGGAGCTCGAGCTCGAGAGACACCTTGGGTCGCAAGGGAAAGATTGGGATCTCAAAGTGATCTGGCCAAAGTCCGGCAATTCCTTTTGGCATTGCCAAAGTGATAACGATGGCGAATAGACCACTTTCCTACCTGAACGTCAGCGGTATTGCCGATGAATTGAAGGCCTTCGCGGAATCGGCGATGGCGGAATACGACTTTCGGGGAGATTGGCCCGTTTGCCACGTCCGGCCGAAAAGTTGCGCAGTGGGCTCGTCCGCCCGATAGTTCCTGGTGCAACAGATCGAGTACAGTTTGTTGAAGGGGGCAAGCAGTTCGAAAGATCGTCTCCTACCAGGCAACATAGCGCTGCGCCTTATTTTGATCTTCGCATGGGAAGCTTTGTTGACGACGGGACTGATGGCTCAGACCAGCTTGACGGTGGCGCGGGCACCCGCGCCCCCGCCCAGTGTTCATTTGAATCTAGCGCCGCATGTCGGAGTTTCTCAGGCAAATCTTGGCGTCTCCGGATTGCCCGAAGGCCCGAGTCGGCTGCCGTATCCGCAGAACTCGAATCCGTCCAACGACGCGGCGGTCCGGAATAACGCGTGGGCAACCTACAATGCGACTCTGCACCATATTCCGACGACAACGAATCCGAACCGCCTGGCGGCTCCGCAAAAGCTTGTGGACCAGGATCGGTTCGTCCAGATGCCGAACTCTTCGCGGCGGTATAATTTCCAGTTCAGCGACAACGAAGTCCGCTCGGTGCAATCGGCTCTCCGGCGGATAGGGACTTATTCCGGTCAAGTAGACGGAATTCTCGGACCTGACACACGGCGGGCGATCAAAGATTACCAAGTCAGAAATAAGCGGCCGGTAACTGGGCAGCCGGATCAATGGCTAAACGCTTCTCTTGGTATACTTTAAATTGATCTCGCAGAGGGCGCGGGCCCTTTCGGCATCACGGCCAATTTGAGCTTGGAGCTCGTCAACTCCGGAAAACTTTTGTTCTGTTCGAAGGTAGGCTAGAAAAGCAACTTCGACGTCCTGACCATAAATCTCCCGGTCGAAATCAAAAAGGTGCAGTTCAAGGATTCTCTCGCCGGTTTCGTTCTCGATCGTCGGGCGGACGCCAATATTGACCACGCCCCCATACAGCGTTGTTTCAAGGAATGCTTTGGCCGCGTAGACACCGTTCGGTGGAAATAGTTCGTTGTGGGCTCGAAGATTGGCGGTCGGAAATCCCAGACGACGACCCAGCTGTCGCCCTGCGGTCACCGTGCCGAGAATGGTGAAATCGCGGCCCAGGTATTTAGCGGCGGACGGTAGATCACCGCGCTCGACTGCGGAGCGAATAAGGGTGCTGCTGACTACGCAGTTGTCGACCGAAACGGGAGGAACGCTGGCGACTTGAAACCCCATTTTCGGAGCCAGTTCTTCGAGCAGCCGAATGGAGCCAGCGCGATTGGCTCCGAAAGTCCATTCCTGACCCACGCAGATCTGGCCGAGATGATGCGAAGCCCGAACGAGCTTTTGGATAAAGATTTCCGGCGGAGTTCTTGAAAATTCCGGGGTGAACTCGAGAAGCAACATGGCGTCAACACCCATGTTCTCGATCAGTTTCACTTTGTGCCGCGTAGAAGTTAGAAGCCTGGGCGCTTTTTCCGGTCGAAGCACCCGGACCGGATGGGGATCAAACGTCACGACTACGGCGCTTCCTCCCTCTTTGCGTGAACTCTCCAGAGCGCGTCCGATCACTGCCTGATGACCAATATGGAGCCCATCGAAAACGCCGATGGCTAAATGGATTGATCCGGGGAGAGAGCTTAAATCGTCAATGGCCCGCAAAACTTTCATGCCTCAAGAATCCTAGAAAATCGAAAATGGTCGCAACTCAATCAAGTCTTGTTTCTCTTTTCGAGATGATCAAGGATCTTCAGGCTCCGCGCATCCGGGAAATATCGGGTAAAGAAATGATTTGGCTGGCGATGCTTTCTTTTGCGCTACTCTTCAGGGCTTCAATGGTCAGGGAACCCTCCACGGTGAATCGCCCGGATTTGGTTCGGCGAAGGGCCGCCAGATGCGCTCCGCATCCCAGTTCGAGGCCGATTTCATGAGCGTAGGTTCGCACATAAAAACCTTTGCTGCAGATGACTCGAAAATCGATTTCTTGCGGACGCACCTCCCGAATCTCGTGTGCATAGACGTGCACGAACCGAGGTTCTCGGTCCACGACCTTGCCTTCCCGGGCTAGTTTGTAAAGGGGAACACCCTCTTTTTTGATTGCAGAGACCATTGGCGGAGTTTGGTAAAAGTCGCCGTGAAACTTGGCGAAAGCAGCATCGATGGCTGATCTAGGGAGCGGGCCCACGTCATGTGATTCAATGATTACACCATCCCGATCCTGAGTATCCGTTACTTCACCAAGCTTTATCGTTCCCACGTATTCCTTGTCCTCGCTCATCAGGAGATCCTGGATCTTGGTCCCCCGCCCGACAACGATCAGGAGCAGGCCAGTCGCGAACGGATCGAGCGTCCCGCAATGGCCGACTTTTTGGGTCTCCAAACGGTTCCGGACAATAGCCACCACATCGTGGCTGGTCATTGCCGATCCTTTGTCGATCAGCAAGACACCGTCATAAGGACTTGGTGATTTCATGGAATACCCGTTTAAGAACCTTGCCACGCACCTCTTCCATACTCCCACGAACCCGGGCACCCGCAGCCCGCGGATGTCCCCCTCCGCCAAAATCGGCGCAAATCTTATTTACGTCGATGCGGTCGTCTTTCGATCTCATGCTGAGACGAATTTTTCCCTCAGGCAATTCCTCAAAAAATATTGCGACGACCACGGTGTCTACGGATCGGACATAATCAATCAGGCCATCGATATCATCGGGTTGAATTCCCAAGCGCTGCTTCATCTCATTCGTGAGTCCCATGCTCGCGACTTGGTCTTCCGCGTCGAACACAACCTGGGGTAACATCAGCCCCAGGAGCTGAACTCTCCTTTTGGGAAAGTTTTCGTACAGCTTATTGGCAATTGCCGCGGCATTGACCCCACCCTTAATGAGTTCAGCCGCAATTTCGAAGGTGCGAGCAGTCACGTTGGCATAGCGGAATGAGCCGGTATCAGTCGAAATAGCGGCGTAAAGCGCGTCCGCTGCGGCCGGGGTGAGCGGTAGGTTTTCGGCCCGGAGAAATTCATAAACGATCTGGCCGGTCGCGGGCGCAATCGTATCGATGTAGACGAGGTCGCCGTATCCTGGATTGCTGGCATGATGATCGATATTGATCCACTTTTTCGCTTTCCGAATCGCACGAAGAGTCGTGCCGAGGCGTTGCTCGCTGGCGGTATCCAGGGCGATCGCCAAGTCAAACTCCTCCGGTTCGATCGGGGGGCGATGAATGAGATCCGTTTCTTTGAGAAATCGAAAGCTTTCCGGCAAACCATCCTCGTTCCAGGCAGACACTTCTTTTCCCAATTCGCGCAGGCTTAAGGCAAGCGCCAGTTGGGAGCCGATAGCATCGCAATCGGGTCGTACGTGGCTGAGTATGGCGATCCGTTTTGCTCGATGCAGTGCGACAGCGATTTCGTGAAAGGAAGCCATCATCGATCGTCGGGTGGCTCTTCCAGGTTCTGCATAATTTCCAGTACGCGGCTACCGCGTTCGATGGAATCATCGAACTTAAAATTGAGATGCGGAGTGTATTTCAGCACCACCCTTTTTGCGAGCTCTCGCTGGAGTGCGCCGCGATGTTCTTCCAATTCGGAAAGTACGCGGGCTTTTTGCTCCGTTTTGCCAATCACGCTGACAAAAACGTGACATTGGCGAAGATCCGCGGTGACGTCGACCGCATGAACCGTCACCAAGGTTTGAGCGCTGAAATTGATTTCACGAGAGATGATTTCGCTCAGTTCTCTTTTGATGACTTCGTTTACACGTTCAAGCCGATGTTTCATAACAACCTCGAATATTATCCGCTCACCCTGAGCCGCAGTTTGCCCTGTTCTTCCAGATCGGCCACCGAGCGGGCGCAGATCTCAGCGCCCGCACGGACACGAACAAATCACAACTGTTGCGCCACTTTCTCGAGATTGTAACACTCAATGATGTCGGCAACTTCGTACTCGGTGAAGTCGCCGAGCTTGATGCCGCATTCGACACCGGCTCGCACTTCTTTTGCATCGTCCTGGAATCGGCGCAGAGTTGCGATACCTCCGTCATAAATCGGCTGTCGTCGACGCAATATCCGGGCTCGTCCTGTTCGTACGATTCGGCCATCTGTCACGAAACAACCGGCCACCGTACCCTTGGAAAGCTCGAAAACCTGCCTGACCTCAGCATGGCCGACAATGCTTTCTCGAATTTCCGGATCGAGCATTCCAACCATTGCTTCCTTCACCTGATCGATCAGTTCGTAAATGATGCTGTACAGCTTGATCTGAATGCCCTCACGCTTCGCAGCGGAGGCAGCTTGATTTTCCACTTTGACGTTAAAACCCACGATGACTGCATTCGACGCGGTTGCCAGCAAGACATCTGATTCAGTGATTGGTCCGACACCGATATGGATTAAATCGAGGTCGATTTTCTTGCTTTCAATCTGGTTCAGTGAGGCCGCTAACGCTTCCGCGGAGCCCTGAACGTCGCACTTCAGAATGAGGAGCAACGATTTTCGACCATCTCCCATACTGTCGAACAAGCTCTCCAGGGTAGCTCTTTGCGGCATGGCTAGCTTCTGGTTCCGCAAATCGGCCAGCCGTTCTTCGCTGAGTGTTCTGACCGATTTCTCAGATTCCATGGCGGTCAATTCGTCACCGGCATTTGGCAGGCCGGTAAATCCCAGTATTTTCACTGGGGTCGCTGGTCCCGCCTCTTTCACATTCTCGCCGACATCGTTGATGAGCGACTTTACTTTGCCCCAAAAACTTCCGCAGATGAATGGTTGTCCCACCTTCAACGTTCCCATCTGCACGATCACTGTGGCCGTTGGTCCGCGCCCGGGTTCGATCTGAGCCTCGATAACCGTTGCCCTGGCAGGTGCGGTCGGGCTGGCCTTCAACTCCATGATCTCCGCTTGCAACAAAATCATTTCGAGGAGCTGGTCGATTCCGGTTCCCTTCGTCGCGGAGACCGGCACGCAAATAATTTCCCCGCCCCAATCTTCCGGCGTCAGACCTTTTTCCTGCAGCTGATTCTTGACGCGATCAACGTTCGCAGATGGCAGATCAATCTTGTTGATAGCCACGATAATAGGAACCTTTGCTGCCCGTGCGTGGTTAATCGCTTCATTGGTCTGGGGCATGATCCCGTCATCTGCCGCGACTACCAGGACGACGACATCGGTCACTTTTGCGCCGCGTGCCCGCATGGCCGTAAAGGCTTCGTGGCCGGGCGTGTCGATGAAGGTGATACTTTGCCCCTTGTAGAGGACGCTGTAGGCGCCAATATGTTGGGTGATGCCGCCTGCCTCGCCCGCTGCCACACGACTCTTCCGGATCGAATCCATCAGAGAAGTTTTGCCATGATCGACATGCCCCATGAACGTGACAATAGGGGAGCGTGGTTTCAGCTCTTCCTTGGTCTGATTGACAGGTGGCGGCGGTTCTTCCACAACCACCGGACGAGTATGGACACCTCCTCCCTTTTCGCGCTTCTCGACTTCGAAAGTGTAACCATGTTTCTTGCAGATCGCCGCGGCAACGTCCGGCTCGATGGTGTGGTTGATCGCAGCAAAGATGTTCATGTCCATCAGATCATGAATCAGCTGAAATGGCTTCAGCCCGATTTGCTGAGCAAGCTCACGAACGATGATCGGTGGTTTGATATGAACAGTCTTCTCGTCACCCGCCGGCGCGGAAACATCAGGGACTGGGGCCGAGACAACTTCGGGAAGAACCGGCGGCGCGGCTTGAACAACTGGTTCGGGCGTTTTTGTCAGGATTGGCGGCCGGATCTTCGAAATGGGAGGCAGGACCGACTTGGTCTTGGGCTCGGTGGCGGACGATTCTGGGCGTTTCGCCCGAGTGTCGCCGATGAGTGAAATCGACTCCGGTTTAGGCGGCAGTGTTTCGACGACCGGTTCGACCGGTGCCGCCTGGGCTGGAGCAGGAGCTGGTTGTTTCGCTTTACTGATTGGTGGAACCGCCGATCGAAGGTGCGTTCTGGCTTCGGTTTGCGGCTTCTTTTTGCTCGGAGAGATAAGGTCCGTAGCTGGCTGGGGAGGCGTAACGACCTTTTCGGCAGGCGCCGGGTCAGCCTTGGGCTTCGCTTTCTGGGAAGGCTCTTTTTTGCTGCTCGCGCGTGTAGCCATGAATCTGTCTCTCTAAATATTCCATTGCTCCACCTCAATCAGATGGAAGCCATTTTCTTCTCGTATTCTCTGCGTGCTGCCTCGTGAATCTCGCGAGCTCGCTCGACATCCACCTCGAGGATGCTTGCGATGTCCTCGGCATCCACTTCCAGTAGTCCTTCAATACTATTGACCCCGGCGCGGGCAAGAGACCGAGCAGTCACTTCGTCGATGTTCAAGGTTTTCGCAAGTGTCGTGATGGCCTGGGCAATTTTTTGTTCGAAGGCTTGCGCTACGGATTCGTCCTTCGAGATATTGATCTCCCATCCGGTCAACCGCGCCGTGAGGCGCGCATTCTGCCCGCGACGACCAATCGCCAGCGAAAGCTGGTCCTCTTCTACCGTGATATTGATGGCGTGACGATCCGGATCCAAGGCCAGCGATTTGATCTTCGCAGGCTTGAGAGCTTCCATGACGAATTCTCGCGGGTCCTGACTCCAGCGGATGATGTCCACTTTCTCCTGGTTCAACTCCCGAACAATATTCTTGACTCGTGATCCGCGCATGCCGACACATGCACCCACTGGATCGACCTTTTCGTCCGAGGACCAGACAGCGATCTTGGTTCGGTAACCCGCTTCTCGGGCGATCGCCTTGATGTCCACTGTTCGGTCGGCAATTTCACTCACCTCCACCTCAAATAAGCGTCGAACAAAATTTGGATGGCTCCTTGATATGATGATCTCAGGACCTCGGTTTGAGTTCTCCACGGCCACCACGTAAGCGCGAATGCGATCCCCGATGTTGTAATCCTCCGTCGCTACCCGCTCCCGCGCCGGCATGATGGCTTCGAACTTGCCCAGGTCAACGACCACATCCGACCGTTCAAAGCGGCGCACCGTTCCCCCCACGATTTCCCCGGCTCGGTCCTTGAATTCGTCATAAATCATTTCCTTTTCGGCCTGCCGAATCCGCTGCAAAATCGCTTGCCGCGCTGTCTGCGCAGCGATTCGGCCGAAACCTTCCGGCGTCACCTCAACCTCCAGAAGATCGCCCGGACTAGCGTCCGCTTTGAGTTTTCGCGCCCGGCTGAGCAGGATCTCGTCGTGAATATTTCGGACGTTTTCGACGACAAAAAGATTGGCATGCGCAGTGATCTCACCGCTTTTCGGGTCGATGGTGACACGCAAATCGCGAGCCGGTCCCACGCTTTTTTTGGCAGCCGTGAGCAAAGCGCTAGACACTGCGTCGAGCAGAACCTCACGCTTGATGCCCTTTTCGCGCTCCATGTAGTCCAACACCGCTAAAAGATCACTGTTCATAAAAACAATAACGGACCGATCGGGCCGCCTAGCCGCCTGAATCGGTGGATCCCAGCGGATTCGACCAGTTTCGGTCTGGTTGTCGAATCTAAGACTGAAAAAAAGGGCCGTCAAGGCATCGGTCGTGTCGCCTCCCGGCTCGAAGCGTTTAGCCATTTTCGAGCCTCCTGAAGAGGCAGTGCTCGGCCTTCGGAGCCGATTACTCGCCGGGGAGTCTTTGCGAAATGATGCAATCCGGCCCGCTTGGTCTAATTTAGCGGCTCTGATGATCCGTGTCGTCACCTTCGATGCCGCAGGTACTTTAATCCGATTACTTCGCCCTCCAGGCGTGATTTATGCCGAGACGGCACGGCTTTTCGGCTATCGCCTCGATCCTGATCGCGTACAAGAGGCATTTCGGACTACCTGGAAGGGCTTCACTCCGCCATCAGAATCCCCCGGGGCCAGCCCGGATGACGATCGAGGTTGGTGGGGAGAGTTGGTGGCAAAGACCATGCAGGTTGCAGGCTACCAGATTGTTCCGTTCGCCGATTACTTCGCGACCGTGTATCAAACGTTCGCTCGTCCGGGCGTCTGGGAAGTTTTTCCCGATGTCTTGCCAATCCTGACCGAACTCCAGCGATTGAGAATCCGCCTCGGCATCATCTCAAATTTTGATCGTCGGCTCTACGACATTCTTACGCAGTTGAGTATTCGTAATGCCTTTGAACATGTGATTATCTCTAGCGAAATCGGCGCTCGGAAACCAGCGGCCCGCATCTTTTGTCTGGCAGCAGATCGGTTCGACGTCGATGTCAGCGAGATTTTGCATGTGGGCGACGAGCCGGCAACGGACATCGCCGGAGCGTGCGCCTCGGGTTTGGATGGCCTGTTGGTGGATCACCACAGATCGAAGTTGTCAAGCATCCTCACCCATCTTTCTCGAGGATCGAGACGAACATGACGAAAATGGACGAAGGAAGAAAAGCGCTTTGCATCTGGCCGGGGCAGCCTGCGATAATGCGTTTATGAGACGGACAAAATGGCTCGGAATCTTGGTTCTTGGTGTCGCAATGGCGGGCATTCTCTTGGCTTCCTGCGTTGGAAATCCACCCGCTGCTACGCCGGCGACGCATAAAATGGTCGGAACGAACTCGCCTGGTTATTGAACTGAATTTGTGTTTTGTTTATCATCGATTCAATAACATTTCCTCCTTATGTTTGTTACTAAACCCAGATTGTTCCTGAAGTATGTTTTCGAAAACCGATTCGCCGTGCCTTCCTTTAACGTTAGCAATCTTGAAATGGCCCGCGCAGTCGTCCAGGCGGCCCTCCTCGAAGATGCGCCAGTGTTGATCCAGACCGATTTCATTAACTTCAATTACGGAGGCATGGATGAACTCTACGCCTTGATCCGTACCCTGGCGGAGCCGGCGACCGTCCCGGTCTTGTTGCACCAGGACCATCCTGGCGAAGATCGGAATATCATTCGCAGTCTGCGCCGCGGTTACTATTCGGTAATGTACGACGGAGGACATCTGCCGCTGGCTGAAAATATCCGCGAGACCGCGCGTTTTGCTGAGATTGCCCACGCCGCCGGCGCCAACCTGGAATCCGAAATTGGGTTGTTCGGCGGTGAATACCAGGGTGGGCAGCCTATCCGATGCGGCTCGGCAGAAGCGGCGGAAATGGCAAGGAGCGGAGCCGATACGCTCGCGGTTTCGGTCGGTTCGGAGCACGGGCAAAGTTCGCGACTCGACCTTAAACTCCTGAGCGAAATCGCGGAGAACACTGGCATCCCGTTAGTCTTGCACGGAGGCAGCGGCATCCACCCGGAAGACGCCAAAGCGGCTACTCAACTCCATGTCTACAAAATCAACATCGGAGCAGCTTTGATCAACGGGTTTGTCGAGGGGTTGGTGGAAGGGGCAGAATTACCCCCAGATCACGAGCCCAAACACCAGAGAATCCTCAGGCACGTGGTCACGAAACTGCGGGACATCGCACGCAGTCGACTCTCCTTGTTCGGCGCGTCCGGCCATGGGAAAAAATTGCTTGTCCAATTGGATTCTGCCGATTCAGATCTCGCAGAAAGAGTTCAACGCTAAGGCTATGATTGCGGTCGCGGGCACCTTGGTGGCTGATTTGATCATAAGACCGATCCGCAGCTGGCCGGGTAAGAGTCAAAATGCAATCGTTGATCACATTGAGATCCTGCCCGGCGGAGCGGTGGCCAATACTGGGATGGCCTTGGCGCGTCTCGGGGTGCCGGTGTCTGCCTTTGCCGCTCTTGGCGAGGACAATATCGGGATGGTGATCAAAGATTGCGTTAAGCGATGGGCCTCTCGCGAAGCCGTTGCGGTGATACCCTCCAGCCGGACGACGGCTAGCGTGGTCGGAGTTTCGGCAGATGGAGATCGTAGCTTTTTGAGCACTTCCGGGGCCTGTGATCAGTTCACCTTCACGGTGGAACAAGTGGAAAGGGAAATAGCATCCGGGTCCCGAGCGTTCCATCTTGGCTATGCAATGCTTTTGCCGAAGCTGGATGGAGAACCTCTCAGGAATGTAATGCGGCGTGCCAGTCAGCTCGGAGCGCTGACCTCACTGGACGTTACCTACTTTGACAATAGACCTTGGCCCGATCTCTTGAAACTAATGCCGGAGATCGACGTCTTTTGTCCCAATCTGCTCGAAGCCAATGCTATTACTGGGAAGAGCGACGCCAGGGGAGCTGCCAAGGCGCTCGTCGAAGCAGGAGTGCGAAAATTTGTCGCTGTGACCGATGGCGCACGCGGGGCCTTGGTCGAGGTTGTCGGCGAAGGGCAGCAATTCATTCCGGCTCACCCGGTCAAAGTCGTCGACACGACAGGAGCAGGGGATGCATTTATCGCTGGCGTCCTTGCAGCCTGGTATCGAGGTTTGCCTTGGTGGACTGCCGCTCAGATCGGAGCACACGTGGCGGCCACTGCTATTACTGGCTCGACTCGCTACGAAAATTTGCGAAGTCTGGAAGAACACCTTGCCGACTTCACAGAAAGGGGATTTCTTTCCGACGGCCACTCGTTTTTGCAGCGGGGCGCGCCGCAAGGGCCTGCGATCGAAGAGAACCGTTAGTCTTCCGAAGAACAAAGCCTGGATCCACGTGGGCGGTGGAATTATTTCGGAGCAAAGAATATTTCGCGGTTTCTCTTACCGACAATCGGGTTTTATTTCCTCCACCATCATTTTAAGTGCTTTTGACATGCGATCACTTGAACGCTTGAGAAGCGGCACATTGCTTGCCAGCAGGATTTTTGCGAACCCTACGGTCATGTCCGCATCAGGTTGTTCTATCCCAAGACTTTTCTTTAAGGTCTGTTCAGCTTTTTTAAACTGTTCCCTATTAATTGTCATTTGATCACCTTTCGTTCCTTGGGATTCCGCAGCCTCGTCCAGTCAAAACATTTTTATTTGGAAGTGAAGAGATTGCTCGGATTTATAGCGGGACTCACTATAAACCCGCCATCGGCGTGTTGGGAAGCACAATCACCAGAGAGAAAACGACAGCACGAGGTAGTGCAACGTCTTATTCTTAGCTATCGGCCGACCGGCAAGGCAGCATCGGCTTCCAGCCTTGCCTCGCTGGCTAGAGCGATGTTTTCAAGAAGACGAACTGACTAACTGCACTAATTTGCAGCTGATCAAGTGCCCGGCCAGGGTCTGACATCCTCACGCCGTGACCCCCATCTGAAATCCCAACGGGATCTCGCACGTACGGGGACCACCGAGTGCACGGAGGATCTGAAGGCTAAGAAAAATTCTCGACGATTCGCAGCCGCCCTCAATTTTTCGGATTTTGTTGAGAAGCAGATTTTGTCATGAATTCTGGAGCAGCAATTAGAGGTCGCTGGGAATTAAAATTGGGAATTTTATTGTTGATCGGTGCGCAAGCGAGTGCCAAGACGACGGCTGGGAAGGCGGCGTCTTGGAGAAATTCGTTGATCCAGATTTTCATGGCAAAGAATGTTTGGTGTGAGCAGTCCTCGGTTTCTGCGAGCACGCTTACGTTTTCCATAGTGATGCGAATGTCGCTCTATCCGTAGAGCATTGGCTTCGGATGGTAAATGGTCCGAAAGGTCCACTTCTCGGCGTTCTTGCTGTCGCGTATCGACCTGCGTCGATGGACCGCTGACAATCCGGCGAGCTCGCAGCTGCGAAGCTATTTAATTTTTCTACCCGTGAGCCGCCGGAGAGCTGAGTACTTCAAGAGCACGCAGACCGGCTGCTGTTCGGGTCTCCACCCCTAGCCTGTCGAATATTTCGAGCACATGCTTTTTGACCGTGGATTCGCTGTTGCCGAGGATCATTGCGATCTCTCCGTTCGTTTTGCCTTGGGAAAGCCAAAGCAATGTTTCTGCGACGCGTGGAGTTAAGCCAAGCACTTGCTCCAAAGGCTTGGCAGAATCGAAATTGGGTTTGAACTCCGGTACTGCTTGCTGAACGGCACGTTCTAGACGCGATCGAATGGCGGCCAGCAGGTCGGCTTTCGCGACCGGTTTGGTCAGATAATCGTCAGCGCCGAGGTTCATTCCAGCACGTATGTCGGGCTTCTCGCCTTTTGCAGTGAGGAAGATGAAAGGGATGGTGACGGTTCCAGCGTCGGCACGGAGGGCAGCGATGACGCCGTATCCATCCAATCCCGGCATCATCACATCGCAAAGAATCAGATCGGGTTTTTCCTTCTTCGCCAACTCAACGCCGACGTGGCCGTTTTCTGCCGGAAGCGGGTTAAATCTCTCCAACCTCAGGATGGTTGTCAGATTTCGACGCATCTCCGGTTCGTCTTCAATTACCAAAATCTTTTTCATATTTGCGTGTCTAATTCCGGTTGTGACTGTCAGGCCAACTGAGGGCGATGCGCTCGCTTAACTTTTCTAGCCTTTCAATATCAGTTTGGCGTCGTCCTCAGCAGGGAACTTCGGATTCAATATCGGTATCCTGACAGTCACTGATGTACCTTGACCCGGGTTGCTAACCATACTGATCTTGCCGCCGTGAAGATCAACGCAGCGCTTAACAATAACGAGACCGAGGCCGGTACCCGGCCGATCACCGACGTTGCGCCCGCGGTGGAAGGCGTGAAAGAGCCACTCACGATCCGCCTCCGGAATCCCGATTCCCTGGTCGCGGATAGTACAAACTATGTCTGGTCCGGCAGAATCGATGTCGAATTGCACGACCTGCCCGACGTCGGAGTATTTAACCGCGTTGGTCAGCAGATTGGTAAAAATACGCCGCAGCAAGCGTTCGTCAGCCAGCATCCGACCGGGTATTTCTGAAAGCGAGAATTCGATCGGGCATCGCCGATCACTCGCCGAATGAACTTCATCTACTAGTCTCCGCGCAAACGCTGGCAACTCTAGCGGCTCGGGTTTAAATTCTATCGTTCCGGCTTCGAAGCTTCCGATGAGGAGGGTTTCTTCCATCAGAGTGGCCATTCGGCGGGTATTTTTAAGGATAGATTGCAAGTGGTGTTTACGTTCGGCCTGTTCCAGCCGATCGAGGTAGTCATCCAAAATCTCCGCGGACGACTGGATAATGGCCAACGGGGTGCGGAACTCGTGCGACACCATCGAGACAAATTTGCTTCGCAGCAGTCCCAGTTCTTTCTCTCTCTCCAGCGTCCGCAACAATTCGATTTCGGCCTGCTTGCGCTGTGTGATATCGAGACCGAAGACGAGCAGATGAGGTTCGCGGTTAATTTCGATGAGGTCAGCCGACATCAGCATCGTGTGGATGGTGCCGCGCTGGCTACGCAGCTGGCATTCCACGTCGGTCAAGGAACCTTTGCGCTGAAGTTCCAGCAGGAATTTCGCGCGCTCGTCGACACTAACCCAAATGCCCAGTTCGACGGAGTCGTGACCCACAATCTTCTCATGGCTCAGCCCAAGCCACCGGACAAATGCATCGTTCGCTTCGATAAACCTGGCGTCGCTCACCCGCGAAATTGTGATAAGCACCGGACTCGCGCGAAAGGCCGTGCTGAAGCGCGCCTCACTCTCCCGCAATCGAGTTTCGCTCCGGCGCAATTCCTCCTCGGCGCGTTTGCGCACTGTGATGTCGTTGCAGACGGCCTGGATGAGCTGTCTGCCTCCGAGTTGAACGGGAGAAAGGAATACTTCAATCGGTACTTCGGTACCGTCACTGCGGATGATCATCCATTCGAAACGAGCGCTGCCTTCGGCGAGCGCTTTGGCGATGTGCTTTTTGGCCAACACATCCGCGCGTTCGCCACCTGGCTGAATTGGTGCCGAGACCTCGGCGGGGTGCTTCCCTTTGACATCTTCCAGTCTGGAATAGCCGAAAAGGCGGAGCCAACTCGGATTCACGTCCAAGATGCCGTTTTCATCGTGTAAAACGGCGGGCTGGCTGGTGCCTTCGAACAGGGCCCGGAACTTTTCTTCGGACTTGCGCAAGAGATGTTCGGACAGCGCGCGGTGTGATTCTTCAAGGGCAACCGAAACCATGGCCGCGAGCGCCGAAACGAAGTCGATTTCCTCGGCCGACCAGGTGCGCGAGGGGCCGATATGTTCGTGACAGAGTACGCCGACAACCTCGCCACGCAGCCACACCGGCGCATCGAGCATTGAGGAAATGCCAAGCGGCCGAAGATAATTTTCGGCTAGAACGCTTGTCGCCGGATGCGTCATCGCGCAATTGGCAACAATTGGGTGGTTGGCAGCCAAAGCTTCGAAATAAGAAGGACAATCAGAGAGGGTCAACCGCGAGCCTTTGAACTGCTCATGGCATCTTTTCGTATCTCGCAAATAGAGGATTTCGCAGGCGATCGCCGAATGGCTTTCCCTTAATGACCAATAGCTGACGCGCGCCACGTCGAGTGTTGCCGCCGATTGCGAACAGATTTTCTGAAGGGCAGTGTCGAGATCGGACGTATCGGACTGGGCAATTTCCAGCAGAACGTCACGATGTATCTGCACCTGCTCGTTCCGTTGGCGCATGTTTTCTTCTGCCCGCCTGAGTTGTTCGTTCGAACGAACGAGTTCCACCACCATTTCCTTCACTCCAGCCTTGCGTCCGCTAATGTCACGCGAGATTAACACAAGCACCGGACGCCCGTTGCGCTCAATCGCCGTCGCATTCACTTCCAGTGGGACTTCCGTCCCATCACATCGGCGCGCCGTCCATTCAAACCGCATGTTGCCGCATCGCAACGTTTCCGCGATACCATGCGCCGCCAGATCGCTGGTGGCCGAGCCATCCGGCTGGAACGGCGGTGAGAGGTCTTCCACCCGCTTACCCAGGAGTTCGGCTTTGCCCTGGTAACGCATCAGAGCGACTGTTGCTTCGTTGCAGTCTTTAACCGTTCCGATGGCTGGATCAAATAACCAGATCGGGTCCCGGGTGCGCTCGAAAAGAAGGCGAAACAAAGAATCCGTCTCGTCCGCCGCGCGGCTGTAGGCGTTTTTAGGTCGCTCTGGTTCCATTCTTAATTGCTGAGGCTGTCCAGAATCTGAATGCATCGACCGTTCTTGCATTAGCCTTCTGTCTCGCACGCTGCCCAGTCTAAAAGTCAGCGCAGTCCCCGTAAATGGAACGAAAGTCCCAATCATTTTCCCTAAATTTCTATTCACCATCGCTGGCAATCTTTGAACTGGTCCGGAAGGAGCTCGCCCCTTCGGCTTTTGCATGATTCTACACCTTTCGTCCCATTTACCGACGGCAACCGCGCTGCTATTCAAAAACGCGAAACCTCAGGCATGAAAATCTCAAGACATATTCATAAACTATCGACTAGTCTCGGACTGCTAGCCTTAGGAATAGGATTTGCCGCTTTAGGTTTTCTCTCATTCAAAAACCGGCATCCAGAAGATTCTGCCAATGGGCCTTTTTTTGATGCCACCTATTGCGTCGTCGGAAATTTAATCAGCATTCTGATCGGCGCGACTTTCTTATCTTTAGCTCTCTTATTCACGGCGACCTGGCTCCAAAGAGAGAGATCGGTCGAACCCGAGGCAGGCGAAGTCTCTGTTTCCTTGTCAGAAGCGCCGGGACTGGCGATCGATTGTCCGGAAGATTTTTGCCTGGGCCGTTGCCTGAAACCAAAGTCATGCCAAGCCAGACGACTTCCCTTGCCAGCGGCCCAACCCCGTTATCTTATTCACCCAAACTCCAGCACGGCCATCAGATGCTAGCCAAAATGGCCTCTAGCCTTTCCTCCGGGAACCTACCCTCTGAAAAAGCACAGACTTTGTAAACGGGCATATCGTCCAGAAACGCTTGGACCGCCATGTCAGCTTTTCTTTTGGTCAACATTTCTTCGGCGGTCAGAGACGAATCCTCTTCTTGTTGTTCGCCCGGATTCCCTAGACCGAAAGCCTCAACTAACTCATGATAGAATCGCTTACCCGCAGGATGATCTGCGAACTCTTTCAGTAAAGAATCGCGAGTGAGTTGCTGAAAAACCGGTTGGCTTGCCGTTACTTCGATCGTTTTTCGCAATGGTAGATCTTTAGAAGAACTGCCTACCAGGATGTCAAATTTTCCGGGATTGACGGTCCAGTCATGAATGGAGACATCGTAGTAAGCAAAGTCACGCTTCTTTAAGTCGAAGCTGACAACTTCTTCTTCTCCTGATTTCAGCGCTATCTTCGCAAATGCTTTCAACTCTTTTTCCGGGCGGACAGCCGTCGGTTGTTGTTCATGAATGTAGAGCTGGACGATCTCCCGCCCCGATCTTTCACCTGTATTTTTGACTTTCACTTTTACGGTCAGGGTATCTGTGTCTCTGATGATCACCGCATTACTCTGAAGATCTGAGTAGGCAAAAGTCGTATAGCTCAGCCCAAATCCGAAAGGAAATAACGGAGCAACTTTCCTGGTGTCGTAGTAGCGATAGCCGATAAAGATTCCTTCTCCGTAGTTAGCTTTTTTGCGGCGTGCCGGAAAATCCGGATAGGGAGGTGTGTCTTCCAATCGCGCGGGGAACGTTTCCGACAGCTTTCCAGAAGGGTTGATCCTCCCGCTCAATGCGTCAATGATGGCCCCGCCTCCTGCCTGGCCGCCGAGCCAAGCTTCGACAATCGCCTGGACTTGGCCTGCCCAGGGCATCGTGAGAGCGGCCCCGTTCATTAGAATGACCACCACGTTAGGTTGCACGGAGCTGACTGCTTCAATCAATTGGTTGTGTCCCGCAGGCAGATCCAAGGAGGAACGGTCGAATCCTTCACTTTCAAAACTATCTGGCAGACCGGCGAAGACGAGGGCAACTTGTGCCCCTCTGGCCTTTTCTTTGGCATCGGCAAGCAGGTCATCGGTCGTATTCCCGTCGTAGGTGTAACCCGCCGCATACCCAATCGTGGAATCCTGACCCGTCACTCTAACGAGCTCGTCGTACGCCGTAGATACTCTGGTCGGGTTGACTTGCGAGCTGCCGGCGCCTTGGTATCGAGGCATTTTTGCGAACGCACCGATCACGGCAATCGTTTTCAGCACAGCAAAATCCAGCGGCAAAAAATTTCTTCTGTTCTTCAGGAGGACGAGGCTTTCGCCGGCCGCTTTTCTAGCCAGCTCATCATGTTGGCCGGTATCGAACAGAGCGCCGGGTTGATGCCGTTCTCTGGCCTCCAGGACGACCGCCAAAAGCTCTTCCACGATTTCATCCAGTGTGGCAGGTGAAATATCTCCGGTTCGGGCTGCTTCGATAATTTTTTTCCGGTTGTAGTCGCCGCTTCCCGGCATTTCAAGGTTCAACCCGGCAATGACACCCTTGACCCGATCGTGCACTGCACCCCAATCGGACACTACGAAGCCACGATATCCCCAGCGGATCCTCAGAATGTCGCGCAGCAGAACGGCGTTTTCTGCCGAGTGAATGCCATTCACTGGATTATAGGCGGCCATCACCGACCACGGCTGAGCTTCCCTGACCGCGATTTCGAATGCCAGCAGATATACCTCGTGTAAAGAACGCTCGTCCAAATTGGAGCTCGTGGCCATGCGCTCGAACTCCTGGTTATTGGCGGCAAAGTGCTTTAGGGATGTGCCGACACCTCCGCTTTGGACCCCCCGAATGTAGGCGGCAGCCATTTTACCCGCTAGCAGAGGGTCTTCGGAGAGATATTCGAAGTTGCGACCGCCTAAGGGGGACCGCTTCAGGTTGACGCCCGGTCCCAAAAGGATCTGAACATCGCTGGCCTGACTCTCCCTAGCCAGGGCGACGCCCACTTCCCGGATGAGATCCGTGTCCCAGGAAGAGGCCAGCGCCGAAGCCGTCGGGAAGCAGGTGGCCGGCACGCTGGTTGAAAGGCCTCCTCCCTCGACTTTCCTAAGGCCGTGCGGACCGTCTGTCATGCAGATCGAGGGAATCTGCAATCGCTCGATGGCGTACGTCTTCCACCATCCGTTGCCCGACAATAACAACGCTTTCTCCTCTAGCGTCATTTCGGCGACTAGTTTTTTGGCCCTCGAAACAAAATCGGCCGAGTGACGTGACAAGGAGTCTGCTTTAGAGATCATAACAATTAAGCAAGCCGCCTTACCCTTTCACCGCACCCGAAGTGAGGCCGGCGATAATGTGTTTCTGGGCCAGAAGGTAAAAGATGACTGCTGGAGTCAATGTTAGACTAACGAAGGCGAGCACCTTGCCCCAATCGGTTCCATATTGGCCCTGATATTGCATGATGCCTAATGGCCAGGGATAAAGCGCCTCGTCGTTGATCATCACCAAGGGCAACAAATATTCGTTCCAGCTTCCGACCAGGGACAAAACTCCCACGGTAGCCAAAATCGGCCGGGACAATGGAATGGTGATCTGCCAGAACATGCGGGGATAACTGCAGCCGTCGACGAACGCCGCCTCAAACAACTCACTGGGTAACTCTGCAAAAAAGCCCTGAAGAAGCACGACCGAGAAGCCAAGGTTGAAAGCGATTTGCGGCAAAATCACCCCCCAGTACGAATCTAGAAGCCCCATGTCGCGCACTCGAATGAAGACCGGCAGGACAGCGGTGGCGAACGGGAAAGTCAGACCCAAGGCCAGGTAGTTGGCAAGCCATCTCTTCCCCGCGAAGCGGAGATGAGCCAGCACAAAGGCCGCCATCGAACTGACCAGTAATGTCAGAACCACGGTCACCAGAGCGATGAAAGCCGAGTTCGCCAGCATCTGCCAAAAGCGGCCGCCCATGACGATTGACACGTAGTTGTCAAACAGCCATTGCCGGGGAAGCCCAAAGGCGTTAGTGCGCAGGTCACCCGGTGACTTGAAACCGCCGACGACTGTCGCCCAAAGCGGTAACAAACAGAGTCCCGAAGCCAGCAGGAGTGCCAACCAGCGATAGTAGACAAACAGACCGGGACGATTTGATTGCATAGGCCTATCGCCCCTCCTTTGGGCGCATGAAAAGGCGTTTGTAAATGACCATCACCAGCACGCAGATAACAAACAGCGACACCCCGATTGCGCTTCCAAGACCCACCCGCATGCGTTTGATGCCGAAGTTGTAAAGATAAGACACCGCCGAGTGGGTTGAATTAGATGGTCCTCCGTCGGTTAAGGCAACGATGATAGCAAAAGCCTGCAACGAGCCGAGGATGCTGAAAAAGAGCGATAGCACCGCTACCGGACGCATCAGCGGCAGGACGATGTTTCGTGTGGTTTGCCAGCGACTGGCCCCATCGATTTTAGCCGCCTCCAGAACGTCGTCGCCGATCCCTTGACGCCCGGCAACGAAGAGCGCCATGTGGAAGCCAAAATACTTCCAAACGATCACCAGCAGCAGCGCCGCGGTGGCCCAACCCTCTGTGGCCAATACTTGGGGAGCCTCTTGGCCAAACCAGCGATAGACCACGGCTACCACTCCGTAATTGCCGTCGTACATGTAGCGCCAAATCAATCCGGCCACGATCTCACCCAGGATGTAAGGTAAGAAGAAAATGGCTCGGAAAACTACGCTGGAGCGGCTCTTGTCCGAAATCAACAGCGCCAGCGCCAGGGCGAGCGGCACCTGGATGAAGGCCGAGACTAAGACGATGAGCAGGTTGTTAAATAAGGAGTGGTAAAAGATCGGGTCGTTCCAGACCCGCATGAAATTATCCAGGCCGACCCATTTCGACGGGGCGCCGTAGCCGTTCCAGTTAAAAAAACTGTAATATGCCGCTTCAACGACCGGCCAGGTAACGAAGAGAGTAAAGAGCAAAAGCCCTGGAGGCAGGAACAGGAGGCAGGTTTTGACCTGACTTGACCCCAAAAAGTCCTGTAGCCTTCGCCAGATTTTTGGTTTGGCGCCCTTTGTCCGCTCAATTTGGTCTGTTTCGGCGCGGACGGTCGGGTTCTGCTCTGCCGGCGAGATGATGGCCGCCGCTTGGGGACCTTTCGCGCCGGATGGGGCTCGATCGAGGGGAGAAGCCATAGGCTGAGAAATTGACAAGCAAAGTGTAAAAGTATTTCCCGCCGATACAATGCGATTCTCAGGCCTGACATCGTTTATTTACTTTTTTTTGGTCGTGAGGAGAACCAGCTTCCATGTCGTTTGCAGGAAAACATAGTGTCGGCAGCCAGCCGGTGTCAGGCAGGTGGAAACGGATCGCCCTGATGGCGTGGAGAGTCAGGCTCGGCCGCGCAGTAGATTGAAAGCCCGATGCGGCGGCGCAGGGCTGACGGCGAATCGTCTCGGTTTGCTCGGAATCGGAGAGCCAAATCGGGGCGCTTCGCTACTTGCTTGAAAGTGTGCGGTCAAAAATAAGGCAAATCCGGATCGGGATCGTAATTTCCATTTCTAAAATCTATCGTGTCGTCGGCGACTTGCTCTCGTTGGTCATAATCTCTTGAGGCCGGTTGGAAACTCTCCTGATGTTTGCCCGGGAACCCGTAGGATGGACTTTGATTCTGGGCGCATCCGAGGACGAAGAAAAAAGTGACAAGAGAGAAACAATAGACTCGACGCATGCTAACGTATCTCCACTATTTGAGAGCTCTTGGCACGCGAAAACGCTTTAACTGGAAGGATTTATGAAGCGAGAATTCGAAAAAAACTTTATCGGCGCCACGAAACCGCCGGCTCGCTTTCAACGTTTTGATGCAGAAGTCCTTGCCCTGGCTGAATTAAAGGTCTCCTTTGTTCATCCCGAACTAAAGAAATAGAACGATTATCCGTTCTAAATATAAACAATTGCGACATGATGTGATGTTCCGCAAAAGATGAGAAGGATCGACATCTTTGTTTCTTCCCCCGAGGACGTCCACAAAGAACGCAGCCTGGTTGAGCGAACGATTCGTGCGGTCGCCGGCGAGTTTGGAGTGCCGATCACGGTCACTTATTCGAACTGGCTGAGGCAACATCACCCGTCAGATAAAATTGCCGCACAGAGCGCAAATGGTTCCGAGGATGGCAGGACATGGTTGTGTCCCTGTTTCTGGGAATACACGGACTTCGAGCTGGATCAGGAATATCGCGAGCAGATCCCTAACACCGGGTCATTCGATCTCGTCATCTCGATACTCTGGTCTCGACTGGGAACCAGGTTGTCGCCGGCATTCATCATGCCGGATGGTAGTCAGCCAAAGACCGCAAATGAGTACGAAATTGCTTGGGTCCTGGACCAGTTGAATCGCACCCCAGGTTTTCCGGAACTGCGCGTTTACCGCAATCGATCTGCGCCTCCCGCCCCGCTGCAGCCGAAACCTCAGCGGGATGCATTTTTTCGCGAATGGGACGGCGTTCAGGAATTCTTTGCGGCCTGGGAAGATAAGAAAGCCTTTAGCGAATCATGCAGCAGCTATTCGGACCTCCAGGAATTTGAGGATCTGTTCCGCGCTCATTTTCGCGAATTTCTCACGAGGCAACTAGGAAAGGAAATTGTCCCGCGTAAAGGACCACTAAAAGGGAATTACTGGAAATCGAAACCATTTCTCGGATTGCAGTTTTTCGATTTCAAGCATGCACCTGTTTTTCACGGTAGAACCAAAGCCGTAGGCGACGTGCTCAACGCTTTGGCCAAGCAGGCAAACTCCAAGAACCCTTTTATTCTGGTCCTGGGCGCCAGCGGTTCCGGTAAGAGTTCTCTGGTTCGAGCAGGTGTTCTACCAATGTTGACTGAGGTCGGAACAGTGGCCGCCGAGGGACCTTGGCGCTACGCCATTACTCGTCCGGGCTCCGGGGGCGATCCTTTTGATTCGCTAGCCGCAGCTCTGCTGGCCGAAACCGCGTTGCCAGAAATGCAAATAGCCAAAATGCGCGACAACTGGCGCAAACTGGCCGCTGATTTGAAAGAAGATCCGGACATGATCGCGCTTCAGATCATGGAACTAATCGACCGAATCAGCGAAGAAGAGTTGGATCATCTCCTGAATAGTAAGGAGAACCAGACGCCGATGCCTGGAAGAATCGAAAGCGCCGAGCTGATCCGTCACAGAAAATTGAGGCGGAGGAAACCAAAGGTACGAATCGCGCTTTTCATCGATCAATTAGAAGATTTGTTTACGGGCGGCTTTTCTCTAGAGCTCCAGCATAAGTATTTTGCGACTGTCGCGGCTTTGGTGCGATCGCAAAGATTTTATGTCATCGCGGCGCTTGGAACCGATTATTACGCGACTTATCAACAATTTCCGGAGCTGGTCGTTCTGACCAAAGGGGACGGACGCTTTGACCTCCAGCCGCCAACCCGAGCGGAACTGGCGCAAATGATTCGAGCGCCGGCGGAATCGTCCGGGTTGAGGTTTGAGCGGCACGCCAAAACGGGGCAGGCATTGGACGATGCGCTTATCGATGCGGCGGTCGCCTCCCAGGATCAACTTCCGTTGCTTGAGCATGTTCTCTTTATGCTGCACCGCAAGCAGCTGGAGCGCGGTGATGGCGTACTGCGCTGGTCTGACTACCTGCAATTGGGCAAACTCGATGGCGCAATCGCTCACCACGCCGAAAACGTCTTCACCGAGTTGAGCAGCGAGGCTCGACAATCCTTCGATTTTGTAATGCGGCGACTTGCGCCGGTCGAATTGGACGAAAAAACCATTGGCCTCATGGTGTCATACCGAGATCTGGCTTCCTCTCCGGAACTTGACCATCGATCGCGCGCTGGCGCCAAAAGTCTTGTCGACTGCATGGTAAAAGAAGGTCTTCTGACCTCAGAAACGGATTTCAGGCAGCAGGCGGTCATCAGGGTCTCTCATCCAGTGCTTTTTCGAAAATGGCCAAGGGTTCGAGAATGGTTAATTGAGGAACAGGAATTCCTGCGCATGAGAGATCGGGTGGACGGTTGCCTCAAGTTATGGATCAGGCGAGGTCGGGAGACGCACGATCTCCTGAGTCCCGGTCTCAGCCTGGCTGACGGCGAGACACTGTTAAATCATTTCCGCTCTTCGCTTTCGAACGCCCAGGTCGAATATATTCAGAAAAGTCTCAGGCAACAGAAACGAGGCCGTCGAGTCAGGTACCTTCTATGGTTGCCGCTCCTTGTCGCCTTAGCTCTGCTCGCGGCAATTCTTGGAGTTCGGTGGTTTAACAACGAAAGTTTGCGAGCGAGTGCGTCGGAGTTTGGCAGACTGGAGCGGAAGATTGGCGAACTTGCTACCGCCGATCACAGCGGAAATCAAACTCAACTAAAGGAAGCCGAAGAAAAAGCGCGGCGCGCTCAACATGATGCCGAGCTTTCCGCTGCGCAACGCAGCACATTGGAAGCACAACTTAAGAAGTCTGAAGGACTCTTAAAACAAAATGCAGACCTGGCATTGACGCAGCGGAGTGCCATGGAGGCTCAGCTGAAGCAGGCTCAGGATAAGCTTCAACAACTTCAACAGAACGCTGATCAGACCTCCGGACAACGCGGGGTTTCTCAAACTCAGCTGAAGCAAATTCAGGATAAGCTTCAACAGGCGCAACAAAACGCCGACGTTGCCGCAACCCAGCGCGCCGCCCTGGAAACACAACTCAAGCAAGCCCAGGACAAGCTTCAGCTGGCTCAACAAAGCGTTGAAACCGCTTCGACCCAGCGCGCCGCCCTGGAAACACAACTCAAGCAAACCCAGGACAAGCTTCAGCTGGCTCAACAAAGCGCTGAAACCGCTTCGACCCAGCGCGCCGCCCTGGAAACACAACTCAAGCAAGCCCAGGACAAGCTTCAGCTGGCTCAACAAAGCGTTGAAACCGCTTCGACCCAGCGCGCCGCCCTGGAAACACAACTCAAGCAAGCCCAGGACAAGCTTCAGCTGGCTCAACAAAGCGTTGAAACCGCTTCGACCCAGCGCGCCGCCCTGGAAACACAACTCAAGCAAACCCAGGACAAGCTTCAGCTGGCTCAACAAAGCGCTGAAACCGCTTCGACCCAGCGCGCCGCCCTGGAAACACAACTCAAGCAAGCCCAGGACAAGCTTCAGCTGGCTCAACAGAGCGTTGAAACCGCTTCGACCCAGCGCGCCGCCCTGGAAACACAACTCAAGCAAGCCCAGGACAAGCTTCAGCTGGCTCAACAGAGCGCTGAAACCGCTTCGACCCAGCGCGCCGCCCTGGAAACACAACTCAAGCAAGCCCAGGACAAGCTTCAGCAGGCTCAACAGAGCGCTGAAACCGCTTCGACCCAGCGCGCCGCCCTGGAAACACAAGTCAAGCAAGCCCAGGACAAGCTTCAGCTGGCTCAACAAAGCGCTGAAACCGCTTCGACCCAGCGCGCCGCCCTGGAAACACAACTCAAGCAGACCCAGGACAAGCTTGAGCCAGCTCAACAGAGCGCTGAAGCCGCCTCGACCCAGCGCGTCGCCCTGGAAAAGCAACTCAAGCAAATCCAGGACAAACTTCAACTAACTCAACAAAACGCCGACGCGGCTTCGACCGAGCGCGTCGCCCTGGAAACACAACTCAAGCAAACCCAGGACAAGCTGCAGCTGGCGCAACAAAACGCTGACGCCGCCTCGACCCAGCGCGCCGTCTTGGAAACGCAACTCAAGCAAACCCAGGTCAAACTTCAACAAGCGCAGCAGAATGGCAGTCCAACATCAGACCAACGCGCTGCTTTAGAAAATCAGCTTAAGCAGGCTCAAGACAAGCTCGTGCAAGCGCAGCAAAATGCTGAACTTACCTCAAGCCAACGCGCCGCATTGGAAGTGCAGCTCAAACAGACCGAGGACAAGCTCCAGCAGGTGCAGCAGAGTGCCGATCTGGCTTCTAATCAGCGCGCCGCTTTTGAAACGCAGCTCAAACAGACCCAGGCCAAGCTCCAGGAGGCGCAGCAGAGTGCCGATCTGGCTTCTAATCAGCGCGCCGCTTTTGAAACGCAGCTCAAACAGACCCAGGCCAAGCTCCAGGAGGTGCAGCAGAGTGCCGATCTGGCTTCTAATCAGCGCGCCGCTTTTGAAACGCAGCTCAAACAGACCCAGGCCAAGCTCCAGCAGGCGCAGCAGAGTACTGATCTGGCTTCTAATCAGCGCGTCGCTTTTGAAACGCAGCTTAAGCAGACCCAGGCCAAGCTCCAGCAGGCGCAGCAGAATGCTGATCTGGCCTCTAACCAGCGCGCTGATTTTGAGACGCAGCTCAAGCAAGCCCAGGACAGGCTTCAGCTGGCACAACAGAGCGCTGAAGCCGGCTCGAATCAACGTGCCGACTTGGAGGCTCGCCTCAAAAAAGCTGAGGAGAATCTATACGCGGCACAGCAAACCGCGGATCTCGCGACTGCACAGCGTAACGCTTTAGAGACTCAATTAAGAGAGGCCGAAGAAAAAGCTGCGTTAGCCCAAAAAATTGCAGATCTTGTTGCTGCTCAGGCCCATCCTGAAGAGAATGGAGTGGCAAAAGGAGAAGCTGCAAGGAAGAATGGGGATTCCGCAAACCAACTTAGATCAGGACGGGCTTTGCCGCTCGATACGGGCAGAAATCCCGATCCCGGAACTTCAACTTCTACTCAACCCTTGATTCAGCCGCTTCAGTCACCCAACCACTAATCCAGGATCCGAAATTTCGGTGGCGGTGAAGTGCCGGAACCTCAGAAATCGGGCCCCAAAATATCCTCGACGCATTATGAAACCGAGATTCTTCACCTTTTGGATTTTTGCGATTGTCGCAGTGTTGCTGTTGTCTTCGGTTCGCCATGTTTTTGGCGGAGACATTCTTTATGAGGATGACTTTACAAACTTGGATCCGAGTTGGGGTACCCCCGGCGATATCCTGAGCGTAAAGGATGGTAAATTGATTCTGAAACCTGCGCTCAACACCACTCAGAGTGTTTTAAATCAATCCAATGTTTTCGATGATGCCGATATCGAGTTAGAGGTTACGCTATCTGCGGGGGATCCAGTCGTCGCCGGCGGGCTGATTTTTTGGGCGAAGGACTATTCCAACTTCTACTGCTTGTGTATCGATGCGAGTGGTTCCTTCAAAATCAGCCATTTTGTGACCGACCGGTGGCTCACTCCTGTCGGATGGACGGAGAGCGATGCGATCAATAAAGGCGTTGGCCAGGTTAACAAACTGCGGGTGGTGACGAAGGGTCGCCAGGCGAACGCATTTATCAATGATAAACCGGTGATCACCATCAATGGCCAGCCTCCACAAGGAGGGGGCTGCGTTGGTATCTCTGGTGGCTCAGCGCAAGATTCGCAAAATACCTGGCAGTTTGCCAATTTGCGAGTCATTGCTACTGCTTCAACGGCTTCCTCAACTCCGACTCCGGCGACTTCGCGGCCGGCCAGGCAGGTCCTCTTACGACTTCATGGTTCAAATACGATCGGAAACGAACTGGCGCCGAATCTCTGCGAAGATTTTTTAAAATACCAGGGCGCCACTTCCGTCCAGCGGAAGCCCGGTTCGAGAGAAGGGGAAGTGGATATCGAGGCAGTTCTACCGAGCGAATCCACTGACCCGGTAACCATCGAAATCCAGGCTCATGGCTCAAACACGGCGTTTGAAGATCTGGCCGGCGGCCGCTGCGACATCGGAATGTCCTCCCGGCAGATAAAGCCGGGTGAGATCAGTCGCTGCGCCTCCGCGGGTTTGGGGGATATGTCTTCGGCAGCGTGCGAAAATGTGGTTGGGTTGGATGGCATTGCCCTGCTTGTGCAGAAGAATAACCCTGTCACTGCACTAACGAAGCAGCAATTAGCCGATATCTTTAGCGGAAAGGTCAGTGATTGGTCTCAAGTTGGGGGGCAGGCCGGTCCGATCTATCTTTATGCGCCTGACGAGGCATCAGGTACTCTGGATACATTTAAAACTGTCATCCTGGGGCCCAAAACTATCTCTCCTCGCGCCTCACGCTTCGCCGACTATGCTAAACTTTCTGACGCGGTGGCCGCCGATAGTAATGGGATTGGGTTTGCCGGAAGTTCATTTGCCCGCAACTGCAAAATACTGGCCATTGCGGACGCTAACGGAAAACCACAGCTCCCAACAACCTTTGCTGTTTCGGCCGGAGACTATCCGCTTTCTCGACGTCTTTATCTTTACGCGCCGGCGGACACGCAAAATAAATGGACCCACAAGTTTGTCGAGTTCGCGCTCCCTAAACTGGAAGTCTTTTCCTGGTGGACCTCTGGAAGCGAAGCGGCAGCGCTCAATGCCCTGTTTGACAACTATAAAAAACAATATCCCGGAGTCGGAATCATCAATGCGACGGTGGCCGGCGGAAGCGGTTCGGGAGCTCGGCCAGTCCTCCAAACCCGGTTAGCAGTTAATAACCCGCCAGACACCTGGCAAAGTCATCCGGGTTGGGAGCTGCTTGGACAATACGTGGGAGCCGGTTACTGCGAGCCGATCACCGAACTCTACCAAAGTGCCGGATGGGAAAAGGCATTTCCAAGAGCTCTCGTAAATCTGGTTTCCCAAGATGGAAAAGCCTATGCAGTTTTAACAGGCGTCCATCACGGGAACGTTCTTTGGTACAACAAGAAACTCTTGGAAAAAAATGGCATCAAGGTCAGCGAGAACATGACCTTTGACGAGTTCTTTGCAATTTGTGACCAGCTGAAGGCGGCCGGAGTAATAGCAATAGGCCTGGGCGACTCGGGCATCTGGGCCTCTTCCCAGCTTTTCGAAAACACTCTTCTTGGAGTCGTCGGCCCGCAGGGGTGGGTGGATCTTTTCAACGGGAAGATGAAATGGGATGATCCGAAGGTGAAGCAGGCAATGAACTATTTTGCTAAAATGCAGGAATACGTTAACCCTGATCATGCGAGCCTGACCTGGGACCAAGCCGTAAAGGAGTTGATGGACGGTAAAGTGGCCTTCAACTCAATGGGTGATTGGGCGGATGGCGAATTTATCAAAGCTCATTTAAAGGAAAAAGTAGACTTCGGGTGGATAAATCATCCAGGCACCGAAGGTTCTTTTCTCATCGTGGCGGATGGTTTTACCCTGGCGAAAGGGGCGCCTCACAAAGAGTCGGCCATCGCCTGGTTGAAAAGCATCGGGAGTAAGGAAGCTCAGGCGGCGTTCAATCCTCTGAAAGGTTCGATTCCGGCTCGGATCGACATAGACAGATCCAAGTTTGACGGTTACCACCAATGGTCTATGGATGAATTTGCCAAAGACAAACTCCTCCCGAGTTGTGTCCACGGCGAAGCTGCCCCGGAAGCTTTTCAGAAGGCCCTGAACGATGCGGTATCGGCTTTTATCCTGGATCGAAACGTTGATACTTTCGCCACTGCTCTGGTCCAGGAAGCGAAAAAAGTCAGTCCAAATCCGGGAGGCCGGCTCGAGTTTGGAAGTCAGACAATTGAATTGGTCAATCCAACCGTTCCTCCGGACGCTCCGCCCGGTTACGCGGATGACGTGAATGGCGCTGCCAAACTGAATATCATCCTCCATTTTCGTGCAGGTAGCACCCAATTGGACAACCGAGCGCTGGCGGATTTGAAACGCTTGGTCGACCTGCTTCACAATTCAACTTATCAAGGGCGACATCTTCTTCTCTTCGGCTTCTCCGATAACTTTGGGGGGAATCGGCTCAACGTAAGAATCTCGAAACAGCGCGCCCAGGCGGTCGCTGAACAATTGCAGAGCCGTGGACTCGTTCCGACACTGGTCACCGGATATGGAAAGGCTTTACCGATAGCTCCCAACGAAACCGAAGAAGGTCGAGAGCAGAATCGAAGGGTTGAAGTTTGGCTTCGGCCGGAACAATAGTAAGAATCGCTAATCGAGAAGCCCGTAGCCTTCTGATTCACTAACATAGGGTGCTTCATGAACCTTCGATCGCTCAAGAACCGCCAAATTCTCCTCGCTTCGCGCCCTGAGGGCGAGCCTTCACCAGAGAATTTCCAACTGGCTGAAACCGAGATTCCCACACCCAGGTCCGGGCAAATGCTGTTGCGGACTATTTATCTCTCCCTCGATCCCTACATGCGCGGCCGAATGAATGCTGGTCCCTCCTACGCCGCGCCAGTCGAAGTCGGCGAGGTAATGGTCGGCCAGTCGGTCTGCGAAGTGGTCGAGTCGAATCTTCCGAGCTACCAACCTTCCGAGATCGTAGCAGCTTCCACCGGATGGCAAGAGTACTCGTTGTCCGATGGTGAAGGGACACGAAAGATCGATCGTTTCCTCGGACCGATTTCCTACGCACTCGGTGTGCTCGGGATGCCAGGATTGACCGCCTACGCCGGTCTTTTGAACATCGGAAAACCTCAACCCGGAGAGACGGTCGTCGTTGCCGCAGCTTCGGGCGCCGTCGGTTCGGTGGTCGGCCAGATCGCCAAGATCAAAGGTTGTCGGGTCGTCGGCATTGCCGGCGGCGACGAGAAATGTCGCTTCGTCAAGGGCGAACTGGGATTTGATGACTGTATTGATCATCGCGCGCCCGAGTTTGCCGAACGTTTACCAGCAAGCTCTCCGAAGGGCATCGATATTTATTTCGAGAATGTCGGGGGAAAGGTGCTGGAGGCAGTTTTGCCGTTGTTGAATAACTTCGCCCGCATCCCTGTCTGCGGGCTCATCGCTCATTACAACGCCGCGTCATCGCCGACGGAGACAAATCAAATGCCGCTGCTGATGCGAGCTATCCTGACAAAACGTCTAACCTTTCGAGGATTTATTGTATCGGACTACGCTTCGCAATTTGTCGACTTTGTCAGCGAGATGAGCGCCTGGTTGAGCGAGGGCCGTATCAAATATCGGGAAGACTTTACCGACGGACTTGAGAACGCCCCTCGTGAGTTATTCCGACTTTTAAAAGGGGCCAACTTTGGCAAGAAGATGATCCGGGTCGGTGAAGACCCCACGCTGTGTTAGAGGGCGCAAAGGGGTCAGTCATCAATTCCTGACAGAATTGCATTGATGGTGGCTCCATCGGAACGGGGTATGGCCGTGGTAGGCGAAGCGTCCCGCTTTGCCTCTTTAAATCCTGAGCAAACCGGACGGTTCGCTGACCATAAAGGGGGTCAGGCATCTGACTGACCCCTTTCAGTGGAGGGCGGCGATATTTTCCAGCGTGAGGTAGTTTCCCACTGAAAGGCCAAGCCGGTTTTGACGGACGCTGGACTGTTCGCTACCAGGATCCCCCAATGCCGAAACGACCAGACGGGCTTCCGAGAAATCTTCACCGGTGGTAAACCAGCTTGTCGTCACCAAAACCGGAATGCCGGCAGAATTGGCGGACAAAAGGCCGTTTCGGGAATCTTCGATGGCGACGCAATTTGACGGGGCGATTTCCAATTTCTCGATTGCCAGCAGGTAAATATCCGGGGCAGGCTTTTTCGCGGCGACGACGTCGCCAGCCAGCACCGTAAATCGCTTTGCGGTCGTCTCTCCCACCGCATGGATCAAGACGGCCTCCACCGATGGTTTGGCCGAAGTTGATGCCACCGCCAATTTCCAGCCGGCGCTCAGAGCGGCTTCCGCGAGGCGCTTAATCCCCGACCGCGGCCTGATTGCCCCAGACGAGATGATCTGCTGGTAAATAGCCGTCTTCTCCTTGTGCCATCTGGTAACGAGAGCTTTGCGTTCTTCTTCGCTTTCCGGAACGGCGAAGACCTTGCGAAATTCCTGTTCCTGGAACAATCTCGCCATGCGCTCCTTTCCGCCCCCAATTTTCAGCTTTTCAGCATACTGCTCAGGTGACCATTGCCATGGAACGCCAAGTTTCAGCCACATCTGGTTAAACGCGATCAGATGTCCGTCGAGTTCGGTGTCTGCCAGGACACCATCGCAGTCAAAAATCAGAGCGCGCTTCATACGCTCTTCAGGCTTTTCCTGCGCTGCCAAAAGTTTCCATGAATCCCTTCGCCATGGTGACCACGTCCGAGTGGACGGCCTTCTGAAGCTTCATCGGATCGTATTCTTTTGGTTTCGCGTCGAGATAGCGCTTAAAGCTATCGGCGAATGTTATTTTCAACATCGTCGAGATGTTCACTTTAGCGCAGCCAGCGGCGATTAGTTTTTTGAAAGTGCCGTTTGACAGGCCGGTCCCACCGTGGAGAACGATCGGAGTCGGGCTTCTGGCAACAATCGCTTCCACCCGTTGAAAGTTAATCTTCGGCTCGGTTTTATATAGACCATGTGCGGTGCCGATCGCCGGCGCAAAACAGTCAATCCCGGTTGCTTCAATGAATTCGACGCACCGCTCAACTGGAACCAATTCGCCCTCGATGTCGCTCCCAAGATCGTCTTCAATCCCGCGGACAGCCTCGAGTTCACCTTCAACGCCGGCGCCGTAGCGTTTAGCAAAGCTAACCACCTCTTGGCAGAGCCGGAGGTTATCCTGGTAGCTCAAGCTGGAGGCGTCGAATAGAGCCGAATTCCATCCCGCTTCAAGGCAGGTCTTGATTATCTCAATATCCGGGCAATGATCCAAATGTAACGTTGCCGGGATCGGTCGGTGGGAAGCCATTTCCACGAACATCTGTTGCAGCAGTTTGGCTCCCCACATTTTCACCGTCTTGACCGAGATCTGAATAATCACCGGCGATTTGGTTTCCGCCGCGGCATCCAGAACCGCCGCCATCGTAAGGTCATTCACGATGTTGAACGCTCCTACGCCGTATCTGGCCTTAAAAGCCGGCTGCAATATCTCCCTTAGTGAAACTGCTGGCATAGACTATGGCTTTCGTTCTCAGTTTGGAATTAACTTAGTCTCGATCCAAAGCCGAAATGGCGTCATCTGCGGGACGATAATCGGAATTCAGGCTCAAAAGACCCGCCAGGCGATCTCGGCTGGTGCGTCGAGGAGTCTGGTCAGTTCGCCGTCAAGCTGGATCAGAGTGAGCGAAAAACCTGCCATCTCGAGTGAGGTACAGTATTCACCGACATAATTTCGCACCACGTTCAATCCCGCGTCCTTGCAGCGCAAGGCCGCTCGGCGATAAAGAAGGTAAAGCTCGCTCGGCGGGGTGCCCCCGAGACCATTGATCATCAGCCCGACGTTATCGCCACTATTAAAAGGCAGATCTTTGGAGACGGCGTCGAATAATTCATCCACCACGGCATCGGCGTTCGGTAGTTTGTCACGGCGGCGTCCTTTCTCACCATGGATCCCGACTCCCATCTCCATTTCGCCCTCGGCTAGTTCGAAAATCGGCTTGTCTTTGCCGGGCGGTTGACAACCGGTGATGGCAACGCCCATGGTCCGCACGACACTAACAACTTTCTCACCCAATTTTACCAGGTCTTCAAGACTAGCACCTGAAGCAGCAGCAGCGCCGCAAGCTTTGATAACAAAAAAATTCCCGGCAACGCCTCGCCGGCCGACGGTATAGGCACTGTTCATTACGGCCACATCATCGTTGACGATGACAACACCAATCTTAATCTCTTCGGCCTCGGCCAATTCTCGTGCCATGTCCCATGCCGCGCGATCCCCAGTGTAATTGTTAATGAGGTGCAGCACTCCTTTTTTTGAATTCATTAACTTTGTACACTCGAGAACATAGTCCATCGGCGGTGCCGCGAACACGTTTCCTGGACAAGCGGCATCCAACATGCCCGGCCCGACGGCCATTACGTGCGCCGGTTCATGGCCGCTGCCGGATCCTTGGATGATCGAGACAAAGTTGTCATTGGGCCGATCTGCCCGGTAGATGATGTTATACCTCGGCAGGTACTTCAGCTTGTCCGGGTTTGCCAGCGCAATGCCTTCCAGCATCTCAGCGACGAAGCGGTCAGGTGAGTTGAAGAACTTATTCATAGTTTTGGGGGGAATGAGGTTTTGGGCTAAATAATGGGAGGGTTCGGGGTGAAAATTCTTAAGTCGCCGGGACGTTTTCGACCGCAATTTACTCCAGTTCGTTGGCGACCGCCTTCATCATCATTGCAACAGCCACGATCCCTGGATCGAGGGTGCCGATCGTGCGGTCGCCGGCGTAGGATTGACGGCCCCGTTTGGCGGGCCAATGCCGAGTTCCTTCCACGGCAGCACTCGCGGCTTCGGAGGCTGCTTGAAAGGCAGCTTTAAAATCGGATTGACCGTCCTGGCAGAGTTTTTCAACTTTGTCCAAAGCTGGGACGATTGCGTCGAGCAACGTCTTGTCACCGACCTGAGCGCTGCCGCGAGCCATCATCCCTTGAACGGCGGCTCGACCCATTTGCACCAAATCAGTTGTGGTGAGCTCAGTTTTTCCTTTTGCCTTGAGGCCGGCTTTTAGAAACGCCGTTCCCCAGATTGGTCCGGATGTCCCGCCCGCATGCGAGGCGAAGACGGTCCCCACTTTGATGAGGAAACTTCCGATGTCTGTCCGATTGATGGATGGCAACTCTTCCAGCACGGCGCTAAACCCTCCCCAGATTGATTTTCCAAAGTCCGCGTCGCCCATCTCTCCATCCAAGTCGCAAAAGTACTTCTCGTTTTCGAGTGAGATGCGGGCGATTGTTCGCAAGGCACGTTCCACCTGAGGGAGTTCCAGGGTGTTCATTTTGGGGTTCCTGTGGTTCGATGAACCATATACTCCTCGAGGGCGACACCTGAAATGGTATCTTGGTCAAACTGTTGACCACGCAGTCCCAGGCAGGATGGCGGTCGGTGTGCCGGGATCAGACGATTTGCGCAAGGTAGTCCCCTCGACCCATGAGCCTTCAACCAACAGGAAATAAGGGCGCACTGGAACTCCACGCTCGTTGCGATGAAGCATATCGACCAGTAAATCGACTGCCATCACCCCGATCTGGAAAGAGTTCTTCTTCATTCCTGACAAACAATGACTGTTTTCATCGAGCGAGTGATACGCAACCCCGACGTCCTCCGGTATATTGTAAGCAGCGCGTTTCAGACTGCGAAGCACCTCCGGAAGCCTGGTGACAATTGCATCCGGACGGCAGCTTTCAACCCAGGCTAGGAATTTTTTGGGATTCCATTGCTCCAGGATCAGCGGCGGCAATTGGTGTTCTGCCGGCAGGCGGGTTTGTTCGATGAGATAGGCAGCCAACCAATTATTATCGACCCGTTTATCATGTTCACGGAGGTTCACTAAACCGACTCGCTGGTAATTTCTCTTTTCCAACTCGGCAAATAGCGTGCCCGTCGTCCGGTATTCATGGTTTGAGACGAGGTGCAAACGCGGCTGCAGGAGGGTGTATCCAAAGGTCACCGCGGACAGTTTATCCCAGTTCAGATCGATCCTGGTCAAACTTTCCTGAGGCGGCAAGAGGACTCCTTGAATACCTCGAGTCCAAAGAATCCTGCTCATGCGCTGTCCGGTCATTCCCGGTTCGGAAAGCCAGAACGTTTCCAAGCGGTACCCGCGTTCAGTTGCCCGACGCGACGCACCTTCAAAATAGTCTTGCGTACAGGCCGACCTCCAGCCTGTTCGCGTCCGATGATTGGTTATCCAGCCGATGACAGTCTGTTCTTTCTGCGGCCGTTTCATGAGCCGGTAGGCACACAGCGCACTAAGCATGGCATCTGGCTGGTAACCGAGTCCTTTTGCGGCGTCGCGGATGATCTGTTTGGTGGAATCAGGGATCCGGGGATGATCGCGCAGCGCGAGCGAAACCGTAGAGTAATGGAAACCGGTTTTGCGTCCGATATCTCGAATGGTGGGACGAGATTGCAGAATCGCCATAGAAAATCAGGTATTCACCTACCTTCTGTCGAACTTTGCCGGAATCAACGTCAGTCTGTCAGCCCGAGGTGGAGCGATTTTATCGGCTGCCAGCCCGTTTCGGGTCGACGTGCAACAATGATCTGCTCAGTTGACCAGCGCGGGAACAGGACACTGGATGTGCCGGCGTTTAAAATTTCTCAGGGGTCTGAAGTAGTTTCTGCACCTCTGGAGTTTTATAGTTATCAGGGGTGATCAGTACCGGGGGCAACTCAATCTGCTTTTTGGCTATGGCCACGTTTTTACGTGCTTGATCGATATAGCCGACTCCTTGATATCCCATCTGATAGGGATCCTGCGCAATGATGCATTGAATCACTCCGCTCTCGAAGAGCGGCAGAATTTCCGGGCTAGGATCAAATGTCACCACCTTAAGCTTCTTTTCTAATCCTTTTGCTTTGATCGCCTGGCAAATACCGACCGCTGTGGGGGCGCAGGCAGAGAAAAAGCCCGCGATATCCGGATTTCCGGTCAGTAAATCTCCCGCAATGTTCATTGAGGTGGCGGCATCAGCATTCGTCCACTGAGTGGGAAGTACTTTCATGTTAGGGAACTTGGCAATCGCATCGTTAAAGCCGGTACTTCTTTTGGAACTGACCGAACCGGGCTGAATCCCGAGGTTCGCGACCAGGCCCTTTTCTCCCAGGATCTTTGCCATCTGCAAGCCGGCTTTGAATCCCCCATCGTAATTGTCGGTGGTGACACTCGCCTTGGGTAAATCACTGTCGATCCCGGAATCTACCATCACGACTGGCACGCCGTTTTGCATAGCTTCTTCTACCGGCGGGATAAGTCCTTTAGAATCGAGTGCGGCCAGAAGAATACCTGCCGGTTTGGACCGTGAAATATTTCGAACCAGGTCCACCTGGCTGGCGATTTCCGACTCTGTCGCCGGGCCCTGGTAATCGATTGTGTATCCAAGCTCTTTGGCTCGATCTTTTGCTCCTTTGACCAGGAATAGATAAAAAGTGGCGGAGGTGGATTTGGGGATGAAAACGATAGTGCCCTGGTCTTTCGTTTGGCCGAAAAGGCCGCTGGCGGAACTAAACAGGAGAAGTACGGGAAATGCGGTAGAACACAAAAGCTGAATTGTTTTTTTCATGCGTGAATTTTTGGGGGGAAACTGGGTGAGGAAAACTCTGGCTGATCGTACATCTGCCTTTTGTGACTTCAACGCAAAAAGTTTCTTCCTCCTTTTAGCGCTTCCGCGATCGGCAGTCGTCGTCGGCGAAACAATTCAAGGCTGTCGTTTTAACCGGTCCACCGCCACCGCAGCAATGATGACGCCGCCGTTTACTACGTATTGCCAGAAGGCATTAACGCCCAAAATGTTTAAGCCATTTCTAATGGTCGTTTCGATGATTGCGCCAATCAATGTCGCGATAACGTTACCTTCTCCGCCAAATAAGCTGGTTCCGCCGATCACCACGGCACCGATTGCCAAAAGCTCGTAACCGCTTCCTCCGGCCGGCTGAATCGTCGCCAGTCGCGCGGACTCGATGATTGAGGCCACCCCGCACAACAATCCGCTGCCGGCGTAGATACATAAAGTCACCAGCTTCAAATTTATTCCTGACAAGACTGCGGCCTCGGCGTTACTCCCAATCGCGTAGGCAAAGCGTCCAAAGCGGGTGTACTGGGCGACAAAGAAGACCAAAGCAAAAACGACCAACAGAATGATGGTGGGAACAGGGATGACATTCCATATCTTCCCCTGACCAATCCAGAGGTACTCTTGGTTGAGGCCGAAAATTGGAATGCCCCTCGACAAGATCAAGGAGAATCCTCTCGCCATTCCCAGCATGCCGAGGGTAGCAATAAAGGGCGGAACCCGCAGGCGAGTTATAAAAAAGCCGTTTAGAAGCCCTAAAATTCCTCCGCAGATGATTGTGGTCAGAAGAGCGAGTGGTACGTTGGCAGTCTTTTGTAAGACCAATCCCCCAAGTACTCCGGAACAGGCAAACATCGAGCCGACCGAAAGGTCGATGCCACCAGAGATAATGACTAAAGTGCCTCCCGCAGCTATAATACCTATCACCGCGGTCTGCAGAGTGATCTCTGATATATTGCCGATCGTAAAAAAATAGGGGGAAAGCACCGATAGGACCAACCACATCGCGAGCAGAATCAAAAACATGGAGATCGCCTGATTACTAAACACGGCTCGAATCTGTCGTGGTATCATCTTATCTTTCCTGCCTCTGCCGGTTGATCGATCTTATCCAGCCTGGTTGATCAGGCGCATACTGTATTCGACAATTTCCTGTTTGTTGGTCTGGCGGGCGTTGAGTTCGGCCACCACGGATCGCTCAGACATCACCAGAATGCGATCGGCGATTTCCAGTATCTCGTTGATGTCGCTGGAAATAAAAATGACCGCTTTTTGCGGCTTCTCGATGAAGCGATGCACGAGATCATATATTTCTTTCCGAGCTCCGATATCAATGCCCATCGTGGGTTCATCGAGAATCAAGAGCTGACAATCAGCCTCCAGCCATTTGCCAAAGACCACTTTTTGTTTATTACCGCCGCTTAAATATTTCACCTGCTGGGACGCGCTCCGCGCCCTGATCTGAACCGAGGTCATCGTTTCTTTGACCGCCCTTGTTTCAGAGGTCCGATCAAGAAAAACCCGCTTTAGTTTAGCCAGAAACGCCAGAGTCAGATTCTCCCTGACGCTCATGTTAAGACACAAACCTTTGCCATCTCGATCCTCCGGTAGAAATCCGATTCCTGATTTGACCGCGCGCCGCGGACTACTGATCCTCACTGGTTTCCCCAGCAAATACATTTCGCCTGATGCTATTTTGTCCGCGCCAAAGATGAGTTGGGCCAATTCCGATTTTCCTGCCCCAACAAGGCCGGTAATACCAAGGATTTCATGCGCTCGCACCTTTAGATTTAACGGGTCACGAAAGTGTTGGTTAGTGACACCTTGCAGCGCTAAGACGACTTCGCTCCTGGCGATCGTCCTCTCGTTCTGGCCCATCGGAATTTCTCGTCCGATCATCAGCCTGATAATCTCTTTCAACTCTGCTTCTCGAAGATTCAGAGTGGCTATGTCATTGCCATCGCGAAGGATCGTCACGCGATCTCCGATCTGCTTTATTTCCTCCAGCTTGTGAGAAACGTAGATGATACCGATTCCTTGCCTTTTCAGCTGCCCAATCATTTCGAAAAGAACTTCGATCTCTTGCTTACTCAATGCCGCTGTCGGCTCGTCCATGATTAAAATTTCTGCACGTTTTGAAAGGGCAATCGCGATCTCGAGCATTTGCTTTTTCGCGACGCTCAGGTCTTTAACCTTTGCTCTGGCGTCGATCGGAAAGCTAATTCGCTCTAAAACTGTTTCAGCTTGCTGATAAATCCCGGACCAATTGATGAACAGGCCTTGCTCGGTGGTGAATTTTCTGATGGCTAAATTTTCGGCGACACTTAAGTGCGGGATCAGGTGAAAGTTCTGGTAAATGGTGACTATCCCCATGTCTTCCGCTACTTTTGGACCATAGTTGGAAAGAATCTCTTTTCCTTTAAATAGGATTGTGCCGGAATCTAACTTATAAGCTCCCGACAAGATCTTGATTAAGGTAGACTTGCCTGCCCCGTTTTCTCCTAAGAGAGCGTGGACTTCTCCGGTGCGAAGTTCAAAGTTGACATCTTTAAGGACTTTGATTCCGTAGAACGACTTGCTGATACTCTGCAGTTTTAACAGAGATTCCATCTGGTAAACAGCTCCTTCCAATTTCATTCATCTTTGGCCAGGAAAGATTTACAGTACTGGCATCAAATGGCCAAGGGGTGATTGCAGTCTCGCGCTTGAATGAATGATGCTGCCATGGACAAATGGCCGTCAATGGATTTATTTACTGACCAGTATGAAACAGCAGACCTCCCCAGCGCCCAAAGGTCGTCCTCGGGCCTTTGATGCCGATAAGGCGCTTGTCCGGGCGCTGCATGTTTTCTGGCGCAAGGGCTACGAAGGTACGTCCTTGTCGGATCTGACGGAGGCGATGGGTATCAACCGCCCCAGCCTCTACGCAGCCTATGGCAACAAGGAGGAATTGTTCTGCAAGGCATTGGATTTCTACGCCAAGGAATGCGACATCCTTCTGCAGAATGGGGTTAAGGAACCCACGGCGCGTGCCGTCATCGAACGGCTGCTCTTTTCCGCCGCTGACGGCGTGACTCGTCCAGGTAATCCGCGTGGATGTCTCACGGTGAGGGTCGCGTTGGCTTGCGGAGAGGAAGCCGAGATCATTCGACGGCAATTGGCTGCGAACCGGGCAAAGGGCCAAGAAGTGATTCGCAAGCGCCTGGAGCGCGCAAAGGCGGAGGGAGATTTGCCGGGGAATCAGAATCCGACGGACCTGGCCCGCTACGTGGCGACGGTGTGCCAAGGAATGTCAGTTCAAGCAGCCGGGGGAGCGAGCCGGGAAGAACTACGCCGGGTAGCTGAGATCGCTTTGCGAGCATCTGCACCGTAGGGGGAAACCTATCGGCGCGCTGGCGGAACGTCAGTCTGTGTCGGGTGGTCTCGTGCAATTTTTTGCGAACGCATGTTGTCGACAGAGGGCTCTATTGAGACCACGCTGAACGCCGATACTCCCCCTCGCCAATACGTTCCGCCAGGACGCCTAAGCAGCGCTCGCCTTTGCCTGGGGTACTTCCACTTCTAATCTCTTAACTCTCACGGCGTGATCTTCCGGTTCGACCTGGGAGCCGTAGGTATTAGCATAAACCTGAGTGAATTCTGCGCCAAAGAGCAAGATCTGTGCGGAATAGTAAATCCATAGCAACAGGGTAATCAGCGAACTGGCCGCACCGTAGGCTGAACCTGCCGCACCGCTCCCCAAATAGAGGCCAAGAAAAAACTTCCCGATCACGAATAGGACGGCGGTTAATGAAGCTCCGACCCAAACATCACGCCAACCTATTTTTATGTCGGGCAGATAGCGAAAAATCATCGCAAAAAGGAGGATGACCACCCCGACGTCGAGAAAAAGGAAAAGAGCCAGCGCCAAAATGTGTCCTCCAGGCAAGACATTTTGGAGGTAAGTGCTTAATCCTCTCAGGACACTTTCGACGGTCAGCGAGACCAAAAGTAGAAAGCAGACTCCGGCGACCATCGCAAAAGATAGGAAACGCGCTCGAAAAAAAGCCCATAAGCTCGCCCCAGGTTTCGCTTTGACACCCCAAATGGTATTTAGGGCGTCCTGAAGTTGACCGAATACCCCGCTGGCACCGAAAAGTCCGACGATGATGCCGATCACGGTGGCGAGAATTCCGGTTTGAGGTTTGGACGCGCTCAGGGCGATGTCTTGGATCACTTTAATCCCACTTGGATCGATCAGATACTGCAGTTGCTCGACGATCTTGTCTCGGGCATGCTCGCTGCCGAAAAAGAGGCCGAAAAATGCCAAGAGGATCAGAACAAGCGGTGCGAGCGAAAAGACCGTAAAATAAGCCAGAGCCGCGCCGGTTTGGGGACATTTATCATTGATCCATTGGTGGGCGGTGGTTTTTAAAAGCAGCCAGACTCTTCCCTGTATTGTTCCGGGTTGCGGGGGTGATTTTTCATGCGCCAGCTTGTTCAACTCGTTAACATTGATCGGATGAGTCCCTCTTTCGGCAATACCCGGATCAATTTCCCTGGTGGCCTGATCATTAGTTGCAGCTTTGATTGCTGAACTCCAGGAAGTGATGTGGCGTTTCAGCAAATTCATCCCGACGGCCACGATCAGATCAATTCCCATGGAAAAAACGGTCAGCCGATTCCTTTTCTCGCTGGTGCGCCTCGACGGAAGCTTTCGTGTGAGGGGTCTCGGCTCGCCCGGGTCGTTGGGTCGGTAAATGCTCGTCCGTCTAGTGGGCAGATACGAGATCCCGGCTAGGATGGCGGTGAGACTTATCCAAAGGATGAAGGGACTTCGCAGGAAAGTGTCGACAAAACGCCATCGACCCGCGAGGCGGCGCGACGGATTTGGGCGGGATTCAGGCAACTGCTTTTCAGAGTCGATAAACTGATCTTCTTTCTTCCGCCCTTCAATCTGGAAAATACCCATGATCCGTCAATAATCTTACAAATCAATTCGTTGAGAAATGATAGCCCGTTCAATTTTCTAACCAAAAGAAGTCGGACCCTCAAATTCTTTCGCTCCGCTGGGGTCAGCACCTAAATTCGCGCGGAAATATTCCGGTGGACTTCAGAAAATGAGAAGCTGGCAAAGGAGGGGTTGCGGCCTCTGATCATTCTACCCACTTACTTTGTGGCGAAAGCGGCTTGCACTGGTTATCAATCCACGTTTAACAATGCGATCGAAGAAAGAATAGGTTGGATGAAGTTGGGCAGCCACGGTCACGTCAAACACTGCATGAGCGAACAATTTTTTTATGTTGAATTTTGGCTGAGGCCGAAAAGCGGAATCACCACCCTGCCTTCCAGCAAAGCGCAGCAGGTGGTGATCGAAGTGCCTCGCAAGTTGATTGATGATTGGAAAAGAGAAAATCCCGATCTGAACGCGGCCGAGACGACGATTGCCGCCGATATCGCGCGAGTGGTGGCACTGGACGCGATGAGCTCCTTGCCAATTACAGTGGAATACGAAATTGACGTCCCAAAGTTTATTGATCAACGGCATTTGGTGATGAACGAGAGGTCGTGTGATCACCACGACAACGGTATCAGAGCCTGGGTGGTGAAATCGAGCGATCTTAAGACAGCGGTCCGATCGTCTAACTGAGACTGAAGATCGGTAAATCGCCTCGGGACGGTTAGCGACCAAAAGTTAGCGGGCAGGCACGACCGCAAACGGCTGCTGATGCGAATAGCCTCGCTTAGGTCATTATCTATGTCTCAATTTAAAGTCTGGCTCGGCAAACCATATCCTTTAGGTGCAACCTGGCGGGGAAATGGCGTCAACTTTGCCCTTTATTCTGAACACGCTACGGCGGTTGATCTCTGTCTATTTGATTCGATTGAATCTTCGCAGGAAGAGATGCGTATCCGCCTGACGGAGCAGTCGGATGAAGTCTGGCATGTCTTTCTCCCTGATATCAAGCCCGGGCAGCTCTACGGTTACCGTGTGGAGGGACCTTATGACCCGGAAAATGGTGCGAGATTTAATTCCTCGAAACTTCTCCTTGATCCCTACGCCAAGGCAATTGCCGGCACGGTCGACTGGGCGGACGAGATGTTCGGTTATAAGGTCGGGGGTTCCAAGGAAGATTTGGAGCGGGACTATCGCGATAACGCTTTTGGCATGCCCAAATCGATCGTGATCGATCCGACATTCGATTGGAGCGGCGATCGTGCACCGGATCACCCTCTGCATGAGACGGTCATTTATGAGGTGCACGTGAAAGGGTTCTCCAAACTTTGCCCGCATGTTCCCGAAAAGATTCGAGGGAGTTATGCCGGCCTTGGCAGTTCCTGGGCGATTGACTACTTCAAGAGTCTTGGAATCACTGCCCTCGAGCTATTGCCGGTCCACCAATTCGTAGATGACAAGATTCTGGCAGATCGCGGGATGCGCAACTATTGGGGCTATAACAGCCTTGGTTACTTCGCTCCGGACTGCCGCTATAGCTCCAGCGGGATAACCGGAGGTCAGGTGCAAGAATTCAAAACAATGGTCAAAAATCTGCATGGTGCAGGCATCGAAGTTATCTTGGATGTCGTTTATAACCACACAGCAGAGGGCAACCATATGGGGCCGACCTTATGTTTCAAGGGTATTGAGAACTACAATTATTACCGATTGCTCCCGGAGAACCTTCGCTACTACATGGACTACACGGGAACGGGCAACACGCTCAACGTGATGCAGGCCCGCTCGCTCCAATTGATCATGGATAGCCTCCGCTATTGGGTGACCGAGATGCACGTCGACGGCTTTCGATTTGACCTGGCGGCGACTCTAGCCAGGGAGCTCCACGCCGTGAGCAAGCTTTCCGCTTTTTTTGACATTATTCACCAGGACCCGGTGCTTTCGCAGGTCAAACTTATCGCGGAGCCCTGGGATGTTGGCGAAGGGGGTTACCAGGTTGGTAATTTTCCTGTTTTGTGGGCCGAGTGGAACGGGAAGTACCGAGACTCGGTGCGAAGTTATTGGAAAGGTGATGAGGGCCAGGCCGGGGAAATCGCCTATCGGCTTACCGGTTCCCCTGACCTGTATCAGTGGAATGGGAAGCGCCCGCAGGCGAGCATCAATTTCGTGACCGCGCATGACGGGTATACTCTGGCGGATCTGGTCTCCTACAACGATAAACACAACGAAGCGAACGGCGAAAATAATCAGGACGGAGACAATAACAATAAGTCGTGGAACTGCGGAGCCGAAGGTCCCACGAAAGATCAGGAGGTCAAGGTTCTCCGGCGGCGACAACAACGTAATTTTCTCTGTACTCTTTTCCTTTCCCAGGGAGTTCCAATGTTGTGTGGAGGTGACGAGTGTGGCCGTACGCAACAGGGGAATAATAACGCTTACTGCCAGGACAACGAGATATCATGGACGAATTGGGAGTGGGACGAGCACGCAGAGAGGTTGAAACAGTTTACCTCGCACTTGATCCATTTACGCCGAGAACACCCGATTTTCCGACGTCCTAAATTCTTCCAGGGACGAAAGATCCGGGGCTCGGAGATCAAAGATATCATGTGGTTTAACCCTGGTGGGGTCGAAATGGAAGACGAAGAATGGAACACTACTTTCGTCCGCACGCTAGGAGTGATGCTGAGCGGTGACACGATCGATGTGCGAGATTTTTACTATCGTTCAATCCAGGACGAAACGTTTCTGATGTTGCTGAATGCTCACCACGAGTCGGTGAACTTTCTCCTTCCGGGCCAGGAAGAAGTTCGTTGGGAACTAATACTTGATACGCGTCTTGAAGAGGGCTTTTTGGAAAACGCGAAAATTTTTGCTTCCGCTGAGGAATACGAGCTGGGAGAGCGTTCATTTTCATTGCTGCGTTTGCGGGTGGGAGAGCAGGCACATGCGCGCGCGGGGTCTTGGAAGAAGCGGGCCCAAAAACTTGCTGGACCAACCGGTGGGTAAGCCCTGCTTTACCTCTGGCAAGCGGTCTTCTTTTGCGATCTATTGGGATCCGATCGGTGCGATTGCGCCGAACTTGTATTATGAAGCTTAAAGCTTTCTTTTCTGCGGGAACGATGATCGTTGTGCTATTTGCCTTCGCCCTGCTGACGAACCTGGCAAGCGGCGCAGATGAAGGAAAACATTCCGGTAAGATCACTAAGGCCAGAGCCGAGCGGATCGCATTGACCAAGGTGCCGGGCGGAAGGATCCACAGCGCGGAATTGGAAACGTCAAGAGGCCAACACTTCTGGTCTGTTTATATCGCGAAACCCGGGTCGAAGAACGCCAAGGAGATTCGAGTGGACGCGTCGAGTGGACAAATTCTTGCGGTGCAAACTGAACGGCCCGAAGACCAGGCTGAAGAGCCTGCAAAAGCCCATTAGGAAACTCCTGAACCGCTAAATGTTTTGTTCTATGGACAATCAGATCCCGGAAGACTCTCAACAAATTTTAGCGCGTGAACGCAGCCATGAAGAGGCGAGGCAAACGGCGGCCACCAACAGGATGCTGGTGCAAAGCCTTGTGATAATCAACGGCGGTGCGGCCTCCGTCGCCTTGGCCTACAACGGTGCGCACAATGGTTCCGGCTCGGGTAAACCGGTGGCTCTTCTGGCGATTTTTCTTTATTGTTTAGGAGTGTTTACTGCGGTTTTCGCGGGTCTCTACGTCAGGCGAACAACTCAAGAATGGTCCAGTTTCTGGGAGTTTAGATCATATCCCGAAATGGCTGAGCGGGACGTAGTGATGGAGGGGCATCACCGGCAGGCGATCAAGAGTAAGCGCTGGTCAACTGGCCTGCTCGTATGCAGTGAAGTCTTCTTCCTGGCCGCCAGCTTAAGCTTGGCGATTTCCCTCGGGGGATAGGAACGATTTCCCTCGGGGATAGGAAAAGTCGCCCCTGGAACAGGCTTTCGCGTGGTAAGGTTTTTCTGACTATGAATCACCACCCGGAAAGCGAATCAGCTGAAGTAGATCCTACACCTTTGACCTACGCCGATTTGAAGCGCTGGCTTGGACTGGTCGTGCTCTTAATCCTGGCCGCGTTGCTGATATGGGCTCTCAAATCCATTCTGTTGCTTTTCGCGGTCGTCTTCTTGTTGGCGATGGTCTTGAACCCAATCGTCGCCTTTATGGAAAGGAGACATTTCCATCGTGGTTTGGCCGTGGCAATCCTAGCCTTGGGTTTCGTAATACTGTTTGCGTTAGCGCTTTCATTTCTGATTCCACCCCTTCTGACTCAAGTCGATGAACTGATTCGGCAAACGCCCGCCGTCTGGAATCGCGTGCAAGCTCAAGTGGGGGCATTTGGCCGGCGCTATCCTTCTATTCAAGAGGCGATCCCTGAAGCAGACAAGGTTTTGAACACGGTCGGATCGCGGGCCGGAGAATTACTTCGACTACTGTTCGAGTCCAGTTTTCGAATTGTCGGCGGCCTCTTTGGGAGCATTTTTGCCGTGCTGCTGCTGGTGTTTGTGCTGATCAACCCTCAGCCCGTGGTGGTTCGGTTTCTCACCCTCGTGCCAAATGGTTATCGTGAGGCCTCGCGGCGAACACTTCTCCGGTTGACCCAGCAGATGGCGGCTTGGGCGCGGGGAGTGGTCATTAACGGAACTATCAGCGCGATCACAACCGGTCTCCTCTTAGGAATTATTGGTGTACAGCCGGCTTTGGTGTTTGCATTTATTGCCTTTCTGGGAGAATTCGTTCCGATGATTGGTCCAGTTCTTACGTCAATTCCGGCGCTTTTTGTTGCCCTGAGCATCGGATTCGACAAGTTCGGGCTGGCATTGTTAGCGGTGCTCTTTGTTCAACAGGTGGAAACCAATGTGCTGGTGCCGTTCATTCTTGGTAAATCGATGGAATTAAACCCAGTGAGTATTCTCTTCTTTACGTTGGCCATGAGTTCCCTCTTCGGCTTGACGGGAGCGGTTCTCGCCGTGCCAGCGGCAGCACTCTTCAAAATCGTCATCGACGAGTTCTATCTGAGAGGCCATCCGCTTAATCAGGAACAGATACAGGCCCAAGCAAAGCAAGTGATCCTTGGAGAAGGTTAGGCTCGTTAATTTGCCGCGCCTTGGCCCTGCGATCCGGTGATATCAAAGCATTTGCGCCAGCCCGAGAAATCGCTCATAAAGTGAGAAATGTTTTCTCACATCGTGATTTTTTGGACCGATCCCGCCAAACCAAACGCCGCGGACGAAGTGGTTGCCAGCGCAAAAAAATATCTTGCTTTGCTCCCTGGTATTGTCAGTTTTCACGTCGGCAAAATGGCCTCGAGCCATCGTAGCATCGTTGACCAAACTTACCAGGTCGGTTTGAATATCCGGTTTGAGACCAAGAAGGCGCAGGACGAATATCAAGATCATCCGCTCCATTTGGAGTTCGTAGAAAAATGTAAGTCGCTCTGGACGAAGGTGGTGGTGTACGATTTCGAGTGAACTCGATGATGGAGACAAATCGTCCTGTCCGAGTCGACGCGGCAACGATGTTAGGCATGCAGCACTGACGCCAGTCAACTGACTCGTGGCCTTCGAATCAGGGGTCCGGGCGAACGGCCAAGGTGGCCGTCCCATCCTCTTTGCGAAAGTGGAGCGCCGGTTCGCTCAAAGTTATCGATTGTGCCGGAAGGGATTGGACGGCGACGCGCGTTCTGACCAGGTAGTCTGGATGCTTTTCTTGCACGTAAGCGATGAGGGCTTCGCGGACGTCGCAACGGAGGGTCCACAATTTATCTGGATCAGCAGCACTAACCAGCGCGCGGAGCTGGATCGACGTTTCTTTGGCGTCAGAAATTACGAGGGACTTTACCCGTTGATCCCACGCAGGATGAGCTTCAACGTATTTAAAAAACTCCTCTCTAAGTTCATTCACGGGCAAATGATAGTCGAAGTAGAGAAATACCGTCCCGAGAAGTTCTGGTGAGCGACGTGTCCAGTTTTCGAAGGGTTTCTCCAGAAAATAGGTAATTGGAACGACCAGGCGTCGCTGATCCCACAAATGCACGACCACGTAGGCCAGGGTGATTTCCTCCACCTTACCTGTCTCACCCTCCACCACGACAAGGTCGTCCAGTAAAATTGGCTGGGTTAATGCCAATTGGAATCCGGCGAAGAGATGGCCGAGTGAACGTTGCACCACAACTCCAGCTAAAACGGTGATGACTCCCGCCGATGCTAACAGGCTCGTGCCGATGTGACGTAAGGGCGCGCAGAAAATCATCGCCGTCGCCACTGTCAGAAATGCCAAAACAAAAAGAATTGCTTTGCGAAGCGCCGAGACCTCGGTGTAAAGCGCCCGGGACCGCACGTCCACTCCTCCTCGAGTTCGATGGGATTGGATGATTTTGTCTGCCGCCAGACTAACCTGTCGGCATGCGAGGTAACCGGAGGCCAGGATCACCAGCGTATTGACGATGTCGTGCGAATTGGCCGTCAAGGCCGGCGGCAGACCAATCCGACCGAGTGCGAACATCGTCGCCACCAACGGAATCCCGACTTGGAGCGCGTCTGCGCAGAGCACCGCGACGACGCTTTCCCAATGCGAGGAGTCGCCGGCTGCCAAAGCACGCAGTCGGCGATTTGTGACGTAAATTAACCTCCCGCCTAAGGAACTGAGGGCCAGGATGGTGATGGCTTGCAGAATCGCGGCCTGGCGAGCAGGGCCTGCCCAGTCAGGTCTGAGAGCGGGGGAGACTAGTCCGCTGAAATGCCAGGCCAGGAGAGTATAGAGCCCGCATCCCCATATCCAGAGGTCAAATCGAGTAAGCAGCGCTCGAACCACGGCAGTTTTCGTGGTCCGATCATTGACCAGAGAAAGGCGATCGACGCGCAGATTTTTCGCGAGCCGATCGAGCGCATGCTGGATAGCGAACAGCACCGCGAGGTGCAGCAGGCCGGTCGCAAGCTGGCTAAAACTCAATCCGCTGATGATCTCAGTCCGCATTCTGCAAAATTATGCTCTCCCGATCGACTTTCGACCGCGTTTAAGGCGCGGAGAGAGTATATAGCGCGAGCAACGATCAAGCTCAACCTGAGCGATTCTCTTGAAATGGAGCGAGTCCAGTGTCATAACCAAAGTTAGACATGACCAAGACTGAACTACAAATTGCGCTTTCTGCCGCCACCGAAACCAACAAAAAAACCGCTGGAATATTTCTCGAGACGCTCAGTGCGCTCGCCTACAAAGAGATAAGAAAGAATGGCGAGTTCGTTCTGCCCGGTTTTGGAAAGCTGGTAAAGCAAAAGAGGAAAGCACGGACGGGCTTCAATCCCAAGACCCAACAGAAAATAAAAATTCCTGCCAAAACCGTAGTCAAATTTCGTGTTGCCAAGGCAGCAAAGGACGCAATTCTAGGGGTTAAGAAGTAGTCCTCTGGCCGGCACTTTCGCTTTTCATTTGATTGCAGTAGCTTCAATCGGCTGCTGTTGGTTGGTGTTCGGCGCTCTCCGGGATGTTTGCTCAGCGAGGCGGTAGATTCCTAGAGATTTCATTGAGCATCGAGGCCGCGGCGAGAATCGCCGCCAGTCGGAGAAACGCGATGGATATCAGTAGAAGAAGTTTTTTGCAGAAAGCTTCGAGTTCGTTAGCTTTCGGAGTTGCCGCCGGGGAGAGTATCCTGCGCCCGATCGCGGCAGCCGCTCAATCGACGGCCGCACTGTCTGAGCGGAATCGCCAGGTGGAAACGCGCAATGGAGACATGCTTTATCGCATACTTGGGCGCACCAAGGAAAAAATCTCCGTCATTGGGTTGGGAGGATACCATATTGGCAAAGCGCAACTGTCGGAAGCGGACAGCATCACTATCATTCGCAGTGCGATTGACCGCGGTATCACCTTCTTGGATAACTGCTGGGACTACAACAACGGCAACAGCGAAATTCGCATGGGTAAGGCCCTTCGGGATGGCGACCGGCAAAAGGTGTTTCTGATGACCAAAATCGATGGTCGCACAAAAGAGGAAGCGACGAGGCAGTTGGACGAATCGTTGAGAAGATTGCAAACCGATCACATCGACCTTCTTCAACATCATGAAGTGATTCGTCCTGAGGATCCCGACCGAATATTCGGCGAGGGCGGAGCGCAAGCAGCAATGTTGGAGGCCCGAAAGGCGGGGAAAATCCGTTTCATTGGTTTTACTGGCCACAAAGATCCCTACATTCACCTTCGGATGCTTGAGGCCGCGTCCAAGAATCACTTTCATTTCGACGCAGTGCAGATGCCGCTCAATGTGATGGACGCGCATTTCCGGAGCTTTGCAGATCAAGTTTTACCAGTCTTGCTGAAGAACGAGATCGGAGTGGAAGCGATGAAAACGTTTGGAGACAATTATATATTAAGGAGCAAAACCGTAGAACCGATCGAGGCATTGCACTATTCGATGACTCTCCCAACTTCAGTCGTCGTTACCGGGATAGACAGCTTACAGATCCTCGACCAGGCGATCGAGGCTGTTCGCACCTTTAAGCCGATGACGAAAGAAGAGATCGCCGCTCTGCTCGGTCGCACGCGCGAGGCGGCAGCGACAGGTCAATTCGAGCTATATAAGGTCAGCCAGCACTTCGACGGAACTGCCAGGAACCCGCAGTGGCTCGGCTAACAAAGAGTTGCGACTGGAGTCCTAGGTATTGACCGAGGATTCCTGCTGCCCTTGTTTTTGCGCGAAAACCGAAAATAGAGCGCGCGCGCGGGTTCGAATGGGTGAATATTTGGTTATGACTCCTGATGAAAACGCGGAGGATCCGACCAGAAAAGAGACTCAGGAATTCGATCCGGCCCTCGTAGATGAGGAAGGAATTCACCCAGAACGTGGGCAGGACCCTGAAGCGACCTTGTCGGAATTACAAGAGCAAACGGACAATGAAGGCGAAGAAGACTCGAGGCAAGATGGCGGGTGGCATACATTCAAAACGCCCTGAGCTTGCCTATCGATATTGAAATCTTTCGGCCAGGAGGTTCACCGGCTGGAAGCCGATTTTACTTTAGGGTCCGGTTTTAGCGACGATTGCTTGGGCGCCAATCGCAGCCATGAATAGCCGTGGGCGGGGAGCCTAAGCTTAATTTTACCGTCGGAGATTCGCTCATTTCCGAGTTCCTCAAACAGATAAACAAAGTGATCGAATTCATTATTCCAGAGACGAATAGTGACACTTTCAGCTTTGCTGGAAAGATTATGAGCCGCCAATACAGCGCGACCGGTGTCGTCTTCGCAAGCGTGAGCGAAAACTGTCTTTATCCTGTCGGTCTCTAAAATTCGGTAGGTCCCGGTGCCGAACTCGGGAAATTCTTTCCGGGTTCGGATCATCCGTTCCAGACAGTTGAGAAGAGATCCCGGTTGGCGTCGCAACGTCTGAACGTTCACTTTGCGAAAACCGAATTTGCCCTTGTTGATGACTGGGCGGCGGAGGCGTTCCTTGGAGGCAGCCGAGAAGCCTGCATTTCGTTCGCCGGACCATTGCATTGGAGTGCGAACGCTGTTTCGCTCCTCGAGTGAAAGATCCTCGCCCATGCCGATCTCATCGCCATACCAGAAAACCGGAGTGCCCGGAATGGTGAAAATCAAGCTATAGGCGAGCAAGGTCTTTGAGAGATCCCCGTTAAACATCGGAGCAAGCCTGCGCCGGATGCCTCGGTTATAGAGCTGCATCTCTTTCTTCGGCGCGAACATTCGAAAGCACTCTTGCTGTTCAGGTTCAGCCAATCGGCTCAAATCAAGCTCGTCGTGATTGCGAAGAAAATAGGCCCAGTGGCAGGCCGTTGGGATTTGGGGAAGAGCTCTTAAACTGCGCAGGATTGCTTCCGGGTTTTCTTGAGCGATGGCCAGAAACAGATGTGGATTGACATAAAAATTAAGCAACATGTTCATGCGTTGTCCTTCCGGCCCGAAGAAATCGATTAGCTGCTCGGGTGGCACGTTGGCTTCTGCGAGCAAGATGGCATCGCCTGTTTTCCAGCGAAGAAACTCACGAAATTCGTGGAGGAATTCGAAAGATTCGTGAGGGTGTTTGGCGGCGTCGCCGCCTTTTGAGGCGATCACAAAGGGTGCCGCGTCCACGCGAAATCCTGAGACGCCCAGAGCGGCCCAGAATCCCATGATCTTTTTTATTTCTTCCCGGACGGCGGGATTGGCGGTATTCAGGTCAGGCTGATAGTCATAGAATCGGTGGAAATAGTATGCCTTCGCCAATTTGTCGTATTGCCAGACACTTTTCTGTTTCCCTGGAAACGCGACCTGATCTTTGGTTTCCCCAGGCGCATCAGTACGCCATACGTAGTAGTCATAGTATTTCGGGTCTTTGCGGCGTGCTCGCTCAAACCAGGGATGCCGATTGGAGGTATGATTAACGACCAGGTCGATAATTACCCTGATTCCTCGATCCCGTGCTTCGTCCATGAAGGCGGTAAAGTCACCAAGATCCCCGAGTGCCGGGTCAACTGAGAGATAATCCATTACATCGTATCCGTCATCACGATCGGGTGATCTGAAGAAAGGAAGCAGCCAAATGCAGCTCACCCCTAAACCTGCGAGATAGCTGAGGGACTGCCGAAGCCCGATAAAATCGCCGATCCCATCTCCATTCCCATCCTTGAAGACGTCAACCTCTAAGCAATAAATTACGACATTTTTGAACCAGTGACTTTGCATAGGAGTGGTCAACTGCGATACCATTGCACATAATCGCTCTTCCTCCCGACTATGGATTCGACAAGCGCCGAGATTAATAATCTACGCATCTCATTGCCGACGAATGAAGAGCGCAAAGCGGCGGGTCGCGCGCTACGAGACCAGGTGAAGCGCGGCGATCTAGGCCGATGGAGCCCTAAGGAGAACCGGCTCGATCCGATTGATCTCATTGAGGATGCGCATGCGGGGCGTCTGGAACAGTTGGTGCCCGTGCGGGTCGGTCGAATGGTGGCGTCGCCCTATGCTTTCTTGCGTGGCTCCGCCTCGTTGATGGCAGAGGATTTCGCGGTTTTGCCGAGAACGGGAATTGAGCCGGTTATCTGTGGTGACGCGCATTTGGGCAATTTCGGCTTTTACGCCTCACCAGAACGCGATTTGGTATTCGACCTCAATGACTTCGATGAGGCGCATCCGGGACCATGGGAGTGGGATTTATGGCGACTGGCCACCAGTATTTGGGTTGCCGGACGACAAAACGGTTTGGCGGAAGCAACCTGCGAAGACGCAGCGCTGTGGTGCGCGGCGGCTTACCGTAAGCAGATTTCCCGGCTGGCCGGTCAGCCTCTGTTGGCCCGTTCCTTCGATCGGATGGATATCGATCGGATGCGGCAAGAAATGGCAGACTGGTCGCTGCGAGCCGAGATCGAGCGATCGGCCAATGTAGCGCGGACGCGGACGAGCGATCGCGCTTTGCCCAAGCTGACACGAGAGCAAGATGGCGTCCGCCATATCGTGGACCAGCCTCCTCTTGTGATGCACGTGAGCAACGAAGAGAAGGAGCGCCTGATCGACGGGCTGGAAGTTTATCTGCGTACCCTTCCGTCGCATTGGAGGCGGGTCCTTAGTGCGTATGTGGTTGTCGACGTGGCCCATAAAGTCGTCGGGGTGGGCAGTGTGGGGTTGCGGGCCTTCGTTGCTCTGTTGCAAGGTAATAATGCGCAAGACTTGCTTTTCCTGCAGTTGAAACAGGCCAGGCGATCCTGCGTGGCCTCTTTCGTGCATGGCGATATAGCGTGGCACACGCATCAAGGGCAACGGGTCGTTGAATACCAGCAGACGCTGCAAACCGTCAGCGACCCGCTCCTAGGTTGGACTACGGTGGACAACCGTGACTACTATGTCCGCCAATTCCGGGACATGAAGGGCGCGGTGACTGTGGAAAGCATGGATGGCTCAGCGCTGATGGACTACGGCCGGATCTGCGGAGCGCTGCTGGCCAAGGGCCATGCCCGTTCAACAGGTGCCACGATGCTGTCCGGTTTCCTCGGCAAAGGCGATGTTGCCGACCGGGCCTTCGCGCGCTTCGCACGATCCTATGCAGACCAGACCGAAGCCGACCACCGGGCGCTTCAGCAAGCCGTCAAATCCGGTCGGCTGCCTGCAGAGCACGGCATCTGACCAGGGGGGGAACTTCATTCTTGAAATGAACTTCGATTCTCCCCTCTTTGCCCGGGCAGAGACTGGTTGGCGTGGGGCCGTGTCGGCGTAGGCGAAGCGTCTCGCTTTGCTCGTTTTAATTGATCCTGACTAATATTGCTCTAACGATTGTGTCAAAGGCCTATGCTATGTTTTAATCAACTAAGACTTGCCCCGGACTAACATTAATTAACCGTGAAATCCAAAAAATTGTCCGAGCGGATTTGGGGCGATTGGCGTGAATGGTTGGAATTCATAAGATGTAGTGGTGTCGAAACCATGGGAGGCGGCGGTAGTTTTATCGACGAATGGCAGTAGTGCGGCAACCGCCTGGTCGATACTGTTCCACTTTTGAGTTCGCTCATATTCATTGTTATTCGGCGGGTCGCTGACTTCGGATATTCCTTGAAGTCCCGTGACTGCGACGAGTGGACCGCCGTTTTCTTTTGAAATATCTCCGCAGATGACCCGGGCCAGAGTGCGATGGTCGCTTTCGATGCCCATAATTCGAGCTGCGGTGACCCGCAGATCGGCCGTGCTAAAGTGACGAACTCCGACCAGATAAGCCGCTATGAACGCGTCCTCCAGGGTGACCAATATGTTAAGAGTCGTTTGAGAGTCAGTAAACATCTTCGGAGGATAGAAAAAAATTCTGAACGGGCTCGGCTCGTTGGTGACCGATTGTTCAAGCAGGTAATGGGACATTTCCTCCTGCCGAGCGGCTTTCAAATAATTTTGGTCGTCGGCGGGAAGATTTAGGAAGAACGGTGTCTTGTTGATGATATTTGTGTAGGTCGTAACCGCAAGAGCTTCGGCGATTTCAGCGGCGATGAGGATCCCTTTATCGCGTTCTTTCAAATGGCGGGGATCATCATCGTTGTTATCTTGATCATTTTGGGCCCCGTTAGCGAGAGCGGCGAGAGGTGAAAGAGCTATCGCTCCCGCGACCGAGGCTCTGGTCAGAAATGTTCTGCGACTAACGCTCGAGTGAGTAGTCGGGTTAACTGAACTGGGCGAGACAATAGTTTGCTTCATTGGTAATGCGCTTCTTTAGAGTGGTGAACTTCTAAAAGAGGGTGCGCAAGCTAACAACTAGCGGATGCATTGATTCTGCGCTGGTTCGAAGCGGCGATGCGGATCGTCTCCTTTCGTTTCGTGATTGTTCCCTGATCGTAATCTTCCTCCCTTTGGAGAATCGAGGATCAGCGTGAGGACGATTTCGGAGCGAGAACGAGGATGTTGGTTGTCAGCGTTATGAATTAGCAAGGTAAGCGAAGCATCCCGCTTTGCCTCTTCGAGCGAGCAAACCGGGACGGTTCGCTTAGTGCGCCTGAAAGTGCGCACCAACAGTGGGGTGGAAGTCCCCATCGGACAGAACACTGGCTGTCCGTAGCTGAAGGAAACTGCGTCGCCGAGAGGCGGGGTGGGGAGCAACCGGAAGCGAACGACCAGTCCATAATTAAGAAAATGATGAACTCGATACGGCCTGATGCATTGGCGAGCCTGCTAAGTGAAGGCGAAGCCCAGAACGGAAGCCGATCCGGAAAGGGAGAACGGCAACTTCGCGACCTGACCTGCGGCGAGACAGTGAGCGTAGGGCCAGGAGTGCATGGGGTGGGTGGAGACAGAATGGTCGGAAGTTGGAGCGACATGAATCAGGGATCACGATTCGGGAAAGGAACGGCGTTCATGGTCTGCAGAAGGTCCGAAGAACCGTACCCGAAAGGTGACAGAGCCTCCATAGTAGCGCAGAAGCGGGGTAATGCCCGTGGAGCCAAGGGAGGCAGGAAGGTGGAAGCGTGAAAGACAGACCACAGGAACAAACACCGTCGGCAGTGCCCCAGAGGGCTCCACAAGACGGAGAGATCCGTGCCCGGTGGGCATGGGTGGAAGCTGAGGTCTGGACGGAGCGCATGTTGGCAACCCTGGAAACGGGGATCGAAGGAGGAAAATGGTTCAGACTGATAGACAAAGTCTGGAGTCCAAGGAATCTTGGACGCTCGCTCGAGAAGGTAGTCGCCAAAGGCGGAAGCGCCGGAATCGACCATCAAAACGCGCGACAAATTGAAGAACGTAAAGACCAAACGATAGCGAAACTGGAGCAGGAACTAAGAGTCAACCAGTACGAACCGCAGGCGGTCAAGCGGGTATGGATACCCAAGCCGGGGAGCAACGAAAAGCGACCCTTAGGAGTGCCGACTCTGAGAGATCGAATTGTGCAAGGAGCCCTGCTTCATGTCATGGAACCGATCTTCGAGCGCGACTTTGCACCCCAAAGCTATGGATTCCGACCTGGGAAAGGATGTAAGGACGCTCTGCGCCGAGTGGACGAACTGCTCAAGGGTGGCAGCCACTGGGTGGTAGATGCGGACCTGAAATCCTACTTTGACACCATTCCGCAAGAAAGACTGATGGATCGCATCAGGGAGAAAATCGCGGACGGAAGAGTATTAAAGCTCCTAGAACAGATGCTTCAGGCAGGAGTAATGGATAGCGCTAAAGGATGGCAACCGACTGAGCAAGGGACCCCACAAGGGGCGGTGATAAGCCCAATGTTATCAAATATCTACTTAGATGGGTTGGACTGGCAGATGGCCAAAGGGGGCTTCGAAATGGTGCGCTACGCCGATGATTTCATCGTGCTGTGCAGCAGCCAGGAACAAGCCCAAGAGGCCTTAGAGCGAGTCCGGCACTGGGTAGAAGAGAACGGTCTGACCTTACATCCGAGCAAAACGCGACTGGTAGATGCCAGTCAAGCCGGAGGCTTCGACTTCCTAGGCTATCATTTTGAACGGAGTATGAAATGGCCACGCAAGAAAAGCATGGGTAAACTTAAAGACACGATCCGAGATAAGACCCGACGCACTGATGGACGCAGCCTCAAAACCATCTGCGAGGACTTGAACCGGACCCTGCGAGGATGGTTTGGATACTTCAAACACAGCAAAGGCAACGTATTCGAGTCCGTCGACGGCTACACGCGAGGTAGACTGCGAAGCATTCTACGAAAGCGAGTAGGCAAGCACGGGCGCGGATGCGGTAGAGACAATCAGCGCTGGCCAAACGCCTACTTCTCCGCAGTAGGCTTGTACTCCTTAAGACAAGCCTACCTTGCGGCACGCCGATCTTCATGACAAGTAACCACCAACTGGAGAGCTGGGTGCGGGAAATCCGCCTGCCCAGTTCGGAGGGAGGGGCGACCTAATCCGTCGTCCCTACCCCTATCCTCAGTTTTGAAGTTTGAAGGCGGGGGTGTACAGGCCGTTCGCCGCTCTCTCAATGATTCCGTGCCCTGGAAGCCCATAAAACGAGGCGTCCGCGTGTTTAGCTTTAGCTGATCATGATCTGGCGTCGGCCAGGTTTTGACCTGTTTCAGAGTCAAACAGATGCACCATGTCCATGTTAACGACAAACGGCCGTCGCTCCCCTATTCCTGAATCGTCACCAGGATACACCCGCGCCACGATGCGGTGAACGCCATCAGAGGCGTCGAGAAGAATTTCATGTCCAAGGTGCTGGATTACATCGATTGTCAACATCACCGCATTGGGAGGAACGGGAAGGCTTCGTTCCAGGGGGCGCAGCGCTTCGGGCCGCGCACCGAGGACGACGCTTGGTCTTCGATAGGCAGCGAGTTGTGCCCGTAAGCGGCCGCTCAGAGGGATCTGGATACCGGCTCTTGGATCGACGAGGGAATCGTTCTCCAGAGAAAGGGTCAGGAAGTTCATCGCAGGTGATCCGATGAAGCCGGCGACGAATTGGTTGGCGGGATGGTTATAGACCTCGAGCGGCGCCGCCACCTGCTGGATGTGACCCTCGTTCAGGACAACGATTTTGGTGCCCATGGTCATCGCTTCGGACTGGTCATGAGTGACGTAGATTGTCGTCGTCTGAAGCTCCCGATGCATCTTGCTCAGGAAGCTGCGAGCTTCGATCCGCAACTTGGCGTCCAAATTGGATAACGGTTCGTCCATCAAGAAGACCCCAGGTCGACGCACCAGTGCGCGGGCCAGGGCGACACGCTGACGTTGGCCGCCCGAAAGGGCTTTTGGCAGACGATCCAAGAAACTCTCGATTCGAAGACGTTCGGCGACACTCTTTACCCGTTCCTTGATCTCGCTTTTAGGCAATCTTCGGATGTTCAAACCGAAAGCAATGTTGTTGCGAATATTCAGATGCGGAAAGAGAGCATAGGACTGAAAGACCATCGCAATGTTCCTGTCTTTGGGTGGGACATCGGTCACATCCTGATCGCCGATAAACAGGGTGCCACTCGAAATGGTTTCCAGACCCGCGACCATCTGCAGGGTCGTGCTCTTACCGCAACCGGAAGGTCCTACCAACACTGCGAACTCTCCATCAACGATCTCCAGATTGAGGTCCGGAATTACAACATTGCTACCGTAATGCTTCGCGACGTTTATGAACGAAACTTTAGACATGTGCCAACGTATCGATTGCTTATTTGGTTGATGATCGATCAACCCTTGACGGCGCCGGCAAAGTTCCCGCTCGTCAGTTTGCGGTAACAGAGGATGAAAAGGATTACGATCGGAATTTGGGAGATAACAAGGCCGGCAGCAGGAAGATTGAACACCGAAATGTAGCGGTCACTGTTTAACTTCAGCATACCGACGGTCACCGGAAAATTTTCCTCGTGGTTGAGAAAGACCAGTCCGAATACGAATTCCTTCCAGATCGCTATAAAATTGAGGGAATAACCGACGATGATACCCGGCACGGATAGCGGAAGAATAACTTTCGGAAAAACTTCGAAGTCAGTTGCGCCTTCGATTCGCGCCGCCTTTTCGATCTCGCTCGGTATCGCGGTCATGAATCCCCGGAGGATCAGAATTTGAGCCGGCATACCATAGACACCGTGGACAAGGATCAGGCCGATTTTTGAATCGAGGAGATGGAGACTCCGCAGCGCGGCATAAAGAGGGATAAGCACGGTTTGCTGTGGCAGCATCATGCCAGTGAGAAGGATACCGAAGAGGATGGTCTTGCCTGGAAGATCAAATCGACTGAGGGCAAAGGCGGGAACCAAGGGCCAAGGGAGCACAGCCCAGGGTCTTACCAGGGTTTTACCCTGGTCTTACCCGGTCTTACCCTGGGTAAGCATTTTTATTGCGACGAGGACGATTGCGGAGAGCTCGAAGGCAGCGGTTCATCCAGCTCAAGCGCTTCGGTACGGAAAGATCTTCTCATTCGCAAAGCTTGATTTCTTCCCCAATCCTCCTCGTCCTTATAGTCGTCGTCCTTCGTCCTCGACTCCTTTGGCTGTAAGCAAACGCATCCGCCCGCCTTCTTCGTTCCAGTGTTTTTTCTCTGCTCCAAGCCCTTTAACCGGTAACGGTCAAAGACCGAGAACGAGACATCTGAGTTGGTCCGTCAACATTTTTTACAATTTTATCCACAGTTTTATTCACAGCTTCGGAGGTCGACAACGAGGACGATTGCGGAGAGCTCGAAGGGCGGCGGCTTTGTCTCAGTCGATCGCTTCGCGAAAGACGATCACCTCATTTGCAAAGGCTTGATTCCCTCCTCAATCCTCCCTCTTTGTCGTCGTCGTTCTCGACATCTTCACTCCGAGCAAAATGCGCTTGTTTCCTTGACCGTGTTTGTCACTCCAAAACCGCTTTTGACCAACAACGCTAAAAGACCGACCACGAGAACGAGCACGACCAGGAGAGGCCGGCTTTTCGTTGGGATTTAAAGCTGATTCCCCAGCCTTCTCGTTCCGAAATAGCCATCAGGATTAAGTGAATCCAATCGGAAGGGGCTTTCGTAAAGCTTAATAATGACAAATGCCATTGAACACAGCGAAGGGCCTGTAGCCCGGGCCATTGAAGAACAAACCGCCAGACTTCCCTCTGATTCATTTTTGTGGGCCGCAGGGGCTTCCATTGCGGCCTCGCTGATCTTAAAAATGGTCGATAGACATCATGAAGCGTTGTTCGTCGGACAATGGGCACCCACAATTCTGATCCTTGGTCTGTACAATAAACTGGTTAAACAGCACGGTTCCGACCGCGTCCACGACTAAAAACAAAGCGACACCGGCATTGCGTTGGGGCAGTGTTTGATCCACTCCACAATTCCGAGCAAATTGGGGGGAACTAATGCAACTGTTGCCGAAGCCGTTATTTCTCTTCGCCCCTGGAGCTGGGGCTCCCTCTTCTCATCGATGGATGGTGCACTGGACGGAATTAATAAAGACCATCGGAAACGTCTGCCCTTTCGACTATTCGTATGCGGCGGAAGGGCGAAAGCGCCCTGATCCGCTGCCGCAACTGATCGAGTCCCATCGGATGGCTCTCGAGAAGGCGAGACAATTGCACGAGGGGCCGGTGATCTTGATTGGCAAGAGCATGGGTGGCCGGGTGGGATGCCACCTCGCTTTGAAAGAATCCGTCGCGGCAGTCATTTGTCTCAGCTATCCGCTCTGCGCCGCGGGTGATTGCGGTAAGTTGCGCGATAAGGTCCTGCGCGAGCTTTCCACCCCGATTTTATTCGTCCAGGGGACTCGTGATTCGCTCTGCCCCCTGGACCAGTTGGCGCGAGTGCGTGGGCAAATGCACGCATTCAACGAACTCCAGGTTGTGGAAGGCGGCGACCATTCGCTGCTGGTCATGAAGAGTCGACTGAAGGCTAGTGGTGAAACGCAGGATGATGTTGATCAGCGTATTTTGCAGGCGATCTGCCAGTTCGTCGGAAACCGTAGAGTCAGCAGACTGCCAGATTCGTGCGCTTGACGGGTCAAGAAATTGTGTTAAAAGCAAGCTTTCGACTACCCCGCGACGCGCGCTTTCAATACCCCCCACAGGAATAAATATCGTGAAATTAAAGTTTGCCATTTTGATGTTGGCAGCCGGCTTCTCGCTGGCGTCCATCGCCGCCTTTGGAGCCGGATCGGACGTTTCGGCCAAATTCCGGCTGATGGCCTTTGGCAGTGATGCTCAACTCAAGGCGGTGACCAATGCCGTCGCACGCTTCAAGCAAAAATATCCGAACGTGACGGTCGAGATTGCCATCGATCCAATATCGAATGGTTGGGGCGACTATGTCACCCGCGTTCTCTCACAGTTCAATGCGAACAATGCCTATGACGTTTACGGAACAGCCATCGAGACGTTCAGGACATTTGAGAATCGTAATCTGTTCATCCCGCTGGATGATTATATCGCCAGCCACGCGACTTACTCGGATTTTGATCCGGCTCTTTTCAAGTACTCATCCTACAAGGATAAGACCTACTTCATCCCGATCGGATGGAATAACATCATGATCAACTACAACCGGAAATTGTTCAAAGACGCCGGTGTAGATTTTCCCAAAACCGGCTGGACCTGGAATGATCTTCGTGAAACGGCGAAGAAACTGACTGTCCGCGACGCGGCTGGCAATGTCACCCAATTTGGTTACGAGGTGCCCAATCAGTTCTTCTTCGTGCAGCCCTGGTTTTTCTCGAACGGCACGTCGGTGCTAAATGAAGACTGGACCGCTTCTAATATGCTTGACCCAAAGGTCTCAGAGACGCTGCAGTTTCTTTACGACCTGATCCATGTGGACAAGGTGTCGCCGATTCCTGGGAAGGACTCGATGGATAACCAATTCATGGCTGGGCAAGTGGCGATGATTTCGCGCGGTCATTGGATTGTCCAGAACGCGAAGGCCGCCAAGCTTGATATGGACATCGCTATCCCGCCCTCCAAGGTCAATGATTACACTGTCATCGGGTTCGGCGGCTATGGGATCTCGAAGACGGCGAAAAACCCTGACCTCGCCAAAGAACTTGTCGGGGAGCTCACGAGCTTCGAAACGCAGAAGGAAGAGGGCGAAGCCGGCGGCGGCGTTCCAGGGCGCAAATCGGCCGCGGAAACACCTTCCTTCCTTGCTTACCCGCCTAGCGCGGCGCTCTACTATCAGACGGTGCCGCACACTCTGCCGGTACCCTCGCCGGCAAACTTCCAGGAAGTCGAGAAGATCTTCATTCGTAACTACATCGCAATGATGTCGGGCGAGATTTCGATCGCCGACGGGGTTAAACGGGCCGATCAGGAGCTAAGCGAGTCGTTCAAGCGTCTGGCCGCTCATCAGGGTAAGTAGCAGGGACCCATTTTTGGCGGGGGCGAATGCCGTCGCGTCTTGTTCGAGCACAAGTACGATGATGCAGTCTCCGGCCACGCGAATCAGATCTGACCTTGAGCGGGCGCAAACCCGCGCCGGCTATCTGTTCGTTTTTCCATCTTTCGCACTCTACGCTGTATTCGCGCTGGCCCCGGTCATCGTTACCTTCGTCCTCAGCTTTACTTACTACGACCCGATGAGCGGCTCGCGCTGGGTCGGACTGGAAAATTTCCAGCGCTTCTTCACCGGCGATCGATCGCTGCAGATCTTCTGGAACACGCTCTGCTTTGCGATCTTTGCCGTGGCGGGAAACGTCAGCGTTGGACTTCTCCTCGCGCTCGCTCTGAACCGCGCGATGCCCTCGTTTCTTCTTTACCTGTTCCGACTCGCCTACTTCCTGCCGGTGATTATTGCCGCTGCCTTCGTCTCTATTGTCTGGGGTTATTTTTATGGCGACGATCTTGGTGTCATCAATTACTACCTGATCAGGCTTGGGTTAGCCCCGGTCCATTGGCTGACCTCGAGCCGTACCGCCATGATGTCAATCATCCTCATGGACGTTTGGAAGAATACTGGCTTCTTCATGATCATCTTCATCGCTGCGCTCCAAGGCGTGCCAAAAACAATCATGGATGCCGCGATTATGGACGGATCCTCCTATTGGCGCCGGTTCTTCCGCATCGTTCTCCCGTGGATCTCTCCGGTCGTTTTTTTTGCCATCGTTTATGCTTCAATCGGCGCGTTACAGGTCTTTGAATCGATCGTCATCTTGACCCAGGGAGGACCTGGCGACGCGACACGATCGATGTCTATCTACATCGTTGAAGAGGCTTTCGGCAGTTTTGAGATTGGCTACGCAGCTTCCGTCTCGGTTATTATGACCGTGGTCATCCTGATAATCACTTCAATCCAACTGCTCGCCTCCCGCCACTGGGTCCGGTATTGAGTCATGAAGACCAAAATCGCCGAGCGTTGGGTCGACCGAATTATCATCGCTCTCATGGCGGTGCTGGGCCTGATGATGCTTTTGCCCTTCGCTTGGCTGTTCAGCATGTCGTTCCGACCGCCTGCGGAAGCGTACAAGATGCCGCCGAGTTTCTTACCGCCGACGCTCGATTTCAAAAATTATTGGGCTGTCCTTCATTCCAGCATCCCTTTCTTGCGGATCTACTGGAACAGCGTCGAAGTAGCCGTTCTTGTCACCCTCGGCCAGCTCGTCACTTGCACCCTGGCAGCGTTCGCCTTCGCACGGCTGACTTTCCCAGGCCGCGATAGTATTTTTTTCGTGATGCTCGTTGGGCTGATGTTCCCTGCGCAGGTGACCATCATTCCAATCTATCTGGGGTTCGCACAGGTCGGACTGCTCAATCATCCAATCGGTCTGGTGCTGATGTATTTGACATCCAGCTTCGGTGTCTTTTTGGTCCGCCAGTTCATGCGCTCGCAGCCCAAAGCCCTGGAGGAGGCGGCATTGATGGACGGGGCTGGTTACCTCAAAATATTTTATCGCATTTCTTTGCCGCAATTGAGACCGGCACTCTCAGCGCTGGGAATAATCACCTTTACTCAGACCTGGAATTATTATTTCCAAGCACGCGTGTTGCTTGAGCCGCAAGAGGCAATGACATTGCCGGTCGCGATGGATCTCCTGCGCGGTTATCTCGCCTCCGGCAATCTCTCAGTGGTAATGGCCGCGATGAGCATGGCCGTGCTGCCAGTCATTCTGATTTTCCTCCTTGCTCAGAAGCTGGTGATTGAAGGCGTTACCATGAGCGGCATCAAGAATTAGCGGACCTAGAACCAAGGAAGTTTACCTAATGTTGCAGATACCAAAGGGCATTGACGACCGCTTCATCTACACGAACGAAAGGCGAAAATATGTCTCGTTTCCACTTGGCGGCATCGGGACCGGCAGCGTGTCGTTGACTGGCAGCGGCCGACTCATCGATTGGAGTATCCGGAACCGGCCAGCGATCGGTCAGTTTAACGGCTACAGCCACTTCGCCATCAAGGCGGAGCAGGATGGCAGACTGTTAGACGCACGCGTGTTAAACGGTCCCTATGAAGGGACGCCGAGCGGTTCGCCGAGTGCGCGAAAGTTCGATGGATTTGGCTTTGGTGCCAATCGCGACTCGATGGCTGGAGTACCCCATTTTGACGATGTTACGTTCATCGGTCGCTTTCCAGTCGCAGAACTCGAATTCCACAAAGCGAGCTTTCCGGGCCAGGTAAAAATGACGGCCTTCAGTCCGTTCATTCCGCATAAGGATCGTGACTCTTCGATGCCGGTTGCCCTTTTCGAATTTTCGGTTAAAAACGACACTGACGGACCGATTGATTACACGGTCGCTTCGACCCTGGGAAACTACGGCTGCGATAGCGGTATTCACACCTTTATCCAGAGGGAGGGGCTAAGCATCCTCCACTTTACATCTGTCGACGTGGAAAGATCGGAACCACGCGGCGATCTGGCAATCATCGCTGACGGGGACGATATCGAGCACGTCGACTATCACTTTCGCGGCCAGTGGTTCGACAGTCTCAGTCTCTATTGGCGCGAATTCGCGCGGGCAGGGCGTCTTCGCGAGCGGTACTATGTGAAACCCCGCGCGACAAGGAACATGTTTCAGCAGCCCGAGCACGGCACGCTTGCGGTGCGGATCCGCGTCGAGCCTGGTAACACGCGGCAGGTGCGCTTTGCGATCAGCTGGAATTATCCGCTGGGCAACATCTACTGGTTCAATCGAGAGCAACCTGGTAGTCCCTTTTTTGAGGGCACGGCCCCAACCTGGAAGAATTATTACGCGACCCAATGGGCGGATGCTACGAGCAGCGGGGCTGAGGCTTTTAATCGATGGGAAGTGCTGAAAGGAGAGACGATGACCTTTCGCGACTCGCTCTTTGGCTCCTCCCTGCCGCTGGAGATCATCGACGCGATCAACGGCACACTCGGCATCCTCCGGTCCGCGACCCTCATTCGCCTGGAGGGGGGTGAGATCTGGGGATGGGAGGGCCAGCACATCCACGAAGGTTCCTGCGAAGGGAGCTGCACCCACGTCTGGAATTATCAACAGGCGCTCGCCAACCTTTTCCCAGCTCTTGAGCGCACGCTCCGAGAAACCGAGTTTTCCTATAATCAGTTGCCGAGCGGCGGCCTGACCTTCCGCCAGAGGCTTCCTCTCGGTTCGGGGTTCGACATCATAGGCCCATGTGCCGATGGACACTGCGGTGCGATCATTAAGGCCTACCGCGAGTGGAAAAATCTCGGAGACGACACCTGGTTGAATCGGTACTGGCCGAACATTAAACGCGCGGTTGAGTACGCCTGGTCACCGGATAACCCGGACAAATGGGACCCGGGGAAAACCGGCGTGCTCTGGGGTCGGCAGCACCACACTCTAGACATGGAACTGTTCGGTCCAAACTCCTGGCTGACGACCATGTATATCGCGGCGCTCAAGAGCGCTTCAATCATGGCCGAGGCAGTGGGCGATCCGGCTTTCGCCCGAGAGTGTCGCGAGATGGCGGCGAAGGGTGGCGCCTATGTCGATCACGAACTCTTCAACGGCCGCTACTATGCCCAGAAACTCGATCTCGCCGATCGTTCGGTGCTCACCCCTTTCGACCAGCATCGGAAGGCCGGCGTGCTGAGTGACTCTTTCATGGAGGCCTACTGGTCAGACGAGTACGGCCAGATCAAATACCAGATCGGCGACGGTTGTCTGACCGATCAGATCCTTGGCCAATGGCACGCCGATATCGTCGGACTTGGCGATCTGCTCGCTCCGGACAATGTGCGGACCGCGCTGCATTCCGTCTTCAATGAAAATTACCGGCGGAACCTTCGCGATCACTTCAATCCGTGTCGAGTTTACGCCTATGAGGACGAGGCGGGTCTGCTCCTCTGTACCTGGCCTGACGGGACAACCAAGCCGGCGGTGCCGGCTCCTTACGCAGAGGAAGTGTGGAGTGGATTGGAATACATGATGGCCTCGCACCTGATCGCGCGCGGATTGGTCGATGAAGGCCTCGCGGTCGTCGGAGCGGCGCGTGCTCGTCACGACGGTTCACGGCGCAACCCTTGGAACGATATCGAGTGCGGAAGCTATTACGTCCGGGCCTTATCCAGCTACGCATTGATCAATGCCTACTCCGGTCTTTCGTTTGACCAACGCTGCGACGAGATTGGCTTCAAACCGGCTCGGACTGGCGACGGTATCTATTTTTGGTCGGCCGGGCGAGGTTGGGGCGTCGTCGAACTGAAAGGTTCGAAAGTCACCCTCACCGTGAAGGGAGGCGAACTCTCGGTTTCAAGAATTAGGCTGCCAGGACTGCCTGGAGTCGCCACCGTGGGAAGGCAAGTTGCCAAACGGAGTGGTGAAGTGATCCTGCTTGATCAGCTTCACACGCTGCAGGCTGGTGATTTTCTAGTCTTGGGAGTGGACGCGTATGGCCAAGCTTGAGCTGAAGGGCGTCCATAAGAGCTTTCAATCAGTCGAAGTGATCCACGGAATTGATCTAACGGTCGAAGATGGATCTTTCACGGTGTTCGTCGGTCCTTCAGGGTGCGGGAAATCGACTTTGTTGCGGATGATTGCCGGGCTCGAGGAAATGAGCTCCGGCGAAGTGCATATTGGCGGCGTCCGCTGCGACCATCTCTTGCCCTCGGCTCGGGGGATGGCGATGGTGTTCCAATCGTATGCTCTTTATCCGCATATGAGCGTGTACGAAAATCTTCGTTTTGGCCTGGTCAATCAGAAGACACCAAAGCCCGAGATCGACGCTCGGATTCAACGTGCCGCCGAGATTCTCCAAATTTCCGAGCTGCTCGCGCGTCGGCCGTCTCAGCTTTCAGGCGGTCAAAGCCAACGGGTGGCGATCGGTCGTGCCATCGTGAAGGAGCCGAAGGCTTTCCTTTTCGACGAGCCGCTCTCCAATCTCGATGCCGAGTTACGGGTCAAGATGCGGGCCGAGATCGTCAGCCTGCATCGGCGATTGAAGTCGACAATGGTCTATGTCACCCACGATCAGGTAGAGGCCATGACGATGGCCGACACAATAGTGGTTTTGCGCAACGGCGCTGTCGAGCAGGTAGGCACCCCGATCGAGCTTTACGCCCGGCCTCGCAACCAATTTGTGGCAAGTTTCCTCGGTACCCCGCAGATGAATATGCTGAAAGCCAAAATACGAACCGTCACGGCGGACGGAATGAGCCTGTCTGTCGACGGCGGCCTGGCTTCTATCCAAGCTACCGTCGCGGGAATAGGGACTCCTTTTGACGCGGATTGCGTCGTTGGCATTCGCCCCGAGCATCTCGTTCTCTCCGACAGCGGCGTGATCACCGGAGTCGTGATTGCTACCGAGATGCTCGGTTCCGAAACGATCGTTTTCGCTAGTCTCCAATCCGGCGAAAACGTCACTGTCTCAATTCCCGGGATTCGCAGCCTTCGGCAAGGAGCGGTCGTCCGATTTTCGGTCGACCGCCGCTTTGTTCATGTTTTCGACGAGAGAGGTCTCACGCTTCCGCCGCTCCGGTTATGGCATGACGACTATGTCGATGGCTGATTGTCAGGTTTCGCGGTCAGCCCTTTCCGTCACGGCTCGCGAGCACTGCTAAAACATCCTCGGCCTGTTTGTCAGTGGAGGCTTTGGTGTCCAGCCAAACTAGTTTTCCATCCTTGAATAGGTATGCCTGGCGGGTAGCGAAAGCGTCTTTCATCAGCGGCACACCGAAAGCGGAGGTTACTTTCCGATCAGTGTCTGACAACAGCTCGAAGGGGAGGTGCTCCTTCTGCTCAAATTCTTTCTGAGATTCCACTGAGTCGAGACTCACCCCGAAAACTTGTACTCCTTTCCCTTGGAGTTCCGTATACGAGTCGCGCAAACTGCAAGCCTGCGCCGTACAACCCTTGCTCATCGCCTTCGGGTAAAAATAAATCAGTGTGTACCCGGTCTTCGCGATTTCTGCGAGATTGACGGCTTTCCCGTTTTGATCCGTGGAAGTAACCTCGGGGACAGGATCTCCGAGCTTAAGTTTTCCGTTGGTTGTCTCACTCGGAGCAGCAAGGAGGTTTGTGACGAGGCTGGCAGCGCAGATCAGAGTCGCCAATAAATCTTTCATAGGCCAAAAATATCGTTCGATTTTGAATCTTCGCTATCATTTTAGGTTGATGCTTTGATCGAGTGGCGCAGGATGGTGGCTGAACAGCTCAGCGCATTGGCGGCGTGGTAATTCCAAGAAGTCCGACAATAAGGATCACTACCGTGCCCAATCCTAACTCCCAAAGAACGTTTCTAAGCAGCAATCGGGTGGCCCTTTTTCGCTCTGAATCGTTCACTGCGGCGATCTCAAACGCTATGGTGGGCTTCAACAGGAAAAGATTCCAAGCCCCGAATCCAACGATTACGAAAAAGAGTATCACCTTCGAAACCAATAACTGACCATAAGGAGTTGTCAGGAGTGATCGAAAGCTTCCGACCATGAAGAGGCTATTTGATAATCCGGAGGCCGCTAGAATGGCCACCGCGATTAAACTGCCTCTTGAGAACCTGCGAACAACCTGTGCTGTCAGTTCGATAGCGTTATTCCGGCTCGATTTTAAAACCAGAAAAAGGAAGGCCGCAAGAGGTGCCAGACCTCCCGGCCAGAACCCTGAGGTCAGAAGATGCAGGGCGTCCCCCGAAAGATGGGCAACTCGGAAGGGGCCTGAATCTGCAGCGGCATGGCCGACCCAAGCCAAGGAAACCAGCTCTATTGCGGAAAATCCGGTCAGCGTAACTCGCAAAAATCTCCGTCTCTTTGATGCCCGTGCCAACCACCAGAGGATGATCCCGAAGAGCAGACTAATAAACACTCGAAACAACCATGTATGACCAAATTGCGTACCCTTTAAGACGGTCCACCAATCACCTCTCTGTAAGCATTGAATTAAGTCATCTCCGGTCATCGCGGAGGCGACTAACCAACTCCAGGCAAACCAGGAAACGAAGACCAGGAGAAATATCAGACAGGCGGCGGGGTAGGTTCGCCCACGGAATCTTTCCAGTAGACGATCAGAAACCGCTGGCCGCATCCGACTGGCAGGAATAAGAATGATCGTTTCAAACAAGAATAAACCAGCTAGGAGGATGGAAGCCGAGAAATGGACCCAGCGCACTAGTGTTAAGGCGAGCGGCATGGAGGGAGGAGTTCGGGAGTTCAGGATCGCATTTCGTCATTTCGTTGCTATTGATACTTGTTCCACAGAGGGTTTTTTATCGAGGTTGTTATCGACCATCCGGACGGAAGGAGCATCCCGAAAGCTGTGGGCAAAGGTAGGCGAACCGTCCCGGTTTGCTCTGTCATAGAAGAGACAAAGCGAGCCGCTTCATGGCCCAGCGACCTGCAAAGACCGCGACGAGGTAAGCGAAGCGTCCCGCTTTGCTTCTTCGAGCGAGCAAAGCGGGCCGCTTCGCTTACTCCTTATCGATGATCGTCGCTCTTACTCGCTCCTTGGGCCCTCTACCGCATCCACCGGAAGGATCTCACCGAAAACTGTTACCAAAGGTAGGCGAACCGTCCCGGTTTGCTCGCTCGAAGAAGCAAAGCGAGCCGCTTCGCTTACTTTGCCCCTTATCGATGATCGTCGCTCCTTCTCATTCCAAAATCGTAATCCTCCTCGAGCTCGTACTCGGTTTTTTGCCTTTTGTACAGTCGCACCCGGACGTTGGTGTTTCTGGTGTTATCGATCCTTGATCATTTCTGGTTTAGATTTCGAAGTTTAGACGCGGGTTGCGCTGGAGATTGGAAGATTACGTGAACGAACAAATCGACTGCGAATGCTGTTTTTCTTTGGATCCTTCAGGACGAGCCAGGCGGGGGCGTGGTCGCTCGCCTCCTCTTCAGCACGCACCCGTTTGTCGACGCCGGCGTCGACCAGTCGGTCTTTCAAATTCTCGTTGAGTAGCAGGTGGTCGATTCGTAAGCCGGCGTCTTGCTCCCAGCGATTTCGCTTGTAATCCCAGAATGTATAAATCGGCTGATCGGGATACCGTGTCCGAATGGCGTCGATCCAGCCTTGCTTGATCAACCGCGCGAACCGTAAGCGGCTCTCGGGTTGCAACAGGGCGTTGTCGGAATAGGACTTTGTCGGGTAGATGTCAAATCGAGTGGGCACAACATTGAAATCACCGGCCAGGATCACCGGCACGTTTTCAGCGATCAGCTTGCGAGCGTGCACGATCAGCCGATCGAACCAAGCCAGCTTGTAATCGAATTTTGGCCCGGGTTGCGGATTGCCGTTCGGCAAATAGAGACTAGCAATGAGTACACCGTTGACGGCGGCTTCGATATAGCGACTTTGCGTATCATTGGAATCGCCCGGAAGAGCGCGTCTGGTGACAATCGGCATTCCTTTCTTCGACAGGATCGCGACGCCATTGTAAGTGGGTTGACCGTTCCAGACTGCTTCATAACCGGCCGATTGAAGGGCGGCCGAGGGAAATGTCGCGTCTGGTGTCTTGATCTCTTGCAAGCAAACAACGTCGGGCTTCGCCTCGCCAAGCCAGACCAGTAAATTGGCGAGCCGCCGATTGACATTGTTAATGTTGAAGGTCGCGATCTTCATCACAAGAACGACTAGGCTACCTTTACGTTGACGGATTAACTAACTTAACTAACTCGTGGATATTCGAAATGAGCGGTCGGTGTGGGTAAGAGACCAAGCCTATGCTTCTACGTTGGCTTCCACTGGTGGTGGAGCGGTCGTTGCCCTTCGGATGAAACTGGTCGGCAAGACATCTCTGCGGCCTGGTGGATCGGTTGGCGATTGTATCCGTTCGACGATTCGCCGCGCCGCGAGGAGAGCCACTTCTCCAATGCCAACCCGGACGGTAGTCAGCTGAATAGAGGACCACCCGGCCATCGGAATATCGTCAAAACCGACCACGGAGAGTTTGGCAGGCACTTCAATGCCATGCCTTCGAGTGGCGTCGAGTACTCCAAGAGCGATAACGTCATTGCCACAGAAAATTGCCGTAGGCGGTTGGTCAGAATGCCACAAGCGAAGTACTCCGGAGTACCCAGTTTCGTGGGAATACGGTCCCCAAACACAGAGTTTCGGGTCCGGGTGAAGTCCATAGTCGGCTAAGGCCACTGTTGCACCCTCGAATCGTTGCAGAGTCGTGGAAGTGTTATTTGGGCCAAAGATAAAGCCAATTCGGCGATGCCCAAGTTCCAGGAGATGCAGAATCGCTTCCTTTCCTCCCATCACATTGTCGCTTTCGACGACGTCAACATCCTGCATGGGGATGGACCGCACCGCCAAAACCAGCGGGATGGCTTGTTTACGTAGAATCTGAACCGCGGTGGAGTTCACGGTTGCCGTAGTGAAAAGAACTCCATCAAGCGTTTCGTCTAACAGCAATTGCAGTTTCGAGAGATCCGACGAATTCTCATACTGGTCGATCATCAGGATCATCGAAAAGCCCGCAGAGGTGAGTTCCTGATGCAGTCGATCCAGTAGAATAGTGTAATAGGAATTGGTCAAAGCGGCGACGACAACGCCAATGACGCGAGTACGCCGATGCGGGTTCGAGTGTTTGGGTTTGGCGACATAATGCAGACGTTCGGCTGCCGCGAATACTCTTTCGCGGGTTTCCTGGCTGATCGCCTCGTGGCCGGCGAGCGCTCTGGAAACGGTGGGTTGAGAGACCCCGACCTCTTTGGCGACATCCCTCGAGGTGACTTGGAGACGTCTGACAGCTTTTTTCATGCAGTTGGTTCCTTGACGTCGCGGGCATCATATGCGTAAAATACGCACTCAATCCATGCATATTCCCGAGTAAATATGCATTATGTCAAGGAGAACCGGTCAGGTTCAGGGTAGACGAACGAGTAGGTTTTGCCGATCCCTTCTGAAATTTGTGGCATGGAATACCTTAAAAAAGCCCCTCCAGCATCGACGGTCGATCGCCTCCAGATCGAAAAGACGGTCTCCGAGATTTTGACTGAGATCGAGCGTGACGGGACCGCGGCGATCCGGAAGTACTCTGCCAAATTCGACGGCTGGAATCCGCCCTCCTTCCGCGTTTCATCCGCCCAGATCAGCGAAGCTGAGGACTGCGTGGATGCCAAACTGCGGTCGCAGATTGAGTTTTCCAGGTTACAAGTCGAACGTTTCGCGAGGCTCCAACGAGCTTCCTTAGTCGATTTCCAAGTGGAGGCGCTGCCCGGGGTGACTTTGGGTCAGAAGCAGATTCCGGTTAATGCTGTGGGCTCGTACGTGCCCGGTGGGAATTACCCGCTGATTGCTTCGGCCTTGATGACGATCGTGGTGCCAAAAGTCGCTGGCGTCCCGCGAGTGGTCGCTGCGGCGCCTCCTCAGAAAGGGGCCGCGACAATGAATCAGGTTCAGTTGCTGGCGATGGCGAGGAGCGGTGCGGATGAGATTCTCGTTGTCGGAGGTGTCCAGGCGCTTGGGGCATTTGCCTTCGGGATAGAGGATCTGCCGCCGGTTGAGCCGGTTGATATGATAGTCGGTCCGGGAAATGCCTATGTTGCGGAGGCGAAACGCCAACTATTTGGCCGCGTCGGAATTGATTTACAGGCGGGGCCGACCGAAATTCTGGTCCTTGCCGACGCCACGGCCGATCCGCGGTTAGTAGCAGCGGATTTGTTAGGTCAGGCGGAACATGGTCCCACCTCGCCGGCCATCGTGGTGACCGACTCTTTGGACCTGGGTCGGGCAGTTATAAATGAAGTTGAAGGTCTTCTCAAGCGATGGCCTACGGCGGCTATCGCCGGCGAGGCATGGCATAATCGCGGAGAGGTGATCCTTTGTGATGACCTCGGGGAGATGGTCCGCGTAGCGGACCAGATCGCGAGCGAACACGTCGAAGTGCAAACGGCTGACCCGCAATGGTTCTTAAAACGACTTACTAACTATGGCTCACTGTTCCTGGGCGCCAACGCGACAGTGGTGTACGGCGACAAAGGCATCGGCACGAATCACGTGTTGCCGACCGGTAAAGCTGCTCGCTATACCGGCGGTCTCTGGGTGGGCAAGTTCCTCAAGACGGTCACCTGGCAAATTGTCACCGATGCCGGGAATGCGGAGGTCGCTCCCACCATGGCCGCGATAGCGGAAGCAGAGAATATGAAGGGACACGCCCTGACCGCGCGGATGCGAATCAACGGTGAGAAGGAGACCATTTTCAATTCTGCGTGGGGACCGGACTGATCTGATCATCTGCGGGTGGCTAGAAACCACTTGCGCGCCCAGAGAAAGTCTATTATTTCGGTAGAGAATAAAATCCCGTCCGCACAGATTGCCAGTCACTCCCCCACACGCGCTTTTATGCATCTTCACAAAATAAACAAAACCGAGACTCCCAGGAGGACAGGATGATTTTCTTTTGGGCCGAAACGCCGGATGGATGGGGTATCCCTGGTATTCATGGGATGCTGGCCGAGGATGAATTGGACGGTTACGTACAGGGCGCTGTCTATCTCATCCGGGGTCAGGGAGAGAATTTGCTAATTGACACTGGGAACTGGTCGTTGCCCGAATTTAACAATGGGATGGGAGAGTTCCTGATAAATTTGTTGGACAAGGAAAAGAACAAACTCAAATACATCTTCCTCACCCATTTCCACTATGACCACGTAGGGAACGCAGCAACTCTGAGAGCCCGATATGGAGCGGAAACGGTCTGTCATCCACTAGACCGGCCGATCATTGAGGATCCTCTTATTGTTACCCGATCGGAAAACGTTACCCGATTTGGTGTCACACCCGAACAGTTGCTCGAAGATTTCAACCTTGCACCGGGCGAGAGCCTAGGTCTGTCGGATCCCCAGATTATCCGGAAGTACTGGAACTTCCCAGTAGAAATAGATCGCACGGTCGAGGATGGCGAGGTTCTTGAGGTTGGCGGTCTTGCCCTCAAGGTTGTTCATCTGCCGGGACACGCTCCGGGACAAATTGGGCTCTGGAATGCGAAGACACGAACGCTCTATCCGGCCGATCTTCTGCACTATCCAACACCGCTTGGTCCTTATCCGATTGGAAACGCTCAAGCCCATTCAGGGTCCATTCAGAAATGCCTGGACCTATCTCCCGAACTGTTGCTTGAAGGACACGGCTTGTCGGCTTATTCGGCAGCAAGTTCTCGGCGACGACTGTTGCACATGCAAATGCAGCAGCGCGACACGCGAGATCGCATTCTTTTGGTACTGCAGCGTTTACGCCGGCCGGCCACGATCGTCGAACTTCTACCTGAAGTTCTGCCTATCAAGAGCGACCTGGACTATGCAGTCTCGACCGGAAGTGGTGAGGCACGTGCGTACGCCAAGTCTTGCATCCAGTGCCATCTAGTCTGGCTAATCGAAGATGGCTTCGTTCAACGCGTCAAGGAAGGCGGGAAGGTCTCCTTCATTTCCAAGCAGTAAATTGTTCAGGCTACTCTCTGTCACTCTAACCCCCCAGAACCCTAAGAATGCGAAAAAAAATCAATCCCAAACTGTTTCCAGATTACACCGATCAGCGCGTCGTCGACCGGCAGATGATGGAACTTGACACGCACGACATCTCCAGACGCGACTTTTTGCGCCTGGCGTCGGCAAGTGCTGTGGCCTCGGTGACGGCGATGAGCCTCGGAATGCCAGGCGTGGCAATTGCCGCGCCGAGCGGAAAGATGGCTCATCTGATCATGACATTGCGGCTCGAGTACTGTGCGAATGCTGATGTTGGCGCACGGGGTGCGGCTGCCGCCTTGGGTTTGGACATCACCTCGCTGGATGGACAGCTTGACTCAGAGCGTCAGCTTAACCAATTCGAACAGGTGGTCGCGAACGGGGTGCAAGCGGTGATGCTGCACGCTCCGGGGGGCGGTTCGATCAAGCGTATTGCGCAGCTGGCAAACGAAAACAAAGTTTGGTTTGACAATACCTGGGGGACGTTACCCTGGTTTACTCCATTCGAGGCCGGGGATTATTATACGCTCTACGCTGTGCCTGAAGAATTCTCCGCCCATCGCGCGGTTACTGTCGAGGTGTGCAAAGCGATCATGGCGAAGCAGGGGGGCGGCAATATTGTCGGGGTTACCGGCGTGGAAGGAAATTCAACCGACCTGATTCGTTCGCGTGGCCGCAACGATGCTCTGAAGGACTACCCCAAGATCAAGCTGGCCGGAGAATTGCCGGGCAAGTGGAATCGAGAAGATTCCGAGAAGGCGATGGAGGATCTTATAACCCGCTACAAGGATATCGTGGGCGTAATTGCCCAAAATGATGATGTTGCGGACGGTTGCATTTCTGCTCTTCGGGCGGGTGGATTTAAGCCAGGCGAGGATGTATTCTTGTCAGGCGCAGATGGCACGACCAAAGGTGCCGAGATGATTAAGCAGGGGCGCCTGCTCGCGACGAGTGCCAATGTGCCGGCTTATATGGGTGCCTTGCTAACCACCCGTCTTTACGATGTGATGAACGGTTGGCGGCCCCGCGCAGCAGAGCGGCTAATGAGCTGGCGGTCAGTAACGATGACCAAAGGGAACGTTGATGCCTACCTGGCCCGCTATGTTAATAACGGTGACATTCCGCCTTTCGATTATAAGAAAATGTCGAAGGTTTTACATCCCAGTGACTGGGACCCGCAAGCGGAGGTTTTTCCGATGGATATTGATCTCGAATGGGGCGGCATTGCCAAGCCGGCCGGCTGGAGCTATCCGGCTGAATATACGAAGGCTCGGGAAAGCGGTGAAGCTAAGGCTGTCAAAGAGGAATACGCTGCACACTACAAGACAGATTTCTTCGGACCATCACCGGTCAAGAAAACGTAGTGACGATGCCGGGAGATCTTTGAGATAATGCGGGACGGTGCACTAGCGGTCTCGGGATTGACAAAACGGTTTGGACCCAGCACGGTTCTGGACAATGTTAGTTTGGAGATTCCTCCTAACAAAGTAATTGGTTTGGTCGGCGAAAACGGTGCCGGAAAGTCGACCTTACTGAATCTTATTAGCGGCATGCTGCGCCAGGATGCCGGAGAAATGTTTCTCCATGGCAAGAAGTATCAACCGGCCGGCTATGGAGCTGCTTGCCAACTTGGCGTCGGGCGAGCCTTTCAGGAACAAGCTTTAATTCTCAATGTCCCCGTCTACGAGAACCTGATCCTTGGTCACGAGAACCGCTTTCTCCTTGGGAAAATCTTCCTCAACCGCCCGGCGATGATCGCTGCTGCGGAACAAATGATTAAAGAGGCAGAAATCGATGTGGATGTGAGGCGAGTGACCGGGGATTATGATGTTTCCCGGCGACAAGCAATTGAAATTGTCCGAGCTTGCCTGGTGCCCCTTTATCTAACCGGCGTCGAACACCCGGTCATCCTTCTCGACGAACCTACTTCGGCCCTGGCCAAGGATCATGAAGAGGCGTTCTTCCGCCTGGTTACTCGGGTGAGAGCCGTGGGGGCGGTCCTTTTCGTGTCTCACCGCCTTTCCGAAGTGCTGGCGATTTGCGATTCGATCCATGTGCTTAAGGATGGGCGATTGGTCGCCACCGTGGAGGCAGCCGGCACCAGCGAAACGAGATTACATGGTCTCATGGTAGGGCGAGAGCGCGTTAGCGATTATTATCACGAAAGTCGCCAGGGCAATGTGACGCAGAACGCAGCTTCTTTGGAAGTCCGCGCCTTGAATCGGCCCGGAATCTACCGCGACGTTTCGTTCGATGTTAAAGCAGGGGAAATTGTTGGAATTGGAGGATTGCTGGGTTCGGGCAAGAGCGCTCTTGGGAAGGGAATTGTTGGTTTGGAACCCCCGCTGAGCGGAACTGTTAAGTTAGGCGGGCAGGTCCCGGTCAAACCGGAAATCCGTAGACTAATTGATGGTGGCATTGCCTATGTTCCTCCGGAGCGACTGACAGAAGGCTTGATATCGCAATTCCGTCTCTCCTGGAATGTCTCGATGGCTGGTGGCCATGACTTGTTTTCCACCCGCTGGGGCCGATGGTTGGCTTCGAAAGAAGAAGCCGTCTCGACAAAGTATATTGAAGCGCTCTTCATCAAAGCGAGTACCGTGCGTGTCATCTGCGATCAATTGTCGGGGGGCAATCAGCAGAAAGTCGTGTTGTCGCGTTGGCTTTGCCGCGGACCGAAACTGCTTGTTTTGGATAATCCGACCCGGGGTATCGATGTTGGGGCCAAAGAAGAGATTTACCGGTTGATCCGAAGTCTGACTGAAGGGGGAATGTCGGTTTTGCTCATCACGGATGAATTGTTAGAGCTGATTGGGCTTTCAAACCGGATCATTATCATGCAATCGGGTCAAATGGTGGCCGAACTGGATGCTCCTGTGGAGGCAAAGCCTTCGGAGCACGATGTGGTGGCGCGGATGCTTCCTTCCACCAAGAAGGACATTGATCATTCCAAGAACTGAAATGCCTTCCGGTGGAAATAGGTCCCGTGACGTGACAAAACCGAGCTTTCGCCCGGATCGCTCTTTGTGGCTACCGCTAGGAGTGGTGCTGGCGCTGGCAATCTTCTTTTCTTTCACCTCCGGCACCTTCGCCACGGTCCGTAATTTTACGATTATCTCTGCTCAGGCTTCCACGCTGCTGATTGTTTGCACCGGAGCAACATTTGTGGTGCTGATGGGAAGTATCGATCTTTCCGTGGGAGCCGTGGTGCTCTTAGTGGGAGCGGCTTGTGTAAAGATCGAGAACGGAACAGGATTGGGAGGCTCCATTGTCTTGCTAGGGGTTCTGCTTGGCGCTCTCCTTGGACTTATCAACGGTATAATTTTCGCTCTCGGGATGGTCCCCTCCTTCGTGGTGACGCTTGGGAGTCTTTCAATCTTTAGTGGATTGGCTTTACAAATCTTGCAGGGTCGCGCGATTACTTTTAACTCAGCGGCTTTGGACGCGATCGCGATCGGTGAATGGATCCCCCCTCTACAGAATATCGCCCTCTGTGGAATCACGGTCTGGATGGCCGGGGTTTTGATCGCTCGGCATACTCGCTTTGGGCGATATATGTATCTGATTGGCGGCGGCGAAACTGTTGCCCGAAACTCCGGAATTCCGGTTCGCCGCTACAAAGTCTACGCCTTTACCCTCTCCGGACTGATTGCTGGTTTCGGAGGTGTGTTGGCGGTCGCTCGGTTGGGAGCTGCCGGGCCTACCCTGGGTCAGGAACTCCTCCTAAATTCTCTTGCTGCCATCGTTGTTGGCGGCACCTCACTTTCGGGAGGTGTGGGCGGACCGGATCGTACCTTGCTCGGAGTTTTGATCATTACGATTCTGGATAATGGATTGAACCTGCTCGGTGTCAGCTCCTATCCGCAGTTGGTCATCAAAGGGGCGGTGGTGATCGGCGCGGTTTTGATCAGTCAAAATCGCCGGCAAACTTTGTTGGTTAAATGATAACAAAAACCAATCATAAAGCCGGTACGGACACATGCACTAGCGCGTATCGATGACTCGCATCTCTCAGTTCCGGCCGGGTTCGCCAGACCGTCAGATCAATAAATTGCCATTGGAACGGATCAAATCCGACGACCCGATAAAGAGCTTCCGGCGTCGCTTGACGCTCGGTCCAGCATTCGAGGAATTCAGCTATTTTGGATTGTCGCGGCAACGGAATGATCTGTCGTAGGCAATAACCACTTTCCTTCAATGCGGCTCTCTCTCCGCTGGTCTCGTGAATCAACCAGGATCGAACACTCGGACGGGCAAAGACGTTGCTGTAATTGTCGAACAAATCGCCCTCCAGGAAACCACGCATCGATTCGAGATTTGACCAGAGATAGATCGAACTGTACTCGTTGACCGCTGCCTCGGATCGCTCATTAACTCCGTAGAGCTTAAAATTCAGGCCAGAGTACTCGTCGAATTTAGGCGCGATGCTCAAAGCCCGTTGTCGAACCTGATCCATTGTAAAATCGTCTGGCAAGGGCGTTTCGTATTGCATCAGAATTTGTCTGTCTGTGTTCATGAGAAATGGCTGCTGAACGCAAAATAAGAAGGGAAAGTGAGTGAGTAAAATTGATTCATCTCACAGTTTACATTGACGAAGTCGAAGAGTTCACGGGGTTTCTTCCGCGATGCTGACGGCTAACTGATGCTGAACAGGCTTCCAGCCTGTTTCTGCATCGTTCTGATCACCATCGGGACACAGGCTGGAAGCCTTATGTTACTCTGGCCGCCAGCAGCGCAAATTTATTCCGCAAGGCGAGCAGGATCCTGCTCTGCGGGCAAACTTTGCCGATCGACCGGCGTGCCGTCAGGCCGACACCAATAGTCGCGCTGCCTGCGGAATGGCATCAGAAGCGCATTCCAAATGCTGTTGTCTTCAGGCGCACTGTAGCCCGGGATTCCGACAACCACCTCTTTTTGGGGAATGTTGACGCCTAGTGTTCGATGAAGGCGGTCCCACCACGGAAAAACGGTACCGAAATTCGAGTTGTTTTCTCGACGGACTTCAGAGTGGTGGATCCCGTGCATGCGGGGAGTCACGATCACCTTATTCAGTAAGCGTTCGACACCGATCGGCAGGCGGACGTTGCTGTGATGAAAAAGTACTTCAGCTTGAAAAGCGATTTGGTAGACGGCAAATGCCCAGAGTGAAGGGCCGATAAGTGCTACTTGCAGAAGATTGAAAAGGATCGAGAGCGAGATCTCCCCGAAATGGAAGCGGAAGGCGGTGGACACATCCAGGTCCGGATCGGTGTGGTGGACATTGTGAAAGCGCCAAAGGAACGCCACTCGGTGGTTCGCCAGATGCCAGTAATAGAACGTAAGATCCATCAGCAGAAAGCTAAGCAAGAATCCAAGGGGGGGCGGCAGCGCAAGGAGATGAACAAAACCGAAGAATTTATCCGTGGACCAATGCAGTGCGGATTGCACCGCCGGCTGGAGTAAGCCGACAGCTGCAATGAAGGTGCCTACTGAAATAGCGATGTTCACGAGGAGACGCGCGACGAGCGATCGCGTGGCTCTGCGCAGGGGGCAAATCCTTTCGACAACGAATAGCAGGGCAAAAACTGCAACCGCGACGAAGGACGTCCATAAACCTTTCATAGCAGATTGATCTAAACGAGTGCCCCACCGCAAGACGAGCCGGAACCGGCTGTGCAGCCAAAGCAGTGATTGCCAGTGGCGATCGGGCGGCCTTCGAGCTGTTTGGGATCGAGGTCCCAAAGGAACAGTGAGGCTTGATTGATCCACTGCAGGCCAAGTTGCTGATTGAAGTCGCAATCATAGACCTCGCCTCGCCATCCGACACTCAGCGTATTTTGGCACATCAGACCGGCCACAGATGCTGGGTTGAATGCTTCAATCAGCAATTGCATGTAAGCCTCGAGCCTCCTGTTATGTTTGAGCCAGGAGGCAAAGCGCCCGATCGGCATATTGGTCAGGGTGTAGAGATGGTCAAAATCGATGTCAAAGTCCTGCTTGAGCTTCCGCTTGTAGCTTTCTTCCAGCTCTGTCTGGTCAGGCGGGAGGAAGTCGCCATTGGGATTATAAACAAGATCGAGAGGAAGTTCTGCTGAGCGACCGTAACCGAGTCGATTCAAGAGTTGAAGCGCACTTATACTGGAATTGAAAACACCGTCCCCTCGTTGGGCATCGACATTGTCGCGTTCGTAACAAGGCATGGAAGCGACGATTTTGACCCGTTGCGCGACAAGAAAATCGGCCAGCCACTCATACCCTGATTCGAGAAGGACCGTTAGATTACAACGGTCGATGATGGTATCGATCCAAGGTATTTTCCTGATCTGACTTACCAGATAGCGGAAGTCCGGCATCATCTCGGGAGCGCCTCCGGTTAGATCGACCGTATGAATGTCGGCGGTGGCCAACCAACCGAGGATTCGGTCGATGGTCTCTCGGCTGATCATTTCCCTGCGCTTCGGACCTGCATTCACATGGCAATGAGTGCAAGTTAGGTTGCAAAGCTTCCCGAGATTAAGCTGAAGGACATCTGTGCGTTTGCGAGAGCAAGGCAATTGATGATCATGCAGAGTTCGAGAGAAAAGCTGTTTGACTGAGCGATCTGATTCCGGCGTGGCTGGCATGTTTGGAAAATAGTTAGGTAAGGAATTATTTTCCGTGAATTCTCCGCGAAAGCCGCGGAACGCCACGGTGCTGATTTGAGGAATCCGAGCCACGGTAATACCATCTGTGCAACGTGTAAGGATCAATGCCAAGATAGAAGAACCCAACGAACATCATGTTGAGCAACGTCGTCCGCCAGTTCCCTAAACCGTGGAAGCGCCGTGGCGACGACCAGAGTGGCGGATCCAGTAGTACGGTGCTCCCAAGCCGTCTGAGCCTGCGGGAAAAATCAATGTCCTCCATCAGGGGAATGTCAGCAAATCCGCCCAATCTTTCAAAAACAGAGGCTCTGACGAAGATAGACTGATCGCCAAAGAGAGGTCCGGCGAACGAATTGATGCGTCGAACGATACTCTCCCAGAAAACGAAGAAGGAGCGTCGATCGTCGAAGCGACGATAAAATGCACCGCCTGAGATCGTCTCGTTCCTGGCGGTTTGGACCAATGCGTTCAAATGTTCGGGGCGTAGCTCGGAATCGGCGTGGTGAAAGCACAAAAGCGAGCCGCGGGCCTGGGCGGCTCCGGCATTCATTTGTTTGCCCCGGGATGGTTTCTCACAGGGAATCAGCCGGACGATTCCTTGCCGATGCAACTCGTGAAGAGCTTGTCGCGGTTGGACCGCCGCCACCACCCACTCGGCAAGTTCAGGAGCAACCTGCAAACTGCTCACGAGGTTTACGATAAGCTCATCATCGTTCCAAACAGGCACGATCAAGCTGATCAACGGACGCCGTACCTGGCCATCTTTTGAACCAAGGATCGAGAAGCTATCAGAAGCGTGTTGTGCCTGGTCAAACACGCTCTAAGCTTGCCTGCCATCGAACTTCAACGCAACTAATCGAAATAAGAGAGAGACGGAGTGAGCGATTTTGAAAACGGTCTGCCTGTTCCTTAAATCACCGCGTGTCGGAAAAGCAAAAACCCGCCTGGCTCGCAGCATCGATCCGGTTCGGGCGAACGCTATCTATCGTGCATTAGTAGAACATCAGGTAGCAGAAATACCGCTTGAATGGCGAGTCAGTGTCTTTTTCACGCCAACAAATGCGGAAGAAGAAATGAAGAATTGGTTAGTGCCTCAGTTGCCGATGGGAAACCGTTTTGTGCCTCAATGTGATGGCGATCTCGGGGAACGCCTGGTGGCCGCGGTTCGCTCGGAATTCGACAACGGAAGCGGGCGGGTTTATTTGATTGGCGGCGATTGCCCTGGTCTGTCCCGCGATTTTTTCTACGAGGCGGACAGGGCTTTGGGCCCCGCCGATGTTGTCATCGGACCGGCTGAAGACGGCGGCTATGTTTTGCTTGGATTGAAGTTTCCTCATGAAGTTCTCTTCAGAGGGATTGATTGGAGCACGCCGGCCGTCCTTCAGCAGACTCTCTGGGCTGCACGCGAAAAGACGTTGTCTGTCCATCTCCTCCGGCCTCTGGTGGATATTGACGACGTGACCACCCTCGCGCATCAGTCAAAAATCTTCCCATTTCTGAGAGATCACGGCGACTCTCTGTCAAGAATTGTTGACTGACCCTTGATTGACTTTTCTGACTATCTCTCTCGCCTACGGCATGGCAAAGCCCGGCGAGGCATTCATCCGTGGTTGCCGAGCTTTCCCTGCATGGAGAGGTAACCAAAGGACGTTAAGGCTTAAGGACGTTAAGGCTTATCCGGCGCCCTGCGGAGCAAGAGACTGGACGGCCGGGCTGTCGCCGCCTAGCCAGTCGGGGTGTTTGGCAGTCGTGTCAAAGTGGGACGTTGTTTTAAACAACTCGTACTGACCGGTCACGGCAACCATCCTGGTTTTGGCGACCAGGCCTGCGATCTGCCCTTCGTCCAGCAAATTGAAAGTTTTCGCTGCCGTAAAAGCTTGATCAAGAACTTGCTGTTGATCGATCCCCGTTATGACGACCGATGTTGGTAGATAATGCAGGCACTCAAGCGGTTCGACTGTTTGGCTCTTGAGAATGATACCGTCACCGCCGCCAAATGTCTTCATACCGAGTACCCCAATTTGTTGTTCCATCAACCGTGGCACGACGAGGTGAGCAAAACTGCGGAAATGAGCATCCATCAGGTTCAGCGGCATTTGCACAGCGTCGAATCTGAACCCGTTCCTCGCCGCTGTTTCCAGCATATAAAGGTGCACCCGCGGATCCTTATGTCCCGTAAACCCGATGTATGGTAGACGGCTTCTTCTCATGCCGCCGGCTTCAAAACGACTTTGGTCCATCCCTCGTCCCGTGCATCGAAGCGTTCGTAGGCGTCTGGCGCGCTCGTCAGGGGCAACTCATGCGAAATGATAAAAGAAGGTTTGGCCCTGCCGGCATGAATCAGGTCGCGCAGCTGGACATTGTAGGCCTTTACGTTTGCCTGACCGGTCGCCATTCGCTAGCCCTTGAACCAGAAAAGACCGAAGTCAAAGGCCAACTGTCCATTTTTTGCAAGTTTGTCATGAGCTCCCGGATCTTCGGGTACAAAGACACCCACCACTCCGATACTTCCGGTTGGCCGTACGGAGCGGACCAAATTGTTCATCGTCAGGTTCGGAACCTCATGACCTTTGTGGTCATGGCACTGATACCCAACGCACTCGCAACCTCGATCGGCACCTTCTCCTCCAGTCTGTTCCAAGACCTGGTCCACGACGGAGCCGGACGAATCGTCGACGGCGATCGCCCCGATTTTTTCCGCCAGCTTCAGTCGATCAGGATGGCGGTCGATCACCATAATTTTGCTGGCTCCCTTCAGGCTCGCCGAGTAGGCCGCCATCAGGCCGACCGGACCAGCTCCATAGATAACCACCGACTCTCCGGGTTTCACTCCAGCAAGCTCAGTGGCATGGTACCCGGTCGGAAAGATATCCGAAAGCATTACGTAATCGTTCTGCTTCTCTTCAGCATCCGATGGAAGAACCAGACAGTTGAAATCGCCATAGGGAACCCGCAGATATTCGGCTTGTCCCCCGCTGTAAGGGCCCATATCGGCGAAGCCATACGCGGCGCCGGCGCTGCCCGGGTTAGTGGTCAGACAAAAGCCGGTAAGACCTCTTTGGCAATTTTTGCAAAAGCCGCAGGCGATATTGAACGGCAAACAGACCCAGTCACCTACTTTGACTCGATCCACGGCGTCGCCGATTTCGATGACTTTCCCGAGATTTTCGTGTCCCAGGATCCGGCCAGATTCCATGTCCGTCCGTCCTTCATACATGTGAAGATCTGACCCACAGATATTAGTGGTGGTTATTTGCAATAAAACATCGGTCGACCGCTCAATCCTGGCGTCTGGGACCTTCTTGATGCCGACGTTCCGAGGTCCATTGTAAACAAGTGCTTCCATTTTACTTCTCCTTAGCGTTCTGACGGTAGTGTGCAGTCAGGGTGGCACGTACTGACAGTCCTAGGGATCGCATCCGGCTCATCGATCGGTTGTATCGGGACTTTGGGGATTGAGCGCCGGAGCCTTAAATCCCTGGGAATCATCTTTTTAGGCTTGGTTCGCTGAGGTGTTTGTTTTATCTGCGTTGGATGGTCAGACAAGCGATTCGAGACGACGTGCTCCAGGCCATTCCATTGATTATGCCGGCCATCGGCCATATCGCGTTTGTTTTAACCGGGACCAGCGACAGCCGGGAAGCAGCCAGAATTTTAGCCGGCTTTTTTGAGCGGCCGGATTCCCGTATCAGCTATCAAAATGCTTTGGTAATAGAAGAAGACGGGAAGGTGGTAGGGGTTGTTATCTTCTATGACGGCGCGAAGGCCCGAGAGCTGGACACTCCACTCGAGCGTGCGGCTGCCAAAAGGTCGGGTAACCCCAGTTATCATATCCCCAGTGAACCGGAAACATCGGAATTTTATCTGGATACTCTTAGTGTAAGTCCGAGTTGCCAGGGCAGAGGCTACGGTCGCAAATTGATTGAAGCCGCCTGTGATCGCGCCCGCAAGATCGGGCACCACCGTGTCGGGTTGCTGGTCGAAGAGGAAAATGCTGCGGCCAAACGGCTGTACGAAAGAGTCGGATTTCTCGGGGACTACACGAAGTCGATTGCGGGACAGGAATATTTGCACATGGCGATGCGCTTATAGGGCCACCCCAGTCCCATCTCCGTGCTCCCTCAAATCGGAGCGAACCGAAAGGGTTCGTCGCCTTCGACATTGATCTTTTCGATCGCTTGGGGTTTGTTGCGATTCTACTAAATGGAAGAAATGAAATGAAAGAGATCAGTTCCCCTTTGCCTTCCAGCATCGCCTTTGAGAATGAGACTGGGGTGATTCCTGAGGCCACAGCCCGTTACCAGAAGCGTCTATCCGATCTGCGGGGACTTTTTCTGGATCCGGAGGCCTTGGAACAACGCATTCAGAATGAGGGCGATCCCGTTTGTTATGAAAACTACGCCTTCAACCAGAGTCAGGCTGAGGGGGACATTTTTTTTGGTACGACCATCATTTATCCGGGTAAAGTGGGTTCCGAGTATCATCTGACCCGCGGCCATTATCACCTAAAGCGCAATCACGCAGAGACTTACCAAGCTCTTTCCGGCCGCGGTCTTGTCCTGTTCGAACGCCCAGATGGAACGACGTGTACCGCCGAACTCGCGCCAGGGAAAGTCACCTACGTCCCTCCATTCTGGGCGCACCGCTCCATCAACACTTCCGACGTGCCCTTGGTTTTTCTTTGGACCTGTCCGGTGGAGGCCGGCCACGACTATCAAGCGCTAGGCGGTCGCGGGATGCGGCAAGTTGTGGTAGAGCGCAATGGCGTGCCAAAGGTCGAGGATCGCCCTCGGTCTTAGGGCTTTGAAGGCTAATTTCGGGGAGAGGACGTTACATTTCCGGGCTCGTTGAATTCCCTGCGCGACGAGTCTGGGCCAAGCCGATGGGGTCAGTCGTTTACTTATGACATTGTTTACGCGACAAATAAACATGCGGCGGGTGGAAAAAAAGGGAGAAGCCCTGTGTCGCTGTCCCTCCTGAGCCGCGGAAGCAAATTCCCACGAAGGCAGCTCAGAAGAATAAAACACCCGCTAAGAAGCAGAGCCGCAAAATTCGCTGGTTCTCCTTTTTGGCGCTCACTGAACCGCGAGGTGAACGTTCTGTTTCCTGTAATGTACTCTGGGGCACCGTTTCCATTATTTCGCCTTGATGCTGAGGGGCATGCCGGGTGCCCCGGCGTAGAATACGATTAGTTCGACAGGCTGATCCGTCGTAAAGCCACGGTGAACTGTATTCACTGTCTCTGCTAAAGCCTGCCCCGCACGAAACGTTTGACGTTCCTTGGTGTCTTTCTTTTCCAGAACGATTTGCCCGGAGAGAACGTAAGCTGCGCTAATCATCGGATGACGATGCCAATTCAGAGCCGTCTTTGGTGGAATGTAGATTTTGAGAATTGTAATTTGAGGTTGACCGGCAGGATAGCCAGCATAACCAGACCCATCCCAGGAACGAGTTGTTTGCAGCAGCTGTACGACTTTAACAGAGTTGTCGCGGGCATTAGACGCGCTCGCGAAGAAGATACTCAGACAACAACCACTAAGGATGTAAAAATGGAATATTCTTTTCATCATAAAAAAGTCAGAGCTTCGCGACAAGGGTTTCAAGCTGGTCGGTGCACTGAGCCCAACCTTGGTGAAAGCCCATCTTTTCGTGCGTCTCGCGATCGGCAACCGTCCAGTGACAGGCGTGAGCGGTGTACTTCGTTTTGCTGCCTTCTTGGCGAGGAGCAGCCGGGTGGGAGCGTTTTCTACAAGAACGAGCGAGGCGAAATCTTCCATACCTACTCATTTTATGGACGGGGAGGCGAAGAGTTGCTCGGTGCCTACCATTTCATCGACCTCACGCCGAAAGGCCGCATGGAGACCGGGGCCCTTTCCTGGGTGCGCTATCACGATCGATACGAATGAGCCGCGCCTACTTCGCACTACCACTACCCCGCAGTTGTTCCAGTTCCGCTTCCAGTTGGCTTATTCGCTCTGTGAGCGGGGCGACCAAGGTGTCGATCTCGGACAGGGTGTAACGGGGAGTGATGTATTTCGGGCAGTTCCAATCGTAGGAGAGGATATCGATGAGGACGATGCGCTCCACCACTTTGGGCAGGGAGGGGTCTGAAAGGGACTTCGCCAACTCGGGCTGCTCTCGGGCGTCAACGACGCGTGCATGACCCAGGATCTTGAGTCGCGCTCGCTGCCGGTAATCGATGAGAAAGAGCGAGACTCGGTCGTCCACCGCAAAGTTTCCTGTACTGATCAATTGGCGGTTTCCTCGATAATCGGCAAAGGCCAGGGTGGTGGAGCTGGTTACGTGCAGGAAGCCAGGTGACCCGCCACGGTGTTGGACGTAGGGCCAGCCGTTCTCGCTGATGCTGGCTATGTAAAAGCTATCGCGCTGGCCGATAAAATCTATCTCGTCGAGGGTGAGAGGCTCTGGGGAGGTGCCCTGAGGAGTCGGCCCAGTTCTTCCATAATACTTTTTTTGTGCCTCCAGGACGGCTGGAGTTGAGAGGGTTTCGAGGTAATGACTGGCCATAGAGTATTGGTAGTTGGACTGTCTAGGAGAAACTGCCTCATTTTGCCGATTCGTAAAGCGGGCACAATTCAGGGAGATACTAACATTTTGGTGTAAAATGCTGATTGACAGGACAAAACAAATTTAAGCGTACCTCGCGGCCGATATCAGGTTCGCCTCCCTTCTTACCAACTGGGGCGTTTTCGCCCCTGGCTTGCAAAACTGTAATACTCAGGCAAGCAAAGTTTCAGATGTGTGGAGTCTACTTAGAAGATGCAGAGAGAACCTCCTCTCAGAGGGTTTTATCGCAATCCCCATGCGCTACCTGCGGGCAGTCGGGGAGTTTTCTTGTTAGTCGGACCTCTTTCGCGCGCGGTCTAGCCGGGTGGAAGGACGTCCGCTGCGTCGTTCTACCAGGCGGGGGGACTGGATAACACCAGTCCCTTCCTTTAGATTTAGAGCGACGAAGCAACTAAACGAAGTTGCCCAAATCGAGGTGATTCCGTTTCAAATGCGTAATTTCGGCTTGTTTTCCATGCCAACATAGTCGGCGAGGATGCGCTGTGCTTCGTTCATTATCACCTCGCGTTCCCAGGTGGGACTAGCGTCTTCGCCGGAGGCTTCCGCCGACTTGGTTTTCGCCGCCTGAGCATTGAGAGGCGCAGGCAGGCCGGACGAACCGGCGTTTTTGAGAGTAATTTCGTAAACGCGCGGCGTTTGACCGACTTGTGCTGCTAGTTCCTGCTCGTGGGACTGCCGCCTCGCCTTGAGTTGCTCTCTTTCGGTACGACGTTCGTTCTCGTTCAAGGAAACCGATTTCGTAAGGCGAGTCTTGTCGCGCAAGGCTATCTCGGCACGAATCCAGGCAAATCCTTTCTCGGTGGCTCCTCTTTGCGCCGATTTTGCGCGAAGGGCTTCCAGAATAGAACCGATATGATCTTCCTTCGTGAAATTCGCGCTTGAGATCGTGTCCCACGGCAGCGGATCCTTCATGGCCTGCTCTCCGATTTCGCTGAGGTCGCTCGTCGACGGTATGACGATGTCGGGTTCAACCCCGCGAATCTGTGTGGAGGCGCCGCTCGGGCGATAAAATTTTCGAATGGTTACTTTCAAAGCGCCGGCATTCTCGGCAGAAGTGAAGCCGTTCTGCCTGAGGATCGGAGCTAGCGGCAAAATTGATTGAACCGTGCCTTTGCCGAAGGTCGATGGGTCGCCCACGATCAACCCGCGACCGTAGTCCTGAAGAGCGCCGGCCAGAATCTCAGAGGCGGAGGCGCTGAGGCGACTTGTCAGTACCACCAATGGCCCGGTGTAAGGTTCCGAAGGATCATTGTCCATGCCGGTCTCAATGTCGCCCTCCGGACCCCGAGTTTGCACGATTGGACCGCTACGGATAAAGAGGCCGGTCAAATTGATAGCCTCTTCCAATGAGCCTCCGCCGTTGCGCCGCAGATCAAGTACGATACCCCGCACTCCTTCCTCTTTCAGCTTTTGCAAGAGACGCGCGACATCCGCCGTGGCGCTGCGATGCGCTTGGTCAGTACCCTCATAAAAAGAGGGTAAGTCGATGACCCCGAGCCGTATGGTCTGGCCATCGGAACCAGGGAGATCAACAATCTGCGCCTTGGCCTGTTGCTGCTCGAGTTTAATCTCGTCCCGTACGATACGGACCGTTTTACGAGTGGCTGCTCTGCTCGGATCGCCGGGGACAATGGTTAGTTCGACGGCTGTGCCTCTCACTCCGCGAACGAGTTCGATCACGCGTGAGAGAGGTAAATCGGCAACATCAACAGGTTCTTTTCCATCCTGTGCCACGGACACGATGTAGTCACCCGGCTGAAGCCGGCCACTCCGCTCTGCGGGTCCGCCGGGCACGAGCTCGCGAACCTGGCAACCGTTGTCAGCCGCTTCTAAAGTCGCGCCAATGCCGACTAGCGAGAGGTTCATTTCAATGGAGAAATTTTTCGCTTCCTCGGGGCCGAAATAATCCGAGTGCGGGTCGTAAACGTGGGCCAGTGCATTCAGGTAGATTTCCGATACTTCTGCGTCGTCGAAATTCTTCATGATCTGCGCCGTATGCGTCTGCCGTGCCGTCAGCGTCTGCCCAATTTCTCCAGGGCTTTTTCCGTTCAGCTTTTCGATGAGGTATTCGGCGCGGAGTTGCTGCCGCCAGAGGTTTTGCGCGGCTGTTATGTCGCGGGGCCGTGGAGCACCGGTACGGTCGTACATGTAGTGGTCGTGGCCATTGAAATCGAACGTTTCGGTTTGCAGCGCTGCGGTGACGAATGCGGTTCGTTGATCGAGTCTTTGGAGGTAGCGCTGAAAGATCGTCCGGGCGGAACTCAGATCACCGTCTCTGCGGGTACGTTCGGCGAGGGCATGGCGGAGGAGCGCAAACTCATCCTGATCGGACTGGAGGAAGAGGGTGCGCGAGCTGTCGAGTGAATCGAGGTAACGATCGAGAAATTTAGCTGCCAGTTCCTCGTCGAGCCGGTGATGGGCAAATTGTGAACGCTCCAGTACCTCGGCCGTCAGGCGTACGATATTGGCTGATGCCGATGCGGCGTTGGTTTCACCCTGGAAGGGAACGGCAAGGCGGCTGGCGGCAATGCCGGTCACTGCGAGTACCAGCGAAATGGTAACGGCCAAAAATCGGGTGCGTGGTTTCATGATTGGGAAGGGGACCGGCGGCAATAAGGAGAGGCTTTAGCAGCCGTCCACCGGATTCACCACCAGTTGGACGGCTTTTGGTGTTTAAGGAAGATCTGGATGTTGTTTGGTTTTCGTCAGGGTCGCCGGGAGAATTTCCGCGGGTATCTGACACCGCCACCATGGCGCTCGCTGGTTACCCGTTCCTTGCGCGAACATTACAGGTGCGTCTGGAAAGACGGCGTATCGGCGTGGAAGGAGACAGCGTATTGGCGCGGGGGCGCTGCGCCACGGCGTGAGCTATTTAAAGAAACCGGCCGGCTTTGCTCCGGTTCAAAGAGGCAAAGAGGACGCTTTGTCTAAGCGCCTGGACGCCTGAATTGCAGAGGCGTCACATTTTTGAACGTCAATCCGACAACCAGGTCCAGCGCTCCGGTACAAATTCGAATCCCGTCACACTATTTTTTCGAATATAGCCAAGTCCAGGAAATGGGAAATGATAGGATTGGAATCGGAGCTTTTCTTCCGCTAGCCTGGCCAATAGCTTCTGGCGCGTCTGTACGGTTTTTTGGCGCCGGGCGTCACCCATACTTGTCCATTCCGGATGCGCAACGTGGAGCACTGGATCGTGCATCGCATCGCCTGTCACCATGAATCGCGACTCTTCAGACTGAAACAGGTATCCGCTTTGACCGGGTGTGTGTCCCGGCAGAGGAATGCTTTGTACGCCAGGAAAGAGTTCCGTCTCCGGTGAAAACGACTCTATCTGTGCAGCCAAAATTTCCAGGGCGTCATGCGCACAGCGGATTGTCAGATCAATCAGCGCAGGCGGCACATCCCTCAGCTCGCTGACGTCCGGATCTCGTGGCCGCCAGAATTCAATCTCTGGCTGAGGGATAAAAATACGGGCGCGCGGGAACCTTGATTTCTTGTTCACTCTGTCCAGCAAGCCGCCAACGTGATCCATATGCAGGTGGGTAAGCAACACCATGTCGATCTGTTCTGGTTGAATTCCGAGAGCGCTCAATCGCTTTTCAAGAAATCCAATAGGGTCGCCGACAACAGATCCGATCCCAGCATCCGCCAGGATTAGTTGTCCTTTCCATCGAAACAGAATCGGACTGAGGCCCAATTGGATGCGCTGGGGATTTAAAAAGTGTGAGCCGAGGAGGAGGGCAATGTCGACATCCGCAACGCCCACAGCATATTGTTGAACCGGTTCACCCCAGAGGAAACCGTCATGCAAAGCGTAAGCTTCTTGATCTCCAATGAGAAATGGATAAACGCCGAAAACGTTTTTGTTTGTCATCTCAGATAAGTAGTGCGTTAAAGATTCTACGGGGCGAAATGATTTGGTTGAGCTGGAATTTAACCATTAAACTGATTGGTGAAAGGTCCGTAGACATCGGATGTTCCTGCTTCCCGAAAAAATCTTGAAGATCCGCTTCGGCCGGTTGGATGTGGCCAACTGCATGCCTTTATTCCGACCCGATCGCCTGGCCTCTGTGTCCGACCCGACCCGCCCGATCTTCGCGGATGTTGACTGAGACCAAGCCATGACAGACAGCGACCGGAAAACTTTGTCGACGATGCCCAAGCTAAATTCCAGGCGAGTAGACGTCTTGCTTGAGGATGTGATCGGTTGCCGTTGGACTATCAGTGTCCTGCGTGCGGTCGCCGATGGAATCAGACGGCCCGGAGCACTGGAGCACCATATTGCGGGCATCAGTGCGAAGATCCTGAGTGATCGGCTGCGTAGATTCACCAAGGCTGGCCTTTTCGAACGCGTGGTGTTTCCGGAGGTCCCGCCACGGGTGGAGTATGACCTTACTCCGGTCGGCAAAAAATTTATGAAGCTTCTCCAAGAGGTCGAGAAACTGCAGGCGGAATTGAACGGAACGAATAAGCCGGAGGAAGAGTCGAAGGTGTAGAACGTCGGTTTTCGCGACGATGCCCCGTGTCCACGCGTGGCATTGTCCGTTAAGACCTATTCCGTGACCGCGGTTTCCTCCGTGCGACAAGTCTTGTCATCGGCAGCGGGAAGGTCGGTTGAAGTACTTGGAATCGCTGGACTCCGGTTAGCGGTTTCGTGGTCCCTCGATGTTTTTAGGTTTACGGCGGCGTCCGGTTTCGTTCCAAAAGATGCAAAGAGAAAGGTAGAAACTTGCTGCTAGGTAGCCTGCAATCACGTCACTGAAGTAATGCACGCCGAGATAAATTCGACTGAACCCAATGGCGATGACAAGGCAAATAGTAAGGAAAGTGATACAAATGCGAAGCGAATGGCTGGTTATCACCAAACCCAGCGAGTAAGCCAGCATTCCGTAAGCAACCAGAGATCCCATCGCGTGTCCGCTGGGAAAACTCCAACCTGTTTCAATGATCCAGGGATGCGGCAGCTGCGGTCGGATGCGCCGGAAAGCGTCTTTCAGAAGTTCATCCATTAATCCCACTCCGAGTAGCGCGACGGTCCAGACCAGGAGCAATTGCCATCGCCGCTTGACGGCTAGAGCGACCAGGGCAACTAACGCAATAGAGGTTAAAATTGAAGCGTTCCCAAGATTAGTGATCAAGGCAAAGATCCGCCCCGCACGGACGTCTGAATGTTCGTGGAGGCTGACAGAGAAGGAACGGTCAAAGTGCATCAACCAATTCTGGCTGCCGAGTGAACCGGCGATCCCCAAAAAGATAGCGACAGTCCCCCCCAGGAGAACAATCAGCGTAATTGTCAGATGCAGCCCAAGGTAAACTTCAGGGGAGAATCGACGAGTCACTGTGGTCCACGCGCGGAGAAAATGGTTGCGAAAGTGAGAGAGAGGCGGCCGATCATCGAATCGTTGACGATCGGTCACCGCAAAGCGCCAAAAAAACAGCGCTACTCCGAACACGCCGGTTAATACTAGAAAAAGGAAAAAGATCGCGTGTTGACCAAGAAATGTGCCCGCAACATCCGGGTCAGTCCACCAAGCCGTATTCATGTCCTAGCAAATCGATCCCTTTTTCTCGCCCCAGCCCAAACCCTCCTTCGCACATGAAAGCTGGAATCGACAGCTATAGCTACCATCGATTTTTCAGCGAGATCTACCTGAATCAAAAGCCGGAAGCGAAACCCCATACCATCGGCTCCTTCCTGGACCGCGCAAAAGAATTAGGATGCCTGGCGTCAGGCTGGCCGATTTTTCAACATTGAATGCCAGCCGATCTTGAAATTGAAAGTCGCCTGCGGGACGGGCTGGGAGAGACGGATCGGCGTGAATGACGAGAGGCGTGTCGGCGAGCGTCTCTGGCTTTGCTCCCCTTTTGGTTCTCTTCCACGGACTTTTGTTAGGTCATCTACGTTACCCCGCCTCTCGCCTTCTGACGCCTGAACTCTGACCCTGAACTCCTTCCCCCACCGGCCGATTATTGATCTCGGCGTATTCAGGTTGTTCGAATCAATATTTATTTTATTGTGAGGTCGTCTCTTTCGGGCCGGATCCTAAAGAACCACCAATATCTACTTCATGAAACTGCTCGCTGTGCACCCAGGCTGTTTGATGTATTCGAAGATTTACCTCCGACTCGAGCCATTGGGGCTCGAGTTGGTCGCTTCCGCTGCCCGAGGCGCGGGACACGACGTGCGCTTGATTGATTTACAGGCAGAGACTCACAAAGATTATTTTCGCTGGATACGGTCATGGTCACCCGACGCCGTGGTTTTCTCGTGCAATTACTTGGCTAATGTGCCGGAAATCATTGATTTGGCGAAGGAGACCCGGACCCTTCTGCCGGAAGCACTGATAATGGTCGGCGGCCATAGCGCTTCCTTCACAGGTGCGGAAATCTTGGAACATGGAAAGGGTAGTATCGACGCGGTGCTGAAAGGGGAAGGAGAACCGGTCATCGTTGCGGTTCTGGAGGCGGCCCGCCAGGACCGCGCGAATCTGCACCTGGTGCCCGGGGTTCAGACGCTGGACGGGGAGGGACCGCGACCAAGTTTTGTCCACAGTCTCGATAGCGTGTTGCCGGCTCGAGACCTTCTGCGACATCGCCGCAAATATTTCATTGGGGTGCTTGATCCTTGCGCCTCCATTGAGTTCAGTCGCGGTTGCCCCTGGGATTGCGTGTTCTGCAGTGCCTGGACTTTTTACGGGAGAAGTTATCGAACTAAATCTCCGGAGTGCGCTGTTGAAGAACTGAGTCGAATCAAAGAATCGGGTGTCTTTCTTCTGGACGATGTTGCCTTTATTCAAGCAGAGCACGGGATGCGCATCGGCGAGATGATCGCCAAACGCGGTATCAAAAAGAAGTATTACCTGGAAACCCGAGGCGATGTGCTCCTGCGCAACAAGGAGGTTTTCAAGTTTTGGCGAAACATAGGGCTCGAGTACATGTTTCTGGGCATCGAGGCGATCGATGAGGCAGGGCTGAAACAGTTTCGCAAACGAGTAAGTCTTTCCCAAAATTTCGAAGCCCTCGATTTTGCGCGTTCCTTGGGAGTTACCGTAGCCATCAATCTGATTGCTGATCCTTCCTGGGATCGGGATCGATTCCGGGTAATCCGCGAGTGGTGCCAGGAAATTCCTGAAATAGTTAACATCAGCGTCAATACGCCGTATCCGGGCACCGAGAGTTGGCGTACTGAAGCCCGTCGGATTACGACGCGTGACTATCGGCTCTTTGACATCCAACACGCGGTATTACCAACCCATCTGAGCTTGGCCGAATTTTATCAGGAGTTGGTCGAAACACAGCGGGTGTTGAGCATCAAGCATCTCGGTCTGTCTGCGCTTCGCGAGGCTGCCGGTCTGGCGGTGGGACGCCTGTTGCGAGGTCAAACTAATTTTGTCCGAATGTTGTGGAAATTTAACAGTGTTTATAACCCCAACCTCCAAATCGCTGATCATCAGCAACCGGTGCGCTATGAAATTTCGCCTCCTCCGGAGCGAGAGGAACGAATTGCTCGCGGTGCATTGTATGTGCATGCTGTCGGCGGTCGCAAGGGCCGGCAGATCGACAACGCCACCGAGGCTTTTGTGGAAGCTACCCGGATGGGTGCGGAAGGAGCGTGAGCGGGCGGGCAGCTGCTGTTCAGCTGGTCATGTTTCCCTAGCGCTTAAGTAAAACATGTCCAAAACCGCCATCCGACGCTGTTCCTGGGCGGAGAGCGACCCGCTTCTCCGTGTCTATCACGATGAGGAGTGGGGAGTTCCCGAGTACGACAGCCGAGCGCTTTGGGAAAAGCTGATGCTCGACGGTTTCCAGGCCGGTCTTTCCTGGTCGATTATCTTGCGTAAACGCGATGCTTTTCGCAGAGCTTTCAGAAACTTCGATCCAGAGGCAATCGCGCGATTCAATGAGGCTGACATCGCCAGGCTGCTGGAAGATCCGGGCATCGTCCGTTCTCGTGCCAAGATCGAGTCTACGATCGGAGGCGCCAAGGCGTATCTTTCCATGCAATCTGCGGGAGAAGATTTTTCGGCTTTCGTCTGGAAGATTGCCGGCGGTAAGCCGAAACAAAACACTGGTGATGTACCTGCCAAGACACCCCTCTCAGAGGAGATGTCAAAGACCCTCAAGAGTCGAGGATTCAAGTTCGTCGGTCCTGTCATTGTCTATGCATGGATGCAGGCAGTCGGAATGGTCAACGATCACGCGGCCGATTGCTTTCGGCGTAAAGCAGTGCGCGTCTTGAATTTTGAGTACCGTAAATCGGATATCAAGCATTAGGGGTGGTTGCTGCCTGACCGAGGCGTCCATACGGTCGTTCACGTTCTGACCACCGATGATTGCCATTGCCGACCCGTCTGCGGTATTGTCCGCTCCCCCCCGCTGACGCCGGACTTCGGTCCATTAACCGTGTTGCCGTCGCCGCCGCTCAGGCTGGCCTGACTGCCGCTGGCGGTGTGGCTCCTGCCTGGCGAGCGTAAGCAGTTGCCTGCAGGGACGTCACCTTCGCTTCCAAAGCTTCGATTTTTCCGGGCGCTTCTCTCATCCTCATGCGTTCGTGCGGAGATGGATATCAGAGCGACGAGTAGACAAGTCCCGATCAGGGATCTGAGTAGGGTCAGACCGAGGGTCAGACCGACAACGATGCGCCCACACCTCCTTCTCTTTCGGTTGGCGTGCAGCGGTTGCCTGATTGAGCGGTGATTCGTCGATAGTCGGGCCGCAGAAATTGGTCAGAATCGATTTGCAGCATGGTTTTTGAACAGGCTTAGGCTCAAACTGGCGTCTTAAGACCCTCGTGTAAGGGCAACCCTCGGTCATTTAACATTAGCGGCTCGAATTGAACAACTTGGATATTTCTCTTGTTCCCCGGTGCCAGGTCGTTTAGAGACTGTCAATTGTGAATAGCAAAAGCAGGGGCTGGCAGATCACCGGCGCCATCCTCTCTATCGTTGTCGGGCTTCTAGCTCTGGGTTCTCCGCTCCTTTTCTCTTTCCTGATCGTTCAACTTCTCGGGGCATTTGCCTTGGTGAGCGGCACGATCTCCCTATTTCTCGCAATCTTCGGTAAAGACATCGTTCCCCGCGGGCTGAATGCGGTTTTTGCCCTGGTTCGGATCGGCGCGGGAGTGGCATTGCTTACTTGTGTTCGCTCCGGCCTGAATCTGATCACGCTCATTTTCGCCGTCTATTTGATGGTCGAAGGCATTTTTGGCATCTATGGCGCATTCAAGATTCGAGAACACAAAGGATGGACTTTCATGCTCCTGAACGGCATCGTCACACTGGTGTTTGGCGTGATGGTATATGCCCACTGGCCCTCTGGTTCCGCTTGGATTCTGGGATTATTCTTCGGGGTCAGCTTACTTTTCCACGGCTTTACGCAATTAATGCTCGGTCTCTCCGTTCCGAAGGCTGTCGTCTAATCAGCCTCTCGCTCAGAAAGGGGGAGTTGGAGACAGCGGCGGCCGGAAGTTGCAGGCTGCTGGTGTCAGTATCGCGATCTGGCTCGGCAGGTAAGCGAAGCGTCTCGCTTTGCCTCTCCGAGTGAGCAAACCAAGACGGTGCGCTTACCTTGTCTCGCTCGTTTACTTCGAAAGCGAAGCTCGATACGAAGGTGCCCGGATTTGCCTGGGCCTATCGGGCTTTGGGTTCAGGGCAGCGTGCATTCGCAGGATGCGCCTGATCTCGGCGATCGCTTGTGGGTCATCCATCGCGCCATGACCATAGGGGACAATCACCTCGGATTCGGCGCTGGCCAGGTGGGAACTCCAGTAGGGTACGACTCCGTCGCTGCTATTCGGGGTATCACCTCGACCGCGGTCGCCGATAATCGAATGGTCAGCCGCTTGAATTGGTAAATCGCTCAACGCGATCAGGAGAGGACTCCTCGGTGACAACCCCTCAACGCTGGGGGGAAACACTGCTTTTCGTGCTGGTTCCTCGATGCGGAGGGCATAGAGCGCGCTTTGCTCGATTGCTTGCAGCAATTCGGCGGAAAAAAAGCGGATCAGACGGATCGCGAAAGAGCCGATGCCTCCGGTGGCGAACGGACTACCGCGATGAGGAGTCGCGATAAAGATAACTCGCTTAACCGCGGGGTTCGCGGGAAAAATGAGCGCTCTCTTCGTCAGGGAGTCACTTGGGATATCCCGATAAAGAGTTTCGGCTCGCTTTTTGAAAATTGGGTTCCAGAGATCTCGGCCGGAATTGGTAACCTGCATTCGGCAGAGCAGACCTCCCATGCTATGACCGATCAGCACCATATCCTGGGTGGATTGATATTGCGTTTGGACGGCTGCGAGGTCTTCCCGGAGTTCAAGCGCAGACACGCCAATGGGCGTGCCTGTTGGATACTCGAAAACCCAAAATTCGTAATCGCGTCTTATTTCAGGATCCCGAATCAGGGAATTGGCCACGTTCTGCCATGCTGCTGCCGAAGAAAGGAGACCATGTACGAAGACGACTGGGATGCGGTGAGGATCGTAAGGTTCTAAGAAGACCAATCCGTGGTGACCTCTCGTCCTTTCGCCGCGAATCATGCTGAGGAAATTGTTCCAGAGTGAATCGGTGCGTCCGTAAGAGGCCATCGGCGCCGTGAAATCGGCGGCCAAAACGAACGGTTTTCCTCCAAGCCGGACCTGGTTCAACACGCGCGGATTAATGAGATGGATGCTGGCGACGAAGTTTGAGGGCCTGTCGCCACGCTTAAATTCAACCACCGCTGTGACCGGAATGCGAAACCCTCGTGCCGATTCATACCAAAGGGGAGGTGACCCTTGGGGCACTCGGCGAGGTATACCGACCAGGGGCACTCCGACGCCTGGAACCGTCACAGAGTCGGAGAATCCCCGCCGTCTCGTTCCGCTGGCAAGCTGCAGCTCTTGGAAAAACTCGGGAGACCATTCACCAGGGCCGGCGGAATCGAAACTAAGATTGAAAAGCTCCGAAGTAGCGGAATTACGTAAGACCGGGGTGTCTGACGTAGCCTTCTTTGGCAGGGAAGCGAGGAAACTTGCCACCGCTTGATCATAGGCCTGGAGCGTCGATTGCAGCTCGGCGTCAATAGATCCGGACTGTCGGCCGGCGATCAGCAGGAAGTAGGCTCGCCTCGCTTCGGAGAGGTAAGCGGCCGCTTTGTTTTCGCTCGCCTTTAGCGAACGCTCCCCAGTGACGAACGGGCCGTGGTGTAGGCCCAAATAATAGCCGGCTTCGCGGACCCTCGCGTGTTCGGCTACGCAGCCGGTGAAACCAAGGCTGAGGACTGCTAGCCAGACCCAACTCTGAGCGCCCCTGAACCATGCTCGCGTGCAACCCATTCGAGCGGGATTGTGCCACCATTTCACCATGTTTACCAATCGCCTCAATCAGGATGAGGGGGCGTCCAGCGCTTTGACCAACACAGGATAGACAATTTGCGTGTGGTCCCCTTTCTGGGCCGGATCGATCATATCATGCGGGATTTTCATGCTCTTTGGAAAATCGACGCAGGTAAGCTGATGCAATCCCTTGGTCCGCCAGAGGCCCATCAACTGCCAAGTGATCAAGTCGTTGACGGCTTCGTCGCCTTGCGACGTTACCAGAACGATATCTTGCACGGGGGGCGGCCGCTCGAAGGCACCGGCAAAGATGGCCAGGCTGACGCGCAATAGTTGACCCAATGCCCTGGATGAAAAACCAGGATAACAATGTTCAGGCGTATTCGGGTCCGCGCTGAACCAATCGGTTCGAATGTCTGGCAGCAACGGCAAAAGCAACGCGAGCGCCTTTTGCAGTCCTGTACTCTCGTGACGCGAAAGACCCAATGCCGGTGCAATCAAGACCGCGCGGGTAACATCGGTGCGATTTTGAGCGATCCAGGCTGCCAGGGTTCCCCCGGCTGAGAGTCCGGCGACAAAAACCTTCTGGCCAAGGCCCGCCGCCACGTCCACGTTGACGTCAGCGCAGTCCCGTAGCTCTTCGGCCTTGAGCGGTGAGAGGTTTTCCACCTTACGATCGGCCACCCCGTGCCTCGGCAGACGGGGAATCAAGACGTTGTAACCCATCTGGTAAAAAAGTTCGCCCAGTTGACGAAACTGTTGAGGGCAGTTGGTGAAACCGTGAAAAAAAACCACTGCCCGTTCCGTCCGCTGTCCGTGCGTCAATAGAATCGAGCGGCAAACTGGATTAATTTCTGGGCCCTCACTCTGTTGGATCTGCTGAAATCGGGCGATTGCCTGCGCGTAATCGGTGACCGGATTCGGGTGGCTGAGGAGGCTGTCGTGGGCAGCATGTAAAACTATTTTGAAGCTGAAGTAAAAAATTGCCAGAGCCACGCCGAGGATCAGGGCCAGCACTATCACCGCGCGAACCAATGCCGGACCAGATTTCCGCTGCGGTTTAACAGCCGAATCTTTCATAACCTGGAAGCTCCAACTGCGTTGATTTCATAGTGTTCTGCGTGGGAGGGAGGGAAAGAGGGCAATAAATTCCAGATCTATCAATTCTCAATTGTCATCTTAAGCTCCGAACACTATCGTCGGCCTTTTTTAGGTGAGACCTTTATTCACGACCGGTCCCCCACAAATGAACAATCTTCCTTCACGAAGCACCAGGCGAGATGACTGGCGGCCAGTGAGTTCGGGATTCTGCTTGGATACCCGGCAACTACGGCTGTAACAAACTATGCAAACCCCGCAGCGGGCGACGGTGCCAACCTTGATTGCACTTCTCCTGGGTTTTGGGCTCATGCAGATGGGCAATACGCTGCAGGGGACCCTCCTGAGCGTTCGGGGAGGGATGGAGGGTTTCTCGCCGGCGCAAATCGGCGCCGTCGGGGCAGGCTTCTGGGTCGGGGTCGTGATTGGTTCGCTGCGCTGTGAAAAGCTGATCCAGAGTGTCGGACACATTCGGACCTTTCTCGCACTTGGAGCGGTTGCCTCGACTGCACCGCTGCTGCACCTGCTGATGATTGAACCGATCGCATGGGTTGTGGCGCGCGCCCTGACGGGGTTCTGCTTTGCCGGACTTTTCATCGTCGTCGAGAGCTGGCTCAACAGTGTCGCGACCGACCAAACCAGAGGACAGATCCTGAGCGTTTACGCCATGACGGGACTACTGGCCGGAATCATTGGACAGCTCCTTCTCCCGGCGACCGGCCCGGCCGGCTTCAGTCCATTCTGCATTATCGCGATCATTATCGCATTTGCCTTGGTGCCGATCGCGGTGACAAAGGCTGAGGCGCCAACCCATCATGGCGGGGCCAGGATCAGGTTATGGGAATTGTATCGGCAGTCGCCCTTCGGGCTGGTGGCCGCCTCCCTCTGTGGGGTGACCACCAGCGCCTTCTTCACTTTGGGGCCAATCTTCGCCGAGCAGCGTGGTCTGGACACCGGAGGGGTCGCGGCGTTTATGGCGAGCGGCACCCTCGGCGGGTTCCTGTTGGCCTGGCCGCTTGGCTGGCTATCGGATCGTCTTGATCGGCGTCTGGCCATCATCGGAGCGGCGATCACGGCTGCAGTGACTCTCTTTGCCATGATGGTGTTCGTACCGAACAACGCGCCCCACTGGATACTCTATTTCTGTGCTGCTCTTTTCGGCGGGACCATCGTACCGACCTACAGCATCGTTATGGCTCACGTGAATGACGCCGTGGGCAAAGACGAGTTCGTGGCGGCCTCGGGGGGATTGCTGATTATGCAGGGCGTTGGCGCGGCGGTTGGACCTGTTATTGCCGGGATCGCCATGTCGGCATTGCCGCATGGCTTGTCCTTCACGCTCATTGCGACACAGATCTTCATGGCTGCTTTTGGACTATATCGGCTGAGACGCAGGGCAGCTCCGCCCGAGATGCATCAAGGAGCTTTTGTGGTTGAGCCGCTGGTTCCCGTCGGGACCAGGCTCGCTTCGGCGCACTCGGCGGGTGATCACCCAGCCGCTCATAGCAGTCAAAAAAGTCGTCGCCCGTGATCTTCACGGTTTAGGTTTGAGATTCTTCTTATCGTCCTTTGTTTTGGTCCCTGCGATCATCCGCCAGACGAAAATCACCAGAAGCGAGCCAAGAAACGCAGCAATAAGATCTTCAAAAGTGATTTTAAGCTCTCCGAGCCCGAAATTAATTTTGAACAGGCTGAAGAATTCGCCGCCGATCACCGCGCCGACCATGCCGACCAGGAGATTTGTCCAACGGCCCAAGCCTTCTTTTTTCAAAGTGACAGTGCGTCCCGCGAGCGTTCCCGCGAACCCGCCGACAATGATCCAGACGATTATTTGGCCAATATTCATGGTTGAAAGCTAAGCTTTGGTGAATTGAAATCCTACACGATTTGACTCTAAAAAGCCTCTCTTTCCGGTCTGAACGGAACGGCCAGCGGGCAGAATTTTGCGCAAAAGAATCTTCTGGGCCTCACGTTTATTCTTGTCGTTGGCGCTGGTCCCTTTTAGTAATTCTTTCTATGAACCGAAGAGAGATTATTATGGCGGGCGTAGCCAGTATTGCCGCCGCTGTCTCAATTCCACCCGTGGCGAATGCACAAGCCGCAGCAACCGATGATAACCCTGATTTAGAGCCGATTCGCGATCTACTCGACGCGCGCGATGCGGCTTTTACGAATCACGATCTCGCGGGAGTTTTGGCGACCATGACTGAGAAAGCGACGATGATGGGGTGCGGCCCCGGGGAAATCTGGTCGGGTCCAGACGAACTTAAAGCGGCCCACGAGCACTTGTTTGAAGGATTCGACATTGGTGAACAAAATTTCGAATACGAGTTCAGCATCGGAGAACTTGGACCGGACACTGGTTGGATGATGACTTCAGGAAACGTAAATGGAAAGAAGGACGGGAATGACTTCACATTTCCGGTGAACATTTCGCTCTCCGTGAAGAAAGAGGGAGACAAGTGGCTGATTGCCGCCATGCATTTTTCGACACTGACAGATGAAGTACAAGATCAGGACTAAGAACTAGGACCTTTTTATGACTAATAGTCCATCCTCAGAAGTCGGGAGCTCCGAGAAAGAACAGGAAACGCTGGACCGTCGCTTATTTCTGCAAAGCATGGGAAAATGGTCTGGGGCAGCGATTGCGGCGATTGGATTTGGCGGCGCGTGGCTTGCCGCTGCGCCAAAAGCCGAAGCCGGGATCTGGATTAACCGATGGGGTCCTCGCCGGGGCGGGTGGATTAATGGCTGGGGTGGTGGTCGTGGCCGGTGGATTAACCGATGGGGCCCTCGTCCTCGCGGAAGTCGATGGATCAATCGATGGTGAGCGACAGTCTGGATTTATCTGCGTGTCCGAAGAAAATTATCCATCTCTCAGGATCCTGCCGTCCGCTTTAGCGGAGAGGCAAGGTGACGCGCCGTTTGTGGCCATCGTTCGGAGCCGAGAAGAACTTTGTCGATGGCTGCGCGATCCGCTCCCAGGCTTGAAGTGGCTTCAGGTCGAAGGGGTCTTGGGCGACTCGGATGCCTGGATGGAAGCCGCGCACAGCGGTGCCGATGCTTCGCTCGACTTGATCCTTACTAACCCCGCTCTGGAGTTTTCGGACCTTTACAAAGTGGTGGATACTTCCGCGGTTCACGACGTGCGGGTAACCGTAGAGGCCCGGCCGGGTTTACTCAAAGCGGTCAAACTCGCTGCCGCGTTAAGACTTCCGGTCCGGATATTACCTGGTCAACCGAAAGCCGAGATCCTCGCAGAGCTGAAAGAAGTTTTGCACTTCTATCTTCATGAACCGGCCGTTGAGGCACCCGTGGAGTTCTTTCACTCTTTGCTTGCTCGCAGTCATGGCGCTGACCCGGGCTCTCTCTGGATGATTCTGGAGGAAGACCCGGCCGTGTTTCCTCAGTACGATTGCCATGGAGAGGCCAGATGGCCTCGATCTGAAGGGTTCCTACCGGTCGAAAACTCGCCCGCAGAATTCGTCAAGAATCATCTGAAGAGCCTTCTGGAAGAGGGCGCTGAATGCGTCACCTGTCCCTGGCAACAGTCGTGCGGCGGTTATTTCAAATGGCCGGATCGTGGCTATTCCTGTGAAGGAATAAAAGAGCTATTTTCAATCGTTCAAGCGGCAGCGGAGGAAATGGCTCGAGACTTGGCGAGTTGTGTTTTGCAAACCGCTCAACCCACCTGATCGGAGCAACAAAGAGTGAGCGGCCGAGTTTTCAGCGTTATTCTACTTCCAACCTCGGAATGCAATGTCGCTTGCGACTATTGCTTTGAGCACAAGGAGCCGCATCGTCTCTCGATGGCCCTCTTGCCTCTATTGACCAAGCGTTTGTTGGACCACCTTGAAAATGAGCACATCGAGGAGTGCGAGATTTACTGGCAGGGGGGCGAGGCGATGATTATGGGCCCTGATTGGTTTGCGCAAGCTGGAGAGGTAATGGACTCTGCAGCCGCCAAGCGAGGGCTAAGATTTGTCCACTATCTACAGACTAATCTTATCAGTTACTCATCCGCGTGGAACGAGGTGATTCACGGCATGTTTAGCGGATCGATTGGGACCTCCATGGACTACCCCAACGTACACCGCAAACTATTCAGGGGCGGGGCTGAAGCGTACACCGAACTCTGGACTCGGAGACTTGGAGAAGCGAAAGCAGCCGGGATTGAAATCGGCGTCATTGCGGTACTCCATCGGGCTAGTCTGGAAGCAGGGCCGGAAATGTTCTACCGGTATTTTACCGAGGAGCTCGGGTTAACCGATTTCCAGGTCAATACACCCTTTCCCGGTGGTCCTGCGAAAGAACATGAAACGGATTTCAGACTCGATTTGAGTGAATTGGCCAAGTTCCTGGTCGGTCTTTTCGATGTTTGGATCGCGCGAGGTTATGGGTCTGGTGTGTCGCTTGGTCCGTTTGACGGGTTGATGGATCATTTCACGGGCAAACAAGCCCGCTTACCCTGCATCTGGAAAGAGAACTGCTCTAATCAGTTTATTTCCGTAGATTCCAAGGGGACCGTTGCCCAGTGTGACTGTTGGGTTACCAGCTACCCTGAATATTTTTTCGGCAACGTTTTTCAAGAGCCTGACCTGACTCGAATGCTGAAAACCAGCCGTGCTCGTCATGATTTCGTCGAACGACCGAAACGTTTGGTTAAGGACAACGATTGCCTTTCCTGCCGTTATCTCTCCATCTGTCACGGCGGTTGCCCAGTGCGAACCTACAGCGCCCTGGGCACAATGATGGCCAAAGATCCCTATTGCGAGGTTTACAAAGCTGTCTTTGCTTGTGCCGAAGCTCATGGCCGTAAGATTCTGCGAGGCGGTCGTCCCGTAGCTTCGTATATCGCCGCACCCTCCCGAGCCGCTTAGCTAAAGCGTCTTTGTACTCGCAGAGCCAGCAGGTGGTACAACGCTTGTTTCTCCTCGGCAGACGCTGCCAGAGCCGATCTGATAGCAGTTTACTGCTTCGGCTTCCACACGCAACAACCTAACATATACGCGACACAAAACGACAATAAGTGTTCAAGTAGTGTCCAAGCTGTGGTACACTGTTCCCAATGCGAAATCCTTTACCTCAGGAGGATCTTTCGCCAAGGACGGCAACCTCACGCGCCAACACACTGCCTCAGGCATCCCGATCGCCGCTCAAAGGTGATGGGTTTGAAGGTCCATTACCCTCAACGGTTTTGTACGAGTTGCTGCACCGGCGTGTCGCGCAAACACCCAGGCAACGATACTGCCCGCTCTGGTTGATCCCCGCAGCCTCGGTGCTAACCCCAGCGCTTATGCTAGCGGCTATCGCAGCGGTGATGTGGGCGTTTGGCTGGACCCCGCCTGCCCGGCACTATACTGATCCGCTACTGGAGAGGACCTTTCATCCGATGGCACAGACGCCAGCCCCCGTGATAGCACCGACGCCGCCAGCAAGCACGTCGCCGGAGTATCTCCAGCCGGTGCCGGTGCGACGCGCCCAGCTTGTGCCACACGCTGTTAAACGTGCCACCCTGCTGAGATTGCCGACACAAGAAATCGGCGTGTACAAATGGTACGATTTGCCAGCTGCATGGGGCGGCGGCAGCGTCTGGGCTCGATACTGCGGGACCGTAGGGCGTTTCTCAGAGATCTCACCGAATCCGGTTCTGGGGGATCTGTGGAATGTCACCGAGACGGGTGCTAGCTGGATCTATTTTTCCCCGGCAGGATATAGCCACCCGGCCTGGATTGATCCGTGAAGCAAATTCTTGGGTCCTGGCCGCGTTTCTCCTCGTGCTAGCCTGTGCTGGCACAGCTCCCGGCCAAGAGGCGATTGTTTCAGGCTCTGGGTTGCAGGGTTCAGGATGGCGACTCGATCACTGTACCGTTGCCGCTCCCTACTCAGCTTAAAGTGCGGCTTGCAAATGTTGACGCCTCGGAGGCAGGGGCCAACCCGCTCTCCAAGTTTTTCCTCAAGTCCGATCATTTGTGCCGTTAAGTAGACAATGTAATGATGTGTATACAACACAGAAACAACAATATCTGCCAACCGTCGTCACCGACGTCGAGCCCGCACATCCAGGTGATGACCCCTGGCTGGCTGATCTGTGTAGCTGTCCTTGTTGGCAGTCGATTCGGTTGGGCCAAACTGCCTTTTGGTCCCGGAAAGTTATATCGGCTCTTAACCGGGGGACGCGTTTAATGAGCAAACGCACTGACGGATTCACGCTGACGGAGCTGTCCCACATGGTAGCTGCACTTGCGCAAGCACGATGTGCGCGAGCTGCTGGCGGAGTTTGAGAAGGAGCTTATAAACGGATACAGGACAAGCTCGGGCTGGTCAGCCAGCCGGAAACCGGAAGGGACATGACGGAATGAAGACTACTTATTTAACCGATGGAACGTCTATCCACCGTATGACCAGAAAGGAAAAAACAATAGCTTGTCTGGTTCTGGCAGTGACAGCCGGACTGACTTGCCACTGGTGGATTCACTCCGGGCATGAAAGAGCAATGGCAGAGAGAATCGCTTCACTGGAATACGAAGTGAATACGCCTCCGGCCACAAAAGCCTGGGATCAAGCCATGGTTAACTGGATCGCGGCTGGAAGAGAAAAGAGCGGCAGGCCAGCGCCTGTTCCACCTCCTGAAATAAACGAAGATTAGTTTCGCCGCTTGCCCTGCTGGCAGGGGAGGAAGCGGGATTATCCGCAAGTAACAGAAAGTGATTAAGAAGTGATTAAGAAAGCAATTATCGGGCTGGCGTTGATAACGCTGGCCATCAGCAATGTGAAAGCGGAAATCGGGATGACTCTGGAAGAAGCCCACGCCCAGTGGGGGAAACCTGACCAAATTCTCCATTATCATTTAGCTGATTACCTGACGGAATATTATCCCCGAAAAGATGGACTAGAAATTATCCAAACCTATTGCCAAGGAATATCGGTAGGCGTGATTTATTACATCATAAAGAACCAGGTCAAGGATGTGACGGCCGTGATAGAGATGCTGAATAACACCAACTTGCCGAGAGTGGTCTGGGATCACACGGAAAACGAATGGATAATTTCCCAGGATGGAAACTTAGCTTACAAGACTGAGGACAAGGGGGACGAGGTTGTACGGATATACGACTTCCGCCCACTGATGGTGGCACTGATAAAGTCGGGTTTCCAAGCGCCATGACCGAAAATCAAAACGGGGAACTAATTTCCCCAAGTCAAAGAAAAGGAAAAAGTGATGGAAATTGATATGTCATCAAAAGAATTGAAGGCGGCGAGCACGGCGATGTCGGTGGCAATCGAAGTCGCCAAGAACCGTCTCGGGGAAGGCGAGATCTCGCCGGAGTTAATGCTAGCATGCTTTACCGGCGAGCAGCTCGACGAGTTCATCCGGGTCTGCGGGGAGCTGGAGACCGATTTCGACCACTTGATTCCCTCGCCTGAGGTGGAAAGAGGGGAAGCGATCATCGAGGAAGGCGGCTACAATTACCCGCCGTACGTGCGGCGAGAAGTGCGGGAAATGAGGGGGAGGTTACCGTGGCGAGTAAGATCATCGGCAATAAGGAAGAAATCGCGGGCCCGGTCACCGCTAACCGATTGGAGCTTGCTATGAGGCCCCTACTGCTTTTTCCGTCGGAATTGTCTTGTCGAGTTACTATAGGGGGGCAATATTGACGTTTCCCAACGATCCGGGGATCTAGAGCTGATACTTCGATCTCAAGCGGGCGATGCCGAGGCGTTTGGTCAACTGGTAACTAAGTTCCGCCCTAAAATACTCACTGTGCTCTACGGTATTGTTCGTGATGAGCATGATGCTCGGGATCTCGCGCAGGAAGGATTTTTGAAAGCTTGGCGCTCCATCCACCAGTTTGAGGGTCGATCCTCGTTTTACACGTGGCTGTATAAGCTCACGGTAAATCTGGCGATTGAAACGCTTCGCCGGAAGGGCCGCTGTGCGGAGGTAGAACTTGACCATGCTACGCCGTCATCTCTTCCTGGCCCTCGCCGCAGCTATCAACGCACTGAGATTCGGGAGCATCTTAATGCGGCCTTCGCACAGCTTTCTCCAGGGCATCGCGCTGTTATCGTCCTGAAGGAGATAGAAGACCTGCAATATCAGGAGATCGCCGAAATTCTGAATATCTCTGTCGGTACGGTCATGTCTCGGCTTTTCTACGCCAGGAAAAAGCTACGATTTATTTTAAGACCTATTTACGATCAAATTTACTAGACTCCACGTCCATCGCCTCTTATCCGGCTAAAGGAGGGGGGTGTGCCCTCCCGGCCCCGTACCCCCCGAGCACGCTCAACCCTATAAAACCCTGAGCTATTGACGATAGAGAGGATATATATTCTGGGGTAAAGTTAGGGGGTGCCATGCCGGACCCGTACCCCCCGGGCGCTGTGCACTCTATAAAAGGGGGGGCATCTCTCACGAAAATTCCAGAAATTGGACCCTTTTTTCGCAACACGCCGCCAACGTGTTATCATCCGGCCCAAGCACCACCGCGTTCGGCCCGCTCGCGGATTAATTGCTCGGCGTCGCTTTCTTGGAAGCGCCATGGCGCTCGTGCCCGGGCCGCATCCTCATCGTAAAACCAGAAGCGGGCGACTCTTTCAGGCAATGGCTCGACTGGCGGCGGGAGCGTCACCCGGATCTTAGGGCGGGTCTCCTGGCGCTCATCCTCCGGCGTGCCATCAGCTAGCTGTACCCGGATACTCATGCTTCACCCCGGCCTACCAGTGCCTGCCAACCAGCGGGCCCGCAGACGGTCGCCAAGGCATCCCAGACGTCGTGCAGGGCGAGTGCGCCATCATCCCGGTCAATAGAGAGCCCCGCTGCTCTCTGGGCCCCCAGCGTGTCTGTGGCGATGGTTCGCAGGATGAAGGTAGCCGCCTCAGGCGTGATCGGGCGGTGCCCGTCACCACGGGATAACATCGCCCACCAGTTGGGGTGCCGTCCGGTCGGCGGCGGTAACGTGATGGCGGCGGTGCCGGAGGTCATCAACTCCGATTCTACCTCGCGGATCTGCTCGTCTATCCCGTTCCCTAGCCCGCGCTTGGCATCATAGGCCTCGGACAGCTGGCTTATCTCCTTCTCCATCGCCTTCGCCCGCGCCTGGAGTTTTTCCCCGACCTCCATAGACATAGATACGACCAAGGTGTTGTTCACGTTGGTCTGGGAGTTGACCTGAACGCCAAGCTGGATTTCCGGGCGGGCGAAACTTTCAGGATGCGATCGCTCCAAACACCAAGCTAAGGCCTGCCACGAACCCGGTGTGCCCTTCTTGGCAGACGCCAGGATTTGTTTCCATTTCTCCTCCGCGCATTCCACTCTCGCTTCATCAAGCCTTGCGCTGAATTCAGGATCGGCTGCCCGCCATTGCGTCAGCGTCTCCCTGCTGATTCCGCCGCGGATCGCGACAAAGGACAAAGGCATGCCCAAACGCGCTGTCGCCAGCATCTGCTCAATCCTGGCATCGGTCCGTTTCGTTCGCGGACCCTTTTTCGCTCCTGGCATTTTCTTCACGCCTTTACCATATCTGACGGGTTTAAAAGCAGAGCAAGCCGGAACGCAGGTTGCATCGGCCCTGGGATGGTCCGGATTACACCCGGCGAAAGCCTTTAAGCATTTACGTTTGCAATTCAGGGGATCGCTCGGCTAAGGTCAGACCCGAGCAAGGCCGGGTGGCGCTCCCGCTCAAGATTGCTGTCCGGCTGCAAGCCCTCTTCTGGAAGCGGCATCGCTGCTGGTGATGTGCACCATCCGGATAAACGTCCGGGGGTTTAAGACCCGCGGAATTTTTGGTCAGCGCGTGCTCGCATTTTCGAGTCGAGTCTGTCGCAGTACCGTATCAACCGTCCCATCGAGAACGAAACTAATCGGATCGATCCGCCCATTGTTTCTTAGCCCACTCAACTATCGTTTTCTCCCTGTCCTCTATATCGCGTTGAGTCCAATCCTTCTTTTCAAGTACCTCCCTAACCATCCGGAGGCCCTCTGACTTCTCGTAGATTGTACGTTTAATTGTAAAGCCTTGTCTTCGCGCCTGTTCGTTGAGTGTCTGAGGCAGTAAAATCAAGTTTCCTATGCGATGCACATGCTCTTCAACTTTTACATTGTGATCTAGTTTTCCTGCCCACGCCCCTCCCGGCTCGGGAGATTGGGGATGTATATGCTCTATGGTTTCTGATGCGGTTCTTTCGTCCCAAATTAGTTGCCGAGCTTCCTTATCCACATCCACCCCAGCTCGCTTTGCAAGATACTCCTCATATCGCCATAGTATATATCGAGCCTCGTCGGCAAACCCATCGTAACAATTTTTATTATCTAGTCGAGTCGATACTGCATCTTCGACTGGATAGTCTGCGCCAATCTGGCGAAGGGAATCCATTATTTCGCTGTAGCGCGACGCCCCCTCAGCCCTACTCATAACGTTCTTAGCGAGGCGGATATAGTGTCCAACTTTCGAGCGCGAATCCTTTTCAAAAAGTCCATAAATACGGAAAGTTACTCTTTCCCATTGATCAATCACTTTCTGCCGCTCCGTTTCGGTCAATGTGTCGGCCAACATAAGCGCGACGGCGAGCACGCGAGCTTGTAGTATTTCAGCTACCGGTTCCCAATAACGATGAGCTTGCAACGCCACCAACTTGTCTGCGGTTTCATAGAGCCAATTAGAAACCGTTACCGTCTTCTCTGGAGAGTCGCAATATTCTCGAATTTTCTTAAGCGCCGCCTCAGCACGCAAAGGCTTTCCGGCATCGTCTCCCAACCGAATCGTGATTGCGACTCGTAGAACTTCATCTCCGTTTACAGGATGCGTCGCAAGGCGATCATAAAGCTTCCCCAAAGAGCATTCAGTTCTATAATCTTTTCCGAGCCAGCCTCCGCGCTTTTGGAGAGTTCGAAGGCTTGTCCCATTAACACGCTTTTGCACTTGTCTAACCAATCGACGGAAAGCCCTCGACTGTTCAGGACTTCGAATACGGAATAGACTATTTTTTGATCGTCGGTATCGTAGACGACGAAACCCAGTCCGTTCCGTACCAGTCGAATAAGCCGAATTAACTCGTAACCATCATCCTTCCAATCCCTGATAAATGATTCGCAAAGCCGCCTTCGCCGATTTGCTGTTCGATGCGCCAGCAGAAGCTCTCGATCGAGGGCGCGCTCCACAAGGCGGAGGTGGGCACTTCGGGTGAGAAGGGGTTGAACTTCAGACTATAAAGAGAGAGGAGTTTTTTATTCATGAGCGGTGTCGTGTTGGATTGCTGCTTGGGCAGGTAAGCCGGAGGCAGTCCGGTGATCGCGTATTGTTGAATTAACTTTTGCAGGAGCGGCGCCATGCTGGAGGGCGCCGGCGACAGGGCCGCCGCGGGCCTATCCAGTGCAGAGCCTTTAGCGGCGCGCTCGCCTTGAGCGTTTTTGCGTTTATCCAGGGGAAAGAGCCGGCAGAGGATGGCACCGGTTTTGGGATCAGCCAGATGGACTTGACTCAAATCCCAGGAAGCTGCGCGCACACTGAGCCGTTGGAAATGGTGGTAGCGGGAGGGGATCTCAAAACGGATACCCTTCAGGCTGATGGTGCCGTCGGAGCGGCGCTGGGTGCGACCCGCTTCGGCCGTGAAGGCCATTTTAAGTTCGGCACTGGATGGACAGGGCCGTCCGACGTCGCGGTGGTGGAGGTAACGTTGCAGAGGGGCTTCTCCCAGTTCAGAGTGGACGGACCGGTTGTATTCCATCTCGATCCAGGCCAGCGTGGCTTCGTTGAGCTGAGCAACAGTCAGATCAGCGACTCCTTCGAGCATCGGTAACAGGCGTCCTTCGATCCCGTTCCAGAAGCTCTCCTGTTTGCCGTTGGCGTGGATCGCGAACTACACCCGCTACAGAGGATCCAAAACAGTATTTTCGACTAATCCACCCTTTTCATCCTTGGTGCGGCCGGCGATTTGAGCTTGTGGATTGCCGCCAGTGCTGGGGCGAGTGGAGGGTCTATTACTACAACGAGAATGAGCAACTGGCTTATTTTCCAGCTACTTGGACCGATGCCGGTCAAACCGATCCGTTCGTCGCCGTCGCTGAAGGGCGAGCGGTGAGTCGATTCGAAGACCTGCTACGTTTGGACAAATTAATCGAAGATCTCAAGCAAAACGCTGTAAAGGAAATTAGGCCGAATGTGTAAAGAAAAATACACCGTTGTCGAATATTATACTGCTGGATGAGTTGATAATTAATTCTTTTAGATGCACGTTATTCCTATGCAAACTGGTAAAATTCACTTGCAAATCAAATCGGAATGTCTGATTATGCGGTGTAATTTACTTTACACTCTTTAGCTCTGTGCCATCCAACCCAAAAAAAATTGAGACCCTGCGCTCCTCCGGCGTTCTCAATCGCCACCCGGAAGAAGTCCGCAATCCATTGTTTACCGAGAACGAGTTCTTCGATCCCCACGATCTGGTTCAGCTCAAATATGAGACGATTCGGGCGGTGGAGGTCGACGGCCAACCGATCGCTCAAGCAGCCCTGGATTCCGGTCTCTCTCGGCCCACTATCTATGAGGCTCGGGGAAACTTCCGCCAAGAAGGCATCCAGGGCCTTCTTCCGGAAAAACGCGGTCCGAAAAAGCCGCGCAAGCTCAAGCCCGAAGTTCGCCGCTATCTCCAGGAGCTTGTTGGCTCAGAGCCAGGTCTTAAAGCCGTTGTACTGGTCCAACGAGTCCGAAGACGCTTCGGCATCGTGCTCCATCCACGCACTGTGGAAAAAGCAGTGCAAAAAAAAGGGCGCCAGACACCGTGAAAAGTCTGCCCAGTTTCCAAGAAGAAGCGCACTGTTGGACGCGCCGCTACGAACAGTTGCGTGAGCAAGTTCTGGCCGGGGAAAGCTTGATTGTCACAGAGCGCTGGGGATTGACTTTACTGATCAGACAAGGCGTGGCCGCCTGGATGCGAGCCTGGCATGATCCGCTCTGTCGTCCTGCGGCGGCAACGCTCTCAGCAGAAGCGCTGCCAATGATGAATCTGAGAGAGTCCTGGCAGCAGGAAGCAACCCGGCTTCTGGTCAATATGGCCTTAAGTCAACTAAGCCCCAGCGCCTGCAACACATGAGTATTAACGTCGTGAACTCCAATGGGAAAGTCACCGCCGGCCATTTGAAAAAGACGGCCTATCTTTACATTCGGCAATCGACACTGCGCCAGGTGTTTGAAAATACCGAGAGCACCCAGCGTCAGTATGGCTTGCGTCAACGGGCCGTCGCGCTTGGTTGGCCGGCCGAGCGTATTGAGATCATCGATTGCGACCAGGGTCAATCGGGGGCGACGACCACCGAGCGCGAGGGCTTCCAGAAGCTGGTGGCCGAGGTGGGTTTGGGCAAGGCGGGTATTGTCATGGGATTGGAAGTCTCGCGCCTGGCCCGCAACTGTGCCGATTGGCACCGCTTGCTGGAGATCTGCGCCTTAAGCGGCACCTTGATCCTCGATGAAGACGGACTCTATGATCCGGCCCATTTTAACGATCGGCTTCTGCTCGGGCTAAAAGGCACGATGAGCGAAGCCGAACTGCATGTGCTCAAAGCGCGGCTGCGCGGGGGGATTTTGAGCAAGGCTCAGCGCGGTGAATTGCGAATCCCGTTGCCGGCGGGCCTGGTGTATGATCCGGCAGATCGCGTGGTGCTGGATCCCGATAAACAGGTGCAGCATACCCTGAGACATTTTTTTGAAACGTTCCGTCGGACCGGCGCGGCGTGGGCCACGGTGCAGGCCTTTGGCAAAGAAGGCCTAAAATTCCCCAGACATGGGCAAGCGGGTTCTGGCCAACTGAGCTGGCAAACGCTATGCCACAGCGTTGCGCTGGCTACGTTGCACAATCCGCGTTACGCAGGGGCGTTCTGTTTTGGAAAAACTCATTCCTGGAAAAATTCCCATGGCCGTCGGCAGTTAGAGCGTGTGCCCTGCGAGCAGTGGCCCATTCTGATCAAAGACGTCCATCCCGGTTATATAAGTTGGGAGGAGTTTGCAGAGAATCAGCTGCGCTTAAAGAACAACCAGCAGGCACGTGCCATCGAGCGGCAAAGCGGCCCGCCACGGGAAGGTCCGGCCTTGCTCCAAGGGCTTGCCATTTGCGGCAAGTGCGGCCGTCGGATGACGCCGCGTTACCACCAACGCGGCGAGCGCTTGAGTCCCAACTACCTTTGCCAATGGCAGTCAGTAGAACACTGTCGCCCCCTCTGTCAGAATATTCCCGGTGCAACGGTCGACGATGCGCTTTCGGCACTGATTGTTCAGAGCGTCAGCCCGCTGGCTTTGGAAGTGGCGATCAACGTCCAGGAGGAACTCCAAAAGCGACTGGCTGAGTCCGACCGGTTGCGTCGTCAGTACGTCGAGCGGGCACACTATGAGGCCGAGCAGGCTCGCATCCGTTATATGCGCGTGGATCCCTCGAACCGTCTGGTAGCCGACACACTGGAGGGACTCTGGAATGATAAGCTTCGGCAACTGGAGCAAGCGCGTGAGGATTACGAAAAACAACGCGAAAGTGGCGCCCGGTCAATCACCCAAGAGCAGAAGACACGCATCCTGGCTTTAGCGGAAGACTTCCCCCGGCTGTGGAACGATCCTCTCACGAGCGACCGCGACCGCAAGCGCATGGCTCGATTAATATTGGAAGACGTTACCTTATTGAGAGACCACTCCGTCATCAGCGTGCAAGTACGTTTCAAGGGCGGCGCCACCAAAGTCCTAAACCTGCCGATGCCGCCCGCCTCTTGGCAACTGCGCACGACCAAAGCGGAGATCGTTGCCGAAATCGATCGTTTGACGGAGCGATGCACCGACTCCGAGGTGGCCGCCGAACTCAACAAAAAGGGTTGGCGTTCTTCGGAAAATCTATCCTTCAGTGCAGGAATCATTACTAGCTTACGCGCCAATCATAAACTGTTGAGCCGAACCGAGCGTTTGCGTGCAAAGGGTTTTTTAAAAGCCAGCGAAATCGCTCAACTGATCGACAGCAAACCTCCACTGGTGGATTATTGGCGGAAACAAGGATTACTGAAAGGAATCCGCTTGAACGACAGAAATCAGTATCTCTACGAAAATCCCGATGCAGATGTCCTTCAAGAGATTAAAAAACGGCGCACCAGATTCAAATTAACCAACCACTTATCCTAGAAAGTACATATGAGGCGCAGTATGAAACCTACTCCT
>CAVULL010000027.1:0-173918 GCA_963742335.1 uncultured Verrucomicrobiae bacterium
CAGCGGCCACTGCCTAGCTCGTCTCGAAGGCACTACCCGATGACGGAAGCTAATCGAACGCAGGAGGTATGGTCGGCACTCGGCACTGTGACCGATCCGGAAATTGACGAATCAGTAACTTCGCTCACATTTGTCACTTCGGTGCAAATCCAGCCTGGGAATGAGGTCCGTATCGTGTTCCGGCTGCCAACGTACTGGTGCGCTCCGAACTTTGCGTTCCTCATGGCAAGCGACATGCGGGACGCGGTCAGTGAATTGCCGTGGGTCGAGAACGTGACAGTTGAGTTGCTCGATCATTTTAGTGCAGATCTGATTAATCGTGGTATTGCCGGTAGACAAGGCTTCCGCGATGCATTCCCCGGAGAAACCGATGACGATCTCAGCGCCATACGGAAGAAGTTTCTAAGAAAAGCGTTTGAACGGCGGCAAGAGTTGTTGATGCGCCATTTACTATCAAACGGCTACGAGCCGGCCTGGATCACAGGGGTCAGCCTGCGCGAATTGATCTCCGTGCCACTGGAACCACAAGGGATCGGCTTACGGAATCTCTACGTTTTCAGCCGACGACGAATACATCCCGACTGCGGGGAGGAGAGTTTGGCGTTCACGACCGTTGAGGGGATCCCGCTCGACCCGAGTGGATTTCACGATTATTTGCGCAGAGTGACGAGCGTCCGCCGCAATGCAGAGTTCAACGGATTTATCTGCCGTAGTTTGCTCGCGGCACGGAATGCGATAGAGGGGTCGTAAGCGAAAGCTCCAGCCGGCAGACGCTCCTGGGACCATCCATTTTCTCCCAAGGATCGATGTTCCAAGAAAAGTGATGACAGCGGCATTGACGGGGATCATCCCTCCTCCACTCCACCCCAGGGGGTTAGCCCAACAAAGGTACGTAAAGTCCCACAGAAATCTCTTTAGATCCCCACGCTCGGGACCGCAAATGCGAAATAGGATTTTAGCTAAGGCCGTTCCGGCCTTGGAGTTCCGTTCTTTTTGCAACTCCCAAAAATGTGTCCCAAGTTATTCCGGCAGATGCAACTCCTTGAGGTATTGAATGAGGTCCTTGAATTTCGGCAGATTTTCAGGCGCCGTCTTGATCAAGGCCTCGTGAGCTTCCAGCATCGTCTGTGCCCGACTGGTGCGGTCTTCTTTCAGCGGTATTGGAAGAGCCTGCCCCTCCCTTATGGCGCTCACACGAACGTTTAAAAGCTGATCCAACCCCAAGCTAAGCAATGATTCGGTGTTTCGCTCATTGATATTGACCACAGACAAACAACCCTCGCCCAACTCGTGAAGCCACAACGAGATTGCAGCGAGCGTGCCCATAAAAGTCGAATCCATCATGGGACAATTGCACAGATCGACGATGAACTCGCGGGCGCCGCGATGAATCATCTCCTTGCAAAAGTCCTTGAGAGCCGTGCTGTTCTCGAGCGAACCTTTTCCTTCTATCCGCACCAAAACGATGCGATCCGCACGACTTACCAATATTTTCGATACGGGGTTCATCGCGTTGTCTCACGTGGTCCATGCTGCAGGCCCAGAGCTAGCAGCACTTTTGCTTCCTCGCTCAGGTCTCCAATGATCTTCTGAACAGGAGATGGCGAAAGCTTGATCAACGTAGGAGTCGCTAAAATTTTGTCGCTCAAAACGCGCCGCGGGTTTTGCAGAAGATCCACAATCTCTATTTGGTGGTTATCGGGCAGATATTTTTTGCAAATGGCGCTGAGGTTCGCGATGGCTCGCGCTGAACTGGGCCCTTCATCGACGACGTAGAGCCTGAAAACGAAAGCCCCTTTTTCCTCCGCCCGACGTGCTCCTTCATCACCAGAAGGAATCATTGTCCGCCTCCCTTCGGCAATCTTCGCCCGCGCGTCATTTTCTTTCCAGCTGCAGCATGTGAGTTTTCAGTTCTCTTTTTGATCATCTTCGCGTTCGGGCGTTGCTCCAGCCCTTCTCTTCGGTGGACTAGATCCAGTTTGTGCATCGCATCCGCGCCGATCAAAAGCTTGGCTTCGGCTTCTTTCTGCTTCAACTCCTGCTCCAGAGCTTCGATGCGCGCGGTGAGTTCCGCCCGGGCCAACGCGACTTCGCGCCGTTTGTGCTCCACCTCGGCCAGAATGCGTTCCTGCTCAGTTTTTTCGGCAGTTTCTTTCTGCCACCGAGCTGTACCCATTAACACGTCGCCGGCAGCCGTGTAAACATCGGCCAGGGCGATCCCTTTATCGCTCAGGATGAGTTCGCGCACCTGGTTGGAATGTTTCGTACCGCGTGATTTGACGATGCAGAGCGCGCGATTCCGTTCCCCGGCCTGGCTGATGTTCGTGAGGTGAATCCAAGTGTCCGCAATCGTCGATATCTGCACGGGCGTCTCCTCCGAAAGCGGTTGAGCGCCTTGCAGCAAGCTAGTGGAGAGCAGCGTGACGCTCTCGGATTTGGCGAGGCAGATCAAACGCTCTGCAACCCTCCCCGCGGTGAGTGCCCTGCCTGCTTTGATCATCGCCGAGAGCGGATCAATGACCATGCAGAGGGACTGCTGCTCGCGAATGATACGCTTAATGTTCATCAGGTGGACTTCCGCGCTGACGGTCTCAGCGCGCGCGGAATGCATCCTCAACACGCCACTCTTCATATGGGGGGCGAGGCGAATCCCCACAGACGAAAGGTCGCGTACGACTTCGGACGGATCCTGGTCAAAGCTAACATAAAGCGTGCGTTCCTTGCGCTGGCACGCAGCTTCAGCGAAGAGGCCTGCGAGAATGGATTTGCCGGTGCCTGCGGACCCGGTGATCAGCACGCTGGAACCACGGTAATAGCCGCCTCCGAGCATTGCATCCAGCGGTGCGACACCGCTTGACACCCGCTCCGGGGAAGCCTCGGCGGCGATTGTCTTGGCGCTGATATCGACCACTTCCATTCCTGAGGCTCCGATGACGAGCGGAGCCTCGTTCTCAGCGAAACTGGAGCCACGGTATTTAATTACCTGGAGGTATCGCAAGGCGATCTGATCTACCACCTGCAGCTTAAGGACGACAACACAATCTGCCATGAATTGCAGGAACCCGTAGGGTGCGGCGATAAACGGATCAGCGCCTTGGCTTTTTGCAGTGATGATCCCGGTTAGGCCGCTTTCGGAGAGCCAATCGTGGAGACGATAAATCTCCCGCCACTCCGCTCGCGGATCATCCAGCAAAGTCAAAAGCACATCGATCGAGTCGAAGACGATCCTTTTCGCTCCTCTTGCGTCGGCCTCGGCCTTGATTCCAGCGAGCATTCCACTCAAGTCAAATTCGCCGGCCTTGATCACGTCAGGACGCAGTTTCGCATCAAAAAACAAGATCTGTTTCTTTTCCAGTTGCGGCAGGTTCCAGCCGAAGCTTGCGGCGTTTGCCAAAATCTGCCGGGAGTTCTCTTCGAAGGCGACAAAGATGCCCGGCTCGCCGAATTGGCGCGCCCCATTGACTATCGCTTGCAGGGCAAATACGGTTTTTCCGCTGCCGGGACCGCCGAAGATGAGAGACGTGCGATTTCGCGGCACACCACCGCCAGTGATTGCATCAAATCCTTCGACACCGGTTCGCGTCTTTTGCATCGTCGCGAAGTCCTGGTTTTCCGCAACCGAGCTCGTAGCACGTTTCATAACGAGTCTCCAATTTGCCTGTTGAACTCGACAGTTAGCTTCTCAATGTCAAAATGAAAATGTACATTGCGGAATTCCTTTACGCTTAGGCCTTCCAAGGATCATTTAAAGTGAGTTTGCAGATATTTCTCAGCAGCCGCTCGCAAAATAGGGATATCTTCAATCGCAGTGTCCCACACGCGTCCGATATTCACGCCGTCATAATCGTGAACCAAAATGTTGCGCATTCCTCTCGCCTCCTTTGCCGGAAAATCAGGCATGGTGGACAAAAGCTCGTGTGACAAATGCCGCACGGCTTCTCCGATTATCTGAATCCTTCTGATCACGGCGTCTTGCCGCAACGTGTCCTCTAAGAATTCTCGCTTCGAAATGCCTTCAACGTAACGCCCGATCAGGGCGGCTGCTTCGGCGATATGCATTAAGCGAAGTTTTTCTTCAGGAGACATAAAGCGTCACCGCCGTATCGAGTATTAAGTCTCGTGCTTCGATGTTCTTCATCGCTTCAACATCGGCTCGGATGAGAAAATCAACCTGTCTCCCCACCGCATCCTCGACCTCTGCGGCCATGACGAATAGATCACGGCGCGTGGCCGCTGGGCTTGGTGTGACGAGAATATCCACGTCACTTTGCGGAGTCATTCCTCCACGGGCGGCGGAGCCAAAAAGCTCGACCCGTTCCACGGGTTTGCCGCGAAACACTGAACAAATCGTCTCTCGCAGCTCGGTTTCATTCGGAGAACTCATATCAACCTGGAATCCTGAATTTTAGAGTAGTGATAACAATTGACGCCCTCAACCGCGAAATTCTGCCAGGGTTGTGCCGTGGACCGCGAGTTTTGGCTGTACTGGGCTGTGACCTTCGAATGGGCCCTCACAGCCCCGCTCCCGCACATGGGCGGGGTCACCCTGCCCTGTCAACCGGCTTGGATAACCCCTCCGCCGTCTACCACGCGGTGTGGTCCCGCGATCTGACGAAATATTTCGGGCTGTCTATGCCACCGAACAACGTACTGAAGATCGTCGACACGCGGTTCTGGTTGCGCATCCCTCCAACAAGAATGTTTTCGCTGATGTTGAATGCCCTTTCCTTTTATTTACCCTCGCCGAGCTTCGCCAAATAGCGTAGCGCCTTGAGGCCGGGCAGGAAAAAATACGCGCCGCCTTTCACGGTGGTGAAAGCCGGCAACCCGGTGATCTTTTTGCGGATCGGACGCTTCGGGATTTTGAATTCCAGCGTACCGTCTTGGTTGCCGATGATCGGATCGCGCTCATTGCCGAGTTCATGGAAATTCTTGTCATTGATCCACACGTTCTGCGCGAACTCGAACTGCCGGATCAGGCTCGCGCAAATCACGAATGCCGCGATGCCGCGCTCGACGCCGTCGTCGGGCTTGTCTTCCGGCAAGTGCGGTCCGTAGGTGGCGCCACGGCGAATCATGCGGCGCCGGTTCATATTCGCCGCCGTGTCGCGCGGATTCATACGGCGTATATGTGAGCCAAGCGGCGCCGCATATCCATGCGGATCCATGTGCTTGTAGTTGAAATCATTGTTTCGCTGCGAATCGGCACCTAGTGCCGGATCGTCTTTCTCGGGCGCCAACACGAGCGGTGCGCCGCTGCGCCAGCGGCCCATAAGCTTCGCCGCCACGAGTTCCTGCTCCTCGGACGTCTGTCCATGCTGACGCAAAAAATCACGGAACGCGCCCACATGTTCCTGCAGCCGGCGATACGCCATGTAGCTGCCGTTGCGGGAAAGAATTTCGGGTTGCGGCAGATTGGCCGGCGGTCCGTTTTCGTCCGGGTACCCGAGGATGAATTCGCCCGGCTTGAGCGGTGCCCCGGAACCGGGCGTCGGCACCTCGCCTGATCCTTCAATAACTGGCAGCGAAAGGCGGTCGCGGTAGCCGAAGTGGTCGTGTGCATATCCGAACGGCGGGGTGGCTTCGAGGTCGAGCGTCGAGACCACTTCCACGCCTTTGCACTGCGCGATGAGTTTCTCGTGCTCCGTCACGCACCTTCCGCGCTCCGCGTTATCGCGGGCGAAGAGCATGACGATGGCGTGGAGGTCCGGGCTGGCCAGCCCTCCCACCCAGTTGTCGGGATGGTTCGCGCCTGTATCGCCGAGCATCTCCGCGCGAGCCGCCATGCCCTGCTTAAACTCTTCCGGGAACGTCGCCAGGGAAGTCTCGTCGACACCGAGCGCGCGCAGTCCGTTCCATGTAAACGCTACTGTAACCCAGCGGTTGTCCTGCTCGACGGAGGCGCGCATGGCCGCAGCGGAATGAACCTTCTCGAGAATCGCCGAAAGCCAAGCCCACCCACCCCCGGCGCTGCGGAACGATAGAAACTCGTATCGTCCCGTGAGCGCAGGTGCACGGGTTAGCAGAATGTGCTGGATGTCGTCAAACTCCAGCATAACGCGGCGTGCGCATCACTGCATCTGATCGAGCATATTGGAGAACGCCGCCTTGAGCTTGAGAGCCTTCTTGATTTCGTCGGCGCTCACATACGGATACTCGCCGTATTCGAGGAAGCTCGGGCACTGGTGTTCACGAACGAACTTGATGAACGCTGGCGCATTCGTCTGCCAGTCCGTCGGAAAGCCCTCGAGGTTTTCGAAGACCGTTCTGAGGCCGAGATTCGTGAAGAGGCTCACGGCGTCCTCTGTGTATTTGTCGAAGTCGGTGTCGAAGATGCCCTGATACATGAAGTAGGTCTCCCCTTTTATGGGGAAGAGAACCCAGCGCAAGTAATGCAGTTTGAGTATCGCGAGACAGTCGGGCGTTCCTGCCACCGCCTGCTCGATGTTTTTGGCGTACTCGTAGAACACGTCTTCTCGTCCGGGAATGATCTTCGCTATGATCGTAAAGCCGTAGCACGCCGGAGTTTTAGGGAAGATGGGGCCGTATCTGCCCTGCTCCACCTTGTCCTTGAGGTATCCACCTTTGGGGATCGCCATTGCCGCCGGCTTGGTCCAGTCGTTTTGCTTTGTTGGATCTGACATAGTCGCGGCTTTTCATTATCTATGGTGTGGAAGACACTGTCAATCGCCTCGGAAATGTCAAAGTTTGTTGAAAATGGTGAAACGGTCGCTGCCATAAGCGAGCCCCTACAGCCTTGGCTTTCTGAGCAAGGTCGTGGTTGCTTGGGCTTTTCTCATGATGAACCTTGAGGGCGATTCGCAGCGCCGCAGACAACTTGTGCGCCTTGAGCCTGCGAAAGTCCCTCTTGGTTTCGAGCATCGCTGGTGTGGTCCAGCGCAGAGGCATGCTAGCGCTTCACGTTGTAGAGACGGCACGATAGGGTTTGAAATCCGAAGGTACGAAGATCGCATCCGGCCAGTTCGGCGCGGAGTGCCTACGCGACAGCAAATTCATCTTTGCGCGCGCGAGCTACCTGGTGAGACATTACGGACTGGACGATAGAGGCGGGATTCTGGCACTCTCAAACTTTCTGCCACTTAGTAGAATGAGTAACTTACAGGTTACAAAGACTGATTTTGGTGCAATGCCCGCCGAACCTCTCTCCGAAGAAATGAGAGGACAAAGAAAGGAACAGACATGAACCCGCTGCCGCCAGCACGCACCTACAACCAAACCCACATCCCCCGCAAATACACGCCGGGCAAACGCCGCCTGAGCATCTACTGGACATGGAGTTACCCGTGGGAATCCCAGCGCGACCCCGGGGCGATGGAGAACCGCTTCTCGACGATGACCGAAGTCCGCAACGTGCTGTGGCCAGCCTACGAGACGCCGGAGTGGAGCGCTGCGCAATTCCTCCAGGGGATCGCCGGCACGTTGGAGCTTTTTCACCGCTCCACACTCAGCTTCCAGCAAATTGCCGGCGAAGCCACCGGCCACCCGGTCGCAGTGTTCCAGCGCATCGACCAGGCGGGCTACAAACTGGCGATTGACGAACGGATTCTGGCGGACACTGACACGCTCTTGGTGTTCGGACTCGACCATCTTCTTTCCGAGCAGGAGGCCACAACGGAAGAAGTCGCAGCGATTCGCGAGTGGCTCAAGCGCGAAGGTACCTGCCTCCTGCTCGCGCCGCACCACGATGTCGGCTTCACCGACGACCTGAAGCAGCGCCAGATGGAATACCTCCATCACGGCGACGCGCTCGTGCCGCGTCAGCAGCGCTTCAGCCAGTACACCCGCTCGCTGATGAAGGCGCTCGACGTGCCAGTGTACAATAGGTACGGACTCCGCCCTGCGCTTGTCAAAGGCACGAAGGAGATCGCACCGCTTACGGCATTCCGGGACCTGGACAAGCTTGGACTGCTCAACAACGTCCCTACGCTAAATTTCCATCCGCACCTGCCGCACTATGAGCTGACCACCAAAGACATCCAGTCGGTGCATATGCTGGCGCGCCAGCCCATTGATCCCGATCGTCCGCACCCTTTTACCGCAGCCGGCAACACGGAGTTTAATTGTCTGCTCTGGATGCCGCCAAATCAGCAGCGTGCCGGAGACATCGTGCTCGTGGACTCGACCAATTTCACCACACTCTTCGGTGGCACGGACAGTCTGCGAAACTTCTGGCGGAATTTTGCCCTGATGAAATGAAGGCCGGTAGCTGTGGGAGTATGGAGCGCTTCTGGAAGAACCTTGGCACGGCGAAGCATAACTAAATTCAGCCATCAAGCGCATGAATTCCTTAAATTCCCGGTACGGGGAGACCTAAGTGGGGCTGATGGAACTGTTGAGCAAGGCAGTGACAGTCGCCATGGTGAGCTTCGTCGTTTCGAGCATGCTGGCGATGGGTGCGGCTCTCACGGTCTCTCAGATCTTCGATCCGCTGCGCAACGTCCGGCTGGTCGTGCTCGCTCTGGTCGCCAATTTCGTCTTGATGCCCCTTGGCGCGTTCGCATTGGCGAAGGTGCTCTGGCTCGACGAACCCCTTGGAGTTGGACTGCTTCTGCTCGGTTGCGCGGCCGGCGCGCCGTTTTTGCCTAAGCTCGCTCAACTTGCAAAAGGTAACTTGCCCTTTGGCGTCGGCGCGATGGTCCTGTTGATGGTCATTACAGTTGCCTACCTACCCATCGTCCTGCCACTGCTACTCCCGGGAGTGACGGTTAATCCGGTAAAGATCGCACAATCGCTCGTACTGCTGATGCTCCTGCCTCTCGCCATCGGGCTCTTTGTGAAGGCGCGTTACGACGCAACGGCCGCGCGCGTGAAGCCGGCACTCGACTGGCTTTCCAATGTCAGTCTCATTCTCTTGATGGTGCTGATCACGGTTGTGAACTTCGACAAGGTTCTCCAGGTCTTTGGCACCCGCGGCATTCTCGCGGGGCTTCTGTTCATCGCGCTTGGATTCTGCATCGGCTGGCTGCTTGGGGGTCCCGGCAAGGATACGCGAACGGTGCTGGCACTTGCGACCGCCCAGCGCAATATCGCAGCTGCACTCGTGGTCGGGAGCCAAAGTTTTAGCGACCCAAAAGTGGTCGTCATGGTAATCGTTGTCGCCATCGTCGGATTGATCATCCTCATGCCGCTTTCTCGTGCGTTGGCCAATCGTTGAGCCGATACGGCATGCTGGGCTACTATGGCTCTACATCACCCTTGAGGAGTAGCGTATGAGCCAGCAGCTATTGCCGCCTCTGCGCCGACGATCTTCTTCGTCGTGTTGACGTACGGCCCGGTCACTAGTTCGTGCTGGCAGTCCGGGGCCGGTCGCGATTGTTATGTCACGTTTGCCTGTTTTGCTGCCTCGGTTGACGTGCGGTTCTTTGCGTCGAGGGCAGCAACAAGTTCGTCACTACCGGAGCCCCATTTTGAGATGCACTGCATGACCTTGATCGCCGGCAGGTCCAATCGATGCACACGGCTGGTAGCGATGATATAAAGGGCCCCTGCCATCGGCGTAGGGACCGATGGGACAAAGACGGTGCAACGATCGTTCGTGTGCTGCTCGACAAAGAATCCCGGCACCAGCGCGTCCTCGATCTCGATCAGGGCAGGTTGAAAGTTTGAGGTCTTTTCGAACTCGGACAGCTGCGCGGCAAACCCTCGGAGTGTCGTGTAGCCCGGAAGCTTTTCGAGCACGCGCTGCTCGACCATACGCTTCACCTGTGCGCCGATTGCTGTTTGGATGATCAACCCTATGACAAAGCAAAGCGCCAGAAGTAGGATGACGGCCAGGAGGCGCGGATGTCCGACGCTCTCCGGCAGATGGGTGCTAACCGGCTTTACGAGGACCTGCAACTTCGTCAACGCCTTCGCCACCAGCAGCACTGCCAGCCACGCCGGCAGCACAAAGATCACTCCACCAAGAAGGGTCGCTTTGAGGAAGGTGAGTAGTTGTTTCATGGTTCTGGTTTAGTTCACCCGCCCGAGAGATATCGAAACCTCAGAGATACTTAGCCCTCATGCTCTCCACCCTCGTGATACCACTTGCGCCAGTCGAATGATGATGGACCACGGTAAACCTGCGGCGGATTTTCAGCGGGTAAATGCTGAGATAGGCGATATTGCTGGTACGCCTGATACTGCACGGGACCGCCGACCAACACCCGTCTATTGGGCCAGTCCGGACAGACGTAGAGGGTTAGCCCGCGTGTCTGTATTTGGGAGATTTGACCGCCAGTTAGGGAATGTAGCTTCGCCTGTTGTGTCGAATTGGGCGTACGGACCACGAAACCCGAAGCGATAAGCATATCCGGTTCACTATGGGCCGTCCCGGTCGTCTGATTGCTGGCGCAGCCCGCCGCTAGGAGTAGCATCGCGAATGCGCCGCCGATCAAACGATATCGAGTAGGTAAGTGTGTCATTTTAGGATTTTAGATAAACTGAGCCGCTATCACGAATAATACGGGGAGCAAAACAGAACTCACCCATATTACCCGTTACGCCAGTTGATTAACTGGCGGTTAACCGCGAAGAATACAAGTCAGAATCGGGGGATCATTGAACCAATTGACCGGTGCAATTATCATAGGATCTAAGCGCACAACAACTTTGAAGTCGTCCGCCTTCTTGTGCCCAAATCAGTGCAATAACTACACGGCTTACGCAATGCCCCGTCACTTTCCTCTTTCTACGCTTAAAATAACGTCTTTGTGGAACGGTGGTGCCCTTGGCGTGCCCAGACAGCGAAGTTGCCCTCATCCACTCGGCCGCCTGATTCCTCGGCAGGCACATGCAATATAATATCTGGCCGTTGAGCAAGACCGTGGCGTACGCTCTTCTGGTATTCCATCTCAAGTATTCGTTCCCCTTGCAATAGGTCCCGTTCTTCCAATGCTTTCTGTAAAGCGCAGTAGAGTTGTCCCTGGAAGCCGCGCTTAGTCCGCAGAAATCTTGGTGCATTGACCACATAAAGCGCTATGTCTGTCGCGCCTTTAATTGCTTCGATCATCGCAGACATCGTCAGCTGTAGCGAACTTATGTTGGCCCATACGGCTTAAATCCCCACCCGTTCAATCTCGCTAAAACTCACTTCATCGCCACGCCGGTCGTAGAGTTCCGTCGTTTTGACGTTCGAGTGACCTGCCATCCGCTTGGCGATGTTAATGTCGCCGCCGCGTTCCAGGTAATCTGTGATACCGATGGCTCGGAAAGAATGATTGCCTATTGATGTCTCGATCCCCGCATCCCGGGCCCTTCGGCGCACCATGTACCATGCATCGACGCGCGACATGGACCGCTCGGACAGCTTGCCGTCCGGCCGATGGCCGCGCGGAAGAGCGGACCTTTCTTGTCTTGGGCGATCCCTGCCGCCGCGATATACTCATCCAGATACTCTTCAAGCTTATGCTGGCAGCCCATTTCGTTGACCTTGCCGCCCTTCTCTCTCAAGCGCAGCCACCAGCGTTTCTGGAGCGGAAAATAATCCTCCACCTTCAGACTCACCACGGCGGAAACCCGCGCGAAGGCGTAGACCATGACGGCGATAAAGGCTCGGTCGCGCAGGCCCACCACATGCGCCGTATCGATGGTTTTAAGAAATTCGCTCGTTTCCTGCGAGGACATCACCGCGGTCGCGCCCCTGATAACGGAGTGCCGGGGCCCGCGCACCGCGTGCGCAGGGTTCGCCGGCAACACCTGGCCCGTCACCAGCCAGTCAAACAACATGCGGATACAGGCCAGATGCTGCTTAACGGTGGGTGCTTTGCGTGTCGCCTGCAATTGCTCGATATAGCCCGCCACATGCACGGGCCGCACGTCCTCGATGCGCATGATGCCCCTAGCCTCGCACCAGCGCAGGAAGGCGGCGGCCGCCTGGCCGTAGGCCGCGCGGGTGTTCTTGTTGCGGATATTGACGGTGAAGAATTCAACGAAGCGCCACGCGGCCCCTTCCCCTGCCCGCTCAATCAGCGCCGGCAACGTCGGGGCTGAAGAGTGAAGGACTATTTGGGATTCTCGGGATAAAGATCCATTGCTCATTTTGATAATGAGCAAGCCTGCCAAAGTCTGTCACTTTGCGAATTATTTGGCGTAGAACTTTGCGCGCTATTTGGCACGACTGATCCTCCGCGAACTCGCTCGCGCCAGGCGGCTTCCTCGAGCCGCAGATGCCCATCGGGACCTTTAATTTTAATCTAGCTGCGCCGCCGCCGTCGCAAGGATGAGGAGCTAGGTAAAATTGGCGGCAATGCTGAACATACGCCCGATCGCCTTGGCTTGTTGCTCGAAAATACGGAGCGCCATCTCGTCGTCTCTAGCTGTGCGGTTGGCTCAAGGAGTGACCAGCCACGTCAGAAGGGCTTGCGCGTGCAACCGCCTTGCCTGCGCCTGGTTCGCGAAGCGCGCCGCCGGCGCCACAGCCGCTACGCCGATCGCGTCTTCTCCTCATCTGGCGAGACGGCGGCGAATCTCGAGTTCGTACTCGGGAAAATAGCGGCCGATGTCGGTGATGCGGAACGAGCGGAGAATCGAAGTGTTCGACTCGCGTTCGAGTAAAAAGCGGAAGCTCTCTTCGATCAGGCGCTCTGCACTTGCTTTGCCGTCGGTCAGGCACTCGACATCGCCCACCTCGGCGGTGATGCAGTGGAGCGTAGGCTGCGCGGCGGCCACCTCGACTTCGTAAACGTCCGGCTCCTTTTTCATCACGCGAACCGATGGTTGTGCAGGCATGCGGCCAGTATAGACGCTGCCACGAAGCGATCGAACGAAAGAGATCTCAATCGTCGGGCGGAATACATCTGAGGCGTCGCTGGAGACGCACGTTACGCGGCCGTACCAACGCAGCTTGGAATCAACCCGTCACGGTCGGATTCGCTCTACCTCGCTCAGCGTAATCTCGTCCTTTGTTCGGTCATACAGCTTAGTTGTTCGCGGAGACTCATGGCCAGCCATCTGCTGGGCGTGCTCAAGCCGTCCGTCGTTCTCCAGGTAAATCGTGATGTCGGTTGCCCGCCAGGTGTGACATCCAACAGGGGTGTTAATTAAAACGCGCCGCCTTGGCCCGTTTCCGAATCGCAGCCAAGGCATTGTACCGGTTTAGCGCTCGTCCGGTCACGGCCGTTCCAAGCGAATTAAGGCTCTGGAACAGGGGTTGGCCGCTCTGGAGGCCTGCGGCGACAACGTACTTGTAGCGAATAGAGTTACACCAATCTGCTTATTACCCTAAATTGCTGGACGACTCCATCGGCGAGGTGCTAGCCATGGAACGTGGTGATCGGCAACTCGACTCTGATCCGTCTCAACAAGTTGGCCATGGGTGAGTCTTTCAGTCTTTCACCTCATGTTCGGCACGACGAAGCTCTGGTCGGTGGCTGGTCAGCCGTGCGGCCAGCGCTGTGTTACGACCTTTGTGCGCGTGAAGAAGCGGATGCTGTCCTCGCCATATTGGTTAAGGTCGCCGAAAGCTGAGTCCTTCCAGCCGCCATGGCTGTAGTAGCCGACCGGCGTTGGCATCGGAAAATTGACGCCCACCATACCTACCGTGACCTCGGCAACGAAACGCTGGGCCGCATCTCCATTGCGCGTGAAGACCGTAACCGCGTTGCCTTGGTGATGGACGTTCGGGTAGCTCAGCGCCTCCTCGAACGTCTGCGCACGAATGATCTGCAGCACGGGGCCGAAGATCTCGTCCTGGTAGCTCTTCATCGAAGGCGTGGCGTAATCGATCAGGGTCGGCCACAAGAAAAAGCCCTCCTCATGGCCCGGTAAGCTCCGGCCCCGCCCGTCGATGACCAACTTGGCGCCCTCGTCGATAGCCAACTGGATATAGCCTTCAATCTTCTTCTTGTGTTCGGCGGTGACGACCGGACCCATTTGCGCGTCGGGATCAGTGGCGACGCCGATCCGCAGCTTGGGAATCTCCTGCAGCAAGCGCTCGCGAATCGCCTCGGCCGTCTTCTGGCCAACGGGCACGATCACCGGCATGGACATGCACCGCTCGCCGGCGGAGCCGAAAGCCCCGGCGAGGACATTGGTCAAGATCAGCGTCGGGCAGGATGACGCCGTGGTTCTTTGCTCCGCCCATGCATTGCATGCGCTTGCCGTTGCCCGCGCCGCGCGCGTAGACGAACTTCCCCACAGCCGTCGAGCCGATAAAGCTCACGGCCTTGATGTCCGGATGATCAGTGATCGCTTGACCGACATCCTTGCCACCATGCACGATGTTGAAGATCCCCGGCGGCACGCCCGCTTCGAGGGCGAGTTCCGCGAGCCGAACGGCAACGGAAGGGGTGCGCTCCGACGGCTTCAGGATGAAGGCGTTGCCGACGGCGATGGCCGGGGCCAGCATCCAGAGCGGGATCATGGCGGGGAAGTTGAAGGGCGTAATTCCGGCGACGACCCCTAATGGTTCGCGGATCGAATAGACATTGATGCCAGGGCCGGCGCCCTGAGTGAACTCGCCCTTCTGCAAATGTGGGACGCCACAGACAAACTCCACCACGTCCAAGCCGCGCTGCAGCTCGCCGTTGGAGTCGTCCAGCAATTTGCCGTGTTCGGAGGACATCAGGTGTACGAGTTCCTGCCTGTGCTCTTCGATCAATGCCTTGAACTTGAACATCACCCGGGCTCGGCGCTGAGGGTTGATCGCGGCCCAAGCGGGTTGCGCCGCCTTGGCGACCGCGACAACCTCCGCCAGGATTGCGGCGTCACCGTGCTCCAGACGGGCCTGCACCTGCCCGGTGCTCGGATCGTAGACCGGGCTGGTGATGGCGCCAATGCGCGTGACGCTTTGGCCGTTGATGAATTGGCTGATCGTGCGAGGCATGGGGTCTTCCTTTCTCAATGTGTAGACGCGATGATGCCACACGCCGGAAGTTTGGAAACGAATTTCACAACCGGATGCGCTGCACCTCGTTTAGGCTTCCGCGCCAGCGAACCATAAAGGCGGAATCTCGGTCAAGACCCCCAGATTCTTTCCAGTCCCGATTTAAGTACAGTGCGACACCTGCAGAGCCCGCAGGGTGTTCTGCATTTTCGCATCCGGGGCGAGCGCGGGAAGATCCGTTTCGTGCCGGTCCATCCGGCCGCGCAAACCGCGATAGAGGATTATTTGTGCGAGGCCGGGCATCGCGCTGATCTCGACGGTGCGCTGTTCCGCCCGGTCAAAAACAACACGTCGGGCGAGCTTGATGGGCATTTAAATCCGGCGTCTATCCGTCGCAACATCGTCCTTAAATACGGCGAAGAAACGGGCATCAGCGCCGAAGTTAACGGGCTTTGCGTTCATTCGCTGCGCGCCACGGCGGCGACGAACGCGCTCGCGCACGAAAGCGATATCGCGAAAGTGCAGGAGTGGTTAGGTCACGCGAATATTTCCACCACACGGCTTTACGACCGTCGCCGAAGCCGGCCGGAAGATAGCCCGACGTTCCGCGTGAAGTATTAACGGCGAGTCTAGTCGTACCGCCACAAGGCCAAGAGAGCAGTCGATGGAAACTCCCCTTTTCACAGTTGGGCGTTGAATAGTCTCGCCTATCTCTCACAAAACAATATCATCTTCCAAATATAAGCGGAGCGTGACCACAGCGAGGATGCCATGAAAGAAGGCTCGACAAAGCTTAGTCTGGTTAGATCCGCATAAACAAGACCACGCCCCGCCGTCAACAACGTGACATAGGAGAATCCAAATGAGCATGATCGAACGCGCGATTGCTGCAAACCGCAAGAATGCAGCGCATCACGATCCTTCGCTGGCAAACAAGCCGGCTCCGAAGGTCGCCATCCTCACTTGTATGGATCCACGCCTGAATGACTTGCTCAAATGGCTGGACATCAAACCGGCCGATGCGGATGTCATTCGGAACGTCGGAACGGCGGCAACGGAAGACGTTGTGCGTTCTCTCATGTTTTCGATTCATGTTCTGGGCGTGAAGGAAATCATGGTCATCGGCCACACCGGTTGCGGCATGGAAATGTTTACCGAAGAAAAGTTCGAGGACCACATCCATACGCAATGCGGCGTGTGGGCGGTATCTCCCGATAAATTCCACTGTTATTCCGACGTCAACCAGGCGACACAAAAGCAGGTGCTGAAACTGAGATCGCACCCCTGGATTCCTTCGGAGGTTGCCATACGTGGATTTGTTTTCGATTTAGCGACGGGCGAATTGAGGGAAGTAACGCCGAAGGACGAACATGCCGCCCAAACCGTGGAAGATTTGGGAAAGCTGAAACAAGCCGTGTGATGCATCATTATGATCGCGTTCAATGAATGGCCGGCATAATTGCATAAGATAAAGACTTATTTCGTTAGAGGCTTTTTGTGGTACCGGCAGGCGTCGGAAGCAGTCGCTTCTTTCCTCGTGATCTCACCCCCGTGGTGAGCCACGGCTTGGCAGCCGCACCGTCGGGACGAATCAGCAGAATGTCGAGTGGCGTGTGGTCGGCTTGCCAAATCGCGTTGGGCCCACCCGCTTCTCGCCGGTACACCAGCTCGAATGTGTTGCTATACGCCTTTGTCCCTTCATGAGCCAGTGTGACCAGATCGGCGGGCAGCGCGGCGACGATGCGGTACACGAGCCAGTAACTCGGCGGCTCCTCTCCCAAATCTTGTGCCAGCCGCCTGGATTGACGGCAGATCGCTGCAACTGGAATCGGCGGCTTCTGTAGCGCGATGCCCTCGATGGCCTCCTTGAGTTTGGCCGACGTGTTGCGGTGCTGGCGGGAGTCTGTTCGCCTCTTTCGCGCGAGGGCAGTCAGGCCAAACTGCCAATACAACGACACCCAGCGTTGAGCGGTTCGGAACGGGATTCCTGCCGCCGCCGCGACCGCCTTCAACGGGCGGTCATCCTCCAGATGAGGTTGAAGCAGGCGGAAACGATCAAGGGCGAGCTTTCGGGCTTCTTCCGTGAGACCTGCCAGTTGGTCCATACTCGGAGAATACGCCAAATAGCCTGCAAAGTTCTACGCCAAATAACTCGCAAAGTGACACTCTGACGGCAAATGCCGGATTCCGAGCTTACCGTTGTTTCTGTAGATTCTTTTGCAGTTCCCGCACTAATTGCGCGCGCCAGCCCGTCGGCCCGCAAAAAGTTCTTCGAGTTTTTTACGGTGCCGATCCGCAACGCGAATACACGGGCCGCTTATTACCGGGCCATTCAGCAGTTTCTGGCCTGGGCTGAGCGCGCTGGTTATCAGGACCTGGAAGACATTGAGCCCATCACGGTCGCCGCATATATCGAAATGCTTCAACGCCGGGCCGCGGCGCCCACGGTCAAACAGCACATGGCCGCCATCCGGATGCTGTTTTCCTGGCTTACCGAAAAAGGCGTGCTGGCCATGAATCCGGCCCGGGAAGTCAAGACCGAGAGATTTTCGCGGACCGAAGGGAAAACACCGGCGTTTGTCGAAGGTGAAGTTCAAAGGCTTCTGGAGGCGGTCGAGACGTCCACGCACACAGGCCTCCGCGATCGCGCTCTGCTCGGGGTCCTTGCCTACACTTTCGCCCGGATCGGCGCCGTCGTGAACCTCAAGGTCGAAGACTATTATCCTTCGGGGAAACGGTTTTTACTTTGCTTTAAAGAGAAAGGTGGCAAAGAAAAGGAGCTTCCTGTCCACCACAAGCTCGAAGAGCTTCTCGATGAATACCTGAAAGAGACCGCCCTCGGCGCTGAGCCAGGTTCTCCTTTGTTCCCTGCTGCCTTGGGTAAAACCGGCAAATTATCGCGCCGGCCGCTCGTGCGCACCGATGCCGCGGACATGCTCAAACGACGACTCAAACAAGCTGGATTACCCGCGCACTATTCGCCTCATTCATTCCGGGCCACTGGCATCACGAATTTCCTGGTAAATGACGGGACCCTCGAAGCCGCCCAGCGGATTGCTGGCCACGCCGACAGCCGGACGACAAAGCTTTATGACCGCCGCGGTCAAAAAGTGTTGTTGGAAGACATGGAGCGAATCAGGTATTGATCTACGCCAAATGAGTAATTGAGCGATGGATCCCGCCGTTCTCAGTGCGCTAGCAGGTACGTCAGGGCTAATTGGTCTCCTAGCCCTGGTGGCTTACTTCTTTTACGCTTACCACATCCATAAGTTGGAACAGTCTGTAACGGCGCACCATCGAGGGCGAATCGCATCGGAGCGGTCGTGAATTTGAAGGTCGAGGATTACTTTCAGGCTGGAAAACGATCTCTGATCCGGTTCAAAGAAAAAGGCGGCAAGGAAAAGGAAATTCCGGTCCACCATAAATTGGAGGAGATTCTGGACGAATACGCCTCCGCCTAAACCAGATAAGAAATCGCCCCCCGCATGAGAATTACAGTCTTGTATCTCTTGGAAGTCCTCACGGAGTTTTGGTACTGCCGCCGGGCCTAACCGGCATACCGGGACTGGAAAGAACCTTGGAAAGAACCTGAGGGTCTTGACCGAAATTCTGCCTTTATGGTTTGCTGGCGCCTGAGAACCGGCCAATCACAAACCCATAAAAACAAAATCCTGCCTAGCCAAGGCTTTGTGCCTTTTTCTGGTCGTCGCTGCAAGTCTCCTCTGGAATGTCTGCGGCAGCAATGCGGACGATAATTCAATCCGACATTGCTCTAACAAGGTAAAACATGCATATGAAACGGATTTCTTATCCGCTGGTTGTAGTCTTAGTCGTTAGCGGTGCAGTTAGCTACTTTGGTCACGCGTTTGCACAGACCATCGAAGACACCTCACGAAACATGGCTGAAGAAATTAATCAGAAGAACGCAGGCGATTCCTTTGCCTTTGAGACACTCCGCGTGCGCAAGGAAGGGGCCGTCCTGTTCGTGGAGATTGCGGCTCCGCCGATGAATCTTCTGGGACCCGAGCTGGTCCGCGACCTAGTCTCGCTCATCCAGCGCGCCGAGGCCGACAACGCCGTCAAGGTGCTCGTATTCAAGAGCGCCGACCCAGATTATTTCATTTCCCACGTCGACGTGACCAAGATCAAGGAGTACCGGGAGGAGGCGGCGAAGCTTGTCGGCGAACCGTCGATCGGCCTTCTGTTTCGCCATCTGAGCGCAAGCCGGCTCGTCACGATCGCGCAGATCGAAGGACGCGTGCGCGGCGCCGGCAGCGAGTTCGTGCCGATTTGAGTACAGTGCCACCACCCGAAATTCGAGGTGAAATCAGTCCACGACTTAAGTGCAGTAGTCTACGATTTAAGTGCAATAGTTTACTGTACTTAAATCGTGAATTACCTGGGAGCGCAGTCTAAGATTTAAGTACAGATCGACAGCAGGCGACGATGTTTCGGTTTTGTGGGTTCAGCAAACACACCATTCATCGAGATTATCAAAAATGGCATGGATCTATCACGCGGAAATGCTGCGATCGAGTCCGGTCCGTTTGTGCTTATTGGGTCTTATCGCAGCTCGCCTTGTGTAGCCCCATTGACCGCGATGGGCGATGCATGGATCGAGCCGAGCCTGAGGCAGCTTGTCAAGAATGGTCGCTCATGACTGGCGCAAGTTGCTTACGGCCGTGACGATAAAGCGATGATCCCCTACCTCACCTCCTTCGTTCCGCGATTTTCCGACAGCTTGAAATACGGGTGGTTGCTGGCGAAGTAGCAGGCGGTCGCCCTGATCGCCAATGTGCCGAACCTAGGCGGTCAGTCGATTCTCGTCTCCTTGCTGGCGAACTCGTTCGCATGCAACTTGCGCAGCTTCTAGTCGTTGCCTCCGATCCTAGCCGTAGGACATTGGCCGACTACCGTCTCCCTCAATGATATGCACTCTTAGAAAAAAGGTTAAGCACCACCACCCCGATGATGATAAGGGCCATCCCAATAATTGCAGGAAGATCGAGATGCTGCCCGTAGACAAGCCAAGCGATAGCAGATACTAGCACGATGCCTGCACCAGACCAAATCGCATAGGCCACACCCACAGGAATGGTGCGTAAAGTGAGTGAAAGGAAATAGAAAGCGGCTGCGTAACCAAACACAACAACAAGTGATGGCGTAAGACGAGTAAACCCTTCAGATGCTTTCATTGTTGATGTCGCAATGACCTCTGCGACAATCGCCAGTATTAAACAAAGATAGTTCACGGTTGACAATTTAGTAGAACGATTTCTCAGTTCGAGGTTTCACTAACGTTTCGCACTGGTTTCAGGGAAGTGACGCCTAAGCCGACACCTCCCGTCATCCAGAGCGTCAGAGCCACGATTATTACCGCCATGGGGTGGTTTCGCCCTTTAACGCTTACGAGGTAGCTAGCTAGCTACCGGTCGAGTCATTTGCAAATGCAATAACCGTCATCGCGAAGAGGAATCCTTGAAATTCATGCAACTGATCGAACGCTGGTTTGCAAAGATCACTATCCAAGCCATTCGCCGTGGCAATTTTCGTTCTGTCAAACACGTCATCCAAGCCATCGATGACGATATCGCCCAGCACAACCAAGACCCCAAACCTTTTCAGTGGACCGCAACCGCCGAGAGCATCTTCGCCAAATTAGAGGTTTCCTTAACGTAATGTAATTGACTTATCGTTTGGCACACTAGCATTTGCGGCTCGGCGCAGGGGCGGTTACTCGTGTTGTCCCGGCGTGAATTTTGTCATTTGGCCGGAAATCTCACCGTGCAAACTCGCGTTCGGGAGAATCGCCAACATATCAGTGGAGGAAACGAGATTGTCCAAATCAACCCAGAAAATATTCTGGGTAAGGCTGGATAGGAAATAAAACCGCCTGCGATTATGGTCCGAAATAGTGGACCAACGAGTAGGCCACTTATCCTCAGTCGCGGAGTTGTTGGTGTCCTCCGCGCCAAACGGCACCATAACCGAGCGTAGCACGCTGGTCACATAACCTGTGGCCTCGTCGGAATTCGCAGGCTTTGGCACTGTTTTTAGATACGAGGCGGCGCGCACAAAGCGACTCTGCGGATCAATGTCGCCTGGCATGGCAAGGTCGCCGCCGAAGAGTTTGTATTTTTTCAGGTTGGCGAGTTGTATATCCATGCTTGGTTCATTACTCAGGACGTTGTACTGCTTGCCGTGCAGGATGACCGGCTTGCCTTTGACGAATTCAATGATCGCGCTGTCTCCGGTGGTATCATCAATCACCAGATGCAGCGGCCATTCCCGCCCTCCCGCCGACCCGGAAGTCACGCGCAGTTTGGCCAGTCCCTGCAATGCATCGGCAACCGTTCCAAAGTTGTCTACGACGTATTGAATCAGGGCAATATTCGAGATTGTAGGGCGGCTGTCAGCGGGTTCATATATGGTTCCGTCAAGGTAGAGAAGGCCGGCACCGAGCCCTTTTTCATTCAAGGCTTCGGAACTGCCGACGTTGAAGCTAAGGGCGGCGACGGAGGCATATTTTGAGGCCCATTGGGTCGCGTTGGAATCTGCCCCACCCTTTCGTTCGATTCCGCGCGGGAAATACACAATCCTCGCGTTGTCGTCCATGTAGAGGTCCCAGTTCCGGGCGGAAATCAACTGCTGAGGATCGTTATTCAGGAATATGCGCACACATGCGGGCGCCTTCGGAAGCATGCCGCCAATAGCGGCTGCGGCCAATAATGTTGACGTGATATGTTTTATTGTTGTTTTCATTTTCTTATTTTCGGTTTTGTCATAGTTTTTTATAGTTTTTGAATGCCGGCCTGCCGCGATCAGGATACGAACGTTAGTTGCGTGCTCAACTGCCAGCGGGCTCCGAAATCCCGCCTTACAATGTTGTAATAGGCGCTGACCGACAGATCGACCGGGAGGGTACCGACACGAAAAAGCCGGCCAACGCCGCCACCGATGAGCACCGTCCCTTTCGTCCCAGTCATCTGCCAGTTCGCAGTAATGTTAGGCGCGAAAGAGATGTACCACCCCTCGTCGAAGTTGTAGCTAACAAAGGGATTGCAGAGAAAGCTGCTATAGCGGGTGCCTGAAGGTCCGCGCGTTCCGCCGGGCGAGAAGATGTTGTTGAATAGCGCGCCGGTGACCCACGGGCCACCCGAATAGACGATCGCTACGCTCGGTCCCAATCCCCAGATCCTTGAACCGAGAGTCGCGCTAGTGATCGTTGGGATCTGCACTACCGGGCCGGTGCCCCAGAGCCAACCATTGACATCTTGACGGGGCGAGAGGAACGCAGTGAAAGAGATCGGGCCGAGCCCGACCGGTGTGTCGGGGTTCCAGACTATCGGTAGGATTGCGCGGGTGATAAGGTTCCATTTGTCAGTGACGTGGAAAGGAACAACGGGCTGCAGGTTGAGAATATTCTGAGTCCCTCGGTGCGGCCCGAAGCCGAAATTGACATTATCCTGCAGTGGAAAACTAATGAGTTCGCCGACTGGATTCTGGATCTGCTTGGCGAGGTCGGTGTCGCTCTCGGTCGCCACGTTGTCGCCGATTACGGATCGCGGCTGCTTAGTTGCCTGTGCCCAGCGCGCCCTACCAATAATTGCCAGGCGGATCATAAAACCAGACGCATTCGCACACCCAAGAACAGTGCTGTCGATTTGCCAGGTGTTCCCGGCCAAATGACCTGCGTGTCCGGCCCCAGCCGGACATGAGGGGCCACGGCAGTATCGTAGTAAGCCTCGAGCACGCGCTCGTCGTTCAGTCCTTCGCCAAAAGCGGCGAGTGCGTTCCTGAGATGGCGGCTGAACAGGTAATCGCACCATGCGACCCCCCAGCGATCATCCGGACGGCGGGAGGTCGAGCCGCCCACCCCGATGATGACAGTATTTCCGATCGGATTGGGATTTGCATCAGAGCCGGAGATCTGAACGAAGAAACCCCAGCCGCGTCCCGGATTTGCAGGGTCCTGCCACAGGAACTGCTGCAAGGAATATGAGGCGAAGTAGTAGCCTTGTTTCGTGAGCTTTGTCTGGCTTTTCGACGGCAGAAAAAGCTGCGGCACTTCGTCGAAATTGAATCCGTCCGCCGTGCTGTAGACGAAGCGGAGCGTGTGGTAGCCGGTAAGCCCGAATAAAGTGATTGGAACCATTGCTGACAGGCTCGTCGTCGTGCCTTGCGTGAAAGGATGCTCAATCACGCCCAGATCCTGCGCGTTGCGGGGATCGTAAAACATCAGCGTGAACGTCGCCGGCGACGCCTTTACCGTTGCGATTCCACCGACGATGTAAGGCGGCGTCACGCCGCTCACCGGCGCGGCCAGGCCGATATTCCAGAAGGTCGTCTCGCCGCCACCTCCCATGAGCGGCGTCCGAGCGGCGACATCGAGCATGTTGAACTTGCCCAGCGAGATCGTGACGACGTCGCCGAACTTCTGCGTGACGATCAGCGACAGATCCGTCTTCGTTCCTCCGAGCGTCGGAAGGCCGAGCGCCGTGTTGACCGGCAGTATCGCGCCGTCGCTTCGTTCGTTGACGCTCTGGCCGAAGTCTTGCTCGAAATGGGCTGACAGGCTCAGGCCCGGCCAAAGTCCGAGTTTGCTTCCGTCGAGCCCGAGCAAAACGTCTGCCTTGCCGCCCCATGGAAAGCCATCGGTGCTGCCGCCGGCGGCTATCCCTTGGCCGAAGCCAGTAACGCCTCCACCGAGGCTAATCCCAAGAGCGGCCAAGGATCGCTGCAGATTGACGACCGGCTGTAACCAGTCGTCCGCTGCCGCTGGCGAAGCCCATATTGTCACGGCGGCAAGCGTCGCGACGACCAGCCGTTGCACCGAGCCTTCACCTGTATCCTGGCCGAGGCTCCGCGAGAATTTCCTCGCTGAGTCCCCGCCGTGTGTTTGGGGTCCTGCGAAGGGTTGAACACCTGCTTCGTCGCTGACAAAAACGATGCCTTTGGTTCCGAAGTTGCGGGCGCGCGCTGCGCAATCGATGTTCGGGGTGCGCTGCAGGACCGTGTCGGCGAGTTCCTGGCCGGAATCCAGCCTGCGGACGATATCGAGGGGGCGCCGCCGAGCCGTCCGGCTTGTCGGTGGCGGGCCGGGTCATCCCAAAGCTTTGCGCGGGTCTCGATATCCATATCCATACCTGCGGTGTGGCGAGCTAGAACAAGCCGACGCTCTCGCTGTGGGCGCCGGCCATCCATTCCCCGGCCAAACGGCTCTGCCACTGGACTGCCTGACCGTCCTGACCGCAGAGCTCGGAGATTTTTCGCCGCATGGTTTTGACCTCCGGCAATCGGTCCAGCCCGAGCAATTTGCCCCATTCGCCGGGGGATAGGTAGCGGCTCTGCTCCAGCGAACGGCAACGCACCAGCGCCAGCAGAGCCAAGGCCAAAAAGATCGACTCCAATGGGTAGAATCCCGGTGGCAGCCTGTAAAAGGTGCGCGTGTGGCGTAAGAGCCCTTCGGCTAACAGGGCCGGTAACGCGCAAAGCACCCCGCCATTGGGGACATCATCAGCGGCAACGAACTCCAATTCTACGCTGGTCAGCAGCCCGCAGGAGGCTAGCACTCGCTCCAGCGAGCGCGTCGTGCCGTGACCCATCTCGGCCTGGCTATCGACCAGCGAACGATCACTCAGCGTACTGGCTGGCTCGGACTTATCCCCAACGCGCTGCCCTGCCCACACCGGAGCACTCTCTGGGAGAGTCGCAACGGGCGAGGACTCTACCGCGCAATCTTGCGCTGTGGCCGAACCAGCGACTCCGTTCCTGTTTTTTTTACTGCAGGCAGGCGTTCCGCACTAATCGCCTTGCGCAAGGTATCCGACAGTACCCCGGTTTGGGCACTGACCACCGGCAACGGATAACCCTGCACCAGTAAGGCGCGGGCTTGCTCGAGTTTTTCTGCATTGAGCTTGGAGCCCTCACGACGCCGGGCAGGCACGTAGAACCCCGCCGGCCCTCGTTCTCGATAGAGTTTGGTGGCCCGTTTGATCGCCACCAGCGGTACCCCGAACGCCTTGGCCACGTCTCCCTGGGTCGCGCTGCCCGCCACGATGAGTTGACTGGTGAAAAGTCGGAAGCTGGCCAGATCGTCTTTGGGATGCGTAAAGACCGGCAACTGGCCATTGAAATAGACCACCTGCTCGCCTTCGACCCGACACGCTAGCTCACCGTTGAGCTCCACACTGCCGGCCGGAAAGATGGGAAGCTGCACTTGCGGCATCCCTTCTTATTACCTCCCGCCAGCCCTCGCCTAAAGACAGAAAATTCCAAGATTTGGTCTCATTTTCGCTCCGCCACAGCGTGCCAGCTCATCACCGGAGTTCAGGAAGTCTGAGGTTGCGGGGGTGGTGCCTGCTAATTTGCCAAACGCCGTCGTAAAATGCGACTGGCTGGCAAACCCCAGAGCATAGGAGATGTCGGCGATCGTCATCGTCCTTTGTCCCAGCAGTTCTTTAGCTTTGGCTATCCGCTGGCGCAATACATACTGGTGTGCCGACATGCCGACACTGGTTCTGAAGACGTTCGCGAAATGATGGGGACTTAAGTGCACGAGATCGGCCAGCGTTTTGAGGCTCATCTCGGCGCCGAGGTGAGTCTCAATGTAGTCCAGTACCAGACGGAGCCGAACTGGCGGCAGGCCCCCCTGGCGTTCGATAATCCTGCAGCGGCGCACGGAGTAATGCCTCAACAAATGAACCGCTAAAGCCGTCGCCAGCCCTTCGCCAAAGAGACGGCCCGAGGGGCAACCCGACGCCGCTTCGGCCTGCAGCGCCAACAGAAGGTGTTCAATAAGGAGATCTCTCGTGCAGCACAGGCTCTGGAATTCCACCTGATGTTGAGAAAGCTCCAGCTCTTCTGCGATGCTTGTCACGAAGGCCGGACTAAGGCTGAGACAGAGAAAGGCAGCCGCTCGGGCGTGTTGTCCCCGGACCGGGACCCCCTGTGAGGAAAGGCAAAAGTCGCCTGGGCGAGCTACAATCCGGCGTGGCTGATCAGCTCCGACACGTGTTTTGATCGAGCCCGCCGGGCTTAGGCGCAGCGCGATTTCATGTTTGTCGGAATAGAGTTCAGTCTGCTCGCCGGCCCGGACGACCAGCCTCTCGAGCGTGCAAATCTCGTCCCATGGTGGGTTTGTGGTCAACGAGCTTATATTGCAAAAACATCGAAATGGCTGCCAAGTAATAAATGGATGTATAATCCAATGCATAAACCAAAAGCTCAGCGAGCCGCGGAGCGATGCCGTGGACAACGCCACGGTTCACTGGCCCGAGGAGCGCTCTCTACTCAATCTTGGCAAGATCTCTCGAGCGTTTGGTCGAAGATAACGCGCACGAGCAGAAGAAGATTATTTTCGATCCCATACCCCGTGTCGACGGAATTGAGCCCTCTGCTGATCCGCTCCTCGAGCTGCAGGCCGCCGCACCAAACGGTGAACGGTAAAACCGCGAACCGTGAACGGCGAACGCTTCAAAGAGCAAAGCGAGACGCTTCGCCTACGCCGACACGCCCCAACGCCGATACGTCTCCCCCCACCCCCCCAAGAGCATTCAATAGACTCGCTAGCTCGATAGTAACAATAGTGGTTACCGTATCATTCAATCCGTAGGGGAGAACTAATCGGTTACCCTGAATCAATGCTCCGCAGGTATAAACGACGTGCGGTACGTAACCGTCCACCTGGTCGGCCGGAGGTTCCAAGAGAGGCGCTTGGAGCCGGCCGATAACCTTCGAGGGATCTTCCAGGTCGAGAAGTACCGCGCTAATAGAATATCTGCGCATCGGGCCTACACCATGCGTCAGGACCAGCCAGCCTGCTTCGGTTTCCAGCGGTGAACCGCAATTGCCTATTTTCACGATCTCCCAAGATGAGGACGGCTCCAGCAAGATCTGTGGATCACGCCAGAAATAGCGGTCCGCTGAGTACATCAGGAAGAGTCTCTCATCGTCGTAACGAGAAAGCATCGCGTAATTTCCATGAATTCTCCTCGGAAAAAGCGCCATACCTTTGTTCTGAATGGCAGGCCCGGCCAAAGTACGAATGCGAAATCGGAGGAAATCGTCCGTTTCAATGAGTTGGGGCTGAATGACGCGGCCGTCGTAAGCTGTGTACGTCGCATAGTAAGTTGCACTCCGATCCTCTTCGAGAAAGCGAACAAACCGGGCGTCTTCTATCCCATTCGTTTCGTTCAACGAAACCGGAAAGATCACCCGCTCTGAGAGGGGAATTGCCCGGTCAAAAGTGACTTCATAGTTCGATTCGACAAGCCAATGCAGAAACTCAATCGTCTGGCGAACATCCTCAGAATGAGGCTGCGCCTCCTGTGACGCGCGTTGCATCGCGTCATCCAGATCCGATCGTGAAAAAGTGGCACCGAGCCGATTTAGCACCGATCGCGACCAGTTGTTTTCCAGTCCGTTGTCATTCAGTTTATGGAGGAAAATACTTTTCGGAAATGTCGGCATCGGATCAATCTCAGGCGCCCGGACAAGTCTGGACGTCTTATCCATCTCAATAGCGTAATTACTGCGAATCACCCCGGTGCGGAACTCAATGGAAGAAATATGGCCTTCCCCCACTGCCCTGAGACTCAGGATAAAGCGAAGCTCTCCTTCCTTCAGGTCCGCTTGATCAGGGTGCGGAACGATCGAAGGGTTAAATAAGGCTGTAGATTCTAGCGCATATTCTCCAGTGAAATAAGCGCCGAGCAAGAGCTGGCGGTTGTCCGAAAGAGCAGCGTGAGCCGGCAAATAAGCCCGTATCTTGTCAAACTGGCGCGACCACGATCGGTCAAGTTCTGCGTGCCGAGCTCCCAAGGAGGTGCGGAGACGATGCAGTTGGACTTCAACTTCAGTTTCACTCAGAGCGAGGACTCGCTCGATAATGCTTTTGACTCGGCCCGGACCGGTCGGAATGAACGGCCGACTGAGCACCCGGCTGGCGCATGGCCGAAAATCGACGCCGGTAGGAATGAGATTTAGGGTTTTGATATCTTTTGAGTTTCGCTGAAGAGCAGCGCCTGTGCGCGATTCATCTCAGCCAGTGACAGCTGGAAAGCAAGACTCGATTCGGCGCCTTGATTTTGATTTACCCGATCTGAGTGCAGCGCATCGCGACATCCACCGGTGGTGGGATCATAGAGCGACATCCCAAGATCGTTCCGTCCTAGAAACCATTCGAAGCATCGCCGCGCGTCCCGGTGCCAAGTTGGGTCTCGGGTGAGCGCGTAGGCCTCCAAACACGCGGAGATCATGGCGTGAGCTTCCAGCGGTTGCTGATCAAAGCGAGCGTACTCAGTGCCTCGAGTCCAGAAACCATCGCTCCCAATCGGCGTAAAATGTCCCGATTTTGATTTCTGCGCCTCCACCAGCCAGCGGAGCGATTTCAAACCTATTTCGACGATGTCGCCCCGCGAGGTCCAGTAACCGCTCAGAATCATCGCATGAGAAAGCTTAGCGTTGTCGTAGGTCGCGACCGGCTCGAACCAGACCCAACTATCCGAGGCGTTATCCTGAAATAGTGCGGAGAGGCGATCGGTTAATGCTTCTCTCAGTTGATTCGCATTCCGATCACCGGAGAAGGCTCGGAGATATTCGTGGATAGCCAGTAGAGCAAGCGCCCACGCGCGCGGTGAAGTAAATTGTTCCACCACCGGAAGCCCTCTTTGAAATAACAAGGCACAAAGGTTTCGATGGCCGTCGTTTTGGGATCGACCTAATGCCGTGCCCGCGGCCCAAAGCGCCCGGGAGTGGCTGTCCTCTGATCCTGCTCGTTCCAGCCATCGTCGCTGGTGACTCATGAAATTTCGGAATAGGCAGCTTTCCTGGTCGAAGGCGTACCATAAAAACGCCAAATAGACACTCGATAGTGCCTCGAGTTGTTGCTGCGTCACTCCACTTGTCGTCTCTTGCAGTAATAGCGTCAGGATGAAAGCGCGTGCATTGTCATCGGTGCAATAACCTTCCGCGAAGTTCGGCACCGTAAATATCGCATGTTGAAAAATGCCGGTGTGATCGGTCATTCGAAGTAAATGATCCAGCTTTAATGGCGGCAATTCATAAGGCCGGTTATCCAGCGTTCGCACCGCAAAGGCCTTTCGCGGCGGTCCGCTCAAATTTGTCCGGGCGCGCTGGAAGCTTTCCATGTGCCGGTTTGCGACCGCCGGCCAGATCATCTCCCGCCCTAGTTTCCACGCCCGTTTACGTGTCGCTGTCATCAGGATCGGATCGCCCAGAAATCGATTCACTCCTTCGGCGAGTGCCGCAGGGTCAGCAAAAGGAACCAGTATTCCCCGCTGGTCGGCCAGCAATTCCTTGGCATGCCAAAAGGGTGTGGAAATCACCGCCTTACCCGCGCCGAACGCGTAGGCCAACGTGCCGGATGTGATCTGGGACTCGTTGAGATACGGGGTGATATAAATATCCGCTGCGCCAATGAATTCTTTTAATTCTTCCTGGGTGACGAAACGATTGTAAAAGATGACGTTCGAGGCAACACCACGGTCGTCCGCGAGGCGTTCCAGCTTGAGGCGATACGATTCCCCATCTCGGGCAATCAGATTGGGGTGGGTTGCCCCCAGAACGATATAGACGACATTCGGGTGCCGCGCGAGGATCGACGGCAGCGCCTCGATCACATTCTCGATCCCTTTGTTAGGCGATAACAACCCAAAAGTAAGTAACACGATCTTACCTTCGACCCCAAACTGATCCTTGTTGTAGTTCGGATCAATGAACGGCATGTCTGGAATGCCATGAGGAATCAGGTCAATTTTCTCGCGCCCAATTCCAAAAATCTTTTCAAGGTAAACCCTGCCGCGGTCTGCCATGACAATAAACCGGTTTGAGAGTTCATCGAGCTGCTTCATGACGGAGCGCTGATCTGGATTCGGCTCGCGCAAAACAGTATGCAACGTCGTCACTACCGGCATATGCAGATCGCGCAAGAGGGCCAGGATATGACTTCCCGCAGGTCCACCGTAGATGCCAAATTCATGTTGAACCGACACAACTTCGACGTTGTTAACATTCAAGAAGTCGGCCGCCCGGCGGTAGGAATCGAGCTCCTTTTCGTCAATTTCAAATCGTATGGAAGGGGGATAATCGTAGCCTTCCGGACGATCGTTGACGGCGCCCACAATGCATTGCCATTCCGGAAATTTTGTCGCGATGGCCTCACTGATATCAGCGGTGAAGGTCGCAATTCCGCATCGACGAGGAAGATGATCCCCGACAAAAGCTATTTGTTTAGTGGCGGAGCCAGTTTCCATTAGGGACGCGTCCGATCAGCTCATTCTTAACCCGCCGGAGACGGTACGCGTTACCCGCACCATTCCACATTTCAGGCCATCTGTCCTGATCCATTCCGGAGTCTCTGGAAAGCCATTTCGGAGGCCCTGAACAAGGACAGACCGAAAAAGTTAAGCCGTCTGACTATTGTGTAGCCCTGGCAGCCGGAGAACACTCGTCGCGGCACGAATTTCTCGGCGAAGCTCGGCCAACATTTCCCGAGTCACTTCTATTTGTTCGGCTCTGCGCGTGGTCCATTGTTGGGCCACCATCTCCAGGCGATGACAGGCATTTGTCACATAGATGACAGCCAGGGCCGTGAGACTAGGGTCAGCCAGTTTGCTCGCCAGTCGGCGTTGCGCTTCGTTTAGTTCGCAGAGAACAATTTTTTCCGTGGCTACCCGGCGAAGCTTTCCGGCCAGGCCCACTCTTGCCAAAGTCCAGATGATCCACTTGGTTGGATCGAACTGCCATGGCTTTACGCCGTTGCGGTAATCATGCTGAAATTCGTGATGGTAGTTGTGGTATCCCTCTCCGAATGTAACCAGCGCCATCAACCACGAATCACGGGCGCTGCATTTGGAGGAATAGGGGCGCGAACCAAGGTAGTGACAGAGCGAATTGATGCAGAAGGTGCAGTGTTGAAGGATCACCACTCGGGCCACACCCGCAATCAGAAAGGCCCCCAGGGCAGAAATCCAGCCCCCCCAGACAAATCCGATAGCCGCCGGGAGAACGAACGCCACCAGCGCGGCAATCAAATGGATGTATCGATTCTGCCATCTCACCAGCGGATCTTTTTGCAAGTCCGCTACATTGTCAAAGGGAGGAGGGGGATCGAGCTTGAAGAGCAGCCAGCCGATATGAGCATGGAAAAGCCCCTTGGAGATGCAATAAGGATCATCCTCATGATCCACGTGCTTATGGTGGCTGCGATGCTCACAAGCCCAGAGGAGCGCCGAGTTTTCAAACGCCCCTGCCCCAAAAATCAGCGTGAAAAGCCGGACCCCCCAATGCGCCTGAAAAGTAAGGTGCGAGAACAGCCTGTGGTAGCCGACCGTGATCGAAAACCCGCAGGCACAGAACATCACGAAGAAAAGCACGATCTGGAATAAATCGAGCCCGAAGAAATAGAGATAGGCCGGAACGGCCGTAAGTGAGAGAAACAAGGTTCCGATAAGAAACGAGCTGATTAGCCAGTTGACTTTATCGAAAGGGATTCGTGCGAACATAATTTATTTGGATTTCAAAGCTCACCGCAGTTCTCAACTTGCGAAGTAGAGCGAAAACCTCATCCTGTTCACCACGGCGCCCCTCTATACACCCTTTCGCCGGGTGTCACAAGCAACAGTTCGAAAACGATCGTTTATTCGCCCGGAAGAAGAAGAGTCCAAGGACCAGCCTGGCCGGCGGCCCTGCAACCCCGGTGGCCAACTCAAAACGCGCGTTTCTCATGGCTTAGTGGAAATCGGTTTGCTACGGTCCATCACAATTTAAGTCGCTCTCTAATTTGTCGAACAAGTGCATGGAGATCACGTCGTCGCTGGCGTGAGCAAAAACCGTTGTGGAACCGGAACCGCAGAAGGAAGAAGCAGGGCTTGAGCGCCGGGAGATTGCTCCCGATCTAAAGAAACGAGCCGTCGCAAGACAACCTCTTGCCGAAAATAGAACTCGAGGAGCAGCCTATATCCCAAAGCCGGAATTCGCCGAAAAGGATCAAAAACCAGCTCCCAAAATTGGCTGGAAACGTTGGGCAATCATTTCGGTTGCCGCTCTACTTCTGGGATTCAGTGCAGTGGAAATTCCGCATTGGCTGGCACCGCCTAAACAGAGCGATTTCGTTCTGACCGCCGCCGATATAGATCAGGTAGCAACGGCGAATGCTCGAGAGGCGTTACGAGCCGGGCAAATCCCACTGGAATTGGCCAAATATCCCAAAGAGATTTTGCAGCGCATTGCGGACGGCCAGGAATCGCTCTACACCAAACGACTATTGCCGCCCGAGGCAGCCCAGATGCGAGTGCATGTAACCGTTTCGCAAAACGGGGTCGTTATTGGCGAAGATGTTTTAACTCCCGAACATCCGGCGGGGCCAACTTTTCCGGCTAGCAGAGACGCACCGACTCAATTCCATTTCACGGTGGAACAGCCAGGGCCGTCCAATCAGGTCACCTGTTGGGTAAAGTCGGAAAATTCCGGAGTGATTCATACCAGGGCGATGGGACAAGGCGAAAGCGACGATTTGCAGGCGAGAGCGCAATGAAAACCTCGATCCCTTCCGAATCTCGGACAATCGTCTCGGTGACCCAGGCAACCATCAATCCGTACATGCTGATTGTCGTTGTCCTGGCCATCTCCGGTGCCATCTTCGGACTGAATAAAGTCAGTCCCTGGTTCATGCCGATCGTTTTTTTGGCTTCATGCGTAGGGATGGGCCTTCTGGTCGGAAATTATAGAAAAGAAAGCCGCCGGGATCGCGGGGAGCTTGCGATAGGCGACTACGAAAAACTGGCGGCGACAGACCTGGTTCGTTTTGCACCATGGCTAAAACAAAATGTCCGCGGTCAAGATGAGACAGTTGACGCGGTCGTGAGCGGATTGCAGCGGAACCTCTCTCTCGCGCGAGCCGGTCGAACCCTGGGAACCTTTATGCTGGTTGGTCCGACCGGCACCGGAAAAACCTTTCTAGCACAGTTGATCGCTCAAGCGCTCTATCCGGACTCTGAGCCCGTTATTCTTCGGATGAATCAGTACAAGCATGCGGATGATGTTTTAACCCTGCTAGGACCGCCCCCTGGAAGTCCCGGGTACGAAGTCGGGGGCTCATTGACCCGCCCGGTGTTAGAAAATCCTTTACGGGTCATCGTTTTGGATGAGCTCGACAAAGCGCACCGCGATCTTCAGCACTGTCTGTACGACATTTTGGACATCGCAAGTTGCCGGGAAAAAAGCTCTGGCCGGTTAGTTGATTTTAGCAAATGCGTTTTTTTCGGAACTTCCAATGCGGGAGTCGAAGCGATGCGAACCATTCGAACTCAGACCGCAGATCCCGCGATCTGGCTGGGCCGGGCCCGTGATGCGCTCGTTGAGGCAACCGGGTTCGATCGAGCTTTTCTGGCGCGCTGGACGGATATTTTCCTCATGGATGAACTCACCCCTTTACATGTCGCGGAAGTGGCCTGTCTGCAATTGCAGCGCCATTGGCAACAGTACGGCATTGAGGTCCGCTATGTCGCTCCTGAATTGATCATGGCCGCCGTCGAGGGGAACGAAGAGTTCAAGAGTTACGGAGTCCGTCAATTGGGTACCTACATCCAGATGAAGACCAATGACGGCATCGCGAGTGCTCGAAAATCTGGAGCCACTCAGGTCAATTTGACTGTGGACGAGCGGGGCAAGCTAACCGTGGTGCGGACTAATTCGAACATCAGTCCTGCATGAACTGGCAGGTCCTCCTACGTAATCAATGGTTCCAACTCTGCCTCGTGGCAGCTCTCTGCTCCGCCGGAGCGGGGATTTTCGACCTGGTTACTATCCCAAGGAGAAATCCAACTCCTTCCCCTTCGCCGGCGCAGCACCTCACGCCACGCCCCTCGGCCGTTCCATCGCCGGCATTTGTGCAGCTTCGCGCGAAGAAAGCCGGGCATTGGATGGTCGACGCCTCCGGAGCCGGCGATTCAGACAGTCGGGATTTAGCTGCAATTGTTCAAAGCGCTGCGAACGGCGATACCATCACCATTCGCCCGGGGCACTACGAAGCATTTCTGGTGATTAATAAGGACCTAACTTTGGTCGGCGAAGGGACCGCCCCCGCCACTCCCTTACTCTACCTTAATCGGGATCAATCCAATGTGATATACGTCCAATCGGGCCATGTCACTCTCTCAAATGTCCAGATAGAACAGGACTTCAATGCCTCATTCGCCACAGTTTATTGCGGAAAACAGGCCCATCTCGAGCTCAGCAATTGCTCCATTACTTCGAAATCCATTTACAATGTTTCGGTTGCTGATGACGCGCAGATGGAAGCGCGTGAATGCCTCCTCAAGTCATCTGAAATCGGTTATGGAGTGCTCTTTACCGGGAGAGCCCACGGCACCCTGACCCGGAGTACTATTATCGGCAACAAATTTGGTCTGGAGGTTCTTAATCAATCCCGTGTCAACGTTGATAGTTGCACGTTTCAGTTTAATGGAGACCAAAATGGTTACGGCACGGTCGTCGACGTCAACGGCGATGGTGCGACCTTGGACGTGGAACGATCTCATTTCTTGCAAAACACGGCCGGAATCTACTCGCAGGAAAGCGGAAATTTGACCATTGCGGAATGCACCCTGGAAAACAATGGAATCAGCCTGGAGACGTCACATGTCACCGGCGGGTTGGTTTGCGTGCAGACAGGGGCGCAAGCCACATTGACCAATCTGGTATGCAAATCCAATAAACAAGGAATATCCGTCCTCACCGCCGGGAAGGCACAATTGAAAAACGTCAGCCTGTCCGTTACAGGAATAATAACCAACAATACCCAATATGGTGCGTACTGTAATGTCATTTACCTGAACGGTGACGGAACCACGGCCTCGATTTCGGGGTCCAATATTTCTGATGCCGTCTATAACGGAGTGGTCGTGGTCAACGGAGCGAAAGCGATCGTGGACAATTCTTCTCTCAGCAATTGCAAATATAACGGTTTAGTATTCGGTTCAGACGACGCCACGCCAGGGTACGGAACGATGACTAATTCCACGGTATTCGGTAATCACATCGCCGGAATCTATGTTCAATCCAAAAGTTCGGTTGAGATAACCGGAGGAGAGATCACCAATAATGTCGTCGACGGAATCGACGTCGGCGGAGATGGCAGTGTGGCCACCGTGACCAATGTTTTTGTGCGCAACCATCCGAAGGTAGGAATGATGGCTTACTCAGGCGCCTCGCTCACGGCCAAGCACTGTACCATCGAAAAAAATCAATATGGTCTTCAGGCGGGAGTTCCTGACAAAGGAAGGGAATTCGGAGGAACGATCTCTCTTGAAGCTTCGGTAGTCCAAAATAATTATGGTTACGGTGCAATTTCTTGCGCCGGTTCGACAATTAATTTGGCGGGAAACAGGTTCCAAAATGGGCGAAATGATTACCTCCGTGAGGCCGGAGGCGTCATCCGAAATACCGGGAACTAGTGCACTGGGGTCATCTGTCTCGACTGGCGGAAACGATAGCGTACTCAAAATTCGGGGATTTTATGGCTGATTTAAATGACATGACAGATTGGGGCCGGTTGCAGGAAATGCTGGCCAAAAAAAACGCCGGATCGACCACTCGCGTTGATGAGGCAGGTCTTCTTGCTCATCTCCGTTCCAGGGTGAAGGGACAGGATGCGATTCTCCAGGACGTGGCGAAACTCATTCGCCTGCAGGCAGCAAAACAACAAAAGGACAAGCCTATCGCGAACTTGATTTTCCTTGGACCCACTGGAACGGGGAAAACCGAGTTAGCAAAAGCCATCGCTGAATACTTGTTCAAAGATGAGAAGGCGATGATTCGTTTCGACTGCTCGGAGCTGAACGGACCGGAATCAAAGACGCGATTGATTGGATCGCCCACCGGCTATATTGGCTCTGAGCAGGGAGGCCAACTCACGCGGCCGGTCATGGCCAATCCGCGGCGTTTGATCCTGTTCGACGAGATCGAAAAAGCCTATCCGCCGGTATTTGATTTATTTCTTCAATTGATGGGTGAAGCTCGACTCACTGAGCAGGGAAGCGGTAAAGCAGTGGATTATTCGCAATGCCTTTTCATCCTGACCAGCAACGCTCACGCTGAGGAAATTGGCCAAATCCAGAGAGAAGTGACGGATTATCACGAGATGGTCAATGCTGTGAAAGGATATCTCGCGGAATCGAAAGTTTTCCGGCCAGAGATCCTCGGACGGATCGACAAAGTGTACGTATTCCAACCTCTTGAGGGCATGGTCGTAGCTGAAATTGCTCTACTCAAAATCTCCAAATTAGCGAAGGAGTACGGACTCGGCATCCAATTTGTGGCGCCAGAGTTGATCATGCGGGCTTTGATTGCCAACGATAAAGTCAGCCGATTTGGGATTCGCGAACTGGAGCGCATCCTGTCTGATATGTTTGCCGCGCAGTTAATCGACGCGAAAGACAATGGAGCAACCCGGGTCCAGCTAGCGGTAGGCGAAAATGGTGAAGTCGTGGTCCGAGAAGCCAATCCGGGCGCATCTTCCTGAGCTTCGCACTACAGGTCAAAAGATTGTTTCGGTAAGCAAAGAGTCCTCGCTTTGCTTCTTCAACCCCGGAGCAAGGAGCCAACCTCCTCCTCTTGCAAAAGTCTGATGCCTCAACTATGGAGTCGTCCAAATGATGCGTTTGCTCCAACTGGTCGGTCAGAACGGTCTGGCGACGGTTGCCTGCCTGGGCGACTTTGCGGCGTTCACCTCGCGGGCGATGGTAATGACGCCGCTTGCGCGCCAGTTGGGGCGCCGTTGGATCCGGGCAGTGCACGAGCAGGGAGTTCGTTGTCTGCCGGTGGTGACGATCGTCGGATTGTTCGCCGGGCTTGTTCTCGGGCTTCAGGGTTATTATGTTCTGGCCCGCTTCGGATCGGCGGGAATGCTCGGGACGTTCGTTTCCTTGACATTGACTCGGGAGTTAGCACCGGTCCTCGGGGCCCTGATGATCATCGGCCAGGCGGGCTCTGCCATCGCTGCTGAACTTGGGATTCATCGCAACAGTGAACAAATCGACGCTTTGACCACCATGGGGATTGATCCGCTCGGTTATTTGATCACCCCTCGGCTGCTCGCCGCATTGATCGTCTTTCCGATCCTGACCGTAGCTTTTACCATGGTCGGATTGGCCGGCGGCTATCTTTCCGGCTCCGCACTACTCGGGTTGGATAGCGGCGTCTACTGGTCGGCGGTTCATTCCGCGATTCGGCTCGCTGATGTGCGCGAATGCCTCTTCAAGGCCCTTGTTTTTGGCGTAATCGCGATCGCGATTTGCTGCTATACCGGGTTCACCACACATCGTCGGGTGGGAGTTTCGGGTTCTCGCGCGGTCGGCGTCTCGACAACCAGGGGGGTGGTTCTGGCGAGTATTGCCACCCTGGCAGCAGATTATTTGATCACCTCTTTTCTCGTATGATCGATGCTTCGCAGCCACCCATCCTGGAGGTCGCCAACCTGCGCAAACAATTCGACGAGCACGTCGTCTTGGCTTCGATCGACCTGGCGGTATCGCGTGGCAGCATTGTCTCGGTTTTCGGACGGAGTGGGACCGGAAAATCGGTCTTCCTGAAATGCGTGGCCGGTCTGCTAGCGCCGGACGCCGGGGAGATTCGCTTTGAAAATCGATCGTTGAGTGGCTTTCGCCAGCGCTGCAGCTACTTGTTTCAGGGTAATGCCCTCTTTGACTCTCTCACTGCCCTCGAGAACGTCGCATTGCCCTTGGAACAGTCCACCCGCCTGGGCCGGCGCGAAATTTCGCAAGCCGCCCGTGAAGCACTAAAAAGCCTCGGGTTGGAAAAGTTTGCCGATCATTTTCCGGCCCAAATGTCCGGCGGAATGCAAAAGCGCCTTGCACTCGCTCGAGCGCTCGTCACGCGGCCACAACTGGTGCTTTTTGATGAACCGACCGCTGGTCTCGATCCGCCGGCGCGCAACGCTGTTTTCGAAATGATCGTCCTCTACCGACAGAAATTCGACTTTACGGCGGTCGTGGTCACGCACGACATCCCCGAAGCGCTGGCAGCCAGCGATCGCGTGGCCTTGATCGAAGAGGGACGGATCCATTTCGAAGGAACGCCATCCGAGTTCGCCGTCTCGGACGATTGCATTGTGCGAAGCTTTGGCGACAATATTGTCACACTCCGGACCAGCCTCGAGAAATAGAGCGATTTTAGCATGAAGCAATCCACTATTGAATTGTCCGTGGGCGCGTTTGTTCTTCTGGGAGTCGCCGTTATCATTTGGTTCGCAGTGCAGGCCGGCGCGGGCGTGGCCTTTGGCGGGTCCGCCTACCAGGTGAACGCCAGATTCACAAACATCGGCGGGCTTAAACCAGGAAGCCAGGTCTTCATCGCCGGCGTGCCAGTCGGAAGGGTGGAAAAGATTGACCTTGATTCCCAATTTGCTGCCATCGTTCGCCTGAAGGTGAAACAAGATGTCCGCTTGCCCTCTGACACGATCGCCTCGATCAAAACCAGTGGTCTGATCGGGGACAAATTCATCGCGCTGGCGCCCGGAGCCGACGACAAAAACCTGGCTCCCGGCGGCACGATTACAGACACTGAATCCGCCATGGATTTGGAGTCAATCATCAGCCGCTTTGCCTTCGGCAACGTATCGTCAACACCTTCGCCTTCACCATCAGCACCGAAATAAACTATGTCTATCGATCAGCTCCAATCCTTCATAAAATCGACTCTGGTGCTCCTCGTTTGCGGAGCCGTCCGCCTCTACGCCGCCTCTGACGACGATCCTGTCAGTATGCTCCGCGCATCGACTGACCAGGTTCTCTCGGTAGCATACTCCGGCCACGGAAACGAAAATCTGCCCGCGCGAGTGCGACCGCTGCTGGAAAAAAGTTTCGCCTTTGAGCTCGTCACTCGGCAGACCATGGGTCCCGGTTGGCGAGAATTTTCTGCAGGGGACCAGAAAAAGGTAACCGATCTCTTTAGCGAACTGATGATCCGGACCTACTCTGCCCGCGTAGTCGGCACGCAGCGGCCGAAAATCGCTTATGGCACGCCAGTCGCACTCGCCCCTGACCGCCGTGAAATTCCCACTCGCGTCACCACCGCCACCAGCAGCGACCCGATCACTGTTGTCTATCGCCTGATAAAACTTCCGAGTGGCTGGCGCATCTACGACGTCCTGATCGAAGGCGTCAGTTTCGTCGCCAACTACCGTGCTCAATTTGACGAGATCATTCAGAAAGGAGGCGCTCCCGCCGTCATCCGGACCCTCGAAACGAAACTTGCCTCAACCGCGGATTCCCACTCGTGAACCACCTCAAATTTGTTCCGCTTGCGCTTCTGCTTTTGCTCTCGGGCTGCGCCGTGACCGGGAAACATTCTGCCACCCCGCCGGTTCGTACCGCTTCTTCATCTGTAGGAGATGATTTTGCGAACGTGCCAGTCCAAAAAACGAGCGATCCCTGGCAAGGCTTTAACCGAGCCGTATTCGGTTTCAACGACAAGCTATTTACTTATGCATTGCGTCCTTTGGCACACGGATATGCGATCGTCGTGCCTCTTAAAGTCCGCAACGGTGTCACCAATTTCTTTGATAACGTTCAGTTCCCCGTCCGCTTTGTTAATTGCGTTCTCCAGGGTAAAGTGACCCGTTCGGCTCAGGAAGTGGGCAAGTTTGTGATCAACAGCACCGCAGGTATCGGTGGCCTATTCCGAGTTTCGGATCACATCTCAGGCCTTGCTGACGTTCCGCCCGAAGATTTTGGGCAAACTCTCGGCGTTTGGGGACTTCCCCCAGGACCCTATATTGTTATACCTGTGCTTGGCCCATCCGACTGCCGCGATGTGGTCGGATTGGCTGGCGACTACGCCATATCACCCCTTGATTGGCATACCCTCGGAATCATTCATGATGCCTACATCAGCGACGCTCTCAGCCTCTCGCTCTCGAGCGTCCGCTATGTCAACAACCTTCCCAAAGCCATTGACACCTACGATCAAATCAAATCCGAAGCCGTCGATCCATACATCGCCATCCGCGACGGTTACCTCGGCTACCGCGCCGCCCAGATAAAGAAGTGAACATCGCCCTGGCCCTTCGGGCCGAAAGACATGAAGCCCTGGCGAGGTCAATTGTCCCGCGCTTCCAGTCCGCCGCCGTGAGAACACAGATATGTTTGCACGATACTAACCTCAGCGACTATGACGCTGTCTCTGCGCCCCGAAGCCGAAGCGGCATGATAGCTTAGCCCAGGGTGAACCTGAGTTCACCCTGGGTACTTCCCCAGCCCCAGGTTGCGCCCTGAAGGCGGCGCTATAATCGAGCGGGCCGTTTATCGTGCCGTATCGCAGTATCCCTCCGACTAGATGTGGATAGCTAGCCGGTCACCCTCCAACAAACACCACCAAGGCTGAGCGGGCTGGGACAGTCACCCTGGGGCCGCAGGGTTGGAGTTCGGGGGATTCCGGACTGGCACAACTCAGCGAATGGGGTTGATCCCCTTCGAGAGTGACTTCGTGCGCCGCGCTTCGGTCATCGTTAATGAGCACCACCGCACATTGCTCCGGCTCGGCATGGAGAAAAACGCTGTAGTCAATTGGAGCACCGGGAGCGAACACGATTTTCGCGCCGATCGAATCCCGGAATATCCCGTTCCAAAGGTAGTCGGAATAAAGCGCTCGCAAAGCATCGACCTTTTTTCCATACTCAATCGTCAGCGGAAAATCATCAAGATCCCCTTTAAAGTTATACGGCTCATAGCTGATGATATAGCGATAGAGAAGCGCCCGATTTATCATTTCTCGATCGTCAAATCCGGTGACGGCAACCATGATCGGATAAAAGGGGTCAGCAAATCGTTCGGCCGGAATATGCCCTTCGAAAATCCGAAAGTAGGAGAGCGCGTAGTGCTGATGCTGCAAATCGAATGGTGCTTCGGCAGAAAGAAGAAAATTTGCGCGATCGCGCTGCCGCAACAGTTCCTGGAAAGTCTGCCCGAGAGTCAGGTCGCCGGAAGCTAAGGTGGCCGGTATCCTGTGGTGGTGCTTTTCGGAAAAACAATGGGTCGCTGCATAATGATGAAAAGCCTCATCATACAGGATGCCGCTGGCTCCCAATTCGAGGCTCTTCTCGAACTCCCGCTGACAAAGGCTGATCCAGGTCGGATCGTGCAGACAAGCAACCATGAATCGTCTGTTGTTGATGCTCATCCACTGGACTGGTGTTTGATACTCGTACCCCGGATGATAATAAGGCATGCCATACGGATCGACGGCAGCGCTATCGAGAAACGACGAATAGTCGGGGCGTGTCACGTCCGCCCAGACAAATTTGTTAAACAGTATTACGCGAACTCCAAGCGCCTCGATCTTGGAGATAGCCAGTTTTAGATCCTCCGAGGTGCCGAGTCTGGCGTCCGGATCATGCGATGGGTTTCCACGATCTTGCCCGCCTTGATTCCATCCGACTAACTGGAGTGCCGTGACTCCGTGGTCGGCTAATTGACGAGCTCTTTCCGGCAGATCATTAAATAAGGTCCGAAGGTCGTCCTCAGTCGAGCCGATTTGAATCTGTTGCCAGGAATGGACCTCATGCACCCAGGCCGGGCTGGCGGCCTGACGATACCAGCTTGTTCTCCAGCGCCGATAAATGTCGACGCCGCCATGCCAGTCACCGATATACGGTTCCACGACTATATCCGACAGTTCGATCATTTCGCCCGGCGCAGCCATCGGATAGTGGACCGACTCAAAAGTCAGGTGAACCGGAGTTTCTCCGAGATTGGATAAGTCAGGACTAAGGGCATGAAAAGAATCGAGATACCCGGGTCGTAGCTCGGACTGAAAACAAACCATTTGCCGCGCACTGGTGTCATGAACACCAACGTAGAGTCCTTGCCTGCGAGCGCTCAAAAGAACGAAGCGTTCGGGAAAATGATAGGCCCCGGGAATCCCGGGAAGCATCGATCCCTTACCCTCAATCTGCATCGGATAATTGGTACCGTAATAACCGCGCTCGTTTCCCGTTCGTGGCCAAAGCGGAGTTCGCTTCATCGTCCCGTAGTCAAGGTTTTCACGGTTAAGAACGTCCGCGCTGTCAGGCGGCACCAGGTCGCCGAGAACCGGCCAGCTCAACGTCGTAATTGTCGCTTCACTAGCGTTCCTCAAACTGCCGGAAAAGGTTAGTCGCCCATCTTCAAGGCGGACTTTGGTGTAGAGGCTGACAGCCAGTTCGAGGCCTCTGGAGGTGCGTAGTTGATCCCATTCCAGATTGATCTGCCGCGATGACGCGTCGATCGTTGCCCGACAGAGCCGGCAACTCAACCCGCTGACCGGGTTAAACAGACGATCTTTCCAGGCGGCATAAGCCCGGAACGATTGCCCAAGCTCAGCTCGTTTTTGAACCTTCCAACCAGTTGGTTTGTACTGGAAATCGATCAATGCCCCGGTTTTTGTATCAAAGACTGCACGGATGATCGCGTCTTCAAGAACCAGTTGTTCATGACCCGCTTCAGGATTCCACCAGTCTTCTGTGGAAGGTGAGCCGAGAGATCTGATCGTTTCATGCCAGGAGCTTTTCATAAAAATTTGATTCATCTGGATGCCAAACCGCACGTTATGCTTTCACTGCCCCGGCCGTAAGGCCTGCAATGAATTGTTTCTGCAAAAAGAGGTAAACAAGGACGACCGGCGCAATGGAGAGCGCGAGAGTGGCGAACAACTGCGGAAATTGAGTCTCGTATTGGTTGACGAAAAACGCCTGCAGACCAAGCGGCAAGGTTTGCAGGTCCGGATTGTGAATGAAGACCAGAGCCAGAAAGAACTCATTCCATGATTGCACAAAAGTGAAGATGGTAACGGTGGAAAGTACCGGGCGCGAAAGCGGTAACACCACCTTCAGCAAGATCATTCGATTGCTGCATCCATCGAGCCGTGCGGCGTCAACTAACTCCGACGGCAATTGATCGAAGTAGGTTTTCAGCAGAAAAATAGCCAGCGGTAAGCTCCCGGCTGTATAAGGGAGAATGAGGCCCGCCAGGGAGTCAGAAAGATGAGCCCGCACTATAATTACATAAAGGGGGATGATGTAGATCTGAACCGGGATGGTGAGGAGCAAAACAAACGCCAGATACAGCCAAGAGCGACCATGGAATCGCATCAAGCTTAAGGCGAACGCGGCCAGCGACCCACTGACAAGCGTCAGCAAGACGGTGCCGGCGGCCACAATTAGACTGTTGAGAGCAAATTTTGGAATATGTGCCTCGTTCCAGGCAAATTGGTAGTTTCCGAGATCCATCGTCGCTGGGGGCGAGACAGGGTTGGCCAGGAATGCGGTTTCGGTTTTTAAGGATCCGAAGATCATCAAGGCAAACGGGTAGAGAATAACGATGGCAAAGCAGGCCAGGAGCCCATATCGAATCGCCTTCCCTGCCTTTTGATTCGCGCGTGGCATAGGACCTACGTTTCAGGCCCGGAGCGAAAGATACGCAATAGGCCAAGCGATAATCCGGAAATTAACAGGAGAACTAAGACCGAGAGAGCCGCAGCATATCCAAACTGGTTAAATTGAAAGGCTTGCAAATAGACTTCTATCATCGCGACATTGGTTGATTTGAAAGGCCCTCCTTGAGTCATTACGTAGATCAAATCGAAAACGCTGAACGCACCCAGGCTCGCAATGACCACGTTCACTGCGGTAAACGGTTTCAGCAGAGGAAGCGTGATGCGCAACAACATTTGCCAGCGGGACGCTCCATCCAGTGCCGCAGCTTCATACAGATCGCCAGGGATCGATTGAAGCCCGGCCAGGTAGATGACAACGTGAAAGCCGGTCCACTTCCATAGATCAACAAAGATTACCGCTGGAAATGCAGTTTCTGGAGCACCTAGCCAATCTCGCTTTAGATTCGCCAAACCGACCGCCTGCAGCAAAAAGTTAATCAGGCCATAATTGTAATTAAAAATAAGGGTCCAAAGGAGTCCGATCGCGACAAAAGAAAGGATGACCGGGAGGAAAAACACCGCTCGGAATATTGCCCTGCCACGGAAAGGCCCGTTCAGCAACAGGGCGGCGATCAAGGCAAGAATCAGTTTGCCCGACACTGTGCCGATGGCATACCAAACGTTGTTCAAGAGAGCCGCCCAGAAGTCAGGTTGCCCGGCTGCTTGAACGTAGTTCGCCAATCCTACGAAACGAGGCGGCGAAAATCCATCCGCGGCAAACAAACTTAGGCCAAGTTCCGTCAGGATCGGCAAATAAGTGAGCGCGCCGACCAGAAGCAGTGCCGGCGCCAGCCACAGAAGAAATTCAAAGCGCCGCATTGCCCGGCCGGAATGCGTCGCCGACCAACCTGGCTTGGCCGAAAACGCGTTCCCGGCCGGGCATCTGGACGAAGGGACTGGCATCGGCGCAGCTACCTGAAACGCCGGCCTTATCCGGCAAAATGGTAGCCGCCGCTCGCCAGCCGCTCCAACAGCGCTTGCAGATTTTTGGAGAGCCCTTCCGCGGTTATCCGACCGGCTAAACCCGACTGCAAGCCTTCTTGCAGGGCGGTCGTAATTTCCGGCGGATAGAACCAATCCAGGTAGGTGACCATCTTCGAAATTTCCGTCTTTTCTTTCTGGTAGAATGGAAGATCAGAGGGTTGCACGTTCGCATTCACGGGAACGGCGCCTCCATTGATCTGCATTGACTCCCGATTGATGTCATCCGAACTCAAGAAATCGATTAGGCGGAGCGCTGCCTCTTTGCGATTCGCATCAATCCGTGCGGGAATGGCCATCACTAGTCCGGGACCTCCCGGAAACTGGGAGATTACCGATTTCTTGACCAGATTCGGCATTAACATGAAATCGAGCTTTAGTTGTTCGCCTTCCGCATCGTGCAAGCCTTTCGCGATAGAGTCATGGAACAAGTAGAAACAGGCTTTCCCGGTTTGGAATTCGCTTTGTGCGTTCGCGAAGTCCAATCCGAACACTCCCGGACTGAATAATTTGTCACGAGAAAATCGAAAGACGAGGTCGAGTGCTTCAACGACATCGGGATCCGTGAATTTTCCTTTGCCCGAAAGAATCTCCACCGTTCTCTCGATGGAGCGATTACCCGTCGTTTGGGCAAACGTAGTAAAGAACCAGACGGGCCACATGTAGATCACTTTCCCAGGATGCGTAAAGGCACTGAACCCTTTCGAACGAAGCGCCTCTCCGACTTCCTTCAGTTCCTCATAAGTGGAGGGAACCTTTTGACCTACCTTATCAAGGAGGGCACGGTTGGTGAAGACTACGAAACCGCCGGCGGCACCGGCTGGTAATCCCCACAGTTGTCCGTTCACAGTGTAAGGAGCGAGCGATTCCGGGATAAACCGTTTTTTATAGGGGACCGATTCGAAGGAAAGGAGTGCGTTAGACGTCGCGTACCGTCGCAGATCTTGTCCATTAAGGTTCAAAAGATCGACCGGTTCCCCCGCTGTTTGAGCCGCCGTGTACAGTGCGACGAACTTTTCTTCCGGGTAAAGAACCAGCTTAGTGGTCAGGCCAGGATTCGCGGCTTCAAACTCCTTTAAAGCCTTTGGCAGGGCCTTGTCTGGAGCGGCGCCTGTCTGGCTGATCACCACAAGCGAACTATTTTGCGCGCTCGCAGCTCGAGTGGGACGAACGACCGGGGAGACAATACCTGCCAGGCTGGCGACAAATGCTACCTTGCCTGATTGATGCAGAAATTGCCGGCGCGTTAGTTCGCGTGCATATTTTTGTGTTTCCATTTTTTGGGGGTGCGGACGACCGACTTTTTCTTGTTCGATCGCGGTGCGGTGGATTGGCGGATGGTTAGGTGGGTTTCAAACAAAATTTCAGAAGTGTCCAACTCTGGATTCTGAATTCGGAGGAGAATATTTTCCATTCCTTGTCGGCCCATTTCATAGATAGGCTGGGTGACGGTCGTCAGCGGCGGATCAAGCAGGGCGGCCATCTGGATGTCGTCGATCCCAACCACCGAGATATCTTTGGGAACCCGGTGCCCGTGCTTTTTCAGCGTGGCAATCGCGCCGAAGGCGACCAGATCGTTGGCGGCAAGGATGGCTGTCGGAGGTTGGCGGAGAGAAAGCAGTTGCTCAGTGCCACAAATCCCATGCTCCAGGTCAAACCCGCCATCCACAAGATACTCCGCGCGAATTGGGAGATTCGCGTCGACGAATGCTTTTTTGAATCCTTCAACGCGCAAGCGGGAAATGCACTTGGAGGGCAGCGGAGTAATAAAACCAATTCGTCGATGCCCCAATTCAAGCAAGTGTTTGGTCGCCACTCTTGTAATTTCAGATTCCAGGACCCGAAGCGTCACGATCCCCTGCCCTGCTCTGCGAGCGCCGAGGCAGGCGATTGGCATGTGATTTAACGCCAGTTCCTTTAAGACCGCCTCGGTCGCCGCGGGCCCGGAGACCGACGAAACCAGTATCCCGGCAACTCGATGTCGCTGCAGCAGCCAAAGGTATTGAATTTCTTTTTCGCTATCCTCATCCGCATTGCAAAGAAAAATGGAATATCCTTTTTCGCTCGCAGCATCCTCTGCGCCGCGTACAAATTCGGGAAAGAAAGGGTTTGTAATCGTTGGAATGACCACCCCGACGGTATGACTTCTTTGAGCGCGCAGACTGCTGGCGATCCCGTTCGGGCGATATCGCAGCTGCTCGATCACCCGCAAAACGCGGTCTCGCGTCGGTTCGGAAATGCCCGGTTTGCGATTGACGATCGCCGAGACGGTTTGGATCGAGACTTTGGCGGCCCGAGCAACATCGGTAATGGTGACTTTACGAAGCGAACGCACTGGGGGGATGAACGTTAATGTGAACGTTCATAATTGGAGTTCACCCTAGCCGTCAAGAGAAGTTTTTAACTGGCCGGGATCGCTCTCCCCGTTACACTCCAGCAACCCTAAACAGCCCCAAACACCAGCCTGATGCCTCAATCCCCGCCGGGGTACAAAATCGCTTCGAGCTTGGGCGTAAAACCGAGCCAGGCCATGCTATCGACCGCCATCATCCGGTCCGGAGCGATCGTCGCCTTGATGATCATTCCCCTCAAATCGGCGTGAACAATCGATCGGCTTCCGTGGTGTTCAATCCAACGGATGCGTACCGCGAAAGGCGTTTCTCTGGTCGGCTGGACGTCCAGGCGTACCGCTTCCGGGCGTACACCGATCCACAACTCTCTCTCGCCAGTCCCTGGCCGGATGCCAGCGGGAGCATCTACGGCGAAACCTGCCCCGACCAATTTCATTTCTCCCTCTTCGACCCGCAGTCGTGCCGAGATCAGGTTCATTGGGGGTGAACCGATGAATTCCGCCACGAATCGATTGACCGGCCTGTCGTGAAGACGCTGAGGGCTGTCAACCTGCTGCAGACGCCCTTCATGCAGGACCGCAACGCGATCTGCCAGGCTCAGCGCTTCGACCTGGTCATGGGTGACGTAGATCAGCGTCTGGCCCAGCACCTTATGGAGACGGCGAAATTCGATCCGGAGCTCCAAACGCATCCGGGCGTCCAGATTCGACAGCGGTTCATCGAGCAATAATAACTCGCTCGGATGCGCGATCGCTCGCCCAATCGCTACTCGCTGACGTTCCCCTCCGGAATAGGTCCGAGGAAAACGGTCCAGCAGATGATTGATTCGGAGGAGTTCCCCGACTTCGCGAACCCGTTCTGCGACTCGTTCCTCTCGTATCCCGGCCTGCCGCAACGGAAAAGCAATGTTCTCAAATCCGCTTCTGTTCGGAAATAATGCCACGGTTTGGAACAACAGGCTGACGTCGCGTTGCCCAGGTTCAAGCTCGGTCACATCTTGACCGTTAATCAGGACGCGTCCTTCGTCCGGATGGTGCAGTCCCGCGATCGTCTTCAAAAGCGTGCTTTTGCCAGCGTTGGTCGGTCCGACCAGACAAAGAAATTCGCCTTTGGAAATTGAAAGCTCAATTGCGCTCAGAGCCTGAACAACACCAAATTTTTTTGACAATCCTGTCAGCGAAAGTGCTGTCATGGAGTCGACTCCTTCAACGCTGAAGCGATTACCAACCCATTGGCCGGATCGATCAGGCAGGCATGGCCGAGATCGAAAGTGACATGGACATTGTCCCCAACCGACGCGAATCCCGGAACCGCCATCGCGGTAAGGTGTTGGCCGCCATACTCCAGGTGCAACACATGTTCGGCACCAAGGTTTTCGACATCGGCCACTTTCGCAATGCCGCTATCCGGTCTGCCATGATGATCAATGCGCACATGATGGGGGCGAATCGCCAGAATTGCCGCGCCTTCGAAGACGATTCCAGATCTCAACGGCAAAGGGCCATTGGGGAGGCTACAGAGAACCAGTTGGCTGAGTCGTTGCTCGGTCGTGCAGTTGAGCAAGTTAATCGTTGGCTCTCCAAGAAATTGCGCCACATAACGGTTGTCAGGCATGCGGTAGACCTCCGTCGGTGTGCCGATCTGTTCGACCGCCCCGTCCCGCATCACGACGATACGATCGGCCATGCTCATGGCCTCAATCTGGTCATGCGTAACGTAAAGAACGGTTTGCTCAAAATCCCGCTGGATAAGCTTGAGTTCGCTCCTCAAGCGACTGCGGACAGAAGCGTCCAGATTAGACATCGGTTCGTCGAGCAACAGAAGCGAAGGCTTGGTCACCAAGGCTCGCGCCAAGGCGACACGCTGCATCTCACTCAAATTGAGAGCCTCTCCCCGGCGATCCAGCAATCTGTCGAGGGACAAACGTTCTGCGAACTCTGCGATGATTTCACGCCTCTCTCTGCGGGCGACGGATCGCATCTTCAACCCGAATTCCAGATTCTGCCGGACCGTCATTCTGGTAAAGACAGCGTAATCCTGCATCACCAGGCCTACGTTGCGCCGCTGCGGTGGCAGATCATCAACCTTTTTCCCATCGATCGCAACAGTTCCTGTGTCGGGGTGCACGAAGCCCGCAATCATCGCTAGAATCGTCGACTTGCCACAACCTGACGGACCCAGCAGCGCTACGAACTCGCCGTCTGAGATAGTCAGGGAAAAATCTTTTACCACCCAACGGGTATCATAGACCTTTCCGATATTCTGCAGCGCGAGTTTGCCGGTCATCGCCTATCCTCTGACCGCGCCGAAAGTCAGACCTCGAACCAGATGACCTTGAATAAGAAAACCAAGAACGATGACGGGAATCGTGGAAATAGTGCCCATAGCCGCCTGGACGCCGTAAAGCTTGCCCGAACTGGCAGATACGTAGTTCGCCACTTGGAGAGTCACGGTGACAACGTGACCGGATGTTAGAGTGAGCGCAAACAGGAACTCCGACCAGTTGAGGATGAAAACAAAGAGGGCTGTCGCCAGCAGTCCGCCGCGAATGAGCGGGAGCGTTACTTTGATGAACGCTTCAAATTGGCTCATTCCGTGGACTCGAGCGACTCCTTCCAGGTCCACCGGAATCTCTTCGATGAAGCTTCGGATCATCCAAATGCTAAAAGGAAGCGTAAACGCCGTGTAAGCCAAAATCAGGCCTAAATGGGTGTCGGTAAGCCGCAGCATCGAAAAGAGCACCACCATCGGGACCACCACAGCGATCGGCGGAAACATGCGAGCACACAAAAACTGAAAAGCGAATGTGCGGCCCCCAGTGCGGAACCGGCAGATCGAGTACGCGGCTAATGTTCCGGCGAGCACGGAAAGAAATGTGGCCACGGTCGAGACCAAAGCTGACGTACCAAAGGCTGCCCAGGCGCTTCCGGATACTTTATAGTCGAGCGAACCCGATTGCTTCGCGGCAAACCGGCGTGCCGCCTCAGGGGCGAAGACTATTCGGTAATTCTGCAGAGTCGGCTTCGCCGGCAGCCAATGCGGAGGCGAACTCGCCCATTCTTCATACGGTTTGAAGGATGTAGAGAGGAGCCAGAAAACCGGGAAAAAGGCCATCACCATCGCCGCCAGAACGGCGCTCCGGCGCAAGAATATCAGCAGCCTTGTTGCGCGCCTCCCCGGGGAACTACTCATAGCCTCTGTGCAGCGGTCGGTAAATCGCCAGGCAAACCGAGATCACCACAAAGAGCACCAGGAGTGCCGCCGCGGCGATGTAACCCATTCGAAAATAGACAAATGCTCCATTGTACATAAACATCGAAATCGACTCGGTCGTCGCTCCAGGACCGCCCCGCGTCAGAATGTAAATGACGTCGAAGATCTTGAACGTCTCAATGGCACGGATCAGCACGGCCACCAGGAGCACCGGCAAACTAAGTGGAAGGACAATCCGGAAAAAAGCCCGCGCGGGCGTCGCTCCGAGTGCCAGAGCAGCGCGCCATTGATTGCGCGGAACGTTTAGAAACCCCGTCAGAACCAACAGGAACATCAACGGAGTCCATTGCCAGACCTCCGCCAGGATGATCGGCAGCAAAGCCCAGTGAGGATCCGCCAGCCACGCATATTCAACCGGGCGACGCAGCACCAGACTGAGCAACTCGTTGACTGGTCCGTGATCGGCGAAGAGCATGAAAAAAGAATTTGCGGCGTCGACCGGGACAACCATCATCGGCAAAATGATGACGCTGACCGCGATCTTTCGCCAAGGCCACTCGTCGAGAAACAGCAACGCCAGGACCACCGCCAGACAGAGTTCAACCGAAACAGAGACACCCACGACCAAAAGCGTTCGCAACACCGCGCTGACGAAACGTTCATCGAACAGCAGATCGTAAAAATTCCAGAACCAGGCAAATTCCGCTTTGTACCAGGGAATGTTATCAGTCGGTTGCCAATCGGTCAGACTCAGCCATAGCACAATAAGAGTCGGCACCGCCACTACCAACAACATGATGACCTGCGCCGGCAGCACTAGGGCGATCCTCAACGGTAGACGCGGTTTCTCCGATGTCCGGCGACGAGGCTTCTCCAGCTGAAGCAAGCTTTGTCGTCGCATTAGGCAAGGAAGGGTATCGAGAGAAAGAATCAGGCGAGATTCGCGCGGGCCGCTTGCGGGTAAAGACCTTTCAGAAATCGCCACTGCACAGTCTGGCCCTTGCGCCCGATGCGCCGGCTGATCCGGTCCCAATCCCGTGCGGTATCATCCAATGCCTGTTTCGCAGTCTTCTGGCCAATGTCTGCGGCCTGCACGTTCACCCGCAGGACATCAAAATATTCGCCCTGTCCTTTCAGGTAGAGGTCAGGGATGCTGCCGCGCATACTCGCTTCGTGGACGTCGAGAAATTCTTTTGAATAGAGCTTAATGATGTCCGGATCTTTATAATGTTCATCTCGGAACGGATCGAAATAACCACCGGGATCCCTTACCGCGATTGTCGATAAGGTGGGGCTCACCGCGTATAGCGTGAACAGGTAGGCGATCTCCTGTTCTTTCGATAGACTCGAAACGACATAGTTCCAACCCCAATTAAAATAAGGCGTTCGAACCAGGGCCCCTTTCACGATCCCGCCCGGCGTAGGACCGTAGGTCAGCTTCCCTTTGACGCCCGACTTGTCCCCGTTGAGATATTTTTGCGTGCCGCCCCACCCGATGTTTGCGTAGCTGTCGCCCTTGCCGTAACCCTCGAAGTTCTCGAAGAGCCCATTGCTGCGCGCCCCAGGGTAAAGATATTTTGAGGCAGCCGCCAATTCTTCGAGTGCTTTGACCCCAGCCTCATTGTTGATTTGCGGAGCGAGGTCATCGGTGAATGGAAAGAACCCCTTGGCATGGAATCGGACCCACCATTCCCACGCAATGAAATATTGGCTGCGAAAAAGTGCCCCCCCGTATCGTCCGTTTTCCGGACGATGAAAAAAAGCCAGCTGTTGATCAAGTTCTTCCCAAGTATCCGGGACTTTCAGCTCTTTTCCGTATTTGTCGGCATAACGCTTCCGTTCTTCAGGATCATTAATCCAATCTTGGCGATAAAACATGACGTAAGCATCGCCATCTGTCTCATAGCCGTAGAAATTACCTTTGTAGTAGTTGGCCGTTTTATAAATAATGCTGTCTTGATACCCTTCTGGTTCGTGTTTCGCCGCGAACTGATCCAGGTCGACCAGGATCCCAGACTCGGCCAGATCCGGTATGCCAAAACTTGCCGGTAGCGCGATATCGAAGGAACCGGCCTTTGACACTGCTTCAAGAAGGATTTTCTGGTTGATCTCACCGAGGGGAACTTCGATGTACTCCACGTTAATTCCAGTTTCCGCTGTCCATCTCTGGGCCACCGGCTTGATGTTGCCCAGGGATCCGGACGGTTGGAGAATGCGCAGGGTTACCACTCGGCCGTTTGCTAATTCTTTTGCCGCTTTCGCGGCGTCCGCCTGAACGTCTGTCAGCAGGCCCGCCGCTTGAAGTGGCCGCCCCCAGCTGAGCAAAGAGACTCCAGTGGCAAGCGCGGCGGTTCCAGCCGCTGCCGACTTCAAAAAAGAACGACGATCCATTCTAGTCGCTTGGGAGGGTTCTGCATCTTTCTGCATAGGAGTAAAAGGGAAGGTTGAAAGGCTACTTCTTTAATAGGGTTACCAGGCCTTGGCAAGCATTTTCATCAGATGCCGAAAAATTCAGCTTCATTTCACCACTCTCTATTCGTCATCCCTGTCCAATATCCGTCCGCGCAGCTTGACATCAGGAGTACGTCTATTAAGACAGTAGCCTATCCCATTCAAACCAATCGTTCTCGACAAAATATCCCTTATGAACCCGGTGTCTCAGAATCGTGATTCCTTCCCTGGAAAATTCAGCTACAGCGCGTTCTCGCAAGAACTCGATTTGTCTCCGACGCGTGGCTTGGACGAAGTCATTTCCTTGACTGCTGAGGAGATGGCGCGGGCCTCGCGCCTGGTCACCAGCGCTTACCATGAACTTTTACAGGTAGCGGCCAGTTTGGAAGACCAGGCTTATCGCCGGCTGATGACCGAATGTATCGCTTCACCCAAAATAACCTTCCTGGATCTTTATCCGACCCCTGAGGATCGGCAGGAAGTTTTTGCCGAAATGGTGGGGCTCGGTTTTTTTAATTCCCGGGATAATGCCGACGATGTCTTCCCCGCCAATCCCCGTTCACCCCAGACTTATCTGACAGCGCCGTCGAGCCACAACGACTTTTACAATGCTCATCCTGGCGGCCTCGCCGTGACCGTCGCTTACAATGTGCGAATGGCCGAAGCCTACACCGCGAATTACCGGCAGATGTATGGGTTGCCCATCAATAGAGATCTTCCCTCCGCAGCGCTCTGCATTCACGAATATCCGAAAGTCTGGTTATATCAGTGGCAGCCGGATGGTTCCTGGTCGGAGGAGCCCCGCACGGTCTATGATGATACTTGGCACGCCCATTGCATTTACGTCACGGCCGAACTTTTACATCGGCGATTCGATTCCCGGTTGGTCATGGCCATGGCCGCGGCCCATCAACTCTCGGCTCTGAACGCCAGCATGGACGGTAAGCGCGTGGTCTGCGATTGGGTTGGTCTGGAACGGGTGGCTCATTTTATTAAAGCCGCAGCTGTCTTGGCGCAAGTGGATCCAGTGGTGTACGGCTTGCTGGAAAAACGAGGGGGCAAAGTGGTCCTCGCCCCCCAGCCTGCTGAACAGTGGATCACCCATCTGGCCGATATGAATTGGCCCTACGCCATGGGTGCATCCCAGCTTTATACCTACCCTTTATTGCAGCAGGTGGCGCGCGATGATTTTGCTTTGACCGAAAATGATCTTCAGACGCGCCCATTCAATCAGCTCAAAAATTACGTTTGGTCGCAACTTGGCCAAATCACGCTTTACGAGATATTCGTCCGCGAAGGCTTTGAGGCCGCCCGACGTATCATCAATCGCCTGGTCACCAAGCGTTGAATTTTCATTCAGGAGGAAACTCCCGCGCCATCTCCAGGGTTTCGCCCTGCCCAAACCAACACACGGCCTGGACGCTTTGCTTCTTTGCCTCTGTCGAGTCGACATACGCAAAGGCAATGGTAACTCGTTCTCAAGAGTATAGGAGGAGGCGGCCAAAAGGGACTATCTTTGTATTACTAGTCAACCGGCTGTCTTGGGCCGCCTAATTGCAGCAAGCTTCCCGATTCGATCCAGAAACTGCTGTCGTTAGATGGCGCTGAGATAGAAAAAGGAGAACTATGCTTAAAATGATTCTTCTAAGTATCCTTGGCGGCTTTTTAGCCACAGGCTGCGCTAACCATGGACGCGTCGTCGCTCTACCACCTCCGGCGGCCACTATCGGTTTCATGAGCGCCTCGACAATGCATCCAGGAACCAGGGTAATCATTAATCTCTCTGAACAAAGGGCTTATCTGATAGAGGACGGAAAAGTCAACTTGATCTCGCCAATCGCCTCCGGTAAACCCGGTTGGTCAACACCGACCGGTAATTTTTCGATCATCAGCAAAGATATCGACCACCACTCGCACAGTTTCGGATCGATCATCGATCAATCTGGTGCAGTCGAAAGCTCGAGCGCGACTCCTGGAAGCCGCGTGCCGTCCGGCGCTCATTATCGACCTGCCCCGATGCCATTTTACATGGAGTTTAGCGAAGCCGTTGGTATGCATGCCGGTTACCTCCCAGGTTACCCGGCATCCCATGGCTGTGTTCGCATGCCCGCTGACCTCGCGCAACGCTTTTTCGAACGGGTTCGGATTCATACCCCAGTCACCGTGATCGGCCATACCCAGGCCCTGACATCTGTCCGCAAAGCTATTCCGATGTTGTAGAAACCAAGATTGCCACTGGACTGATTTATTTCGTGCCGAGGTTTGTGTCCTTGCTATCAAGTTCGTCGTTCTTGAACGTGATGTTGATATACTTGTCGCCTTCCGTATAACGCCAGGTCGTGCGTTTATAGATGATTTTGTCTTCCGTGCTGGTCGAAGTCGGAGGACCGAGAATTGCCTGAACCTCTTCTTTCGATGCTTTTTCGTGGACTTGGTCGTAGTTGGCTCGATTGATTTTGGAGATCGGGCTTACACTGTTATTGCAGCCAGCGAAAGACAGAGTGCTCAGTATCCAGATCAGAACCAATATTTGCCGATGACTCATTCACCCCATTCGCCCCTAATCTCGATGCCGGTCGCCTCTGCTACTGGAACCCACGCCCCTCTACGTCGATCCGTTGCTGCCAAGGCCGCTTAGGCGGGAACTAGAGAATAGATCCGTCAATTTAATGACGCCCATCAGGAGAATGGCCGGTCCCATTAACCAGGAAGCTACGCGCAGCATCGCCACAATGAGAAATCTCACTGGAAAGGTGTTGCAAACGAACCCCGCCAAAAAAGCTACTATTAGATAAAGAAAGGGTCGTTCCGCCACCCCCGACTTTAGCTCGACTAAACCCTCTTCAAACTGCTTCTGGAGCGGCCGGTCGCCTCGTCCCGGGACTTCTTCTGCCTTCAATGATCCGCTTGTTTGCATTATCTCCATATGCTTAGAAAAGTTTTAAAAATGAACGCTTTTGTTTCTCGAAGAACGGTTGCCAATTTTGCCCCAGACGAATGCCGGAATTCGAAGCTTCTTCGACTGCGGATTTAGTCGCCTCAAGGCCCCCCTTGATCGGTCCGGCGATTTTCTGACCATGCTGCCCGATCCATTTTGTGACCTCTCGCATCCAGTCTTCCATTAAACGTTGCCGTTTCGACTCTTCCTCCATTCTGGAAATGCGGTAACCAAGCAGGACACTGATCAGAATCGATCCGACCAGAATAATAGAAAAAGTTTTAGCCGGCTCTTGTCTGACCTGCGCCATTAACTTGTCTTTAGCCTGCGTGCCCAACGCGGTCATGGTCTTTGAAGATTCAACGACTGGTTTAAGTATTTCATTCATACAATTATACAATTTCACTCCCTCCATCTCCGCGACGCCCGGCTGATCTTGAAAATCCGTGGCGCCTGGTGACGGATTCTTTAATAGCTATAATTCATTCGGCTCCCGGTATTCTGGCGGACGTATCGGGCAACGGTTTCGCCAGCGGGAGATCGCGTGGTCGGGCCGTGCCCAGATCTTAAGCCCCGGGGAATGGCTGGTAATCTCTCGCTCGTGCGAACTGATTCAGGCGCAACTTCGAGATCGACAATTCACTCGCCTGGCTTCATCGGCTCAAAAGTCTCAAACAGGGCAACCAGATCGATTACCTCATTCGCCGCTCCCTTCAAGCCAGTTCCCAGCGTTTGTGCGGTTGCTGCCACTTCGACACGAATTCCACGCCGGCGCAACTGTAAGGCCAGATGCGCGAAATCAGCATCGCCAGTCACCAGAACGACCACTTCAGGCCGCATCTCCACCGAAAGCTCGACCGCATCGATCGCCATCAACACGTCGACGTTTGCTTTGTAATGCTTGCCGTCGCCCGGCGAGCCCTCCTTAGTCACGACCAGAAATCCGTTGGAGCGAAGCCAATGCAGAAATTTGTTCTTCTTCTCGCGTTCGGTTTGCCATTCCGGAATGGCCGGGGGTAACCCAGCGTAGATGACCATTTCGATTAACTCCCGCCCCCGATGAGCACTGGTTAGATGGTCGCGCAGTTTTAGCCAGTCGAGTTTCCGACCGATCGCCCTCACTGAGCTGACGACGTTGGATTCATCGACAAAAACCAACACCCTGATGCTGCCGGATGGCCGAATCACCTCTGCCCTGAAAGCGCATGACCACAACTTGCGCAAAATCGATCGTTATTCTGGACCGGTTTTCCGCACTGGGTGCAGAACCGGTTGGCCGGCTGAGCCTCTTTTTCGCGTACTCCCATGCTCATGTGCATGTCACCCATCCGTAATTCCATTGGTCGCATGCCTCCCATCGGCTTCATTGGCTGCATCGGTTCCATCGGCTTCATCGGTTCCATCGGCTTCATCGGTTTCATGGCGATGTCCTCGTCCGACTTGCTTAGTCTCGCCTTTTCTGCATTCGCCAAGTCTGGTTCGCTCTGCATCAACTGAATCTGATTGCCGCGAATTCGGATATATTCCACGCCACTTTTACTTTCGAGGCGTAAGACAAGAATCCCTCGGGAGCGAAAGAGTTCCGGTGTCTTCGACCATTTGCCGGTAGTAAAGGCCGTGCTTTGACTTTGTTGCTGGCCTTCGTCGCCACTGCTCAATGCGACAAGTGTGTCGCTACCGTCGTTTTGCAGGATGAGCCGCTGGCCGTTTTCCAAATCGTAGGCGTACGTCATGAATTCTCCTTAGTTAAGCTATCCTTAGCACAATTTTCACTGACCGGGGGCTGATATTTTTCCTCCCGCGGATCGCTGGCTGGCCGGGATATGAGCTCGTCTCCGTTCGTATGAATTCTTTCTTTCGTATGACCGCCAAAAAGACGTCTGCAACGCCCTCCGGTTTCAATCTGTTTCCCTTTTTAGCCACCAAGGTAGCCTGAGCCTTCGACCGCGTCCTTCGCCAGCCCGATGCGCCGGAGTTCCGCCAGTTGAGAAACCGCTACTGAATCACCCGATGACCACTAGAAAATCCACCGTTTTCGCGGGTGGCTTGTGTTCCCACGGGCGCCGATATTCGAGTTTAAGTATTTGCAAGCCGCGCTCGGCCGCTCGAAAGGTCCAGGACTGCACCCCCCCTGCGCCGAGCATTGATGCGCGATCGGTAAAAGTGGGCTTCCCGAGACTGATCAAGCCAGGATGTTTCCCATCGTCCAGGATCCAACTGAAGCCAGTCGATGGATTGTTTTCGAGCTTCAGAATCAGCTCTTGACCGACTCGCAGATGTATCGATCGGTTGGCGTCCCCCGCTGTGATTGTGATCGAGGCTGCCAAGCCGTGGCTGAAGGCGAAAACAACCGCCAAACTGGCGATGCAAAAGAGTACCAGTCTCCTGAAGTTCTGATTTCTAAGCTTATGCAAATTCATCTGTGACACGCTGTGGTAGGCGTAACGTAGCATAGCATAGGCTTGCAGCCTGTGTCAGGCTCGGCAGAAACGGATCGCTCGAGATGAGAGGCTTGGCGGCGGGCTTGAGACGCCTGATATTTCGTTCCTTGGTCAAAGACCAAAGAGCGGTTTACATCCTTCTTTCGTAGACTGAATATTCTCGATGCGACAGCGTGTCGGAATGGCGGTCCAACTCATCTTCCTCGCGTTCATGGTGTCCCTTGCCTCTTGTCAAAGCGGAAGGCCTGCCGCCTCGCAGATCACCGATCCCAATACCGTCTTTGCTCAGGGTGGCGCGCAGACAAATAATACGACCGGGGGTACGGGCGGTCATTCATCTCGAAGAGGACGGCGCGTTCCCGGAAATTCGGGTGCAGACAGTGTAGGCCAGTGAAGCTTGACCTTTCTTTTCCATATTTGCTAAGAATTAAGGTTATGGCCAGAAGAAAGCTCCCATGGATGGCCTTCTTGTTAGCCACGACGGCGGTGCTATGGATGGGGCAATGCCAAGCTCTTGCTACGCGCCGCGCCTTGGTGATCGGGAATTCAGCATATCGTTGGTGTAATCCCCTTAAGAATCCTCACAACGATGCGGATCTTATGGAGAAAACGCTTCGATCTGTCGGATTTGAAGTCACTAAGCGCTATGATCTCACTGCCCAACAGATGAGAGCCATTTTACGCGACTTTCGGGCCCAATTAATTGAGAACGATATAGCCGTGGTCTATTACAGCGGTCATGGCATCCAGGTTAAAGGCGAGAACTTGTTGGTGCCCGTTGACTTTAACGCGAAGTTCGAATACGAGGTCGGCGAAGGGACACTCTCGCTAGCCACCGTCATCGATGCGCTCGGAGACGCAAGAGCCAGACCTAAGCTTATTATTTTAGACTGTTGCCGAAACGCGCCTCAGTTCATCTCTCTCACCCGAGACTTCCACCAGGGACTGGCCGAGGTCAAACCCTCCGACGATGAGACCCTGGTCTGCTTTGCCACTAAGGATGGCTCGGTTGCTCAAGACAATCCTGATCGGCCTAATTCGACTTACACAGGAGCTCTGGCCACTGCCCTCTTACGCCCCAACCAAAAGGTCGAAGACGTGATGAAAGACGTGGCTCGGACGGTTCGGGCAAGCTCCGGCGGGAGTCAGATCCCTTACGTGTATGGAAATCTGACGGACGACTTCTATTTCGGCGGAAACACTAGTCCGTCGGGGCAAAGTCAAATTACGGGACCAAGTAGCGACCAGAACGGACAGGTCGCCCAACAGCTATCGGAAATGCGACAAGAATTGGAAGCGATGAAACGCGCTTCGACAGCTGCCACCTCGCCCGCCCCTCAGGATCCTGCAACGCAACCGCAAAGCATTCAGGATGATAGTACGAGCCGCCGAACAGCCAGCGAGCAATCCTCCGTTCCGAGCAGCTTCGACGCATTTTTCAAACAGATGCTGCGTGATCAACTAAGCAATGATCCTTCTGAATGGGCTTCCGATTTCGCTCCCAGCGTCGATTATTGTTATAAAGACGGCGGTCCTGCATCCCAAAGCTATATTCGCAACGATCGCGCTAAGTTGATCAATATTTATCCCGTTCGAAAATATAAACTTGGTGAAGTCGAAAATACTCGGGTGATCTCCCCTTCCGAAGTGCAAATGACTTACACTTTCAGTTACATCTACACGGGCAAAAAACAGGCCGTTGGACGATGCCGGGAGATTTTCACGGCCGAACTTAATGGAGGACGCTGGCAAATCACCAGCTTCAACGAAACTGTCGACCGCAATTGAACTGGATAGTGGCTTCTGTGGAACAACTAACCCGAAGCCGGTATCGGCGATCGATCTATAGGGATCTGTGGGCGATGTAAGCTAGGGTGTCCTGCAGATTCTTTTGAATCGTCATCAATTGTTCGGATAAATCCCGGCCAGTGCAAATCTCCAGAGCACTACGGTAGGCCGTGACTGCCTTTGTCAGCAGCTCGGCTCCTTTCGTGCCACTGGTGCGAATCCCCTGCTGGCAAAGAGTGTTTCCCAACTGATTTTGAATCATCGCATAATTCGCAGGCCATTCTTGGGGAGTGTAAATCTCCAGGGCGTTCCGATAGGCCACCGCCGCCTGCTCCAAAAGTTCGATTCCTTCTTTGCCGTCAGTTCGGGCTCCCTGATCGCGCAGCAAGTTGCCAAGGTCATTTTGGGTCATCGCCCAATCCTCAGGCAGCTCTTGGCGAGTGTAGATCTCCAGGGCGTTCCGATAGGCCGCCGCCGCCTGACTTAACAGGCCGGCCCCCTGCGTTCCTCCGACGCGAATCCCAAAATAACGAAACGCTTTGCCTTGGTCGTTCTGGCTCAAAGCCCAATCCTCGGGAAGCTCCTGAGGAGGATAGATCTCTTGAGCATTCTGATAGGCCGTCGCTGCCAATGCTAACAACTCGGTTCCCTCTTTTCCACCAGTGCGAATTCCCTGATCATCTAAGGCGGCACCGAGATCGTTCTGGATTAAGGCCCACTCTTGAGGCAGCTCCTTGGGAGTGCAGATTTCCAGAGCCCCGCGATAAGCGGCCACCGCCTGGGCCAGGAGTTCGAGCCCCTCTTTGCCGCCGACGCGAATCCCCTCATAACGCAGGGCTTTGCCCAGATCGCTCTGGGTCATTGCCCAATCCTGGGGCAGCTCCTTGGAAGTGTAAATCTCCTCGGCGCTGCGATAAGCCGCCACCGCCTGTAGCAACAGCTCGGTTCCTTGCTTCCCTCCAGTGCGGATCCCGCGATCGCGGAGCGCATTGCCAAGGTTGTTTTGGGTCGTGGCCCACTGCTGGGGTAGCTCCCCAGGGGCGTAGATCTCCAGGACACTATGGCAAATCCCTTCCGCCTTCCCCAAAAGATCGGCTCCTTGACTGCCGACAATGCGAATCCCACGCTCGCGGAGCGCATTGCCAAGATTGTTTTGGGTCATGGCCCATTTTTGGGGCAGCTGCTCACGGGTGCGAACCTTCAGGGCGCTGCGATAAGCCTTCTCAGCCCGGTCCAACAACTCAATTCCTTCCTCGCCCCCGGTACGGATTCCCTGTTCGTCCAACGCGTTCCCAAGATTGTTCTGGGTCATCGCCGAATCCTGAGGCAGGTTGGCCTCGGTCCTCACCTCGAGGGCCAGGAGATAAGCGGCAACGGCTTCTGCCAGGAGCTTACGCCCTTCTTCTCTGCCGGTGCGGGTTCCGAGATCTGAAAGTGCGTTGCCCAGATTGTTCTCGGTCAGGGCCCAAGCCTGAGGTTGATCGGCTTTGGTATAAACTTCGAGCGCCCTGCGATAAGCGGCAATCGAGTCTGTCAAAAGCTGGCGACCTTCTTCCGCACCGGTCCGGACGCCCTGGTCGTCTAATGTGGCGGCAAGGTTGTTCTGGGTCAACGCCCACTGCTGAGGCAGGTCCTGGCGAGTGTAAATCTGGAGAGCGCTATTATAGGCTTCCACCGCAAGGCGCAACAGCGCGGTCCCTTCCTCGCCCGGAATCCGAATCCCTTGCTCTCGAAGCACATTTCCCAAGTTGTTCTGGATACCGGCCCAATGCTGGGACTGATGTTGGCGAGTGTTGATCTCCAGGGCGCCGCGATAAGCCGCGGCTGCCTGGGACAACAGCGCAGTCCCTTCCTTCCCGCGGGTACGGATACCCTGATCGCGCAAGGCGTTACCGAGGTTGACCTCGACGCTGGCCCATTGCTGGGGCAGATGGTCGCGAGTGTCGACCTCCAGCGCTCCAGTGTAGGCTTTTACTGCCTGGTCCAGCAACTCGATCCCTTTCGCCCCACCCACGCGAATCCCCTGCTCTCGGAGGGCGTTACCGAGGTTGTTCTGAATACCCCCCCACTGCTGGGGGAGATCCTGACGTGTACTAATCTCCAGGGCGTTATGATAGGCCATCACAGCTTGTGCCAATAGGTCGATTCCTTCCATACCGCCGACCCGGATCCCCTGCTCACGTAGTGCGCCACCGAAATTGTTCTGGGTAGACGCCCACTGTTGAGGCTGAGCGGCTTTAGTATAAACTTCGAGGGCGGAGCGATAGGCCTGGAGAGCGTCTGTCAAAAGTTTTCTCCCTTCTTCTGAGTCCGCGCGGATAGCAAGAGCTGCAAGCGCGAGGCCAAGCTTGTTCTGTGTCGCGGCCCAATCCTCAGGCGATTTCTCCCGCTGATTCACCTCGAGCGTTTGTTGGCAAATCTTGACCGCTTCCTTCAGCTTCAAGTTGCCCCTGGCCGGCTCGACCGTTACGCCCTGTTGAATAAGAAACCATGCGAAGGCGTTCCGCGCCTCGGGCCAGTCCGGAGCCACGGCGATTGCTTCTTTGTAAGCTTTTTCCGCTCTCTCAAATGCGAATTGGGTAGTAAGCAGTTGCGCCTTTAGAAGCAAAGCTTGAACGGCATTTTCGAGAGCTTTTCTCACCGCCTGTTCTTTTTCTTGAGCGATCTGTTCATCATCCAGTAATTCAATGGCCTCCTCAACTTTCCCATCCAAAAACAGGCGTTTAGCCTTTCTGAATAGCTCCGTGTCTTGACCCGGTTGGTTCTTCGCCAGTTCCTTCGACGCCTCCTCGGCGGTGGCCTTGGCTTGGTCGCGTTCCTGTTGCAGTCGGGTTATATCGACGGCGGTTGGCTGCTTACTTTCCTCGAGTTCTTGTTGGAGTTTTTGATACTTTTGGTCGATCGCGGCAAAACTCTTATGCAGGTAATAGCGCCCTGCCATCTCCTCGCGGTCTTCTTTTTTGGCAAGAATAATGGTGAGCGGCTTGTTGTCGGTGTCCGCAGGAAGCACGGTCTCGAGTTGGACTTCGTTGACCACCAAGTAGTCGTCTTTCTTGACCGTGAGAGTCACCATGTCGCCGATTCGCCTGTGCGGGAACTCCAGAGTGAATTTCCCCGATAAATCCGTGATAGTCTGATTTGTCCCAGCACTGGCGTTCACGCTGACATTCTCTATCGGCGGCCCATTCGATTCGTTCTCCAGAATCACCCCTTTCAATGCAGCTGCGTTAACCGGCATTTTTACCAGTACCAGAAGAGCAAAAACGAGGAAGCGGTAGAGCATAGGACTATCGCACCTGCCTGAGCGGGATAACCACGTCGTTCCCATTTGGAACGACTTTAAGATGGCTGGGTGAGTAACCATTAGCAATGACACCGAGATCGAGTTCCTCTCGCAGACGGTCACCCGGGATAGAAAACTCAAAGTGGCCCACCGAATTGGTGATGGCCGAAAGCCCCGCCACTTCAATCTTCACCCCAGACACCGGCATTCCATTCTCGTCCTGCACCCGACCGGAAATCCGACCTCCCCGTTTCCGGACCGGCACATAGAGGCTAGATCCGCTCAGACGGTATTTTTCGTCCGGCTTGGTCGGCTCGTAGGTTTCAGAGTCAATCGAGATTGGGACTTCCTGACCGAGGAAGCTCGCCGGAATCTCGTGAAAATATGCCTGCCCCTCCGCACCTATAGGTTGCCTCCTCCGGTCTCCACCAAGATCTAATAAAACATAACCCGAATTTTGAAGAACGGTGTCTTGGCGACCGGCTTCCCCGTACACATAGACAGTCATGGGAAATGTCGTTGTCGGTTTTACCAGAACGAATCCGAGAACGACGACGAGGAGAAAGGCGACAATTGGACCACTTAGTTCCAACGTGCCTCCGAGCTGGCGGCCAATATATCGAGCGTAAGTCCGAAGGAGACCAAAAAGAAACCCGGCGGCAGCCAAGCCCATCGGCAACAAAACCAGGTAATAGAGATTGCCCGTCAAACCGAGTCGCCCTAGCAGATCGGCATTCAATATCATTAGTCCAAAAAGGGCCACTCCACAAAGAAAGCAGATCAACGATATCACCCCGTAAGGTGCGATATCTTTCCATTGGTCCCGGCTCAGTGTTCCCACATCGGGAGGCCGAGAACCGCTCTGCGAAACCTGATTCCAACTGGTTTCCGCCGGTAAAGAAGGCGCTTGCGCCTCAAGGAAACCGTCCGGTCCGACAGCGGACGAAGTTTCCTCGCCCGGACCGCCGAAAGTGAGCGGCTCAACAACTTCGCGCGCCCGCGTCTTGAGCGAGCCAAGCTCGCCCGGGACGACGCCGGCTTGGCCGATTAAAAACGCGTAAAGCTTGGCGTAGTTTTCTTCTGAATTAAGCAGATAATAAGTGTGGCTCGTGAGCGACCTCGGAATAGACGCCTCATCTCGACGGTCGAACAGCACCGGGACAAATTTGTTAGTTTCACTTCGGCTATGGTATAGCTCCGACGTGATGAGACTGCCTTCCCAGTCTGCCCCTTTCCCTTGGTCCGGTTCTTCTCGTCCTAAGAAGCGCTGGCGATAGGTTTCTGTGCAAATCACTAAAACGAAATCCGACGAGTCCAGTTGAAACTCTGTCCAGCGAATCCAGCCCCTCTCCGGTGTCCCAGAAACGTATTGATCAAGCTGAGCATCAATGCCATCCTCGCGGAGACGCTCGGCCAAGCCCAGCACCCGACGCGCGTGCTCTAAAGAGTCGTGACTGTAGCTGATAAATACTCTTGGAGGTGAAGGCGCCATATCTGGATCCTCTTTTATCCGATTTGCACAGTTATGTCAGCACCTCAGACGGGTCATTCTCTTCCAACCCAGATTGAACTCCGCTCCCTCGTTTTCGTTCCTTAACCAGCTTATACTCAAACTCGCTTTCAACGCTCGCCGCCGTTGAGCTCCCGACTGCGAGCTCCCAACTGCCGACTCTTGGTCCTGAACTCCCGTCTCCCGCTTATGACTAGTGGATGCGACCGTTCAAACGGCGCAGGACTCGTTAAAATCAGCCGTAGCAAATTGCTAGGAAAGGGCGAGAGATCTGGATGAAATTCAAGCCGTTCAAAACTGCCGCTCAATCCGCGATTCTGTCGTCCGTGTTCCTTTGCCTTCAGGGATTGAATGTGGCCGCCCTCGGACAGATTCCAGAGACCAAGACCGCCACCAGCGAAGAGATCAAAGCCTTTTTCCATGGCAAGGGCAAAGCAGTCTTAACCTTCGTGGGGTATTCGGGTGCTGGATACCAAGATCAGGCGGCGATGCTGGCGCGGGCGGAGCGCCTTCTTCAGAAATTTGATCCCAAAAAAACCATCATCAACATCGGCGCTACGGCAGAAGGCATCGGCGGCGTTTATGAGATTGCCAGAAAGAGGGGGTTCGTTACCACGGGGATCGTGTCGACACAGGCAAAAGAAGCCAAAGTGACCCTTTCGCCATTCGTCGATTACGTCTTCTACGTGGAGGATTCGGCTTGGGGCGGATACCTAAACGGAACCAGCCGGCTATCGCCAACTTCGGAAGCAATGGTTGAAAATAGCAATATTGTCGTGGGAATTGGAGGTGGGGAAGTCGCTCGAGATGAGTTGCTCGCAGCCAAACGATCAGGAAAGCAGGTTCGCTTCTTTCCGGCCGATATGAATCACCACCAGGCACTGGAAACTGCTCGCCGGAAAGGCCTTCCCTTGCCGACGGATTTCCACGGCGCGGCGCGTGCAGCGTGGATCGGATCTTGAGCGGTCCGAAGCCTTTCGCACCCACTGAAGAACCGAACGATCGCGGAATTCTACTTTGTCAGTATGGAACGCTCCTCGAACCTGGCTTGCCTTGCTAAGTTCAGAAGTCCGCCGCTGGCGTCGGTTCCTTCCCGTGCCGATCCTTCCCAGACAATCACCGCCACGAGTCGAAACGGTCTAGTGTCTGCATTTGTCCGAACAAGCGCCATGGCTTCGTGGATAATGGCTTGGTTTGCTTCCGCGTATGCCGCATCGTCGTCATCGCCTATACTAGGGAGAATGACCAGCTCGCCAGCCGCTCGAGCCGCAGCAACTAATCGATCGAACATCGGTCCCCAATTCCCGGGACGATCTATCACCGACTTTTTACGAAACCGCTCCGGTGGAAAGGGGAGTACGATACGCCGGCGTAACCCGAGGCGCTCAGCTTCCCCAAGCGCGAGTAGGTCGGCACCGCAAGCCGCTGAGCAAACGAGAGCCTCGGTGTGCTCTGCAGATAGCAGAGCGGCAATTCGTTCTCGAACCAGCTCAACGTTCGCGAGGGGAAAGCGGGGCCTCTCCGCGTCCGACTTATCTATCCGCCGTCCAGCGAGCGCGATTACGGCAGGATCGGAAATCTGGTTTGATTCCTTCATCTCTTTTCAGCTTTCCAAGTCAATTTAACCGAGACCTTACCACCTGGAGGCTCGCAAAGCCTGCAAAGCTAAAGATGCTCCCAACTACAAGTGGCGCGGATCAATAGTTAATACTTGTCCTTCATAGCGATTTAAAGCGCGAAGCTCCGAAATTAAGAACGACGGATGTTCGGTGTCCGTCTCTTTGCGCCGGCCATCCGAAAGGATCAAACCATACAAACGCGTCGTCGCGTCGGGCGGAGACGTATCCTCGTCCGACTTTTCCGCCTCCATTCGGGCGGTGTTCAAAATCCATCGGTTATGCCGGCCTTGAGCGGAGGTGGTCTCGGCTGGATCGCCCAATTCAGTCCGATGATACCAAATCTCGGCGCAATCGACGAGAGAAGAACTTCGAGTTGCCCATGTAATAGAAACGGGATCGCTAGGAGCATTTGCCAATTCGTGGAGTGTCGGTTCCAAAATGAGCAGACGGACCTTGGCCTTCCGGGCAATGCACTGTTCGCCAAACATCACATCGCCTTGGGTTAACCCGCTGCAGATCGCCAGATCTCCCTCGCCGATCTGCCACTCTTCCAGTAATTCTTCCATTCGTTTCTCGACCGCCGTTACGGCGGAGGCCGGGAAACGGACGGGGTGGCGCATTTGTTCATCAATCGGATAACCATTGAAGACGACGACTTTTCTCCATTTCTTTTGCAATTGCTTGGATTTGAGCGCGCTGTCGACTGTCTTGCCCACAGCCTTGACAATATCCTCTTTGAATTTTAGACGCCGCAGCAGGTCCAGACGCTCTTTGAGTAACTGCAGAAAAAAGCGCGTCGCCGAGGGTACCGAACAAGCATCCTCGATGCTTTGAATCGCATCGCGCTTGTTACCGTTTAGCAGTTCCAGGCCGGACAGCGCCACCGCGCTCCAGAACTGGCTGTCATAGTCTCCGGTTTCCTCGGCATTTTCCCTGGCCGAGTTTGCTGCGTAACGGACGACTACCGCCAATTCGTCACGGTTTACCAAACGAGGAGGTAACTTTAGATCAGGAAAGAGTTCCGCGGCGACCGCCATCAGAAGAAGCGCGTTATAGCCGCTGAAATATTCGTCGGCATGAAGTCGATGGACATTGTAGAAGCTGCGAATGGAGGAGATCAGCAGTTGAGAAGATTCTCTGGCACGCTCCCGCGGATTATGAGCGTCTTTCCACTGCAGATACCAAAGCAGGCGATAAACAAATCCGAGAGCTGCGCCGGCCTTGGGATTTGCTTCGTGCTGCGGTAACATGGAGCGCAACTGACGCTCGGCCCGCTCGGTATCGCGGCGCATGGCCTGAACAATCCCAAGGTAAAGCTGGGAGTTGATGTCGTCAGGCGTAATTTTCAGGATTTCGTCAAGGACCTCTTCGGCGGCAGCGAATTGGCAGAGCCCGATCAAAGAGCGTGCAGCTTCCCAGAGAATCTTCGTTCGATGAAGGCGAGTGGGCGCATCCTGCGCGAGAGTGATGATGTGGCCGGGGCGATCCATCCCCTGGGCCCTGCGAACCTTGTCTTCCCAATCGCGCTGGAGCGTTCCGAAATAACGCGCCCGAGAGATTTCAATCTCGTCCCAGTTCACGGGCTTCAGGCCCGGCAGATGCCCGTATAAAGGGCTGCCGATTCCCTGGGCATCCGACGCGATGGCCCGACCGAAAATCGCAGCTAGATCTTTAACTGCCTCCTCTATCTCTTTGGCGTCATTCTGGGGCGGTGCCCCAGCGCCGCCGGCGAGCGCAAACAGCTTGCCGTTATATTTGAAAGAACGATCGGATGCGACATCAAAAGGCTTAGCTGTCGGCCATCCCCCTTCAATGATAAATACGCCTCGAGGGCTGACGCCGTCACGAATGCCAAGCTCATAGTAAACGTTCGGATTTGGTATTGATAAATCCGCCACCACCACGTCGGCGGTAACGATCTCGAAGAACATATCTGTCCGTATATCGCCGGCGGAGATTTGACTGTCAGCACGGAATGGCTCGCAACCCGCTCTGCGAAGGGCAGGCTCAATGAGACCAAGGTAGACGCTAGTAAAGTCAACGCTGACCTCGTTTGGGTTCGGCTGACCAGAAAGCTGGATGTTGGCCGACCCAAATGGCATAATGACAAACGCTCGAGGTTTCAAGGGCGTTCTGCTCCGGAGGTTCTTAGTCGCTCGATCATGATGTTCTTCCTACCTGAGTTGTCTGCCTAAGGCTGCTTATTAGGTCCAGCAGGTTTCTCCTTGCCCTCTGTCAAAGCCTTATCGAGGTTGGCCAGCGAGGCTTTCGTGTTGTCAGCGGCATCGAGCCACTGCTTATGTTCCAGAGATAATTGTTCGTGGACCGCGGCCACAAATTGCTTCACGGACTCCCGGTCGCCCTTCGCAGCCGCTCCGCGAACTTCATCCAGCTTCGCTGTCAGATCGGCGAGCGCGTCATTCGTTTTTCCGTAGAGCTGCTCGTTTCGACGGTCCTGGCCTAACGCCTCATAAGTCGAAGCAAATGCTGAAAGAGCCGAAGCGACGGTAGCCAAACCTGCCAGGCAAACCCACTTAGAATTCAAGGAGCCACCGAGTATTCCGCCAAAACCGGTCCCCAGCGCACCGAGACCGACAGCATAGGCACCCAGTGTCAGAAGTTTATCAGCGGCTTGTTTGTGCTCCTTACTTTTGCTTGCGTAGTAAATTCGTTGAACATCAAGTTGATACCGTCGGAAATACTCGAGCTGCAGGAGCGACAACGGGATGCTCTCACCGTCGGAGTTTTCCCCGTTTTGCGTCGCCAATTGAAAATACTTTAGACGCTCTGCCTCAGCACGCGCCCTTCCCGTCATCCAAGCCTCCAAAAGATTCCCTTGCCGTATTTCAAAAAGCCACATCGCGCCAAGAGCACCGGAAACGATGCCACAACAACCTAGAGTCACCAGCAGCCACTTTGCGTTAGGGAATAATGCCAGCATCATCAGGAGCGCGGCGCTCAAACAGGTGGTCACAAAGACAGCCCAATTTGCTCGCTTCGCCACTTTTTTGAAGGCCGCCTGCGCGTCCAAAGCGATAAGATCCTTGCCCTCATATTGAGTGGCAGCCGTCGTTAGCTCACTTCCTCTTAAAATCTCCGAAAGTCTGGCCGCCGTCGCTCCGAGGGAATCTGCATGTTTCGTGGGAGTGATTTTATAGTCGTCTACTCCCCCCAGACCAATCGCTTCTATAGCATCTTTGATTAACTGTTCGCCCGCCATCGATACTTGCTCCTTAGCTGTCAATGTTACACGTCGGATTGTTGGAGGAGACTAATGAAGAATTGCTTGGCCCGGGCATCAATTTGATTCGCGATCAGGGTGCTCCGGCGACCTTGCATGAAGGCCTTCCCCGAGCCAGGAAACGCAATGTGAATAATCCCTTTCTTTAACTGCTTAATCGTACTTGGATCTATTCCACCGCTTACTGGATTCGAGTTGATACCGAGTGCATTCGCCATGTGAACTGACCCTTCGCCGATTTTGTTGGCCGGTCCTTTGTCTCCGTAGATAAAAGATGTTGTTCGCACTTCCCCGACGCTTCTTTGTCTCCAAAATGCTATACCCACATCACCAAGGTGTAAGCCCAGCTCGCGACCGAAATCCGGCAGGCCGGGACGTTTTACCCTGGTCTCTGATCTATCCAGAGGCAGAACGGCAAAGGCAATTTTATTGGCGTCCAGGGCTCCGTTCATGTCGTGCAAGTTCGTATCGCTCTGATGAAACCGGTCATGGGCTGCGTTCCCACCGCTGCCGTCGTTATCTATATCAAGCTTGCACTCATAATAAACCACACTCATCGCGTTGCCGTCGGGTCCCCTTAGATTTTGGAACAGTCGGCATCTACCCGGCATCATCCCTCCATAAGCATCCATTCGAGGTAGACGCACGCATTTTGCCCAAGGCATACCCTTGGCAGCGCTTAAGATGTCCATCGCGTAATCGGGTAAAATCGGCGTCAAAGCTGATGCCGTTTGAGATACCGGCGACGTTGAAACTGTGCCCGTTTGCGTGACCGGCAATGTTGGCCCTGCACCGGTTGGCGTGACCGGCGGCGTTGCACCGGTACCCGTTTGCGTGACCGGCAATGTTGGCCCTGCACCGGTTGGCGTGACCGGCGATGTTGGCCCTGCACCGGTTGGCGTGACCGGCGGCGTTGCACCGGTACCCGTTTGCGTGACCGGCGACGTTGGCCCTGCACCGGTTGGCGTGACCGGCGGCGTTGCACCGGTACCCGTTTGCGTGACCGGCGATGTTGGCCCTGCACCGGTTGGCGTGACCGGCGGCGTTGCACCGGTACCCGTTTGCGTGACCGGCGACGTTGGCCCTGCACCGGTTGGCGTGACCGGCGGCGTTGCACCTGTACCCGTTTGTCCCACCGGCGCAGTTGGGGCTGACTCCGTGGGGGGCACCGGCGTCACTCCATTCCGGAAAAGCAGAATCTGTTGCTCAATGCCAGACACCAATACCATCGCGCTATCGACTATCGTGTTCGTAGCATCGAGCTTATTAAAAAAGTTGCTGAAGCTCTGGTCGTCGGCTGCGACGTCCGGAGGTACTAACTGGATACGGAGTTCGGGTAATTTATTGGCAAGGTGGGACGTTATATTAACAAAATTATTCTTTTCTGGAAAAACATCCTCTGTCTGAAATATCCCGATTTCGAGTATCTCCATTCCGAAAAGTGATTCCTGTTCTCTGACCTGCACCTGAAGATCCCCGATCGAATTAACCGGTTCTAGAAATCGTTTTATGCTCATACCATTTGCCTATTGTTGCTTGGGCAAGTTACCTAGAGCAGCCTTTAATCCCGCATAGAGCGCCGCTTTTTCCGCCACACTTGCGTTCTCTCCCTGATAAAAATTATTAAGAGAGTCGCCGTCGGGCTCGACTTTGCCGGTAAGGTTAGCCGCAGCTATAATCCTGGAAAAAACCTCTCGTTGATCCGCCTGCGAAAGAGAGGAGTTCAATATCTTTTCCAATCCACCCACAAAAGTAACAATTTGGATTTTGTTCTTCTTCACCTCCTCCATTTGGGTCTTTAAAGTTTCAAATTTTGTCCGGGAGACCGTTTCCGCAGCGCGCGGAGCACGCGCTTGGATCACCGGAGGTGTTGTTCCATTCGCGGGAATGTTGTTCACCGGCAAGAGGCCGGGCGCCGTGCGCACAGCACCAGCCTGGGTCATCGGTTCCGTGGCCTTCTCCGTGTCCGCCAAGCTGGGAATGCGGCCCCCGAGAGTTTTCTCTACCAAGTGCACGCTTGCGGAAACTCTTTGAAAGAGGGTGACCCCATTTTGCGTCAAGTAGGTGCTCGAAGGAGATTGATTGAATGCCAGATATTCAATCTCCGCCTCTTCGATTAGTCGCACGGCGTCCTGGTAAGCCTCGATGCGACCTTGCACCATGAATATTCTCTGAACCTGCGGAATTCCAGCACTCGATAATCCCAGAGCGGCGACCGCTGAAGAACCAAAGTCGAATGCCGCGCCAGCTCCAGCAATCGCGGCCAGCGTAACCTGCAACGTACCCGCGACTTCATTGGCGATCCGCGTACCGTTAAACTTGGCTCGGAGGGCCGTGGCCACGCTGCTGGCGTAATTAAGCGCCAGCCCATCACTCAGCCTGGGCGCCTCTGAAGGATTGATGAGTTGACCTGTATTCGGATCAATCGTCTGCCCTAATCGAGTGAAAGAGAATTTTTCCGTGGTAGTGCATGCTGCCAAAGTGAGAGAGAGCATGACCACTATCCATTTGTCGAATTTGGGCATGACGAAACAATTCTTGCGGAATGACTATTGAATCTGTTTCTGCCTGCTCTTCAGGACCGCCCGATGAACATCTAGCTTTAGTATCCTGGGGCGTTTTCCAGCCATGGATATGAGGCTCAACAATGGTCGGGCGTTTGCCTAGGGGAGCTGACAGATAAATTATTTAAACTGTTAGCATCGCTGGTTCACCCGGCAGACGTCGATCTTCGGTCAAACTGAAGCTAACGCGTTCAACTGCGATGCGATTTGCATGACTATCAAAAAAATTTGCCGACGGCAATATATTTTGCTCGGCATTTCGCGGAAAGCCTCGGATTAGCTTTCAAAAACTGGCATCTCTTCCGGTCTTCGCTGGGAAATTGCTGTTCAACAGGGCAGAAGCCTTGCTTCCCTCGCTGAGCCAAGAGTACAATCCTGACTACCATGAACCGAATGGCCCTTGTGGCGGTGATGGCGGTCTTGATCGTTCATCATGCGCTGGCCCAATTGCCTGTCGACTACGAGCTCCTGCCCAATTTTCGTGCCCTTGTTCAATTTCACTTCCGCGAGAGGATCCCCGATGCTCCCCCAGGCGAGAAAAACGTCACCGCTCCCGATGTCGAAAGGGAGGATTTGCCGCCTGCCCAATTGCTCGCGGGAAAAAAACGGCGAGTGATCGAGGGCAGAGTGCCAAATCTGCCATTTGTTTTCTACTTGCGCCTTACCCACCACAATCCGCCAGGGCCGCCCCTCTTGGAAGTCAATGTGGTCAATCCCCATACCAACCAATCAATCAAAGGATTTCCTGCTAAGAAAGAACTCACCGACAGCGTTGACTTTGAGATCCCGCTCTCCGAGGCTCAGACCCGGCGTGCCCGGCATGCCCTGGGAGATGATCCCCTGGCCTTTATAACTTACGTAAACCTGGTGGTTAAACTCGATACTCCCGAGTGAAGCCTCAGGATGTAGTTAAATCTTTATTCGCAATTTCAGGTGACGCCACTGGAACTCTTCGATCTGACTCCAGGGTTTAATATTAGATCATGAGCGACAAAGATGACCTAGGCGGAACCGTCCCCCGTAAGCTCCTCGCCTGCGACGGCGGCGGCATTCGCGGCGTCATTTCCATTGAAATCCTCGCACGGGTCGAGCAGGAACTCCGCGCCGCAAGCAACCAGCCCCGACTTGTGCTCGCGGACTATTTCGACTACGTCGCCGGCACCAGCACCGGCGCAATCATCGCTACCCTGGTCGCGCTCGGCTTTAGCACGGAAGACATCCGAAACTTCTACGTCAAAAGCGGAGCAGAAATGTTTCAGCCCGCGAAACTCTGGAAACGTCTTAATACCAAGTTCGGCGACGACAATCTTTCCCGAATGCTCAAGGACATCATAGGCGAACAAACGACTTTGGGCTCGGAGAAATTGCAGACCTTGCTGATGGTCGTTCTGCGAAATGCTACCACGGATTCTCCCTGGCCCTTAAGCAACAATCCCAGAGCCAAATACAACGACATCGAGACACGGGGGGAAGGTAGTAACCTCCATTTGCCGCTTTGGCAAATTGTCCGCGCGAGCACCGCAGCGCCAACTTATTTCCCGCCAGAGGTGATCAACGTGGGATCGCAGCAGTTCGTCTTTGTCGACGGTGGTGTGACAATGTTTAATGACCCTGCGTTTCAACTTTTTCTCATGGCCACAGCGGAGCCGTACCGGCTTTGCTGGCCGACCGGTGAAGATCAATTGTTGCTCATCTCCGTAGGTACTGGCGCGAGCACCAATGCACAAAGCGATCTAAGTCCACAAGAAATGAACCTGCTCTACAACGCCAGCCATATCCCTGCCGCGTTGATGGCGGCTGCACTTCATCAGCAGGATTTTCTCTGTCGGATTTTCGGACGGTGTCTCGCCGGGGAGATGCTCGACCGCGAGACTGGAGATGTGCTCGGGCAAGGTATTCCCAAGGTGCCGAAACTGTTCACCTATGCCCGCTACAATGCCGAGCTTTCTCGCTGGGGGCTCGATGCTCTCGGACTCCAGAACCTGGACCCGGCTCATGTGCAGCAGATGGATTCCGTTGAGCACATCACCGAACTGCAACAGGTAGGACGAGCGATTGCTCAACAGAAGGTGCGTGCCGAACACTTCGCCGGCTTCCCGGTCACTACTCCTGTCCAAAAAGCATTCTAAAAAAGGACTGACAAGAGCAGCTCGGAGGAAGCCGAGCCGAATCGTCCCGGTTTGCTCCGTTCGAAAGTTCAAAAGGCAAAACGGACCTTTTAATACTTTAATCATCGCTCGGAGGACTACTGCGATACAGCACGATAAACGGCGCTTCGGTGTTTCTGGGTGGTTGTTCTTATTTTGTTGTTTGGTTCACCAGCAAGACCCAAAGACGCGTCCGCCTGCTTTCTTCCTTCCAGTGTCTTTTTTCTTTTCTTAGCGCAAACCGCTTTTAACCAGCAGCACCGCTAAAGCTAAAAGACCGACCACGAGGACGAGGACGATTACGGAGAACTCCGGTTCGTCCCAGCTCAAGCGCTTCGGTACGGAAGATCCTCTCATTCGCAAAGCTTGATTTCTTCCCCAATCCTCCTCGTCCTCGACTCCTTTGGCTGTAAGCAAACGCATCCGCCTGCTTTCTTCGTTCCAGTGTTTTTTCTCTGCTCCAAACCCTTTAACCGGTAACGGTCAAAGACCGAGAACGAAGGACGACGACGAGGACGATTCTGGAGAAGTCATCCACCGCGCCCGCCGAATGGCTCCAAATCAAAACTATCTGTCCAATCGACGCCCAAAGGGGTCAGTCATGAATGGCGCGAAGATAAGCGTCGATGGTTCCCGAGGGGACAGAGCAAATCGAGACGATTCGCCTACTTTCGGAGGAGCCGCTGGCCCTGAACTTTCCTTATCTTCGCGCATTCATGACTGTCCCCTGTGACCGCTGATTGCCGCGAAAGCGATCTTTGAGAGATGAGGCGTGTAGGCGAACCGTCCCGGTTTGCTCAGGTTCAAAGAGGCAAAGCGAGACGCTTCGCTTACCATGCTGCGCAAAGGGTCCCACCCAAAGGGGTCAGTCATCAAATTCTGACTGAAGGCCTGGCATCTTCTCAGGCCGGGGGACTGTTGAGCCGGCGCCTTTTATGCCGATTGAGTTGTTGGCTCACATTAGCTGCACTCTTCATCTGTAACCGATCCGCGATCCAGCCCAGAGACGCTGTCGTATTGTCGTGGACTAAAGCGGCAATCGTCACCTTCCTGGGATCACTGCCCGGTAAAGATTTCAGATCACTTTCGGAAAGTTTATATTGCCTCAGGCCTTGCCGTACGATGGCCTCGGCTTCTGACTGGGCATGGTCCCGACCCATTTGAGTGCTCTCATAGTTGCGGTTACGCCGAATTGCAGGCGCATCAGCTTTCTTTAAGAGAAACTCTCGAAAGTGCTCAGAGCCCCAGTACCAGCCGCGTCGCAAGGTGCTTTGCAGGCTTTGATGTTCTGGCAACTCTAAGCCGTCGGGCCCCAGACAGGCTCGCTCTTCCAAGCGCCGGAGATACATCCGGCGTCCTTTCACCGAATCCTGCAACCCAACGACGCCAAATCCATCGTCGGTTTTGAGCCAGTTCGGTCTCTTCCGGGGCGAGACAGCATAGCCTCTGCTCAGACTGCTCCATGGGTATTCCAGGAGGCTTTCGGTGGTTCCGTTTACGATCCCTGCCCGGATCGGATTGAGATGAACGTAGTCAATGAGGTTGCTCAAGTAATCACCAGATCCGAATTCGCGACTCTCGACTAAAACTGCCTTGTAACGGCCACCAAAAAGGTGGCCCCAGAGCTGATGGCGCGCATTGAAGCGTCGAGTATAAGTGTTCTGCAACCATCGCATTCCCGCCACCAGATTCGCTTGGGGAGTTTGTAGCACCAGGTGATAATGGTTACGCATTAGCACCCAGGCGTGGACGAGCCAGCCAGTCTTCGCGCAAGCTTGCCCAAACGCATCAATGAATGTCGTCCAATCCTTATCGTCCTCCACAATTCTCTCACGCCGATCGCCTCTCGCCATCACATGGTAAATCGCGTTTGCAAACTGGATTCTGAGTTGCCGAGCCATCGCTTTATTGCAACATCGCGCACCCCCGCTGTCAAGAATTGTTGACTGACCCCTTTTGCGGTGATAGCCTCTCACTTCGGCGCTGAAAAAACATGAACCTCGAACTGGAAGATAAAACGGCCTTGGTGACTGGCTCGACCGCCGGAATCGGACTGGCAATTGCTGCCGGCCTGGCACGTGAAGGCGCGACGGTCATTATCAACGGTCGCACCAAAAAGCGCGTGAGCGACGCGATTAAAAAAATACTTGATCAGAACCCGAATGCGAAGCTTGAGCGTCTGGAGGCGGACGTCAGCGCAAGCGCAGCAGTTGCCGTCACGACCAAAAAATTTCCAAAGCTAGATATTCTGATCAATAACGTTGGAATTGGTCAACTCAAGCCCTTCGAAAAAATTTCCGATGGTGATTGGCTCAGCTTGATCGAGACAAACTTCATGAGTGGAGTTCGGCTGAGTCGTTTTTACCTTCCTCAAATGAAAAAACAGGGATGGGGACGAATTCTTTTCATCTCGAGCGAGTCCGGGGTCAATATACCTGGCAACATGGTTCACTATGGCGTCACCAAGACCATGCAGATCGCTTTGGCGCGCGGATTGGCGGAGACCACGACTGCCACCAACGTCACAGTTAACTCCATCGTGGTGGGGCCAACCTCGACTGAAGGAGTGAACAAATTTCTCGTTAACCTCGCAAAGAAAGCAAATGTGACTCTTGCCGAGATAGAAACTAACTTTTTTAACACTGAACGTCCCGGTTCGCTTTTACGGCGCTTTGCCAGAGCGGAAGAAGTCGCGAATCTGGTCCTCTATTACGCAAGCCCCCTTTCGAGCGCCACGAATGGAGCCGCCATCCGCGTCGACGGGGGTGTTGTCCGTTCAATACTTTAGCCGCAAAGGCCTTTGTGCCTGTGCCGTCACCGAAATCAGCTTCCACCTGAGCGTTTTGTTAAGCGGCTCGACAACGCAAAAATCCGACCACCGCTCTGGCTTGTCAGATTTTCGGGTCAGGCATGCTCGCGCTTGTTGAGCTGGTCGATCAGGACAGCCACGACGATAAGGGCCCCGATTGCAATCTGCAGGATAAAGGGATTGATCCCCAGGAGGTTTCCGCCGTTTCTCAGCGTCGCGATGATCAGCGCGCCCAAGACGGTCCCGAGGATGGTTCCTTCTCCTCCCATGAGGCTAGCACCCCCCACGACCGCCGCAGCGATGGCATCCAGCTCGTAACCTTCACCGGCGGTTGGAATCCCGTTGGCCAAGCGGGAGGTGTAGAGGATCCCCGCTATGGAAGAGGCCAGCGCCGAGAACGCATACACGCCGTACACGGTGATCCGGATGTTGATTCCGCTTAAACGAGCAGCCTCCGGGTTGCTGCCGAGGGCGAACACATTTCTGCCGAATCGCGTTAGAGTGGTCATCACCAGCGACAGGGCAATGACAACAAGCCAGACGAAAAACAGCGATGGCACCCATAGAATGTCGATTTGGGCGAATTTCAGGAAAGGTTTCGGCAGACCGGCAATCATCCGTGCATCCGAGATAAGCATGAGAAGTCCCCGAACCGCCGTCATCATACCCAGCGTGGCAATGAAAGGAGGTACGCGCCCATCATGGATCAGTACACCGTTCAGCACGCCGAGGCTGGCGCCTGCCGCCAAGGCGATCAGAATGGAGGGAATAATAGGCACGCCATGGGTCATAAGTACAGCAACCAAGACGTTGCTGAACCCGACAATTGAGCCGACGGAGAGGTCGATGCCCGCCGAGATGATGACGATAGTCATTCCGATGGCCACCACGCCGATGATTGCCACCTGGCGTACGAGATTTGAAAGGTTGTTGATCGTCAGAAAGCTCGGAGAGGTGAAGGAGAGAAAAACGAAGAAGGCCAGCAAGATGAGGATCAGAATTCCTTCTGCGAAGCCGGTGCGGAAAAACTTCAAGACCCGAAAAAACAGGAGAGCCAAAGTATTCGATCGATCCGGTTCCGTATTGAGAGTGCTCACGGTTTCCCTTCGTGGCCGCCGTCCACTATGCCCGAGGCCAGCCGGAGGATCTTTTCCTCTTCGAACTCGGTTCGTAGGAGCGTTCCAGTCACGTTCCCTTCATACACAACGATGATTCGATCGGCCAGGCCCATAACCTCGGGCAAATACGAGGAAACCAGGATGACAGCGTTGCCCTTGGCCAAGAGCGCCTCGATGAGCTTATAGATCTCCACTTTCGCACCGACATCGACTCCCACAGTTGGCTCATCGAAGATGAAGATGTCGCTCTCGCGAGAGAGCCATTTGGCCACCACTACCTTTTGCTGGTTTCCGCCGCTGAGATTGCGCACCTTCTGTTTAATGGATGGCGTGCGGATGGTGAGGTCCGAGACAAAACGTCGCGCTCGCGAGGCCTCCCGGCCCAGGTTCACGAAGCCGGCCCGGGAGATAAGGTCATAAGATGCCAGGTTCACATTGATGTCCACCCCTAAAGACATGGCTAAGCCCGCGGTCTTGCGATTCTCGGGAAGCAGGCCGATGCCGGCGCGGATGCCCTGCTGAGGCGAATTAATAGGCACCGGGCGTCCCCTGATCCTTATCTCCGCACTATCGGAAGGGTCTGCGCCAAAGATGCAGCGAAGAATCTCGGTCCGGCCCGAGCCAACCAGTCCGAAAAACCCCAGAATCTCACGCTGGTAGAGATCGAAGTTGACGTTTCGAAAGCGCGGCTCGCGGGTCAGTCCCCGCACCTCCAGGGCTTTCTCTCCCCGCTGCGGGTGTTGGATTGAGTACATCTCTCCAACGCTGCGACCCACCATCTTGGTGATGATTGTATCCTGGTCGGTCTCGGAGACTTTCAGAGTGTCCACCAATTCCCCATCCTTCAGGATAGTCACGCGATCACACGTGGCGAAGATCTCCTCCAGCCGATGGGAGATGTAAACGATCCCAACGTTTTTTTTCTTCAGCTTTCTGATCAGACCGAAAAGCTCGGTCACTTGCTCGTTTGTCAGGAGAGCAGTCGGCTCATCGAAGATGATCAGCTTGCATTCCTCATATACAGCCTTGGCAATAGTCACCATCTCCTGCTCCGCAGGCGGGAGATGGCGCACCAGCATCCGGGGGTCGATCGAGAGGTCCAAGTCTTCCAGAACCTCACGGGTTACCTGATTAATCTTCTTCCAGGCGATCAATCCTAGAGGCGTACGGGGAAGCTTCCCCAGAAAGAAATTTTCCCCCACCGACAGGTGGCGAGCTAGCATGACGTCCTGGTACACGGCTGCCATTCCTTGTGACTTGGCTTGCAATGGATTGCGGATGTCCACCTCTTTCCCCTCAACGGTGACGGTGCCGGCATCCTTTGAGTATGCTCCCATCAAGATCTTAATCAGAGTGGATTTTCCCGCTCCGTTTTCGCCGACCAATCCATGGACCTCGCCCGCATTCACGCTGAAGCTGACCCCCTTCAGAGCTTGCACCCCGGGGAAGCTCTTGTGCATGTCTGTCATGGAAACGACGGGCGCGCTGGACTCTAGTGCCATGCTGTCGATTGCCGGTAGAAAAGCAAAAGCGCGGTCCATGCCTTGCTCCCGCGTGCGGGCGGTAAAGTCAGACGGGCCGCAAGTTTACCCTGCTGCTTGGGTTACCTCTTCAGGCGGGTCGGATCCAGGAGATCGAGGATATTTTTGTCGTTCATGTTCGCCTGGGTGACCGCCACGACGCCGGTATCCACGTACTTGGGCACAGTTCCGCCATCAAGGAGCGTTACCGCAGTCGCGCAACCCTTGTACCCCATGCCGTAAGGATCCTGGAGGACGAGGGCCTTCAGCGCTCCGGATTTCAGGGCACTGACCTCTTCCGGGTCGGAATCATAGGCCACCGCGACAACTTTATCTCCGATATTTCGCTCCGTGATCATCCGCGCAACGCCATCTCCGGTGTGATTGTTATCGGCGAAGATACCGATCAGCTTATCGCCTTGGGACGTGCCGATATCCTCTGAGGCGGCGAGCGACTTCGCTATGTCGTTATCCGTGAAGCGTGTCTCCAGCACGTTGACCTCCGGCGCTACCTCCTTCATACGGTCCCGAAAACCTTGATCACGATCCGTGAGCACCTGGATGCCCGCCATGGCGCTGACAAGGCCGACCGTCCCTTTAAGCGGGACTCCCTTAGCCTTGAGACCGGCGACCATCTGGTCCGCACAGAGAGCGCCTCCAACCTTATTGTTCGTGGCCAGAAATGCCGGGATCTTGTCCGAATGAACCTTGTTGTCGATGGTGACCACGGCGATCCCTTGGTCGATCGCATTCTCCAGGGCAGGCACGGCGGCGTCCGAGCTTGTCGATGCGATGACGATCGCATCGGGTTTCTTCGAAATGATGTCCTCCAGGAGAGAAACCTGCTTGTCGATGTCCGCCTCGGATTTCGGGCCGTTCCAGTTAATTTTCGCCTTGTCGGGATTGTCCAGACCGTAATTGACGGCGCCAATAATTACGTACTGCCAGAAGTCGGAATCCGTGGCCTTGATAACGACCGCGATGTTGTAGGGCTTTTTGTGCGCGGCGCCAGCGGCTGCGCCTGCGGGCAGGCACGCCGCCAGGCTCACCAAGGCAACCATGATTGCAATCCAAATCCTCTTCATTGTCTTAACTCCTTTGATTTTCGTGAAGCCACAGCTTCGAGATTGGGGGGGAATTTTCCAAACTCATTAGATCATTTTAATTCCGTTCTTGACAAGCACTTTGTCGAAGGACCGTTCCGAGCTGTTCCCTCGCCCAACTGCCGAGATACACTGCTGAAGGGTCATTCAGTTCAGGCTTCCAGCCTGTCTGAGGTCCATCAGGTCTGGCCGCGGACAATCGCTTGCCCCCTTGTAAGCCAACTCAGCTAGTCAGTTAGTCATCCCAAACGATCGCTCTGAGCACCGCGACACAGACGCGTACCTTTGGAGTGCGTTAAGTGTTGCTCTAACCTGGTCAGTAAGCTTAGTTTCGATCTTCTTGACAGTTAATCTGGTTTTGACCTATAAACTTCGCCTGAGAACGTCCTGGCAAAATTCTACCTTCGAGAAACAATTGTGAGTGCAGCGCTTCAAATAGTGAAACAAGCTTACGATGCCTATGGTCGAGGAGATATTCCGGCGATTTTGAAGTTGGTTGCTGAAAAGACCGATTGGATGTTCGTTGGCCCGGCGAGTTTGCCCTATGCCGGAGTGCGGACCACCCGCAGTGAAGTCGCCGAATTTTTTAAAGCAGTAGGGGGTGTCGACGAAACGGCTGTCTCCCAGCCACAAGAATTTATTGCGACCGGAGAACATGTCACGGTGCTCGGACGGAGAACGGTGACTGCGCGTGGTTCCGCGAAATCGTTTGAGACAGATTGGGTCCATATTTTTACGGTCAAAGATGGCAAAATCACTCGTTGGCGCAGCTTCTCGAATACGGCTGCCCGATACGGGCACTAGTCAACGGGTTTCTGTAAACACCAGCTTTGCTATGGGCTGATTATTGGATCCGACCGACGAAGGTCGGACATGCCAGTCGGAGCCAGACATGAGAGCGGATAGATCACTAAAACTAACAGGAGTGTTTTCATAGGAGGGTTCAGTCGAGAATGGCGCGAAGATAAGGACGGTTTGAGATGTCTGTCCTGCAAGGGGGGCTTAAAAGTTCCGCCCGGCGTTTCCACGCCGGAGGACAGTCATCGCCGGGCGGCGCGCCCTTCTCAGGAACTAGAAGTTCCTTTCATCCAACAGATGGCGTCAGCCAAGTGTGGTGCTCACAAGGAACGAGGTGGCCAATAGTACTTCACACCGGCGTTTCAAAGCCAGGAGGTAAAGCGAGACGCTTTAGACGCGCCGGCGCTCGGGGACAAACTGGTTATGGTGCGGTCGTTGCTCTTCGACGTTCAGAACGAATCGTGAGATCGCTGTCGTAGATCGGCCGGGCGGACACGCCCCCGAACATTCTGCCAACCTCCTGGTGTCCTGTCCCCGCAATAACAGGTATACCTGTTATTGCGGGGACAGGACACTAGATTCCATCTTAAGGCGCCGCGAGAGCGGCTCGTGACGGCGCGCGCCGCTGCTGCGATTTTTCGTCGCGGTTCGCTGCTCCATGGTTATTGACAACCACGAATGCGTGACGATGTTTGATCCGGTTAGCGATACTAAGCAAAGATTCTCGCCGAAGTAGCGGGATCAATCGTATGAAAATGCCTTGGTTCATAGCGAGCGTCTTTTTCTTGACGTTTTCCGTCACATCTTACGGCGACCCTCCGGGCGGCGGGTTTCGCAGGAGCAGTTTTCATGGTGGTTTCGTTGCCCACAGTGCCGGCGAGGCAAGCAGGATGGGACCCGGAATGCGCGATAACTTTTCGCTCCGTCCTGGCTTCGCATCGAATCAAAATCGCCGTTTCTTTCATCGCGATCGTCGAGTCTTTCTTCAAGGATTTGTCTGGCCTGTTTACTGGCACCCCTACGATTACTCCTATTTGGATTACAGGCCGGACGACTACCAATATTGGGACAATTCGGCCGGGCCTACGCAACCAGAATCCTCCGGAACCGCCGTCAACCATGGCCCAATTGTCGTCGTCATCAACAAAGGCAACTCCGGGCCTGCGGATTCAAGCCCTGATACTGCAAACGTCAATAGCGGCTACAGTTCGACCGCGGCGACATGGCAACAAAGAACAGCCGTACAGGCTCCGAACGAAAGCGCCGAAGCGCGAACCGATCCAAGCACATTCGTTTCTCCGGCAGCTCCGCAACCTACTCAAGCGGTCGCAAAAAGCCCTCAGATAACGTCCCAGGCGCAGACCCGACCATTCGGCAACCTTGTGTTGGTCAGTTGGCTTGAGGACGCCGGAAAGGACGTGATCTATGTCCAGAATACCGAGACGAACGACGTTCAAAAGATTACCTCTGATCCAAATTTAGACAATTTTCGGATCGTGGAGCTTCACCCAAACCCGGATCCGAAGCTGTTTGAAGCGATCATCTCCAACGGAAACCAACAAGGACCAGTCAGGTTCCACTTTTAAGATCCGGTGAATACCAGCGAACCGTCGCCAGCTGTTTGCCAGAAGAATGCATTGGAGGCGGACCTTGTCTGCTCACCGTTCCAGCGATGAACCCGACCGGCAGCACTTAACTAAGTTCGAGCGGCAGCCTCGAACACGCGGCGCGGGTTATGTTCGAGTAGTTTTTTGATTTCGTCGTTAGTCACACCAATCGAACGTAGACGCGGCACAAAATGGCGCAAAATGTAGCCGTATCCGAAACCTCCGTAAGACGTTAGCATCATCTTCAGGAAAACGTCCTGTGAGATGAGAATCCTTTCAATATATCCTGCTTTGATCAGGTTTTGAATGGCGGCTGCGTTCTCCTCATCGCTCGGGCATTGCGCGCTCTGATCGGCATAGTAGTAGTCCATCGAAATCATGTCATACTCCAAATATGCCCCGCGCTGCGCGAGACTGGCTTGATAATCGAAGTCCCGCCATGACGGACCCATGTGACAGAGGATAACGCAATCAAGCCGAACCCCTTCCTCCGCGACCACATCCAGTACACGGTGGGCGAGGCGCTCCCAGGCAGGGAGGTGAACCATCAGCGGGACACCACTGCGCGTCTGAGCGCGGGCGGCACCTCGCAATACTTTCTCCTCTTCCGGAGTGAAACGGGCAGAGACACCGATTTCGCCGATAAAACCGGCCCGGATATCGGTCCCATCGACGCCCTCTACTAAATCGCGCTCGATCTCGCCTGCGATATCATCGTGGGTCATCTGACGTACGACCGGCGGATGAGATACCTCAAGATAGTATCCGCTACCCATCACCACATTAAGTCGGGTTCGCCGCGAGATGGCTGCCAGAGCCTGTGGATCCCGGCCAATTCCGCGATTCGTCGGATCCAGGATAGTTTGTCCACCCAGATCGGCGAACTGCTGCGCTTCTCGCGCCGATAAATCAACATCGTATTGTTGCAGATTATCGAGGTTGACGAACGGGTCCATCCGTAGCTCCCCCAGGATAGAGAGCGAAACTGGCGCATCACAAAGTGTCATCCGAGAGGCAGTTTTCGGCGGGTGATGCCAAGTTGAAAAACTCATTAAGAGATGTTCGTGCATCAGCGTCACACCCATAACGTCGCTGGCTATCGACTCCACGACCGTCTGTATCTTGGTTGACATATTTTTTTAAGTTTTAAAAGCGCGTCGCAGAGCACCACGGTTCAGGATAATGGCGATGACCAGGATGACCCCTTTGATGATCTGTTCGTAAAACGGTGAGACTTGCAATAATATTAACCCGTTCCCGATGACCGCGAGGATAGTGGTGCCGAAAAAAGTCCCCAGCAGCGTACCGTCACCGCCGAACAGATTGGTGCCTCCGAGCACGACGGCAGAGATGACATCCAGCTCGAAGCCGACTCCGGAATAACTGGAACCGGAGGCCAGGCGTGCGCTGGTGATCATGCCCGCGATTGCGGCGAGCAGACCCGAGAACATATAAACACTAACCTTTACCCGGTTAGTATTCACACCATTGCGTCGGACTGCTTCTTCGCTTGAACCTATTCCTGTAATATAAATTCCAAATTGCGTCCGATTAAATAAAAGGTAACCAACAAGCAAAGCCAAGGCGGCAATCACGATCGGGTAGGGAATGCCTAACAGGAATCCGCGACCGAGTTCGATGAAGGGGCTATCCGGGGGGACCGGAATGGAGTACCCCTTTGTTATAAGCTGTGCGACACCTCTCAACACGCTAAGGGTGGCCAAAGTCGCAATAAAGGGGGGAAGGCCACCGAGGGTCACGAGAAGGCCGTTGATCAATCCAACAGCGGAGCCGCAGACCAGCATCGCGAGCACCACGAGCCACCAAGGCTCTCTCGTTGAAAGCATCGCTGCCGCGAGAACGCTGACCAGCGCCAGACTGGAGCCTACCGAAAGGTCAATGCCCCCTGAGGTAATCACGAGCGTCATCGCCACAGCGACAATCAAGGTCGGGGCCGCCTGGCGAAGAATGTTGAGGATGTTCCCAGTCGTTAGGAACGTTGGAGTGAACAAAGATAAAATGACGACGAGGGTCAGGAGAACCGTCGCCAGCCCAAGTTGAAAAGCTTTCTGCTCTTGCGTCAACCAGGTGCGCCAAACGGACGCGGGCGTCTCGACAGAGGACCGAGATGGAGCAGGCATCAGGCAACTCCCATCATAAAATCTACCACCTCTTCGAGCGAAGTATTCTCGACTCGGCGCTGAGCACGCAAAGTGCCTTCATAAAGAATCGCGATACGGTCACATGCGCGAAACACATCCTGCAAGCGATGAGTAATAAAAACAATGGAGACGCCCTGGTCGCGCAAAGTTTGGATCAGCGCGAGAACTTTTTCAACTTCGCGTACCGCGAGCGCGGCGGTCGGTTCATCGAGAATCAGCACCTTGGGTTGGAAGGTGACCGCGCGCCCGATAGCGATCGATTGGCGCTGACCACCGGATAAAAAGCGAATCGGAGTGGTGAGCGAATGTACGACAATGTGCAGATCGTCGAGCGCGCGGCGGGCCTCACTATACATCCGCCGGCGGTCCACAAAGGGTGCGCCCGCCACCGTGCGAGTAGGTTCACGACCAAGAAACAGGTTGTGCGCGGCGTCGAGCGAGTCGCAGAGGGCAAGATCCTGATAGACCATCTCAATGCCGAGAGTTCGGGCCCCTCCGGGGTTGTGGTAAGTAACCGGTTGTCCCTTGAAGAGAATTTCCCCTTCGTCTGGAGCAATGGCCCCCGCGAGGATTTTCATGAGGGTTGATTTGCCGGCCCCATTATCACCCAGAAGCGCCAGCACATCGCCCGAATAAAGCTCAAGGTCGACACCGCGGAGGGCCTCCAGGGCACCAAACCGCTTTCTCACCCTCCGCATCTCAAGCAAAGGCGTCGCCATGCAGCACAAACAAATCCCCGATTGGTACCGTTATTTAAATGCCGGTTTGTATTTCCCAATGTTCTCCGCTGTTACAAATTCGACCGGCACATCGATAAACGGGGGTACCTCCTTACCCTCCGAAAGCTTCACCAGCGCATCGATAGCTTCCACACCTTCCTGATAGGGATTTTGCTGCACCACACCAATCAAAAAACCGTCGTCCATCGCTTTGACCGCTTGCTCGGAAAGATCCCAGCCGAAGAGTTTAATCCGTTTAGTTGTTCCCTGCGCTTCGAGCGCAGCAATGGCTCCGATCAGAGCCGGTTCACCCGTAGCGTAAATAACGTTGATATCCGGCGACGAGGTAACGAGGTTCTCAGATGCCGACAATGCACGTTCCTGCACGTTCTGCCCGTCCACCGTATTGCCAATCGTCACTCCGGCTATCTTTTTAACGGCGGCAACGAAATTGTCTTTTCGCTGATTCTGAATGAAGGAATTCAGAGCGCCGATAATTCCAATCTTAGCCTTGCCGCCCAAATTATCGGATATGTATTTGCCGACGAAATCACCGAAATCCGCTCCAGCCTTGGCATTATCCACGCCGATAAAGGCTTTGACGCTTGGATCCTCGACTTTCGCGTCGACCGCAACTACTTTCACGCCACTTTTCGCGGCATCCTGCAACGCTGGCACTATCCCTTTCACATCGATCGCCACCATAATAATGCCATCCACTTTTTGCTGGGTCAGAGTCTCTACCGCATTGACCTGAGCGGCCGGATCATTATTGCCATCAATGACCTGCAGGTTGATTCCAGCCTTCTTGGCGGCGTCCACGGCGCCTGCATTGATATCGTTAAAAAACTTCGCCTGCAGATTAATCAAAACCAATCCGACACTCATCTTTTTTTGCGCACCCTGCGCGAACAAGGTCGCCGGACAAAGCAATGCCACTGACAGGCAGAGGACTTCAATAACCAACCGCTTTTTTGTGTTCATATTTGGATTTCCGAGTTGTTGTCTAAGGAGACTTCAGGCGTTCATGCTTGCAAGTCCGCCCTTCCTGGAGAGGGAGTCTGCCCCCGTGGAACGGAGCTTCTGGTATCCTCTGCCACAGTGAAGGTGTTTCGGAGGGTCCGCCTGCATCTTTAGGTGCTTCCACTCACTTCAGCGTTGGTGAAAGCATTTACTGGAAGCTCGGACTGGCATAGCGAAGAAGAAGAGTCCCTGTCAAGGAAATCGTCCTTACCGTCCAGCTAGTGTCCTGTCCCCAATATAGGATGTGCTCGCTGAGCTCGAGGGTGGAAAGCCGATTTCAGCGCTGGTGCCTGAGGTGGATTCCGATAGCTACTTGACAAGGAAGGGCGATCTTTCTTAGACGTTGTAAATCGGTGGCAGCAATCTTCCTCCTGTGAGCTCTGGGGAATGGGTGCGCACACGGACATGGGATTTCAACTGATCTTGGGAAAACTCCCACGGTCAACTTCGGGCCTGGCGACCCGAGTCAGGCACATCAGCCAAACGAGTCTGTGACGCTTACCGATTTAATAACAACCACGAAAATCATCGCACTGACCATCGCAAGATGGTGTCAATCTAGTCAATGAACGCAAAAGTACTCTTAGTTGGGGAGAGCTGGGTCAGCAGTTCGACGCACCTTAAAGGATTCGATTTCTTCTCTTCCACTTATTACGATACGGGAGGCGATTTTCTGATCGCCGCTCTCCAAAGGCGAGGCCATCAAGTTACTCATCTTCCAAGCCATGAGGCAGCGAAGAGTTTTCCGTTCGAACTCCACGAGCTCCAAGCGTTCGATGTCATCATTCTAAGTGATATCGGGTCGAACACGCTGCTATTGCCGCCGCAGACGTTTCTGCAGGGCAAACGGATGCCGAATCGGCTCGAGCTTTTGAAGGAGTATGTACTGCAGGGAGGCGGCTTGGTGATGGCAGGCGGCTATCTCAGCTTTCAGGGGATTTATGGAGCGGCGCGCTATCACAGAAGTCCCGTTGAAGATGTACTTCCCGTTTCGCTGCTGCCGACTGATGATCGGGTCGAAAAGCCTGAGGGCATCAATCCGACAGTAGTTAAGGAAGGCCATTTTATCACGACGGGCCTCGAGAAAGAATGGCCTTACCTCCTGGGATTTAATGAAGTGACGATAAAACAGGGTTGTGAATTGCTGGTGGCGCTGAATGATCATCCGCTTCTGGCCATCGGGGTGTTTGGGAAGGGAAGATCTGTTGCCTGGACTTCAGATGTCGGACCACACTGGTGTCCGCAGGAATTCGTCAACTGGACCGGCTACGGCGAAGTTTGGACCCGAATTGTACATTGGCTCTGCAAGGGCGACAGCTAGGCCGAAGCGAAGACGGCGGTGGTATACCTCTTCGCCTCAATACTAAACGTCGATCGCCCAAGAAGGTGCGATCTGCCAACCATTGTAGCTAATTACGCTACTCACATGTAAGGATATTAATTACAAATAATTGCGGAGGTTTCTTTTGACCTTCCCCTCTACCTGAGCCCACTATTAGATGTGCGGTTTCGACATGTTTTTGCCACCGGAAGCAATGTACTTCTCTCTCAGGTACTGCCCGGAGATATCTTCCTCCACCCGCGCTCTCAGCCAGTTGACCAATAATGATCAATCATCAATACCGCTGTGTTTTTGTTCACATTCCTAAAACGGCCGGCAAAAGCATCCAGCGTTTTTTCGGCATGGAGTGGCAAAAACACAAAGATCTGTCGCGTTACGCCGAGGAATTGGAACGACAGCTATTCGAGAGCTACTTTAAGTTTGCCGTTGTTCGGAACCCTTGGGACCGCATACTGTCGGACTATAATTTCCAAAAGAAAAAGAAATCGAACCCTGACGACAAACTGTTCGCTCTGGACGACCGCGGCCGAACTCGAAAGTTTGCTGAATGGGTGGAGACCGCCCTCTCGAAACCGTTCCATTATGAAGCACGTCGATGGGGAGGAGAAGTAAGTCCGGGAATCCACCGTTGGAGCCCGCAGTTGGATTGGATCAGCCTAAACGGAAAAATTGCCGTGGACTGTGTGCTCCGAATGGAAAGCTTGCAAGAAGATTTTCAAGGTGTGCTCCGCAAATTAGGTCAGCCATCAGAAGAGTTGCCATGTCGGAATTGGAAGTTTCATGCGCATTATTCGCACTACTATGACGAAGGGACTAAAAAAATGGTGGGAGATTATTATGCGAAGGATATCGAAGCATTTGGCTATCGATTCGAATCGAGAAAGGCGGAAATTCGATGGGCCATGTTGGAAAAGCTTGCCACTCGCTTGAAAAGCGTGGCTAAAAATGCGCTTTCCGCGCGTGCTCGCGGTAGGTTGTTGACAAAGTAACGACCATCTTCTCCGGTAACAGCTCCTTTCATCGCAACGCGAATCAATGCAGATAGGGGTAGGGACGACGGATTAGGTCGCCCCTCCCTCCGAACTGGGCAGGCGGATTTCCCGCACCCAGCTCTCCAGTTGGTGGTTACTTGTCATGAAGATCGGCGTGCCGCAAGGTAGGCTTGTCTTAAGGAGTACAAGCCTACTGCGGAGAAGTAGGCGTTTGGCCAGCGCTGATTGTCTCTACCGCATCCGCGCCCGTGCTTGCCTACTCGCTTTCGTAGAATGCTTCGCAGTCTACCTCGCGTGTAGCCGTCGACGGACTCGAATACGTTGCCTTTGCTGTGTTTGAAGTATCCAAACCATCCTCGCAGGGTCCGGTTCAAGTCCTCGCAGATGGTTTTGAGGCTGCGTCCATCAGTGCGTCGGGTCTTATCTCGGATCGTGTCTTTAAGTTTACCCATGCTTTTCTTGCGTGGCCATTTCATACTCCGTTCAAAATGATAGCCTAGGAAGTCGAAGCCTCCGGCTTGACTGGCATCTACCAGTCGCGTTTTGCTCGGATGTAAGGTCAGACCGTTCTCTTCTACCCAGTGCCGGACTCGCTCTAAGGCCTCTTGGGCTTGTTCCTGGCTGCTGCACAGCACGATGAAATCATCGGCGTAGCGCACCATTTCGAAGCCCCCTTTGGCCATCTGCCAGTCCAACCCATCTAAGTAGATATTTGATAACATTGGGCTTATCACCGCCCCTTGTGGGGTCCCTTGCTCAGTCGGTTGCCATCCTTTAGCGCTATCCATTACTCCTGCCTGAAGCATCTGTTCTAGGAGCTTTAATACTCTTCCGTCCGCGATTTTCTCCCTGATGCGATCCATCAGTCTTTCTTGCGGAATGGTGTCAAAGTAGGATTTCAGGTCCGCATCTACCACCCAGTGGCTGCCACCCTTGAGCAGTTCGTCCACTCGGCGCAGAGCGTCCTTACATCCTTTCCCAGGTCGGAATCCATAGCTTTGGGGTGCAAAGTCGCGCTCGAAGATCGGTTCCATGACATGAAGCAGGGCTCCTTGCACAATTCGATCTCTCAGAGTCGGCACTCCTAAGGGTCGCTTTTCGTTGCTCCCCGGCTTGGGTATCCATACCCGCTTGACCGCCTGCGGTTCGTACTGGTTGACTCTTAGTTCCTGCTCCAGTTTCGCTATCGTTTGGTCTTTACGTTCTTCAATTTGTCGCGCGTTTTGATGGTCGATTCCGGCGCTTCCGCCTTTGGCGACTACCTTCTCGAGCGAGCGTCCAAGATTCCTTGGACTCCAGACTTTGTCTATCAGTCTGAACCATTTTCCTCCTTCGATCCCCGTTTCCAGGGTTGCCAACATGCGCTCCGTCCAGACCTCAGCTTCCACCCATGCCCACCGGGCACGGATCTCTCCGTCTTGTGGAGCCCTCTGGGGCACTGCCGACGGTGTTTGTTCCTGTGGTCTGTCTTTCACGCTTCCACCTTCCTGCCTCCCTTGGCTCCACGGGCATTACCCCGCTTCTGCGCTACTATGGAGGCTCTGTCACCTTTCGGGTACGGTTCTTCGGACCTTCTGCAGACCATGAACGCCGTTCCTTTCCCGAATCGTGATCCCTGATTCATGTCGCTCCAACTTCCGACCATTCTGTCTCCACCCACCCCATGCACTCCTGGCCCTACGCTCACTGTCTCGCCGCAGGTCAGGTCGCGAAGTTGCCGTTCTCCCTTTCCGGATCGGCTTCCGTTCTGGGCTTCGCCTTCACTTAGCAGGCTCGCCAATGCATCAGGCCGTATCGAGTTCATCATTTTCTTAATTATGGACTGGTCGTTCGCTTCCGGTTGCTCCCCACCCCGCCTCTCGGCGACGCAGTTTCCTTCAGCTACGGACAGCCAGTGTTCTGTCCGATGGGGACTTCCACCCCACTGTTGGTGCGCACTTTCAGGCGCACTAAGTAAAGCGTCTCGCTTTACCTTCCTTCGATGTTCCCTTTGCGAAAAGCACCGGTCCTCCGGGTTGGAGGTGCTGTAGGGGCCGTTTTGGCTAGTGACAGGGAAATACGGTATTTAATCCCGAGTCGAGACGGAGTTGACGTTCGTCAGAGGCGAATCCGAGTGATGCGCCAAAATTGGACTAACTGCAGAATTTGTTTGCGGTCAAAGGCCAGATACTCATACATTAAACCAGATGGTTAAACATCGACAACCTACCAATCTCGACCCGGTTTTCGCCGCTTTATCCGATCCCACTCACCGTCGCATCCTGAATCTACTTGCTCACGCTGATTTCTGCGTGACGGGATTGGCCAAATCTTTCTCTGTCTCGCTGCCGGCAATTTCTAAGCGCCTTCGCGTCTTGGAAAAAGCCGGTTTAATCCGACGAGAGCGTGATGGACGCGTGCATCGTCTCAGGCTTGAGGGGAGGGCCATCCCGAACTTGCCGCCGGGACAAGCTTAGTAACGGTACAATTTATCCCCGCCGGTGCAGCGACGGAAATTCATCTTATTCACGAGCAACTTCCAAGCATCGAGGCGCGGGATGATCACGACCACGGCTGGAGCGGCACCTTCGATAAGCTCGAAAAGTATCTAGCAAGCTAGCAAACCCAGTTTCTGCCAAACAACGAGGCAGAGACGATAGAACCAAGACCACAAATATGGAACCCTCAGAAACAAAACATGGCCAGTTTAGTTGGAATGAACTAGTAACTACCGATCCGGTTGCGGCGACGAATTTTTATTCGCAACTGTTCGGCTGGACGACGCATGAATTCCCAATGCCTGAGTTCACCTACACAGTTGTTCTTGCCGACGGCGCGAAGACTGGGCAGGGCGGTATCATGCCAATACCACCCGGGGCGACGGGCATGCCGCCGGCCTGGATAAGCTATGTCACCGTCGATAACGCCGATACCACGGCGACGCACGCAGAAAAGCTTGGCGGGAAGATAGTTGTGCCGCCGCGTGATATTCCTGAAGTAGGCCGCTTCGCCGTGATCCAGGACCCACAGGGCGCCGCCATTGCGATAATTACTTACGCGAAGAAAGAATAGCTGGTGCGGGGTGCACGTGGTGCCCATTAAACTGGACGAAGGGAACACCCCGGCCCAGGTGTTCCCATCTCGTCGAAAGTGAAGAGCCTGGCTTTGGCCAGCGCGACGGTGATCACCTCTGACAAGCTTCCCCGAGAAGTTTTTCAGCATTGATGTATGCTTCGGCATGATGTAGAAACGACGCGAAGCCCCCAGCTTCCCCTCTTCGAGCTCGCCCACCCATGATCCGTGCGTGTGTTGAAGAGAAACAGACCACAGAATTCATGCAGTACCATTTAAAACCATTTGGAGGTGTTCCCAGTTGAAAAGATTTTGTTTATTTCTGCTGCCGCTTTTATGCGTTTTCCTTTCTTTTCCAGCGGCAAGCTATTCTGCAAAGAAAGATTTAACCTTTGGCTATATTACTCCTGGTCCCGATACCTGGTATAAACGGGATGTCGACGGATTCGTCCTGGCCGCCAAGTTGTTGGGCATTAAGACCGTTGTCCTTAATTCAGATTATGACGTCCAGAAGGAACTCTCCAATATCGAATCCTTAATCACCCAAGGTGTAGACGGGATGGCCATCTTCTCTTTTAACCAACAGGGTGCGACCATTGCCGCCAAAAAATGTAAAGAAGCCGGCATTCCCCTTGTCACCGTTGACAACTGTGGCCAGGCTCTGAACACGGGCAACGATATCGTAGCAGCCATCGACTTTGATTGGAAAGCAATGGGAACTAAATATGCAGATTATATGGCTGAAAAGTATCCGGGCAAGAAGGTCGCCTTAATAACCGGTCTGCTTGAACATTTGCCAGTGCAGATGATTACCGGGGCCATGAAGGAACGAATGAAAGAACTAGGTAAAAACGAGATTGTGGCCATTCGTGATGGTAAATATAATCCCACAGTCGCTGTCAATCAGGCTCAAGACCTCGTACAGTCCGGCGTTAAATTCGATCTCCTCTGGATCATGAATGAGGATATGGCTGCTGCGGTCATTCGTTCTCTGAAAGGCCAGGGTCTTCTCGATCAATACACCGTAATAGCTCAGAATGGTTCCCCGGCCGGCATCCCGCTGGTCCAGAGCGGTGAGCTCAATTATACCATCAGCAGTTCACCAGGTTGGGAAGGGATGGTTGCTTTGCTCGCCTTGAATCAATACGTTTCCGGTGATTCAAAAGCAGTTAACCAACAAATCATGCTGCCTGTCATCCCATTGACGAAGGAAACAATCCTGGATAAGGAACAGGTCGTCCCCTGGGAGTACGATCCAGTCTGGATCAAACTAACTAAGCAATATTTCCCAAACTTAGGTACCTATTTGCCGGAGAAAGCCCCCCAGTCTTGAGCGAAACAAAGTGCCTGTAGCCGGCCACCGGCTTTTCCCAGGAGTTCCCCGGAAGAAAGCCCACTCGCTAAGGTGGGCTTCTTCAGTCACGTATCGATCTAGATATGCTCTTTCCTCGCGCCTCGCAGACGACCTATTTTGAAGGCAACGAAACCCAAGGGATTTAAGAGACGGGCACTAGTCCATCCTCCCACTTACGAGACCTTGCCCTAGGACTGGCAGTTCATGGAAGGGAGCGAACCAAAAGAGATATTAGCCATCCGCGACCTCCGAAAAACATTCGGGGATACCGTCGCTCTAGATAATGTACATTTCACATTACGTGCCGGCGAAGTACACTGTCTGGTAGGAGAAAACGGGGCCGGCAAATCCACTTTGATCAAGATACTGTCTGGCGCTGAGCGAGCAGACAAGGGACGGATCATTGCCTTTGGCAACCAATACAGCCGGTTTACGCCCCGCCAATCTCTGGAGTTGGGGATCGCCACCATTTACCAGGATGTCGAATTAGTCACCTCGCTTACTGTCTCCGATAACATTTTTCTCGGGCATGAAATTAAGACCAGATTTGGCCTTATCAATTATCTGGCCCAGAACGGTAAAGCCCGGGAATTGATGGACTCGATGAACATCGGTTTTCGAGAAACCGCCTTGGTTGCCGATCTCTCCCCCGCGGAACAACAAATGCTCCAAATTGTCAAAGCCCTTCATATCAATGCTAAAATCATGATCATGGACGAGCCGACTTCTTCCCTTGGCATTGAAGAAACAGAAGCGCTGATGGAGATAGTGCGCAAGCTTACTTCCCAGAATATCGGGGTCATTTATATATCTCATTATTTACAGGAGATATTCGAGATTGGTGACCGGATTACAGTGCTTAAGGACGGGCGGGTGGTTGACACTTTTGACGTCCGTAACACCGATCTGCAAACGATTACGAAAAGTATGATCGGCAGGGAGCGCTCGCTTTTTTATGATCGCGATGCGATTGAACCCGGCGATGTCGTTTTGCAGGTTCGCCGTCTGAGCAAGCAAGGTCACTTTGAGAATGTAAGTTTCGACCTTCATCGAGGAGAGATACTTGGCTTTGGCGGTGTCGTTGGCGCTGGCCGAAGCGCTTTGATGAACGTCCTGTTTGGCGCCGATCGCCGGGATAAGGGCGATATCCTCTTAAATGGGCGCCCAATCAATCCTCACTCGCCACGAGAAGCGATTGAACAAGGCGTGGCGATGATTCCGGAAGATCGAAAGGTACTGGGACTCTTTGATCTGCGTTCCGTTTTGGAGAATATAGCGATCGTCACTAACGAAACTCATGGTTTCCTTTTGCACCTTCGCCAGGAGAGCACTGCCGTTGACGCCTTAGTGAAACGCCTTCATATCGTTACGGCCGGGACAATGCAGACCATTGGTTTTTTAAGCGGAGGCAATCAACAAAAGGCCATCCTGGCCAGATGGTTATTAACTGAGGCTCAGGTGTTTATTTTTGATGAACCGACCAAAGGCGTCGATATCGGAGCGAAGGAACAGATTTATGGACTCCTGGTCGAACTCGCCAAAAACGGCAAAAGTATTCTCATGGTCTCTTCAGATATGCCTGAGCTTATATCTCTCAGCAGCAGGATCGCCGTGATGAGAGGTGGAAGACTGGTAACCATCGTTCAGGCAAAAGAAATTACTGAGCAGACCTTGTTAGGATACTTTCTCGGGATTGCTGGCAATGGGGGCACAGATAATGACTGATCTTGGCCAGACCATAAAAACGAAGCTGCTGGCGAATCAATGGTCCTTTCTCTTAATTGTTGTTGTCCTGTTGTCGCTTATCGCCGGGACAGTTAATAGCCGTTATTTTTGGCTGGGGAATATAAGTAACTTATTAGGGCAAATATCGGTCCTCAGTTTGGTAGCCTGCGGGGCGACCATCTTGATTATCTCCGGTAACTTCGATATATCGGTCGGCGCGAATATTGGTCTTTCCTCCGTTGTCATGGCCATGATTATGCGGAGCGGAGTTTTTCCTCCTTTAGCGGCTTTCATCGGGGTCTTGATCGCAATCATCTGCGCTTCTCTTATTGGAGCAGCCTCGATCATCTTTCAGGCTCCATCGTTTATTATTTCACTAGCTGCGATCGGGGTCTTTCAGGGAATCGCGTTATTTATCACCCAGGGTACAATTCAGACGATTTATGGACAGTTTGAAACCCTGGGCGGGCTGAAATTTTTTAATGTTCTTCCGCTCCTTTTTCTAATTGCCCTCCTTGGTTACGGGGTGACGCACTTTATCCTCGCTCGGACGCAGCTGGGGCGTTGTATCTATGCAATCGGTAATAATCAGCGTGCGGCCTACCTCGCTGGCATCAATGTCAACCGCAAGAAGTTGACCTTTTTTGCTCTGAACGGGCTCTTCGTTGGCTGTGCGGCGATGCTGCTTTTGTCAAGGGTCGGTGCGGCCCAGCCGAGCACCGGTACAGGAATTGAGCTTCAGGCCATAGGTTCGGTGGTTATCGGTGGGGCCCCGATGTCGGGAGGAAAGGGAAACGTCGTCGGCACCTTTTGCGGCGTGCTGCTTTGGGGAGTAATCAGCAACGCTTTGAATATGATGCGGGTTAACCCTTATATTCAGGATGTGATTATCGGGCTTCTAATCATTTTTGCGGTAGCGGTCAGTTCTTTAAGATTGCGTGCGGAGAAAGCAATGATGGAATGAAGTGAGTTACGGGATCTCCCCTGCTCTTTCCTTGCGCACGGCGTGCCTGAAGCGCTGTCCGGATGATCGCAGCGGTAAGACGCACTTTCAATCAGCTCATTTCATCAGCTCATTTCCCATTAAAGTGTCACCAGCGCCGCGACCTTGCCGGGGGTTTTCGAATCTCTGGCCGTCAAAGCGGCGATCGTGAGTTTCGACAAGCGCTTGAAGATCGATCGGGAGCTTTGCAGAAAAACAAGAGAAAACCGACAATTGAATATTGAGATTTGACCCTACCCCGGACTGCCCCACGGCTGCCCTATCATCACCACGTCATGGGACAGGATTAAAGCTTAATTCCGGGTCGCGATAGCTAGGGTCGGAACCCTAGACAAGCACGTTGTCGTGAATGATCTCCTGATCGCCATTAGGAGATACCTCAGTCTCCACATCGTGAGTGCCGCCCTGCTGGTCGTAATAGCGGAGTTTAGCCAGTGTGATTTGCACGCCGCAATTTAGGGCACGACACACAAAATCTGCCGCCGTATCGTTCAGCGGTTGCATCGTTTCCGATTGCACCGTTTTTACAAGTTTCATAGTTCTGCCTTCCAAGCTTATTCAATCGGTGGATTCGGGCGGAACTTGAGCGGTATCAGTCTCCGGATTCCTGTTGACGGAGAAGTCATGGAGATCTTTAGAGGCTATCGGGCAAGAGCAAAAGGCATCTTCGTTATCGGATCCAAAGGGAAGCCAAAACCGGGCATTACTCGTCAGTATTACCGTTGTCAGAAACAGACTAAACTCTTCCGTTGAAAGCTTCTTCGAAATCGATTCCGTGTTTGGCCTTTTTGGCTTGGCTTTTTGCGGGATCAAATTCGAATTCCACCTGAACCGAAACTTCTGTGCTTAGCGAAGTGCTCCTTCCTGACGGAACCGACGGTCCGTTCCACTCGCCTTGAGACTCAAATGAGGTAGAATGTAGAAATGAGTTTCGAGGAAATCCGAGATAAGGTCGAGCTGAAATAGTCCACATGCCTGGCACACCCTCTCACTTAAGAATCGCCGACCGCGTGTTTGATTCCCGGCTCCTGGTCGGCACTGGAAAATATGCCAACAATTCCCTGATGCGGGATGCGCTGGCAGCAAGCGGTACTCAGATTGTCACTGTCGCGTTGCGACGTGCGGACCTTTCCGGAGACCACGATCCGTTTGCCAATATCTTGGATTACATCGATCCGGATCTGTACCTGCTATTGCCCAACACCAGTGGGGCAATGACTGCTGAAGAAGCAATTCGGCTGGCTCGCCTCGCTGCATCGGCCGGGCTACCAAAATGGATAAAACTCGAGATTCACCCGGACCCGCATTATCTGCTGCCCGATCCGATCGAAACGTTAAAAGCAGCGGAGCAATTGGTCCGGGAAGGTTTTGTGGTGATGCCTTATATAAATGCTGATCCCGTATTGGCCAAAAGATTGCAGGAAGTTGGTACGGCAACAGTCATGCCGCTGGGTTCGCCTATAGGCAGCAACCGCGGAATCCAGACCAGGGATCAGATTCGGATCATCATCGATCAGGCGACAGTCCCGGTGGTGGTGGATGCCGGGATAGGAGCGCCTAGCCACGCGGCAGAGGCGATGGAACTGGGAGCGGATGCGGTGCTGGTAAACACGGCCATCGCCATCGCCACCGATCCGGCGCGGATGGCGGAAGCGTTCCGGAAAGCGGTCGAAGGAGGGCGCACCGCCTATGAGCTGGGTCTCGCAGAACCGAGCTCGGAAGCAGTTCCGACAAGTCCGCTTACCGCTTATTTTACGCATTCCGTGTGAATATCCTGGAGGTTCGGAATTTGACTGTTTGGTTCGCACGACGTTCCTCATTCCTGAGCCGGACGAAGGGTGAGACTAAAGCTGTCACCAATATTTCGTTCGATGTTCCCCTTGGCAAGACTGTTGGTTTGGTGGGCGAAAGCGGCAGCGGTAAAACAACCATCGGGCTGGCCATATTGAAACTCATTCCACTGACCAGCGGAACGGTCCTGTTTCGCGGAACGGATATCACCACCCTGTCACAAAAAGCGTTCAGGCCGTTACGCCGGCAGATGCAGATGATCTTTCAGGACCCGTTCGGATCGCTTAATCCCCGATGGGACATTCTACGAATCGTCACTGAACCGCTCCGAGTCCATTTCCCTTCACTCAGTTTTACTCAGCGAGAGGACAAAGCGGCCGGTTTCCTGCGAAGAGTTGGGCTAAAGCCCGAGCTTTTGCGGCGATTCCCGCACGAATTCAGCGGGGGCCAGCGACAGCGCATAGGGATCGCGCGTGCACTGGCGGCGGAGCCTGCACTCATTGTTTGCGACGAGCCGGTAAGCGCGCTCGACGTCAGTGTCCAAGCACAGATTGTTAACCTGCTGGCAGATTTGCAGGATGAACTGGGGATTACTTACCTGTTCATTGCCCATGACCTTGCCGTCGTCGAGCATATCAGCGACCAGGTCATCGTCCTGCGCCGTGGCGAGATTGTCGAAGCGGCAGCGGCAGAAACGCTCTACAGCAGACCTCAGCATGAATACACTCGAAACTTGCTCGCCAGCGTTCCGACTCTCGATTAAAAAGACTTCAGGCTTATGAATTTGCTCCTCCGAAAGTTAATCGGCATGAACTGGCTGCTGTTCGCCGTAGCGATGGGATTATCTATTTTCGGAGTGATGGCCATTTACAGCGCCACCTACATGCGTGAAGAGGTCTACCTCACCGAAATGTGGCGACGGCAGATTATCTGGCTGGCAATCGGCATCGTCGTATTCTTTGGCGCCGCCTTAATTGATTATCGTGCCTGGCTGAACCATGTCTCTTTTCCTCTTATCATGTACCTGGGTGGCCTGGGATTTCTCGCACTCACGCATTTTATCGGCAGGACGACCTACGGGGCCCGAAGCTGGCTTGAGATTGGCCCGATCAGTTTTCAGCCGGCCCAGCTTGCGGTGATCTCTACGCTGCTTCTTATTTCCTGGCTACTCGCGAATACGGAGAACTGGGTTGGGTTATGGCCGACGGTTGGCCGGATCTTGAGTTGCGGCGCGATCATTGCTCCGCCTTGGATCCTCATTCTGATTCAGCCCGATCTGGGCGAATGCCTCGTCTGGATTCCTGCGGTGTTGGCGCTTCTTTATGTTGGCCGAGTTCCGAAACGGTATCTGATTGTGATGATCATCGTTGCGATTGCCGTGATCCCGGTGGTGGCCAATTTCGGCCTCAAGCCCTATCAGCGGGAGCGTCTGACCACATTTTTGAATCCGGACTACGACCCCCAAGGTGCAGGTTGGACGATTAACCAATCTTTGATCGCCATCGGATCAGGTGGATTTTATGGTAAAGGATTTACGGCCCCTAACACGCAAGTGCAGCTGGGATTTCTCCCCTCGACCATCGTGCATACCGATTTCATTTTTGCCGCCATCGGGGAGCAGCTTGGATTTGTGGGAACGATTACCTTAGTCGCGGCTTTTGGGGCCCTTCTATTAACCGGGCTGTTGATTGCGGCATCGGCGACCGACGATCTGGGACGGCTGGTCGCTGTTGGAATAATGACGCTTATCTTTACCCATATTTATATGAACATCGGGATGACTATTTCGATTACGCCGATCACTGGCGTCCCGTTGCCGATGATCAGCTATGGCGGATCATTTCTAGTGCTGGTACTATTTGCGCTCGGCGTCCTGGAAAGCATCTGGATTCATCGGAAGATTCGCGGCAACGCGCAAGTGCGGCAGAGCCCCGCGTAATTTTAGCTGACCCGCAGAAAAAATTAGCAAACTCTTGAAAAAAAGACCGCCTTTTCCGGGTGGGGCGATTTTATCGCATTCGTGAATTTAGTCGCGACAAAGCTGCCTCGATATTTCGACAATTAGAAGGACCGGAACGCCATCGACGAAGGGTCGTGATGAACGGTTACCAACTGAAACTCATTCCGCTCGTTGCCCCACCACCACCATTGCCTGCGCCGGCGCCGCCGAAGATCAGTGGATCACCCTTTTTTCCAGTGTCCGTGGCGGCCGCGCATGAACCGAGCAACAGCGACGCTGTCAAAAGCAAAGCCGGCAAAGGGAAGCCTCGTTTCGCGGCTGCAAAAAGTGCCATATCAATGCCAACGCCTTCCCCTACCCCTACCCTCCCACCGCTTGATATCGTTTTAGACCTTGCGTCCAGAGGATGTGCGCGCCGAAGGCAATGATCAGAACCCAACAAAACTGGATCAGCAACCCCTCCCAGAGCTGAGTACCGTTAACTTGACCCATAAAAATCGAAATAGGGAAATAAAGCTCGTAGGGAAAGGGCAAGAATCTCAAAACGGCTTGAATAGAGGGCGGCATAAAACCGATCGGGAACATATGGCCACTCAAGAAATATTCGAAAGAGTAGATGATGAACACGACGGTGGATATCTCCAGCATCCAGAAAGCAAAGAGGGCCACTGAATACGCGATCAGGAACTGGATCGACCCTGCCAAAAGCACGCTGACGATCGTCAACAACCAGATGCCCCACGAGGAGGGCCAGACGAGGTAATGGTGGAACATCGCAAAGATGACAATAACGACCGGGAGCGTCACCAAAGTGTAAAGCAACCGGTTGCTAACAAACAAGGCCAGCCGGTAAACGAGATAGTTCACCGGTTTGATCAGGAAAGCATTCATCTGGCCATCGCGAATATCTGCCGCCACCTGCCACTCATCATCTCCGGGCGTGATGAGGCTGTCCAGGACCAGGACTAAGAGGAAATAGTAGACAACAGATTCATAGCTGAAGTTATTAATTCCCGTTCCTTTTGCCTGGAAAATAGCACCCCATATGAAGACCATACCCAAAAGAGGGAACAGGCCAAAGACCGCCCGGAACAGAAAGTTCCAACGATAGACAAAAGTGTTCTGTATACCAATATCGAAAATCTTGAGGTATTTTCGCATTTTGAGAGGGAGCAACCCTCGTTCGCGCGCATTCACCGCCTGAAAGGTGGGACACCCACTCGCCACAACGCACACCACTTTGGGCAATTTGTCTTGCCGAAAGAATTTTCTCTAAAGTTACGTCCGGCCCGTGGTGCGCATCGGTGCGTTGTCTCTGAACTTCCTGGGCTAATAAATCTTAATGTAAGCCTTCTCCCGTAAGCTATCGATCCACCTCTGAGTCGCCTTTTGGCGCTGGGTCTGCTCCAATTTCTTCTCGATCCCATCCCGAACTTCCGGAAGCGGGATGACGCCAGATTCTTTTTTGGATTCGCAGTAGAGAATATAAAACGAGTCACCGATTTGCACCACCTGACTCGTCTGACCCGCCGAGAGGGCAAAGGCAACGTCAGTTAACTGCTGGTTCAAAGTTTTGCGGTCGATGAGTCCCCAGTCACCGCCAGATTCGGCTGTGCCATCCATCGAATAGGTCTTTGCCATCGTAGCGAAATCGGCGCCCCCTTTTACCTTGCCGCGAATTTCCTCAGCCATCTTTCTCGTGGAATCAGCCGAATTCGCATCAAGCGGATCAGCATTCAAAACGATCATCCGAAGCTTCAGTTGCTCCGGCGTAACAAACTCCTGTTTGTTTGCTTCGTAATAGGCCTGAATCTGTTGCGGAGTCGCCGTGAAAGTTCCTTTCACATTGTTTTGGCGCATTGCCCCCACGATGACCTTGTCCCTTTGCATCTCCCGGAATCTGCTCATCGTGTAGCCCTGCGCGTTCAACGTTCGCAGGAAAGCCTGCCGATCGCCGGCGAAATCATCCTTGATGATGTTCTGGATCTGATCGTCTACCACATATTCCGGCATGCTGTATTGTTTCTTTTTGAACTCGCCGACGATCAACTGGCGATCGATCAAATCACTTAAGGCGGAAAGGCGAGCTTCCTTGATCTTTTCAATTAATTCCTGACCGGTGTACTGCTCTCGCAACGTCCGTTCACGCGGTCCGGAGACTTCCTGGACCTGGGAAAATGTGATGACGTCTCCATTGACCACAGCTGCGACTCCATCGATCACCTCAGGTTCAGCGCCCTGAATTCGCGGAATGAGCAAAACGATAGCGAGAAACAGAGCAAACAACGGCTTCGAAGGCATGGGCATTGTCAGGAAAGTCGACTTAAGAGTAACAGCAAGTCCGCAAGATTATTTTCGCCGTCACCGGAAGTCAAGCGAGGAAAGCGGTCGCCTATCAGAAGGTAATCCCCTCCTCTGGTAAGCATGACTTTCGACTCCTTCACCTCAAGGGACTCGACCTTCGCGCGCGCCGCAATCAGTTTTATTTCGTTTAACGTAAGAAGATTCCGAACAGCCTCAGGATGAGGGCCAAATTGATCCCGCCATGAGCGTGCCAGCTTCTGGAGAGCTTCCTTGGAGTTTGCCTCCGCGAGTTTTTTGTAGGCCTGGATCCGCATTTGCGGTTGCGAAATGTAATCCGCCGGGATGAATGTCGGTGCGAGGTGCCTTTGAGAACTGACGTATTCAGCCTCATTCGTTGAGATGAAGTCGAGCCGAATGCTGACATCGATCCGAATTCTGGGCCGCTTTCCTTGTAATTCTTCCACGGCCTGTTGCAGCAATTGGCAATACAGATCAAATCCGATATTGATGATATGTCCGCTCTGAGCCGTCCCGAGGATATTTCCCGCACCGCGGATTTCCAGATCTCGCATGGCAATTCGAAATCCCGCGCCGAGTCCTGAATACTGTTTGATGGCGTTAATCCGTCTGCGCGCAGTTCCCACCGTCATCATATCTCTGGGAAGCAAAAGGTAAGCGTAGGCCTTGTGCTGCGCTCGACCGACTCTGCCGCGCAACTGGTATAAGTCCGCCAAACCGAACCGGTCCGCTCTGTCAATAATGATGGTATTCGCGTTCGGAATATCCAAGCCGCTCTCGATGATGGTAGTCGAGACCAGTACATCCGTCTTACCACCCACAAACCGCTCCATGACATCTTCGAGGTCCTGTTCATCCATCTGGCCGTGGCCAATATCGACCCGTGCATTCGGGCAAAGCAGCCGAATTTTGTCTCGAACGCGATCAATTGATTCCACGCGGTTGTGAAGGAAGTAGACTTGCCCTTTGCGATGGAGCTCCCGTTGAATTGCGTCGCGAATGATGCGTTCGTCATATCCGCAAATGACTGTCTCGACCGGAAGCCGATTCGGCGGCGGCGTCTCGATCACAGACATATCCTTTGCGCCAACAAGGGAAAGGTAGAGGGTTCGAGGAATCGGAGTAGCAGAAAGGGTCAAAACGTCTATCAGCTTGAATTGTTCTTTGAATTTTTCCTTGTGGCGCACGCCGAAGCGTTGTTCCTCGTCGATTACTACCAGCCCTAGTTCTTTGAATTCTATGTCGCCGGTGATCAAACGGTGCGTACCGATGACGATATCGATCGTTCCGTCCCTGAGTCCTTTCACCGTTTGCCGCTGTTCCCGTTGCGACAGGAAACGGCTCAACATTGCCACCTGGATCGGATAGTCGGACATTCGCTCCCGAAAGGTGTTGTAATGCTGCTGGGCCAACACCGTCGTCGGCACCAACATGACCACCTGCTTCCCATTGATCACCGCCTTAAAGGCCGCGCGTATCGCAACCTCTGTCTTTCCGAAACCAACATCCCCGCAGATCAACCGATCCATCGGCCGATCGGTCTCCATGTCGGCTTTGGTCTCCTGGATCGCCCGCAGCTGATCCGTTGTCTCTTTGTAGAGAAACGATGACTCAAATTCGTTTTGCCATTCGGTATCCGGAGGGTGCGCGAATCCGGACCGGGAATTCCGCTCGGCCTGGATTTCGAGAAGTTTCGCAGCATAGTCTAGAACCGCCGTCTGGGCCGCTTTCTTGGCCCGGCCCCAGCGGTTGTCACCCAGCGTGCTTAAAGGCGGGAATCGTTTCCCGATACCGACATAGCGAGAGACAAGAAACGCCTGTTCGAACGGGACATAAAGTCGCGCATCATTCGCAAATTCCAAGACGACGACTTCCTGCTCAGATCCATTCTGCTGCAATCTCTGGATGCCGCGATACTTGCCAATCCCATGCTCCAGGTGCACAACCAGGTCTCCCTCGGCAATTTCCGAAAAATCGATGGCCGCTCGGGTACCTCTAAGCCGCGACCTCCGGAGCGCAAGGCGGCGGGCACTGGGACTTTGATATCTGCCAAATATTTCGGCGTCGCACAAAATCGCGAGCGTTGCTTCCGGGAAAACAAACCCGCGAGTAAGCGACCCGACCACGAATCGAATCGCCTCAACATCCACCTCGTTATCGCCCAGCACGTCGCGCAAGCGCTCGATTTCCCCTTCGTTGTGGCAGACGGCGAAGAGTCTCCAATGCTCCCCGATCCAGGTTCGAAGCTGCCGAAGCGCGATCTCCCGTTTGCTCTCCTCGACCAAAAAATCGCCGGCTTCAAAGTCCTGAAACCCGGTTCCGAAGAATGCGGTCCTAAAATCCTCGATGCCATCGCCGACTGTCGCACCGGAGGTGATCCTGATCTGTACCTCGTCTTGCTCGGACTCGATCCCGATCAGAGCATCCGTTTTCCGCATGTAATCGCGGAGGGCGACGTTCCGATGTTCGGTATCTCCGACCAGCAGCTCACATCGGTCCAACGTTTGAATCGAGCTCTGATCATCCAGTTCAAACTCTCGGATAGAGTCGATGTCTTCGCCGAAAAGTTCGATTCTGACCGGCAAAGAATGATGCCAGGAAAAGATATCCAGAATACCGCCGCGCACGGCGAACTGACCGCGAGTTGTCACCTGAGGAGATTTTTCGTATCCGCTCTTTACTAGAGTTTCGCAAAGGGCGTCCCGGTCGAGCCGCTGATTACGCCGCAAAATAAGCGTTTGTTTCCGGAGAGCCTGAGCGCTTGGAACCGCGTCCTCCAGAGACGACTCAGTCAAAACAATTACTACTCGCTTGCCCTCGGCAACTTTTTGCAAAACTTCCAGACGCTCGGCAACAATCTCCGGATCGGGGACTGCCTCACTCACGGCCGGCAGTTCGATTTCAGGGAAAAACAAAGCTTCGACCCGCCAGTTCAAAAGACCATTGAAAATTTCCTCCTGGCGGCGGCCATCAGGGCACAGAATCCAACAAGATTTGGAATTGTGATGTCGCACTGCACAGGCAGCAACGAAAGCCTGCGCACCTTCGCAGACATGGTCCAGGGTCACAGGACCTTTCTGTTTGAGCCGCTCGAGAACGGGCTCGAAATTGCGAATGGAATCGACTATATCGGCCAGCTGTTCTGACATTTCTACGTTAGAATAAAACGCCCGCAAATAATGTCCGGGCGATCGGCCGTCAAGATTCCCTCAAGTTCGTGATTATCGATCGCTGCGAAATCTACTGAAAATTCAGCTCCCTGGTAATTCCATAGCGCTCGATTCGTTTCCGCAACGTTGCCCGGGTAACTCCCAGAAGTTTCGCCGCTTTGACCTGGTTACCTTTGGTTCGTTTCATCGCGAAAAGCGTGAACTCCCGCTCCAACCATGGAAGCAATTGGAGTGAGCGATCGGTGGATGCCGCATCCAGAAGGACCTCGACCGCCGTTTCAAGTGTCGGTCTCACCGGATTGTTGTTCACGATGGCCACTGCACTTTCAGGTCCCCCGTCCGACTGTTGAGTAGCCGCACCCAGCGGAATGTCCTTTGGAAGCAAGACGTCGCTGGTGGCGAGGACACAGGCTCGCTGAATCGTATTCTCTAGTTCGCGGACGTTGCCGGGCCAGGGATAATCCTCCATCAATTTAACCGCATCTTCCGAAAGCTTGAGTTGAGGGAGATGCTTGAGCGTGGCAATTTTCTTCAGGAAATATTCAGCCAGTAAGTTGACATCCTCTCTTCGCTGCCGAAGCGGCGGCAGGTGTATTCTGACCACGTTCAAGCGATAGAAAAGGTCCTCCCGAAACTGCTTCTTAGCGACCTCTTGCTCCAGCGTCTTATTGGTGGCGGCGATAATTCGGACATCTGTTTTGACCGTGGTGTTTCCTCCTACTCGGGAAAATTCACCTTCTTGCAAAACCCGGAGAATCTTGCTCTGGACCGCTAGAGGCATATCACCGATTTCATCCAGAAAAAGGGTCCCTCCGTTACTCTGCTCAAATCGACCGATCCTCTGGGCGGAGGCTCCCGTGAAAGCTCCTTTTTCATGTCCGAAAAGTTCGCTTTCCAAGAGGTTCTCCGGAATTGCGGCGCAATTGATCGCAATGAAAGGTTGCAGACTCCGGTTGCTGTAATGATGAATCGCTCTGGCCACCAGCTCCTTGCCCGATCCGCTTTCCCCGGTGATCATCACCGGGGCGTCGCTATGAGAGACCCGTCCAACCATTTTGAAGACTTGTTGCATCGGGGGAGACTGGCCGACCAAACTGTCTTGGTATTGCTCAACGGTCAGCTGGGGCTTGAACGCAGTTGCCGAACGCATTTCGGCCTGCGCGGTCAGAGCCGCATCAACGACCGGTTTCAAATTGAACGGGAGTGACTCCTTCCTGAGGTAATCAAATGCACCTAGTTTCATCGACTCAATGACCGATTGGGTCGTTCCAAAGGCGCTCATTAGAATGACGATGGCATTAGAATCTCGCTGGCGGACCCTGGCCAGCAGTTCCAAGCCGCTGAAGGGCATCAAATGGGTCTCTGAAATCAGTAGATCCGGATTCTCCGCAATGTAGATTTTGTAGGCTTCGTCGGCGGTCGTCGACGTGACAACGCGCGTCGTCGGTGTCTCGAGCTGATTTTGCGCCCACTCAAGGAAATCTGTTTCAGGATCAACTAACAAAATCGTCTGCATCAAAGTCTGTACGAAAAGTATATCGCGAACGGTTCAAATGGTACCCGGCTTCATGAGTACGCATATAATTTGCGCACCTACGTGAATGCGCAAGCGACATGCACAATTTTGAGCACCGACCATAAAGCCCTTTTCCACCTGGGTCCATCAACGATGCGCAGAAAAAGACATTTCAGCTTTGCGAGCCCCGCCGCTCGCATTTGCCAGCCGGTACCCCGTCGCGAACCAAAGGGTCGCCACATTCAAGGGAGGAGACGATGCGCTAGACGCCCCCATATCTCCGGTTACGCCGTCCAAATTCTTCCACTGCCTCGCGAAGGTCGTCCCTGCCGAAATCCGGCCAAAGCTTCTGGGTCACGTAGATCTCTGTATAACTCAGTTGCCACAGCAAGAAATTTGAAATCCGCATTTCCCCTGAGGTCCGGATGAACAGATCGGGGTCCGGCCATTTGTGCGTGTACAACCGCTCGGCAAAGTTTTCAGGAGTAATCTGATCGATTTCCATTCGGCCGGCCACGACTTCTTCCACGATCCTTTTCACGGCATCGACTATTTCGGCTCGACCGCTGTAATTCAGGGCCAGGATCGTCGTCAAGCGTTTGCCATCGGCGGTGGCGGCAATTGATTCACAGAGCTGCCTTTGGACGGCGCCGGGAATCTCATTCAACCGGCCGATCGCCTCGAGCTTGACGCTTCGTTTCCGCAAATCCTCCGTATAATCCCTCAAAAATTTCTGTAAAAGCCCCATCAGAGTATCGATCTCCTCTTTCGGGCGGCGCCAGTTTTCCGTGGAAAAAGTGTAGAGCGTCAGATATTCGATACCGAGTTCGAGACAGGCCTCCACACATTCTTTGGCTGCGTTGGCTCCTTCGAGATGGCCCCTGGTCCGAGGCCAGCCACGTTGGCGGGCCCAGCGGCCGTTGCCGTCCATGATCACCGCAATATGTTTCAGAGCTCTCGTGGACATTATTAAACCCGGTGTCCTGCGAATGGACACTACACCAGAATAGTCTGAGCGCGACTTTGACCCACACCAACCAGTTTCAGTTTTGCACCGGTCAGATCGCAAATCATGCGTAAGTATCCTCGAGCGTTTGCTGGCAGCTCTTCGAAAGACCGAGCCTCGCTGGTTGACTTCTGCCAACCGGCCGCTTCGACGTACACCGGGACGCACTTGGCCAGTTGACGGACGGAGGTGGGCGGGACATCGATCTTTTTTCCATCCAACTTGTAGGCCACACAAACTTTTAAGCGTGGAAGAGAGTCCAAGCCATCCAGGTTCGTGACAGCCAATTCATCGATTCCGTTGACAATCTGAGCGTACCTCGTCGCAACGGAGTCGAACCATCCGCATCGACGAGCCCTACCTGTGACGGCACCATACTCTCGACCCATCGAATGCATCAGATCGGCAACGACAGCGTCCTGGGTCGGAAATGGACCTTCACCAACCCGAGTGGTGTATGCTTTCATTGCGCCGACAACGCGATCGATACGGTTGGGGGGTACACCCGACCCAGTGCAGGCGCCTCCTGCAGTGGTATTCGAAGAGGTGACATACGGATACGTCCCGTGATCTACGTCCAGGAATGTTCCTTGCGCTCCCTCAAAAAGAATTTCTTTGCCGGCCCTTATTGCTCTATGGATCGTCAGGACAGTATTGGTGACCAGTGGCCGAATTTTTTCCCCGACTTCCAAGTACTGGTTCAGCAACGTCTTGAATTTAATCGGACTCTGGCCGAAAGCTCGCAGGACTGAATTTGCCTCTTTTACTCGTGCCTGCAGTTTTTCCGTGAAAAATTCAGGCTCGGAAAGTTCTCCTAAACGAATGCCAACCCTGGCGATTTTATCACCATAAGCCGGGCCTATTCCGCGTTTAGTGGTTCCGATTTTCTGTGCTCCCTTAGCGGCTTCTCGCTGTTCGTCGATCGTTATATGGAATGGGAAAACCAGATGTGCACATTCGCTGATCAGTAGATTCTTCGAGTTGATCTTCACGCCGTGTGCGGCCAGTTCCGATATCTCTTCCCAAAGTGCGATGGGATCAAGCACGACTCCGTTGCCGATGACACAAAGGGTCCCTTTCCGCAGAATGCCCGAAGGAATCAGTCGGAGGATATACTTTTCCTCGCCAACGACGACTGTGTGTCCCGCATTATTCCCTCCCTGGCTTCGAACGACGATGTCAACTTTGTCGGTGAGGTAATCGATCACCTTTCCTTTGCCTTCGTCACCCCACTGTGCCCCGACTAAAACGATGTTGGACATAATTCTTTGCAACCGGGAATCGTCCCGGACCTCCCTCAGGCGTTCGCGGGACGAACCACGAAAGTAGGTGACCCCTCCTCGCTCCGCAAGCAAATCGTCCTTCTTGTCACGTCAATCGAAACGAGCAAGACCGTCAGATGATCAAACATCCTCAACTACTCGGTTTTTGCTCTGATTACGACCACGACCGGTCGATGATCGCTGGCCGAGTACCAATCGCGCGATCGGTAAAGATAAGAGCGCGGTTGGTCGATTTGCGGCAAGAGCGTCTGGTTTGCCAGAACGTAGTCGATTCGCTCATAGAGATCGCTTTGACGCCAATAGTAGGTCCACCGATCGCCTTCCACGTCTGCCAGGAGGATCTCCTTCAATCGATTTGGGCCTCGCAGCGGACCTAAAATCTCTTGAATCGCCGGTTGATCCTTGGTGTCGTTAAAATCGCCGTACACCAGTAGATTCTGGTTCGGATCTTTGGTTAAAGCCGAATCAATGTGCCGCCGGAGAAGACGAGCCTCATTGCGCCGCAGAAGTTCCTCTCCGGACGGTACCGCCAGCTTTGATTTCAGATGGGCTCCTATCACTCTCAGTCGGAAAACTGGATTCACTTGAATCGTGACATCCAAAAATCCACGTTCGACCGGTTCTCGCTGCCCGTTAAGATCAAAAGAGAGGTCTTTTTCAGAGTGCCGCTCTACAATTTCAAACCGACTCAATAACGCCAGATGCCGGTCCGGGTCCGCTCCATTGACATATTCGGTGAAAGGAAATTCCAGTCCACTCCCCTTGAGACGGTTTTGAAACTCCTCGAATTGATCAGATGCTCCCATCTCCGCCACGCCGAGTATATCCGGGTGGATTTGGGTGATAATCCGGATCAGCGCGTTCTTTTCGCGGTCCGGCTTAGGCGCCAAAATCGACTCTCCTCCCTCTCGCCGATTCATTTCGAGATAGTTCTCGATATTGTAATGGGTAAAGGTCACCGCCTCCCCGCTAAAAGCAAATCCCGCCAGGCAGAGCAAGCTCGACCCAGCAAGGCAAAATATCTTCCAGGCAGACATAACAAAAAGCCCGGCCGGGTAGTCACCGGACCGGGCTTAAGAAGCTAGGGGATAGATGTTTAGGAAGGCTGAACCGGCTGTTGAGGGGGCGGCTGGGCCTGCGCAGTCTGAACTGGGGCTGGCTGGCTCGGCTGAACTGGCTGAGCCGGCTGGGTATTTTGGGCTTTCAGATCTTGCCCGGCCTGGTGGAGTTCTTTGTCAAATTCCTCACGGGCTTTTCGAAACTCGTTCATACTCTGACCCAAACTCCGCGCCAGCTCGGGAAGCTTCTTGGCGCCGAACAGAACAAGCACGATTACAAGAATCAACACCCACTCAGTCGGCCCTGGCGTCACGAGAGCGATCGTATGCATAGTCTTACACCCTATCGCAGGCTTCGATGAGTTGCATGCAAAACCTTCCGGGTTCTCTGATTTATATTTATTTCAGAGCATTCAGGCGAGAAATCAGATCTGCCTTGCTCGTCAGGCCAACGACTTGGTCTTTGACTTCGCCTGCCTTGAAAAAAAGCATCGTCGGAATATTGCGGATCCCGAAACGATTTGAAAGCGTTGGATTGTTGTCGACGTCCACCTTGGCGATTCGAACCGCGGTTCCCTGTTCTTTGGCGATTTCGTCCAGAACCGGTGCGATCATCCGGCATGGGCCACACCAAGTCGCCCAGAAATCGACGAGCACCGGAACGTTCGCGGCGCTCACCGTCTGATCAAAAGTGGTTTCATCTAGATGAGTAACTGATTCGGTAGACATAGGACTTAAAATGTTCTGCTTGCTTCCACCCGACTCAACCGGAATCAGCTGAATGCAATCAGTAACTGGACTATAAGCGAAATCACCGAAAAAGCTAGCAGCAAGCCGACCAACGGAACGGTCAGAGGGTCCCGCTTGGACGGTGCTGGATCCGACATCAGCATGTGCACTCCACGCGATTCGTCCCCCGCGAAATCTTCCTCCGCGCGGACGGCTTCTTCACGTTCAGAAACTTCCGCTTTGGGCAGTTTCCGAGGCGGCACCGGAATTCTTGCCACTCCCTTCTTCGCTTCAGCCATTGGCCTATATACCGTGCTAAAGCTGCTCGATGTCAACTGAGTAGTTCTGAAAGAGCCTTTAGCCGGGAAATCGGACGCTCGAAGGCGCTGGTGGGATTTCCAGGCGGCAAACTTACTCCTTGCGCTGCCGGCTTTTTCCTCCCAGTTTCGAGCCGATGACGATATGAAAATACTGGTCACGGGGGGCGCCGGATTCATCGGTTCTCATTTGGTCGAAGCCTTGCTCGCCGATGGGCACTCGGTCTCTGTCATCGATGATTTTAACGATTTCTACGATCCGGAGATTAAAAGAAAGAACCTGCAATCGGCTCTCGACAAAGTTAGCCTTCATTCGATCGATATTCGGAACAAAGACGCTGTTCTCGACGTCTTCGCCGCAGAGCGACCGGACGCCGTGGCACATCTCGCTGCGCGAGCCGGGGTACGCCCTTCGATACAGAATCCGGAGCTTTATCTGGGCACCAACATCAATGGAACGTTTCACCTTCTCGAGGCCTGTAAGCAGCGAGGGGTTAAACGCTTCATTTTTGCCTCCAGTTCTTCAGTTTACGGAGCGTCGGGCGGCATTCGCTTCCGGGAAGACCAGGTCTTGACTCAGACCCTGAGCCCATACGCGTGCACGAAGCTCGCTGGTGAGCATCTTTGCTCGAACTACTCTTACCTCTATCAGATCCGAGTGATCTGCCTGCGCTTTTTTACCGTATACGGTCCACGCCAGCGACCGGATCTGGCGATTCACAAGTTCACCGATCGAATTCATCGTGGGAAACCAATTGACGTCTATGGCGACGGAACAGCGCGAAGAGATTTTACCTACATCGAAGATATTATCCAGGGTGTGCTCGCGGCGCTAGCCCATGAGGGAGCTCTTTTCGATATTTTTAACCTTGGAGAAAGCGAAACGATAGAACTCCGGCAGGTGATCGCCGAGATTGAGATCGCGCTTGGGAAAAAGGCGACCATCAACATGCTCCCACCTGTGCCCGGTGACATGCCGTCGACCTATGCAGACATATCAAAGGCCAGGAAGCTGCTTGGTTACGCGCCGGCAACTCGAATCCAATCGGGTTTGCGGAAATTCATTGAATGGTATCTTCGAACGCACGCTTTATGAACGTCTCTTCCATCCATAGTGTCGTCGATTTATGCCAGGCTCTAGTGCAGATCCCGAGTGAAAATCCGTCCGGCTCCTCCGCCAGCCATGGGGAGGAAGCCATCGCCCGGTTCGTCGGCGAATTTCTTGAGAGCCTGGGCGCCAAGGTCGAATACGAGGAGATCGGCCGGGGTCGACCCAATGTTTATGGTTTGTGGCCCGCTCCGCGAGGAACGACTCAACGTATTCTTTTCGCGCCACATTTAGACACGGTGACGGTGGAAGGAATGACCGTGAACCCTTTCCTTGCCAAGCGTCTCGACGGAAGATTGTCCGGGCGTGGGACTTCCGACACCAAGGGGTCGATGGCGGCAATGCTTTGGGCGCTGAAAACGGTCGATCTATCGAGGTTAAATGTTGCCGTCGGATTCGCCGGACTTGCCGACGAAGAATTTGCGCAGCTCGGAGCCCAGGCGTGTGCTGTCCGGAAGATGGCCGATTTCGCAATCGTTGGCGAACCCACTGGCCTTGACGTGGTTCACACCCACAAGGGAACAGCCTGGATCGAAATCGAAACCCGCGGAAAGTCTGTCCATGCTTCCATGCCGGAAACCGGAATCAATGCGATCGACCGCATGACAGAGACATTGAGAATTTTGCACGAGCGATTTCCAGAGATTTGTCCCATTCATCCGGATCCTGTACTCGGCAAAGCGACCATCAGCACTGGGAAGATCCGGGGCGGCGCAAAAATCAATGTCGTTCCGGACCGATGTTACGCTGAGATTGACATTCGAATCCTACCGGGCCAGGAATCGATGGCGACCGCCGTCGCTGAATTTTTCCAGCGCCATCGCATTCCCGCCATCGTTAACCCCATCAAAATATCAGCTCCGCTTTATACCTCGCCTGAGAACCCGTTCATTGAAAAATTTATTGCTTTGGGATCACGCCTGACCGGAGCAACTTGGTTTTGCGACGCGGCGTTTTTCGCTCTGGAGGGCACTCCTGCCATCGCGATCGGTCCTGGTTCGATCGCTCAGGCCCACACTGCAGACGAATATATCGAAATCGCCGAGCTCGAGCGGGGAGCGGAGTTCTTTACTAATTACCTACTCTCTTTTGACAATGGCCGAGTCGAAGCCTAGATCCGCAATCACTCCCACCCGGGCCGAAGATTTTCCCGAGTGGTATCAACAAGTCGTTAGCGCCGCTGATCTCGCGGAAAATTCGGAAGTCCGAGGCTGCATGGTGATCAAACCATGGGGATATGGGATCTGGGAAAATATCCAGGGCCAATTGGATTCGATGATAAAGGCGACCGGCCATAAAAACGCCTATTTCCCTCTGTTTATTCCACTCAGCTACTTCGAGAAAGAGGCAGCGCACGTGGAAGGGTTCGCCAAGGAATGCGCAGTCGTCACTCATCATCGCCTCGAAGTCGGCGCCGACGGCAAAATGCGTCCCGCGCCTTCCGCCGAACTGGCCGAACCTCTGGTCATCAGACCTACCTCGGAAACAATAATCGGTTCGACTTTCGCCAAGTGGGTTCAGTCCTACCGCGACCTGCCTCTTCTGATCAACCAATGGGCAAACGTAGTCCGTTGGGAAATGCGCCCTCGCTTGTTTCTGCGCACCTCGGAGTTTCTCTGGCAGGAAGGCCATACCGCGCATGAGACCGAACAAGAAGCGATTGAAGAAGCAGTCCAGATGCTGGAAGTTTACGCGACTTTCGCCCGTAACCACCTCGCGCTGCCGGTTTATCATGGAGAAAAGACAGCCAGTGAACGGTTTCCAGGCGCCGTGCAGACCCTTTGCATTGAAGCGATGCTTCAGGATCGCAAAGCGATTCAGGCAGGGACCTCCCATTTCCTTGGCCAGAATTTCGCGAAGGCGTCCGGCATCAAGTACATCTCGCGCGATGGGATGGAGGAATACGTCTGGACAACTAGCTGGGGGGTGTCGACCCGATTAATCGGCGCCATCATCATGACGCACGCCGACGATGACGGCATGATATTACCGCCCAGAATCGCGCCCGCCCATATTGTGATTCTCCCGATCACACCCAAAGAAGAGACCAGGCAAGCGGTCCTGGAGGCAGCCGCGATGCTCAAGGACAAGATCGCAGCTCAACGCTATGCGGATGAACCCATCCGCGTAGAGATTGATCGACGCGATATCGGAGGAGGAACAAAAAACTGGGAGTGGATAAAGCGTGGTGTGCCGATCCGCATCGAGATTGGCCCTCGTGATATTTCCGCAGGTACCGTCGCGGTTTCCCGGCGCGATCAGCCCGTCAAAGAGAAAGCATTTCAGCCGTCAGCCAAGATCATTGATGAACTGCCGGCAACTCTCGGGGAAATTCAGAACAACCTTTATAATCGCGCAAAAATCTTGCGCGACTCGAATACCGTGCGGATTGATTCCCGAAAAGACTTCTACGATTTCTTTACCTCAAGGAATAAAGACAAGCCTGAAATTCACGGTGGATTCGCACTTGCGCACTGGTCTGAAAGTCCCGAGGTCGAAGCTCAGATCAAACAAGAACTTAAAGTCACAATTCGTTGTATCCCCTTCGACCAGGAGGTGCGTGACGATCAACCAGGGCAATGCGTGATCTCAGGAGAGCCAAGTCCGCGCAGAGTGTTGTTCGCGAAATCTTACTAAGCTGGCTACACTCAAAATAATCAAAAGGAAATCGAAGTGAATTTGTTCGATCTGAACGGAGAAGTGGCCGTGGTCCTGGGCGCCACCGGGGTGCTCGGCGGTGCGATTGCTGAAGGTTTAGCCGCCGCAGGCGCGAAGGTGGCGGTGCTTGGCCGCAACGCGGAACGAGGCGAAACAAGGGCTCGCTCGATTCAAATACAGGGAGGCAAAGCAGAATTTATACGGGCGGATGCCGTTGATCAAAACTCGCTGAAAAAAGCGCGTGAGACTTTGTTCCGCCGCCTGGGGAGCCCCACTATCCTGGTGAATGCGGCAGGGGGCGTCGACCCGCGTACGACTGTGACTTCCGAACGGTCCTTTGAAGAGATTGACCTTACCGACTGGCGCGACAATTTCGATATGAACCTGGTCGGGGGAGCGCTCATTCCTTGCCAGGTTTTCGGTTCCGCGATGAAAACCGATCGCCAAGGCAGCATCATCAACATCGCCAGCGTCTCTGCCCACTTGCCTCTTTCGAAGGTGGTTGCCTACTCTGCGGCCAAGGCGGCATTACTCAATCTCACGCAGTTTCTGGCGCGAGAATGGGCTCCGTACAACATTCGGGTTAATTCCATTACCCCGGGATTTTTTCCCGGGGAACAAAACCGCCGCTTGCTTTTTAATGAGGACGGAACCGCCACGCCTCGCGGTCAGATGATCCTGGGACATACGCCCATGGCACGTTTTGGAATTCCCTCTGAACTCGTCGGCGCCGCAATCTTCCTGGCGAGCGCGAAAGCGAGCGGCTTCGTCACTGGTATTGACCTCCGGGTTGACGGCGGCTTTCTTTCCCAAACCATTTAGCGCGAAAAACTGATGCGAGGCGTAAGGCGTCGTGGTTGAGCAAAATAATAGTGAACCGGCGCAGTCAGGTCTTGCCTAAGGTTAGATCCGAAAATCGCCTAATCGGCGTTACTCGAGTTCACCCCTATGCAAGACGCTGACGGGCGTTTTTCCTTCCCCCGCCTATTCCTTCAGGCCAAATGCGGTGTAGTTCTTTACGTTATCGGGATTGATCAGAACGCAGTCGATGGTCTGCTTCTCGTCCTGACTGGCTTTTCCGTTTTTAATGTATTGATCCGCCTGATCCACAGCTAGTTCAGAGAGGTGCACCACCGGTTGCAACACCGTCGCCTGAATCTCGCCCGCCTTGATCGATTCGGCAACGTCCGGACTGCCATCAAAACCGACGACAATGACTTTCCCTTTCCCGGCTCCTTTGAGTGCCGCATAGGCACCGAGCGCCATCGTATCGTTGCCGACTATGACCCCCTTAATGTTTGGGAACTGTTGAATGATCGTTTGCATCTTTTGAAATGCTTCGGCTTGATTCCAGTTCGCGCTCTGAGCAGGCCACTTTCTTCAGCTTGGGGTATTGGACTTAAGGTGTCATTGTAGCCCTTGGAACGGATCCCGGCGTTGGTGTCTGTTTCCTTGCCGATCAGCTCCACGTAATCTCCTTCTTCACCCATCAACTTGGCAAATTCCTCTGCTCCCAGGTCGCGCCCTGATAGTTGTTGGAAACTAACTGGGCAACGGCGCTGCCGGTCGCATTGATTTCACGATCGACCAAGAAAGGACGGGATACCGGCATCTTTGGCTTTCTTGACGGCCGCGATGGTGGCATCGGCACCCGCATTATCCAGGATGATGGCGGCTGCCTTCCTGGCGATGGCCGTGTCGAAGAGCTGGTCCTGCTTGACCGGGTCATCATTGTGAACCAAAACCAGGGTATCGTATCCGAGCGCCTTCGCTTTGGCGTCTGCAGCATCTGCTTCGGCCTTGAAAAACGGATTTTCCGGGGAGGGTACGATGATGGCGATCAGTTTCTTTTGCTGCGCAGGCGCAGGATTGAACCATCGCTCCGGCGGCAAACAAGAGTGTGAGCATCGTCAGCCGACTGACGACTGATTTCCAGATCTTGCGGGTATGTTTAGACATGACTTTTTGGTCGATTCTATTGTTTGGGGTTTGGGGGTTGAAGAAAGGGATGGTTCGGAACAAGGGCCCTTCTGTTGGCGACATGAGTACTGTTTAGGAACGTTTAAGGGCCAGACGCTGCTGAAGCCGTTCCTGGAGCTGATCGAGGACGACAGCCAGGATGATGACCAGGCCGGTGATAACCTTTTTCCAGAATTCCTGGACCCCCAGCAGCACCAGTCCATTCGTCAGGACGCCGATGACCAAAGCGCCGACGATGGTTCCCCACATGGCGCCGCGCCCGCCCGACAGCGAGGTGCCGCCCAGCACCACCGCCGCGATGGCGTTGAGCTCATAGCTTTCACCGACTGCGGGGTGCGCGGCGACTAGTTGCGAGGCCGTGATCAGGCCGGTCATCGAGGCGCACAGACCGCAAATCATATAGACGCTCATCTTGATCCGGTTGACGTAAATCCCGGATAATTCGGCGGCCCGCTCATTTCCGCCGACCGCGTAGACCTGGCGTCCGAACGGAGTTTTGCCCGCGACAAATGCGGCGACTGCGGCGAAAACAAACATGATCCAGATGACGATCGGGATTCCCAGCAATACTTCCGGAACCAAGAATCGGAAAGCCGGTGTTGCCCAGATCCGCTTTGCCGACCAGATTAGGGAAAGTCGCTCCATTGTTACTTAACTGGGCAGTGCCCCGGGCAATGTAGAGCGTTCCGAGCGTCGCGATAAACGGTGCAACATTGAAACGGGTGATCAGAATTCCGTTGAGGGCTCCGACTAACAAACCCAGGCCCAGGCAGAGCACGATAATCATCGGAACATTGAAATAGACCGCCACTCCAAGCGGCGGGATCGCCAGTCCTCGATCAATCAGCAGGCCCGAAATCATAGCGGCCAGACCGACCGTGGAGCCAACCGACAGAGTCAATGCCGCCGGTCAAGATCACGAAGGTCATGCCTACGGCCATGATCGCGTTAATCGCGGTTTGCCCGACCAGGATGATCAGGTTCTGCTGGGTAAAAAATGCCGGCGAGAGCACAGAAAAAATCCCCAGCAAGACGAACAAAGCGATCAAAGCTCTTAATCGGAAAAGAAGCACGCCCAGGGATAAACCGGACGGTTTGGTGAGGATTGGGCAGCGGGTGAAGCGAGCGTGGTAGGCATTTGGCAATAGATTGCGGCTTATTTCGATGGGTGCGCGGGAAAGCGGGCGTTCGGTCTGTGGACGCGCACCAGCGGCCAGGACCAAGGCTTCTTCGCTCAATTCGTCGTGGAGAAACTCGCCCGTGACTCTTCCCTTGGAGAGAACGATGACCCGATCTGGAATGGTAAACATTTCGGGCAACTCGGAAGAAACGAAGAGAACAGCGAGGCCTTTCTCGGCGAGCCGATTCATAATTTCGAAATATTTCCGCCTTGGCACCCACATCGATGCCACGTGTCGGTTCATCCAGCATCAGGACTTGAGGCTCGGTGAGCAGGCTCTTGGCGATCACCACCTTCTGCTGATTACCGCCGCTCAAGGAAGTGATTGGTTGCTGAGGGTTCTGGGTCTTAATCGACAGATTCCGGATCATCGCGTTGATCTCTCGAAGTTCCCGGCGCTCAGAGAGCCAGAACGAGGTCACAAACCGTCGCAGATTGGCGAGAGTGATGTTGTGGGCGACCGAAAGTTTCTGGATCAGACCCAAGCGCTGCCGGTCCTCCGGCACGAGCATCATTCCGAGTTCGATTCGTCCCCGGATGGTTTCATTCCGGAGCCGGCGATCATCAAGGCGAATTTCACCAGCCGCCTCCGGATGCTGTCCCATCAGACATTCAAATAACTCAGTTCTACCGGCACCCATCAGTCCGAAAATCGCCAGGATCTCGCCACGCCGAAGGGTTAAGGAAACATTTTCTAACGTAAACCCTCCCCCGACCCGAGGGAGGCTCAGATTCTTGACTTCTAGCACGGGCCGATCGGCGCCGGTTACTTCGATTGGGATTCGATGCCGGGGCGCATTGACGTTACGCCCAACCATTTTCTCGATGATCCAGCCGATGTTGATTGCCTTTGCCGGCGATGTGGCAGCAAGCTTTCCGTCTCGCAAGACGGTCACGTAGTCTCCAATCGTGAGCAACTCTTCCAGTTTATGTGAAATGTAAATGATGGCCACTCCGTGAGCTCTGAGATCCGCGATGATTCGAAAAAGCGCCTTCGTTTCCGCGGCCGTCAAAGCCGACGTAGGCTCATCCATAATCAGAATGCGGACGTTTTGCGAGAGGGCCTTGGCGATTTCGACGATCTGTTGTTGCCCCATCCGCAGATCCCTGCACCAGGGTGGTTGGATTCAAAGGCTGTTCGAGGCGGTTCAACAACTCTGAGGTGACTTGCTCCTGCGCCCGATGCTGGACAACCCCTCCCCGGGTCATTTCACGAGCAACAAAAATATTTTCCGAAATGCTCAAGATTCGGATACAAGTTCAGTTCCTGAAAAATAATGCCGATCCCGACCTGCGCGGCGTCTCGGGCTGATTTGAAATCCACGGGGGATCCGTCGAGCAACAGTCGTCCGGAGGTGGCTCGTTCGACGCCGGCGAGGATCTTTATCAGCGTCGATTTGCCGGCTCCGTTCTCGCCGACCAGGACGTTGACGGCACCGGCATAGACGGTGAAGTCGACGTCGTCCAGCGCTACGGTGCCAGGGAAACGCTTGGTAATTTTCTCAGCGACCAAAACGACTTTGTCGCCAGTGGATGTCGTTTGAGCGGCAGACTCCGTCAGGTTCATAGGCCACATCACAGAGGCAATTTTCACCGGGGTAATCAGGATCAGCGATTTCGAATGAGGGTCGAAGGTGAATGCCCCGAAAAACGTCACCGTTTTTCCGGCTAAAGAAGCAGGCGCAGCGTCCGGCGAAAGCCGACTTCAACGCCCGGACCATTCATTTCCTTGGAGACGTCTGCGTAGTCGAGCTGGTTCGAAAACTGATTGAAGGAGACGATCCCGGTTGCATCGCGCAAGGCGGTACCGCGCACGACCGGTCCAATCTGTAGGGCAACCTTCTCGTTGAGTCCCGGAATTTCGAGATGGCGGTACCCGCTTGTGATTCGCTTTTAATTTCAGTTACCTGACCTGTCCCTTTAACCATGTAATTGTACGGATTGGTTGCCTCCCGACGGCCATACTTCTGTCCAGCCGCCTCTGGATCAGCCCGAATTTCCGGCAGGATCTTTGCAATGTCCTGAGCCTTTTCATCAAAAGCGGGCAGCAGCTTACTCGACCAGATAGGGTCGACAAACTTCGAAGCAGCGTTCTGGCCAGACTGCGAGCCGGGAGCTGTACCGTTAAGAACCGGCAGCGGCCGAATAACAAACGGCGGTTTGAGCACGAAGATGATCCCAATCAGAATGAAGAGACCGATCATTGCGATCCTCCGCTGCTTCTTAAACCGCACTCCCACTCCAGCTCGAGCTCGTGAATCGCTAATCAGAGAAGTCATTTAGAGGAAAGAGTAAATCCATGGAAAAAGAAGGGGATCTTAAATCGCCATGGGTAAAGAGATTACACCAATAACCTGGTTCGACTGACAAATATTTTCCGCGGCTGATCCCTCACCGAAGAAGGTCCGATGGATTCACGGGAGATTGCGGAGAGCGCTCACAAAAAGTCGCAGAGGTCCACAGAAGATCGCGGAGAGGGGTTCACAGAAGATCGGAAAGATTACTAAGGGCCGAGAAAAGATCGAGCGGCCCCCAGGACCCGAGGGACTCCGGAAGCGTTCTCAAAGAGGGGTTATGAAGAGACTTCTAAACCAGTTAAAATCTTACTCCATGGAGTAATAGCGACTGTTCTGTAAACCCTCTAAAGTCCTGAAAACGATTGGCGAGCGCCCCACACTTTGCCTTCGGTTTCATTTCAAACGTACGATCCAGACTAACTGCGAAAAATGAATTCCACACTGATTACTGAATCGCTCGGCGGCGCCGCACTCCCGAATCAGATACCATCCCTTCTCTCGGCAATGCAAACCCGATTTTTGACGCCACCAGGACCCGCAAGAAATGGGATACCAGTTCGGCAGTCACGCTGGAGGTTCGAAGGTTTTGTTGAAGCATCAATGGCAATGTTGTCTGTGCTTTACTTCATCGGAGCTGTCGGCTTCGGAGGACTATTGCTTTTCGATGCATTGAGCCATTGAAGAAAGTCCCAAGGGACCGGGGTGATGGAAAAAAGATAAAGTAAGTGTCTTGGTCGGGGATGTGACATTCGGAATATTCCGTCCGAGAAGGAATTGGGAATTTTGTAAGGCGTCATAGCAGCGTCTCGCTATGCTTCTGTGAAGCGTTCACGGTTCACCGTTCGCCGTTCACCGTCTTCGGACCGAGCCAATCTTCTCCGTTCCTTTGTGATCTTTGCGATCTCCTGTGAACTCTTCCCCGATTTCCTGCGAACTCCTCCGCGAACTTCTCTGTCTCAAGGAAGATTCGGCTTGCTCATGTTATGACTCGGTTGGCACCTTTGGGGTCCGATGAGAGATCGGGCCAACTTGATACTTCAGAGGCGACTCCTGCTCGGGGCGCTGGTTTGCATTGTGCTGCTGCTGATTGGCTATTTGGTCTTTGTAAATACTTCCATGGGGCATCAACTCGATGACGCCGCATTTTTTGGCCGCAATGCGTTGAAGCGGAGAATGATAAACCTCGATTCAAATATCCTCGATCTTGTCAGCAAGGCAGGGCTGTTGCTGGCCGGGGCGATTCTGATCATCATTGCGGCCGTTCGTCGCTGTCTCTTTGTGGGGGTCATCGCGCTGTTGGGGTTTGGCTGCGCGGTCGTAGGAGCCGAAGTTTTAAAACGATCACTCCCATGGCGACTGATGGTGCCCGACGACGCATTGATCGATCAAGACCTTCAGGCTGGCTCATACCCCAGCGGACATGCGACCATTGGCACCTCGTTTGCCTTAAGCCTGATTTTGGTCTCATCGGCTCGGTGGCGCCCCTGGTTCGCTGTCGCTGCAGCCTGCCTGAGCTCAACGTTTGCCACAGCGGTTCTGTTTGCCGGTTGGCATCGGCCGTCCGACGCTCTGGGGGCCCTGGCTTGGTCGGGGCTCTGCATGAGCTTGGCCGCAAGCCTGGCAGTTCGACTCCGTGGCCGACCGAGTTCCCCGATCGCGCATCCGGGGCGCGCCGCTCTGAGCAGCGCGGGATTGGCGATTCTTGTCACGGTAGCCACCTGGCTGATTGCCAAGGAAGCTGCATCCGAATATCCACACGGTGATCTTCCTTTTTTTGTGCTGACTGGCCTAATCGTCGCCGGCGCATTCTCGTTGATTGGCTGGTACGGCTGGCAATTGCAAGCGGTCGATTGGCCTTCCGACCAACCTTCAAGGCTTGAGAAGCAGACTTAAATCGATTTCACGGTTGCCGCCGCCATCGCGCGCAACCAATCCGGGTAACGAATAGCTTCGGCGGCGAATGGTCGTGTAACCGCTGCTCTCAATTTCAGCGGCAGTGAGACCAAACCAATCCGGTCCGAAATGGTTGTCCCAGAAAACGAGCGTTCCGGAGGGCGCATTTCGCAGCGCGGCCAGAGTAGCTTCCCGATTCGAGGAGCCTAGCGAAGGACTCTCTCGAAGGGTTAATCCAAAATCAATGCACATCCGGGCGTTACTCCAGATCAGCCGCTTGTAAGGCTCAGGGTGTCGATGAAACCAGTCGGACATCTCACTGATAGCAACTGGATCACGAGCCGACGAGAACGAGTCCAGGTAAAGGAAACTGAGCGCGAGGGAAACGCTTAGAACCATCCACCCGAGCGCGTGGGCAGCAAAAGGCGACCAATTGACGGAAAGCAAGGCTATTCTATTCCAGCCGGCCAACGTCAGGACGGCAATCGCCGGCGCAACTGATACCATATAACGGGGGTAACCGGCCTCACCGAAGAGTCCGTAAGCACGGAAGAGTGTGTGCAAAAGAAACAAGAGAAGAAAAGAGGTGGTAACTGGAAGCCATCTGAGCGCACGCCGCTTGTCCCAGAGGCCGAATAAGAGCGGGATGCCGAGTAACATGCCGGTGAATTCCGAAGCGCGCCGGCCATAACTCAGAAGCGTTCCCCGACCATAGACGTCTTGATGCCAAGTCGATGGCCAATTGTGCAGAATAAAGAGCGGATCCCCAGTGATACAGATCGCCGCGATCCACCAAATAAAGACACCAACGACCAGAATCAGAGTTCCAGGAAGAACCCGAAGAAGTTGCCGGTAAATCGGTGTCGGCGGCGAGGCCTCGGGATTTGTGTTCTTGGTCGCCACCCAGATGCCCCAAAGCAGGCAGAGGAAAACGCCTTCCGGCCTTGCCAACGGCAGGAAAGAAGCTGCCAGCATTCCCCGCCGTTCCCAGCCACGCAAATGGCAACGCAATGCAATTACGAAAACGAGTGCAAAGAGAGGTTCGGTCAGCAGGTCAGGGAAAAGTTCGAAAAACACCGGCTGACCCAAGAGCAAAGGGATCGTTAGCCAGGCCCGCTCCAGCTGCAGGTCGCAAGCAAGACGCCATGTCTGCCATGCTATCGCTACACCCACACCAACGGCGAAAAACCGTGCCCCGGTTAATCCCAGAAGTGCGGGCAGAGCGTAAAAGGTGCTATAGAGCGGCCGTTCCCAGACGTCGACAAAAAACCATGGATTACTCCACGCAGTGCGGCCCTCAAGAAAATGATATTCAGTGTCTTGCTCTGGACAGCCTGGAAAAAGGCAGATGAGCGTAACGCCGAGAAGCGCCATCAAAGCGAGGGCGATCGTGGCATTGCGAAAATCGTTGGTTCGCCCACTCATTTGCCACACCTTGAGGTACGAGCGAAGGCTGACTTGCCGCAGTTTTACAGGCGGTCTATCACGTTGGTGATCACTAACCAAGGGGATTGGTCAAGGTCAAAAAGGAGCTGGAGGCGAGACCGCTCGTCAAGCACTCGCGCAACAAAGCCAGGCGTCGCCGAAGCACTTCCGGCGGGGCGTACTGAGTGCGGATTCCCCACCACAACCGACCGAAGCCGGAGGGAATCACCAACCGGCCTTGGGCCAGTTCCCAAATGGCTGGGCGATTGTAACCGGCGAGAAAAGCCGCTGCCATGACCGGCAGCGCGTCTTCGTTTATGCCGCCGACCACGTCGAGCAGAAAAACCGCTATATCATCCGCGTGCCGATCGTCGGGCGATAACGTCTTCACGTGGACTGTCTCAAAATCGATAAGACGCACCCGCCGGCTTCGTTCGTCGACGATCACGTTGCCAAAGTTTGGATCCCCATGGGACCAAGGGCCCCGGAAGCGGGGCGAATAGAGTCCGTGAACTCTCTGGAATTCCAAGCCCGCGTTATAGAACATCTCGGCCTCGAGCTTGCCTTTCTCGTTCAGGGTATCAAAGTCAGAACCGGGCAAGCGCTCAATCCATACGGAACCATCCTCCCCGGAAAATGCCAGGAAATCATCCCCATTCAGCAATCGGAAATTAGCTATTTCCTGGTGCCGCCAAACCTGCGGATCTTCCATCACGGCAACCGGGTTTTCGGCTAACCGAAAAAACAAGTTCGCCCCGAGAGCGAGCACCTTGCTTCCCCGTCGCCGCCTTTTGACCCACATCAGTTTGCCGTCCCGACAGGTCAGCCGGATATCGTTAATATGAACTTTGTCAATCATCGACCCGGCAAAACGAAAAAGGCGTGCAAATAACTTCAGAGCCATGTTTTTTTTTAGAGTGCAGATATCAGATCACCCGCAAGTAGCACGAGCAGGCGGTTTCGTAAATGCGGCGCAGATCAGTACCTGCAAAAAACGGCTTCGAAAACCCGCAAGAATACTCTGTTGCAGGCCAAGTCCGCCGGGGTTCGCGGGCGCCAGAAGCCAGTGACCATATCACGGCCCTAACCCAATTAAAGCGGAGCCCGAAAGAAATGGAGAAGGGACTTCCCAATTACGAACGGGCGATCGTCGCAGCCTTTTCGATCAATTCTGCTTCCGGACGAACGCCCGTATAAAGGACGAACTGTTCGACAGCTTGAAGGACACTCACTTCGGCTCCGGTGATAGTTTTCTTGCCCAGCGAGGTCGCTAATCGAATGAGCGGGGTGATCGCGGGGAGAGCTACCACATCGAACACGAAATGAGCTGAACGCACCAATCCATCCGCGAATGCGAGCTGATCGGCATCGGCACCGGCCATCCCAACCGGAGTGACATTGATCAATAATTCCGGCGTTTCGCCACCGATCAGTTCCCTCTTCCACTGAAAATCATACCTGCGGGCAAGTGCCAGCCCCTTCACTTCATTTCTCGCCACAATCGTCCCATTGGTGAATCCTGCATCCCTCAGCGCACAAGCAACGGCCTTCGCCATCCCGCCGCTGCCAAAAAGCGCAAAACTGGCACTGGTCGGGATGCCACTCGATCGAAGGAGGATTGAAACAGCTGTATAATCGGTGTTATAGGCCTTCAGAAACCCGTCGGTATTGACGATTGTGTTTACGGACATGATGCCTTTCGCGGAATTATCCAATTCATCCAGGAACTCGATACACACCTCCTTAAACGGCATTGAAATGGCGCATCCGCGGATTCCAAGTGCCCGGACTCCTCCGATCGCCGCACCGATATCACCCGTCGTAAATGCCTTATAAATGTAATTCAGGCTCAGTTCGCGGTAGAGGAAGTTATGGAATCGGGTTCCAAAATTTCCCGGCCGCGCCGAAAGCGACATGCAAAGCTGGGTGTCTTTATTGATATGCAATTCCACTGGCTCCAACGGCTTCCCGGCGTAATCTTAGCACTTGAGTGCCAGCATGAGAATTTGCCAGATTTAGAACCGTTTTGGAATCAAAAGATTCCAGCGACGACTGATCAGGAGTCAGGAGAGGAGTCAGGAGCACCCCACGGGAAGAACGCGTGAAGATTTGAGAAGAAACTCTTGCTCGGCGGCCCAACATCAAGTTTCAGAGAAGCACCCCACGGGCGAGGCACGTGAAGATTTGAGAAGCAACTGGCGCTCGGTGGACCCCGCTGTTGCTGAGAAGTCAGGAGCCAGGAGTCAGAAACCAATTAGACAAAACTATGCAGGAGAAGAATCTAGCTTCCAATTGTATTACTTCTCTATTGTTAATCATCCCGGCTGTCGCATTGCTGGAACTTACGGGCTGTTCTACCGTCGGCAAAACAGCGGACCAAGTCAACAAATAGGAAGGCGTTTAGCGTTTAGCGTTCGCCGTTCGGCGGCAGTATGCGAAGCGTCCCGCTTTGCTTCTTTGAACTTGACGGTTCGCCAGGCAGCGTTCGCCGTTCACCGTGGTATGCGCAGCGTCCCGCTTTGCTTCTTTGAGCCGGACGGTTCGCCAGGCAACGTTCGCCGTTCGCGGTGGTATGCGCAGCGTCCCGCTTTGCTTCTTTGAACCGGACGGTTCGCCAGGCAACGTTCGCCGTTCGCGGTGGTATGCGAAGCGTCCCGCTTTGCTTCTTTGAACCGGACGGTTCGCCAGGCAGCGTTCACCGTGGTATGCGAGGCGGGGCCTTGAAATACGCTGGCACGTTGCTGGCCGGTCCGGGCCTTTCCAGCGTGAAGCCGGAATATTGTCTGGAGATTGCAATTGCCGTTGACTTGAAACGACAACCATATTTTCTAACGAGGTGTCCAATTTCCTTGATTCCGAAAAGGGGGAAACTTGTTAGACGGTTTTTCTGGCATTGGTATGCATCTTGGCAATCTCTGGCAATTGTCAGATGCCAAGAGCCGTTCAATCAGCCCGGAAAATTTTACCGGTGAAAAGGGTCAAGGCGGGATGGCTCTTGAAGGGACCGGCGCAATCCATGCACGCGGACTTCCCGGGGATGGCACCGGACGTGGCTGGAAGGTCTCACCTTCCATTAATATTGCCGCGGGCGAGAAACGCCTCCTGTGCGACATAGAGGGCCCTGGAGCTATCCAGCAGATCTGGTGTGTGGTCTCTAATGTGCGCTGGCGTAATTTGATTTTGCGGATCCACTGGGACGATCAGGAGCATCCGTCGGTCGAATCTCCCCTGGGGGACTTTTTCGCCTGCGGCTGGAACCGATTCGCGCAGGTCTCTTCGCTGGCCGTCTGCGTCAACCCGGGCCGCGCCTTCAATTGTTATTGGGAAATGCCCTTTCAAAAACGAGCCCGGATAACGCTGGAAAATCGCGACCCGGACGAATCCGTCATCCTCTACTACCAAATCAATTATGCCCTGACGGAAGTTCCCGCTGATGCTGCATATTTTCACGCGCAATTTCACCGAACCAATCCCCTTCCTTTTGGGCAGGACTACGTAATCGTCGATGGGGTGCGCGGCAAAGGGCACTATGTCGGTACTTATCTGGCTTGGGGTGTGAACAATGCAGGGTGGTGGGGCGAAGGTGAGATCAAATTCTTCATGGACGGAGATCAGGAGTTTCCAACGATCTGCGGGACCGGCACGGAGGATTATTTTTGTGGTGCTTATAATTTCGACGGCGGCGTGATCGACCCGAACATGACCAGCATCTATCGCGAGTTTACGACACCTTATTCGGGCCTTCCTCAGGTCCTTCGCCCCGACGGGACATATCAGTCACAGACCCGCTTTGGGATGTATCGTTGGCATATCACGGACCCGATCCGCTTTGAGTCGGATCTAAAGGTCACGATCCAGGCTCTCGGCTGGCGAACCGAGAAGAACAATCGACGTTACCTGCCGCTGCAGGACGATATTGCCTCGGTTGCTTTCTGGTACCAATCGCTGCCTTCAACTCCGTTTCCACGACTGCCAAACGCCGATTATCTGGAGATAATCTGAGAGAGTGAGAGGGGGACTCGTTTCTCACACCAATGAGCGAAGACAACCTGAAGGATAAGGTGGCAGTCATCACGGGCGCCAGTAAGGGACTGGGCAAGGCAATGGCTTTGTCGTTGGGCGCTGCGGGCGCGAGCATAGCGCTTGTTGCACGCGATGGCGGTCAGTTGAACGAAGTGAAACAAGCGGTGGAAAATGTGGGTGGGAAGGCCGAGGTCTTTCAGACCGATCTCTTGGAAGAGGAACAGATCCGCAAACTCGAACACGACGTAATAAAAGCATTTAATGGCATCCATATTCTGGTTAACAACGCAGGAATCAATCTTCGTAAACAATTGGTCGAGTTCACATTGGAGGAGTGGCGCTGCGTTCTCGATACCAACCTGACGAGCGTGTTCCTGATGTGCCGGTCGTTCGTGCCGCACATGAAAGGCCGAGGGTACGGTCGGGTAATTAATATGGCGTCAATGATGAGCCGGGTTTCGCTGCCCGGGCGCTCGGCCTATTCGGCCAGCAAGGCGGCGTTACTGGGTCTAACGCGTGCGCTGGCGTTGGAACTTGCTGACGACGACATAACGGTGAATGCCATCAGCCCGGGCCCTTTCGCTACGGAGATGAATACTCCGCTGATCGATAATCCTGAACTCAACCGGCAATTCATATCAAGGATCCCGTTGGGTCGCTGGGGACGTGTGGAGGAAATCGGCCGTCTCGCCCTTTACCTTTGTTCTGAGGATGCAGGTTTTATCACCGGGACAGATATACTCGTTGACGGGGGCTGGACGGCGCAGTGACGTTTAGCTCCTGCCGAGTCGATCTATGACGCACGCCTGACGGATGAAGAGGTCACGGCGCGGCAGAAATCCCGGGAACTATCCTCCTCATAGAATGTCCAGAGGAGAGGCTGCGGCTTGTCGTAAGGTTGTTTGCCGTTAACAGTGCACCATGATCGTGAGCGCCTTTTTCCTGGTTTTGATCGTCTCGACAGCAACACTGTTCGGCAACGAGTTCTCCATTGGCTTCTTTATACATCCCTCCCTGGATCGCGCAAATGATCGAGGTTTTCTGCCCGCCGTCCAGGTATTTGCCCGGTTCTTCGGTAAGATCATGCCGATCTGGATGGCGGGAACGTTACTCCTCCATCTGCTGCTGCTGTGGCTGACCTGGCGGTGGCCGGCCGGTCATTCCGTGTTTCTAATTTCTGCGGTAACTCTATGGATCATCATTATAGTATTCAGTGTTATCGGTCCTGTGCCGATTAACGATCGTGTCAAAGCCTGGGATCCTGCGCACCTACCAGACGATTGGAAAACCCAGCGACAACGATGGGACGCTCTAAACGCGATCAGAGTTTTTTTGATCGGATTAGCTTTTGTCTCGCTGCTCCTTTCCTTTAGAGCGTTGCCATCTGATTTGATCTAACGCCTTTTTCTCGGCGCATTCTCCTCACAGCCAATCATCATTTGAATCAGGGTGTGCTCGTTCGTGGCCAAGGTCTCTTGTTCGCCGACGATTCTGCCTCTCCGGATGACGTAGACACGATCAGTCACTTCTAAGACATCCGGCAGATTGTGACTGACTAGGAGCACGGAAACCCCGTGCTGCTTGAGTTCATTCATTAAATCCAGAACTTTCCTTCGCTCTGCCACTCCCAAGGCCGCTGTCGGCTCGTCCATCACGATTAATTTAGCTTTCCAAAGCATAACCCGCATAATAGCGATCGCCTGGCGCTGTCCGCCGGAAAGAAAGGCGACCTGCTTTCGGCTCGGGATGGAAGCATTCATCCGGTGCAATAGCTCTTCAGCTCTGGCATTCATTCCCTTCTCATCCAGGAGGCGGAGGAGACCTCCAAAGTAAGTCTTGGTCAACTCCCGACCCAAAAAGAAGTTGTTCGCCGTTGTTAAATTGTTCGCTAGTGACAGGTCCTGGTAGATTGTCTCTATTCCAAGCTCGCGCGACGCAACAGGAGAATCCAAGTTCACCCGCTGGCCCTCCCAATAAATATCGCCTTGGCAAGGAGTCAGCAGGCCGGCGATAATTTTGATCAGGGTCGATTTCCCGGCGCCATTGTCGCCAATGAGCCCCACCCGTTCCTCGGCACCGATCGAAAAATTGATGCCCTCCAAGGCCCGGATTCCAACAAAATTCTTCGAAATATTCCGAACTTCAAGCAGGGGCACCATCTCGGTCTCTTTAGTAAGACTCTTTCGATACCCGGGCGATCTGCTCGGTGGTAAGATCCGTCACGTGCCCAAGGTTATTCGCCAAGGTCAGAATATAAGCGATGGACTCCGCCGCCTGAGTCAAGTTGAATGCGTCGTACAAATCCGAACCCACCGCAAGCACACCGTGATTGGCTAGTAAAACCACTTTGCTCTTGGCGAGATGCGGCCCCATTTCAGCCGCAATCTCATCGGTGCCAGGGGTCCCATAAGGAACTACCGGTATTTTCCCGAATAGATTGATCATTTCCGGATAGGCTTTGCTTTCGATAGGCTGGCTATTGAGGGCAAACGAGGTCAAATAGGGGGCGTGAGAATGGATCGCCGCACAGACATCGTCCCGCAGGCGATAGGCTGCCAGATGCAATAAATACTCAGACGAATACCTAAGTTTCCCTTCATATTGCTTCCCCTTTTCGTCGATCACTGCGATCATGTCAGTCGTCAAGAAAGCCTTGCTCTGTCCCGAAGGAGTTATTAAAATCTTCCCTTCATGTTTGATCGACAAATTACCTTCGTAAGTATTTACAAGGTTTTTCTGGTCCATCACCTTGGCTATTTCGACGATAACTTGCTTTAGGTCTTCGTACATGTTCGTTTTGCTTCTTTGTAGCCGATAAACTGGCCGTATAACTCATCCAATTCGTCACCCCACCTTTTTTGGGGTAAATATTCGCGAGTTTGCGTTGATCCCCGGACAAGTTCCCTTCTTTCCTCGAGTGATGCGACCTCTCCTGCCGCCTGCAATTGGACCATCAGATTCCCGAGAATAGTCGCCTCCGCCGGCCCCGCAGACAATGGCAAGCCGGTGCAATCGGCCACCAGTTCACAGAAAAAGCCGTCATTCACGCCGCCTCCAATCAAATGCAGTCTCTCAATTGATCTGTCGATCACCATCTCCAACCCCTCGATGCACCACCTCACTTGAAATGCCAGGCTGATGTAAATTGAGCGGGTGTAATCTGCTCGAATCAGGGGTGTTGACTGGTGCGTTCGAATAGCATACAGGCGAATGCTTTTCGCCATATTGTCGGGATTCTCGAATTCGGAAGACTCCGGGTCAAAAATGATTGGGCGCCCTTTGGTCTCCCGAGCTTCCCTGGAGAGAGAGGCAAAGGAGACTGAAGACCGCCGTTCCCATAGGCGCTTGCATTGCTGCAAAATCCAAAAGCCCGTATTATTGCGAATCAAAAGGTTCTCTCCTTCGGCCCCGCGGCAGTTTTTGAATCCATACTCGAAGCTCGCATCATTGATGGATGGTCTGTCCGTTTCGCTCCCGACCACGATCGTCGTCCCGGTACTAACAAATGCAGAATCCCTGCTCAACGAAGAAATTGAAGCCAGCGCCGAGGCGGTATCGTGGCCGCCGACAGCCACGAAATCGAGCTTCTTAAAGCCAGTTTCTGCTTCATAGCCAGACAAAATCGGGCCCAGCTTGGTCCCTGGTCGTACCAATGGGGGAAAGAGGGTCTCCCGTATCCCGAGAAAGGACAACAAATCGTGATTCCAACTGTCATCGGAAGAACTTAGTAATTGGCTTGTCGCAGCAATGGTTATCTCCGCGGTGATTGATGAGGTAAACAGGTAACTGAGAAGATCTGGGATTAACAGGAGCTTATCGGCAGCCTGCAGAAGCGGATCGTCGCTGAGCACTTGGGAATAGAGTTGACAGAGAGTATAGTGACGTTTCAAATCTGATGCCGTCGAGTGAAAGAGTTCGCGAGATGGCACCTTTTTCAGTAGTTCTTCGGCAATGTGATCGGTGCGGGAATCCCGGTAATGATAAACATTCCCAATCAGTCGCCCTTTTTGATCGATCAAACCATAGTCTGCGCCCCACCCATCAATTCCGACGCTGAGGTAAGCTTTCGTTTTATCAAGTCGTGCCAACGCGGATTTCAGTTCGTGGAAAACCTTCAGGATATCCCAGTGCAGGTTGTTGAGGACTTTTACAGGCGGATTGAGAAATCGATGCTTTTCTGTCACAACGATCTTGTCGCCGTCAAAAGAGCCGACACAGACCCTTCCGCTTCCGGCGCCGATATCGAACCCGATAACGTTGATCGTCTTCAATTGGTCCCTTACCTGTGGAGAGTCGGCGAGAGGAAACCGGCTAGCCGTTTCCCGAGACCGCGCTCGGGTTACTTTATCAGACCCGCTTCTTTCTCGATGTCCATCCACTTTTGGACATTGTTATTGTCTTTAGTCACCAGCTCGCCCGGGATCTGGATGTGATGCTCAACCTTTTCGTTTTTCAACAGTTTTGCGGCCACGTCGAGAGTCGTCTTTGCCTGATCGACCACCTGTTGAACCACCGTGCCAGTCATTAAACCGCTCTCAATAGCCTTAAGTGATTCCGGCAAGCCGTCGACTCCAAGCACCATCACTTTCCCGGCCTTCCCGGCCGCTTTCAGCGCCTCAATGGCGCCCAGAGCCGAATCATCGTTATGGCATAGAATTGCATCAATCTGCGGATAGGCCTGAAGCCAATCTTCAGTGATCGACATTGCGTTATCGCGACGCCAATGGCTGGTTAAGTCGGCAACGATTTTAATGTCCGGCCTCGCTTTCAATCCTTCCAGGATTCCCTTTTCGCGCGAGGCAGCCGCCAGGTTGCCCGGTTCTCCTTCGAGAATGGCAACTTTCGCCCCCTGCGGCAGTTTCTTGGCCGCATAATCACCGATCAATCGACCTTCGAGAATTGGGTCCGACTCTAGAGAAACACTGTTTTTATCATCAATTTTAAGCGCTAAGTTGATCACCGGGATTGGCGGATTCATGGAGTAAGCCTTGTCGATCACCGGGATCAAAGCCTGTGCATCAAGAGGTTGCACAATCAACAGGTCCACCTTCTGCGATAAAAAGTTCTCGACCAGATTCGTCTGTTTCTCCACTGCCCCTTCCGAATCTAACAATTTAATATCGAAATCGGGATGAGACTGCTCGGCGAACTTCTTCACGGTCTGCGCTTGCCATGACGTGAAGGGATCCTGAAAAGACTTTGCGGCGAATCCGATCTGATACTTCGCTTTTGCTTTCTCAGCCCTTTCCTCACTTCTCACGCCCAGCGCGGCAAGAGCCAAAATACAACTGACTGCAATGCTAATTTTCATGGAATGTTATCAGGGGGTTATCTAATTCTCTCGAATCACTCCTGCTGCTCAGGCGACCCTGCCAGCTTCCAGAGATGGTGCCGGCATCTTTTTTTTAAAGTTCAAATTTTTACGCCTTCTTTCTTTGACATTTGTCACGCCGCTTCGCATCTGGACCTTCCATTTAGCTGACCAGGTTCCGGGTTCTTAAGGTCCGAGTGCGCAGATCCAGTACCACCGCGACCACGATAATGACGCCTTTCAAAACCTGTTGATAGTAGGACGGAACGCTGAGAAGGTTCAGGACATTGTTAATCACTCCGACAATTAAAGAACCGGCTAACGTTCCCAAGATGGTACCAACGCCGCCCGTGAAACTCGTCCCCCCTATAATCGCCCCCGTGATGGCATCAAACTCGTACCCGACCCCTGCCGCCGGCTGCCCGGAATTCAATCGAGCCATCAAAAGGACGCCGCCGATCGCCGAGAATATGCCGCAGACGATAAAAGCGGTGACTTTCACGCGACGCACATTTATTCCCGCGGCGATCGCCGCATCCTCGCTCCCGCCGATCGCATAAAGGTATCTTCCATACCTGGTTTTGTTCAGCAGAAGGGCTGAGAGACCGGCCAGAACCATCATGACAACGACCGGAATCGGAACCCCGAGAAGACTTCCCTTTCCCAGATAATTGATGGCTCCGATATCGTAGATTGGAAAACCTTTGGTGTAAATGAACGTAAGACCCCGAGCGATGGTCATCATGGCCAAAGTCATAATGAAAGAAGGAACCCCGTACTTCGCAACAATAAATCCGCTTGTTAGGCCAGTCAGCAAGCCGACGGCGACGGCGCTGAGGACCGCCAGCAGAATGGAGTGGGTGGTCAGGAACGTACCAATCGAAATACATCCGGCTAGTGCCGCTACCGAGCCCGGGGCCAGGTCGACCAGGCCGGCAATAATCAGCATCGTTTCCCCAAAAGCGATGATGGTGATGATACTAACTTGGCGCGTGATATTAGTCAGATTCTCGCTGTTAATAAACGTCGGGGTCAGAACCGCCGAAATTCCACAGATAACGAAAAGTACAATGATTATCGCATAAGCTTGAACCACTGTTCCGACCGCCCCTCCAGAAGGTAACGATCGCCAGAGTCCCAGGTTTGCGGCCGTTCGTTGGACTTTCATGCTGTTCTTGATCGGGGAACCTCTGACTAGCGGAGGCGAAGACCCTTGGCCTATTTCAGGGAGAACTCCTCTGTTTCAGACCATAACCAACTCGCTTTTTGCTCAAAGCCTTTTCGATTCGATCGTTTCCGTCGTGAAGCTGAGACTTCTTTTGTAAGGCAATAATTGCCGTGACCACATCCACGACGGCAAGTTGGGCTACGCGCGAGGCCACGGTTTCGGAAGCGCCCGACTTGCTGCTGACCGCTGAAACGAGGACAATGTCTGATAACCGGGCGGCCGACGAGCGCGGGACACTAGTCAGGGCGATGGTCGTCGCCTTACGCTCCCTCGCAGCTTGGAGCGCCTCGATGATGTCACGGGTTTCGCCGCTGTAGGTAACGCAGAATAGCAAATCGGTCGGATCCAAGTTAGCCGCGATACTGGCTAAAACATGTGGATCCGCGCACGTGGAGGTTGGAATCTGGAGCCTTAAGAAGCGTTGATAAGTATCTTGGGCGACTGGAGCGGAACTTCCAAATCCGGTCAAGCAGACATGTTTAGCGGCCAGGATGCAGTCCGCAGCGGCCCGCAACGAGTCTTTGTCCAGAAGTGTTAAAGTTTCCTGGAGGACCGCGAGGTTAATTTTGATGACTTCCCGTGCCACGTCCAGGATATCACCGCTGGCATTTGCGTCGGCTGGAACGTCAAAGCCTAGCAGTTCAGCGCCACGGATCAGTCCCCGATTTTCGAGAAGGGCAGCGCGCAGTTCACGATATCCTTTGTAACCACTAAGCTGACAGACGCGGACCACGGCGGTCTTATTTGATTCAGTCTGTTTCGCCAATTCACCGATGGAGAAGGAGGCGACCTGTTGAGGATTATCGACGATATACTGAGCGACGTTGCGACAGCTCTCGGGCATCTGGGAAACCGCCGACAAAAGGTTTTGCAGTGGATGCAGGTCGAAGTCAGAATTCCTTCCTGGATCCGAGCCGTTCTGACCGGTGGCGATTTTCACGGAACCATCTACGCGGAACTAGGTTCCCGCGTCAAACTATTTCCGTAACTAAGTTCCAGACCGCGCCGGTGGAGGGCGTAATCACTGCGATCCGTGACGAGCGAGCAACGACGCAGACGGGCCCTTTTCAAGCCAACCCGGAGGACCGATGGCGATTTGGCCGATTTTCTGTCCGGCGGCCGCCAGACTCGCTCCTTACGTATGGATCTCGATGCTCGTCTCCGAAAATCGGCCAATCGCCGACGGTGGGAGGTCTCCACTTAGGAGACGAGGTACCAGCCGCTGAAGTCGGGTTCAGATGTCCTTAATCCTGCGGCCAATTCAACGTTACCACTCCCCGAGGGATGCCCTTCGTCACAGCCGCGATGTCGCAATTCAGACCATCGCAGATCTGGCAGAGGCTGAAAAAAGTTAGGTTACGCTCGCCCCGCTCAACTCCGCCAAAATAGCTTCTGTCCAGGCCGCACTTTTTTGAAAAGTCTTTTTGGTTGTGTCCCAAAATTTTTCTCGACGCCCTGATCCGCAGGCCAAGTTTTAATAATTCTCGGTTAATAACTGCCATCTTCTTAAGTTCGATCGACTCGACAGAACGCTTAAAGTTAAGTGGAAACCTCGGGAGGACCACGCTGATACAGACAAGACTCTCTTCCGGCTGCCCCGGGTTTTCCAATACTGTTATCGACGCGTTACAGTTCCGTCTAAGTATGCTAGCGCTTCCGCCAAACCGCTTTGGTCACTGGATCGTCCAAAGAGGAAACGGTTGTCCTTCTGTCAGCCCTGGATCTCGGCAATAAATGAGATCCAATCGACCTTCATGGCATGAACCCATCAGTGGTTTGTTCTCCCCAAATTTCAGGGTGTTGAACGATCCTCGATATTTCCGAAGTAAGATCCGCACCGTAATGCGGTGTTTGTCTGCTTGCTTATCGACAGCCAGGATTTTTGCCGGGATGCTTTTCATTGGACCTTTCAACTCTGGTTTTTCCAAAGATGAGGCTAATTGGTTACAGAAGTAATCGGTGTTCCCTCTTTAGGAGTTTAATTGCGTGCATACTTCTTAGAGAACCAGTTCTCTGCGGACGTCTACCAGGTAGGACGGTAGTCCAGGCCGCCCGACTTCTCCAATATCCATTTCGAAGAGTTGTAGTCCTTTTCTAGTATGCCAAAGTTTTCCTCGAGATCCTCGGCGGCGTTGGTTAGACTATCAGTAAGCCACAAACTATGATATCTATTGCAATAATTTCCCGTGGATCCGCGTCTAACAATGGCTTTTTGTTATGGTAATTAAGAAGACGGATGAAATATAGCGAGCCTCAACTTTGCAAGACAGGGTGGCCATCCTCACCGGCAGAACTGGAGGCATCGGGCACGAAGCCTCTAGAGCGTTGCCGGAAAATGGCGCGACTGTCGTGATACGGACTTAAGAAGCGTGTTCTACTGCCGCCGTGAGTTCGGTAGAGTGACGCTCGCTCAAATTCGAGGCGTCATTGTTAACACCGCTTCTATGTCTGGACTCATTTCTAACAATCCTCAGCCTCAGTCTTTGGCCCGATGGGTCACGAGAGCAAAGCCCTTCGCAGGAACTGGAAGTTCCTTTCATCCAACAGACAGCGCCCGCCAAGTGGGGTGCTCACATGGAACAGACCGGCCACTCAGCGAGCGCCGTGGCCACTAGAAGCTTCGCACGGGCGTTTCGCAACGGCAGCATTCGATTGTCGCCAGCCACGTCAAAGCTGGTGCAAGCAAAAAAATGGCTGAGAAAACCGGCGCCACGCTGGACGGCGTTACGCTAAGCGGCGCGACATGAAGTATCGTTCCGGTGAACGCGCTGGGATGCAAAAGATCAAAAACTTCCGCAGCGCGGATTGCGTGGTCGGCGGGTTTCGCTACGGCACCGGCAGCAAAGTGGTCGGCTCGCTTTTACTTGGCCTCTACGACGAGCGAGGAGTACTGCATCACGTCGGCTTTACCTCGGGCATCAGCGCCGCTGATCGACCCGAACTGACCGAGAAGCTGGAGCGCCTGATCGAGCCACCCGGATTCACTGGAAACGCCCCGGCGGCCCGAGCCGTAGGAATCGCGGAAAAGAGAATGCCTGGCGACCGCTCAAGCCCAACCTGGTGGTGGAAGTGTACTTCGACCACGTGACCGCCAACCGGTTCCGGCACGGTACGAAATTGCTCCGGTGGCGACCGGACAAAGCGCCCGAACAATGCACGCTGGATCAGCTTCACCAGAGGACATCGAGCCTGCCGCAGCTTTTAAGTGGAGGTTAACTTTTTATTGATGATTCAGCTTGTTTTTTACTTCGCTTCGGGAAGGGTCGTCGCGGGCACGGATATTTGATGAAGCGAATATTTCTTCTTTCTCCCGCGCATTCCGGCGGAAGGCGCGCGGCCATGTTGACCAGGCCGGAAGCCGCCTTCGAGCTGGCACGCCAAGTCCAGATTGGAGCGGCCAGTCTTGGCGACGTCTTCGCCTTCTGCAGTGGACTTTATTTCCGAGGCAAGCTCGCGTATGCACGCCGTTTCGCGGAACCGCCTGAAGGCATATCCGGAGTGCAAATCATTACGGCTGGCAAAGGGTTGGTCGCCGCCGACACATTGATCGGCACACACGATCTTTCTGAGTTTGCAAGGATTCCCGTTGATTCCAGGGAGCCGCGTTTCACCGGTCCTCTAAAGGAATCGCTCCAGGCAATGTCCAATTTTGATTCGGCCGAAATCATTTTGCTGGGAAGCGTGGCAACTGGAAAATACACAGATACGCTTCTGCCTGTTCTGGGTGAACGATTACTATTTCCGGCAGATTTCGCAAGTCGAGGCGACATGAGCCGGGGAGCCCTTCTGCTTCGCTCCGTGGCCGCAAACCAACAACTTGACTATGTTCAGATTACCCGCACAAGCCGACGCGTGGGAACGCCCAGTTCCGGGTTTATTGGAGCGTCGAGATGAATGGTCCCCGGGGCTTTGGAGATATCTCTCTAAGAAAACGGTAGAAAAAGAACAGGCAACCGGTGGCGCAGGCGAGTGCGGCCAGGAAAAGAAGAACTGCTTTTGTCGAACTTTCTTCCTGCGCGAGCAATCCACAGGCGAGGCTGCCGCCGCCAAGACAAACTGCGCTCAGACAGGCCCAAAAAATCATTCGCAAATAGTTCTTATCGGCCTTGCCGGGGATTGGAGTGCTGGTACCGGAGGCGGAGAGGCTCTCCCGTTGATCCGTTGATCCAAATTTCTGCGTTAGATGCCCGTTTCTCTCTTTCGTAGCTTTGGCCTTTTTTGCGACGCTCAGGTCGGTGATCCGAAACTCGAACAGATCCGCGCCGGAAGCCAATCTAGCATGAGAGCATCAAAGTTTTCCAGATTTCAATCCGATCGCTTTTCGTCAGCGACCGCACGACATAAACCTACCATTGAGGCGCTGCGAACGCGGCATGAACCTGGATCTCTGTGATTCCAGCGACGTCTTGGCAGCTAAGCAAAAATGCCGTCTTCCGAGGGTCATTCCGCGCCCAGGCATCATATCGATCCCCAAAAGTGTGTTCATAATCTGTCAAGACTCGATTCAAGTTTTGGCGCAGATCGTTATATCTTTCGACGGAATTTCGGGCTGACAGCGTCTGGAAGTATAGGTGGTAATTGTAGGCGGGCTCCCGACCGGCGCCAAAATAGACTTCTTCAAGTTCCGCGGATACCGCACCGCCAAACAGGAATGTCCCTTCATATAATTTTCGAACCCGGAAAAGAGGATTTTTACCAGAGCCATCCTCCGTCTTTTTGAATTTGCCGCGCATTTCGAGGAAACCTTTCTCGGAGGCATTCAGCAGCCGTTCGATGCCATCTGCGAATGGATCAGGAGTGGAGCTCACCGTGGGCAGTGGAAGGGGCGTTGGGCTGGACGTCGGGGTAGCGGTCGCGGTCGGCGTCACCGCCGCAGTTGCTGATGGCATGGCAGTAATTGCCGTCGTAGGAGTTGAGGCAGGTGTCGGCGCCGGTTTCGGCGTTTGACGATGACATTGACAAAGCAACAGTACCGTCGCGACAAGGCTGCCGACCCTTACGAAGTTCCGCAAAAAGGATCGCACAGTCGGAGTGTTCAACCTTTCAACAGCGCGCCAGAGGTTGGAGCATTGTGGTCTTCCCGAGGGAAAGGAGCCGCGGCCACGAAAAGTCGAGTCATCAAGCATATCGATGGGAGCTGTTTTCGATTACTACCTCCCACGGAGAAACACCCTGGTAAAGCAAGATCAAGGAGGAGCAAATCCGTGCCTTTGGTGCATGGACTTGCCCGAAGGCGAGGGTGAACCCGGGTAGACCCTGAGTGCAACCTCGCCGCAATCTAAAAATTGCGGAATCGGAAAATCTCGCCGACCACGCCCGCCCGACTTGGCTCGACGCCCTGCTGGAGGGTTAACCTCGAGTTTTTTGGCCTTGCCAAAACCGGCTTGTGCCCTATGGTCACGTCCGCAGTGGAAAGCACCCGTAGCTCAACTGGATAGAGCGACAGTCTACGGAACTGTAGGTTATCGGTTCGAACCCGGTCGGGTGCAGTAGGAAACTGGATGATTTTCCTGCTCCTGTGGATGCCTTCAGGAAAACAGCCTTTCGGGCAGAAATCCGGCTGAAGCCCCCTTCCTGCAAGCCCCGCAGACGGCCCCCCGCCGACGGATCATTCCTTTCGATTGACGCGAGATTTGACCGGACTTTCCCGGCGTACGATCAGCCAATAGAGACCAAAATATTAAATAGAGGGCTCCGAGACGATACAGGTTGCAAAACGCCTAGTTTCTGTTTTTATAATAATTGCTGGAACTCGCCAGCACCATGACCATAGTCCAAGAAAGCTCAGAGCCATTTTGCTCCTTCGGGAGGCCCGTCGGGTGAGAAGAGAGAGAGAGACGAGAGTCAACGTGTGTGAGTTCCGGCCCTCCCTTTCAACAATATGCTGATGGGAGCCGTGGCTCGGAAGAAGAGGCGGAGAAGCCAACGTGTGTAAGTTCCGGCCCTACCCTTTCAACAATATGGATGGTATGGATGGACGACTCGCGGATCTCAGGTTCGAGCTTTCGGTGAAACTGACCGAGAAAGAAACGAACCTACTTCGGCTGGCGGTTTCGAAGGCGGCTTCGCCGGAGGAGGCAAAAGAGGCCGGTAGGCTCTTTTTCAAAAGTCTACGAACGCGAGGGTCGAGGTATACAGTCCGGGATCTGTACGGGCTGGGGAGCGGGATATGAACCTGGCAGGACTGCTCACCCTCTCTTCAGAGGCTTTGGCTTGAGGGGTGTTTTCTCAAAAGACCGACCACGAGAACGAAGGACGACGACGAGGGACGATTGCGGAGAGCTCGAAGGGCGGCGGCTTTGTCTCAGTCGATCGCTTCGCGAAAGACGATCACCTCATTTGCAAAGGCTTGATTCCCTCCCAATCCTCCATTTTTATCGTCGTCGTTGTCGTCTCGTCGTCGTTCTCGCCATCTTCGGCTCCGAGCAAAATGCGCCCTCTTGTTTCCTTGACCGTGTTTTGTCACTCCAAAAGCGCTTTTAACCAGCAACGCTAAAAGACCGACCACGAGAACGAGGACGACGACGAGGACGATTACGGAGAGCTCGAAGGCAGCGGTTCGTCCCATCTCAAGCGCTTCGGCACGGAAAGATCCTCTCATTCGCAAAGCTTGATTTCTTCCCAAATCCTAACGTCGTCGTTCTTCGTCCTCGACTCCTTTGGCTGTAAGCAAACGCATCCGCCTGCTTTCTTCGTTCCAGTGTTTTTTCTCTGCTCAGCGCAAACCCTTTAACAAACCGGTAACGGTCAAAGACCGAGAACGAGCACGATGACGAGGACGATTGCGGAGAGCTCGAAGGCAGCGGTTCGTCCAACTCAAGCGCTTCGGTGCGGAAGATCCTCTCATTCGCAAAGCTTTGATTTCTTCCCCAATCCTCGTCGTTCTTCCTCCTTCGTCCTCGACTCCTTTGGCTGTAAGCAAACGCATCCGACTGCTTTCTTCGTTCCAGTGTTTTTTCTCTGCTCCAAACCCTTTAACCGGTAACGGTCAAAGACCGAGAACGAGGACGATAAAGCGTGTATTGCGCGGATCCACGGTGTATGTGCCGCAGCCGCCTCCCTTTATGAACAAACGGTGGTCACATTACTCCATTGGCGAATCGTACTGGAAATCGATCGCGCCGGATGCAAGAGTTCTTCGGTACTCTAAGGGCCGACACGATCACGGGATTCTGATAGCGACAAGAACATCAACCTAAGAAAAACTATGGCATACCAACCTCTATATACAGCCGTGGCAACCGCCACTGGTGGAAGGGACGGACACGTTCAAAGTTCTGATGGCATTGTAAAGCTCGATTTGAGTGTACCTCGTGAAATGGGTGGACCAGGCAAACCTGGTGCATCGAATCCCGAGCAATTGTTTGCTTCCGGCTACTCTGCATGTTTCGCCGGTGCGATTGGTTTTGTGGCCAACCAACAACACAAAAAGCTCAGTGATGTCCAGGTAACTGGCCATGTCACATTCGGTAAGGTCGACGAGAAGTCCACCTACGACGCGGGTGGGGCGACTTATCCTTTGCCAGGATTCCAACTCGCAGTCCGGCTTGATGTCCATGTTCCGGGCGTCGACAAGGCAGAGGCAGAAAAGCTCGTCGAACAGGCACATCAAGTCTGTCCCTACTCCAGGGCGATTCGTAATAACGTCGAGGTCAAACTCAACGTCGTGTAGACCAATTTACCGCTCCAACGTGCGTGCGGGAGCCTTGTAACGATGGGTCCGTTAGCAGCCACTAGTGCACCGATTCAGGAGACGGTGCACTAGATTTAGCCACTGTGTTCGTCGTGTCTGACATCACAAGACATTCATGAAGTCTCCCACCAATTGGATGATCTCTTTCGGTTTTAAATCCAGCGCGAAGTGCCCCGCATCAAGTAAATGCACTTCGGCGCGCGAATCGTCTCTGCGATACGCTTCGCCGCCGGCGACGGTAAATGAGGTGTCGTAGCGACCCCAGAGTACCAGGAGGGGAGGTTGATGATCGCGTAACCATTGTTGCCACTTTGGATATGATTTGACGTTGTTCTGATAGTCGTAAAACAGATCCAGTTGAATATCCGCCTGTCCAGGCTGGTTCAGGAAGTAATACTCATCGACCCAGAGATCGGGATTGTATTGTGAACTGTCGGGAGATGTTCCGACGTGTCTCTTCCTTGTCGCCTCAAGTGATAGCAGGTTGGCTCGTACTTCAGCTTCGTGAGCGGCTCGATCCTGCCAAAAAGCCCGCCGAACGGCCCACAGCGGAGACAATCCTTCTTCGTGGGAAACGGCGTTCTGAATGATCATCGCTTGAATCTTTTCAGGGTGAGCCAAAGCCATGCGGAAACCGACTGGCCCTCCGTAGTCCTGCATGAAGAGGGTGTAGCGATCCAAATGCAGTTGTTCCGCAAAGTCCTGCATGACTTGAGCGAGCGAATCGAAGGTATAAGCGAACTCCTTGGGATTTGGCCAGGAGGAATGACCGAAACCGGGATAGTCAGGCGCGACTAGATGATATTTTTCACTGAGGCTGGATTCCAGCAGCGATTGATACATCCGGGAGGACGACGGCAACCCATGGAGGAGAAGAATCGTGGGCGCGTCTTTCGGTCCCGCCTCTCGATAAAATATCTCGAGACCATTGACGTGAGTGGAATGGTAAGAGACGAGCTGTTCGGGTGCGGCAGTTGCGATGTTCATAATCACAAAGACTCCGAAAGACATTAACGAGAGCAATTTCATGATGAAGTGAGGATGAGACGCCCGGAGACGTCCAGCGGAACGTGCACCTTGCAGACAATGGGGCGAGGCTTCTCGCGAGCTTCTTCAACGTACCTTCCTGCTTGCGATGGTAGACGAAATGCTTAGGAAGAACCAGGCCGAGTTCGCGCAAACGCGAACCCGGCTTAGCGTGCTCGGCGTTAGGTTCGTCCGGCATGAACGCCTCCGTCCACTCGCAGGTTCTCGCCGGTCACAAAGCCGGCGGATTGGAGGTAAAGCACGGCCTCTACAATATCTGAGATCTCGCCCATGCGCGCGATAGGATGGAACTTCCGCAAAGCATCGTGATCGTGCTTCGCGTGCATAGGGGTGTTCACAATTCCCGGTGACACTGTATTCACGCGAATGCCGCTGGTGGCGTACTCCAATGCCAAAGCTTTGCTCACGGCCGGCATGGTCGACTTTGAAAGCACGGCCAGAAGAGCAGGCGCGCTGCCGCTTGGCTGGTCTGCCAGGACCGCAGAGATGTTTACCACGTGCCCCGAATTTTGCTTCTTCATCTGCGGGATCACTTGCTGCGTCATGAAGAAGAAACTGGCCACATTGGTGTTCATTACCAGATTGTAGTCGTCCTCGGTGTAATCGGTGAACGGTTTCGGAATGAAGATCCCTGCGTTGTTGACCAGCAGGTCGATACGACCGAAATGCTTGATCGCCGCTTCCGCCACTTTGACGGCTGTTTCCTTCTTGCCGATGTCTCCGTCGACGAGGAGGAGATCGGCCGACGCTTTCAGCTCCTTAGACTTGCTGATAGTCCGAGAAGTTGCGACCAGGCCATAGCCGTGTTCGAGAAGTGCCAGCGTGATTCCGAGGCCGATTCCACTGGAAGCCCCTGTCACAATGGCGACCGGCTTTTGTGTGTTGCTCATACCATTTCCTTTCTGATTGCGATGACAAATAGAGCACTATCAGCGCGGAATGCGGAGGTTCAACTTAACGATGATAGTTGCCGCTCTGACAGTCCTTGGCTGTTTCTCCGTCCGGCGGCCGTCAGCGCTGACCCGTATCGAAGTCGGCCCTTTCTGGGATGGGCTACTTCAAGAAGTCCTCTATCTCAACAAAGACCTTCGAAACGGTTGTCGCCTTTGGAAACATGGCCAGGATGTCGTTCGCGTAGCTATTGACCTCTTTGTCTCCGTGTATGTCAGGCTTTCCGATGCTGTTGCGCCCCGCATGACAGGCGATCTCGTGGAACCAAACTTCGAGGAGTTCGTAGTCCTCGAACTTGAACGTCTTGACCTTATCTCCGAGACTCAGGGCAATTCTGTTGGCAACGACAATTACCTTTCGACCGCTTTTGAGGGTGACTCCAGTCGGAAGTGTGTTGCCCCTTTCGATCGAGACGGAATTGGTGGTACGACTGTTTACCGTCATCGTGTACTTTGTGAAGCCATCGACGGTTTCCCCACTCGAGAGGTCCGGATTGTGTACGATCGTGATGAAGGGCCCGGCAGAATCACCTTTCTTGACGGAGAAGTCCAAGCAGCCCGTAGTCATTTCCCATTCTTCGACCGTGAAGGCGGACAGCCAATCGGAAAGCCAATCTTTCGAAATGACGTTCGTGGGCACTTTAAACTTTTTCGGATTCGGCACGTAAATGACGTTGCCTTTGGACTTGATCTGCTCCTTGAAATAGTCGGGGACATCGTCGCTGTCGTTTATCTTCTTCACCCAGTCCTGCGCGCTTATCTGCGATTCCCGGTGGATTGCGATGCCGAGTTGACTGGGCGCCGCGGCCTTAGGCACCATCAACACCTTCGGAACGATCCGAAGACCGATAGGGCCAGGCGGCGGCGAAGGCATTCTTGCCAATGTTCCTGGATCGATCGCGTGGCTGTCCTGCCAAAACCCTTCTGGTCCAGGTGTTCTCGAAAGCGTCATAGTTAAATTGAGTCTCTGCAGCCACATTCGTACAGCATCTACTTATGTTAGCAATGGAACGAAAGGCCCAATGCCGGCGTTCTCCTGCTTCGTTTAATTCGGAAACCATTCCCTGATCGCGAACGGTTCGGGTGTTAACTTTCAATCCCCGCCACCGGTTCCGTTTCCTCTCGGATAATTCGCTGGTACAGGTCGGCGCTTGTTGTCCGGACGCGTTGGAGTTTTGGATCGAGATCGAGGTCTATATGAAAAAGGCCAAAATCGCTGGCTGGACCAAATGGCAATCCCCACTCCCGATTGGAGGTGATGCTCCAATAAACATAGCCGTGCACTGGGATGCCAAGCTTTCTCGCCCGGGTTACCTCGCGGATGTGTGCGCGCAAATACTCCATCCTGGTAAAACCGTCGGCGTGATCAATGCACCCGTTCTCGATGATCATCATTTCCAAATCGGGGAACCAGCGATGAAACCTGATCAGCGCTCGCAAAAGACCCGCTGGATCAACTGGCGCTTCGTCAAAACGGCTCATCGAGGCGTCGATCAATTGGTGCATTCTGGCGAGCTCAAATGAATCAATGCCCCAATAGTAATCGAGCCCGACAAAGTCTTGCTCTCCGACGCATTCCTTCGGACAGAGAAACTCAGGCAATTTTCCGGCCATTCCCAGGTGCCACCAGTTGCTATTCACCACGGTGCCAACAACGCTCGCGGTTTTCAGCAAAGGCTCCAGAACTTTGCTCCAGGAAGTCAACAATGCGACGCGCTGATCCAAGCTAACTTTTTGAAATCGAACACAATCGTCGCGACCGAAAATCCTCTTCCCGATTAAGCTGGCCAAAGCAATTTCTTTCTGAGTTGTCTCATGTGTCATGACCTCACCGGGGTCACAGACGATTCCAACGCGCAAATAACCCCGATGCCGGATTCGTTTAAGTCCTTTCTGATGCGATTCCGAGATGGTGCCCGGATCGGATAAGCTAGTTATTGACGCATTCACCAGACTCAGCAGATCCGGATTCCCCTTCCCCACGCCAACAGCATATTTTGTTTCAGCCAATACTTTTTCGAGAACGACCAGATCGGCCGGGATTACCGCGTGGGCGAGAGCGACATCGTCGGCCACAAAACCGTCGATCGTACCGTTCTGCAGCGCACGCAAGCCATCTTGATGGGTCCGGAACGGTTGTTGTCGAGCCGTTGGCACAAGGCGTGTTATCGTTTGGGTCGCCAGCGATCCCCGGGCGAAGCCGACCAGGCTTCCAGCTAAATCGGTTATTTCTCGTGTTTGACTCCCCTTCCTGACAACGAGGCGTTCGACTCCCTCGGCGTAGATGTTGGAAAACGCCACTTTAGCGGCTCGATCCCGGGTCGGCGTAAACCGGCAAATGATAAGGTCAACTGGCGTCTGAGCCAGGAGCGATTGTTCGGCCAATCGACGATTTTGACGGCGAAACGCCTTCGCCGAGCTGGCTCGGGTAGCGAGAAGATCGATAAAGAACTGCAGCGGGCCAGGAAGTCCCAGCACGAACGGGTTTGCCCCGACCTTCGCCTTTGGGTGTTTTGCTCGAATTGCCGCCCGGGCCAACTTATGGGCAACGAACAAGTTCCTGATCAGAACGGCCGCCTGATCCAATTGGTCGGATAATGTTATTTCCGAGGCCCTGCCTGGCGGGACCAGATAGGAAGACTGCCACCAAGGTTTGACATAGCCGTAGACCAACAAATTTGGTTCGTTAAACGTTATCCAGTACGGGATCAGGTCACCAGTGGCATCGAGGACCTTTTGGACGTAAGCACGGTACCAGTAAGGAAATTTTTCCGCCGTCATTCCACCGCGCTCCTGGACATGAACCGGCCACGTAAAGTGATGCAGCGTGACCAGAGGAACCATGTCAGCAGCGAGGATCGTCTCGGCCACTTTGCGATAATGTCCAAGCACATTGGCAACAAACTCACCGCGAAACGGCTCGACTCGCGACCAGGAAATTGAGAATCGGAAAATTTTACAGCCGAGCCCTCGTGCCAGTTCGATATCTTCTGGGTAACGATTCCAGAAATCGGTTGCTTTGCCGCGAAGGGTCTGGCCTTGGTGTTTCTCCCAACGATCACGGAAGTCAGCATAATCGGGCTCGTATGCTTCCGCTTGATGATCCGAAGTCGCTACGCCAAACAATAGATCAGGTAATTTCACGTGTGCTCGCAGAAAAGATTTGCCATGAGAATTGCCATTGCGAAAGCCCTTAGCGATATTCGAATGCTGAAAGTCCGCTCGAATGCATTCTGCGCAAACCAGGGCCGAACGGAGAGCCCACAGAGCAACGCGACGCCAATTAGACGGGCTGGTGGTCAATATCGAATTGACCTTAGTGAGCATCATTCAAGGGGTGGCCTTATCGGTACTGACTGAGAGCTCCCGAGCGCCGATTGGTGACCTCCGTTTCGATCAGTGGCCTTACGTAGCCAACGGCCTGCTCGTGATTCTGTTGTTCTGGTCCCGGTCTATGACACACACGCTGACCCTGATACGCTGGCCACTGGAGTTCACTCATAATTTTCTCTACATCACCTGTACTTTGGTGGAAGCGATCACATTCACCGATCTGACGGATCCGATCCGATGGTACGCCTTGAGCGGTTTGTTCGCCGCGGTGGTTTGGTGCTTGTTCCTGGCTGACCTGCGGCTGATACGCCAGCGCCAAGCCGAAGCGGTTGGACCTGCCGAAGAAGAGCTGTACGGCATTGTTCTGCGCGATCAGCACCTGAATATCCTGGGGCTCGTACCCGGTATGGCTCTGTTTAATTTCCTAGCCGTGTTCTGTATCTTTTTCCGGCCAGACATCTTTCTCGGTGCGAACGCCCACGTCGTGTTCGCGCTCATTCAAACTGTCACGCTGCTGGGTTATCTTATGTATGTGGTCCGGTTTTATGGGCATATCGCTCCCATCGTCCTGAGAGCCAATCAGGAAGAATCCGCCGAACAGCAAGTATAGTGTGGTGCGGGTGAGCCATATCAGATCGCGGCCGCAAAAAAAAATTGCGCGCATTCAGTATCCAGATGAACCGTGCAAACGTTATTCTTCTTTAGTGTTACATTTGATTTCGACTGACAATGATCAATGAATTCCTTCAGGAACGAGCTGCGCTCTACGCATCGGGGACCATGTCGCCGGAAGAACGGGAGCAGTTTCAGATAGTGCTGGAATTCAACGATGATCTTCGGGCTTTGACAGTCGAATTGGCTGAAGTCGGCGCGGCCATTGCGATTGCTGCGCTGCCTCAAGGGGGACCTGGACCTTCGGCGGCACTCAAGACCCGTGTTTTGCGCATGGTTCGGGAACGCCCCGCGCAACTCATCTCAGAAGGTCTGGTCGCCTGCGGTCCAAACGGACTGGTGCAGTGGGTCAACTCCGCGTTTATAACGATGTGTGGATACACACTTGAAGAGCTACGCGGGAAAAGACTTGGTCCAATTCTCCAAGGAGAGAAGACTGATCGAAAGACCGCCGAACGGATGCGTCACGCTGTTCACGAACGCCGGGTTTGCCGAGAGGTGATCCTCAATTATCGAAAAAACGGCGAGCCCTATTGGGTTGAAATAGCAATTGCCCCTATCCTCGATGATGCCGGCCAGCCGCTTTGGCTAGTCGCCCGCGAAAACGAGCTTGCCGAACCGATCCCAGCTTGAGCTGCTCTGCTCTGAGTAAATATAGATCCTCTGGACAGTCCTGTCCTTTGCCGCCAGCGCCGTCAAAGATCGGGACCAATGACCTCCCGCAGCTTCATCATCCCACGGCGAATCCGTGCCTTGATCGTTCCGAGCGGCTGATCGAGGCGTTCAGCGATCTCCGACTGAGTCATCGAGGAAAAAAAGGCAAGTTCGATCACCTGACGCTGGTCACTCGAAAGCTTCTCAAGCGCCCCGCGGACCAGCGTGCCCAGTTCACCCGACGCGACCGCATCGAAAGAATTACGATCGTCGAATTGCTCAAAGATCTCCGATTCCCGCTGAACACTATCCTGCAGCCGATTGCGGCGCTGCGTCGAACGAAGGCGATCGATGGCCTTGTTGCGAGTGAGCGTGACGGCCCAAGTCAACGGTTTGCCAAGCGTCGGATCATAGCGGGCCGCTTTTTCCCAAATCTGGACAAAAACATCCTGAAGCACATCCTCCGCAGCTACTTGATTGTTCAGAATCCGATAAGCCGTGGAGAACAGGACGCCGGAAAGTCGATCGTAAAGCATTTCGAAACTCGCACTGTCACCCTGACCGATTCGCTTCAAAAGCTCGATCTCGGTGGCGAGTTCTTTAGCATGATCAGGTTCCATACTTCCGTGCAAAAGAATACTCGCGACGGATCCACTATGCGAAGGGGTTTATCATTCATGTTCGGACCGATGGATGTCTTGGCTCCCGGTTAAGATTGCGTTGCGCGCCGGAACAGAGCTTCCGGCTTGTGCGAGAAGAACAAAGGCCGGTCTATGCTGCTTTGCGACGTGGGCTACTCTACCCACCGACCATCAGGCGAACGATTTCATCCGGGTTGGTCGCCGCGGTCTGCACCTCGCCCACCTTTGAACCTCTGCGCAGGACCACGATACGATCGCTGACCTGAAAGATGTCGATCAAATTGTGAGAGATAAAAATTATACCGACGCCACTCCCTTTCAAATTAGTGATGAGCTCCATCACCTTCCGCTGCTCCGGCACTCCAAGGGCCGCGGTGGGTTCGTCCATAATCAGTACTCGAGCTTTCCAATGAATCGCACGGCCGATTGCCACCGACTGGCGTTGCCCGCCCGAGAGTGACCGGATCGGAATGGAGAGCCGATGGATATGGATATCGAGCGCTCGGAGCGTCTTCTCGGCTTCCTCGCGCATCAAACGCCGGTCGACAACCGGCAGACCGAAGACCTTTCGTACCGGCTCCCGCCCTAGAAACACATTTGCGCCGACGTCCAGATTGTCGGCCAGGGCCAGGTCCTGGTAGATCGTTTCTATTCCGCAGTCGCGTGCTTGCTGAGGATTGTCGAATTTTATCTCCTTTCCGGCATATCGCAGAGTCCCCCCGTCCGCATGATGGACCCCGGAAATGATTTTGATCAGGGTCGATTTACCAGCGCCATTGTCTCCCGCAAGAGCGAGAACTTCGCCCGGATAAAGGGTCAGAGAGACCTCGTTCAGCGCGTGAACACCGCCAAATCGTTTCGACAGGTTTTGGGCCTCAAGCAACACCGAAGGAGGAGCCAGGTTATCCATTCCCTCCATCCTTTCCTACCTGTTTCTGGATTTGATCGACGAGCACGGAGATAATGATCACCACACCGACCGCAACAAACTGCCAGAATGGTTCGACATCCACAAAGACCAAGCCGTACTGAATCACGGCAATGATCAATGCCCCGATGACCGTACCAACGATTGTGCCGGATCCACCAAAAAGGCTGGCTCCTCCGATCACCACGGCCGCGATGCTGTCCAGCAAAACCGGCTCGCCCGCCTGTGCTGCCCCGGCATTGAATTTCGCGGTATAGAGAATTCCGGCACATCCCGCCGTAATCGAGGAAAGAATGTATAGCTTGATCGTATTGTTCCGAACGTTGATGCCGGCCCGGAGCGCGGCGTTCACGTTCCCTCCCACGGCGTAGACGTGCTGACCATAACGGGTTTGTGAGAGCAGATAGTGCATCGCCAGGACTATGACGATGGTGAGCAGAACCACGTTGGGGAGGCCTACGATTTCGGCATTACCGATCGCACCCAAAAGTCCGCCCTGGACAGGCACCGTGGTACCCTTGGCCAGCAGAAATGCGACGCCTCTGGCAACGCCGTACATTCCGAGCGTCCCGATGAAAGGCGGCACTCGTAGATCGGCGATCAGCAATCCGTTAATCACTCCCGGCACCACTGCGATACCCAACCCGGCAAAAACAGCAATCACCAAACTCAAAACCGGGTTGCCGAACTGGGAACCCCAGTTAAAAGCATGGGCCGTGACCACCGCAGAAAGACCCATCGTAAAGCCGACAGACAAATCGATCCCGCCAGAAATGATAACGAAAGTCTGGCCGAGAGCCAGTAAGAGCGGAGTGACGGTAAAAACCGCAATGGCTTTGACGTTAAACGGGTTGAAGAAAAACGTGCTGTTGTACTCGACGTGGGCCCAGATCTCAAATGTGAGCAAAAGAAAACCGAGAAAAAGCCACGCTCGAAACGCCGCCAGAAAGTCTAACCAGCGCATCTGCTTTCCAACTTGTGGCAATACTTCGGTGGTGGTCACTTTCAGATCAGAGGATAGAAGTACGGAACAAAAAAGAATCTGGCCGCACCTCAAAGCACCGCCAGATTCCCGTTTTTATCAGGCTCGAAACTAGTCCGAATAAATAAAGCGCTTCACGTTGGGGTCATCGACATTAGATTTGTCAATCACGGTGAATCCGGTTCCGATCAACGTCGGTATAGATTGACCGGTCAGGTGCGCATAAGCCGCCACCACCCCAAAATACCCGATCTCCGCCGGATGTTGGGCGATTGCTATATCGATGTTCCCGGATTTGATTTCGCCTACGATCGAAGTCGGCGCATCAAAGGCCACGACTTTGACCTTTCCATTTACCCCACCCTGCTTCGCGCCATTGGCGGCCCCCATTGCCGAAAAAAGATTGGCCCCGAAAACGCCGGCCAAATCTGAATTACGCGCGTAAACCGATTGAAACTGGGAAGCAGCCTTGTTCGCGTCATCATCGTTAAACTGCGTTTCCAGGACTGTAATGTTCGGATGCTTTTTTAACTCATCTTTGAACCCTTGCTCTCGCTGGTCAGTCGTGGAAATCCCTGGCTTCACATTCGAAACGTAGACCTTTCCTTTATCGCCAATAGCCTTGGCCAAAGCGCGGGCGGCGATTTCACCACCCAGAATATTGTCAGACGCGATGTAAGAGAGCGGAAAATCAGCGTCACCGTTTCCGGTCTGGTAATGACCGTCGCCGATGAAGGTATCGACCGTGATAACTGGAATGCCCGCATCGGCAGCTTTCTTCAGAGGCTCGACCAGCTGCACTTTATCGGTCGGAGCGATCAAGATAGCGTCCGGCTTCCGTCCAATGACAGCATTTAAGACAGGAACCTGAGTGACAGGATTAAAGTCGGGCGCGCCCTGAAAAATGAGGTTGACGCCTAAAGCCTTCGCGGCTTTTTCGGCACCCTTATGCATCGTGATATAGAACGCATCGGTCGTAAGACCCGGGATTAAGGCGATGGTGTATTTAGTATCGGCCGCAGACGCCACATCGACTATCGAGGAGGCGACCAGACCGAACGCGGTGAGTGCTGCAAGCGCAAGTGTCCAACGTTTCATGTTTGGGGGGTTTGGATAGGTTTGGTTCGTGCTTTTCTAGGAAACTGGAAGGTAACCGAGAGCAGACGAACTTAGAATGCTTTGAATTTCAGTCAAGACTCCCTCACGACATTCTCGCGGACTGGCCCGTACATTCCAGTACCGCTTGCCATAAATCCCCGGAAGGATCGACTCTGCGGCGGCCCTGAGTGACTAGTTCGAACGGAATGTGGACAAAAGTGCTGTGCCATTGGCCGATCAACATCCCGGTCTTACCGGCCATCCCCGCATGAACCGCGTTCTGAGCCAACCGCAGACAATAGACATTATCCTGCGGCGACGCCGGAACGCTTCTGATCGTGTAACTAGGATCAATATATTTTAAATTTACTTCGATCCGCCGTTTCTTGAAAAACTCAGAAATCCGGTCCTTCAAGTATTCACCTATATTTCCGAGTTTGGGGTTGCCGGAGGCGTCGGTCTCCAAAGAATCCTTATTCATCAAGTCCTGACCGGCGCCCTCGGCGACGACAATCACCGCATGCTTTCGCTTGGCCAATCTGTACCTCAGCGTCTCGAGTAAGCCGGAAGGGCCGTCGAGAGAAAATGGCACCTCGGGGATCAAACAATAATTGACATGCTGCCCGGCCAGCGCGGCGTAGCAAGAAATGAATCCTGAGTGACGCCCCATCAATTTTACCAAACCGATCCCGTTCATGGCCCCCATCGCTTCAACGTGTGCACACGCCACCACTTTCACCGCTTCGGCAAACGCCGTGTCGAATCCAAAACTCTTGTCGAGGTACATGATATCGTTATCGATCGTCTTTGGAATACCGATCACGCATCTTCGGCTACCTCGTCGGCGGAGTTCAGCGTCAATTTTCTCACCTCCTCGGAGTGTCCCATCTCCCCCTACAATGAATAATAAATCCACGCCGAGTTCTTCCAGGTGATCCACCATTTCACCAGCGTCCTGCGGACCACGCGAGCTCCCAAGGATTGTCCCGCCAAAGGTATGAATTGTTGAAACGGATTCGGGTCGGAGGGCCAGCGGCACATGCCCCTGGCGAGGCACCAATCCTTCGTAACCGTACCGGAGGCCAAATATTCGGGTGACGCCATACCGGTGATAGAGTTCCATCACCACGCCTCGGATGATATCGTTCAGTCCCGGGCAGAGCCCGCCACAGGTGACGATTGCGGCGGATGTTTTTCCGGGGTCGAAGTAAATCTTCTCGCGTGGCCCCGCCATTTCAAAGTTGAGAGGGCTCAATCCCCTTTCGAACATATCCCGCACACCCTCCATCGAATCATCATAAATGACGCGATGCTCCTCAGTTCGAAACCCTTCTATTTCAGCATGCCGGTGCCGCAGAGGCGATAGATGGTGGCATTCCCCGAGTGATTCGATGATCGCTTCCATAACCCTTCGCAAATCGAAAGCTACCGGGAAGAAAGCTGCAAGCCTGAATTGAAAATTTTCGACGTTTTGCGAATTAATCGCAAGTTGTCCAATCCTAAAACGGCTCTGGAAAATATCGGTAAGGCCGTCCTCTCCCAGGTCCTGGCCGAAAGCCTTCCTCGGGCGGCCCATTGCGCTGACCTGGAAAAGCTCTCAATTCGTTGAGCGTATCGTTGTCGAGCCTGCCGCTCACCGGCAAACCTCCGTATTGCTGCAATCGCACTAGCGCGTCGGTCGTGGCCGGACCCGGATGCCCGTCGATCACGCCCCTGAATAGTCCAATTCTCATCAGCTCACCCTGAACAGCATAGAGCACATTTTCCTGGACCTGAGCCGGGGCCCTCTCGTAAATCGTTCCTGCGAAAAGCCGCGGCAAAGAAGTCACCACCTCAGGCGCCATAAATTGGGGCACCTGCATCTCATTGTAATCCTCTAGACCATCAGGTCTTCTGTCATCGTTCTGATTTGGCCTCTGACGGAAATACTGGTCATTGGACTGACCCTCGAACGAGCGCCCGTTTTCATGGTAGCCAGGCATCGGTTTTGCAGCGTTTTCCCGGGCCATGCCGAGGGCATGCAAAGTTTCATCATTCAATTGACCCGTCACTTTGAGCCCATTCCGAATCTGGTAACGCCGGATCGCGGCAGCAGTCTCCTCACCTCCCCGGCCATCGACCGCTCCATAAAAAAAGCCTCGATCCTTTAATTGCTGTTGAACGGCTCGGGTGAGATCGTCCGCGCAAAGGGAGCCCACCATCCAGAAGCCCAAAACGAGCAGCAGCGCTTTTCTCATAAGCACGATTCTGAGATCCTAATTCTAGCGAAACTTAGCCAGCACTGCTTCCAGATCAGACTCTGGGACCTCAACAAACGCAACGTGCGAAACGGCGCCTCCACGTTCCAGCAACGCAGCTTCAATGCTGTACTGCTCCAAACGAGATTTCACAAATGCGTTCAGTGCCGGTTCCTCAGGAGCATCCAAATGATCTTCACCAGCAGCGTAAAGTCCAGCTCCCCAAGCTCGAATGGCTGTTTCCAGAGCGCTTTGCAGGTTTGAACTTTTGCCACGGCTCAGGACACTTTCCACCTGCTCAAGCCCTCGCCGTGTCCCGGCGATTGCTCCAAAATTCTCGCGGCTCTTCCCCCCACCCATCGAGTTTGCATGCATCGAGCCGTCGTAATCAAGGCGGACAAAAAGATCGGACTCCGGCGATTCCCCCAGTTCGGCGAAAAGGATTCTCGCGAGATAAGGCGCGCCGTAGATCTGCTCGAACGCTTGTTTCAGCGCCGGACTGAAAGAATAAGTTGCCATCCGGCGGAGCGAAACGTCCGAGGCGGAACGGGTGAATCCTTCCGTACTAGCCAGCTCGATCGCCATCATCCGCAGTCTTTCAATATCACCGGGATGGCCGATAGCACCCATGGCAATTCGGTCGTAGATCTCGAAGATCTTCCGCCGGTCCCGCCCGAAAGTCAGGAAAAGGATTCCCTCGGGATAACTCAGGCCAACAGTTGGACTGCCCGTCGCCAGCTCATTTTCAATGTATTCGCGGCGATTGGAAATCGCTTCAACCCAACGGTACGGTTCGTCAATCATGCCACATGAGCCTTGAACAACTCGGAAAGCTTGTCATCAGAAACAGTCTCAATCCCGGCCTCGGTCACGATCTTGATAATTGGGAAAATTTTGCCGTGACGATCGATTCCGCCTGTCGCCGTGTCCGCTTCTGCGGCGGTATCCAGAGCTTTGAGCGCCAGCTGGATTGAATCGTCCTGGCTGCGCTCCCGCAAAGGTTTCGAACCCCAGTTTTTTTCGTAATAGAGGACACTTCTGACTGCTGCGGCTCCCGAACCGCTGGACGCAAAATCGGTTGCTTCAAACTGAGCGCCCATCGCGTCGTAGAAAAAGAGCTTGGCTGGGTCCGAACTCTTCTGGTCGTAGGTTGCAAATAGTGGCACGACAACTCCGATTCCCTGCATCACCATCCCAAGATTGTCCCGCAACAGCTTTGAAAGCGACCGGACTTTGCCTTCCACGCTCATCTCCTGCAACTGGCTCCTTCGATAAAATTGGAATGAATGTTCCAGGATTCGCGCCATCTCCCATGCGGTCGCTGGTGATCCGGCGATTGCCATCACCGAATGGCGATCGATTTCCAGCACTTTGTCCGCGCGATCGTACATTACGATGTTCCCGGCGGTGGCCCGCCGATCACCGGCAATGAGCACCCCCTCGGCGAATTTGAAGCCGAGGATCGTCGTGGCCACCGTTTCCTTAAACTCCGACCGATTAGCGAGGCCAGACGGGATGTCGCTGATTAATCGGCGCTCCTTCAAAACAGCTAAGAAATCGCCGGCGGCCGGCCTCGGCACGTTCGCTCCGTCCATGCTACTGGCCGGTACGCTGCCGATAGCGCTTCGATTGGTTTGGATCCACCTTGCGCATCCGCTTTAGAAGGTCTTTGGTATCCGGCTTCGAAACATCGGGTGATCGAGGTCCCTCTCCGTCTCCCTGCTTTGGCTCCCAAGGAGCCGGCGTTGGCGGTTTTTGCGTCCTTTCGGGCATGGAATACACTACTTATTTTCGCGATTGAAAGCAAATCCTGATCACCAAATCCGGCTTAAGGCGCTGGCGACGGACTGGCCGCCTGTGCACTGGGAATCTTGATTGTCTGTCCAGCTTGAAGTTTTTTGGCGTCGCCAATTTTGTTGAGCTGCTCAATCTCTTCGACTGACACACCGTATTGCTTCGAGATCTGGGTCAAGGTCTCCCCTTTCGCTACAGTGTGGGTCTTCGTGTTGCTGCCATCGGCTGGGGAAGGATTCTCCACCCCGGCGACTGTTGCCGCCGGATTCGCCGCTGCTGGGCTTGCAGAGGCTGGATTCGCGGCGGTGGGTGTGGTTGTCGGCACCGGTTCAGCCTTCGCCACGGCCGGAGCGGATTTCTGTTTCAGCATTTCACTCAACGCTTCCAACTCTTGACTCAGATGATCGATCTTTTCTCCCTGAGTTTTGATTTCCGCCTTCAAACCCTCAAGTTCAATCGTTTGAGCCTTCAATACCAAAGCCTCGGTTTTCGCTGACTCGGCGGCCCCCTGAGCCAGAGCGCTCGAAAGGGGCATCAGTGCCAGGAGAATCACGTGAAAAATCCTCTTCGCTTCCATTTGCCCTGTCTACAATCGCCTCCTGCAGCATGCAACCATTTCCTCGGAACCGCCATCCAGCGTCGTACCCCGACTCTCTTGAGATCAAGTGGAAAATCATCGCCGCAGGGTTCTCGAATTGAACTTCCCACGTGAAATTAGGGTGAGTATCCCGTGAGCCAAGGTCTCGAGCGATTTTCGCGCGAAGACCGATTTTCAGCCTGCGATCGGAAAATTCCCTTGAACTGCGGAGCAAACCGGTACCCTCCTTTGGCACAATGAAAACTGTATCGGAATTCATCTCGCACCATTTCCGGCATTTTAATGCGGCGACGCTGAAAGATGCCGCACAAGGCTATACTGATCACCTGGAGAAGGGCGGCAAAATGCTGGTGACAGTTGCTGGCGCGATGAGCACCGCCGAACTCGGGCTCTCGCTGGCCGAGATGATTCGCCAGGACAAGGTACACGCGATCTGTTGCACAGGTGCCAATCTCGAAGAGGATGTCTTCAACCTGGTCGCCCATCACCATTACAAGAGGATTCCGAACTGGCGTGAATTGAAAGGGGAAGACGAACAAGCTCTTCTCGACCAGCACCTGAATCGGGTAACTGACACCTGCATTCCAGAAGGAGAAGCGATGCGGCGAATTGAAAAAGCCGTCTTGGAAGAATGGGTCCGCGCTGATCAGGAAGGACGGAAACTGTTTCCGCATGAATTCTTCTACTCGATCCTGCGCGACGATAGGCTCAAAAAGTCCTATCAAATCGATCCCAGAGACAGCTGGTTGCATGCGGCCATGCAAAAGGATCTACCGATCATCGTTCCTGGATGGGAGGATTCTACTCTGGGAAACATGTACGCCGGCCACTGCATCTCGGGCGATGTGAAGAACGTTCACACCGTGCGAACCGGAATCGAGTATATGATGGCGTTGGCGGATTGGTACACCAAGACCTCGGAACACTCGTCAATCGGCTTCTTTCAAATCGCGGGCGGTATTGCCGGTGACTTTCCGATTTGCGTCGTGCCGATGCTTCATCAGGATCTGCAACGAGAAAACATTCCTCGATGGGGTTACTTTTGTCAGATCAGCGATTCGACCACCAGCTACGGATCGTATTCCGGAGCCGTACCAAATGAGAAGATCACCTGGGGAAAACTTTCTTTGGATACTCCGAAATTCATCATCGAGTCCGACGCGACCATCGTGGTGCCACTGATCTTTTCCTGGGTTCTCGGCTGGTAGTTAGAAGCGTGTCGGCGTGTCGGGGGCGAACCGGGGCCTCGACAACTTTGGTTTAGGTTGATTGCTTAGCTATGCGGTAAAGCTTCCATTTACCTCCGTGGCAACGGCCTCCGTGCGAGCATTTCTCCTCGGTTCTCAAGAAGCAAAGCGGGGACGCTTCGCCTACAGCAGCAGCAGCAACAGCAGCGGCAAATTCGCAGGAATCGTCTACTCGACCGTGACGCTCTTGGCCAGATTGCGCGGTTTATCAACGTCGCAACCTAACTTAACAGCCAGATGATAGGCAAAAAGCTGGAGCGGAATTGCCGTGAGGATAGGAGAAATGAAATCTGGACATTTGGGAATACAGATCACGTCATCGGCGAGACCGGCGATTTGTTTTCTGCCTTCGGTGGCGATAGCGATGACTTTTCCTTTGCGGGCTTTGATTTGCTCGATGCTGTTAATGTTTTTCTCATACACCGCATCGTCCGGAGCGATCATAATCGAAGGCACATCAGGTCCGATTAAGGCTATGACTCCGTGCTTAAGCTCGGCGCTGGGATGACCCTCAGCGAACTTATAACTGATCTCTTTGAGTTTCAGCGCTCCTTCCAAGGCAATTGGATAGTTGTATTGCCGGCCGAAAAATAAAAATCCTGCTGCACCCAAATATTTCTCAGTCAACTTTTCGATCTCTGCGCTCTGATCGAGAATATGACGAGCCAGATCAGGGAGACTTTCGAGTCCGGAAATCACTTCGATCCCCTGAACACTCGACAGATTCCGGATACGCCCCAGTAAGAGAGCCAACAAGGTCAGAATGATGACCTGTGAGGTAAAGCTCTTGGTTGCGGCGACTCCAATCTCCGGGCCGGCATGCATATAAACTCCACCGTCGCTTTCCCGAGCGATCGTGCTTCCCACGCTGTTACAGATCCCGAGCGTCCGATGTCCCTTTCGCTTGCTTTCGCGCAGTGCCGCTAAAGTATCGATGGTCTCCCCACTCTGGCTGATCGCAAAAACCAGCGTATCTTTGTTCATCGGCATATTGCGATAGCGAAACTCGCTGGCGAACTCGACCTCGGTCGGGATATGAGCGAGACTTTCGATCAGACATTCCCCGACTCTCGCAGCGTGGAGAGCGGTCCCGCAAGCCGTGAGCACGATCCGGTCGACATCCCGCAGTTCCCGGGATGACATATTGAGGCCGCCCAGTTTGGCGGTGCTCTCTTCCGCGGAGAGTCGGCCGCGCATGGCATCCCGGATGGAATTCGGTTGCTCAAAGATCTCTTTGAGCATGAAGTGAGGATAAGTTCCCCTGTCGACGTCTTCAGTCGAGAATTCGACCTTGCTGACCTGGAAAGAGGCATCCGCTCCGGCGAGAGAGATGATGTCAAATTGCTCTCGCTCAATCGAAACGACATCGTAGTCATCCAGGTAAACGACGTCTCTTGTGTGGGCGACGATCGCGCTGACGTCACTGACAATAAAGTTCTGACCTTTGCCTACGCCCAGAATCAATGGGCTCCCCCGACGCGCCCCGAGCAGAACGTCCGGCACGTCGACATGAAAAAGCGCGAGGCCGTAGGTACCGATAACCTGTTTGAGAGCAAGGCGGAAAGCATGGAGAAGACTCTTTTTATTGCGCGGCCCAGCTGAGCTGTCGAAAATATGACCGATCAAATGAGCCAGCACCTCCGTATCGGTCTCAGAGCGAAAGGTATGTCCCTGGCTAAGAAGCTGATCTCGCAATTGTTGAAAGTTCTCGATCACCCCGTTATGGATGAGCGCCAATTTGCCGCTCTGGTCCAGGTGCGGATGCGCATTTTCATCTGTCACCAGACCATGCGTCGCCCACCGGGTATGCCCGATGCCGAGGGAACCATGGGTTGGTTCCCTTTGAATCAGCTGCGTTAAGCTCGCGATTCGTCCGGCGCACTTGCGAAGCTCCATTTCCCCATTCTCCAGCGTTGCGATGCCCGCGGAATCGTAACCGCGATATTCCAGACGACGTAGTCCGTCGAGGAGGATAGGAGTCGCTTCCGAAGTGCCGATGTATCCGATTATCCCGCACATAAGTAAAAACCATCGTGACAAAAAATTTGCGGCCTTGCAAGATGGGTAGAAGCGCAAACCGCGGCGCCTAGACCTTTTTGTGAACAATGGACACGACGTCGCTTGAGAATGGAACGCTCGCCATCATCATGGGAGGAGGAGCAGGAACTCGATTGTTTCCGCTGACCAAGGATCGCGCCAAACCGGCCGTACCTTTGGCGGGCAAATATCGATTGGTCGATATACCAATCAGTAACTGTCTCAATTCGGGCCTTCGGCGGATTTACGTCCTGACGCAATTCAACAGTACCTCGCTGCATCGCCACATAAATGCTAGTTATAAGTTTGACAATTTCTCAAAGAACTTCGTGGAAATACTCGCCGCTCAACAGACCCCGGAAGCGGCGCGCTGGTACCAAGGGACTGCGGACGCGGTTCGCCAAAATCTCCGCTATTTCCTCGAGGGCCCCTACGAATTCTATCTAATTCTCAGCGGCGACCAGCTTTACCGGATGGATTACCGGCTGCTCTTGAAGCAGCATGTACAGACAGGAGCTGACATTACCCTGGCAACGACTCCGGTCGACCGCGTCGCTGCGTCCTCCTTCGGGATCATGCACAGCGACTCAAACCGACGGATTTTCAGGTTTGAAGAGAAACCGAAGGATCCAGCTCTCCTCGACGAGTTACGAATTCCTCCGACGCTGCTGAAAGAACTCGGTTTACAGGAGAGCGCGGAACTTTTTCAAGGCTCGATGGGCATCTACGTTTTCAATCGAAATATCCTGATTGAGAGCCTGAAGAATGACGATGATGATTTTGGCAAAGACATTATTCCGTCGTCGCTGCGATCACACAAGGTGATGACCTACATTTTCCAGGGATACTGGGAGGACATCGGCACGATTCGTGCCTTCTTCGAAGCAAACCTGGCACTGACGGACGCGGTGCCTCCGTATAATTTTTTTGACCATTTATCGCCGATTTATACGCGCCCCCGAATTCTTCCGGCCAGCAAAGTTAACGCCGCGACGATTCGGCGCGCGATTGTGGGAGATGGATGCATCATTTCAGACGCGCATATCGAGAGGGCAGTGATTGGCATCCGGAGCATCATCGAGAGTGGAGCGACGATCAGGAACTCCGTGATTATGGGGGCAGATTTTTACGAAGACGAAAGCATCGAGGTCTATCAAGATGCCCTCCCACGTCCCCCGATCGGGATTGGCAGGAACTCGGTCATCGATCGCGCGATCATCGACAAGAATGCTCGGATCGGTGAGAGCGCGGTTATTACCCCGGATGGAAAAGCACCCAACGTCGACAACTCAAACTATTATATAAGAGACGGCGTGGTGGTGATCCCGAAGAATGCTGTCATTCCCGACGGTACATGGATCTGAGTTCTGTCATGAACATGGATCCGCAACTTCAACGCCGACTTTTGGCCGCGTCCGGGTTTGCCGAGCTCTCTCTTTTCCAGGAGGCCGTGCAAGAGCTTGAGGAAGTGCCGAAATCTGCAAAAGAATTTCCCACGGTCCTGGTGGTTTGGCTGGAAGTCTATCAGCGTTGGGAGAAATGGTCCGAAGCCGAGTCCGTCGCCACCCGGTTAGTCGAAGCGGAACCTGAAGAACCGAACTGGGTGGTCGCCCGTGCGTACGCGATCCGGCGGAGTCGAGGGTTAATCTCTGCCAACGAAGTCCTGCTCCAAGCCGGCGAAAGATTCCCGAATTGCGGGACTATTCAATTCAACCTGGCCTGCTACGCGGCGCAGCTTGGCCAACTGGATGAGGCTCGTGATCGCCTGGTCCTGGCAATCCAGCTCGACAAAGGATTCGCCGTCATCGCGAAAACCGACCCAGATCTGGAGCCTATCCGAGAGTAAGTTTGTTGCGGCGGAAGCGCGAAAATCTCACGAGCGCTTTGGCATATCAGGTTTTCGCGCTAGATTCTCAACTCTGTCCTATGGAAATCGATTTTCAGGCCATTCAGACCGACGAATTAAAATCTCGGATCGGGGAACTGCGGAGGTACCTTTGACTACCCAAAGCTACAATCGCGGCTTCACGAACTCGAGCGGCAAATGACCGAGGCAGATTTTTGGAACAACAAGGATCGCGCCCAGGCAACCATCGACGAGGCGTCCGCTCTCCGCGCAAAGGTTCATCCGTTAGAAGCTCTAGTCCAAAAGTCAGACGATCTCGAAGTCCTGAAAATTCTTACTGAAGAAGAAAAAGATCCTGAAAGCCAGTTGACCGCTTTTCATGAAGTTGAAGCGGAGTATTCCGGCCTGGTGAAAGAGCTGGAAGCCTTCGAGCTGAAGATGCTTCTTTCCGGCGAATTTGATAAGAATAACGCGTTCCTGACGATTCACGCCGGCGCAGGGGGCACGGAGTCCTGTGACTGGGCAGATATGCTCTTTCGAATGTACCAACGCTGGATCGAACGTAACGGATTCAAGAGCCAAATCATCGATATTCAAGAAGGTGACGAAGCCGGGATAAAATCTGTAACAGTGCTGGTGACCGGCGAGTACGCCTACGGATATATTCAGACCGAACGAGGGGTGCATCGGCTGGTCAGAATCTCTCCTTTTGACGCCAACAAACGCCGTCACACATCGTTTGCGAGTGTCGACGCAGTGCCGGAACTTAAGGAAGATGTAGCCGTCGAAATCAACGAAAAGGATCTTGCCATCGATACTTTTCGAAGCGGCGGTAAAGGCGGCCAGAATGTGAACAAAGTCGAGACCGCCGTTCGTATTACCCATCTTCCAACCGGGATTGTGGTAGCGTGCCAGGCAGAACGAAGCCAAGGCCGGAATCGTCAGATGGCAATGAACATGCTCAAGGCGAAGCTTTATCAGATCGACCAAGATCGCAAACGGGCTGAACTGGATCGTCAATACGGAGAAAAGGGGGATATTGCCTGGGGAAATCAGATCCGGTCGTATGTCTTCCAACCCTATCAGATGATCAAAGATCATCGTACCGGGGTCGAAACGAGCAACATTCAATCGGTTATGGACGGAGCAATCGATGCCTTTATAGAAGGGAAACTTCGGGGATTAACCAATAAAAAGGGTGGTGTGGAGGACGACATTTGATCCGCAGCTATCGGACATTGACTCTTCGACCGCATCCGCCAGCAGGATCTTGCCGAAAGCTGTAACCAAAGGTAGGCGAACCGTCTCGGTTTGCTCGCTCGAAGAAACAAGGCGGGACGCTTCGCTTACCTCTTATTAAAGACGTTCTTCAAGTTTCAAGAGGTGCTTGAGGGCTGCCGCTTTGCTGGTTGTCAGGTTCTCAGTATGGGGATCTGGCAGGGTAAGCGGAGCGTCCCGCTTTGCCTCTTCGAGTGGAGCAAACCGGGACGGTTCGCCTACCTTTGCCTACAGTACAGCAAGCAAGATGGAGTACGATCAAGAGCCCAATGCAGAAAGAGCAAAGAGCTAGGGTAAAAAACTCTTCAATGATCGATCGAAGCGCGGCTCGAGCCGTTCCCAAATCAGATAGGCCGTAAGGAGTCCGACCAAAGCCCCCACCATGACGTCGGAAAGATGGTGAACGTTCAGGTAAATACGCGACCAGGCGATCGCGGCGGCGGCAAACAATGCCCACCATCCATATTGCCGATTGGCAAATAAGGGGACCCCAAAAAATGCAAACGCCGCGCCGGTGTGCCCTGAGGGGAACGAATGGTATTTGTTTTCGAACCCCAGGAATTCCCGGCCTCGCCAAAGGCCGTTCCATTCTTGCGTTGCTTCCGTGTTATTGGGACGTGCTCTACCGGTAAGGTGGCGGGCGGCGCTCACTACAGCGCCAGAAATCGTCGCTGCGATCATCATGCAGAGCAAGACCTTGCAGACAAATCTGCTGTGCGCGAGCCAGGCTAAAGCCAATCCAAGGCCACCAAAAAGCATTAATTCCGGCCAATCTCCCCACCGGCTGAGAAATCCTGCAAATAATTTGAGCGACTTCCAATCGTGCGCTTTTACCCATTGAATTACGGTCTGATCATAAAAAAAGCTCAGCCCGCATAAGGTGATTCCAAAAATCAAAAGTGCCAAAAAACGAACGGCCGAAACTTCCTTTGATTTTCGTTCGCCTTGATTACTCTGACCATTTCCCATGCCGGAGATTACCTACACGAGCCCCACCTTTTGTCGAATTGCTGCGCTGATGGCTAAGCCGCTCCATGTGGTTCTCTTTTTTTTGGGCACCGTGCTGCTCTACTCGATTGGCAACTGGTCGTTGCCGCTGATTGATCGCGATGAACCGCGGTTTGCCGAGGCGTCCCGCGAAATGCGGCAGAGCGGGGATTACCTCATTCCAAGACTCAATGGCGACTATCGATTCGATAAACCGCCTTTGATCTATTGGTGCCAGGTTCTCTCCTACGACGTTTTCGGGGAGAACGATTTCGCCGCCCGATTTCCTTCGGCGATATTTGCTGCTCTTGCCGCCGTCGCGACCTGGATCTTTTCGAGCCGTATCTTCGGCCCTCGCGTTGGTATCTGGTCCGGAATCATCTTCGCAACCAATCTCCAGGTTTTTATCCATGCGCGCGCCGCGGTCGCTGATATGCCCCTGGTTTTCTTTTTTCTCACGGCGACGTGGGCCGACTGGGAAAAGTCAAAGAATTCGAATTCCGCGTTCTGGTGGTGGACATTCTATCTCTCTCTGGGTCTAGGTTTCCTGGCCAAAGGTCCCGCTGCCTTGCTCCCTGTTTTCATCTCTCCGTTCCAGTCGTTCCTCAACCGTACCCCTTTCCAGTTCAAATTCCGATCGGCCCTACTGGGTGCGCTCATCGTCCTCGTCGTGATCGGGCTCTGGGGTATTCCTGCGATAATCGCAACCAATGGCGCGTTCCTGGAAATCGGCCTGGGGAAGCATGTGCTCCAACGGTCCCTGCAACCGATGGAGAGTCATGGGGGAGCAGGGCTTGTCGGCTATCTGCTTTTTCTTCCATTCTATCTGGTCGTCAGCTTCGTCAGCTTTTTCCCATGGTGTCTTTTTCTGCCGACCTGCGTGAAGAAGCTTTTTACCCACCGGGAACCGGCCGAAAATTACCTTTTAGGGCCGATTCTCATTGTGCTTTTCGTGTTCACGGCGATCCAAACCAAGCTGCCTCATTACGTCCTTCCCGCCTATCCGATGCTCGCGGCCCTGGTGGCCCGACAAGTTGCAGAAAGCAAATGGAGGCGAGCCCTTCTCGGAGGGACCCTGATCCTCTATTCCCTGATTGCGCTCGTCGGATTTCGAGTGATCGAACCCGAATTTTTGTCTAAGAGCGTCGCCAGAACCGCGCTACCCCTTGTTTCCCAGGAAACGCGAACAGCCTCTCTCAACTATGATGAACAAAGCTTAATTTGGTATTTGCGCGAAAAGACGCGCCCGTTCCACCGGCGTCTGGATTCTGCCGGCTTCTTGGACTTCATGAACCGCCCGGGACCCGCGCTCTGCGTGGTGAACAAAGCTTCCATAGGCCAAGTTCATCTTAATTCCGAATGGAAAACGTTTGAGTCATCCGGGCATAACCTTGCCCGCTGGCAGGTGAAACCGGTCCAGTTCTTTGGAATCCGGATCCCTCTGCCTGTCCCTCAATCACTCGATCTCGTGACGGTTATTAAAAATTGAGAAGCAAAGCGAGACGCTGCGCTTACAATAGCTCGATCTCATGAATAGAACGATTTTAGCCGTCGCAAGCCTTTCGCTTTTTGCTTTCACCGGAAAGGCGGATTTTCTCATCAAGGAACGATTTGAACATGCCGGCAGCACCCAGCAAATTACTCTCCAAATCAAGGGCACAAAGGTCAGGTTGGACGCTGGCGAACAAAGCAGCGCGCTTGTCGATTCGGAATCTGGAGTGACGACGCTCTTGATTCATCCCAACAAAGCCTTCATGAAGATCAGCCCTGAGCAAATCAAGGAACAGACGAAGGCTCTTAAGGATATGCTCGGACAAAAGTTGGAGAATCCCGCGGACGTTGTGCTAAAGCCGACTGGGAAACAGGAAAAAATCAACGGCTTCGATACCGAAGAATACATCACAAATTTCAACGGCATCGAAATGAGTATTTTTGTCGCGAAGCAGTATCCGAACTACCAGAAGATCGTCGAAGCGCTCTATCAAGTGCAGAACGGGCCCGCGATGGAGGCATTCCGGAGCATGTCGATTCCTCCGGACAAATATCCGGGGTTACCCGTACGCACTACGCAAACCATCATGGGACAAAAAATCGTCATGACGCTCGATTCCGTGCAAGAAATGGAAATCCCTGACGCGGACTTTACTATTCCTGCTGATTACAAAGAACTCAACCCGAGCTCAGTTGGGAAGAAAGACAATTCGCCAGAAAAGTCGCCACGCTGACGAGCAAACCCGATCATGTTTCGTGTACTGAGCCCGGAAATCTGGAACCTGAAGTTTGCTCACGGAATCGCTGCTCCGATTGAGTCAACGGGTGTGCGCTTCGCATGAACCGCTTAATCCTGGCGTCTGGTTCACCTCGGCGTATCCAACTGCTGCGCGAGGCCAGGTACCGGCCTGAAGTGGTCCCCGCTCAGGTGGCAGAGCTGTCCTGCGACTTCCTCACGGCCAGCGAGTTGGCGCGCTTCAACGCCATGCTGAAAGCAGCCAGGGTGGCTGCTCTCCATCCGGATGCGGTGGTACTAGCTGCCGATACGGTGGTTACACTAGAAAGTCAGGTCTTCGGAAAACCGCGAGATCTCGACGACGCCAGCCAGATGCTTCGCAAACTGGTCGGCAAAACGCACGAGGTCATCACCGGCGTCGCATTGATTGAGGCAAGGAGCAGACGCGTCACCGTGCGGGCGGTCCGAAGCGCAGTGACGTTCCATGCTCTCTCAACCACCGAAATCGACTCCTACCTGAAAATCGTTAATCCGCTCGATAAGGCAGGTGCGTACGCGGCGCAAAACTCGACGAGCGTTATCATCGAGCGGATTGACGGTTCATTCACCAATGTCGTCGGTTTGCCGATGGAACTAGTTCGGCCACTCTTACGCGCGGCAGGCGTTCACCCCTCTTCTGAGTTCGACCTGTCGTCTTCCCGTTGACGGGTGACGGCGCGGTAGGTTAAACGAATGTCATGTTCAAGTCATTGGCCAAACACGCCGATCTCGGACTTCTGATTGGCCGTCTCGGCGTGGGCGCTATTTTTATCGTTTTTGGCTGGCACAAACTCTCTGGGGGTCAAACAGCCTGGACACACTACGGGCACGCCATGGTGAGCATCGGCATCAATTTCATGCCAACTGTCTGGGGACTCGTCGCCGCATTCTCCGAATTTGCGGGAGGAATTCTGATCGTCCTTGGCTTTGTCTTCAGGCCGGCAGCGACCTTGATCGCGCTCACGATGATCGTCGCCTTCGTGTCAACGTTCCGAGAGCATTCCCACAGCTTTACCCAATACTCGCGCCCCATCGAAATGTTCTGTATCATGATCGTTTTTATTTTTGTCGGTCCCGGCAAATACAGTTTCGAAGGAGCGTAGGGGACGGGGGGAGGCGTGTCGGCGTAAGGGCGTTTGAGCGTATCGGCGTGCCGGAGTCGTTGAAGTTCTCGTTGACGACCCCTGAACAGGACGCTCGAACGTTAACGCCGCGCCGTTTGAACTTGGCGAGTCAAGACTTGTCAAAGTGCAGAACAACATCTTCCTTTAGCTATGATACCCGAAGAACAAAACCTCATAACCGGTCTATTCGATCGGCTGAGCCAGGCAAGCAACCAGCCGAAGGACGCCGAGGCTGATCAATTGATTCGGAGCAAGGTCGCTGAGATTCCTGCAGCACCCTACCTCCTTGTCCAGAGTACAATCGTGATGCAACAGGCTCTCGCGAACGCCCAAAGTCGAATCGCCGCGCTGGAAAAGCAAGTCTCCGAGAACAAATCCGCGCCGGCCGGCCAGCAAGGTGGCGGAAGCTTCCTGGCAGGAGTCGCCAGCCTTTTCGGAGGCGGCCAATCGCATGGGCAGCCACAGCGCGCAACGCCGCCGCCACCACCACCTCCGGCTCAGGTCCAGCCTTTACCGCAGCAACCGCAGCAACCTTATGGTTATCCTCCCCCGGCGCCCCAACCCGCAGGTAGAGGGGGCGCCGGCGGATTTCTCCAGGGCGCACTGTCAACTGCCGCTGGAGTTGCCGGCGGGGCTTTGCTCTTTCAAGGGATCGAAAGTTTGATCGGCCATAATCCTGGGCCGTTTTCGGGTGCAATGACGCCGTCGGGCGGAATGTTTGGTGCCGGAACTCCGGTAGAAAACACCGAAATCACCAACAATTACTACACCGAAGGGGACGACACGCGCAATCAGGTCGATCAGGGTACCGCCGATCAAACGGCTTATGCAGACCCTGATCCAGACCCGGATCCCGACCCTGGGACCGCGGACGATTCTTTTACCGATAATACAGATTTCGGAGGAGATGATAGCGGAGGCGGAGACGATAGTTCGTGGGTCTAAGGGAGACGACGGGGGGAAGCGTGTCGGGGTGCCGGCGTGTCGGCGAATTTGAGGGCGCAAGCCTCAAGCACAGAAGGCAACTCGAATGGGCGTATGCGAAGCGTCCCGCTTTGCCTCTTTGAAAACCGCCCATTCGCTGATACGTTCTGCCGGTGCGCCGGTCTGAAGAGGCAAAGCGGGACGCTTTGCTTACCTGATCCGTGAGCCGATATGTTCTTAAAGTGGCCCGACGCCGATGGCCCGGAGCTTGGCTTGGACGTCTTGTTTTTCCTGGGGATTGGCGGCGAGTCGAAGGGCCTCTTGCAGCTGTTCGGCGCCGGCTTTCCGATCTCCTTTTTTAGCGATCATCTCGCCTTTTCCCGCCATCGCTTCGACATTTTTCGGGTCTTTTGCCAGAACCTTCTCGAAGTCTGCTAACGCCTCGTCGTTCTTATTGAGTTTGACGTACAGATTCGCGCGCCGGGCATAGAGGTCTGTGGCGTCAGCTTTAAGGGCGATAAGATGCGTCAAATCTGCGAGTGCCTTCTCTGAATCATTTTCGCGATCGTAGAGATATAACCTGGCTTCGTAGTAGGAACTCTCGTTCGGCTTTAGCTCGATCGCTTTTGTAAAATCTCCTACGGCGCCGCTCTCGTCCCCCTTTTTGACGCGAGCAAATCCACGGCTCGAGTAAAGCAAAGCATCATCTGATTTCAGTTCGATCGCTCTTGAATAGTCGCTGATCGCCGACTCGAATTGGTTCTTATCGTAGTAAACCTGTGCCCGCAATTTGAGAAAATCCAGATCGTCCGGCTTTACCTCAAGCACTTCATTCAAATCAGAGAGTTCCCCCTCTTCGTCGCCGACGTGCAAATAGGCAATCGCTCGAGCGGCGACGGATTCGAGGTCTTTGGGATTCAACTCCAGTGCCTTACTATAGTCTACGATTGCCTCACTCCACTTCGTCAGTTCCGCGTTGGCATCGCCACGGGCCTTGTAACACTGGAAATCGCCGGGATTCTTTTCGATGAGCTTGGTTAAATCCTCAACGGCCTTGGCCGGCTGTTTCTGCACCGCATAGATGTAAGCTCGATAGCGGAGCGCTCGCTCATTGTCAGGCTGCTCTTTGAGAACAGCGTTAAAATCGGCCAGCGCCTGACCTAATTTGCCGATTTGCACGTAGGCGTAGCCCCGATTGAGTGGTGTAACCGAGTCATTTTTGTCGAGCTTCAGGACAGTGTCATAATCGGTGATGGCGTTGCTCCATTGTCTTGTTAGAGCGAAAAATGCCGCACGATTGCGGTAATGTATTGGCTTGTCCGGAGCCAGTTCGATTGCCTTGTTGAAATCGGCAAGAGCTTCGGTCTGTTTACCGTTTTTCACAGATTGCACGGCGCGCGCAGCGTACTGTTCGGCACCCATCTCCGCCGCAAGAAGCCCATCAGTTTTTAACGCCGAAAGCCAGGCAATTGCCGAGACGAAAAGGAGACCCACGACTTTACTCATATCATACCCGGTTTTACACTCGCTCCCATTCGTTAAGGTCGCTCGAGGAATCAAGGGAGGATGATCGTCTGACCCGGTTTGAGTTCATCAGGATTCGACAACTGATTCTGGTTCGCGTCGAGGATATCCTTCCAGCGGGAAGCCGTTTGATATTGTTTTTTCGAGATCAAAACCAAGGTATCACCGGACTGCACGACATAGGTGCGCACCTTGCCTTTGGCGGCTTTTTCGCCCTCCGCCGCAGCTAGCTCGGGCGAGGCCGTCCTGGGTGTGGAACCGCTTTTTGGATGATTCTGACCTCCCTCTGTTGATGCCGAACCAGCTTCCAGCCGATGCAGAGCCGCTCTTGAGGCGTCAGCGCGCGCGCCGCTGCTATGCAGCGTGAGGATTCTCCGGTAGTGATAAGCCGCGCCGGCTGGATCCCGAAGCTTATTGGCAAAAATTTCAGCCATTTTCCAGTGGATCGTTGAACGATCCTCGGCTCCGAGCGCGGATTCGTACCAGTAAATTGCCGATTCGTATCGCCCCGCTTTCGCCTCAGCGTCGCCTTTTTGTTCGGAGTTTTGTGGACGGCAACCAGAAAACAAAACTGGAAAACACAAAATAATCGTAAACAAAGTCGTTCGTCTTACGTCCAAAGCCTTATCTCCCGATATGATTTTCTGACCTCAACATGCATATGCCAGATGCTCTTCATCTCGTTCTCTCACTGTTGGCTGCCTTTGCTGTCTGCGGCCGCGCACCCGACGATAGGGACATTAGATACTCCATGACACAAGCGACAGTGCAACAGTCATGTGCCGAGTGCAAAATAGCGCAGACATTGGCTTTCAGACTCAAGTCGGCGAACCCTTATTGGAATGGATTTGTTCTTTGCCCATCGGAGATGTCCCATCCGGCGGAAGCCGATTTTTCTGAGCAGCTTCGAGGCGGCATGCTGCTTCGTTTTGAATTTGGACTCATCGTTGTCGAGTCGACGACGTCGCCAGAGCCCCTCCAACCTACCGCTCTCACGACCGATGCGATCATCACCTCTGCTGTCAGATCCAGGATTGCCGGCGAATCGGAGTTGCCGCCGCAAAATTTTGAGATTCAAACCGATGCCGGCATCGTAACGATTCATGCCAAAGCGGTGTCTCTTGACCAGGCCGCCAAAGTGATCAATCTCGCGCTAAGCGTACCGGACGTGCGACAGATTGTCTATCGTATGCCGTTGAGCAGCTGGAGGACGGCGGGACGGTAGGCAAGAGGAAGGAGTTCAGGAGTCAGGAGTTGCAAAAAACATTTTATGGAATAGTTTGGGGAATTGATTCAGCTTCCATGAAGGGTGGTTTGGTTTTCTTCACGCGGGGGCGTTCGTTGTCCGCACACCCTCTCCAATTCGCTTTTTACGTTTGTAACCCGTCGGCTTCTGAACTCCCGACTTCTGATTCTGCTGAAAAACCTTCTTGGTCCAAAATCTGAAACTTTTTGGCCATCAAAAAAATCACCCTGGCTATACCGCAAAATCCCCTCCCCGGGCATTTTCGCGGACTATGAATTTTTTGCAAAGTTGGAAAAGGCGGGTTTTTTCAACAGAATCGACCTCTGACTCCTGACTCCTGCAACTCCTGAACTCCTTCCCTAAAGCCCAATTGCCTCAAATGATCGAATGGCTGCCTTCAAGAATTTCAGGCGTGCATACCACTTGAAATTTGCTGCCACAACTGTCCAGGAGGCGAATGGGGTTGCAGTTTGCTCAAACATCTCTTCCGCGGCCTTATTATGTTCATCCCATTTTCGACGATTGCGCCAGTCCTCTTCGGTGATTTTCCAATGTTTGAGCGGATCGGCTTCGCGGCGTCTGAAGCGATCCAATTGCTCCTCTTTGGTAATATGAAAGTAGACTTTGATGATCGAGGCACCGTCTTCCACCAGGAGTCGTTCAAATTCGTTGATTTCTCGATAAGCGCGTTTCCACTCGACGGTAGAAGCAAATCCTTCCACGCGTTCAACCAGAACCCGGCCGTACCAGGACCGGTCGAAGATCGCCATCTGGCCGTAAGGCGGCAATTTACTCCAAAAGCGCCAAAGATAGTGATGGCGATTTTCCTCCTGTGTCGGTTTGACGACCGAGTAAACCCGAAAAGTTCTCGGGTCAAGCTTCTCGACCAGACGCTTGATCGCCCCTCCCTTGCCTGCAGCGTCGGGTCCTTCGACGACAACCACAACGTAACGCCTTTTCTCCATCAAAGCCCTCTGTAGATTTAAAAGGCGCAACTGATATTCCTTAACTTTGACCCTGTATTCTTCCTGATCGATAGATTTGTCCTGGTCCAAGGCGTCCAGAACAATGCGTCTTTTGTTGAGCTTCTCGTCTCCCATTGAGGTTAGCAATCCTTGCGGGCCAAATAAACGCCTCTCCGGATATCAGAACCGCCAAACCATCGCGAATGGGATAACAGTTTCGCTCCGCATCGCATAAGAGAGAGCCGTCGAGCTCAGCGTCGAGAATGAATCCGTCGCGATTGCGGATCGGCGAGTGTCGAATCCCTGCGCTGATCTGCTCAAGTTCGGCCGAGCTGGCCAGGCGAAGTGCGGCATGGCTACCGGGCGCGCAAAGGAGGTCAAGAAGAGTCCTTCTCCATTTTGCGCGGTATTCTCGGAATCGGCCAAGCAATCGAAGACAAATAGCGAACCAGCCAAAGAGGGCCAATCGTCTGTCTCCTTAGTATTTTGGAATACTCGGATCGACCTCGTCGGACCATGCGGTGATCCCGCCCTGCAAGTTACTAAGCTTCCGAAAACCTGCCTCTTGAAGAATCCTCAACGCCTTTGCGCTTCTCCCGCCAACCTGCAGTGAAGAACAATTTCATCCGCACTGTCCAATTCACTTAGTCGCGCGGGCAATTCACGCAGCAGGAATCAATTTCGATCCCCGAAATTCGGCTGATGTCATACTCGAACGGCTCACGCACGTCGAGCCGAGGACGAACTTTTCCTTGCGATCAATCTTCGTCTTGAGTTCGGTCGCCGTAATCGTGGGAACCTCCAGTTCTTTGGCCGCTTCCGCATCAGCCTGTGGAATTCCGCAGAATTGATCGTAATCGATCAACTCGTGAATCGTGGGATGATCTCCGCAGATCGGACAATTTGGATCCTTGCGGATCTTGAACTCCTTGAATCGGAGATTGAGTGCGTCAAAGCTTACCAGTCGACCGATCAACGATTGCCGATGCCGTCATCATCTTGATTGCCTCAATCGCCTGCATCACGCCGATAATACCCGGCAGCACTCCTAGCACCCCGCCTTCTGCACAGCTAGGAACCATCCGGGAGGAGGCGGCTCAGGAAACATGCATCGGTAACGGGACCACCCAAGTGCGGAGCGAAAATCGTGCATTGACCGTCAAAACGAAAGATCGATCCGTAGATATTCGGCTTCTTGTCAGGACACAGACACTCATTCGAGAGGTAACGGGTCGGAAAGTTATCTGTTCCGTCAATGACGATGTCATACTCTTGCACCACCTGCATCGCGTTCTCGCTGCGAAACATCATATCGTGCAGGTCGACCTGAACATTCGGATTAATGGCTTTAATCCGATCCCTGGCCGAGTTCAGTTTTTTGCGACCGACGTCGTCGGTGCCGT
>CAVULL010000028.1:0-93919 GCA_963742335.1 uncultured Verrucomicrobiae bacterium
GCTCGCCTCTTGAGTAACCCACGTTTGGCACAATCAGTTGTGGGATATCCAGGTTAGAGCGTCTGTTTTTTTATCTTGTTGAAAACACTTTATTTCTGCTGACGTGAATGGTTTTAGCATCGACGCCATGAACCGATGAATTGGTTTGCCGGTGATGAGCGCGACTCGTCGGAAGTCTTTCGCGTGTTTAGAGTCGAACTTCAGTTCAGCCCAAAACCCACCAAGACTCCAACCATGGAAGTCCGTCATGTCACAGAACAAATCTACTTTGCCGTTTTCTCGAATCTTTTCTTCAAGCGGAGGAGCTACCGAAACCATATCCTCTTTTGTTAGCTTCCCCGAAACGCGGAGGGCGACAAGCCGTCCAGAACTTTCAGGTAACATCTGAAACATCCTTCAATATAGCCCCTAAAGCCAAAAGGAGTTTGGCTTTCCTTTTTTGTTTTCTGATGTCGAAGTGCAGGTACTGTGGCTGCGGCGAGCGGCGGCTGCGCGGTTTTCCTTGGCAATGAGAGGATTTCTCTTGGAATTCAATGGTCGAGGCCGCAGGAAACCGTGCGCCGAATCTCGACATGGAATGGGCGGAAGAGCTGCGTCGCCGCCAGAGCTTGGGATGGTATTTGGATCGTCTTTACTCCTCCTGGATCGTATTGGACCTGCTACCGTCACGAAGAGCGAGATAATGATGCACGGCACGAGAAGAATCCCCTCTTTGGGCGATCATATCTCGTCTTTGTGCCACAAAAACCGTCACGTAGCCCACAAATACACAAGCCGTAGCCAAAAGGGCCGGAAGCATGAGGTCTTCGGCTCGCATGGCTCATCGCTTTGTCCTCACCAAACACGAGATTAGCTGTTGTGCTGCTCGCTCTCAATACACCGAACGAGTACTTCTTGGTAGCCCGAAAGGATGCCAAGACTCTAATACCTTTTCGCCTGGCCTGGGTATGCAAGGACAACCTGAATCGATACTCTCAGGATTTGTGATCGATTCAGGCTAGTGACTTTTCTTTTCGGGTCGTCGTCATATTAGAATCCGTTGGCTGATGTTATCGGGCCAGTTCTGTTCCCGAATTAAAGCCAGAGGATGAGCACCGAAGCGTTCCCGCCTATTTCGACGCCATGTTGATCTTAAGGAAGCATTCGATCATGGCATTGACTGATCGGGCACCACAAGCGGGGGCGAAGAGCCCTGACTTCATGATTTAGCTCGTGACGAGCCGCGGGGCAACCACGAGCGGAACTGGCTTGCCTTTCCTATTTGTCCGATATTGTACGTTCATATATTCGGTTCGGTGTGGCAGATCGGAATGTACGCTGGTAGTAGATAGTTCTCGAAGTAATGTGAAAGAAAGACAGCCGAAATTCCCAAGATGACACCGGAACTCCGTTACCTTGTCTATTCGACCATCCTTGGCCTCTTGCACCTGATCGCTGCGTCCCATTTTATCAGTTACCAATATGGCTACAGATGGACGGCCAGCAACCGAGAAGAAGAAAAGCCTCCGCTTAAGGGTATAGTCGGCCGCGTTGATCGTGCCGGAATTAATTTTCTCGAAACGTTTCCCATTTTCGCTGCTTTAGTCATCGCGGCCCATTTAGTAAACCGCGATAGCTCTCTGACACTGTGGGCAGCGCGCTTCTACTTTTGGGGACGTCTGATCTATGCAGTGGCCTACGGTGCCGGTTTCCCAATTGTGCGATCCGCAATCTGGAACGTAGCCACCGGAGGCATCATTTTGCTTATTATCGCTCTATTGACGTAGACCTAAATCGATAAATGAAACTAAACCTTCCTCGATTCTGCGGACACGGAAGACCTCCATGCCGGCCTCGAACCGTTGCTCCACGGCTGCGCCTTGACTGACGCTGACCTAAAAATGCTCTGCAGTATTCCGTTAACGGAATACTTTCCGTTTCGTGTACTGACCCCGTCATGAGCGTATTCCAAGTCATCGCTGTACTGCTCACGCTGACCGCGTTGTTCAGCTACTTAAACTATCGCTTCATCAGACTGCCGACCACTATCGGCGTGATGCTCATCGCTCTGATCGCGTCGCTGGCGCTCATCGCCCTGCAGCATTTTGGGTTCAGCATCGGGCCGATGGCTGCACGGGTGCTCCAGAGTGTGGACTTCGGTCAAACATTGCTCCAGGGAATGTTGAGCTTTCTGCTCTTCGCTGGAGCGCTGCACATCAACCTCAACGACCTGGCTAAACAAAAGTGGGTCATCACGATACTTGCCGTTGTCGGTGTGCTGATTTCAACATTTGTGTTCGGCACAGCCATCTACCTTATGCTTGCCTGGCTGAATTTGAAACTCAGTTACTCATGGTGCCTGCTATTCGGCGCGCTGATCTCTCCGACCGATCCCATTGCGGTGCTCGGCGTACTCAAGAGCGCAAAAGTGCCCAAAAGTTTGGAAATCCAAATTGCCGGCGACGTCGGGAGTTTTTGGATTTCATGAATGGTGTTATAGACGCCTACGGCAACGAAAAAGAAATTCATGTCATTCTCGACAATCTCAATACCCACAAGCCCAAGAACGATCGGTGGCTCAAGAGCCATCCCAATGTTCATCTTCATTTTACGCCAACCCATACTTCGTGGCTTAACCAGATCGAATGCTGGTTTAGCATTCTGAGCCGCCAAGCGCTCCAGGGAGCCAGTTTTGTCGATGTCAAACAGTTACGCCAAGCAATCGATCACTTCATCTGCGCTTACAATGCGCAAGCGGCTCCCTTTGAATGGCGCCAGAGTGAAATCAAGCAACAACCCTTGCGAGATAATATCGCTTATTTTGGCAGGTAACTACTAGCATGCTGGAGGCTTACGCGCGTACATGCAGCCTCGCCTCGGCATGGTCGAGGTCGGCCTGGATGCGCCGCAAAACTTCGTCATTGATGACAAACTCATCGCGCAACCGAATGATTGTGCGGCGCTCCACATCGAGCGCGTCTTGCTGTAGACGTTGGTAGGAAGGGGCCAGCAACCCGTCCGAGCAATTTTCGCCAACATTCTCGCACACTTCCAACTGGCGAATGCGGTCGTTGTATTCAGCGCGAAGGCGCTCTACGAGCTCGAGCGAGAAACGGCTATCGACCTCGGAAAGGAAGGCTAGGGCGGCTTCGTTCGCTTTGAGGCGCGCAGTTCTTTCTTCCACATTCGCAAGCCCATCATCCACCACGCCGAGCCGGTGAATAAGCGCAGGCAAACTCAGACCTTGAAGTACAAGCGTTGCCAGAATGACGCAAAACGTGACGAACAAAATGTAGTCACGTCCGGGGAAGGGCCGACCGTCAGAAAGCGTCAGCGGCATCGCGAGCGCAGCGGCGAGAGAAACCACGCCGCGCATTCCGGTCCAGGCGACAATAGCCGCATTCTGCCACGGAGAATGTGATTCTCCCCTGCGCAAAGTAGTGCTCATCAAATGCAGCATGTTCGTCGATGCAAAAACCCAAGCTATGCGCACACTTATAGCGGCAAAGCTTATGAGCGTGCCGTGCCAGACGAGCTGATTCAAAGAGTTCCCCGAGAGCCTTTGAAGAATGCGCGGGAGTTGCAGACCGATCAGGACGAAGACCAGACCGTTCAACAGGAATACCACCATCTCCCAGAACACGTATAGGTTGAGCCGCGTCCGAGCGGTGAGAATTTGCGGTCCGCGCCAGCCGAGAAACAGTCCGGCGGCAACCACCGCCAGGACGCCAGAAACATGCAAGCGCTCCGCAGGAATGTAAGCGGCAAACGGCGTGAGGAGCGAAATGGTCATTTGAATGGGAGGATCGTCGAGACGGCGTTGAACATGGGTGACAAGCCAGCCGATCGCCAGCCCGATACAGGTGCCGCCCAAGGCGACCAAAAAAAAGCGTCCGATCGCTTCAGGAAGTGAAAACGTTCCGCTCATCATCGCCGCGATTGCGAAGCGGTAGGCAACAAGCGCTGTTGCGTCATTGAGGAGACTCTCGTCGTCCAAGACGGTGACGATTCTTCGCGGCACCCGTATGCGGCTCGTGATCGCCGTCGCTGCAACAGCGTCCGTCGGCGAAATAATTGCGCCCAGAACAAACGCCGCCGGCCAAGGCAAACCAGTCAGCGCACGCGTGACGACAGCTACGAACGCGGTCGTTAACAAGACAAGTCCGACGGCGAGGAGCAAGATGGGATTCAGGTTTGCACGCAAATCTCGCCAGGAAGTAAAGACCGCAGCCGGCCAGATCAGCGGCGGCAACAGAAACAGAAACACCAGTTCCGGGTCTAGCTGCACCGGTGGTAACCCCGGTACAAACCCGAGGGCAAGCCCACCGATCACCAGCAGGACCGGGTAAGGCACGTCCACTTTCTTCGCTAAGATCGCCAGCGTGGCGACGACGATCAGCAACGTCCAGATTACTTCAGCTTGATTCATGACGGCGCATTACACAGGATTTTGGAATGGTATATTGACTTCCTTAGGAATGAATAATGAGCGGCGCGTGGGATCAGGTCCACGTGTTTCCGAGACCGGTAAAAATCTGGGGGCCTGTTGACGGTCGTGGCCATGCAATGTTTGGCTGGCCAATGGAGGAAGAAGCGAAATTAGAGTTCACCATAACAGTCATTGGCGTCGAAAAGACGGCAGCATCGCGACGACGCAATTGGGGACGCTGGACCGCGGCGCTTGCCGCTCGGCCGAAGATGTGGGTTTGCAACTCTTTCCTGGACCCGCGGACCGAACCATTTCGGCCCATGCCGATGCAGTTAAGGGTCTGATTGATACAACATCCCAATCGTTACGGACCGATCCATGTGGAGGATGTCCCTGCCGATGATTTCATTCGTCCTGAGAACCCCGGTTCTTCAAACAACTCGATTTGCGAGCGACTGGCTTTTATAGCCGACGCTTATGGAAGCAACATAAACGCTGCTCCGGCGATCAGCGTCGGCACCAGGGCTCCGAGGAAGAGGTAAAGCGGCGAAATTCCGGCCTCCCCGAAGCGCGACGCGAGGATCGATTGACCGGCTGGATTTGGAGAGTTGGCTATTACGGTTAGCCCGCCGCCAGTAACTGCCCCGGCCATCACCACATATTTGAGCGCGTCAGAAAATCCAGGGACAAGGGATGCAAGGTACGTGATCGCTGCATTGTCGTTGAAAGCAGTAAGGATCGTAGCAGCAAGCATCAATGGCCATTTACTCAAGTTGCCGAGAACAGGCCCTATCCACCATTGCTGGCACCCTCCGTGAATGATTAGGGCCGCAAGAAAGAAGCCGACAAGTAACGGCGGCCGAAGCGCAATCGCGTGCTGGTTCAGCCGGGTGGCTGAGACGAAGGCGAGAAAGAAAAGAAGACCCAAGATCACAAGCACGGGATAGTGGGCGTTCGCTACTGTCCAGCAGAGAAAGAGGATATGGATGCCAGTGATCCGCCACGGAATTGGTCGGCGCCCTTCTTGCTCTTGCTCTTGGTCTGGAATGTTGGCCGCAAGTCTGGCGAATTCTCTCCGAAACACCGTGAGATACAGCAGATTGGACAAGATGATTGCGATGACAGCTTTCCAGCCGAAATGGGTTAGCATGTACGCCAGGTCCCAATTCCAAGCACTCGCGACGATCACAACCGGAGGAGACGCAAACTGGGTTAATACCCCGCCGACCGAGATATTGACGAATAGCAGGCCGAGCGTTGCGTATTTCAGCCGCTCCGATGGTTTGAGGCTATAAAAGCGATGACGCAGTAGAAGGGCGCAGATCGTCATTGCCGCCGGCCCCGTGATGAAGGAACCGAGCAATGGGCCTAGGGTCAGAATTGCTCAACCACCACGAAGCGGGTGTTCCGTTTCCGATTGCGGAAACTTTGGCGATCACGGTTTCCGTAAAACGAATGATCGGCAGTGAACTGGCCATGGCCATGATCACGACGACAAAAATTGCATCCGCGACGTTTACGTTCCCGACATAGTCAACCATCGCGGACCATCCGTGAAACGCAATAATCGCAACGAAAAGCGGGATTAACCAGATACCGAAAACCGCTTCGACTTCGCCCATGAAATAAAAGAGCTGAGCCCTGAAGAGTAGCTTGTCGTGTTTCTTCCCGAAATCCGGTGGGCCGTCTGTGGCATGAAGCAAATACTCGATCGCCTCATAGCTCTGCTGATAGTTATGAGCAATCTTGCGAAAGCGAGCGGCCAGAAACGTGTGAACGATCGCTCCGAAAAAAATGATGGTCGCAACAAGGTTGAGAGGTTCCCGCTGAATCCGCCCCGTGAGTTTTCCGAAAAGCGACGGAATCTGTTGGTCATGGTAGCTATCGACCGGCAACGGAAAATCTAGAGCATGCCTCGGTAACCCTGCAGCCGTGGTCGAAAGAGGAGTCAGACACAAAGACAATCCGAAACAAAGAAATCGCAACGTTCTACCCATGGAACCCAATAGTTTATCGTGCCAAGCTCACGCGAACCAGTAGTAGTAGTAGTTGCCGCTGGATCGTCACGCCAAATAGCGTGGTAAAAAAACCGCCAAATGGTGATTCACGCCGAATTTCTGTACTAATCGGCCGGCTGAGCGAGTGAAGAAAGCCGGTTTTCGGCCCCTTGCGGAAGACCCGAGAACTCGCTTTCACACCTGTCTAAGGTGCAGTCTGAGGCTTAACGTACGCTGAATGACTTGTTTGTGAAATTCGGCGCCGAGCCTTCCGGGATGCGAATCATGCCCGGGTAAAAGGTGAACTCCTGTCGTCCTCGGGTCAGGCTAGGCCGAATAAATCTCGCAGCAAAAGCTGGAGTCGAGCGGATAGACATTATACTTCTTCGCTTCCACTTCGAAGGCAGCTTGCAACTCCTTTAGCTTGTCCGGAAACTTGTCCACGAGATTGTTCGCCTGACTGTTATCCTCGTTGGTGTTGTACAGCTCCATTTGAAGTCATCCGGATTCGGTTCGTTACCCACCTGCGTGATCCATGGCAGCCGTAGGGCGTAGTACTTGCCATCCAACCGTCTTTGTAGATCGCACGATTGCCGACTAATTCGAAATACTGGGTGGTATGCCGTGGCGGCGCCTTCGCGTCATCGAACGTGTAAACCAAACTAGTGCCTTCTATCGGTTTCTGTTTGACACCGTCTAGCATCGTAGGAGGAGTGATTCCGACGGCTTCATAGATCGTCGGGGACAATGGGTCGTAGCGAAAGGGTTGCGCTTGGGAGAGGCACTAGACCAGATCGTTGGTTTGGGAGGTTGTGGGCGGGATGGAACCCGTGGCTAAGGTAGCTTTCTTCAGTTTCAGTTACTCGCAAAATGCGAGCCATTTTTTAATGGAAACTCGCGAGTTGCGAGTCGTATATCATCTGCATAGCCCCGCTCTCCTCTTCGTAAGTAGCTCATAATACGCCTGTTTTGTGATTTGCAGTTTTGTGGCATGGCTCTGGCTCTAACGGGCGTTCTTCAATTCAACATGAGAATGGGTGTCATAGCAAATATCGGCGTCCTCCGGATCCGGAGGCTCATCGGTACCGGTTTTTCGATTTTTGGGGAAGGACCTGTTTGCATCGTCCGCATTTGACAGGATCGGCGTTATGAAGAGGCGAATCCTGTTTTGGCTCTGCCCGATTGTAATTCTTTTTCTCGGGGTGGGTTTGTACGCGGTGTTGCTCTTTAACCGACTCGGCGGTTCGATCGATGTGATTCTGCGGGAAAACTACGAGAGCGTGCTCGCTGGCCAGCAAATGAAGGAAAGCTCTGAACGAATGGATTCGGGGCTTTCATTTGCCATGGCCGGTGAAGAGCGCAGAGGGCGCGATCTTTTCAACGAGAATCTTCCGGTTTTTCAAGAAAGCCTTAAGAAGGAACTGAATAATATCACGCTCCCTGGGGAAGGGGAGTTAGCCGATACAATCAGGGAGGCCGAAAGCCACTATCAGGCGCTTGCCCGGACCTTCTGGGACACGTCCAATCCGGATGCCCGCCGTAAGATGTATTTCTCCGAGCTTTTGCCGCTGTTTACGGAGATCAAAAACAACGCGCAGAAGGTCATTAGCATAAATCAGGAAAACATGGTTCAAGCGGATGACCATGCCAAGTCCCTGAGCGCCGATTCCACTCGCGCAATGGTATTCCTCTTAGTGTTTGGCGTCGCGTTGGCAATCTCTCTAGGGTACGGATTGCAGCGAGCCATTCTAAAACCGATCCAGACCTTGACCACGGTCTCCAAAGAGCTGGGTGAAGGCAAGCTGGATCAGGTGGTTCCTGTGGAGGCTGGCGATGAGCTGGGACAACTCGCCGACGCGTTTAATAAACTCGCAGCAAGATTGCGAGCTTACCGTCAGGTCACAACAGACCAGTTATCGCAGGCCCGCCACATGACAGAGATCACTTTCTCGGCATTCCCCGATGCAATCCTGGCGCTTTCGCTGGATGGAAAAATCAATTTTGCGAATCCGGCGGCCGGGAAGCTTCTCCAGAAGCTCAACGGCGAGTACGGGCTCCCGCTCGCGATCGAGGAGGAGGTTGGAAAAGTCCTGAAAGGAGCCCCGGATAGTGTGCCGACAAGCTTTGAAAAGGCAATCCCGGTTCGGATTGACGAGCAAGAGGTCTTTCTGCTGCCCAGGGTCATCGGAATGCGCGACGAGTCGGGGAATATGTTCGGAGCGTCCCTGGTTTTGCAGGATGTAACTCGGTTCCGTCTCATGGACGAGGTGAAGACAAATCTGGTCTCGACGGTCAGCCACGAGTTGAAAACCCCGCTGACGAGCATTCGCATGGGACTTCACCTGTTGCTGGAAGAGAGAATCGGCTCCCTCAACCCAAAACAGCTCGAATTGCTGGTGGCGGCGCGGGAAGACTCGGAACGTCTTCTGCGGATGATCAATGACCTCCTGGATTTGGCCCGCCTGGAGTCCGGACAGGTGCGGCAGCGGCTCGAGGTTGTCTCACCGGGAACGCTGGTCGACGACGCGCTACCTGACCTGCGTTCGCTTGTGGAAGCACGCGACTTGCGATTGGTGGTGGAAATGGCGCCTGACCTTCCGGAGGTCGCGGTCGATTCTCGCCAGATAAATCACGTATTCTCCAATTTTTTTTCGAATGCCGCAAGGTTCTCCAAGCCGGGCGAGGATGTCGTATTGTCAGTGAAAACGCTTGGCAAAACTCTTCGTTTCTCGGTTCTCGATCACGGACCGGGCATTCCGAAGGAGTTTCAATCACGCGTTTTTGAAAGGTTTTTCCGTATGCCCGGGACCGAAGAATCGCATGGGGTCGGACTTGGGCTGGCCATCGCTAAGGAAATCGTCGTTTCGCACGGCGGAAGCATCGGGCTTCATAGCACACAGGGCGAGGGGAGCGAGTTTTATTTCGATCTTCCCGTGATCACAAAGAACCGCAACGGAGTGAAGTTGTGAGTGCGAAAATTATGATCGTTGACGATGAGAAAAATGTGCGGCTGAACTATCGGCTCACCCTCGAAACGGAGGGATACGAGGTTTTCGAAGCGGCCTCGGCCACTAACGCGCTGGATCAACTAGTCGAGCGATCGTTTGACCTCGCGATACTTGATATGCGCATGCCTGGGATGGATGGGCTGCAGTTGCTGGCGAGAATGCGGGAAGTCGGAATCACGGTCCCGGCGATGATTGTTACAGCCTACAGCGATGTGCCGCACGCGGTGCAAGCGATGAAGTTGGGAGCGATCGACTTTTTGCAAAAGCCTCTCCGGCCTGAAGAACTCCGCCGCGTTGTCGCCGAGATCCTAAAGCGTCACGCGCCGCAAAAAGATCACCAGGCTGAAAGCTACAACTCCCACATCGTCGCAGCCAAACGCTGTTTGAATTTGCGATCGTTCGCGATGGCCAGAATACATTTGGTCAAGGCACTTGAGTTAAACACCAAATCAGTAGAAGCTTTCAACTTGGCTGGCGTACTCGCGGAGATGCTCGAAGACGCTGACAAGGCCAGGAAGTACTACGGCCAAGCCATCAAGTTCGATAAGAACTACGAACCGGCACAACAGAATATGCGCCGGCTTTTTGAACTGCAACATTTCGGCTCGAGCTCGGAGCCCTTTAACCTGGGAGGAACATAACGGTCGTGAGGGAGCTGTCTAATTTGAATTGGATGGAGGTGGTTGCCCTCGTAAAATCGCGCACCCGCCTTCCGGAACTTCGAATGGATTGGCGAGTCAATGTCTCCATCCAGATGGTTTCCGATGAACCAAGAGCCAATAGTCACCTCACTACTTGATCCAACAATATGACAGACATCATCTATATAGGAGTAACTATCCTCTCATTCGGGATCCTGGCGTTATTCACCTGGGCCTGCGGAAAATTTTAACCCATGTCAGTTATGGAAAACATACTCGTCGGAATCGTATCCATTGGTCTAATCCTCTACTTGTTATTTACAATCTTGCGACCGGAAAAATTTTAACGCTAACCGTCGCAACTGCTTAAGTTTCTAATATGAATATCTCAGGTTGGATTCAATTGGCATTCTTTACTGGGGTGCTCCTGCTTATCACGAAGCCTCTTGGAATTTACCTATGTCAGGTGCTCGATTCCAAAGGAAAGACATTTCTGGATCCTGTAGTTAGACCATTGGAACGTCTGACCTATCGCCTTTGCGGCGTGGACCCGGAGAAGGAACACACCTGGATTCACTATACTATGGCGATGCTGATTTTTAGCACCGTAACGATGGTTTTCTCTTACGCGATCATGCGGCTGCAAAATTTGCTGCCGTTGAATCCGCAACAACTTCCAGCAGTGCCTGAGGCTCTGGCGTTTAACACTGCGGCCAGCTTTACGACCAATACAAACTGGCAGAACTACGGCGGTGAATCGACGATGAGCTATCTTTCGCAGATGCTGGCTTTGGCTTCGCATAATTTCTTTTCGGCCGCGGTCGGCATAGCCCTTGCCGCAGCCGTCGTCCGAGGAATTGCGCGGCATTCCACGAAGACGCTCGGTAATTTTTGGGTGGATCTCGTCCGGATTAACTATTACCTGCTACTTCCGATCTGTATCGTCTACGCTCTCTTCCTCGTCTCCCAGGGTATGGTGCAGAACTTTAAGCCTTACGACACCGCAAAAGTGGTAGAAGTACAAACCGTGCAAGTTCCGAAGAAGGACGACAAGGGAAATCCGGTGAACGATGCGAAGGGCAATCCTGTGATGGTTGATCAGAAGGTCGATTCGCAGAGCATCGTGCAGGGACCGGTGGCCTCCCAGATAGCCATTAAGATGCTCGGGACCAATGGGGGCGGATACATGAACGCCAACGCCGCTCATCCTTTTGAGAATCCGACTCCGCTTTCAAACTTTATTCAGATGCTATCCATTTTCTCGATTGGGAGCGCGCTGACTTATTACCTCGGGCGAATGGTGAAGAACCAAAAGCATGGTTGGGCGGTTTGGATAACGATGGCATTGCTCTTCGTAGCCGGAGTGCTGATCTGCTGGGGTGCCGAAGCTGGCGGAAATCCGATTGTGCACAAATTAGGAGTAGATCCGGCCGGGGGCAACATGGAGGGTAAAGAAGTCAGGTTTGGTATCTTTAACTCCGCTCTCTTCGCCACGGTAACGACCGACGCTTCCTGCGGCGCGGTAAACTCGATGCATGACTCCTTTACCCCAATGGGCGGATTCGTCCCGCTTTTCAATATGGAACTTGGAGAGATCATCTTTGGTGGAGTCGGCGCCGGGCTTTACGGAATGATTGTCTACGTTGTGCTCGCAGTTTTCATCGCTGGACTCATGGTCGGGCGAACACCGGAGTATCTCGGAAAAAAGATTGAATCGTACGATGTTAAGGTGGCAGCCATCGCGGTATTGCTAATGGCCTTTTCTATTTTGGGTTTTTCTGGCTGGGCGGTGCTAACACCGTGGGGAACAGCCGGCGAAAATAACGGAGGTCCTCATGGTCTTACGGAAATCCTTTATGCTTATAGCTCTTGCACCGCCAATAACGGTAGTGCATTCGCCGGCCTGACGGGCAATCCGACGAACGGCGATCCGCACTACAACGTTACCCTGGCCTTCGCAATGCTGGTTGGCCGTTTTGGGATGATTATTCCGGTGATGGCATTGGCCGGTTCACTCGGCCGCAAGAAGCTCGTGGCGACTAGCGCCGGTACATTTCCGGTCTCAGGCTCGTTGTTCGTCATTTTACTGATCGGAACCATCCTGCTCGTGGGTGCACTAACCTTCCTGCCAGCGCTAACACTTACCCCGATTCTGGAGCACTTCCTGATGCTGAATGGGAAACTCTTCTAGAGCGAGGACGCACTGAGAACTGACACGACCACTCATTACTTTTTATGGCTACTAAAACTCATTCAATCTTCGATCCGGCGATTATTTTACCGGCAATAGGAGATTCGTTTAAAAAGTTGAATCCTATCACGCTGGCTAAAAACCCGGTTATGTTCGTAACCGAGGTCGGGGCAGCGATTACGACGGTCCTGCTCGTAACTGGGCATGGCTCCAATTTCGGGTTCCAAGTCCAGATTGCACTCTGGCTCTGGTTTACCGTGCTATTTGCTAATTTTGCAGAGGCTATGGCAGAGGGGCGAGGCAAGGCCCAGGCGAGAGCTTTACGTGCCACTCGGACTCAGACGTTCGCCAACCGCTTGACGGGCAACGGTACGATCGAGAAAATTCCGGCCGATCAGCTGCGAAAGGGTGATGTGGTAGAAGTTTCCGCAGGAGAACTGATTCCTGGAGATGGAGAAGTCATTGAAGGCGCGGCGACTGTGGACGAGTCAGCAATCACAGGCGAATCCGCGCCAGTCATCCGTGAATCTGGCGGCGACCGGAGTGCCGTCACCGGCGGGACGAAAGTTTTGTCCGACCAGATCAAAATCCAAATCACTTCCAATCCGGGTGAGACTTTTCTGGACCGGATGATCACTCTGGTCGAAGGTGCTACCCGTCAAAGAACACCCAATGAGATTGCACTGACTATACTGCTCTCGGCGCTCACGTTGGTCTTTCTGATCGCCATGATGTCATTGAAAGCCTATGGCATCGCTTCCTCGGTAGACTTTACCGTTCCGGTGTTGGTTGCGCTGCTCGTCTGTCTGATCCCGACGACGATCGGAGGACTGCTAAGCGCTATCGGTATCGCCGGCATTGACCGTCTGGTACAGAAAAACGTTCTCGCCATGAGCGGCCGTGCCGTGGAAGCGGCGGGAGACGTCGACGTGTTGTTACTTGATAAGACAGGCACTATCACCATGGGTAACCGTCAGGCGACTGACTTTCTTCCGGCTCCGGGAGTGACTAAACAACAAATGGCGGACGCGGCCCAACTCGCGTCACTTGCTGACGAAACGCCCGAAGGCCGCTCGGTTGTCGTTCTGGCCAAGAGTTTTGGTATCCGCGCCCGGGAATTAAGCGACATGGCACACGCCACCTTCGTACCTTTCACGGCTCAGACGCGCATGAGCGGCGTTGATATGGATGGTGTCAACTACCGTAAGGGTTCGGCGGACGCAATTCGCCGCTTTGTCGGCGGAAATATGCCGGAGCCGGTCGAAAAGGACGTCAAATCGATCTCCAGTTCGGGTGGCACGCCGCTGGTGGTTGCAAGTAACGAAAAGATCTTGGGCACCATTCACCTAAAGGACATCGTGAAAGGAGGTCTATCGGATCGGTTCGAACGCTTCCGCGCAATGGGGATCCGAACGGTGATGATCACCGGTGACAACCCACTAACCGCAGCCGCCATCGCGAAGGAGTCAGGAGTTGACGATTTCCTGGCCGAAGCCAAACCGGAACAAAAACTTGCGTTGATTCGGAAGGAGCAACAAGCGGGTCATTTGGTCGCGATGACTGGTGACGGCACTAACGACGCTCCGGCGCTGGCGCAGGCTGATGTTGGGGTGGCCATGAATACCGGTACTCAGGCAGCGAAAGAGGCCGGTAACATGGTTGATCTTGATTCGAATCCGACTAAGCTGATCGAAGTCGTTGAAATCGGGAAACAATTGCTCATCACGCGTGGTGCACTCACTACGTTCAGTATCGCCAACGACGTTGCGAAGTATTTTGCGATTTTGCCGGCCATGTTGGTCGGCGCGTTCCCGCAGATTGCGCCGCTGAACATTATGTTCCTGAAGTCGCCGGGGAGCGCCATCCTGAGCGCCGTCATTTTTAATGCAGTTATCATTATCGCCCTGATTCCTCTCGCGCTACATGGAGTTAGATTCCGGCCGCTTGGTGCCGCCAAAATCCTGGCGCGGAACCTTCTTATCTACGGATTGGGAGGAATTATCCTGCCATTTATCGGCATTAAGCTAATCGACATGTTTATTACGACCATCGGTCTAGCCTAACTAGAAAAACACTTGTCTATGAAAACGTTTCTTAAAGATCTCTGGACATCGATCAGTGCAACAGTCGTCCTTTGTGTTATTCTCAGCGGTATCTATCCGGTATTAATCTGGGGATTTGGGCAGCTCTTGTTTTCTCGTCAGGCGAATGGCAGCCTGATCGAGAATCACGGCCAGATTATCGGCTCCGAGTTGTTAGCGCAAGGATTCAGCGGGGCGAAGTACTTTCATCCGAGACCGTCCGCAGCAGGAACCGGGTATGATCCACTCAGTTCCGGTGGCTCAAACCTGGGACCGACTTCGCAGAAATTGATCGACGGAATCAAAGGGAACGTCGCCCAGTATCGCCAGGAAAATGGTCTAGCGGCGGAAGTTGCCGTCCCTGCTGATGCTGTAACCGCGTCAGGGAGCGGATTGGATCCGCATATTAGCCTTCAAAATGCCCAACTGCAGATTCCGCGCGTCGCCAAGGAGCGAGGCCTAAGCGAAGAGGCGGTTCGCGCTGAAGTGACCAAAGCGACGGATAATCCTCTGGTTGGTATCGGCGGTGAGCCTGGGGTGAACGTGTTGAAGCTTAACCTGGCTCTAGACGCGGCCGCGCCAAAAGGGGCAATAGCAGAAAAGAGGCCATAGTTTTCGCACATGCGGTGCAGTCGGCCTGCCCGGTCCGGCCGGTTTCCGGACCCGTGGGCCGAACTTTTTTCGCCCATTCCCTCTGCAGACTGGCCTCGGTGTAAGATCTGTAGTATGGATTCTGCTGAAGAGATGGGAGCCAACTGTGGACTCTGAGGGCGCGACGTTTGCGACGTCAGGGGAGCCGCAAACGGACTCCCTCCAATCGTTGAGCGAATCGAGGGATTTTCAAGCAGAATCAGTTATACTCGCCGGATCTTATGCCAGTGGCCGATAATATTAGTCTGAAGCCTACGCCGGATGATTTTTTAACGATCATCCGCAGGCAGCAGCTCGGTAAGTTGAAGATCTACCTCGGACCGTGTCCCGGAGTCGGTAAGACGTACCAAATGCTGGCCGAAGGAAACCGCCTCCGAAAACAAGGCGTGGATGTTGTGATTGGTTATGTCGAACCTCATGATCGCCCCGAGACTAGTGCGCAGATCGGCGAATTGGAGATTGTTCCGCCTCTGCTAGCGAAGTACCACGGCATCGCTTTAAAAGAGATGGATCTCGACGCTGTTCTTGCAAGGAAGCCGACAGTTGCGCTTGTCGACGAGCTGGCGCATACAAACGCGCCGCAAAGCCGGAATCGCAAGCGCTACGAAGATGTGCAGGATCTGCTGCGCGCTGGGATCAATGTGATTGCTACCGTAAATATCCAGCATTTCGAGTCGCTCTATAACATCGTCGAAGACGTGACCGGCGTTAAGGTGAAGGAGCGCGTGCCCGACGAAATTATCACGCAGGCGGACCAGATCGTAAACATTGACCTGCCCGCGGAAGATCTTCTCGAGCGTCTTGAGGCCGGGAAGATCTACCCCAAAGAAAGAGTGGAAGCCGCTCTGGTAAACTTCTTCACATCCAAGAATTTGACCCGTCTCCGGGAGATGACGCTGAGCGAAACGGCAAATATTCTTGATCGCAGGAACCGTGAGGGAGCTGAAACGGAAAGCAACATCGGCGGTCTTGGGCAGGTCATGGTCGCAATCAGCAGCCGAGGACCTGAGCCCGGGCGGTTGCTCCGCAAGACCGCGCGCCTTGCGGCGCAGCTGAATGCACAATGGTATGCGGTCTACGTTCGCACGCCCAGTGAATCAGTGATAAAGATTGATGCGGCGGTTCAACGCCGGGTGGCCGACACCCTCGAAGCGGCACAAAAAATGGGCGGTTTGGTGATTTCTCTTAAACATGAAAACGTGGGGCAGGCGTTGATCTCTTTTGCCAAGGAATACGGCATCACGCATGTCGTCCTTGGACGTCCGGGCAAAAAATCTCTTCGCTTGTTTAACCGGGCGCTCCACGATGAGTTAATCCGGGAGTTACCCGGGATTGACCTGGTAATAATCTGACCAGGGCACGAGATCGGAATGCGGAGCCAGCTTTAATTCGGAAAGTCACAGAAAACGAGTTTGAGGCATGGGTTGGGTGATCCTTACTGCCCTTGGTTCAGCGTGAAATTGAAAATTGGCGCCGTGTCGTTAGCTACTCGAAGCAATTGTAAGAAGGCGATTGACGCTCGCATTTTGCGAGGGAATTCCTGAGCGAAACTCGCATAATGCGAGTACAGCTTGCAGCTATTGTTCATGCTATATGCTGCCGTCTCTCGCAGAAACACTTTGAAATAAAACCAAATTAGCTTGGCACGATAAAAGCTGTAAATTCACGTGTGGCTACGTTGGATGTTGCCTCTAGCCTCTAGCGGTAAATTCCGTGTTACGAAAAGTTGAGCTTTTGTCATTTCGCCCGTAAGCGCTCGTGAGCGCATAAGTTAATTAAAGGAAATCTATTTCACATGATGCTCGAGCTTTGGCTGCCAGGCATGTTTCTCCTAGGCCTTGTACCGATGGGCCTATGCCTTCTTTTCATGGGGGCCTGCGAGAAAATCTAATCCAGGTTTCACGATGATCTACTTAGCTGCCGTAGTTTCACTGCTGTTGTTTATCTATTTCTTCGTAGCTCTAATCCGGCCGGGAATGGTTCTACTCCAGGCTATCACAGCTCACTCATTAGGAGTTGTAGAATTATGTGGTTTCTACCCATCGCGTTAATAGTATTTACCCTGATCATAGCGATCCCTCTGAGCAAATACATTGCCTGGATCATGGACGGGAAGTATCGTCCCTTGGCATTTTTCCGCTGGTTCGGGAATGCCGAATTCCAGCTCGATCGGGTCGCCGCGAAGTGGGCCGAGGACGCCAAGCGTGATGTGGCCGATATCCGTAAAGAGATCGACCAAATCCGGCAGACGAACGCTTCGGCTCCATTTAAAGGGTTGGTCGGTGAGAAGTTTCTTAACGTGCTCGAAGTAAACTTGGAGCTTAGCAAACGGTGCGGAGTACCGAAATAGCTTTCACATGAGCGATCGAACACCGCCGGAAATTGTTCTGCAGCGTCAGGGACCACCGATCATTCGCCCATCATTCCTGTTTAGCCTGATTGTTGGCCTCATCGCTGTCAGCCTCGTTGTTCTCTTCGCCCTCGATTCGTACTTCGTCGTCGAACCCACACAGATGGCGGGTGTGCGCCGCCTTGGGCAAGTTATTACGGCGAAACCCCTCGGACCCGGTCCGCATTTCAAGTTGCCGCTTATCGACCAGGTCGATCGATTACAGGTGTCTTTGGACACTTTCAAGCTCGACAGGCTTACCGTAAACACGATCGATAACCAGCCGATCGCCGTGACTGTCGGTCTAACGTATCGCGTCCCTCCTCAGGCAGTGCTGCCGCTTCTCTATGAGGTCGGCCGCGCGGGTAATTTTGATATTACAGAGAATTTCGAGCGGATCGTCGCGGACCGAACCGCGAAGATTTTTGCTCAGCAGAATACCACCCGAATCAGTGAAAACCGCGAACAAATTTTAAACGCCCTCAAGACTCTTCTATCGAATGATCTTGGGAACCTCTACCACATCGAAGTCGTGGATTTTCAGATTGCCGCCATTCTCTATTCAGAGAGTTTCCGTGCTTCAGTCGAGGCTGCAGTCAAGGCGAAGAATGAGGCGGTTGCCGCCGAGAATACGGTGAATCGGATCCGATTCGAAGCACAGCAAACAGTCGAGCGAGCAAACGGCGAGGCCGAAGCGAAACTCAAATTGGCTGAAGCCGACCGTCAATCGACAATTTTGAGCGCTCAGGGCAGGGCGGAAGGAATACGGCTTGAGGGTGAATCACGTGCAGGAGTGCTCCGCATGAATGCGGAAATCCTGAAAACGAGCCCCCTCGTGGTCGATCTGGCAAAAGCGGACCGTTGGAACGGTGCGTTGCCGCTGACTTTGCTCGAGGGCACTGGTAGTGTGCCTCTTCTGTCGCTGCAAACCGGCGAGGCATCCGAAAAGAAGTGAAGGAGACTTCGGAGGCTTGGCCTAAGTGACCTTCCCTCAAGCCAAGAGCAGCTTAATAAAATTCTGGATCTATCTCGCCATAGATTTCACGCATCGAACGACAGAGTCAGCGCCTCAACAAGTTGTGGCCAACTTTTTAAACAATCACCCTTCGCATCATACCTCCACATGACTTTGACCACTCATTCTAAAGCAGCTTGTTCAGGCGTAAAGGTTAGTAGAGAGCTTCTTGCAGCATTTCACGACCCGAATGGCTGTGACCGCGAAACGGCGCGAGCGCTGAGCTAGGATCCGTTTAAAGGTTTAAACATCTTATGAGTGACAAAAAGGAAAGCGTCGTAATCATCGACGATCACCCGTTATTTCGTGAACGCCTTTCTCAGCTCATCAATACTGAGCCGGATATGGAAGTTTGCGGCGAAGTGGAAAATGTTGAACAAGCAATCCCACTTATTCGCAACACAGCTCCGGATTTGGCAATAGCTAATATCACGTTGAAAGGGTTAAGTGGTCTGGAGCTGATCGCAAGCATAAAGGCCCTTTCGATCAGTGTACCCGTCCTCGTCCTTTCGACTCACGAAGATTCGCTTTATGCGGACCGCGCTCTTCGGGCCGGCGCCAGCGGCTACATCACAAAAAATCAACAGTCTTACGAATTCTTATGTGCAGTTCGTCGGGTACTTGCAGGAGAGGTCTATCTTTCGGAAAACTTGCGTGGTGTGTTTCTGAAACGCATAGTTACCACCGGAGTCAAGAGTGTAGGACGAGAGGTCGATCGTTTGGCCGATCGCGAATTGGAAGTGCTGGCGTTAAGCGGGCGTGGCCGTACGACACGTGAAATAGCCAAAGCGCTTCAGCTCAGCATGGCGACGGTTGGTACGTATAGGGCCAGGATTAAAGAGAAAATGAGATTCCGGAATGCGACGGAATTCCAGCATTTTGCAATACGATGGGTTCTCGAGCGAAAGTAGAGAGTCTGTATAAATGCGCCCCTTTCCCCTTTCCCCTTTCCGCGTTCGCGCTATAGAACGCGTTTCACGCACCGAAAACTCGACAGGAGTGGGACTTGGACTCGTGATTGCGAAAGAGATGATTGTTTCGCACGGAGGAAGAATCGGTCTGCGGAGTACCTCAGGTAGTGGGAGCGAGTTCTGTTTTGATCTTCCAGCGACCAGTAATGGAGTGAAGGCATGAATAAACGAATTCTTATTGTGGATGACGAGACGAATGTACGTCTCAACTTTCGGACTGCCCTTGAAACCGAAGGCTATGAAGTTTTTGAAGTAAGTTCAGGGGAGGAGGCGGTCCAGTCGCTCGCCGAACATACATTTGCGCTGGCGATCCTCGACATTCGAATGCCCGGAATGGACGGATTGGAATTGCTGGCAAAGATGAGGGAAAGCGGAATTAAAGTCCCAGCTATGATCGTCACTGCGTACAGTGATGTACCAAATGCGGTCAAAGCAATGAAATTGGGCGCCATCGACTTTCTGCAAAAACCGCTGCGTCCCGAGGACCTTCGAAGCATCGTGACTGAAATTCTAAAGCGGCACACTGGGCAGGATGAGCCATCGGCCGAGACTTTCAGCGCCCACATCGTCGCCGCGAAGCGCTGCCTTAATCTACGGGCGTTTGGCAAGGCTCGCCTGCACTTAGTGAAGGCATTGGAGTTGAACTCGAAGTCGGCCGAAGCGTTCAATCTAGCCGGTGTGTTGGCTGAAGTACTTGAGGACTATGACAAAGCGAAAAAGTACTACGGGCAAGCGATCAAGCTCGACAAGAGGTACGAACCCGCCCAACAGAACATGAGGCGTCTGTTTGAGGTGGACCACTTCGGTTCAAGTAAGGAGCCCCTCAATCTGGGGGAAAAATGACTCCACAGATTATTTCTAATCAAGAGTGAACTATGAAAACTATCCTTGCGAGGATTTACTGGTGGTGAACTTCTGAAGTTTCTCAAACATCAATGATGTTTTGTTGATGGTTTGTCTTTTTGATTACCTGTGCCGATTAAAACTCATTCGGTCTTTGATCCGGCGATTATCTTCCCGGCGATTGGGGAATCGTTTAAAAAGCTAAATCCCCTCACGCTGGCCAGGAATCCAGTGATGTTTGTCACCGAGGTCGGAGCGGCCATTTCCACGATTCTGCTCGCTACGGTACACTACTCCGATTTCGGGTTTCAATTCCAGATCACTCTTTGGATTTGGGTGATCGTGTTGGGTGCGAACTTCGCCGAGGCAATGGCAGAGGGACGAGGCAAGGCGCTGGCGAGGGCTTTGCGTGCCACGCAAACCCAGACTTTTGGACGGCGCCTGAAACTCGATGGGACAATTGAGAAAGTTCCGGCGCAGCAATTGCGAAAAGACGATGTGGTGATTGTCTCGGCAGGAGAACTGATTCCGGGAGATGGGGAAGTCGTTGAAGGAGCCGCGAGCGTGGACGAATCAGCGATGACCGGTGAGTCCGCGCCGGTCATCCGTGAATCCGGAAGCGATCGGAGTGGCGTTACCGGCGGTACGAAAGTCCTGTCGGATCAAATCAAGGTCCAAATCTCTGCTAATCCCGGTGAGAGCTTTGTCGATCGGATGATCGGTCTTGTCGAAGGTACTAACCGTCAAAAAACACCAAGCGAAATTGCGCTGACGATCCTGCTTTCGGCGCTGACACTTATTTTTCTGATCGCGGTATTGTCGATGAAAGCCTTTGGGATCGCCTCTTCGCTCAAACTTGCCGTTCCTGTTCTAGTTGCTCTGCTAGTCGGTCTGATTCCGACAACGATGGGCGGACTGCTGAGCGCTATCGGTATAGCTGGCATCGACCGTCTGGTGGGGAAGAACGTCCTTGCCAAGAGCGGCAGGGCGGTGGAAGCGGCGGGAGATGTTGACGTCCTGCTTCTTGATAAAACGGGCACTGTGACGATGGGCAACCGGCAGGCCACAGATTTTCTCCCAGCTCCGGGAATGACCAAGCAGCAGGTGGCGGACGCGGCCCAACTCGCATCATTTGCAGACGAAACGCCGGAGGGACGATCCATCGTGATTCTGGCAAAGAAGTTTGGCATACGCGCTCGGCAATTAGGCGAGATGTCCAACGTTACCTTTTTGCCTTTCACTGCTCAAACCCGGATGAGCGGTGTCGATCTGGATGGCGTGAGCTACCGGAAAGGTGCCGCCGCCGCGATTCGAGTCTATGTCGGAGGAAGGCTGCCGGATTCGGTCGAAAAAGATATTAAATTCATAGCCAAATCGGGTGGCACACCGCTGGTTGTTGCTAGCAAAGAACAGGTACTCGGTACGGTTCACCTTAGGGATATCGTGAAAGGCGGTCTGCGAGATCGATTCGCGCGATTCCGCGCGATGGGAATTCGAACCGTGATGATCACAGGCGACAGCGCTTTGACCGCTGCGGCTATTGCGCTGGAAGCCGGCGTCGATGACTACCTGGCAGAAGCCAAACCGGAAGACAAACTGGCCTTGTGCAAGAAAGAGCAAACTCTTGGTCACCGAGTCGCCATGACCGGTGACGGCACAAATGACGCTCCGGCGCTGGCGCAGGCCGATGTTGGTGTCGCCATGAATATCGGTACCCAGGGAGCCAAAGAGGCCGGTAACATGATTGACCTTGATTCAAATCCGACCAAGCTGCTTGAGATCGTTGAGATCGGAAAGCAATTGCTCGTCACGCGCGGTGCGCTTACCACGTTCAGTATCGCGAGCGACGTGGCGAAATACTTTGCGATTTTGCCTGCCATGTTAGTAGGCACGTTCCGGCAGATCGCGCCCCTGAACATCATGTTCCTGAAATCGCCACAGAGTGCCATCTTAAGCGCTCTCATCTTCAATGCGATCATCCTTATCGCGCTGATTCCTCTTGCGCTCAAGGGTGTTAATTTCCGGCCGCTCACTCCCACCGATATTTTGGCACGGAATCTCTTTACCTACGGTTTAGGAGGAATCCTTCTGCCGTTCTTGGGCATTAAGTTGATCGACATGCTCATTACAACCTTAGGCCTAGCCTGATGGCTTTTTGTTCCACTTCTCCCAATTCTGTATGAAGCCTGCCGAAAATATATTTGTGGTTCCGAGCTATCGATTACGTGATGTCGGCGCAACAATTGAAGCCTACGACGAACATTTCTGGAGTAATGGCCACTCCGTCAAGATGATGGTGTTTGATGATTCGAGCTTGGCGAACCACGAAAAATATTTCAACCGGCTCGAACACACCAAAACAGTCAATGATCTGTACTACGTCGGCCCGCACGAGAAGGAGCAATTTCTCTCGTTTTTGAACAAGAAGCTTCGGGATCGTAAGCTCGAGGCATTGGTGCGAAATCTTTTCCGCCCCAGCTACGGCGGAAACCGAAACTTCACTTTAATGTACACGCTTGGGGCGTTCATGATCAGTGCCGATGACGATATGCGTCCCTATGCACTAGTGGAGGGTAGCCCGGAGTCATTGGGTCGCGCCGAAATTTCCAGGGGACGCCTGCATAAGGCAGGGGCCAATGGGTACCTGCAGAAGTCTTATGATCTACTTACTTCCTTCAAGGATGTACTAGGGAAACGCGTTCGTGAGGTTCCTGGCAACTATGAGTCTGGTGAACTGGTTCGGGACACGGCGATGGATCTTGAGACCAATGTCTCCACCGAGTTCGTGACTGAGAATTCGTTATTGCTGGAGGAGGGACTTGTTTCAAAGAGTGCGGTCATAAAAATCGCGCAGACCTTCCGTACCGGGACAAACGATATCGACGCTTTAGACTACCTTTTCATGTACCTGAATGACGAGAAACAGAGTCACTCCGATCTGCACCACTTTAACGATGTCTACGTGCTCGACAACTTTCGTCCGGTCGTCACGAACAAGAATTGGCGGATCGATTGCGGTGTCGCCGGGTACGATAACCGGCTTGGTTTACCGCCATTTTTTCCAACAAGGCTACGGTTCGAAGATTATATCTATCGACTTTGGATCCACCAGGATGGCGTAGCCTCGGCCCATACAGATGCCGTCCAGACGCACGTGAAAAATAACTATATGCGGAATCCGCTGGCGATAGACGTTTTCAACGAAGAAATCTGCACCTTGTTAAAAAAGAAGATCAAAAGCAGCCTCGTATCGGTGGATGATCTCTCGATTCGGTTCAGTTACCAGGGAGAAGTAAGTTTGCAGGATAGCGAAGAAATTCTCGACAAGATCACCGCCGTTCACAATCGCATACTAAAAGCAGCGTCTTCGACAAAGAACGACGCACGCAAGAAAGCCTTGATCTTGTTCGCCGAAAATCTCGCGCGCTCCTTTTACGGATTTGAGCCGGATTTCTTCCAGCAAAATGTTTCCCGCATCGTAGATGACGTAGTAAGTCAGATTCAATCCTCATTGGAGATTTGGCCGACGCTGATAGAAATTTGCTATTTTCACAAAGATAAACGGGAGTTCCCACAGAGGCGGATCGATAATAAAAAGGTCAAGGCAAGAATTGGAGGCGGGTCTAAAAGCAGCTAGTCAAGGGAGGCCGTGAATAATATAGCATGTTATCATAGGCGGCGTTGATGAGTGTAGGTCAAGTTACGTTGACTCCGCCAAAACGGGAGGGACTTGAGCGCCGTGCGCGAAGTCGATCGGTGGCGGTGGAGTCGGTTAGGACAGCAAAGGTCATACTCATGTTAGCAGATGGTGGTTCCTACAGTGAAATGAAGCGAGTGACTCGGTGGCACCGCTCACTACATTGGACTTTGGAAGATGCGCTTTAAGCAAGTGCGATTGATCGGCTTGGATTCGCGGTATCCCGGAGGCGAGCGCCGCCGTAGCAGTGCTCGGACCGAAACGCGCATTTTGGAATTGACCCGGCGCGAACCGACGGACGGCTCGACTCACTGGAGCAGTTATCGACTCGCGAAGGAGTTGGGTGTCAGTCAGGCGACGGTCAGTCGAGTGTGGCGGAAATTTGGACTCCAACGCCACCATTCGCGCCGCTACGTGGCCAGGGATGAGCCGGAGTTTGAAGAGAAAGCTGCCGACATCGTCGGGTTATACCTCAAACCCCCGGTGCACGCCGCGGTATTTTGCGTCGCCGAGAAGAGCGCCATCCAAGGGCTGGATCGCTTGGACCCGCTGTTCCCGCTTTCTCCCAGCCGCGCCGATGGAACTTTTTCTCTCCACAGCGTTTTGAACAGTCAAAGCGGAGAAATGCTTGCTGAAACCGGCGAACGCCCAACCAGCGCGGACTTCGTCGATTTCCTCGCACGGATCGTGGTGAGTCAACCGGCAAGTCACGAGATCCACGTCATTGCGGACAACTTGACTGCAGACAGGACTAAGAAAGTCTCTGAATTCCTTGAGGCCAACCCCACTGTTCGGATCCACTCTACCCCGACTTACGCCAGCTGGATCAACCTGGTCGAAATTTGGCTTTCCAAGATTCAGCGCGATATTATCTCTCGAGGCGTCTCCACTTCCGTAAGGGCCCTCGCTCGCAAGCTCGTTCGCTCCATCCGCAAATACAACAAAAGCACGACACCGATCCGTTGGATCTACTATTAGTTCGATCATAGAATCTCTCGTGTATGTATATGAGTCTCTGACGCAAAGACAAAGGAAATCAGACTTGGATGCCGCAAGAATTATGGAAGTAAATACCCATCACAAAGCCCGAGCTCATCGCTAAAAACGAAAAACTGAAATGCCCACCGGAACAATCGAATTCAAATGTATCAGAATAAACTTGAAAAGGATTTCGACTTTCGAACCAGACGAAAGTCAAATCGACTCGCTTATTGAGTTTGACCTCAAAATTGGCGATGAGCGTTTAAAGAATCTACGCGCCGAAGTGCGTCAGCGAAACGGAACGGACTTTCAGAGCCAACCATTGGAAGTGGGGAATGTTATTGGATACGATGGGGCATGGAATTGTGAAGAATTCCGAGATTTCTGCGAGAGATACTATCGCGATGTAATCGGATCTTCTGGTATGGGCCTTTCGATCAATCGAGGAGAGCGGAACCTAATCGAGAGGGTTGCCATACAGCTCTATCGACGCGAAGAGATCAATCTACCATCTTCTGCTGGAAAAGATGATGCACGCGAAAGCTGGACAACAAACAGACAGCCACCGCTAACCGTGTCGAGGTCAACCTGAAGGTCGAAGCTTCACGTGCCAGGGAGAACCCGACAAAGATTAAATAAGTGATTATGCCCGCTCGTTTAGGACGTTTCGAGATGCCCAAATGCCTCACTAAAGAGGAGGCTAGTGCAACTGAAACCTACGCCAAATTCATCGCCGAACCGTTTGAGGAAGGGTACAGCCAAACCGTGGGCAACTCTCTGCGCCGAGTTCTTTTGTCGTCTCTGGAAGGAGCTGCTATTACTTCCATTCGGATTTCTGGGGCGCAACACGAGTTTGCTGCCCTCACCGGAATCGTCGAGGACGTAACCGAAATCGTCCTGAATCTGAAGAAGATAAAATTTAAAGCGGTCGACCACGAACCGCGCACGGTAACAATTAACGTCAACAAAGAGGGTCAGATTACGGCCGGGGATATTCAGACGATCCAGGGGATCGAAGTGCTGAATACCAACCAAGTAATTTGCACGGTCGACAAGAGGCAAAAATTTGAAGCGGAATTCGACGTTCGGATTGGTCGCGGATTTTTTACCGGAGACGAAAACAAGCGCGCGGATATGCCGCTCGGTATTATTCCGATTGATTCGATTTTTTCGCCGGTAATTCGTGTAAAGTACGGCGTCGAAAATACGCGCGTCGGCCAGCGTACCGACTACGAGAAGCTGATTTTGGAGATCTGGACGGATGGCCGGATCACACCGGACGATGCTTTGCTTCAGGCTTCGGCCATCCTTCGCCATCATCTCGACCTCTTCGTGAACTACGACGACAGCCAAATCGAATTCGATGAAACGCCAGAGGAAGTGAACGAGGAAAACACCCGGCTGAAGAAGCTCCTGAACATGAGCGTGAACGAGATGGAGCTCTCGGTCCGTGCGGCAAACTGTCTGAATAGCGCCAACATCACCACGGTCGGTCAGTTAGCCATGAAGACCGAGGCTGAGATGCTGAAGTATCGGAATTTCGGCAAAAAATCGTTGAATGAGATTAAGGATAAACTGCTCCAGCTCGGTCTGAGTCTCGGAATGAAATTCGAATCTGGGTTGGTCGAACCTCCGATGGGCGGCGAACGGAGCGAGGACGGCAAGCTGGTGTTAACGAGTTATGAGTTACGCGAAAAACACGATCAAATTGGGCCGGAAAGCCGAGGATCGAAATTTGCTGCTGGCAAACCAGGTTTGCAACCTCATCGAGTAGACTCGACAGAGAGATCGGGACGCTGCGCGGGCGGCGCCCTGAAACCACCCTAGTTTTGCCTCGCGTGTCAAGACGCCATAACAATGGTCGTTCGGCGGAAGGGCACGCTTGTCGATTGGTTTCCGTGCGGAATGAGGCCGCAGGCGTCGTAGCCTTGAATTAGTACAGCCTTAGACTTAGAAGTCAACAGGTCGAGAATAGCCCGGTGTCACGAAACGCGCTCTGATGAAATTTTCGTCTGCAACGAAAGAGAATCTACCGACATTGCGAATAAAGACGCGGAAAAACGTGTCCGGAAAGTTTTACTGCGATGACGTAACGCCGCGAGCCAATATTACCTTGACGGTTTTGGCATGCTCGATCGGCGACAATTCATCGACGTGGAATCCGGTAGTTTGTGAATGGCTGCGTCGTTACCATTATATGCGAGACGGTGCACTAGCGATGAACCGTCTGACGAAGCCTGAGGATCGCGCACTTATAGTCCGAGCTCCACCAGCCAAACCGCAAAGCGTCTACATAAGCCCATACAGGCATCGCGATAACGAGGGTAGATCCTGTATCTAAGAGGATAGCGTCGGCCTGGGTAAAGCAGGGCGTACGGCGCCAATTTTTTGAACGCTGGGCGTATAGCCCAGCCGTGTAAGAATGGCGCCGACTGGAGCGGCAGCGTCGAGCCGTTCGAGTTCGAATTGCTGGACGGGGTGCGGCTGCCTTTTGATCAAGCGATCAACTTTTCTATTTTCGCCTCGCGCAGCGCCTTTCGCTCCAGGTCGACCGGTATTTCATGGTCCAATCAAGCAAGGCGCGCTCAAAGCCGATGTCGTAGCCAGCTTTCTGGCTCTCGATCCATTTGTGACAGAGGATCTCTTGCCGTTCGGCTAAAAATTCTTTATACACTTCTGTCGAATCTGCAAGCGATGGTTCCATGGACGATACGCTCCATCTAAAATTGCTCAGGCGACCGTTACTTGCTGCGCCGTGTCGAGTAACCCTCCGATGACAGGCGGGATGTCTGCTACACATCTCTTACTTAGGAGTTATTCGTGTCATGGTGCAAAGGCGGGCCTGAGCATCCTTAGACAAGTTCTCAGCGCTTAAAGACCGACATAATGCGCACTGTCACGCTAAGGTATATATCTTTGGCCTCCCACGGATAAATCGGTTCGCGACTCACAAATTCAAGTGCCACCAAGCGATCTTGCGTCACCTCCCGCCACCGGCGGCAGGGCGCCGCATCCGGCCAATCGTTACTTGATAGATGGCACCGCCACTGTGCGCATTCGCGGTCACGAAATCCTCAAAGTTAGCAAAGGGTACAGGCTGCGGCATCGATTCCGAATACATCGGGATGGTCCGACAGAGGCTTAAGATCGCGCTCCTGCTGATTTGCCAATTACGGGACTGAAATGCACCAATGATTAGTTGTGGCGCGGGATTAGTCTTGTGCGGATCCCACAGAACGAATGCGGTTCGCCTCAAGTCCAATATATAAGCTGCCATAACGGCGACTCTCCAAGTGCTAGGTAGCATGCTAGTTACTTTTTAAGCCGCCTGTACGGATAAGGTGCTGGTTATTGTGCATCATGAACTTTTAGCTACAGGAGTCGCAATAGGTCTGCTGCCTCCGCTGGCGTACCGTACTGGCAATTATACTCTTGTAGAACTGTCCTGGGAAATCATATATCACCCAAAAGGCTATGGCGGTCAAGGCGAGTTATAGTATTGTTCAACAATATGCATTATTAAGGCGTATTCCGTATCGGCAGCGTCAAAGCGAACGTGTAAACCCGAGAAGTCCCGTGCAGCGGTTCATTTGCGACGCCGTCTAACATCGTGGGAGTGGCGATCTAAGTATACACCTTCACCGCCTGTTGACGACTATGCACCTTATCTTGGCTTAACGCTACTATTAGTGTCGCTGAAGTGCTCCCGAGCTAAGCTTGGAACGGACGAGTTAAAACTGGTGGGCTATACAAGATTGTCATATCTGTCGATTCATGTTCTCCGTCGCCGCCGCCGGCTCGCATCCGGCTTGGAAATGGCTCGTGCGCGGTGAATGCCGCCGAATTAGTGCCGTGCGTGCGGACGCACCGGGCCGATGCTCTCTCCTGGTTGTTTTCGAGCGTGCTGTCTAATCTAATGCTACTCAACTTGGGGCACACCTCGATGGTATGCCTAAATAGACGGAACAAAAGGCGATGTCCTTTCCGATAGTTGGAATAGGTGCTTCTGCTGGGGGGCTTGAATCATTTTCTGATCTTATCGCAGAGGTTCCGGCTAATACGGGCATGGCATACATATTCGTGCTGCATCTCGATCCGGGGCGTCGCAGCCATTTAGCAAACATTCTCTCATTGGTATTATCCTCTCTGGGAGCGGGTCCGACGGAGGAAAAGGTATTCAGGCCATGAAAAAGGCAGATGGAATCACTTTCGCGGAGGATGAAAAGTCTGCCCGCTTTTTTGGAATGCCAAGCACCCCATTCAAACCGGTTGCGTAGATTTCGTCTTGGTCCCTGGGAGGATGGCGCAGGAGCTGATACGCATCGGTCAGCGGGTAAAACGGTAAGTCGGTCCGTTTTTTTCCAGGAAACTGGAAAGGCGAATCACACTCCGCCAATACTGCTATGAGAGGCTACCTTGGGAACGCTTGAATTCGCCGGGAGAGAGCCGAATTGCCATGCGTTCTGCCCCGGAGCGACCGCAGGCAGGCAGAAAGCCAACGCGGCTATAGCCAAAATCTTTATGAAGGTCCCGAATCGTTTTGAATCACAATATTGTGATATAATTCGATGCGTATACGAAAGTTTCGATTCAGTATTTATAGTACACATGAATCTCCCTTTTTAAGAGTGGTTGAAAAGCTCTTTTTTGGCCATGAATAATCGCTGGAAGCTGTCTTGTTGGTCATCTTTCGCCTCAGTTGTTCGGTGAAATGACGTTGTTCACTACTTCAGCACGAGACGTTCCACAGTTTATAATGATTACTATTATTTTCAGGTAATTCTTATTAGATTTACAGCTGCCGAGGGGGAAAATGCTTACATGGGTAAACGGTCTCAATCCTCTAAAAGCGCGGAGCAACTTCATCCCATAAAGCACCGAAAGGCCGCCCGGGCAGTTGCATGATCGGCGATGCGGCTGTGCATCATTCCGCACCCGCGACAAGCGCGAAGTCCGCGTCGAAGGTCTTACGGTCTTGGATCCCGGCAGAATGAACCATCACAATGAGAAGCAGGCCCAGAACGTCGACGACGATGTGGCGCTTGCGACCCAAGGTGTGCTTGCCCCGGTCATAACCGCGGATCTCCCTTTTTCGGTCGTCTTCACCGTTTGACTGTCAATAATTCCAGCGCTCGGCTCCCGATTTGCGGCCATGGGCTTCCTGCACATCTCCGCGCTGTCTGCCGCGTAGCCGTTCCCAGGTCCCCAACAACCGCCAGCTTCGAAAGTAGTCGTAGACCGTCGGATTAGGCGGAAAGTCCTTCGGCAGCAGGCGCCATTGGCAACCGCCACGCAAGGACGTAAAAGACAGCATTCACTACCTCGCGCATTTCGGTGGTGCGAGGCCGACCACCAGAACCATCCGTATTTGGGACTTGGAGCTGGGCCGGCAGGTCGGCGAAACAATTATTCAGGGCCCGGCGATCTCCGCCAAGTGCTCCGCGACAAGATCGACGCCTGCGAGGGCCTCATCCAGATGGTCGGCCAGGGCCTGAAGCCGCTGATGAAGTATTCGATCGCTGACGGTCTCGATCCTGTCTCTCTGTGCTGGCCCCGCGCTTTGGCGCGGCTCCTGCCTTCCGCCGTGCGGGTGCGGATAAGGTCGCGTTCTACGTGGGCCAGGCCGCCGAGGACGGCAATCATCACAGGCGGCCGGCGCTCGTGGCGGTGTCGGCCCACGGCTCGGCCAGTGAGCGGAACTGCGCGCCAGCGTCCACGATACGTTTGACGATGGCAAACAGGTCGAAAGTCGAGCGGGCGAGGCGGTCTATTTGAAAATGAACGCCATCAAGGCGGGTGTTGATGACTCGCGGCGCCAGATGGTTTGCTCTGCCGAGCGCTTTGGCTCTGAAAGCGCTTTGCTGCGGCCGCGTCCTGTTTGGCCGAGAGAAGGAAGTCGAGGGTCGCGCCGGAAGAATCCACCGCCCGGTAAAGGTAACGCCAGTTGCCTTTCACCCGAATGTAGGTCAGACTCCACCCGCCAACTGTCGTTGGTCGGTTTGAGCCTTGAGCGTAGGCGCCGATTTACTTCCGGGGCGTAACGCTGAACCCATCGCCACACCGTGACGTGAATCGGCGTGCAGGCCTCGCTCGGCGAGCAGTTCCTCCACATCACGGTACGACAAGTAAAAGTGCAGGTACCACCCGACCGCAAGCAGGATGACTTCCGGTTCGAATTGGCGCCATTTGAACAGACCGGCGACTGAGGATGCGAGGACCATATCGGCCCAGCTTATCAAAGCACTCCTGCAAAGTTGCAACACTTCCTTCGTGAGCTCCTCATGTGACCTACCAGGATTGATATTGCCACGCTCTCACTGACTGACATCGGTCGCTGGGTTGTCTACTGCACACGTCCCGGGTAATCCCTCGTAAATTTGCACCAACCTGAGGTTGGTGTTTGCCAAGTGCTAACCAGCGTCTTCTCGCTTAAAGGCTTATTTTCTGCCAGTTTTAGGATTGATTGCTGCATTGATTTGGGTCTGCGTACGACCCATAAAAAGCACAGCAGGTTGTAACCTACTAGACTAATCAGCCAACAGGAACCATTTTATGAGCACAATTTATCGCGATGACTATTCACTACTCGAAGCGGAAGGCTGGGAAATAGGGTCGCGTTGGAGTGCGCTCGGCACCGAAGGGTTTTACGTTCGCCACACTGAACACACCGGTCATTGGATTAGAATCTCCCACTCGCCATGCAAAGACGACTCGCTATGGGATGCCGAGAAGGGGACTTTCGTTTCACCGGTCGGGACGTGTCACAGCGCAACCGAAGCGTTCTTGGATAGAATCTCAATGCCCGTTGCCCCAGCTTGGATTTAGTAAGCTCAGCTTTTTCAAAGGCTGGCGGGATCCCCCGGTGCGGGCAAGGGTACACAGGGCAATATCATAGGCACCATCCCGCGTTTTTATCACTGCGCGTGTGGTGATGTATTTCGCGCGCTGGAATGGCGCTCGCCTTTGGGGAGTCAATTCTCCGAATTATCGAGTAAAGGATTGTTAGTTCCCGATGAACTCACGATCCAACTTTGGCAAACGACCATCGACGTCCAGGTTTATGCTAAAGCGTTTAAACCCGACATTGATGCTTTGGTTTTGGATGGGATCCCGCGTAACTTGCGACAGGCGCAATTGATGGAGGACTTGATTGACGTTAGGCACGTCTTTCACCTGTACTGCCGAGACGAAGAACAGTTGATCCAGCGTTTGCGCAAACGGGCACTGCACGACAACAGGCTGGATGATGACACTGAAGTGGTCATTCGCCGGCGGTTAGAAACCTATGAATTGGAAACTGAGCCAGTGTTGGAATTTTATCGGGAAAAGGTCACCACTATTGATGCGATGCAAGCCCCGCTGAAGGTGATTAACGAGATCACGAGTGTCATTTGCAATCTGGCGAAGCCAAGCCCCCGCGACAAGACTCACGAAAGCGCGGTCCCGGAACGTTCAGCAAACTTAGTGCCCTCTTAAACCAAATGGAGGTAATGGAAAAACTGAAGGCGAACTTCGCGGTTACTCGCCGTGCAAAAAAGCAAAAGAGCACGCCGGTCCGCATTGCCGGCAATTTTATGGTGCAAACGCAGAAACCTGCTGCCCCCTGACGCTGGTGCATCCGGACTGGAGCCAGGCGGGCTGGCTTGTCTCATCCCAGCGCCCCGGCGCTAAATCGCACTCTGTCTTTACGTCACCGGCACGAGACATCGCCAGACGTCTTGACGCGACAGCTCAAGGAGTAATCGGAAGTCCATCCGGATTCCGCTGCCTCCGGGCACTAGCGATCCAGTACACGCCGTGTTCGAGATCCGGGCTGCCCACGCGAACGCTCGCGGCTCATTTCGCTGGCATGTACCCAAAAAATTATGCATTTGCACAAAGATTGTTGGCGTGTTTGAGAAATCCGTGCGATGTAGCTCCCGGAATCTCAGGAAGCACCCCAGAGCTCTAACAACGAAAACAAGGAACAGAAAAAGGAAAAAACATGAGTGCTACAGATACTAAAAAGGCAACTGCGGCAACGTCCGCAACCACTGACGAGGTCTTTCACGAGGCTATGCACAGTTATGACAAGGCCCTGAAGTCTGGCATTCAACTGCAGGAGGAATCAGTGAACCTCTGGAAAGATTTGCTCACCAAGCTCGGCTCCCCCGAGGAGCTGCAGGCCAAGATCGAGTCGATGACGGCGGACGCTTTCCCGAAGGCTCGCAAGCGGATGGAAGAGTTTGTCGAGACGTTCAACCGCACCAGTAATCAGACGATTGATCTGATGGAGAAAACATTGGGCGTTTACCAGGCCACCTCGGTGCCCGATGCGCAGCGCCGTGTGCAGGATCTGATCGAAAGTTCGCTGAGCGCCCTGCGGGTCAACGTTCACAGCGCCCTGAACACGAACGCTAAAATCATAGCTGATTGGAAGGAACTGGTGGATCGTTTCGGACCGGCCGTGAAGTAATTACTTGAGCCAATAAGAACACACTTGGCGATAAAGCATTGCTCGAAGGATGATCCACCTCGCTGGCAGCGTCAGGACGCCGTTCGGCAGCCTAGATGACCGGGTGGCGAAATCTGGACGAAAAAATCGCCAAGGTTGATCAGCGGATCGCAAAGCAGGAGCAGGCCATCGAAGGGCGGGGACAGGCTTCAAAGACCAAGGCACAGAAACCGGAGGCCACGACAGGCGCCAAACATTCACCCAGCAAATAAACAATACTACTTCTCCTGACATGGAAAAAAAAACTAGCGATGAAGCCGACTGGGAGGCCTGGCAGACCTCCTTCATGAACGAGACGTTCACGAACTTGCGGCGTTTTACCAGCATTCCGTTCGTGCCCGACAAAATGGAGCGAGTCCGCAAGGGCGTGACTCCCCGCGAGATTGTTTACGAGAAGGACCGACTCAAAGTTTACCACTACCTCGGAGAGGGCGAACCCAGGTTCAAAACGCCTCTTTGTTTCGTGTTCGCTCTGGTCAACCGGCCTTACATCATGGATCTCAAGGAAGGCCGCAGCATCGTCGCAAACTATGTTAAAGCCGGCTTCGACACCTACCTGATCGACTGGGGCACGCCCACGCGGGCGGAGCGCTTCCTGACCACCGACGACTATGTCAACGGCTACATGCTGAACGTCGTCGAACATCTGCGGGAAAGGACTGGCTCAGAGAAGGTGAACCTTCTCGGTTACTGCATGGGTGGCACATTGAGCACTATGTTTACCGCAATCCACCAGGACCTGGTGAAGAACCTGGTCCTGCTCGCTAGCGGCATTGACTTCTCCACGCGCGAAGGCCTGATCAATCTGTGGACCGATCCACGTTGCTTCGATGTCGATAAGTTCGTGGATACCATGGGCAACGTCCCCGCGGAGTTTCTCCAGTCGGCCTTTCTCATGTTGAAGCCCTTCGCCAACCTGATCGAAAAGCCCATCAACCTGATGGAAAACATACAACGGGACGAATTCCTCGATGACTATCTCCATATGGAAACGTGGCTGAACGACAACATTCCGGTGCCCGGTGAGGTCTATCGCGAGTTTGCGAAATATCTCTTCCAGCAAAACCTGCTGGTGAAAAACCGGATGCCTTTGGGCCGGTACATCGTCGATTTGCGCAAGATAACCTGCCCACTGCTGAACCTGATGGCCCGCAACGACGACCTGGTTCCGTGCTCCCAGAGCGAGCCGCTGAACGACCTGGTCAGTTCCACTGACAAGGAAAAGATCATCTGGCCAGCCGGGCACATTGGACTCGCCGTCAGCGGCCGGGCGCAAAAAGAGCTGTGGCCGCGGGCCGTTGACTGGCTGGTCCAGCGCACCGATTGACACGAGGCGGTTCCATTCAGACTCCTGCCGCGCAAGACCGGGAAAAAACAAAGGGGGGAGTTGTTGATCCGGGATAACGAACGGGTTCATGCAGTTTCGATTGTGCACTCTCAAGAGAAAATCGACGGTGCCGGTCCGCTTTGTCCACAACGCGATTTGGCTCGCGCTCTTTTCAAATCGGCGTCGCTAGCATCTTGCCTCCCGAATTTCGCAGACCACCCCGCGAAGAGCCTCGTTTTTCGCTGGACGCTGCTTGACGGCAACTTACCCGGCGCGTTGCTTGCTGCGGATTGTTAATTGGCTGAGATCGAGGGGTTTCGTTTCGCAGTCTCCGAGGTGCTCTCCAGGGAAATCAAACCTTTTTGGACCTTGTCGGCGAAACAACAATCCTTGAGCGACTTCATTCCGACGTACAGCAGGATGAGCGAGAAGCGCACAATCAGAGAGCAGTTTCTGTCATACGCGCAAACACTGGTAACGCGTTAATAATAGTATAGGAAAACCTAAGCAATCGGGGTAACAATTATCCTGTTAGTCAGCCGTTTAACGCGCCACGTCTTGAGTTGAGCGAAGCGTTCGGTCTCGGGCAACTCCTCAAGTGGCGCCAGTTTGAACCGGAGGTGATCCTGCTTACGTACCGCGCTCGATGACGCTCCAAATTTTCGACAATCGGTAGTCGATTCCCGACCGCTCCGGCGGCGACTTGCGAAAAGAATCCGGATCCAATCTCTTTTTTATGAAAAAGACAAGACACAATACGCGCCAAGTTCGCTCCCGTAGAGAGTCACATGTGCTCCAGGCGGTTCGGTTGCCCGCGATGATGACCGAAATGATGTTTTCCTCGTTTGAAACGATCGCCCGCAGAAGCTGGATGCTGGCGCAAGGCAAGTGCTCGCCGACGGAATTTGCGAGGATGGTGCTGGAAAAGCAGCAGGCCCTCGCTTTGTCAGGGTTCGCACTCCTGAGGGGCGCTTCCGCGGCGTCCATATTGACTCCCTTCCACCGTGGCGTGACGGCAAACGCGAAGCGCTTGCGCCGTAAGTGACTCTTGAAAAGATGCAATTCCGCTGCCATAAGCAACGGCTAGACATGACCAAGACTGAACTTCAAAGCGCGATTGCAGCAGCCGCGTAGACCGATAAAAAGACCGCTGGCGTATTCCTCGAGACGCTCAGCGCCATCGCATACAAAGATACCAAAAAGAACGGCGAATTCGTCTTGCCGGGCTTTGGCCGCCGGTGACGATATAGGTCTTATAGCCATTGGCCCGAAGATACTTCACTGTTTGACTGCCGGGCCCCACTTTTGTCACTCTGCGCCCGTGGAAAACCCAATTCCTCTCAGTAAAAGCAATTTCCTATCAGTATGATGCCGGAAGGTCGATGAATATGGAGCGCGCAGCACGCATACACCAGTACGGGGCCCCCGAGGTGCTCGCGGTCGAGCCGGTCGAGGTCACCGCCCCGGGGCCGGGAGAGGTCCGCATTCGCCACAAGGCGATCGGTCTCAACTTCGTCGAGGTCTATTTCCGCCGCGGAACGTTTCCAGTGCTGGCGTTCCCGGCGATCCTGGGGAACGAGGCGGCCGGTGTTGTCGAGGCCGTTGGACGCGATGTGCGCGGTGTTGCGGTCGGAGATCGAGTCGCATACGCCGATGGGCCGCTCGGCTCGTACGCCACGGCGCGACTCTATCCGGCCGATCTTGTGGTCCGCATCCCGGATGCGATCAGCGACGCGCAGGCTGCGGCTTCGTTTCTACGCGGGGTAACGGCGCGCTCGCTCTTGAAGGAAGTCGTCACGCTTCAGCCTGACGACACCGTGCTCTTTCACGCGGCAGCCGGCGGTGTTGGGCTCTTGTTCGCCCAGTGGGCGCGCGCGCTGGGCATTCGCGTCATCGGTACCGTATCCGATGAGAGCAAGGCAGCGGTAGCGCGTACGGCCGGTTGCTTCGAAGTCATCAACTACAGCAAGGAGAACTTCGTCGAGCGCGTCCACACCATCACCAACGGCGCCGGAGTGGCAGCTGTCTACGACGCAGTCGGCCGCGACACGTTCCTCGATTCGCTGCGGACGTTGCGACCGCGCGGCACCCTGGTGGTGTTCGGCAAGGCATCAGGTGATCCGCCGCCGCTCGATCCGTTTCTGCTGGCGCCGAAGTCGCTCTACGTGACCTGGCCGATTCGGCCTGTCTACACAGAGCATCGCGCGCAACTGGAAGCTGCGGCTGCGGACCTGTTCGATGCAATTCAGCGAGGCATCCTCGATGTCGGCCCGAGCCGCACCTACGGGCTCGACGACATCGTCACCGCTCACCACGATCTGGAGGGCCGCAGGATCACCGGTGCCGGCATCATCATTCCGTGAGCGCGGGCCGCTTGAGTTGGGCTGTTCCTGCGGCCGCGCTGCCGTTTCGCGTGAGATAGTCCACGACGAGTTGGCGAAGCTCACCGCCAGCTCTTTATAATTACGGCATTCTCAAACGTTGCGGGGACAGGCGCCATGTCGCGCATACGGTCGGGATCAGGCCACCCGTTCGAGAGAATGTCTATGCAAACGCCTCAGCCCATGGCTGCATCGGCGCGATTCTGCCGTGACGTGAATGTCTGCAATCGAGCGGCATAATACGCATTTCTTTTTCGTTCGCTTTGTAACCGACTGGTTAAGAGGATCTTAAACAGATTTCAGATTTCAGGAATATGGCTACAAGCGCACTTTGAGATAATCGAGGATCGTTTGCTGGTCGGGTTCAGGTGTGGTGACTTTCTCGAACTCCAGGTCGCCCATCACGATCTTGTCACGCCGGATCGCCGCTAGGCGCTCGATCACGTTGCGCACTGTCCATTGTCGATCTTTGTGGGTGCCGTCGGCGGCGAATAAAGGTTCAAGCCGCTGCTTGAGATGCCATTGTAAGTAGTAGGCCAGCGTGCAGAGGAAGACGTGACTTCTGATTCGATCATCGGTCTTGTGATAGACGGGCCGGACTTCGAGTTGCACGGTCTTGAGACTGCGGAACGCTTCCTCGACTAAGCCTAGCTTTTTATAGGAAGCGACTACTTCGCTAGCAGCCATCTTCTCTTTGGGCACCTCACCACTGACGATGTAACAACCGTCGAAGAGCTTTTCGGCCACGATCTTGTCCTGATCAAAGCTCCAGGAGAGCCGTCCATCGATCACGTCCCAGCGGACGAATTTACCCATCTTGGAACGCTCCAGTACCCGGCCCACGCGTGCTCCGAGCGTCTTGGCACTGGCCCGACGTTTTGAGGCGGCTATTTTGGCAAGTTCTACGCGGGTGCGCTCCAGAAGCCGCTCACGCGTCTTGCCTTCGCGCCCGGCCGTCAGCGGGTTGCGGCACAGACAATAACGCCGCTTGGGCTCTTCGGGGTCAAAGACCTCAACGATCTTTCCCTCATCAAAAAGCTCCGGGGTGATGACCTTGCGTTCCAGCAGTTCGACAATCTGGCGATCTCGTCAATGCCGAGATGGTGTGCAGACCTTCGGTCCCCTTGATCTTGTCAGCCACCGCTTTGGTAATCATGCCCCGGTCACCGACAAAGATAATTTCTTTTAATCCGTATTGGCGCTGCAATTGGGCGATCTTCTCAGGCAGCGTGGAGGCGTCCTGAGTGTTCCCGGCAAAAACTTCGACTCCGACCGGACAACCCTCAGAATGTCGCACCGCGCAACGTCTTGGGCAAAAGACCTGCTGCCGCCTCAAAAGAAATTCATTAAGGGTTTTTATGAAATTTACAAAAAATTTGATTTAAGCCTGTTAAGCAATATATTTAAATTTCATCCGCTACGAATCTCATTTCCAACGTCAGGCCCGATTGGAGGCTGCCCGGTTGGCGCTACTAAAAGGGAGGAGCGTGAGTCGTCACCAGCCGACAATGTCGAGCGGTTCGCGGATTCGGGGCGTGCTTTGCCAAGTTTCCGACCGATGTCACCACGAAGTTAAGAACGGGCGGTTATGGAGCAAGTAGCTATTCCCGATAGCAACCCAGTGGTGAGTGGAGTCGTAGCCGAAGGCCGACGGGACGAGATTCTGCTCAAAGCCGGGGCCTTACAGAACGCTATCCTTAATAGTGCCAACTTCTCGAGCATTGCCACCGACGAGAAAGGCGTGATTCAAATCTTCAATGTTGGAGCCGAGCGGATGCTGGGCTACCTGGCCTCCGAGGTGATAAACAAAATTACACCGGCTGATCTCTCTGATCCGCAGGAGGTGAGTGCGCGCGCCATCCAGTTGAGCCAGGAGATGGAAAGCGCAATCGAACCGGGATTCGAGGCCTTGGTCTTCAAGGCCTCGCGCGGGATCGAGGACATTTACGAATTGACCTACATCCGCAAGGACGGCAGTCGCTTTCCGGCGATCGTGTCGGTGACAACGCTACGCGACAGTGGGAATGAAATTATCGGCTATCTGTTGATCGGCACCGATAATACGGCGCGCCAGCAGGTCGAAGCAGAGCGGAAAAGACTCGATCAACGGCTGCGCGAAGCGAACGCCGAACTGGAGTTACGGACCGGACAGGCGGAGAAAAGGGAGCATCTGTTACGAGCCTCCGAATTGAGTTATCGCCGGTTATTTGAAGCGGCGCAGGATGGCATTTTGATTCTGGACGTTAACACAGGACGCATCACCGATGTGAATCCTTTCCTTGTTAAGCTCTTGGGCTTTTCCCACACCGAAATGGTCGGCAAAACCGTCGGCGAACTGAGTCCTTTCAAAGACGTGGTGTCCAACCAGGTCATGTTGGAGCGACTACAGCAAGACGGGTATGTCCGCTATGAAGACCTCCCATTGGAAACGATGGATGGCCGTCACATCGCCGTGGAATTTGTCAGCAACGTCTATCAAGCCGGTGATAAAAAGGTAATCCAATGCAACATCCGTGACATCACCGAGCGCAAACTTGCCGGAGAAGTTATTGCGCGGTCCGAAAAGAAACTCAGGGCCTCGCTCGCTGAAATAAACGACCTCAGAGCTGCCTTCGACCAACACGCCATCGTGGCAGTCACTGATTCGACGGGGAAGATCATTTCAGTCAACGACAAGTTCTGCGCGATCTCCGGGTATTCGCGGGAAGAATTGCTCGGTCAGGACCACCGCATCATCAATTCCGGCTACCATCCCAAGGAATTCATGAGCGATTTATGGAGGACGATCACCCACGGCGGGGTCTGGCATGGCGAGATTAAGAACCGGGCCAAGGACGGGACCTTTTACTGGGTTGATACGACCATCGTTCCCTTCCTCAGCGATCAGGGAAAACCCCGTCAATATGTTGCTATCCGCGCCGACATCACCGAGCGCAAGTTGGCTGAGGAGGACTCAGTGCAACTAGCGGCAATTGTGAACTCCTCGAACGACGCCATCATCGGGAAAGACTTAAAGGGCATAATCACCAGTTGGAATTCAGGTGCGGAAAGAATTTTTGGATATTCCGCGAACGAGATGATCGGTCAGTCGATCCTGCGACTGATTCCCTCCGACCGTCAGCAGGAGGAGGTGCAGATCATGAATCGGCTGAGAATTGGCGAAATTACTGAGCATTTCGACACCGTGCGAATGGCTAAGAATGGACATTTAATCGACATCTCCCTGGCGGTTTCACCCATCACAGATAAGACCGGCAAAATTGTCGGCGCTTCGAAGGTGGCGCGCGACATCACGGAGCGCAAGCAGGGGGAAAACCTGCTGCGGGAACGAGAAGAGCAACTTCGAATTTACGCGGAGCACAGCCCTGTGTCCGTCGCCATGCTCGACCGTGAGATGAAGTATCTGGTGGTCAGTGCACGCTGGCGGGAGGGGTTCCATCTGGATAATAAGTCGATCATTGGGCGAAGTCATTACGAGGTGTTCCCGGAAATTTCGCAACGGTGGCGCGAGATTCATCAACGGTGTCTGGCGGGCCAGGTTGAGAAATGCGACGAGGAAGCATTTCATCGCCAGGACGGCAGGATCGATTGGATACGCTGGGAAATCCAGCCATGGCGTCAGGCGGACGGTGCGATCGGCGGAATTGTCATTTTCACCGAAGACATTTCCGAACGAAAGAAGGCGGAGGAAGAGTTGCGCGAAAGCGAAATGCGGTTCCGGACGATGGTGAACGCTCTCCCACAGCTCGCCTGGATCGCCCAAGCCGATGGCTTTATCGTCTGGTATAACCAACGCTGGTTTGATTATACCGGCACCACTCCCGAACAGATGGAAGGATGGGGTTGGCAGAGCACACAGGATCCCAACTTTTTACCGGAAGTGCTTCAAGGCTGGAAAGGCGCGATTGCCAGCGGAGAAACTTTTGAGATGGAGTTTCCCTTACGTGCAGCGGATGGCCACTATGGTTGGTTCCTGACGCGCGTTTTTCCCTTCAAAGACGACTCGGGAAATGTCGTGCGTTGGTTTGGAACCAATACGGATATCAGCGAGAAGCGTGCATCCGAGAAGGTGATCATCGCTCTCAACGCATCCCTCGAATCCCGCGTGATCGACCGCACGGCAGAACTCCAGGCCGCGAATAAGGAACTCGAAGCTTTCTCCTATTCGGTCTCGCACGATTTGCGCTCGCCGTTGCGGGCGGTGGATGGTTTTTCACAAGCCGTGCTCGAAGATTACGGTTCCCAGTTGCCAGAGGAGGGGCGGTATCAATTGAAGACGATTCGCGCAGGGGCCCAGCGAATGGGAGTGCTAATCGACGATCTGCTGAAATTTTCGCGCTTGGGCCGCAGCCCGTTAAATAAAAAGGAGGTAAACACAGACGAGTTAGTACGCCGTGTCGTTGATGGACTGAATTCCGAGCGAGAGGGCCGCCAAGTCGAGATTCAAATCGGAGATTTGCCTTTATGCCAGGGAGACCCGGCGTTGCTGAACCAGGTTTGGGTGAATCTGGTTTCAAATGCTATCAAGTACACCCGTCACCGCCAACGGGCTGTCATTGAAATCGGCTGCAAAGTTGGCCGGGACGAAAACGTCTATTTCGTGCGCGACAATGGGGCCGGTTTTGACATGCGATATGCGCACATCCTGTTCGGTGTCTTTCAGCGTCTTCACCGTGCAGAGGAATTCGAGGGCACAGGGGTCGGTCTCGCGATTGTGCAACGGGTCATCCACCGGCACGGGGGGCGCATATGGGTAGAAGCGGCGGTTGATCGCGGCGCGACTTTTTGTTTTACCCTCAAGGAAAAGAGCGATCCCTGAACTGCTTGCGCTACTGTTGTAAAAGAGGGCTCAATAACTCCGCTAGCCTCTTCCGATGTGTGAGTTTGCGATCAGCAAATCTAACAACAACAAATAGCTAGCTGAAGCTTGGCCAGGTTAGGAGACGCTTGTTGACGTTTTCTGTTCACAACGTTCGTCGGCTCCCCTCGACTATGAGACGATTTGCGGATTCCGGCGATTGATTTCGGTGGACCGATGAGCTGTGAGGGGGTTCTGCGACCCGGTTGACCGGGTGGCCACCTATGAACATTCCAAAAAAATGATTTCTTCCCAGAGCTTTCTCGGTATTGTAGCATTGTTGGCTATTATGAAAAAATATTTGGCAGAATTTATCGGGACGTTCGTCCTTGTATTCGGTGGATGCGGGACGGCGGTATTAGCAGGAGATCATGTTGGGTACCTCGGGGTGGCCCTTGCTTTTGGGCTATCATTGCTGGCTATGGCGTATGCGATCGGCCCAATTTCAGGATGCCACATTAACCCTGCGGTGACTCTCGGTCTGCTGGTGAGCGGGAAAATCGACAGCAAAGATGTTCCCGGCTATATCATCGCGCAAATCCTGGGCGGAATCTTCGCAGCCGGCATTCTCTTAATAATCGTTAAAGGTTTAGAAGGCGGGTATAATCCTTCGGTCGCAGGCTTTGCAGCCAACGGCTATGGTGAGCATTCGCCCGGCAAATTCAATATGTCCTCTGCTTTCGTAGCGGAAGCGGTGCTTACCTTCTTTCTCGTTTTTACAGTATTGGGCTCCACTGATGTTAAAGCGCCGATTGGTTTCGCAGGGCTTCCCATTGGATTGGTTTTGGTTCTGATCCATCTGGTGGGAATTCCGGTGACGAACCTCTCGGTCAATCCTGCGCGGAGCATTAGCCAGGCGGTATTTGTCGGAGGCTGGGCGCTCGGCCAACTCTGGCTTTTCATTGTCGCTCCGATTCTGGGAGCAGTGATCGCCTCATTCGTGTTCAGGGCCCTTGGCACGGTCTCTCCCGTGATGACCACTCAGGAGGCGGAGCGTGCTTTGGACAGCGAAGTGGCCGAAAGAAAACGCGATTTGCGACCTTAAGGCCGGAAGGGTAGACTTCGTAAAGATGCAAATACTCCACGACGGAAAGCGATTAATTCCGCTGTTCTTTTTTGATAGCCAGGAAGATCGGCTCTGGCACTCCTCGGCGTGCGCTAGCTCGCTTTCCGCGACTAAGGGGCGAGAGAGATCTTCGACCAGCGAAAGTCTCGCAATTGGCAGTAGTCGCGGAAGGAATCCTGGTGCCGGCTCAGGACGGTACGCACGATGAGCGAATCATCGGCGTAGCCGATCTCAGGAACAAAATCTGGGATTATGTCTATTTCTCTGGCCGCGTAGCGAAGGGCAAACGCAGTTTCCTTTCGTGATGCATCAGACCCGTTCGGGAAGACACCGTCGGCGGTATCCTCGAAGAATTCAGCCAGCAGCTTTAACTGTTGCTGCAGGTGCGGGAATTGCGGCACCGCAATGACGGTGAACTGAACTTTCAAGAAGGGCAGATCTTTTCGCAGTTCGGCAAGGTGTTCTGTCGTGAGCTGCGCTGCGCGCCATTCAACGTACTCAGAGATTGACTCCACGCGGTCTTGAGCCGAGCGGCGTCTCCTTGAAATGCGGCGGAGGAATTCGAGAGATAAGTTAGCGGATCTCATGATGGTCTCACTTTAAAAAAGCGGTGGGATTGTTGCGGAGACAAAGGTAAAAACTAGATAACGATTGCGATGCGGAAACTGGGACTCGGGCTCGTCGAAGCAGTGATGAAAATCGATTTTCATGAGGCTATAAAAATCCATTCGCCTCCGGAAACCTATCGACTTTCTACGCGGGCAGGCAGGATTTCAAGGTCGGCCGTTAGACAGCTTAAATCACGCTTTCTTTTTAAACCAATACGAATAATCGAAGTGATTATTCGGCTTTCTATAACTATCTATCTAACAGCCGCACCACCGTGGCAGACCTACCGCCGACTCTTAGTTCTCATCTTAGCTGCGGCCAAACCGCCACTGCGTCCCGCCGTTCAAGAAAGGGTTCAAGAAAGGGTTCAAGTGCAGGTTCACGGTTAAAGAAGCGGCTCGCGACGGCGACTCCCGGGTTGGTGGACTCGACCTCGTTTTCCTGGACCGTGTTTGTCACCCCAACCGCTTTTAACCAGCAACGCTAAAAGACCGACCCTGCCAGATTGCCAGTCGCGATGCTGCGTCGATAGCGCCTGTTATCGTCGGCAGCGCCTTCAGAAGCTCGGCTGGGTTCTGAAAACGCCGACCGGGATCCTTCTCGAGGAGCACCTCAAATAGAACGACGACCTGCTGCGGCACAGCTTCAGTTGCTCCAGCGGTCACGGCGCGTGCTGATATTGATACACCACCTCTGACCGGTTCTGCCCAAGTGGAAGACCGAAGCAACATTCGGGTGACGGACGCCCATGGTCACGCTGTCTACGCGCAATTAGGCCATCGCTCTCGGTGCCACTAACTCCCTTTCTCGCCCTGGGGGCCTCGCATCGCCCTCTCGACCGATACGATCATGCCTTTGGCTGTCTCGACTGACGTGGTTACATTGCGTAATCGCCCCAGTACCGATGGATCGACAATGATTTAATCAGGCTGGCGCATTCTTCCAATGTATCACCGATACGCTGACACCGGCTGATGACTTCGAGAAGCTGGATAGGCGCATCCAAATTTTCGGAAGCGAGAATGCGTTCCCGGCGAATCTGTTCTGCTCGTTGGCGCAAGCCCTCGAGTGCGCCGCGGACCGTAGGGAATTCACGCCTGCAGTCACCTTTCCGAAAGCAATCGGCGAAGGCATCTGTCATCTGGCCAAATTCAATTTCCAATTGCTCAAGCTCGGAATGCACAAGTGCGTCCAGCTTCGCCGGAAGTTCGAATCGGCGCCTCGCAAGGGCCATTCGCTGAGTTGCGAGACTCGAAAGTGCGCGTACGAGCAATTCGAACTGGCGCTGCTCCTCTCCCGTAAAACCAAGCAGCAACGGAATTCCTTTTGCGGCTTGCAGCGCTTCAATTGGCAATAGCGCCAATCGAGTCTGGATTTTCTTCGTCGGTAGCTTCCGGTTTGAAAACGTCTTTAACTGGCCGAAGAATTCCACCAGATCGTCACGCAACAATCGTTGGGGCAGCAACGGCCAGATCACTCTGCCTATTACTGTTGCCACGGCCATTCCTGAAATTAGTCCCAGAACCGAATCAATAATCGTGCTGCTTGCGACCGGTACCTGCGCATTCAAACCCACGAACACGCTCGTGCTCAGAATGGTCACGATTGCCCAGAACGAAAATCCGGGAGTGCGAGCGGTCATAAAGCCGAAGATGAACACCCAAATGAACAGGACCAAGTTCATGACGAGGTAGTCCGCCAAAAATGATGTGGCGAGTATCAGGAGCGCAGCGTAGACGGACAAAATAAGGCAGGCGAAAAAAAGTCTCTGAAACGCGCGAAGGTCGCCTGTCCCTCCGGCTCGAATAAAAGTGCGTTGCAACACGCTGAAAAGCAGCGCGGCCAAAGGCAGCGCGGCCGGGCCCGGCGGATGAATCCATCTAATTAACAAAAGCGACAGAGCGGCAGCTAGAGCGGCTTTGAAAGCGGTCTTCATCCAGAGCCAGTCAATCGTGGGCAATAAGTTCCAGGCCGGTTTGAGTTCGGGTTGAGGCGCCCTGAGCCGCGGTAATCCTTGTTTGATTTGCCGCATCTCGAGAAGTTCATGCCGAATGGTCCGAAGCGCACTGATATGTGAAAAAAAGTCGATATTTGTTTTAATCGATGATTCCTCAAATAGACCGGCCGCCCGCAACGCACTCAGCTTCTCCCAGAGGGCGTCGAAAGCCTCGTCGATGGTAGTCTCCGGGAGCCGAGCCCCGGGAGAATAAGCACGCATCAAAATCTGAAACTCCTGGGCGACGGCCGCCGCTGCGGCTGCGAGTTCATTTCGGATTCTTGCAATATACTGTGACTCTTCTTGTCGTTTTGTCTCAAGGTGCAGAGCGGCTTGAAACAGGTTTGTCAGCGAGACCACAAAGGCGTTGTAGTTGCCGAGGCGTCCATAGAAGCGAGTGCTCTCCTGCGCCCCGGCCTGAAGCAGATTGCGAAGCGTCGAAGCCTGTTGCTCAAATCGCTTGCGCAGCTGTTCCAGTTGACCGGGCCTGTCCCCGAGCTGGATGTAAGAGGCGGTTTCCAGCGATAGAACCTCGGCGGCCGTCTCTAGCGCTTTGCTGCTCAGTTCGAAGAACTCTTCGCGTGCATAACGCGGCCAGATGATGCTGGTCACCGCCAAAGAGCTTAAACTTCCTACGAGAATTTCCAACGCTCGATTCAGTCCGATTCTCCATACGCTAGAGGGATCCTGAATCCCGTAGGTTGCGACGCTCAATGTTGTCAATCCGACGAGGTAGTATGCATAAGGCGCCTGGCTCCCCGGATACTGGCCGAACTTGTAAACAGCAATCCCCAAAATGATGGAAATCAAGAGAAGGAAAAGAACCGGACTGGAGGCGTACGTGCCGACGAGCCAGACTCCAAGGAGTGCCCCGCCGATCGTGCCGACGCATCGTAGTATCGCTTTGAGTGCCGTGGATCCCACATAGTGGGAATTCATCATGACCAGGGCGGTCAGGACCGCCCAATTCGGATGCTCCAGTCTGAGAACCAGCGCCACATACAAGGAAAGCAAAGAAGCGAGGCTCAGCTTGATCCCATATCGCACCCGCAAGTCTGCGAACGGTGAGAGTAGGCTGGTTGATTCCGTTGGCGCCGGCATTGACTCCAGAAGAGCGGTGCACCCGACGATGAGTAAAGAACGATTGTTTTCAGTCAACAAATTCTTTGGTCATGACGCAACTTCAGCTTGACCCTCTTTTTTGATAATACGAAGAACCGAACATTGTATTCCATTAAAGCTAAATGACACCAAGTGACCTTAATTACCATCATCTGCTCTATTTTTGGGCGGTCGCCAAGGAAGGGAGCCTGCGACGAGCCAGTGAAGTACTGCACATCTCGCAACCGAGTATCAGTGCGCAGCTCAAGCAACTCGAAGAATCCCTGGATGCTCCTCTATTCACGCGTACGAGTCGACGCTTGATCATGACGGATACCGGACAGACGGTTCTGGAGTACGCGGAGGAAATTTTTTCATTGGGCCGCGAGCTTTTGACCGCCGTACGCCAGGAACCTGGGCAGCGTCCGCTTCGTTTACACGTCGGGGTAGCTGATTCGGTGCCGAAAATCATCGTACGCCAGCATCTTACCCCGGTCTTCGAGCTTGGCCGGTCTGTGCGGGTGATTTGTCGAGAGGGTTCCCTGGAAGAACTCATCACGCAGTTGGCGGCGCACAGGCTGGATGCCGTCCTGGCAGACGAACCGTCCACCAGCGCTTTGCGGGTAAGAACATTCAACCAACGCGTCAGCACCTCGGATGTCGTGATTTGCGCCGCTCCGCTCCTAGCTCAGCGTTTGACCAAGGAATTTCCCCGTTCTTTAGACGGCGCACCGGCAATACTCCCCGTGAGTGAAATGGCTTTGCGTCGCCAGCTCGAACATTGGTTTGAATCGCACCGGGTCCGGCCACGAGTTGTTGCGGAGGTTGAAGACACCGCGCTATTAACAGATCTGGGAGCCCAAGGTCTCGGATTCGTTCCGGTCTACTCAGCCGTCTTAGAAGAAATCGCACGTTTCTCTCCCTTCAGGAAAATAGGAATCGCCAAGGGCCTGAGGATGGAAGTATTCTTGATTACCGCTCAACGCCGGCTTCAACATCCCGGCGTCGTAGCGATGACAGGCAAACCCGAATGAGCTTCGGCCTCGCTTCTTGCTGCAATAGTATGGGCAGTGTGTGAATGGCGCTTCTAAGTTATTAAATTAGTAGCATACCTTTGAAACCAAAGTCTAACTTTATGGAACACATTTGTCTGCCTTCGGGGCGCCGATAAGGCTCCCCCGGCAATTAAGCACAAACATTTCTTAACTTCGCGCCATTCGCCTTTGATGGCTTGCTTCAACTCGATATTTTGGCTATTCTCCGATCAGCTCCGATTGATTCCGTCGGACCACCCGTTGAAGGATCACTGCGTCATCCGCAAGGCCAATTTCCGCAACGTGATCGGGTATTAAGTCGAATCGTTTCAGAAGGTAATCCGCAGCAAATCCAATCTCTGCCATCCAGCGCGGCAAGGGATCTTTCGCTTGCTGGGCCCCCGGTGACTCCAAGAACCGGATGATGACGTGGACCGCTTCCTGCAGTCCAGAATACTCAACGGCATTGGTTTCCTTCAGCTTGTCGAGTAGGCGGCCGCTAAACGAACCGAGTACAAAAATGTCGATTGCCTTCACGTGCTGCGCTTGATCCTCGATAAACTCGTCAATGGTCATCGTCTTACCAGATACTCTCCAGACATTTTCAGACACTTGCCCGAACTGGGAGGTGGCTGGTTTGTCCGAACTAACTAGCGGTTCGGTTGCTTTTGATTTGGGTTTCATTAGTACTAGGTCTTTTCAATTGGATTGTTCCGTTTGCGAGCGGATCACTCTCTGCGTCCACGGACCCGCATCGTGGCCCAGATCGACAGTGCCATTGTTCCCCCAAAAGAAGTATCGCTCATAAACTCATATTGATAGCTCTATCCGGTAGGTAGAAGTAACTACTCCTTACGTCTTCCACCAATAGGAATAATGGAAGCTTTACTTCGAGTTTATCGAATTTCCGTTAGACACGGAACTTGCTTGGAGCTCTCTCCTTGGAAAAGAAAACGTCAGCGATGGCAATTCCGGTGGTTTAGTGCGCGTCCAGCGATTGAGCGAAGCGTAGTAGATTTTGCGGTTGCACGAGAATGACGCCGCCACGTGGGCTGTCAATGTCAGCTATGAGAAAGAACGCGATGGACACCACAAGCGGTATAACCAGCATCAGGATGCGTTCCGCTTCAGCATGTCGCTCGCCATAGCGCTCTGGAGCAGAAGACAGCGGACATCTCGATCCCTGTTGCGGTGACGGTGTTGTAGCGGCACATTTTTGAAATCATAAAGGATTTTCCATGTCCGAAAAAATCAAGCATAACCGGCGCCGCTTTCTTGGCACTGCGGCCTTGACCCTGGCCGCCGCCCAGTTCGACATCTTCCGTTCTGCGGAAGCGCAATCCAGAAAGGCAGAACCGGCAGATGTGCCCTCGATTAAGCCGGGTACGAACACGTCATGGACCATGTCAGCATCGTGATCCATAATTACCGCTGGCGGCTCGGCCTGGCTGAAGGCGAGCCGAAATATGACGCTTTGGAAAAGCGGCTGGCCCAAGGCCCGGTGATCACCGTGCCGACCATTACCCTTGAAGGTGATGCCAATGGTGCGCCACATCCGGACGCCAGTTCCTATGCCGAGAAATTCTCGGGCAAATACTCGCACCGAATCATCAAGGGTGGCGTCGGTCACAATCTGCCTCAGGAAGCCCCGCAGGCCTTTGCCCAAGCTGTGGTCGATGTCGACGGTTATTGATCGTCGTCAGGTCAATACGCGCATCTTACGATCGATAGCATTTTCATTGGATACCGCGACCGCCTTGGATACCGCGTCCCGTTTCTCATTCGCACTCCGAAATCTGGTTGCCGGATCCGCCTGCGGTCGAGAATCATCCTGCCGGAGAAGAGACATACTGTTAGCTTCAAAAGGGTCTGGATGCTAGGCGCGAGTGAGGAGCGTATCCGCTGCGATCCGTGAGGAGCGAGCAACGACGCAGACGGACCCTTTTCAAGCCAACCCGGAGGGCCGATGGCGCTTTGGAAGATTTTCTGTCCGGCGGCCGTCAGACTCGCTCCTTACGTACGGATCTCCAGTATGCTCGTCGCTCGGCGCCTTGAAAATCGGCCAAATCGCCGACGGCGGTATCTCTCCCACTTATGAGACGATGTACTAGTCTCCCGAGGAAGGATACTTTTCGAACTTTGGCAGCGTGGGATTCATTTGATCCCAGGGGTGCGCGTCTGAGGTCCAGACATTCATTTGCAGATTGAACCAACTCGGATCATCCAAACTTGCCGTTCTGATCGCGACGATATGAGGGACTGCGTCGGGCTTGCCCTGAATCGGCGAGCCGCATTCCGAACAGAAGCCCCGATGGGTCTGGCCACCCATCTCACTGGGCGAGGCATGGAAGCGCAGTGCGCCTTGCCGGAGCTTGAAAGCTGCGGCCGGCACGATGACGAAAGACGAGAACGGCCCACCGCTGGATCGCTGGCAATCCCAGCAGTGACAGTGCAGCATCATCACCGGTTCGGCGGTGCATTCGTAGCGAATCGCGCCGCAAGCGCATCCGCCAGAGAAGGGTGTGGTTATTTTGCTCATATATCTCATATATCTTTTGTTATGGGCTGAGCCGGCAGCTGCCCGATCAACCGTTGTCGGTTTTGTTCAGTTCCAGTGTTAAAATCCGGTTTTGCAAAAGCCGCGCGTCATTCTTTCTCTACAAACGTCGCAAAACTCTCCGCGATTCTGTCCCATCCCCGCGCGTGGCTATCACGACCCTCCACCGTGGCGAACCGGCTGTGTGTCAGCACGAACTCCGTGCGCTCACCGCGTTGCAGAAATTCCACCGTGACCAGCGACGTCTTCCCCTCCACCTCGCCAAACTCCGCGCCACTGCCGTCCTTCTCCCAATCCCAGGTGTAAACCAGCCGCGTCGGTGCCTTCACCTCCTTGAAGACCCCCACCGCTGTAAAAAATTCTCCATCCGGCCTCTTCATCTGAATGCGGAATTTTCCGCCGACCCGAAGATCCACGCTCGCCCGCGGCACCTCCATCCCCGGTTCCGGCCGCATCCATTGCTGGATATGTTCCGCCGATGTCCACGTCTCGAACGCCAGCTCCGGCTTCGCCTTCAACAGCCGTCGCACGACCAACGTCGCGTCATCCGGCTTCAGCACCTCATTATTGATCCTCATCTTGTTTGGTTTCTTTCGTTTGTAGTTCGTCCAAATAGTTTTCGAACTGATCCAGATTCCCCTCCCAAAACTTCCGATACCGATCGATCCAGGCCCGCGCCTCCCGCATTGGCTTCGCCTCCAGCGCCAGGGAATGCACCCGCCCGTTGCGCCGCCGCTTCACCAAGCCCGCCTTTTCCAAAACGATCAAATGCTTCGATACCGCCGCCAGCGACATCGCGTGCGGTTGCGCCAGAGCCGTGACGCACCCGTCGCCCTTCGCCAGTTGCGCCAAAATCCGCCGCCGCGTCGGATCCGCCAGCGCCCCAAAAGTCCGGTCCAACATTTTCGAACCACATTCAACCATACGGTTGAATATTGAATGAAAGAAAACGAACGCAAATAAATTCTTTAATCTTTGGAAATCTAAAGCCCCGCTCGAAACCCCGATCGAAAAGCAACAAACGTCCAAATACTATTCCACGCGACTGATGAGAGCGCCAATATCACGCTGAATACGTATCCAGTTCTCCCGAGATCGGGTCCGACTAGCGGAGTCGCATGTTTGCCTCAGCTTCCTGCAGTGCCGCCTCGGCGGAAGCTCTACCCTCAGTAGCGATTTCAAGGGCTCCGCTTACGGAGCTAAAGAAACGGCCCATCTGAGGGATATTTGGCATGACCTGACCGTATTCCACCGATGCGTGGAGCTGCCGCAAAAGCGGATTGTCTTTAGCCAACTTCTCGTATATCGAGATCAGCGCTGGAACACCCGTTGGCTTTGCTTGATACATTGCGGTGAGCGCCTCTTCGGTAAGCGCGTAGTGCTCCATGAATTCCTTGATCAAATCCTGGTTTGGGCTTGAGCGATTGAGGTAGGCAACGGTTACCCCGACAAAAGGACGACCCACGTTCTCATCTACGCCTGGGATTGGCGCCACGCCGAAGTCGATTCCATTCTTAATCAGGTTCGACCATGCCCACGGCCCGGAGATCATCATGCTCAGCTTGCCTTGTCCCATTAGGTCCTCCACGCCACTGTATGAGACGCTCTTTGGCAGAACACCTTCGTGGATCAAAGCGATAATTTTAGAGAGGCCCTTGACTGCTCCGTGATCAGCAACTCCCACATTCTCCAAGTCGTAGTCTGGGCCGTTCTTCGCAAAAACGTAGGCCCCGGCACTCGCCAGAATCCCCCATGAGTAATAGGAATTCTTGTAATCCCAGAGGATCGTGGTCACCCCAGGGTGTTCCTTTTTGGTTTTCTCGTTCAGCGATACGAGGTCGGAAAGCTCCGTAGGAGGAGGACCGTCGAGAAGTTTCTTGTTATAGATCAGAGTTACAGTCTCCAACGCGATAGGATATCCCCAAATCCACTCACTGTGTAGCACCGCCTGCCAGGCCTTCGGGAAAAATTTGTTTTTAAATTCTTCAGAGATCTGGACGGGAGCGATCAATCCGGCGTCTGCCCATTCACCGACCTTATCGTGGGCCCAGATGACAATGTCGGGTCCCTTTCCCATTTGCGCAGCAATTGGGAAACTGTCTGTAATCGTCTGGGGCGCTTCGATGGTGATTTTAAGTCCAAAATCATCCTCGAATTTCTTTGCAACCGTCTCAAGAGCATGGCCTCGGTCCGCGTCCATCCAGATCAAAAGCTCCCCATTGGTCCAGGCGAACAGGTCCACCGGGATCAGGAACAGAGCCGACACAACCAGCAGCAAGCCTTTCATTAGCGGGTGAAAATATTTCGGCATTTCAGAATGGTTGCCATGACCACGCCATTCTAGCAGTGCGGAAAACATTGCCGGATCTAAGACCATTCATCAGCGCTCCACTCCATTTAAATTTTTCTGTGCCGAAAGGTTCCGCAACGCGTTTGCGATCACGGTCGCCATATAAATTCCAAATTTATATCAAATTACAAGCTAATACTCAAAAGATTATTAAGAACAGCGATTGAGCTCGGAAAACGCTATCGTCTTACTAGTTAGAGCAAACGAGACGGTCAGATTAGGATGCTGGAAATTTTGTTGCGCAGCTCCCAGGGCTTAATGACAAAAGGCGTCACCAACTGAAAACGCCTACAGGTATCCAACATGCCTGAGGAAGGATGCGGCTAACGCCAATCTTCCTTTTATCGGACTGTGGCTTGATGTGAGCCACTGATGCAAGGTGTGATGATTCACCCCGATTCGGGAAGCTAGTATGCGCTCGCTCTGATGCGACTCCCTGTTGTATCGCTTCAGAACCTTAATTAGCTCATCGGGGGCATTTCGTTTATTCTCTTCTCAGCAACGCACTATGGCGCAGATTCATTAGTCAGCACCTATACTCTTCTCCGCATTTTTGCGTCTCATTTGGAATATGGCAAACGATATCGCCGATCTGGGCTGGAATGTTTCGGAAATTGGATGAGTCAGCGTGCTGCTTCAACTTCGGGTCAATAGATCAACACAGGGCGCTTGGCGTGACGCTTAGTACCGGTTGGCCAGAAAGCCGTAGTAGCGGATGCGCTGAAAGCCCACGGGCAGGACGTGTAAGAGAAAGCGGCGAATAAACACTTCGGCTTGCAGTGTCAGCGTCTTTTGCTGGGCGTCATGACGATAATCTTTTTTTCGTAAGTTCTTTGACAGCAGGTAATTATATATTAAACGAATTGCTGGCAAATCGGCTTTTTTTGGAGCGGGAATGTTGATCGGTAGCTGACTGCTTGGATTATCTTCGTGCTCAGGATACATCTGAAGCGGACATGTCCGAGACCACTTCCTCCCAGAACCTGCCGACAAAAGTCGAGGTTCGCAACCTGTTCCACCTAGGTCTCGTTATCGTTTTCGGCATTTTCGCCACAACGCTTCCCCTGCCATTTGGCAGTCTCGTATTCCTTAATGCGGGCACGACGGCGATAGTATTACTCCTGGTGCCTTTCCTGCCCGCCACGTTGATGCTCGGCAAGGATAGGGCGGCAATGTAGATCGCGTTGAACGCAATGCTAAATAAGAAAGGTTGGCTTCAGGTTTGAACAGACAGCGGCGGCCCGACAGCATCATAGCACAGTGAAGACAACTTATATTTCTGTCGGTCTTGCGCACAAGAGATTTAGAACCACGTTTCAGGGTATCTCGGAAATCATTACTTTATAGCAAGGGGGCAAAAAGACCCGTGTCTTGGTTCAGCGTGAAATGGAAAATTGGCGTCGTGTCGTTAGCTAATCGAAGCAATAGTATTGGTTAGGGATTGTCGTTTAGTTTTTCGGTTTTGACGTCGGTTTTGACGAGCGAGTTCGAGTTTGCGATCTCGCTCGGCAAAGATCTCGAGGTGGCGGTCGGCGAGCCGACCAGCCGGGGTAACATAGCCGATGGCCGAGTGCAGCCGCACGCTGTTGTAATGGTTAACGAAACGCTCGATCAGTCGAGTGCCATCCTGCTGGCAAAGCGGACAGCCTGGCCTGAGATCCGCCGCGGCGGAAGGCTCCGGTGCCATCTTTCGATTTTCCCGGTAGTATGGTAAGGTTTTGACATGGGTCAGACCGACTAGGCGGGGAAACTCCTTGAAGATCGGTTACGCGCTGAAGGACATTCCGGCCGGCAGCTGGGTGCATGAACGGTTGCTGCAGATGCCTGCCGGACGCGAGCTCGACAACCTGCCGTCCGATCCGCACGCTGCGCAACATCAGCCTGAACCCGAACTTCGGCGGCGAGGTGATGGTGGTCAGCCTCGGATGCGAAAAACTGCAACCCGAGCGGCTGATGCCGCCGGGAACCATCGCGATCACCGACGAACGCAGCGTGGCCGATGTCGGTGCAAATGCAGACCCGGGGCTCGACGTCGTCTGCCTGCAGCATGAGGGCCACGTCGGTTTCATGTCGATGGTCGACTCGATCACGGCGACCGCGAAGCTGCACCTCGAGCGCCTGAACGCGCGTGTGCGCGAAACGGTGCCGGCAAGCGAGCTGGTGGTTGGCCTGCAGTGTGGCGGCAGCGATGCGTTCTCGGGCGTCACCGCCAACCCGGCCGTCGGCTTCTGTACGGACCTACTCGTGCGGGCCGGCGCCACCGTGATGTTCTCCGAAGTGACCGAGGTCAGAGACGGGATCGATCAGCTCACTTCGCGCGCGACGACGCCGGAAGTGGCCGAGGCGATGATCCGCGAGATGGCTTGGTACGACGCGTACCTGGCGCGCGGTAGCGTCGATCGCAGCGCCAACACCACGCCAGGCAACAAGAAGGGCGGCTTGTCCAACATCGTCGAGAAGGCGATGGGTTCGATCGTCAAGTCAGGCTCGGTGCCTATCTCCGGGGTGCTCGCGCCGGGCCAGAAGCTGAGGCAGAAGGGGCTGGTCTTTGCGGCCACGCCTGCCAGCGACTTCATCTGCGGCACCCTGCAGTTGGCCGCGGGCATGAACCTGCATGTGTTCACCACCGGGCGCGGCACGCCCTACGGGCTCGCCCAGGTGCCGGTAATCAAGGTGGCCACGCGGAGTGACTTGGCGCGGCGCTGGCATGACCTGATGGATGTCAATGCAGGCACGATCGCCGACGGATCGGCTTCCATCGAGGAGGTGGGCTGGGAACTCTTTCGTTTGATGCTGGATGTCGCTAGTGGCCGCAAGAAGACCTGGGCCGAACACTGGAGGCTGCACAACGCTCTGGTGGTGTTCAACCCCGCGCCAGTGACCTGAGCAGGACCACCGATGACTGGGTCTCGCTCGAACTTATGATGAAGGCGATGAAGGCCAAGTCAGGCGGAGAAAGTAAAAAGAAAAAGATGTCCTCATGCGGAATAATCCTCCTGCGATGATAGCTGCACGACTACTCTTTATCTAAAATTGGTTCGCGAGCGAGCAGGGTGGGATAGGGTGGAGTGGGGGATTAGCCGCTGAACTTATTTGGTCAGCGGCTGTTTTATTATTAGGAAGGCGCTGGCTGATGTTATCGGACCCAATGGATCTGAATATTCATTTCCGTCAGGCCTCCTGCATGCGCTGCACCAGGCTGTTGCAATCCTCGCTCATATTTGGAGAGCGGGAGATTCTCGGTGGTCATGCCGTTTCTTGGCTTGCTCTTTATCCATCTTCTACAGTTCAACAACTTAACTTTTTGAACTGTAGAAGATGACTTGATGGGTTTCACGATATCCGAAACTCTCTCCTGAAATCATTGCAGAATGTAAATATTAAGGCCAGAATCGAAGCCGTTTTTAGGGGCCGGCCAGCACTCATCCGAAGTGTAAGCTTGAAGTGACCCCCAGCAGCAGGAGAGACTACATGAACGAAGCTCAACTTGATCAAGTAAAGCCTGCGCCCTTCGACACGGCACGATTCGACACCCTGCTCGAAGACGAGGGCATCGATGTCCTCGTCGCGACCTCCAAGCACAATGTGCAGTATCTGCTTGGCGGCTATCGTTCTTCTTCTTCGACTACATGGATGCGATCGGGGTGAGCCGCTATCTGCCGGTCGTGGTCTATCAGAAGGGCCACCCCGACAACTCGGCATATATCGGATACCATCTCGAAAGCCATGAGAAGCAACTCGGCAAGTTCTGGCCTCGGGTCGTCGAGACGACCTCACGCAACAGCACCAGCGCGATCCAGCGGGCCGTCGAGCATATCAGGGGTCTGCCCGGGCCGATCGGCAAGGTCGGCGTCGAGGCGTCCTTCCTGCCCTGGGACGCCGCCAAGTTGCTCCAGGACGGGCTAAACAATTGCCAGATCGTCGACGCCTATTTTCCGCTGGAGCGGCTACGTGCGCGAAAGACGAAAGCCGAACTCACGCTGTTGCGGGAGGCCTCCGAGCGTGTTCTGGCCTCGATGCTCGCCGTGTTCAACGGGTGTGCGCCGGGCCAAACGAAACATGAGCTCGTCGACCGACTGCGGCGCGAGGAGGTCGAGCGGGGCCTGACCTTCGAATACTGCCTGATGTCGGCCGGCAAGAGCTTCAATCGGGCGCCCTCCGACCAGCGCCTCGAATCCGGCGACATCTTTTCCCTCGATTCCGGGGGAAATTACAAGGGCTATATCGGCGATTTGTGCCGGATGGGGATTCTCGGTGAGCCAGATGCCGAGCTTGTGGACCTTCTCGGTGTGATCGAGGAGATCCAACAGCGGGCGCGCCGCCCGATCCGCCGCGGCGCTGCAGGGGCTGAGATTTTCGCGGCGGCCCATGAGCTTGTGGACGCCTCGTCCCACCGGGTATATCTGGATTTTGTGGCGCATGGCATGGGCCTCGTCAGTCATGAAGCGCCGCGCTTGACCGACTACAAGCCTGGGGCTTATGAGGGCTATGACGCGACCCGGCCGCTGGAGGCCGACATGGTCCTCTCCATCGAGACCACGATGGCGCATCCTAAGCGCGGCTTCATCAAGCTCGAGGATACGATTGCGGTCACCGAAGAGGGTTGCGTGGGCTTCGGCGATCAGGGGCGGGGCTGGAATCGGCCAGGATAACGATTCAAGGCTGTTGGCTTGGTCGACTTAGAGAATTGCACGCGAGACCTGCCGCTTCGAAAGCGATCTCGGCGCATCTCGTCGAGCAAGGCCTTTTCCGGCGAACCGGAAACCCTAAAAAAGTTTACCCTCATTTGAGGATGCCAAATGTGTATCTCACGCTGAAGGACATGTATCCTCGATCGCACGACGGAGCGTCTCGACGAGGCACCCGTAGCGCGTCCTTTGCTGAGAAGGTTTTCCGTTGATGTTCTCATCTCGCTACACCTAAAGGGGCCATTGGAAGTTTGGCTAGGAAATCAGCGACGAACGGTGCGTAGATGAACGCCTTACGAAGGGTCATGTGGCCCTCGGTCTGACTGCTAGCAGGAATGAGGACGAACTGCCCGTTTCGGACGCGTTGCTTAGCACGATCGACGATCCCGAGTTCTGGAGGGTTTAATTCGTCGTCCGCGAAGTTGATCGCGAGAACCGACGCCTGGATTTTTTCAAGACCTGGAGCTGGGTCGTAATCAGCGCTTGCTTCGAAGCGGTGCACCAGGTCGTTAGCGTCGATTTGGCCGCTCCGACAGAACTCGGCGATGCTTTCGAGCCAAGCATTTACCTGCTCAAGGCCGCCAAGCTCTTGCTGAAGCTGAGCCGCGTTGCTGGTCATTAGTTTCAAGATTGGATAGACGCGCGCCAGCGATGAAGGGGGTCGATGGTAATCGCCGCCGTTCCATTCAGGGTCCGACCGAACCGCCGTTGTAATGATTCGGCGCCAAAGCAGATTCCGACCCGCAATTTTGTCCGGCTGGCAAGCCACCGGGATGATTGCGTCCACTAAAGCCGGGTATTGTTCTCCCCAAAGCCAGGCGTGCATCCCGCCCATACTGATACCAAAGACTAACCGCAGATGTTTGATGCCGAGACCCTCGGTGACCAGTCGTTCTTCCGCTGCGACCATATCTTTGTAGCCATAGCGGGGGAAGCGATCATGCAACCCATCACTGGGCTTACTCGAACCGCCAAGTCCAATAGCGTCGGGTAGGATGAGGTAGTACTTGGCCGCGTCCAGCGGTTGTCCGGGTTCGAACATCGCATCTCGAAAGCCTTTGGCGAGGAACTCTTTTCCCGTACCGGTAGTGCCGTGAATTAAGAGGACCGCATTCTTCACCTCCCCGCTGGATGGATTGCTCGTGGGCTGGCCGATCGTTCGATAATGGAGTTTTAGTTCTGGTAAAGACTCGCCATCAACAAAATGGAAGTCTTTAAGGATATAGTCGCTTTCCGCAACTTCGACGACACTGTTGTTCAGAGAGTGCGCGACACGTTCGTGATCGGTTTGGCGTGAGAAACACGCAAAATATCGCACCAAAAATCACGCAAAACAATTTCCCAAATCACTGACAATACCAGGTCCCGGATGTATTTGGCTCGTAAGGGTGTCATAGGTCGGCCATTATGCCGACCACGACTTCACCGCTCACGCCCGCCACTCATGAACTCCGCGTAGCGGCTTCGTTCAACCCGCGTTCTGGTCGGCTATCGCTGTTCATTTCTCTGCATAAGTCATTGTTTATCAATGGATTGCATCAAAATAATAAGCTGAACTATACGGGTGAACCGGTTATTTTAGATTAGAACGCGTTGGCTGATGTTATGGGTGACGCCAAAGAAGAAGGCCGCGAGCAGGGCGAAATGCGGGCCGCCCATCATTGAGTGCATCCGCTAGCGGGATTGGCGGGGAGCCGAAGAACCAACATTCGAAGTACCTCGGGAATAGTGCCGGATCGGCGCGCATCGGCGCTTATGGAAGAACCGCTAGCGCATTTCGACAGCTTTGTGACCGAACCGAGAGATTCTGAAACGTTCGGGCAAGATCTGGCTTTTGTCCGTGTCCCTTCTCCAAGTGGTTTTCTGAGGACCCTGCTCGCCCAGGAAGGGCTCAAACCACCAATCCCGAGCGATGCCGGCAGATCTGTTCCGACCGCTCTGCGAAGAATGTTATGCCGACGGCGAAGGTTGTGAAACCAGGATATCTCAAGTCAGATCAGGCTTAAATATTAATGGAATCACCCCCAGAGTTGAATTTCTGAACACCGGAGGCTCGAATCGTTTGAAATTAAATTTGTGGATTCAGGTAAGTACGGCTCATAAGCATGTTCAATCCATGATGACTGTTATTAACTTCTTAAAAATAGGATGGAAACAATTGCAGATCCTTGTTTTTTTCCTCTTAACACTGTGCGCGCATGGCGCGCCTCCTGGTTATACCCTGGTCTATACGGGCAATTTCTATGGCCCTACCAACGTAAATGGGAGCTGGACGAGCGGATATTTTTGCAGCCTCAATTCCGCTGGTCAAGGCTTCACGCAGGCGCTTGGGTATTGGGAGGTTGTACTCAATACGAATAACTGGGGTTACTGGCCAGACATCTGGTTGAGCGGCTCGATAGATAAAACGCGCACCACTGATTCGGCGGAGCTGGGCGTTTTGGACGCTGGACCTATGACTGCTATCCGTCAGCACATTAAAGTGTTGAGTCCAGAGGGGCAGGAATTACTCAGCTTGCTCCATCCCACGCTCAGAGGAGTAAATCAGGGAGTGCACGTTTTTGGTTGTCTGATCAAGGCGGATTTTATCACTTTCTCGCTCGACAATACAGTAATGTGGACAGCGGCGACGCCACCGGAAGCAACCCAGCCGCTTTTTGCGTTCTGCAATTTTGTGGTGGCCAAGATACCGCCTGATCCGGGAGCAATCACGACGGCTGTCATCAACTGTTACGTGCCCCCAACTTCGGTCACAAGTCCCAGCCCCAAGCCTTAGGCCCGCCACAGTCGAGGCGATCTGAGCCTCGGCATCCATTCACTGGGCGTCTCAATTTTCAGGGCCGCGAGTGCATTCCACTAATAAAGGGCATCGCGACAGCATCGTGCGGCAGGCCGCGGAGCAGACGATCCGGCGCGAAATTGAAGGCTTCGCCGATGTGATCTTCGCCGGCAGTCCAGCGCAACGCGAGTCTGGTTCGGCCAAAGGGATCTCAGCCTTGAGAGGGGAGGGTATCCGCAGCACCGCCTCGACTCTCTGGAATTCGCGCCTCTTCTTGAGCCCAAAACCACATGACGATCATTGCCGCAGCCGCGGCCGCAATTGCACGGCACCGCAACTTTCTGGCAGCTTCATTTCGTGCGCAGGTGCTCAATTACCTGCCGAGTTATTTCCAGATAAGCCTTTTTGAATAGCCTGAGCGCTTCGTCCACCTTGCCTTTTTGCAACAGTTCAATAAAGGTCTCGCGTACTCGCGGCCTGGCTGCCGGATTTGGGAAAAGCTTCACTAACACTGGACTGTAACGGGTCGATCGGTCATCCAGTTGCCTGAAGACTTCCCAAAGAACGGGCCGCTGCGTTTTTTCGAAGATGACGTCCCAGAACTGGCGGTTGTAGGTGAAGTGTTCCTGGGCGCTATTGCAGCGAGTACCCTTTTTAGCCAGTCCGTAGGCATGATCGAAGTCCGCCGGTGAAAGATGGCGATAAGCCGGTTCGGCTGCCAAAGTAATCAGGGCCAAGCGGAGGTCGGCGATATCGGAGGCCTCCTCCGGCGAGAGAGGCTTTATGATCGCCCCTTTAAAAGGCTCGATCACGACGGTGCCCTCTTGCTCTAAGACAAAGAGCGCTTCACGAACCGGCGACCTGCTAACTTCGAACATTTTCCCAACTTCAGGCTCCGTCAGCCGGTCCCCAGGCTTAAAGGTTTCATCGAGAATGGCGTCCCGGATCTTTTTAGCGACTAAAACAGGCGCCTTCTCCCCTTCAACCCGGTGATTCACCCCCTCATGTTCGGCAGATCCTTGCATGACTTTAGAGGTTCTCATTCGATTTCTCAGTAGTCAATGAATTCGTATACGATTGGGCGGAATCGCATACGTTTCGTTAAAGTTCTGGCCTGCTCGGCCGATTTAGTTCCGCATACGAACAATATGATCGTATACGATATGCCTGATCGTAAGGCGTTGGCGGACCAAATCCCGCGAACGCTGGGGTGAGGCCGAAAAACAAAAAAATGAAGGATTTAAGAAAAGCGCAGCCGGAAGTTCGCCACGAATACCTGGTAAGGGTACTCGATAAGCCGGAGTCCGCCCAACTCTATCTCCTCGTCGCCCTTTGGCTAGTCGCCTCAATCGCCTTTTCGATCTGGTGGTTACATCCGGCTCACTTTACAGGGCCACTGCGATTTGCCTTCAATAGCTTTATTCTGGCCTGGGGTCTTTTGATGCCAGGCTACTTTTTTTATTTCATCTGCCGGATGAAAAAGCCGAATCCGGACCTAGAAATTCCTGCGTCCTGGCGGGTCGCCATGATTACGACAAAGACCCCTTCAGAGCCTTTTGCTCGAGTGCAGCAAACCTTGTTGGCCATGAAAGCCCAGGAACCGGCGCACGACACCTGGCTGGCCGACGAAGACCCTAGCCCTGAAACGCTCAAGTGGTGCAAGGATCATGGAATCTTTGTTTCCTGCCGCAAAGGAGTGGCAGGGTATCATAACGATACCTGGCCGCGTCGCAAGCGGTGCAAGGAAGGCAATCTCGCCTACTTCTACGATAAGTACGGCTACGAGAACTACGATTTTGTCTCGCAGCTAGACGCCGATCATATTCCAGGGCCAGGCTACTTAAAAGCAATGCTGGCAGGGTTTCACGACCCAAAGGTTGGCTACGTCTCTGCGCCTAGTATTTGTGATGTCAACGCTGCCAATAGCTGGACTGCGCGCGGGCGGCTTTTCTTAGAAAGCCATATTCACGGCACGCTCCAGGCCGGCTACAATAATAAAGGTTGGTCTCCGATGTGTATTGGGAGCCACTACGCCGTGCGCACGGCCGCCTTGCGGGAAAGCGGCGGTCTTGGCCCTGAACTGGCTGAAGATCACAGCACCTCGCTCTTACTGTGCGCCCACGGTTGGCGCGGGATCCACTCGATTGATGCTATCGCCAATGGGGATGGTCCGGCGACGTTTACCGACGGTATGGTCCAGGAGTTTCAATGGGCCCGTTCGCTGGTGATGATTTTTTTGGGCGTTACTCCGAAGTATCTGGGCAAAATGCCATTTAGTCTCAAGTTCCAGTTTCTCTTTGGGCAGCTGTGGTATTTTTTCTTTGGAGGGATCCTCTTAAGCACCTATCTGTTGCCCCTCTTAGCCCTAGTTTTCGGCGTCTCCTTTGCGCATGTGGGCTACGGGGAATTTTTGTTCTGGAGTTCGTTGCCCACTGTGACCTCGCTCCTGGTTATCCTTTTTATCAAGAAACAAGGGCTTCTAAGGCCCTCAAATGCCAAAATCTTGAGCTGGGAAGTGATCCTGTTCCAATTAGCGCGCTGGCCCTGGGTGGTCTCTGCCGTTTTCGATGCCGTCCGGTGCACCCTCAACAAGGCGACGCTTGAATGGAAAATTACTCCAAAAGGAAATGCCGACAGGCCAATCATCCACTTGCCGATGCTCATGCCCTATATCCTGATCGTTGCTGGGTCTTTTTTTGTGACGATACTCCACCCAAACAGCCCCTATACGAGCGGCTATTTCTATCTCAGCCTTTTTAACATCTTAACCTACCTTGGGGTGCTCGTGACAATCCTGGCTTGCCACAAGCTTGAGAACCCGCGCCGCAACTCGGGGCGCCCCCTGCCATTTTAACCCTCAAAATGAAGTTACTCTAGAAACAAGGACACATGAAACACCTATATCTAACCACACTATTGGCCGCCGCAATGATCGGCCAGGCGCACGCCCGCATTGGCTATACTCTTGAACAGTGCCGGGCAGCGTACGGCAAAGAAGTCAAGAGCGAGACTGCTTGGAGCTCCCCTGACCAGCAAGCTTACGAGTTTATTGCCGATAACCTCTACATCTACGCGATTGTCTCTGCGGAAGGTAGGGTCGTCGACATCATCTATTTTGACAATACTGCCAAGAAGGAGCTGCCGTCTGAACTAAGGGCTAAACTATGGGAACAGAACGTCGATAAGGGACGGGTCTGGGATGACACCTTTTACCGGACGATCGTCCTAAAGACGGGATGGAGCGGAAAATACCTTCACAAGAAACTTGGCCAAGAGCCTGGTAAGCATTGGATTATGTTCGAGGCAAATGGGCCGAGCGCGCTAGTCGAAAATGCCAAAGACCTTGGCTGGCAGATTCGCACTCTTGATCAATTCAAATTGGAACAAAAAGCCATCAAAGAACAAGTTGCCGCCAAAGGATCGGCGGCCGCTAAAGGGAAATCTTAATGAAATCCATTTTGCTTCTCACCTCCGCACCGCTCCTTGCGGTGCTTACAGTTACTCCTACTGCCGTTCCGCAGGGAATAGTGCGGCCCCCTAGCTTCGGTGTCTATGATCCCGAGATGCACTGCCCGCGGGAAGAGCAATTGAGCTTTATACACGTCTTTATCTCCTGGGCTAACTATGTGCCCGGAGATCTATTGCGCCAGCTAGAGGCTATCCAGGCGAGCGGCCAGCGACCACTTGTCACCCTTGAGCCATGGCCCGATCAAGCAATCACCCCGGCTGCGCCGGCTTTGCTGGGCGATGTCGCGGCGGGCAAGTATGACCAGAGAATTCAAGCCATTGCTCTGGAAATCAAGGCCTTTGGGAGTCCTGTCCTCCTCAACTGGGGTCACGAGATGGAGAATGTGACCGGCCGCTATCCCTGGGCGCAGCGAAACGCACGCCTTTACGGGCAAGCCTATAAACACTTTGTCACAAGAGCCCGGCTCAGTGCCAATAACATTGCTTTTGTTTGGTCGCCGGTAGGCGACAAGGGCCTGGAGCGCTATTGGCCTGGAGAAGAGTATGTGGATTATGTCGGAATCTCTGTTTTTGAGTTTCCCGCGTTTGATCAGGATTATCAACACCAAGCCACGCGATCCTTCCATGATCTATTGAAAGAAAAATATCTCCGAATAGCCAAGTACAATAAGCCGATCGTCATCGTCGAATGCGGGGTTACTGGCACCAAAGACTACCAGCTGGGCTGGCTCTCAGAGGCAAAGCGGGATTTGGCAAACTTTCCTCTGGTTGAGGCGCTGATTTACTTTAACGCCAAAGACACACCCGGAGCTTGGGGCAAACAATACGCTACCCCCGATTGGCGCGTGAGCGGATGTGATCTGGCGGATGTGTTCGGAGCGAATTCCTAAAACGCGTCACGAACTCTCTCTGAAGAGAAAGCGCAAAAAGAAAGAGCGAAGCGAGCTCAATGTGAGCGGCCTTCGCTCTTTTTCTTTCCCGCCCGCAGGATTACCCCCTTTCGTCATTCTCCGATTGAGCCGGCTGCTTTGCCGGCAGTCATCGAGAAGGCACATCAGGCGAAGATACCGGTCGCGATCGGGGACGTAGGAGTTGCCGGCAAATACGATGCGTATATCGTATCAAGCAATGAAGACGGGGACAAACTGGCGGCCCAATACATGTTAGAACATTTGAATCGGGATCTAGGCGCCCGGACATCTCAACAGGCAGCCGTCCTTTCTCTGACCGGGATATCAAAGGAGTTCCCCGGGGTAAGAGCCTTACTCAGTCGCTGCTCGTGGTTACGGTCATAATCCTTGCGGTGGTTAACCCTTATTTCCGTACCGAGGCGAATCTGGAAAATATTCTTCTTCAGGCGTCGTTTGCTGGGATTGGTGCGGCGGGCATGACCGTTCTGATTGTCGGCGGCGCTTTTGACTTGTCGGTCGCTGGTTTACTCGGACTTTGCGGGGTTCTGATCTGTCGGATGCTGCCTTCCTTTGGAGTATTACTAACGCTGGTAGCTGGCTTGATTCTAGGGCTCGTGTTGGGCGGTCTGAATGGGCTCGCGGTGACCAAACTGAAGATTCCCGCTTTCATTGCGACGCTGGGAATGATGAATATTTACCTGGCCCTGGCATTTATTTTTACTCAAGCAGCCGCGTTCTAACTGTCACGGACGAAAATTTTACCATTTTGGGCACAGGAGTGGTTCTGGGGTTTCTACCAATGCCCTTCCTAGTAATGGTAGGAACATATCTAATAGGTTATGTAATTCTAAAGTGGAGCGTTTTCGGCCGCTGCCTCCGCGCAGTTGGAAGTAATGAGATCGCGGCACGAAGAGCCGGTCTCCCGGTTGACCTGATCAGGATAACTGCCTTCGCCATTGTTGGCTGTTGCACCGCTCTGGCGGGCATTTTTCTCACGGCAGAACTATTCTCTGCGAGTGCCGTAATGGCTACCGGTTACGAGCTAACCGTCATCGCGGTGGTAGTAATCGGAGGGACGAGCCTGAAAGGAGGGGAAGGGATGCTTTTTTGGCTCCTTCACAGGGGCTCTGTTCTTTGCCGTAATCAACAGTGCACTGAACATCCTGAATGTAGCAGCCTATTGGCAATATGTCGTGACTGGCGTATTCCTCATCAGCGCACTGGGGTTGCAAGCTTTGCGCACCCATTTCGCTCGATAAATCGTCCGCCCGGCAGGAGGAGGAAAAGGAAATATGATCATCGAAGCTGTCGGCGGCCGTCTTCGACTGGGGGTCATTGGCGGGGGACTCGGCCCCGTGATCGGCCAGGTTTATCGCGCTGCCGCGAACCTGGACGGTTATTAAAGGTTGGAGTGATCGGCGCTGTCCGCCAGGTGCATCTTCAATCTGTACAGGGCTGTCTGGCCTGCGAGGACATGCCGCCTGGTTGGCGGCTTGAGCCGCTCCGCTTTGGTGGTTCGATGATTCTGATCGACATCGGTATCCACGCTCATCATTGGGCGATTACGTCACCGGGCTTAGGGTTCAAAGTGTGTCTGCGGATGTTGGTCATGTGGTTCCTGCATTGCCGTAACGCTTGGAACATTGATTTTAACCGCGACGGCAAGATCTTAGAAGTGCGTGCTCCATTCCTTCTCGGTATTACCGACGTAATTGCTGTACCAAGCCTCCCGCTCTTTTTCGGCACTCGACTTCTGCACTTCGGTGCTTGCGCAGCTGCAAAAGCCTGCCACGAGGAGAGTAAAAACGCCGATGACTTTCCAGTCGGTGAGCATGTCTTTCATATATTTCTCGTTCCCCAAAGATGTCACAACGTCGTAACTCACGCCTTTCACAAACAAGCTTGCCGTTGACCCTGGCCCGCGCATAATAAATCCCGGAATGCGTTTTTCGAACGAGACACTGAACCTTAGTTTTTCCCCAGTTTTGCATAGAGGCGTCAATAATTTGGTCTGAGTATGGAAAATGGTATGGAAAGCGCAAACTTTACGTCATTATTTACAATCCGTAATCTGCTGTAAATCAACCTTTTACGGGCCTATAGCTCAGCGGTTAGAGCAGGGGACTCATAATCCCTTGGTCCCTGGTTCGAATCCAGGTGGGCCCAGTTCCCCAGACTGAAAAACTTTCGGGATTGCAAGACGCGAACGGATCGCGATCACTTGTTTGTGCGGCCACACATCCATTGTGGCCGAATCGTTTTCGTCGCCGGAATAATGCAGTTCTTCCGCCACGTTCCCAACGAGAGCGGGAAGAGCGGGCTGATAGTGAAACGTGCCTCGGATGAGAAGCAAGCAGGCCGATGTGGTTGACGGGTGTGAACTCCACCCAGATCAAAACCTCACCAGGACCAGGTGGTTGGGGCTGATTTTGTGCTGCGCATCAGCAGAAAAGGATTGGAAACCAATATCCAAGCTGATACGGACGCGGGATGAGTTTGGACTCGGCAAAGGGCAACGCCAAGTTGGCCCGCTGCGAGCATGGATTTACCGATATTCTGGAAATCCTTGCTTTTGCCATCCATCCAGGCACCTCGGAGAACACGACGACGCTGTGCCTGCGCAACGGCATGATGCTGATGACATCGCAGGGGAATCTGACCTTCGAAGGCATCAACGCAGAGTTGCTGAAAGCAAAGTTGAAGGTTTTGCAAGAACTGCTGCTCAAAACGGAGCTTCCGTTGAAGGAGCGGATCGACGCTTGGTGGAGCAAGCAATGCGTGCTGTCGACCCAGGTGAATCAGACAGTTACGAAGGGCGGTGAGGCTCGCAGCAAGGAGACCATCGAGAAAAGTAATACCAAGATCGAACTCGCCTGGAGCGGGATCTTCCAGCCGATGATGCAAGCGTTTTTTGGCAGCGAGGTCAAAGAGAAGGCGAGTCTGATCAAGGATCTAGCGGAGCAATTGGGGTCGACCGAAGTCGTGCTTAACGAGCACATCTTCAGGAAAGCGCCTAGCACCACCGGATTTCACGGCGAATCGCGGATACTTCGTTATCTGTTCATCAAATGGGCGACGGGTTATCTTGCTGCGAATGCCGCGGCGAAGCGGTTGGCTGATCAGTTGGAAAAGAGCCGTGGCGACCCTGAGGGTAAGTGTCGTCTCGAACTCATCCGATACATGGAGCGGAAGTTCGTCTCCCGAGCTCGCGAATGGGGAATGGTCTTCGGCTCGAGCCAGGGTACTTGTACCGGATGCTGTCTCGCCCTGGATATTTGCTTTGCCAAGCGCGGCAAGAAAGGCAATCTCGCGAAGCAATGGCTCGACCCGCTGGATCTTAGCGGATTCCAAGGAGTGACCACGCTCAAAGCGGTCATTCGGGAGCATGCCCTCAACATGGTTCTACTCGACTTCGACCGTAATAGTGACGAGGTGCCGGAGGACTGGAGTGGGTGATCGTTGAAATCTGAAATGGCTTATGCCCACAGCAATCGAGGTCCGCCAAAACGAGGTTGTCGTTGTTCTGGGAAGCATGATGGCAGAAGTCTCCAACATGTTCACTATGGGGATGAATCCGTGCGTCGGATTAGTGCTTTGGAGCCCGACGATGTGCGCGTTGGGCCACTTTCATGATTGGGAAACAATAGCGCAATGCGGCGTCGTGGCTGAACGCTTTTGCGAGGTCAGTTCGACTGGTCAGCGGAAAGCTGTGATCGTACTAGCGAAAGGAGCGCAAGAAAAGGGCAACGCTTGGCATTCAGAGGCCATGAAGGGTGATCTCGAAAAGTTGGTTAATCCTCTTGATGTAGAGGTGGTTCGCCCGGCGCCGTCAGGCGAGGGTGCCAAAGTGAAAATCAGGCTTAAGGATGGAAAGCTAGTTTATTACTTCGCTTACGAAAAGGGCACCTCGCTCCTGAGAACGCCTGCTGAAGACTGGACGGCTAAACCACAGGCGGTCGCCTTTCTGGTGGTCGGAGTGGTCGGGCCTGGTCCCGACAAGATTCTTTACGTGAAGGGTGACCAGCCCGTGCAATTGAAGCTAGCGCTGAGTTAGACTCCCGGCCGGGACCGCGCCCGCTCTTGTATCGCTGTAGTTCGCTCAGCACCATTATGTTTTGCAGGTCTCTCGGGAAAGGCGGCGTCTCTTGCATTTTTTTGCCTAGCTAACGGAAGCTCTTTTAACCTCTTGAGCCTTGCCGAGGTCATTGGAGGAGTTAATTCTCGCAATCGACTACCTTTCAACTGCCATTTTCTCAGTAATAGTGGGTACTTAATCAAATGCCGACTTGTTCTGAAATCCGGTTAACTTACTAAACGGCGCGCGTCTTCCCTTCACCGATTTTGGCGAACTTCGACCCATCGTTGCAGGCCAGGATTACCTAGATGAGCGATAGGGAGATTATTGAATTACATAACGGATGTTTGCGGAATGTTAGTCAATCCCAGCGGAAAGCCTCAAGGGTTTTAATGACGGAAAAGGGCAGCCTTGATCCGATGAAGGAGGGTGCGGTCGTGACGCGTGGCGGCATGAAACGTGATATAACTATTGCGCGTGTAACACCATCAACGACAATATCGTCATGAGTGTCATGGCAGCTCTGGGACTCGAGCGGCAGCGGTACTTTCGGTGGGGGTGTCGTTTGCTCCAAATTCCCAAAACCCCAAAAGGCCTTTTGGGTCTACGGACAAGCGTTTGGCCTCTCCGTTGGGCCTCCTCTTTTTTAGGATTGTTAGCGGCAACGAGCGTTGCTCTTAGCTCAGTCTATGCGCAAAAGACGTCTCCACTGCACCTGGAAAAAGAGATCCCATTACCTGATGTCGAAGGGCGTATCGATCATTTCTGCGCAGATGTTCCCGGGCAGCGACTTTTTGTCGCTGCTCTGGAGAACGGGACTGTGGAAGTGCTCGATATTAGAAAGAGCAAACGGTCCGCAGAAATTAAGGGACTGACTGAGCCGCAGGGAGTAGCTTACTCCTCGCAAAACAGTGAGCTATATGTTGCCAGCGGAGGAGATGGAACACTCCGGATCTACGACGGAAACAGTTTAAAGCTTCGCGAGACTCTCGAATTTGGTGGTGATGCCGATAACGTGCGCTACGATGGGCGCTCCGCGCAAATCTTGGTTGGTTTCGGGGATGGCGGACTAGGTCTTGTCGATGCGAGTGGACAAAAAATTGGGACAATTCCCCTGAGCTCGCATCCTGAATCGTTTCAACTTGAAGAAGGCGATTCACGGATATTCGTAAATGTGCCGAAAGAATTTGCGGTTGCAATTGCCGACCGAACGAAGCACACGGTTATCGCCAAGTGGGGTCTGGACCGGGCGTTTGCGAATTACCCCATGGCCTTGGATGAAGAGGACAAAAGACTTTTCGTGGGCTGCCGTCTGCCTGCTCGGCTCGTGGTTCTCAATACGGATTCAGGACAGGTCGTCGCCAAAATGCCGGTCGTGGGTGACACGGATGATGTGTATTTCGATTCCACTCGCCGATTCGTCTACGTGATCGGCGGCGAGGGTGCGGTGGACGTTTTTCGAATGAGTGATCCAAATCACTATGAGCACGCAGGAAGAACCAACACAGCTTCAGGAGCCCGTACCGGGTTATTCAATCCTAATCTTGATAGAGTATTTGTGGCCGTACCACACCGTGGATCTCAAGCGGCAGAAGTCCTCGTTTACCAAATCACGCAATCTCCGCGATGACGGACCACCGATCTCGGTGTAGCTCGTCAGGCTTCGGGGTGATTCATCCTCATTATCGTGTCCTGGTTCTGGAAGCGGGCTCGTTCACCCTGCCTGAGCACGTGCAGGACATACCAAGCCTTGGGTTGTCCAATCCCGGTGCCCCAACCCTGTTCCTCCGGGCAGCACGTTGCCCGCAACTCGTCAGGAGTTGATCGCCCTTGGCAGCGAGAAACAACCTTTCTTCGAGGTTTGGGGATTGCCCTGGAATTCGACCGAGCGTTTCGGCGTTCTCGCCTACTGCTTGGGCGGCCAATCGCTTTATTTCGGCGGTTGGTCGCCGCGGAAGCCCCGAAGATGTGACACCTGGGCTAAGCGTGCAACTGGCCAATCCGCCCTATCCGGGTTTCCAGGACAGCCTCAAGCTGGACGCCCCGTTGGCCGTGCAGGCGCAAGCACGGCCGGGTTTCTTCCCGTTTAACAAGTTCAGTAGTGTTCCCTTGGGGATCACCGCGGCCAGGCAGGCATTTAATGATTCCGGAGGCAACGACGCCTTCAAGCGGCTCATGATCGTGCCGAACTGTCATGTCAAACGCCTAAGTACCCGCACCTACACGCTAGGGACCGGTGCGACCGTCCGGGAGGTGGATGGAATCGATACTGCGAACGGGTTCATCGACCTGACAGGCCCGATTAGCGGCAACCCCAACCGTAGGCTAGTGGTGGTTTTGGCGATGGGGGCAATCGAAAGCGCGCGTCTCGGCCTGCTTAGTGCTAGCGGGGTCCCAAACGCGAACCAGATCGGCGCAAATTTTCTGGTGCATCTGCGCAAGAACGTGAGCTTCACTGCCGTATTACCGGCGGCTCTGGCGCTGAAAGGCCAAGAATTGGCTGCTCTGCTGGTGCGGTGCCGAGCCAATCTCGCTGATGGCAGTCCTGTACACTTCCATATGCAGATCAGTGCCTCGGCATTGCCCACAGGCTCCGGAGGTGGAAGGTCCGACGCCCTGCTTTTTCAAAGCGTGCCTGATCTGGACGACGTTCGAATCTTCTCCGAAACGTCCCTTGGCGAAGTGGACGTGTCCATCCGTGCGGTCGGCGAAATGTTGCCTAATCTTCAAAACAAGGCGGTCACCGTCCCCCTTCAGCCACCGGACAACGACGAATTTGTGATCCCGCGCGCGTCTGTGAGCGTAGGGCGCGGTCCCACGGAAGTACAGGTAATGAATTTGATGGACACAGTCATCGACGCCGTAGCCCAGCAAGTCTTCGGATCGAGGTACAGGGCGACGCCATCACAGTGAACCTGAACGGAGTTGATACGACTCGATACACAAACCCGGATCCAAATCGCGGTCGGTTTTCACCGGTCGAACCTACCTTGGTTGGGTTTCAGGCATATTCGAATTATTCGTACGCCACGGCGTTCCGAAACGTAAGAATCACAGCGCTGGAAACCTTCCGCGTGGGTACTCACCCGGTAGAGCTCTAGGCGTTCCTGTAAAGCAGCATTTTGAATATCAGACCCACAAGACCGGCTCCAAGAACAACGGGGATGATGTCCCACTTCCACCTGGTCATGCCGATAAAAGCGGCCAAGCCGACGACGACCGTAAACCAATCTACGACGTTCGCAGAGGGGAAGATGACATGGAGTCCGAACCAGACGGCCAGGTTCAGAACTACGCCGACGACAGCCGCGGTAACCGCGGACAAAGTGGTAGTCAGTCCTTCGTTACCGCGCAATCTTTCAATGTAAGGTCCACCCAGAAAGATCCAGAGAAAGCAAGGCACAAAGGTTGCCCAGGTCGTCACCAAAGCGCCAAGAGTGGCAGACAGAATTGGTGGTAACTGGCCGGGATTGTTCCAGGCACCCAGGAACCCAACAAACTGGGTAACGATGATCAAAGGACCAGGGGTAGTCTCTGCGAGTCCAAGTCCGTCGAGCATCTGACCGGCGGAGAGCCAGCCGTAGTGTTGGACAGCCTGTTGCGCCACATAGGGGAGAACCGCATAAGCACCGCCAAAAGTGACCATTGCAGCGACGCTGAAAAAGACCCCTTCTCGAATCACCGTATGATTTGAGCCAAGCCAAAAGCCGATCAAAATAATAGGCGCCCACCACAGCAAGATCCAGGTAATACAGACCCGAAGCGCGCGATTCCAGGAGGGCTTTGCATGTTCCGGAACAGCAGAGGTATCATCCAAGACCGAGTCATTCTTTGCTTTTCCGTGGCCGCGAATGACGAGGAATTTATCGCGCTTCCACTTGCCTCCGAAGAATCCGATCAGCGCGGCACTGATGATGATTAAGGGGAATGGGACGCGGAAGAAGAATATTGCGATAAAAGCGGCGGCCGCCACAGTCCACATCACTTCGTTTTTCAATGCTCGACTCCCGATACGGATGACGGCGGCAGCAACGATCGCGAGCACCGCAGGCTTTAGACCGTAAAAGATCGCCGCAATCCAGGGCAGGTTCCCGAGTGTCACGTAAATGTAGCTCAAACCCCAGAGAATAAAGATTGACGGGATAACGAAGAAAGCTCCCGCAACAATGCCACCCCCAGTCTTGTGCAGGAGCCAGCCGACATAGGTGGCCAACTGTTGAGCCTCAGGGCCGGGCAGAAGCATGCAGTAGTTGAGTGCGTGAAGGAAGCGTGCCTCGCTGATCCATTTCTTTTTTTCAACCAACTCGGTATGCATTACTGCGATTTGGCCGGTAGGCCCGCCAAAGCCGATGAAGCCAAGCTTTAGCCAAAATAGAAAGGCTTCGCCGAAACTGGGATGCCGTGCGATCTCTGGCGTAGCCGCATTGAGGCTTTCCGGGCTGTATGCCTTTTTCATGATCTTTTGAATTGTGCGTAAAGGGCGTCGATGCATTCGAAACCTTTCGAGAGGATTTCGTCGTCGCTCAGGCCCTGCTTTGCGAAGCCTTTGAAGATTTGTTCAACCCCGAATCCTTCCCGGCGATGGAACTTATCGTCTTCCAGATCCGCATCATGAATGAGTTCAGCTAGTCGGCCCACCGCTCGGTCCCGGATACCGAAGCGATCGATAAACGTTTCGAAGGTGCAGCAGTCGCCATGATGACTGAATTCGACTTCGAACATATCGTAGGGTATAGCCTCGGGCGTCGCTGATGGTTTATTCGCAAAAACGAATTTGGCGTCGGGATCAATGAACTTACGGATTAACCAGGCCGAACCTACGCGATCAATCTCCGGCCGAGGACGGGTGATCCATAGCTTGCTGCGATAATCCTCTATTCTAAGCCGCACTTTTGGCTTAGGCCGCTTTACCGGAAGTCCAACGGATTCTGCCTTTTGAAACAGTCTCTGCAGATCGTCGCCGCGTGAGCATTGAAAATAATCGATGTCCCGAATCTCCTGGAAACGCTGATGAAGTTTCTGCAGTTGGTGAGCGAAGGATCCGGGCGACTTTTTGCGCGTCTTGGAATCTTTGATAAGAAGATTCAAAGGCTCAACCAGCTCGTCGTAATCACGTGATCGAGCGTCGTTAAAAAGTGCGACAACAGCGGAATACGGCATGCCCTCAATGTCTTTTACCCGAACAAGCGTAGCCTCGCCGCCGGTGTCCACGATCTCCCTGGCTATCCACTGGAACCGTTCGTAGTGAACAGGCTCGTCCGGAAGCACATAGGTAGAGCTCTTTAGCTGTAGAGTGCCGAACTTCTTAAGCCTCCGCCAAAACTTGACACGATCACTGGACTGCTTTGCAGGTAAGTTGAAGAGCAAGAACAACCATGAACCTGATCCGGAGGATGACATTAACGTTTCTGTTTGTAACACCTGTGACTTAGATCGTTTCATTCTTATAGGGTTCCGGTGAAGAGAGTCAATCATCTACGAGCGCTGCGGTCTGCTAGATTCTTGTTCTTTGATGGACCGAAAGCTTCGGTAGAGCAGTATGTCGTAGATAATCTTTAAACCACCCGCTACGAAAAACGGAGCGCCGAGTAAACTGGCACTCCCGAGAAACGCCCCGGCAATGGCGGGCCGAGGCCGCGGCGCCGATGGAGCGGGCAATCCCTGTTACGCCGGCCGCGGCGGGGCGCTCATCGGGCGCGACAACGGCCATTGTGTAGGATTGCCTGGGTGGGACGTCCATCGAACGAAGATATCCGCCAAGCTGAACAGGATCAGAATAGATGCTTTGGGACTTAAGCCCGGCGTTGAAAAAAGGGGTATCGAACTTGTTATATTTTTCCGGATACCACGAATTTCGGCGCTGAAGGTGACCGCATCGGGAATTTTCAAATAACTAGAAAGCAGAGTAAGACCATGAGTGATCCTAACAGCAACGCACCACAACTGAGTTTGAGCGCAAGCGCCGCGCGCAATCTAGCAACTGCCACCCTAACGGTTCCGCAGGTGCAGGCCATCACCCCGCGGTGGCTCCACAAACTATTGCCTTGGGTTGACGTAGACGGTGGCGTCTACCGCGTCAATCGCGTCCTCAAAAAGGAAGACGGCACGGAGCAAGAAGTCGCCCTTTTGACCGTTGACACAGGTGAGCCGCAATTGCCGACAACATTCGTCGATTACGAAGAGAATCCGAGGGAATATCACCTGAGCACGATCCAGACAGTTCTGCGCACGCACACCCGTGTAACCGACCTTTATAGCAACGTTGTCGATCAGCTCCGCGAACAAGTGCGATTAGTCGTCGAGGCGGTCAAAGAGCGCGAGGAATGGGAACTAATCAATCATCCCAATTTTGGCTTGCTGCATGAAGTCGTGCCGCCACAGCGTATTAATGCTCGCAAAGGCACGCCGACCCCGGACGACTTTGACGAACTGCTCACGCTGGTCTGGAAAAAACCGGCCTTTTTCCTCGCCCATCCAAAGGCCATCGCCGCTTTCGGCCGCGAAGCCACGCGCCGTGGTGTGCCGCCTACCACGGTGAGCATCTTCGGATCACAGTTCATTACCTGGCGAGGGATCCCAATTGTACCGACCAACAAGCTCTCAATCACCGCGGACGGCCAGACGAGCGTTTTGCTGTTGCGTGTCGGCGAAGCTCAGCAGGGCGTCGTGGGTCTTCAAAAAGCTGGCGTGACCGGGGAATTGGAGCCGGGGCTTTCGGTGCGCTACATGGGGACGAATGAAAACTCAATTGCCTCGCATCTTGTGACACGGTACTTCTCTGCCGCGATTCTCACCGAGGACGCCATCGCCCGCCTCGATAATGTTTCGGTGAACTTCTACCACGAGTATGTCTACCCCACGGCTTGAACCCAACGCGCTACCTTTGGCCGACGCCCCGTCCGACACTGCGCTGATCACCCGGCTGGCAAAGGAACTTTTTGCGAAACGATCGAGCGCCGCTCCAGCGGCCGAGTCGGCTGAAGGGTTGTCTGCGCCTGCGCCGGGTATACCGACAGCGATTGCAGGAATTCCTTCGACATCGTCTGGAAGTTTACCAATTACGTCCGATATCCCTGTCGGCACAAATGCTGAGAATGAGTTGTCGCGTGGGTATCCGTTAGCGACGGCATCGACTCATCCGCCGGTGCATCCAGTGCTCGAACGGGAATCGGATCAGCCCCAGAATACGCCTTCTGGCGCCCACGATCCGCGCTCCAGGAAGTCGCACCCTTTCGGTGAGCCATTTCTCGACGGAGCGATTTACCGCACCAGTGGAGCAGCCAAAATGGCCTCGCCGGGAACTTCAATTCCCAGCATCGAAGTAGGTGAAGCACCGGAATTTTATTTCCTCGGCAATCAGAAGGACAATGACCCGTTGCGACTTGTGAACGCGAATCGCACGTCGACACCAGCGCTTTCCGTTTTCGACGTGGAAGCGGTACGGCGGGATTTTCCCGTCCTGAACCAGCGAGTGAACGGCCGCCCGATCATCTGGTTGGACAATGCTGCGACCACTCAGAAACCGCAGAGTGTCATCGATGCCACTTCGCAGTTCTATAGCCGCGACAATTCAAACATTCACCGCGCCGCCCACACCCTTGCCAGACGAGCCACCGACCTGTTCGAAGCTGGACGAGAAAAAGTGAGGCAGTTCCTCGGGGCAGCGGACACGAAGGAAATTGTCTTCCTGCGAGGCACGACCGAGGCAGTTAATCTCGTGGCCCAAAGTTACGGGCGAAAAAATATCGGTCGAGGCGACGAGATTATCCTCACGGAGCTTGAGCACCATGCAAACATTGTTCCGTGGCAATTGCTGGCGGAACAAGTGGGTGCCGTTATTCGCGTCGCGCCGATCAACGACAATGGAGAAGTGCTTCTCGAGGAGTTCGCCAAACTGCTCGGGCCGCGCGCGAAGTTCGTATCGGTAGCGCATGTCTCAAATTCGCTCGGTACGATTGTCCCGGTCGAGCAAATCGTCGCGCTCTCTCACGCGCGCGGTGTTCCTGTTTTAATTGATGGCGCTCAGTCCGCGCCGCACATACCGGTTAACGTGACTGCTATCGACGCAGACTTCTATGTTTTTTCCGGGCATAAGGTCTTCGGCCCGACCGGCATCGGCGCGCTTTACGGGAAATTGGATCTCCTTGAGGAGATGCCGCCCTACCAAGGGGGCGGCCATATGATTCGAGATGTCCGCTTTGAAAAGACGACCTACCAGAATGCCCCTGTAAAATTCGAGGCGGGAACACCCGACATTGCCGGGGTCGTCGGTCTTGGTGCGGCCATTGATTACTTGACCAATGTCGGAATTCCCGCCATTGCAAGTTATGAGCATGCGTTACTCGAATACGCGACGCAGGCCATTGCCACGGTCCCCGGGTTGCGACCAATTGGAACGGCCGCTAACAAAGCGAGCGTCCTGTCATTTGTCATACCCGGAATACCGAACGAGAATATCGCGCGCCACTTGGACAATCACGGAATCGCAGTGCGCGCCGGCCACCATTGCGCAATGCCTGCGCAGCGCCATTTCGGCCTCGAAGGCACTGTGCGTCCTTCTCTGGCATTCTACAATACCTACGAGGAAGTTGATACGCTCGTACAAGTTCTGCATGGACTACCGAGACCCTGAGAAAGGCACAAGTACTGTGAAAACGATCACCCCACCTGAAATGAACAAGCTTCTTGCCGCAGAGCCGGATCTCTTCCTGCTCGACGTCCGCACACCCGTGGAGTATGCGGAGGTGCACGTGTCTCAGGCGCGCAATGAGCCAGTCGATGGGCTGCGGCCCAAGGCGCTGTTCGATTCCGGCCGACTGCCCAAAGACCGGCCGGTCTACCTTATCTGCCGCACTGGCGGACGTGCAGCAAAAGCAGCTAGAAAGTTCGCCGCCGAAGGCTTTGATCACGGTGTGGTCGTCGAAGGCGGCACCGAAGCCTGGATTGCGGCCGGGTTACCGGTCAAACGCGGTGCGGTAAAAGTAATCAGTCTGGAGCGTCAGGTACGAATTGTCGCCGGCGTACTCGTGCTCTCGGGTGTCTTGCTAGCCTACTTCGTCCATCCCGGCTTCGTTGGCATCTCGGCTTTTGTGGGCGCCGGACTAATTTTCGCCGGTATCACCGACTGGTGCGGCATGGGACTTCTGCTTGCGAAGTTGCCATGGAACAAGCGCACGATCACCTAAGCTAAGGGAGATCGTCGCTCAACGGAGAAGCCTTCCGACGCCAAACAAACCTAAACTAAATATAATGTGCGGCTGCTGCTCGATGTGCCCACCCACCGGTCATTGTAGAATGCCGGTATAATTACTTATGAAGAGCTTTTGTCCCAGTGAACAAACGCACAGAACAACGATCAGCTGATCCCCGCTTTACGATATTCACGCAAGAATCCTTGCCCGACTAATAACTAACCGCGATCGTCTCGCGCACACCCGGGTTCGTACGCCTCAATTTGGATGCGTCTCCGATGGTTACAGGCGGGCTGGCAGAAAGATCGAATTCGCCTAAGCCATTTTTTCCTATAGAATACTCCGTGCAGATGCAAAGCGAGGATGACTATTGCATTGATCCGGGGTTAATAGAAAAAGCGTTACTCGCAGCTGAAGAGTCGACACGATCTGGCTGATAACCAATTAATCAGAAGGAATGAGCTCGACATGTTACACAGGGGTTGAAAACCATATTGGGAAAACCCCTCTGATCCGCCTCCGAAGGTTGTCCGAACTGACTGGCTGCGAGATCCTCGGTAAGGCTGAATTCATGAATCCTGGGGGCTCGGTGAAGGATCGAGCGGCGCTTGGCATCATCCTGGATGCGGAATCAGACGGACAATTGCGACCTGGAGACACGATCGTCGAAGGGACCGCAGGGAATACCGGCATCGGCCTCACTGTTGTCGGGCATGCAAAGGGCTATCGCACCGTGATTGTCATTCCGGAAACGCAGGCACCGGAAAAAATAAGTCTTCTCAGGACTCTTGGGGCGAGTGTCCTCACCGCTCCGGACAAGCCTTATAGCGACCCTGGAAACTATAATCGCATCGCTCAAGGATTGGCCGCCGAAAAGAGCTGGTTTTGGGCAAACCAGTTCGACAATACGGCGAATCGGAACGCGCACTTCACTACGACCGGCCCGGAGATTTATTGCGGGAGCCGTCAAATATGCGCAGGATAGCGGGCCCGGGCAAACCATCGTCACGATCCTCTGCGACTCAGGACACAAATACCAGTCAAAGCTTTTTAATAACCAGTGGCTGGCAGAGCACGATCTTTGTCGGGACCGCCCTGTTGAGTCGCTCTTTGAAGAAATCTAAGGGCCAACGAAATCGGAAGGCCGTTACACTTCCGTAGAGATTGTTTGCGGCGCAGCGCGTTTGTTAAGGGCCACAGTTGATGGAGAGCCTCTGCCGATTTGGCCCGGAGATTCCAGATCGCGTCGCGGAAAGCCTCAGCGAATCACTCGACATAGTCTTATGTCTTCTACAGACTGTTCAGGAAGGCGAGGAGTCGGTCGCCGGGTTTGTAGCGACCCGGCGTTCCATCGGGCGGAGCGGTTTTGACAAGGCACGACGAAATCGTCGGCGTAGCGCACGATCGGTGTTAACGACGGTATCGCCATAGGGTCAACGCCGATGCCGATTTGAAAGCCCGGTTAGAAGCGTTGCGGCACTGTTCAGGACACCGCGGTGTTCGTTATCCGCGCATCGGGGTTTAGCTGGCCTAACTTCGGCCGGCCTGAAAAACTCTGGCTAAATTACTTGCAGGCGATTTAAACCATACTACAATGATCTAGATTTCGGAGCATTTGTGCTCTCTTCGCAAAGAATCGGCAACCACGACCTGCATGAAACGATATCCACATCGGGTGAACGAGCCCGCTGGAAAGTTAACCCGGCAGTCCTGCTCTGCATGTTGTAGCCGTCGTTGCTTAACTCATTGAAGCATCGCCGCTAGCTTTCGCCGCTCAATTCCAAATTCACTGGCTTCGGTGCGATGCCCCGCGCCGAAGTATTTACCCCAACACAACAACAACTAAATCGAGATGCATAAGTCATATTCAGTGGCCGCGTCTTCCCTGGCGCCAAGCCACCCGCCCCGGAATTACCCGCTTCTCATATCTTCGTTCTGTCGCAAGCGCTCCCAGCCGCCGCGCAGAACCAAAAAAACACCGTGTCGAAATGGAACAGCATTCTGCTCAACGAGATCATTTTCAACAGATCTGCTCCTTTTGAGAATCGCGCTTCTCAACTTGTCGCTTTATGACGCCATAGAGGCCGTGGAGTAGAAGTGCGAACTGTTCGACGTCAAGAGCGCACCAGTACCCGATTCATCTGCTGAAGTGTCCTCTTTTTTGATGGACTGGCTGAATTTTCTTAAACGTTTTCCCGCCTTTAAATCTCAAGTAGTTACAAATTTATATGCCCGATCAACAACGTTTTCTGGTCGCCGAACGCAAGGTTAGCTGGTGGATCGGCGGAACGTCGATCGCCGCGGCATGGGTAGCCGCCGCCACGCTTGCGCGGCGTGCTGGAGTTGCGCACGAAACTGCATGCATCGGTCGCGCTGATTACCTTGACGCCGCAACTTCACTCCGATTTCTTCAGAACACTCGAGTCGTTCCACGGCTTGGTTTCGAGCATCCGACGACATGGACGGTGCCGCCCTCGACTTTTCTATCGATCGCTGGGAGCAGTTGGGCTACTTGAGGGCTACAAATTTATATAAAATCATAAGATACTCATTGCGCTGCCAGTAGACTCTCCAACCGGCTGGTTGGGCCGTCTAAGACGATCCAAATAGCTTGAACACCTAGCCCGCGTGCCGCTGCAAGAATGCCAAGGTCTTCTGATCGCTTTCCCCCGTCCCGCGTAGGTCGATGGAGATACAGGTGAAATGCTTGGCGTACTCGGCCACCTGGAAGGCATAACAGGCGTAATCGGCGGCTAAAAAGGGAATGAGGATCAGAGGTTCTCCAGTTCCCTGCTGGTCATAGTTGATGGTTATTTGATTGGCTTTGACTCTTGGCATGGGGTCTCTCCTTCTGAATATGGTCCATTATAGCTTTTGAATTACCAGTCGAGCACCGCTCCGTCTTCTGCCCGGATCGTTGTGGAATGCATCACTTCTTGTTGAAACGGGTGTTTCCTGGCTTGTTCTTCATCAACTTCAATTCCGAGTCCCGGGGCTTGCGTTGGAAGCCAATAGCCGTTCTCAGTCTTAAGCGAACTTCGCACCACCTCCCAGCGCCACGGCACATCCATCAGCATATCTTCCTGGATCAAAAAGTTGGGTGTTGAGAGCGCGAAGTGCAATGCGACGGCATTCGCAACAGGTCCCAGAGGGTTGTGAGGCGCCACGCCCATCTGGTATGTCTCTGCCATTGCTGCGATTTTTTTCGCTTCCATGATTCCTCCGCAGTGACAAAGATCGGGCTGGATCACGTGGCAGGCTCTCTTCTCGAAAACCGGTCTAAACTGATGGCGCCCCACCAGTCGTTCCCCGGTGGCAATCGGAACTCGCACAGATTTTCGCACCTCGACGAGCGCCTCCACGTTTTCGGGCGGGACGGGTTCCTCGCAGAAGTAAGGCGAAAATTCTTCCACCGCGGTGATGTATTGGATCGCCATAGCAGGGTAGGTCCGTCCGTGAAAATCTATCATCACATCCACCGTGTCACCGATTGCCTCGCGTAGTTTTCCCATCAGTGTTGCGAATCGTTTCACTTTACCGATGCCCTCCAGCGGTTCCGAATAGGGAACAAACACCACCTTTATGGCAGTGTAACCGTTCCCGATAACTTTCTGGGCAAGATCGATTAGTGGTCCGACCTCGAATGTCTCGTAGACAGACCGCATATCGCCGCCTCCCAAATGGGTATACATTCGCACTTTATCGCGAACCTGTCCTCCCAACAGCTCGTAAACCGGTACGCCGAGGAGCTTGCCTTTGATGTCCCACAGCGCCTGTTCGATAGCCGAAATGCCGCTCATTCCGATCACGCCGAGACGCCAGAACGATTGCCGATAAAGTTTCCCGAAAATGTGTTCGATCCGCCGCGGATCCTCGCCAATCACCATCGGGGCCAGATCCTCAATCACCCCAACGACGGCGCGTGTTTTCCATTCCAGGGAACCTTCCCCCCAACCCAACAGACCGGGCTGATCCGTTTCGACTTTGCAGAAGACCCAGTTTCGCATTTCGGCGTTCACCACCAGCGTCCCTACGTTCGTTATTTTCATAGGATCAGCGCGAAATCATTGCAATTTCAGGTGTCCGGCCAACGCGTAAGCCAGTTCCCGGTGGACGGTTTCCGGCCACTCTCCCAGTTGCGGACCTAGCCGGTCGCATAATTCTCCCAGGTTTTCAGTTCCGGCTGAACGCACCAGGATTTCGGCGCGTTCGACAAACTCCCGAGTTTCCCGACAGAACTCGGCAATTTCCCGTCCCTTCTTTAAAGGCCAATGGCAACTGACGTAGAGGTCAAGGTCGAGATGTTCGATGAACTGGGTGGTAAGGAGATAAGTCTCGGGATAAAGGTAGGTTGGGCACAACGCCGGACGCCCGTCGACGCCCAGATAAACAGCTCCCTGAATCGCGTCGCCGCCAAACAGAGCCCGGTGCTTGCGATCAAGTATTCCCAGGTGTCCTTTGCTGTGGCCCGGAAGAGAAAGGATTTCGAGATCCCAGTTCGGACCCAAGCGAAGGTGTTCGCCTCCTCGAAAGGTGAGTTCGACCGGTTGAGCTTCACCGAGATCCTTTAAAATACCCTGTTTAACTTCTTCAGAGTAAAACACTCCATGTGATCGATAGGCATCGTACCTAGTGGCAAAAAGTGCATCTGGGTGGTCAATCTGAAACCGATCGGCGTCGCCACAGCAGAGTATCGCTGTTGGAGACCAGCGCTTCATTCCTGCATTCCCGCCCACGTGATCTGAATCCGGATGGGTGTTTATTATATAGCGCAGCTGTTCGGGTCGAAGCTGTAACCGATCGAGCGCCGGCAGGATCAAGTCGTCAACGTGGTAGGAGCAGCCGGTATCGAGCAGGAGGGAACCCCATTTACCGACCAGCAGTGGAAGGTAAATTGGTCGTTTTCCCACGCTGCCGTCCAGGAGATAAACGGAATCAAATAACTGGATCATGGAGGAGATATCAGGAAGTCGGTTGTTGCCCCCGCGCGGCGTAACCGCCGTCGCAGCGGATATCGGTCGCCGTGATATTCGCAGCCTCGTCGCTCGCAAGAAAGACGAAAAACGCCGCGACTTCCTCGATCGAACCGACACCCTGCCTCTAGTGTCCTGTCCCCGAAATATGAGGTATTTTGTTGCGATCAAAATGGGCCGCCGGCAAGGCGGTCCGAGCCGGACTGGCGGTAGGAGGGAGCATATCTGAACCGATACGTGACCGACGAGCAACGCGGCCGCCGGCCCATTTTCATCGCAACCCTCTGGGCCGGGGCCAGTTGGCTGTTTTTCCTCCGCCGCGGCGGATCGACCCGTATGACTCAGATATGGCGCTTCGCTCGCGCCTTGAAAAACAACCAACTGACCTCCGGCAAAATACCTCGTATTTCGGGGACAGGACACTAGGATGCAACCGATCGAAGGCCTCCTTAGCCTTCTGAATGTTGGCCGCATTCTCAGACAAAAAGCGGTCAAACATCGGCCAGTCGATCGTCCGGGGTGAGACCGTGTTCACGCGATAGTGATTATCAGGAGCCGCAACGAAAAGATAAATTGGAAGATTTGCCAATAGGATTGACTTATTTAGTGGCGGGCCGCCTTTAGAACGTGATCCCCCGGCTTCAATCTTCATGGCAACAGGTGCAGAGTCGCTTTCGATGCGTTTCCCCCGGATTCTAGCTTTGGCAAACAGGTTTGGAGCTGTCTGGATCGCGGTGATCTCGCTCTACGTCGTTTCCGGGCTGGTTTCGCCCGGTATGTTCCAGGTAAATCAAGTTTTGAATATTTTGCAGGTCGCCGCGTTTCTTGGGGTCGTAGCGACCGGGCAGACCCTTGCTCTGCTCGTGGGCGGCATTGATGTCTCGGTGGCTGGTGTAGTTACGATGTCGAACATAGTTTCAACCAGCGTTATGATCGGGCGCTCGGAAACCATGCTGTCAGGGATCGTCATTTGTCTCTTAATTGCTGCAGTGGTGGGTCTCATCAATGGTGGGATGATAACAATGCTTCGGGTCACGCCGCTTGTTGCCACGCTCGCAATGAATTCTATTCTTTTCGGAGGTGCCCTGGTTTATACGGGGGGCGCGCCGCATGGAACAGTCTCGCCGGAATTCATTTTCTTCGGCCAGGGCCACCTGGTTGGGCTGCCGGTGAGCACACTATGCTGGCTGGCAATTGCCCTCTCTATGCTCTGGTTAACTCAGAAGACGGTATTCGGACGCCGGCTCTATGCCGTTGGTGCCAACCCGGCAGCAGCCCGGCTTGTGGGCATCGCCGTAAGACGAACAGTAACCATTGCGTACATTCTCAGCAGCGTCATGGCGGCGCTTGGTGGGTTGCTGTTGACCTCCTATATCGGTTCACCCAGTCTTGGAATCGGCGACCAGTTCCTTCTCACTTCGATCGCAGCGGTGGTTGTGGGCGGGACCGCCCTCAGCGGGGGGGTCGGCAGCGTCCTCGCCACCGTCGGCGGCACTCTCTTCATCACCGAACTCAACAGTTTCACCAACATTGTAAGCGTCTCGACGGGCATTCAATTCGTGCTCCAAGGCGCCATTATCACGCTGAGCGTTCTCTTGTATCGCCTGATTGGTGCCAAGAGGGCAATCAGCTGGATCTGCATACAGAAAGAATAGAAAACCATGGCAAGCGACAAAGATCATTTCACTTATACACGTAGACAGGCACTCGGCCTGGGTGCAGCTGCGCTAGGCGTTACGGCCATAGCACGCATGTTTCCGGCGTTCGCCGCGGACGCCATTAGCGGCGCGACGATATCCACTGCAGGAGAGACCGTGGGCGGGGCGAAATACAAAAAAAAGGGTCCCTACAGGATCGGATTTAGTAACGGGTTTTCCGGTAATACCTGGCGAACGGAATGCCTTGCATCGATAAAGAAAGAAGCTGGACAGCAAAAGGATCTTGCCGACTTGATCGTCCTCGACGGCCAAGGAGATATTACCAAGCAAGTTAATGATATCGAAAGCCTGATCTCCCAGAACGTCGATGCGATCCTTTGTATCGCTAACTCAGGTTCTGCGGTAGCGCCGGTTCTCCGCGATGCAACGAAGCAAGGGATCGTCACAGTTCCCTTCAATCTGCCAGTAAACGGTGAAGCCTGGACAGCCTATGTCGGAACCGATCCAGAAAAGAAGGGGTTCGCGCTTGGTAAATGGCTGCGAGGTGCGGTCGGTGAATCGGCCAAGATAGTTGCGCTTGGTGGATTACCTGGAAATTCATACACCGCGAGTGCCTGGGCGGGTGCAAAGAAGGCGCTTGAAGGCAGCAATATCCAAGTCCTGGCCTTCAAGGATGCGTCCTGGGAAGAAGATAAAGCCAAGGTCGTGATGGCCGACCTGATCGCTGCGTATCCGGACATCGATGGTGTGTGGTGCGACGGTTCACAGGATGGTGCAGGCGCCATGAAGGCTCTGCTGGCAGCCAAGAGACCGCTCGTGCCGGTTACTGGCGACGATTACAACGGACTGCTGAAGCTCTACATGGAGCAAGGCGCCAGCTACCCGAAATTTAAAATCGGACTGTTGTCTGAACCGACGTGGGAAAGCGTCGTCGCGCTACGCACCGCACTGAAAGTCCTTCGCGGGGAGGATGTGCCCAAAAAGCAGATAGTCGAGCCGAAACTGATCACCGCGGAGAACTACAAATCATATGTTCGGCCGGATCTTCCGGATGGCGTGTTCGTTGACAGTGACCTTTCAGATGATGAGTTGAAACAACTGTTCAAGGCATGAAGAACCCGGGAGGTCCGACAGCAGGAGACCGAGCGGTTTTATCGGTATCCGGTGTCGAGAAGCGCTTTCCCGGGGTCCACGCATTGAGGCAAGTCTCCTTTGACTGCCGGTCCGGCGAAATACACGGACTCGTCGGTGAGAACGGTGCGGGCAAATCGACATTGATGCGCGTGCTTTCAGGGGTCCATCGACTGGACTCTGGAAGCATTCGCGTCCGCGGACGCGAAGTCTCTTTGACCTCACCCCGTGTGGCGCATGACCTTGGCATTGCGATGGTTCACCAGGACACACGTCTGGTGGGCGAACTTGATGTCGCGCAAAACATCTGGCTGGAACGTGAACCCGGCTCTGCGGTTTTCGTCGATCGCCCCAAGATGGATCGTCGCTCGGCTGCGATTTTGAAGCGGCTTGGTGTGGACCTTGATCTGCATCGCAAAGTCTGCGAACTGAGCGTCAGTGAACGGCAGATCGTTGAAATCGCCCGGGCGCTAACCGCAAATCCGGCCGTCCTCATTCTGGATGAGCCGACATCATCTCTGGATTCAGCGGAGATCGAGCGCCTTACTGGAATTCTGCTGGGCCTGCGCGCTGCCGGTGCTGGAATCGTCTTCATCTCGCATCGACTCACCGAGGTAGTGCGGTTGACGGACCGGATTACCGTGATGAAGGACGGCGGAATCGTGACAACCCTGGAGAACCAAGGGATCACGCAGGATTTCCTAGTTAATTTAATGGTGGGCCGGCAGTTGTCTTTGGCATTTCCGCCTCGGACAGGAAATGCCGGCCCCATCAGGCTGGAAGTCAAAAAACTATCGTGTTCCGGGAGTTTTGATAAAGTTTCTTTCACGGTTGCGGCAGGCGAGATCGTTGGGCTTGGCGGGATTCAAGGTAACGGACAGCGAGAACTTGTGCGGGCGCTTTTCGGACTTGTGCCGGTGACTGGTGAAGTTCGGTTCAATGGCGTTCCGATTCATCTTAGGTCTCCCGGCCAGGCGATTCGAGCCGGGGTTGTTTACCTTCCGGCAGACAGGCGCGCCGAAGGGCTGTTTATCCCGCATTCTGTTCGTGAAAACATTGCTGTTCCACATCTCAGCGCCTGGAGCGAATTCGGTATCATCTTGCCTGAACGGGAAACGCTGGCCGTACGCGAGACAATCGATCTTCTCCGAGTGCGCACACCTTCGATGGGTCAACCGGTTGGTTTGCTCAGCGGCGGGAACCAGCAAAAAGTCATGTTTGGACGTTGGCTGTTGTCGAAACCTGAGCTTTACCTTTTTGAGGAGCCGACTCAGGGTGTGGACGTCGCGACAAAGCTCGAGTTGTATCGCGTTGTTCGTCGACTTGCGGACGAGGGTGCAGCGGTGGTTCTTCTGTCCTCCGATCTGCTGGAGCTCATCGGTCTCTGCGATCGGACCATCGTTTTCGCCCGCGGGCGAGTCGTCGATCAGGTCACCGCCGCGGAAACGACGGAAGAAAGGATAGTCGGCAGTGCGGTAAAGAGCTCCTCGAACGGCGAGCCGATGGCGGATGTACAAGCCTCGAATGAGTTTCAGGCTAAACATCGCAGTCGAAACAGTACCTTACTTGCTGTGTTAGGTCGCTACGGTAGCGTCGGCCTGCTGCTCTGTCTCATCGTTCTGCTTGGAAGCTACACTGCCAGCCAAACCCGTTATTTTTTGACGGAGCGTAACCTGGGAAACCTGCTCCTTGAGATCGCGCCACTCGCCCTGGTTGCGATTGGCCAGACTGCGGTCATTTTGATCGGAGGCATTGATCTATCAGTCGGTCCCCTGATCAGTCTGACTACCGCTGTGGCGTCATACGCTCTCGTCTCCAACAGTCCAGGTGGAATTGCCAGCGGATTCGCTCTTTGTTTGGTGGTTGGCGTCATCGTCGGGGCGCTCAACGGCTTCATTATTCTCGGGCTAGGCATCCCGGATCTTATCTCCACGCTCTCGACTTTTTCCATCGTGACCGGCCTCGCGCTGACGGTGCGACCGAGTCCTGGCGGAAACGTAAGTGAAACTTTCGCGGATGCCATGACTCTCCGAATCGGTTCGCTCCCGGTCATCGGTATTTTGGCTATCATTCTTGGAATTGCAGGCGAGATCTTCCTGCTGCGCGGACGAGTCGGCACACGGCTCTATGCGATTGGGTCCAACATTGAGGCCGCCTTTGTTGCGGGTATACGCGTCGGTCGGGTGCGTTTTTTGGCGTACCTATTCTGCGGATTGATGGCCGCGCTAGCAGGATTGGTAATCGCGGCGCGCATCGGTAGTGGCGACCCTCAGTCCGGGAGCCAATTCACGCTCGCATCGATAACCGCTGTAGTGGTCGGCGGAACGAGTATATTTGGCGGTCGTGGAACGATGATCGGGACCCTGCTGGGCGCGATTTTCGTTGTCCTGATGCAAAACTCGTTGAACCAACTTCATGTCACAGCGTACTACCAATACATCTGGACTGGAGCGCTGATGCTTTTAGCGGTCGCTGCGTATTCGATTCGGGAGAGCAAGAGCTTTAGGCGAAAGAACCGCAGAGGAGGGGTAAACGGCAGATTGCATAGTGCGGCGAAGCCGGAAACTGCAGCGTAGCATCCTGGTTTGCTCGGTCTTCAATAGGCAAAGCGGGACGCTTTAGTTGCGCTACCATTCTGCAACCGAGCCGTCTTTTCTTCGCCAGACTGGATTTTTCCAGTTGTGGCCAATACTCGCTGCCCGGCGCACCGCCTCTTCATTGATCTCTATCCCCAGCCCCGGGCCGGTTGGGATGTCCACATAGCCGTCCTTGTATTGGAAGATAGCCGGGTTTACGAGGTAGTCTTTGAGTTCGCCTCCTTCGTTGTAATGAATTCCGAGGCTCTGTTCCTGAATAAAGGCATTCGGAAGGCAGGCGTCCAATTGCAAGCTGGCCGCGAGCGCGATGGGGCCGAGCGGGCAGTGAATGGCAACAGCGATGTCATATGCCTCCGCCATGGTGCCGATCCGATGAGTCTCGCTGATACCGCCGGCGTGCGAAACATCCGGCTGCACGATATCGATTGCACCAAGCTCAAAGAATTTTTTAAAATCCCAGCGCGAAAATAGACGTTCTCCAAGAGCAATGGGTGTTGACGTGTGTCGCGCAATCTCGACGATCGCTTCCGGGTATTCCGAAAGTACCGGCTCCTCGATAAACATCAGTTGGAACTGCTCAAGCGACTTGGCGAGAACCTTTGCCATCGGCCGATGCACCCTGCCGTGAAAATCGACAGCAAGCCCGAAGTCTTTTCCGACCGCTTGGCGGACAGATCCGACGCGCTCCACGATTTCGTCTACGCACGCCGGCGTATCGATGTAATGAAGTTCAGCGCTCGCGTTCATCTTGATCGCCCGGTACCCCTGTGACTGTCTCTCTTGTGCGGCTTGTTTGACTTCGCCGGGACGATCCCCGCCGATCCAGGAATAGACCTGGATTCGGTCACGCACTTTGCCGCCGAGCAGTTGGTGAGCAGGGAGACCGTATCTTTTGCCTTTGATATCCCAGAGCGCCTGATCAATACCTGCCATCGCGCTCATTAAGACAGGGCCACCCCGGTAAAAGCCGCCACGATACAAGACCTGCCAGATATCCTCTACCTGGTCCGGGTTGCGCCCCATGACGTACCCGCTCAATTCGTGAACCGCAGCCGCAACCGTGTCTGCTTTTCCTTCCACCACTGGTTCACCCCAGCCGACGAGGCCGTCGGTGGTGCTCATCTTCAGAAAAAGCCAGCGAGGAGGGACCTTGAAGAGTTCGAGTTGGGAGATTTTCATATAAAATTGATCCGCCTGTCGGTTGTTTGTCTATTCGATTTCGTGCACGCGAAAACGGCATTCCGTTGTCAGCGTCCAAGACAAACGGAATCGAATAATTGGATCATGGGGGAACGTCACGAAGTTGGTTGTTGCCCCCGGGCGCCGTAACCGCCGTCACAGCGGATATCGGTCGCGGTGATGTTTGCAGCCTCGTCGCTCGCGAGAAAAACGAAGACCGCCGCGACTTCCTCGATAGAACCGACCTTGCCCCTTGGATGCAACCGATCGAAGGCCTCCCTTGCCTTCTGGATGTCCGTCGCGTTCTCAGCCAAAAAGCGGTGTAACATCGGCGAGTCGATTGTCCCGGGCGAGACCGTGTTCACGCGAATATTGTCCGCAGCGAGTTCAACGGCTTGTCCCCTGGCCAATGCGATCACTCCCCCTTTGGTTGCTCCGTAAACGGTTATGCCAGGGTGCCCGAGGTGGCCGGTCACACTCCCCATGTGGATTACGGACCCGCCCCCGGACCTGCGCATATGTGGGATTGCGAATCGGGTAAACAAGATTGGCGCCCGGAGATTCACCTGGAGCATCTGATCGACCGTTTCCGCCTCGATCGTTTCAGTCGGAGCAACACGCATCACGGCGGCGTTGTTTACCAGACAATCGATTCGGCCAAATGTTGCAGCTGTTCGTTCCACAAACGCGGAGATGTGCGACACGTCTCTCAAATCAATTGGGACGGCAAGAACCTGTGTGCCTGTTTTTTGAATGAGTTGCTCCGTTTCCCGGAGTTCGGTCACGTTGAGGTCGCAGATCGCCAGTCTGGCTCCTTCCCGCGCAAAAGCCAGGGCAATGCCGCGCCCGATTCCGTCACCGGTTCCGGTAACGATTGCGACTTTATCTTGTAAACGATTCATACGGATCACGAGTACATCGCGAGGACGTTCTCGAGCGGCACATCGCCTTGGATATGATGCGAACCCGCAAGAATATACCCGCCGTTTATGCCAAGCAGCTCACTCGTGTAGCGGACTTTCTCTTGAACCTGTTCGGGGGTGGCCTTGGGCAGGAACTGTTGAACATCAATGCCACCGTGAAAAGCTATTCGGCCGCCGAATTCCTGGGCTAACCTTTCCAGGTTCATGTTCTGAGCTGAAGGCTGAATCGGATTCAAAATGCCTAATCCCATCTCAATCAGTTGGTTAATTAGCGGGTAAACAGATCCGCAGCAGTGCATCATTGCCCGCTTGCCGTGGCTCACCGCGAGGTCAATAATGCGTTGGTGAAAAGGTTGAATGTATCGCCTGTACATCTCCGGGCTCACCAGAAGACTCTCTTGCGTCGCAACGTCGTCGTAGAAATAAACGATGTCGATCAGATCCCCGGCAATCTCGAGAACCCTTTTAAGGTTGTCGAGGTGGACTTCGGCAATACGTTCCATGATGTATTGCGGTAGGTCCGGAGAAATCGCCAAATCCTCCAGGAATTTCTCAAGTCCGACCAGCGACCACGCAGTTTCAAAGACTGAGCCGACCCGGTAGCGGATATTGTATGCCTCTGAATCATCGAAGGCTTCAATCGTGGCGGGGAGACGACTAAAATTCCACCACTCCGTGCTCGGCCAATGATACCGTTTCAGATCTTCGATGGTATTGGCGTCCTCCAGTGGGAAGGAGGCTAACTCGTCCAGCTCTCCAAAAGGCGTGGCCACCCTTTTTCTGTGCGCTCCCCAAATATCGCGGTTGCTTCCGCCGGATTCCATTCGCCGCCACATGCCGCCAACCGAAGATCGCTCTTGCGAGGCATTCTGATCTATTTCAGCCGCTGGAACATTCGGGGGACAGCAGAAGCTGTCGTATGATACGATCCGGCAGTCAACGTCAAGCCTTTTCAAAATCGTATTGCGATCGTCACTGCCGAAGTGCACAGCTAACTTCTTCCATACTTCCGGAACTGCGGCGAAATCGCGCGGTGTCCGATCAGGTTTCTTGCAGGCGGCTGCCTGATTGACTCGATCTTTGTGAATCGTGCTCTTTTGATCCATCTGTGTTCCAAATGCGGCGGCGGCCAGCTAAACGCTTACGATTCTAGATCTGACGTCGGTGCCAATCAAGCCGACTCGCAGAATGGCTCTTCCAAAACGGTGACAGCCGTCGGCAAGCTCGATAGGATATTTGATGTCTAGAAAATAATCCTGCATTCTCTTTTGGAGAGATACACGCTACCCTAAAAGCACCAACCGGTGTTACGCCCGGTCCCCAGAAACATGGATGCGGCGAATCTATACCTTCCAAGTAATCAACCTCGAGCCCGGTGGAACCGCCTGGATGCAGCTCAAATCCTCAAGCGATTCTTTTTTTGTGAACGCGCAGTGATCGTAAGTGCGTCGAGTTGGATACCGCACCTCGCGGGGCTTGAGCTAAAATTGGCAGTTCCTTTGCTTTGCTGGCAAAATGCCGAAACAGCCAATGCGTTACGCCAACGGGTTTTTGAGCTCCGTTTTCCGAGCCGATTAATGGAGCATGAGGGCGCGGATAAACCGCTGGTCGATTTACTGGACCTGCTGCGCCAGGCTCCTTCCGATCGCGCATTCGTTGAAGCCTTGGCAAGTACGGCATTGCCGGCGCTGCGGGATGCTTACCTCGAATTCCTCACCTACTCGGATCCGTTAGCGGACGCTCCGACTTTTCGATTCCTGGAACTTTCGGTTCGCGAGAAGGATAAGCAAATTGCGGATCTTAATCGACGTTTAACTGAAATGGCGACCGACGGAGCAGGAGCCGAAGCGGTTAGCCGGCGGTGGGTGGGTGATTTTGCTGACCAGTTGAAGATGTTGGGCGGGATCGGAACCGATCGCGCTCCGGCCGATCGAGTTATTACTCCGCCGCCAGGTTCACGGTCCTGGGGGGTCCCTGACCGCCCGGCGCGCGATCCGCGCTACTGGCCCTGCCGTTTCTATTGGCCAGATATTATAGACTCAGACTTTCCATATGGTACCGGCTTGCGATTGCAGTTGCGCTCGGCAGTGAGTCACCTGAACGAGGTCTGGGCGGTTGAACACGGTGGTATAATTCTGAGTGAGTTTGCCGACGTTCTGCCCTGGGAATGGATCTACGATGCGGCGCGTTGGACTTACGATGAATCCCGTCACTGTATGATGGGTAAGGTGCGTTTGGACAACTGGGGGTTTTTGCCCGGGGAAATTCCTCTGGGGTCATATATCTACGAGAGTGCTCGAGGTAGCGATCCGATTTACCGGCTCGGGATGTTGTATTTCTTCGAGACCAAGAACATCGGTCGCAAACCCGAAAGGACGGCAGCTTTCAAGAAGATTGGCGATACCGTCAGCGAACACGACATGGACTTTGATTGGGCCGACGAGACGATCCACGCGACCTACGGCAATCGGTGGCTCAAGTCCCTCCACGAGATCGATCCGGAACAATATACTGCTCCCACCCTCGTACGCCAGTATTGCGAGGAGTTGGTCCAAAGGATGGTAGCTCAAGCGTCCAGCGAAGAAAAGCGAGCGATTACTGATCGTGCTAACGCCCTGATTCAACGCGCCACCGCTCTGGCACGCACGTAAGTATACTCGTTCGCCCGTATGACTCCCCAGACTCTCTCTAAGAACGCTAACCCGGCGACCGATTTAAAGGCACGGATCGGTTCAATAATCGCTGCCCGCGAGACAGGTGTTTTACTCGCGCTACTGGTGATCTGTGTATGCCTGACATTCGCAACGAGCAGTTTCCTAACGGTCCGAAATCTCCTGAACGTTGGTCGCCAGATTTCGCTGTTAGGGATTATGGCAATCGGGATGACTTTCGTGTTAGTCTCCAGAGAGGTAGACCTTTCAGTCGGCTCGACTTACGCGATCAGTGGCCTTGTTACTGGAATGCTGATTGTGAGAGGATCCGCGCTTATTCCCGCGCTAAGTGCCGGCCTCATGGTAGGAATGGTGATTGGTGCTATGAACGGCGTGCTTTCCACGTACGGAAAACTTCCGTCATTCATCGCGACGCTCGGAATGTTGAGTGTGGTCCGAGGTGCTGCCTTGCTGATCACTGATGGTCAACCGGTAACCGTCGATACAACACGAGGCGGGCGATCAGAGGTGGTCGATCAGTTTTATCAACTCGGGCAGGGCCAACTCTTTGGCATGATCCCCATGCTGCTTGTTTGCTTTCTCATGGTCGCTGCGATTTCCTGGCTGGTGCTCGCAAAAACGACCTTCGGTTTTCGCGTCTATGCCGTGGGTGGCAGCGAAAAGGCGGCTCGACTTTCGGGAATCCAGGTGTTCCACACAAAGATTTTAACTTTTGCGCTCATGGGCCTGCTAAGCGCGATTGCGGGAATTCTCAGCCTCGCCTTTCTGCCGAGTGGCCAGGCTGGACGGACCGGCGTCGGACTCGAACTAGACGTGATCGCTGCAGCTATTGTCGGAGGCGCTTCGCTTTCCGGTGGCGAGGGCACCATCCTTGGAACAATTTTTGGCACGCTGATCATTGGGATTCTGAGGAACGGGCTGGTGCTGCTCAGTATTTCTCCATTTTGGCAAACCACTGCGATCGGACTCGTGATTATCTGTGCCGTCGGGATTGATAAGTGGACCGGCTTGCGGCGTAGCCAATGACT
>CAVULL010000029.1:0-154692 GCA_963742335.1 uncultured Verrucomicrobiae bacterium
TCCCCAAATTGCGCTGCTTCTCAAACCCCGGGGCCGGCTTGCTAGCAATCAACTCGCCGATCCGTTGGTTTCCCTCGGGTTCTACATCTTGCCCACAACGAAGAGTACGATTATCGCGCCAATGATAGACAAAATCAGGCCCGCCGGATGGAATGGAGCACCTTCTGAGGGCTTAGAAAACAGGCGGGCAATCAACCCTCCGATAATCGAGCCAACAATGCCGAGGATTGTCGTCATGAAAAATCCCAAATGAGTGTGCATGATCACACTAGCGAATGCGCCGGCGATGAAGCCAAGGATAATGGACCAAATTATATGGAGCATAGAAAGCCAGGGATTCTGGTTAGGAGGTGTCAACGCCTAAGCATATACCAGAAGATGAATCTCTTCAGGTAAGATACTCGAAATGTTTCGGATGATGTTGCCTCTAAGAAGGTTGACGAGACTGTTCCTCTGCGGTGCGCCGACAATCAGATAGGACGCGCCAACCGTTGCTGCGATATCCACAATGGTATCGGCCGCCGAATCGCTAATTGCGTAAGCCGGAAGTAAACGATGTCCCGCCGCCTTTTCCTTGGCATACAAAAAAATCGTGCGAGCTTCCTCGTCTTCCACCCATTTGCGCTTACGGTCGTCAGGCGCAATCACTGGCTGTTCCCGGACAAAGAGGAGGTATAAAGGTCGATCGGTATCTTTCGCTTCCTGAATGGCAAAATCGAGAGTGCGGCCTATCCCGCGCACTGCACAAAGCATAGGCGGACCGGTCGTCTCGACGAGCGATTGCTCGAAAGGCAAATGAAGCTCGCCTTTTTTTGCGCCATTAAGTGCCGCGGCGCTGAGGGCTTTCTTTTCGGCTCTTTCGGAAGCTAGCCCGCGGAGGATCAGGCCGAAAACGAGAATCGTTGCTGCAAACAAGCGTGCATTCGGTTTATCGATAAACAAAGAGACTTCGATCGCGGCCATTACGATGAACGTAGAGAACATCAGGGTCCGTTCCCATCTTTTCAGATCGAGTTTACTGTCTGTCGAAGAGGCACCGAGATTCGTCGCGATGGCCCCGACAACCCCGACCGCGTAAAGATCGGCAAGGCCGGAAACGTCTCGGACAGCAATCACCAGGATCGCCGGAATGACCGTCGCGACGATCAGCCCGGCATTTGGAACCCCAAAATGGTTGAGTTTTTCAAACTGCTGCGGCAATTCTCGGTCGCGGGACATTAAGAACGAAATCGCAATCAAGGCCCCAATTGCCGTATTTACCGCGGAGAGCAAAAGGAACGCGATCACGCCGGTGACAACCCAGGCAGCAATCTGTCCGATGACCGGCCCAAACATGCCTCCGACGAATACGTCGGCCATGTAACGGAGCATGTAATCGCGAACACCAGGGTTGCCGGGCGCATTGACATCACCGTCGTGGATCTGAAGGCCGTTGAGCGCGAGCATTCCGAAGCCGAGAAGTGCTGTCAAAAGACAAACTTCGAGCATGACAATGGCAATGGCCGGAGTCGAAGTCTTGGCGACAGAGGGGTGTTCATCCGTACTCCCTGGGTCGAGTTTCATTACGTTCGTCGCGTTGGCGACTGCTTCGACTCCAGACAATGCCAGGACAATTCCGACAAACCCTTTCCAATTGTCCGCGAAATTCCCCGTAAGGGGCCGCAAGTTATGCAATGCCTGCCCCATATGAAACAAGCAGAATACTCCAAGCCCAATAACCACGATCGCGGTCGGGACCGAGACGGCAATTGCCAGTCCGCCAGTGTGCTTGGGACCGAAGTAATTCAAAGCGCCAATTCCAATGATCGCTGCTCCGGCAAAGAGCTCCGGGTGGCTGACCCCAAGATATTGGAAAGCTGAAAGAGCACTAATCGAGCCGGTCACGATGTAGTCAGCGATCAGAAGGAAGGCGCCGACGATCGAGAGAATCTCCGAACGATGCCGCACACTTGCATAGACCCCCCCGCCATCGGGATAATGGCGGCAAACTATCATGTAATTAAAGCCGACGAGCGCCGTTAAGGCGCACATGGCCGCTATCAGCCAGAAAGAGCTGTACCCGGCGATTGCGAACGCCAACCCGATTACATACGCCTTGCTTGTACCCCAGTCACCGTAAAGGATCGCCGCCGCACGTGCTGCATCCACGTTCCTCGGCCGTTTCGTTTTCCCTACAAGCATGAATTAAGCCTCCGAGCCCAGGAGAATAACGGGCGACCGCGATAGTTACCCCGCCTCGCAGATATGTCAATCCCGTCTCGACTATCGCGTTCTGGAGGCTCGGGCGCGCCTTAATCGAAGAGAATCCGACCGAAGAGACGAGGAGAGCAAACGCTCGCCTGGGTGCGATTTTGTTTACAATTGACTCGAAAATTCTGAAATCTTCTGGAATTTATCAGGATTGTAAGAATCAAAATTGATGTCCCGGAGAGTTCACCCACTCTACCAACCGACAAAAAGCGCACCAAGTGGATAGATGATAATTATAATAATTACAATATTCTAGGTGCATCCCACCAAAAAGAGGTTACCCATAAGTCGATATGACACGAAACGTACTACTAATTGCGACAATGTGCAGCTTGGTTTCCGGGGCGTTTATCCCGGGGCCGGCCATGGCCATGTTGCCTGTTGGCAACGATGCGCACAGGCACTTTTATAAAGATCAGGAATGGATCTGGGCAGCGCCTGAAAGGCCAAGGCCTTCGGTTGACCAGAGCGTTCCTCGCGCATCGGCGGCCAGCGCGCCGATCCCCAGGCCTCCGCAGACGCGCTTGGCATTTACTATGCCCACGCACCCTCCGCAGGCGAACCTGGCCTTTACGACGCCAACTCATCCGCCGATGATGAATCTGGTATTCACAACCCCAACTGGCCCTTCGCAGGCCGACTTAGCATTCACGATGCCAACCCATCCTCCGCAGGCCGACTTGGCGTTCACAATGCCGACCCACCCTCGGCAGGCCGACTTGGCGTTCACGATGGCGACCCATCCTCCGCAGACAAACTTGGCGTTCACGATGCCAACGCATCCTCCGCAGACAGACTTGGCGTTCACGATGCCGACGCATCCGCCACAGCAGACTTAGCGTTACGATGCCGACCATCCCCGCAGACAGACTTGGCGTTCACGATGCCGACCCATCCGCCACAGGCCGACTTAGCGTTCACAATGCCGACCCATCCACCGCAGGCCGACTTAGCGTTCACAATGCCGACCCATCCACCGCAGGCCGACTTAGCGTTTACAATGCCAACGCATCCTCCGCAGGCAGACCTGGCGTTCACGATGCCGACCCATCTTCCGCAGGCCGACTTGGCGTTCACGATGCCGACCCATCCTCCGCAGGCCGACTTGGCGTTCACGATGGCGACCCATCCTCCGCAGACAAACTTGGCGTTCACGATGCCTACTCATCCGCCACAGGCAGACTTAGCGTTTACGATGCCAACGCATCCTCCGCAGACAGACTTGGCGTTCACGATGCCGACGCATCCGCCACAGACAGACTTGGCGTTCACGATGCCGACCCATCCGCCACAGGCCGACTTAGCGTTCACGATGCCGACCCATCCACCGCAGGCCGACTTAGCGTTCACAATGCCGACCCATCCACCGCAGGCCGACTTGGCGTTTACGATGCCAACTCATCCACCGCAGGCCGACTTAGCGTTCACGATGCCGACGCATCCGCCACAAACAGACTTGGCGTTCACGATGCCGACCCATCCTCCCCAGGCAGACTTGGCGTTTACGATGCCGACCCATCCTCCCCAGGCAGACTTGGCGTTTACGATGCCAACCCATCCTCCGCAGACAGACTTGGCGTTCACGATGCCGACGCATCCTCCGCAGACAGACTTGGCGTTCACGATGCCGACCCATCCGCCACAGGCCGACTTAGCGTTCACAATGCCGACCCATCCACCGCAGGCCGACTTAGCGTTCACAAGGCCGACCCATCCACCGCAGGCCGACTTGGCGTTTACGATGCCAACTCATCCACCGCAGGCCGACTTAGCGTTCACGATGCCGACGCATCCTCCGCAGGCCGACTTGGCGTTCACGATGCCGACGCATCCGCCACAGGCAGACTTAGCGTTTACGATGCCGACCCATCCTCCCCAGGCAGACTTGGCGTTTACGATGTCAACCCATCCTCCGCAGGCTGACTTAGCGTTCACGATGCCGACGCATCCTCCGCAGGCCGACTTGGCGTTCACGATGCCGACGCATCCACCGCAGACAGACTTGGCGTTCACGATGCCGACGCATCCTCCGCAGGCCGACTTAGCGTTCACGATGCCGACCCATCCTCCACAGGCCGACTTAGCGTTCACGATGCCGACCCATCCTCCGCAGGCTGATTTGGCGTTTACGATGCCGACGCATCCTCCACAGGCCGACTTAGCGTTCACGATGCCGACTCATCCCCCGCGATCGGGCTTAGCGTTCACGATGCCGACCCATCCTCCGCAGGCCGACTTAGCGTTCACGATGCCGACCCATCCTCCGCAGGCCGACTTGGCGTTTACGATGCCGACCCATCCTCCGCAGGCCGACTTAGCGTTTACGATGCCGACGCATCCGCCGCAGGCCGACTTAGCGTTCACGATGCCGACCCATCCACCGCAGACAGACTTGGCGTTCACGATGCCGACCCATCCGCCACAGGCAGACTTAGCGTTCACGATGCCAACGCATCCGCCACAGGCAGACTTAGCGTTTACAATGCCGACCCATCCTCCGCAGGCCGACTTGGCGTTCACGATGCCGACGCATCCGCCACAAACAGACTTGGCGTTCACGATGCCAACGCATCCGCCACAGGCCGACTTAGCGTTCACGACGCCGACGCATCCACCGCAAACAGACTTGGCGTTCACGATGCCGACCCATCCTCCGCAGACAGACTTGGCGTTCACGATGCCGACCCATCCTCCGCAAACAGACTTAGCGTTCACGATGCCGACCCATCCTCCCCAGGCGGACTTGGCGTTTACGATGCCGACGCATCCACCGCAAACAGACTTGGCGTTCACGATGCCGACCCATCCTCCCCAGGCAGACTTGGCGTTTACGATGCCAACTCATCCTCCGCAGACAGACTTGGCGTTCACGATGCCAACCCATCCACCACAGGCAGATTTAGCGTTCACGATGCCAGCTCATCCTCCGCGATCGGGCTTAGCGTTTACGATGCCGACCCATCCTCCGCAATCGGACTTAGCGTTCACGATGCCGACTCATCCGCCACAGGCTGACTTAGCGTTCACGATGCCGACTCATCCTCCGCAATTAAGCTGATTTTTACTCTCCAGGTTTGAGGAGCGATCGACCCGAAGGCGCGTTAAATGGAAATCGAAGATAAAAAAATCTTTCGTCTGCGAGCAGCGCTCTTTTTCTTCCAGAAACTTCCCGGTAAGCCGGGTACGCCTCGATCGAGCACGGCAGGGTGGCCTCAGAGGGAGCCTCGAAAGCCAGCCATTGCCGCAAATGAGTCGGTCACAAATGAGCCTGGTTCTCCGAAAAGCACCGATCTCCACTGAGCAGATGACTCAGGCCGGTGGGTAGTCAATGAACCTTTTTTAATCTGAAAGCTGTAACTGCCCGGGCTCGCCGGTCAGAACTACATCTCGGCGGTACTGGAATGAGCGGCGACTACTTTCCAACCATCCGCAAACTTTTGCAGATTCATGGTGGTATTGCCCACCACCTTTTGCTTTGAATTTGGGAAAGAAATTGACCACCAGGTGAGAGCTAGAGCCAAGTCTGGCTTGAGGAGTTTGACCTGAATGCGTACGGGATTGATGAATCCCATCGAATTACGATCCGGGTAGCCGTTGATGTAGGAATCGTGCAGTTGTTGCCAGCCGTTAAACTGTTCCGAATCGACGACAACCAGCAACTCGGGCGATTTCCAGTAAACTTCCAGGTGGCCCTCGATATCGTGGGCATTCCAACGATCGAGCATTTTGAGCAGAACCTGGTAAATCTGCTGGCCGTCGGTGGTGCTCGGAGATTGAGTGGAAGTAAGAGAATCGAATTGCCATCCTCCCTGCACCTCTGCCATGGCTGGCCAGGAGAAAGAAACCAAGGGTATCAGCAGCAGGCTAAATGTCCGGCGACGCATGGGTATAAAGAGCTATACGCGTTATTGCAACTTTAGCCAGTATTTTATTTATAGTAATTACTAAAAGTATGTTTTTGGCCGGACCTTCAAGTGGATTCAAGCCCTTCGATCTTCTTTCTCGACTCTTAATGCGTTCCCTTTAGTTTTTCTAGGCCCAGAAGTTATTATTTCTCCTTCAACTCCTACGTTTTCCCTCTCCCAGACCGGTCGCCCATGATCCCAGGCAGGAACCAAAAGCAGCCACGGGGAAAATTCGATAACGGGAAATCTACCACAAGATCGGTAACCCTTCTCAATCTTGTTTCTCGATTTTGGCCGACAGTCTTTGTGAGCTGGCCCGCTGCTTACTTGCCGCATGTCGGCGTAAGCGAAGCGTCATCGCTTTGCACTCTCCCTAATGCACCTCTTCTGAATCCTTTTCGCTTCGTTACCTTCAAAATTGGTCGTCTGATGGCTGCCACTCAGACCGGAGGTGACGTTGCCCAGCGAGGATGTTAGGATTGGCCCAATGATCTCTTTGCAATTCGATAAATCCCACCCACTGAAGGGGTATCGGGGAGTGGCGCTGAGAGTGGAGGATCGAGATGCACCGATAGCGATTTGTCTCTTCGTCCGCATCGATCCGGCTGAATCCTCTCCATTTATCCTGTTGCGGGAGACCATGGACGCCTCGATTTACCTTGGATGCATCGTCGACCGTGCTGGTCATCCGAAGGCGTGGATTGAGATCTGGGTGCAAAATGTGGATCGGGTGGCCTTTAGTTTTCGCGCCCAGCTCGAGCCTTTGACCAACTCGATCCTGGACCGGCGGTGGGCTGACAGGGTTGCCATGTGTCGGACGTTGAAACGAGGAACGATCATTGAGACGGGCGCGGAGTATGATCACCCCTTGCCGGCACTGGTTGACGGAAAACAGGGTATAGTTGTCCATCCGGTTGAACCGGGTACACGCCGGCCGTTCTTACTTTGCGAGGATGAGAAGGCCTTGGAATTGGCTGGATTGCCTTCTTATGCATCGTCCCTGCATCGCTATTTGTGGAACGGGAAGGGGGTGGAAGAACCGACATTTCTGGCCGTTACCAGCGGCGCGCCTCTGCCGCCGGGCGTCAGGCAGATCACCGATATTTTCAAGGGATTGTATCCCTTTAATCCCGGAGGAGGCTTACTGCTCGTGCGGCCGTTGGCGCCTCTCGCTTTGACAGAGTTCGCCGACATCCTTTCCGGGAAAACCTGGCCCGGGTTTCAGTGTGGCAAGGAGGTGATTCGTCTCGGTGCGGCCTATGCGAAACTGGAGGATGCGGAAGAAATCCTTTACCGAGGAGGACACCTTTTCAATGGGCGGGCTGGAAAAGCGGGGCGGCTACTTGAAGTTTTCCACTTGAAGCTGAATTTGATCCTGCAGGCGCTCGAAGAGACGCGGGCGGCAATTAAATTTCAACAGTTGCCATTCCTCGTTTTAGGAGCGGAAAGCTTTCGTCTACAGCTGTTTGAGGTAGGAACTGGACTACCTTTGTTTTGGAGCGCGCAGGTGGATCTTGCCGAATCGAATTGCGCTTTGGCAATTTCGGTTGGTGGTAGTGAGGCCCGTTATTTTATCCCGCCCGAGCTACCCGGGCCGTCAATTTACCGGCCGCAGACGCGTAGCTTACCAGTCCGGGGCTCGGCCTCGATGCGCATCAGGCAGATATTCCCCCCAACGTCGGAAGGGACGAGTCTCGAGGCAACTTTGGCCACGGACGAGCGATTAGATGTTAGCGCGAGCGATTTAATTCATGTGCGTCTGCCGATCGCGGGTGGGCGGGCCGACCTGTACGGACGGGCGGACAATGCCGGCGCTTTGGCCAAAGGAGAGACGCGATTTCGCACCATCCCGCAAATGTTGACGGAGCCGGTTACGAATGCTCTTGAGCAACTGGCCGGTGCGCCTGTCGCCAACGTGAGTTTTGAAATTCTGCCGCTCCTGACCTCGCCTTGCGATATGTACGCGCTTGGTGTGCTGGCGATCAGAGTTCTTCTGGTCGACGATGAGAATACGCTGGCCATTGCAGTGGACGAATTATTAAGTCTCGCCCAGGAAGCGGCAATCGGATACAAGCCCGACGTCGCCCTTGGCAAAAGGCTTCAGGCCATAGTCGAAGGGGACCGGCGCTGGGCTGCGTCGCTTGGCCCGCACAGGATGGTTCGAGATGACGGCATCCGTCAGGCGGCGGCTCGGATTGTGCCGGCTGATCTCTGGTGGGAGACGATTGGGGTTATCATCCGATTATTTCCGGGGGCCGGGCCGGACAGCTTTTGCCAGGATTTCGGTGACGCCCCCACCTCCGCACTGGATCAGATTTTCGACGAGGTGATCATCCAGATTAATCTCCTGCTGCTGCGATCCAGAAGTCTTGTCGTAGCGGATTGGAACCAGAATCTTGAGATTCACGATGCAATCTACGAAGTCATCGCCAAGAAACATGGCACAACTGCCAAGCGGTAGGTAGTTGTCAGTGGTAGTTGTCAGCTGTCTAACGGGAAAAGGACACTTTAAGTTCGATTTGGCGGACAACCAGCGGCGGGGTTAAACTGACAACTACCTACGGTAAAACTGCCCAGACCTCAACAATTCGGTTTTTTGCCAATTCCCGTGCATCCAGTAAATCGGTGCCGCCCATCGGGATAACATGCATCACGTTTTGAATCCCGAGCTGGTCGCGGAGCGCCTCCATCACCGCCTGCGCCCTGGCGTTTGAAATCTGGAAATTCTTCTGGTCATCACCCTGTTTGTCTGCGTAGCCAAGGATCACTAAGACCAGAGTCGGATCATCCAGGACCTTCTTAATCTGAGGGTATTCCAGATGAGATTTCATGTATTCGATTTCTTCGGGCGTAACCTTGGTCAACGAAGTTTCGAAGCTGACGGTGAACAAACGTCCCATCCCGCGCGCTCTGTCTACGGCGCCGTAGAGTCTGTCCTTGTTTTGCGCAGAGACGTTGGGCATCAAGTCGATACGTTTCAAGACCTGGCGTTTGACGTCTGCAATCTCGGGCAGAGTGATATCGAAATCGATTGTTGTTCCTGAAGTATCGGCAACCGGAGTTGCCGTCGGATTTGGGCTAGAGGCAGGAGTTGGAGTCGAGCTTGGAGTTGCGCTCGGTGTTGGCGTGGGCGTAGGAGTAGGAGTGGGATCCGGAGTCGGAGATGGAGTGGGCGATAATTCCACAACGTCGGTTTGCCGTTTGGATGAGTTGCCGAGCGTCCAGAGGATAGCGCCGATCGCCAACAAAAGAACGATAGCGACACCAATTGAAAGCACGAGCGTCGGGGACAAGCTGCGCTTAGGACCTAGCGATTCCAGAGGCGAACCGCACTCCGGGCAGCGAAACTCCTTCGTGACGACCGTGATCTTTTCGTTTCGGTAAGCTAGCTTGCAGCCTGAATAGTTAGTGCATTTGCCGATGCGTTGCGCCATATCAAGACCAACGATTGATATAGCTCGAATGCGGCAGGGTCAATCGCTGATAAGGATTCTCTTAAAAAAGCGACAAATGATTGCGTTCGGCAAAGGATGGCATTTTCGCCGTTCCCGTTCGGGCGTTCGGCGCCCTGGCGCCAGACGTTCGCGCCGTCTACGGTAACCAAAAAAGCTGGCGTTCGCCAATGGGCGGATTACGGTCTGATTGAATGAAGAGGGCAGGTCAGCTGAGGATCAGCGAGAAGACAGAAGGTCGAGATAGGATCCTCGGTTTTCACGGTTCGGCGGATATCCTTTCGATGCCCGTGGTGCAAGAATTACTTTCTCGGTATAGTCGGGAAGATGTCCGGCTACTGCTGGTCGATCTGGCAGAAACCGAGTTTATTAACAGTCCGGTCTGGGCTGTGATTACGCTCTTTGCGCGAAAACGCGGCAAGCAATCGCGGGTGGCCATTGTGGGGATGTCCGACAGAATCAAGGGATCTTTTGAGATGATGGGGCTTCAGCAGGAGCTTTTGACGTTCGCCGACGTCGAGACGGCCCGAAGAGAGTTACTGGAGTGAAACCGCGCTTTCACTCGAGGCCGAAGGATGATTAGCAGCAAGATCGGCTATTTCCGGCTCTTGGCGGAACTTCTTGAGTCGACAGTTAGAACCCTGGTGCGTCCGTCGGCTGGAACTTTCGACAATGTGGTGGCACAGATCGGTTCAATTGGAGTAGGAGCTATTCCCGCCTCAAGCTTGATCGCTCTGACCGCCGGGTTTGTTCTGGCGCTGGTTCTTGAGCTGCAGTTGAGCCAGATCGGGAAAGTGGAAATCGTACCGAGTTTGCTCTGGATCATTTTAACGGAACAAGTCGTCCCGGTAGGTGTCGCCCTGATCTTTGCCGGACGCAGCGTTTCTGCGGTCACCGCAGAGCTTGGCGCCATGCAGGTCTCCGAAGAAATCAAAGCTCTTTTCACGATGGGGATCGATGTGGTGCCTTATCTGCTCGTGCCGCGCTTTCTCGGGTTTCAGATTATGCTGCCGATTGTTACGTTGGTTGGCATCTATGCATCGCTCGTCGGAGGCTGGTTGCTCTGCGGCATCGTACTAAAAATGAGCGTTGCCGACTATATATACTACGTATTCGACGGAGCCAGTTTCTCAAGCGTTCTGGTGGCCATCCTGAAAAGCGCTCTTTTCGCCTTTCTGGTTGCCAGCATCGCCTTTTATAAAGGCCTGAATGTTCGAAACGGCTCGCGGGAGATCAGTGAAGCGACGACACAATCGGTGGTCACTGCGGTAATCGTGGTAACAATAGCCAACGCCGTCGTAACTTCTTTTCAGCTGGTATGACAACGAACGACGGACCGATTCAAGTCCTGGAAGGAAAGGCCGAAGCGGCGATTCTCGACGAGCGAGCGCCAATTATTGAAGTTGCCAACCTGACAAAGGTCTTTCCAAACGGGCGCACTGTTCTCAACGGCATCAGTTTCAAAGTTTTTCCCGAGGAGACCTTTGTTATTCTGGGCGGGAGCGGATGCGGTAAGAGCACGCTTTTGAATATACTGATTGGAGTTCTGGAGCCGAGCTCCGGCGAGGTGCGAATTTTCGGCCAAAATCTGAATCAGCTAAAGGGCGAAAAGCTGAAGGAGTTACATGTCCGCTGTGGAATGTTGTTTCAATCCGGGGCCTTGATAGAATCACTTTCCCTGCTCGGCAACGTCCACCTTCCGTTGCGCGAGCATTATCGGCGGGTGGACCCCGCGGTTCTGATGGAAACAGCGCGCCTCAAACTCCGGATGGTAGGTCTTGAAGAACACGGATCGAAGCGTCCTTCTGGGATTAGTGGCGGCATGAAGAAACGCGTCGCCCTGGCGCGAGCGCTCGCTCTGGATCCGGACCTGGTTTTTGCCGACGAGCCGACGTCCGGACTCGATCCGGTCAGCACTCAGGAAATCGATGAGATGTTCATCAGGCTGACAAGACGAATCGGCGCTGCCGCGGTGGTCGTGACGCACGACATCGCAAGCTTCTTCAGAATAGCGCACCGGGCGATTATGCTGGGTGGTGAACGTGATGGCGGACTGCAGGGCAGCATCATCATGGAAGGGAATCCCGAACAGTTTCGGGCGTCAGATCACCCGGTGGTTCGAAGATTTCTCGATTTTGGTCGGGGCAGTTTCTCTAATTCAACGATGTCTGCAGTCTAAATTTTCGGTCAGTCAGTTTAGAAACCGTTCTTCGCACAGGCATGGACGACGGCGATCCAAAAAAACATAGAGTCTGGCTGGCAATCGGCATTGCGGCAGTTCTTCTGTTGCTGGCAGGACTTTTCTTTGGAGTTGAAGAGAATCCTTTTCGAAAGCCTTTTCTCGCCTTCACCGTTCGTTTCGACGACGTATCCGGAATTCACGAGCGATCAAAAGTCACCTTTCTGGGGATCCCAACCGGATATGTTCAGCGGTTGGATTATGTGCCGGGCAATCGCCAAACTGCAGTGAAGGTTGAGGTGGTCATTGACCGGGAGCTATTCATCCCAGCGACGGTGAGAGCCTATCTTGAACCAACGCTGCTCGGTGACGCATCAATCGCCTTACGAGTCCCTCCGTCGCCCGCAGGCGATACCAGTGGTGCCGGGAGTGATAATGGGCCCGTTCCTAGACTGGCGGATGGCGCCGAAATAATTGGTTCCCGCGCTACCAAACTTGAGGCGGTGCTTCCCGGATTTGACGATGCGATGGCAAAAGTCGAGGTCCTTGGCGCCTCGGCTGGCCAACGTTTGTCGAGTATTGGAGAAGTGGTCGACCGAGGAGTGGGGGCCTTAGATAGTCTCTTCCTGGAAAAGGGGACCGACGGTCAAACGAAAATCGATCAGCTTATCGCTAGCCTGCAACTTATTATCAATGGCCCGGAAGGCCAGCAAGATCAGTCCATTCGCGGTCAGCTCGAGGCGATTGTCGGTAACCTAAGGACAAGCAGCGACAGCATCCGAAAACTATCCGATCTTCAGGGCAAAGAGCAGGGCGGGATCGGTGAGGTATTGCGGGTGTTTGAGGAGACAGCCAAACGCCTGAGTGAAGATGCCGAGACGGCGCAGAAACTGATTGGCAAAATGAGTCATACCAGCGAAGCCGTGACGCTGGCGAGCGAGCAGGTGAGAAGCCTGGCCCTGGTCACGACGCAGGCGGTCGAACAATTTCACAGCAGGCCATTCCATTATCTCACCACGACGAGGACGGCGCCCGCGGCAGTGACTCCTGCTCCCGCGACGGGTGTACATCCGAAAAGATGAAATGGAAGAGAATTACCAAAGGAAGGAAATCGCTTACCGGTGCCTGATCGCTGCCGCAAGATCCCTCAGCGGTGCTGCCGATATTGACGAGCTAGTCGGCCAAATTCTGTCTTCCTCTCGAGACGTGATGCAGTGCTGGGCTTGCTCAATCTCGCTTCCCGATCCTGAGACCGGGGATCTGGTCATTCGCGGCACCCAGGCAGAGTTAAAAGGCCAAGTCTTGCGAGTGCCGCCCGGGAGGGGAATCTCGGGACGAGTCTACCGGACACGCGCCAGCGAAAACACTGCAAATGCTCAAAGTGATTCGGATCACTATACCGGCATCGGATTGGAAACAAAGACGCCTGCTCAGGCGATGCTGACCATACCTTTGGTGGATGGCGAGGTCTGTCATGGAGTGATGCAGGCACTGAACCCGACCAATCGGTCCCGGTTTGACTCGTTTGATGAAGAAGTTTTTCTCGCCTTTGGCTCTCTGATCGCCACGACGTTGACCCGGATGCAAGTGCAGGAGCAGGCGAAACAAAAAGAGATTGAGGATGCCTATCGGCAGGCCGAATTATCGATCGCTCGCCAAGCGCAGTTTTCCTTCATGCCAGCCCCAACCTTCGACCGTGGAAGTTTAAGCATCCGGGTCTTCCAGGAACAAGCGGCCGACTTGGGCGGGGACTTTTATGCGTACCATGAAGTGGGCGATCGATGTCTGCTGGTTGTGGTCGGCGATGCGAGTGGAAAGGGTATTCCGGCCGCACTGGAATCCGCACGAGTCTGTACTCTAATTTCGCTCACGGCGGCGAACTGCAGCGCTGCACGGTTGTCTGAATGGCTTGCCAATCTGAACAATGTGCTGGAGGCGACTGCGGAGAAAGCGGGAAGCCTGACTACTCTCGCCGTGCTGCTGATAGACGGTAAACGTCGCAGAGTTTCGGCCTGCAGCTTTGGGCAATTTCGTCCTCGATACCTCTCGCGGACAAACAAATGGGAGGAATTAACCTGTCCGATCTATCCGCCGTTGGGCGTTCACACGGCACCCGCCTTCGCTGTCACCACTGTTCCGCTCGCTCTTGGTTGCAAATGGATTTTGCTGACTGACGGGTTCGTTGAAGCGCGCAACCTTGGCGGCGCACAGTTTGGTTCCGGAGGACTGGCTGAAGCCTTCTCTAAAAGCGCAGACGAGGGATCAGATCCGTTACCCGCTCTGGAAGAGAGCTGGAGGCAATTCAGCAGGAACGGGCCGGACCCCGATGATGCTACTGCGCTCCTCGTCACCGATTCTTCCAAGCTGCCTCAATTCTCGGTCGAATGCGATATCTCTCCCGAAAACATCTCTGATTTGCGTTTTTTCTGTGAGCAATGGGTAACAACCTCCGGTCTGGATGAGGTCGATGGGTACCAAGTGGTTCTCGCCTGCGACGAGATATTCACCAATATTTACAAGCACGCGTATAGGTGCGGGCCCGGTCCTGTCCGATGCGATGCAGAGATTGACCTGGTTTCTCTCACCTTCTCTATCATGCACTGGGGTATCGGACTGAATACCGAAACGGACGAGTCCCGGCTCCCGCGAGTTTCGCGACTCGGAGGTTATGGGCTCCCATTCATACGCAGAGTCTTCAATGAGGTCGAATTTGACAGTCGCGAGGGGCATTCGACGGTCCGTCTCACTAAGCGGATTATCCCAGCGGAGATTCCGCAGAATAGCCAAAGCTAAAACCGGAAGAGGTCGCGAGTCTAACTCACTAGCATTCCCTCGCGCGCGAGCGACGCGAGCCCTTCACGGATGCGACGTTCCAGGATGTCGGCAACGTTGGTCACGTTCTCGACCGGCACACCGTCCTCCAGAAGCTGGCTGTGCCCGGATCGAACATATTCGATCAACTCTCGCTTGAGCATTTCTCGTTCGCGCGTGCCGTCCAGCAATTGTACCAGGCGGCGGCTCAGCGGATCCGGAAACCTCATCGATACATGAAGCTGGTTAGTGGCCGACTCACCGTGCTCCAAGAGAAAGCGCGCCAACCCGCTGACCGATGGGCGCTCGCTGACCACGTTCGTGACTTCGTGCGGAAAAATATGCAGGTAGAGAAAGCCCGCTCGATAAGCTCTCGCCAAAGCTTCTGACAGGATTTCTGCGTCGTGACTGGTGGCGATGCCGGCTGCTTCGGCCGTCACTGCAGCTTGCGCGCCGCTCAGGAGCGTTTCGAACGAAACTGGAACGGGCCAGTTGGACCCGAGGCACTTCAACGCTGCGCAAACCAATGGGTGCGACGTTTCCAATTCTGATCCTTCCGGGCGGCGGAAGATGGTCGTACTGTCGTTCCGGTCTCGGCTCTCTTCTTTCGGGAGTGCATCGCAGGAGGCGTATAGTTTGAGGACGCGATCAACCAGCAGATCCGGAGCGATCTCTACTTCTGTGCGGCAAAGGAGGGTCTCCCGGAAGGCACAGCCGCGAATGAAATCTTTGTATTGTTCGCGGACGATTTCCGGCGCTCTTTCGAGTTCCTGCATCCTTTGCATGACTTGCGGAGTGAATTTCCCCGCCGATAAGTCGTTTGCGCGAGCTTCTCCGACGAACTGGAGACCATGACGGCCGGCGTCAGCGATGAATTCGTGGAAATAGAAGGATTGATTGATCTCGCTCAAATCATCATGAAAAAAAACTTCGTCGGTATGTTTGAGAGTTCGATCAAATTGAGCCCGGATTGCCGCAACGTAGTAGTCGGGCTGCGGCGTAGATTCCGCGAGGAACTTCAGAAGCCCGCGCGCTTGCCCGGCTTTTTCAACAGGGTCCTTCGTCCGCGCCGTGTGAAAACGCATCATGCCGCGGACCAGATCACGCAAGTGATTTCCAGGGTAAGCGTTGTAACTGATGTACGCCACACCCTGTGGATTCAGCATTTCCCGACAAACTGCCAGGATGCGTTCGCGAACAGGTTGTGGAACCCAGGAGTAAAGGCCGTGGGCGATGATAAAATCGAATCGCCCGAATTGCTCGGAACTTGCCTCGGAGACGTCCATCGAATGGAATTTGATATTCTGCAGACCGAGCTCTTTCACCAAAGCTTGCCCTGAAGCGATCGGACGCTTCGCCAGGTCAAGACCGATAAAGTCGCTTGCCGGCAGCTGGAAAGCCATGCCGATGAGATTGCTGCCAATTCCGCAACCTAATTCGAGCACACGACATCGATTGATCGGCGCCGGCTGCATTCCACGCAAAAAAGCGATGGTCGCCAGCCTGTTCGGGTGGGTCTGCGGAAATACCGCTGCTGGATACAATACTTCATCGTATAAGCTGAGAGCGGCTCCGGCGGTATTCATACTTCATCAAAATCGGATAGCGAAATAGCTCTCGACAAGACAAAACAGATTCTGTCTGCTGACCAGACAGTTGTCGCGCCCATGATTGTCGCAGAAGAGCTGCTTAAGCCGATTTCCGATGAAGCACCTTGCGGAGAGGATTTGTCCTATGATCCAAGTCTCCAGGAACTTGAAACCTTGGCTCGCGGCAAAGAAGAGACCCAGTTCTCCGCCGCGGAACAGCCCGACTGGAAGGGTCTGCAAGCCCGATGTCTGGAGCTGTTTGCGCGATCGAAGGATTTGCGTATCGCAATGACGCTCGCGGTGGCTTCTCTTGAGGTTGACGGGCTCTCGGGCTTTCGGGAAAGTCTGTTGTTGTTAAAGGGGCTGCTTGAAAAATACTGGCCCATCTTTTTCCCGCAACTCGACCCTGCAGACGACAGCGATCCGCTGCAGCGGATGAATATTGTCGCTTCGATAGCGATGCCGGTCGGCACCTATGGCGACTCCTTTCGAATACTCGAACGCCTCCGTGCGAAACCGCTTTGCGACTCCATTCAGATGGGCCGGTTTGGATTGGCTGATATCTTGCGGGCCGAATCTGGAGCGCCATCGTCAGACGACAAACCAGAAATTAAAACGGCCCAGATCGAAGCGGCTTTTCGCGGCTCGAATCAAGAAAAGTTAGGCGAGACTTTTCAAAATCTAAGCGATTGCATCGCCTCGGTGCAGAGCATGGACGAAACGATCACCCTCACCGTCGGCGCTACAAGAGCGCCGGACTTGACGCCGCTTTCGGCTGAGTTAACGGCGATGCGGAATCGGGTTGCTCCTTTCATAAAAGCCGGGGCCGCGGCTCTTACTGGGGACGCCGCCTCGACGAGTGGGGATGGCGGGGGTTCTGCTCAATCGGCCCTTTCGCTGGCAGGAGAGATTCGTTCGCGGGAGGATGTTCTAAGTTTGCTGCAAAAAATTTGTCAATTTTATGAGCGGACCGAGCCGTCCAGTCCGGTACCGCTGGTGCTGAAGCGAGCCGCTCGCCTGGTGGAGATGAATTTCATGCAGATCATGGAAGATCTCTCGCCGGACGCCATCTCTCAGATCCGTGTTATCACCGGGGAGAAGGAGGAATAATCGCCGGTGAATGCGCGGCCGCACAATGCAATTGACAAAGCAGGCCTGTTTTGGCGAGATTAACGGTTCCGAACTCCGAAAACTCCCTTGGCAATTCAATGATTCAACGTTATGGCAAAAGCTAGCAGCCAAAAATTTATTGCTCGAAACCGGGCGCCGCGCGTTCAAATCGAATATGACGTGGAGGTTTACGGGTCGCAGAAAAAAGTCGAATTACCCTTCATCATGGGTGTGATGGCTGATCTTTCCGGAAAACCTGTCGATCCGCTCGCTCCAGTGGCAGACCGCAAGTTTCTGGAGATCGATATCGATAATTTCGATGATCGATTGAAAGCGGCCAAGCCCCGGGTGGCTTTCCGAGTACCGAACACCTTAACCGGGGAAGGGAATCTGAGTGTTGATTTGACTTTCGAGAACATGGACGACTTCTCCCCGAGTGCAGTTGCGCGTAAAGTTGAATCCTTGAACAAGCTGCTCACCGCGCGCAATCAACTTTCCAATCTGATCACTTACATGGACGGCAAAGTCGGTGCGGAAGAGGTCGTCAAAAAGCTTCTCGCGGATCCCGCTCTGTTAAGCGCACTCGCTGCAGCGCCGAATCCGGAGAGCGGGAAACAGACACAGGCGGAAAGCGCATCTTAGACGTAACGATTTATGGCCCAAGAGAATCCACAAACTCAGGCGGAGGTGACTGCCGGGACAGCGGCATTTGAGCCTACCGAATTCGAGGCGCTTCTCAACAAAGAATTCAGGCCGAAGACTGACCAGGCCAAAAGCGCGGTCCAAGAGGCGGTCAAAACGTTGGCCCAACAGGCACTAGGCGCCGCCTCTTTGATTTCGGACGACGTCCTTCTGACCATCCAGTCTCTGGTCGGCGAACTGGATCGCAAACTTACCGAACAAGTCAACCAGATCATTCATCACGAAGAATTCAGGAAGCTGGAAGGAACGTGGCGTGGGCTCTACCATCTCGTCAGTAACACCGAGACGGATGAAATGCTGAAGATACGGGTGATGAACGTGTCAAAGCAGGAACTCGGGAAGACCCTGAAAAAGTACAAAGGTGTCGCTTGGGATCAAAGTCCAATCTTCAAGCGGATTTATGAGGATGAATACGGTTCGCCCGGCGGTCAACCGTACGGCTGTTTAATTGGGGATTACTATTTCGACCATAGTGCGCCCGACGTCGAATTGCTGGCTGGGATGGCCCAGGTTGCATCTGCAGCCCATGCCCCTTTCATCGGTGGCGCGGCGCCGACGGTGATGAACATGGACACCTGGCGTGAACTCAGTGATCCACGCGATCTGACCAAGATTTTTCAGACGCCCGAGTACGCACCGTGGCGGTCGCTCCGCGATTCAGAAGACTCGAGGTATCTGGGTCTGGCCATGCCTCGATTTCTCTCCCGCATACCGTACGGCGCCAAAACTTCCCCGGTCGAAGACTTTGCTTTTGAAGAGGATGTAGAAGGTGCAGACCACAGCAAATATGTCTGGTCCAATTCTGCGTACGCCATGGGGACGAACATTACTCGAGCCTTCAAACTTTATGGCTGGTGCGCGCAAATTCGCGGAACCGAAAGCGGCGGAATGCTGGAAGGCCTCCCGGTGCACACTTTTCCGACCGACGACGGCGGCGTGGACATGAAGTGTCCGACGGAGATTGCTATTACCGACCGGCGCGAGGCGGAGTTGGCTAAAAACGGGTTTATGCCGCTGTCGCACTATAAAAATACGGACTATGCCGTGTTTATCGGCGCCCAATCGCTTCAGAAGCCGGCTTCTTACTACGATCCGGATGCGACGGCTAACGCAAACCTGGCGGCCAGGCTGCCGTACTTGTTTGCCACTTGCCGATTCGCGCACTACCTCAAGTGCATGGTTCGCGATAAAATTGGGTCATTCAAAGAGCGAGCCGACATGGAACGGTGGCTGAACGACTGGATCCGCAATTTCTGTGTAGACGGCAGCACAGCGTCCGAAACTCAAAAAGCGATGCGTCCATTGGCCGACGCTTCGGTCGAGGTGAGCGAGGTGGAGGGAAATCCCGGGTATTACAATTCCAAATTCTTTTTGCGACCTCATTACCAGCTTGAGGGACTCACCGTTTCGCTTCGATTGGTCTCCAAACTTCCTTCGGCCAAAGGCGGCAAATAACTCACTCGATAAAGCAGTCGTGGTCAGATTGGCTCCCGATTGTCGGCTGTTTCTGCTCTAGCGCCAGAGCGACTTGCAGCGGGTCGGGGGCTCAATGGTCAATAAAATACCGGCGCCAAAAACATAAAAGGATAATGGTACATCATGGCAGTAGACATGTTCATCAAGATTGAAACGGTTGACGGCGAGTCCAAGGACAAGACTCACAAAAAAGAGATCGACGTTCTGGCTTGGTCTTGGGGCTTGAGCAATAGCGGATCTGCGCACGTCGGAGGTGGCTCTGGATCCGGCAAAGTGAATGTCCAAGACCTGAGCTTCACGAAATGGGTTGACAGCGCAACCCCTAAACTAGCACTGGCTTGTTGTGATGGAAAGCACTTCGCGACCGCTCTTCTAACGGTGCGTAAGGCTGGTGAGAAGCCGGTCGAATACATCAAAATTAAATTGGAAGAGGTTCTTATCACCTCGATCTCGACGGGGGGATCGGGGGGCGAGGACCGCTTAACGGAAAACGTAACTCTCAACTTTGCGAAAGTCAGCTTGGACTATACTCCTCAGGACGACAAAGGCGCCGCCGGAACGGCAATTCCGATGGCCTGGGATATCGCGGCGAACGCCAACGAAGGTTAGTCATCAACACCTTGCCTTTGCGCAATGAAACCTAACCAGGCTCGTTCGGTCTATCTCCGCCTTGCGCTTTCCGAGTGTGGCCGGGGCTTGGTTAGGGTTTTTGATTTATAAAACGATGACCGCCGAGCAGTTGCTCAAGGATGGCCGCCCGGACGAGGCTTTGAAAGCTCTTCAAAAGGCCGTGCGAGATGATCCTGCAAATGCCAAGCCGCGGGTTTTCCTTTTCCAACTGTTGAGTGTGCTCGGCGACTGGAAGCGGGCTGACACCCAGCTGAAGGTGCTCGCCGACATGGATTCAGATAGCATGATGCTATCCCGGATTTTTGAACCGGTTCTGCTCTGCGAAGCAATTCGCGCGGACGTCTTTGCCGGTAAAAGGACGCCGATCATTTTTGGCGAGCCGCCGGAATGGATCGGATCTTTGGTGCAGGCGATGGAGCTCTTTGGCAAGGATAAGTTCAGGGCTGGGATCGAGTTGCGGGATAAAGCGTTCGAGGCCGCCCCGACGACGTCCGGCAAGATCAACGGGGAAGATTTCGAGTGGATTGCTGATGCAGATGAACGGCTCGGGCCGGTCCTCGAAGTGATTCTTGAACGCCGTTATTATTGGATCCCGTTTTGTCGCATTCGCAAAATCTTTATCGAACCCGTCACGGATCTCAGGGATTTGGTATGGGCACCGGCGCAGTTTGTCTGGGAAAATGGGGGAGAGGCTTCCGGTCATATTCCTTCTCGCTACCCCGGGACGGAGCGCTCCGGGGATGGTAACTTGAAGATGGCTCGCAAGACCGATTGGCTCGAGAAAGCGGGGGTTCATATCGGTTTGGGTCAGCGGATTCTTGCCACCGATGCCGGAGAATATCCTTTGTTGCAGGTTAGAACGCTTGAATTCAATGTTCCTGAGAAATCGGAACCCTAGCAGCGCGAAAATCTCGCGGGCCCTTTCGCTGGTGAGATTCTTGGGCTAGTTGTCGCTCCAATGGCCGAAGGAATTATCCCGCTCGACAGGTTGCAGCCTTGTTTGCTAGATCGCCTCACGGATGACGAGCCGGGAAACCGGGAGGAGAGCCGCAATCAGCGTGTTGTTACCATCCAACGCTATAAGGCCGGCGTGCTTCGAGATCTGGAATGGCTTTTCAATTCGATCGGCCATTTTCCCGACGAAGCCGTCGGTGAGGTTACTTTCGGCGATTATCAAGATGCTTTCCGCTCTGTGATTAACTTTGGGATTCGCCAGCTGTACGGGCGCCTGGCACCCGATGTCGAAGAAATCGAGAAGCAGCTCTTTGACGCTCTTGTCACGTTCGAACCACGAATTAACCGTCAGACGCTCAGCGTGACCGTACAGATCGAGCGAAATATCCTCTCGATCGAACTGACGGGCGAGTTGTGGGTGAACCCGCTGCCGGAGAAACTGTTCATCAAGACTGAACTTGACCTCGAATCGAGCTCCTGCAGCACGAAGGAAGCCGGTCATGGATGAACGCTTATTAGCCTATTACAATAGCGAGCTGCGTCACGTCCGCGAGATGGCGGGCGAGTTCGCCCGTGAATTCCCTAAGATCGCCGGACGGTTAGCACTGGATCGCGATGCGAAAGATATCTGTCCAGACCCTTATGTTGAGCGATTGCTTGAAGGTTTTGCGTTTTTAGCTGCTCGTGTCCATCTGAAGCTTGATTCAGAATTTCCTCGGTTTACGCAGACCTTGCTCGAAACGGTTTATCCCCATTACCTGTGCCCGGTTCCTTCCATGGGGATTGTCCATTTTGAACCTGACCCGCGTGACGCGGGTCCCGAGGAGGGTTTTCTGCTCGAGCGTGGCACTGCTCTGCGCGGCCAAAGCGATGAGACACCCTGCCAGTTCAGGACGGCTCATGAAGTCCGGCTCTGGCCCCTGAGGATTAGCGATTCGCGCTATTATACCCGGACAATCGTCGAGCTTGGTATCCCCGATTCGCTCGAGGCAAAAGCGGCTTTGTTAATCCGTCTGCAAACAAACGGCAATAAGAAGCTGAAAGAGCTCAAGCTGGACCGTCTACCATTCTTCATTCGCGGTGCCGATGAGATCCCGATCTGGGTTTATGAACAGATTTTCGCACGCGGGACGAACGTCATCCTGCAGACGCCCAAAGGGCCCGGTCATTTCCAAGAGGTTCTGCCCGCTTCCACTATCCAACGCGTCGGATTTCGCGAAAGCGAGGCCCTGCTGCCGCGAAGTCCTCGCAGCTTCGAGGGGTACAGGTTACTGAAGGAATATTTCGCCTGCCCGCAGCGTTTTCTTTTCTTCGAGCTCACCGGGCTGGCCTCAACCGTGCAAAGATGTGAAGGCGACCGACTGGAGATTGTCATCGCCCTGCGCGCTGCAGAGCCAAAACTCGACAATCGGGTGGATGCAAACACCTTTGCGCTCTTTTGCACCCCAGCGATTAACCTTTTTCCAAAGAGGCTTGATCCGATCCTGATCTCTGAGCGGTTCAGCGAATTTCACATCGTTCCGGAACGGACTCGACCAATCGATTTTGAGGTCTACGAGATCCAGAATGTCGTGGGCATCCTTTCCAAAATAAATGAAGAACAGCGATTCGAGCCGTTTTACCTGGCACGAGATGGCGATAGTCGGGCGGGTGCCTATTATACTGTCCATCGAGCGCCCAGGGTACTGACAGCCAAAGAAAAGAAATTTGGCGCCGTTTCGTCTTATGCAGGCAGTGAAGTCTTCATTTCGTTAGTGGACGCCAAGGTGGCACCTTTCAAGCGACAATTAAGCCAACTCAGTATTACCGCGCTCTGTACAAATCGCCATTTGTCCATTCAATTACCCATCTCGGTGGGAGACAGCGATCTGGTGACAGAACTTTACTCTCCGGTCGCGTCTATTCGCTGGGTCGCTGTTCCTACTATCCCGATTGCGTCAACGGCCGAAGGTGATCCTTCATGGAGGGTGATCAGCCATTTGTCTTTGAATTATCTTTCTCTGCTCGATGCGAAGGAGGGTGAGGGTGCGGTCGCGCTGCGGGATTTGCTAAAACTTTACGTCAACGCGAACGACGTTTTTACCCTGCGCCAGATCGATGGTATTCGGTCAGTTACCGCGACCCCGATCGTCCGCCGGGTGGTCGGCCCGGGGCCGCTGACCTTCGCGCGTGGGTTGGAGATCAGGGTCACGATGGATGAAGAACCGTTTGAAGGGTCCGGAATCTTTATCCTTGGGGCAGTCCTGGCGCAGTTCTTTGCGCGCTACGTTTCGATCAATTCATTTACCGAGACGGTCATCATTTCACAACGACGGGGGGAGGTTATGCGATGGCCGAGTCTGATCGGCAAACGTCAGATAACGTAGCTGCAGAAATGGTCCTGCAGCCTTACGTCTTCAATTTCTTTCAGGCGGTCCGAAGGCTCGAAGCTGAATATCCGGAGCGGCCGCGAGTCGGGTCGTCGGTGCGGCTGGAAGAGGATTTCTTACGTTTCTGCCAGATCCCGTCGCTTGCTTTTGCTCCTTCCAGTATTGAAGCCGTCGAACGAGTCGGGGAGGTGATCCGGATGTATGTCAATTTTCTTGGCATGTTCGGGCCGAATGGACCTTTACCGCAACAGTTGACCGATTTCGCGCGGGACCGGATGAGAAACGCTCATGATCCGACGCTGGTGCGGTTCATGGACATTTTCCATCATCGTATGCTTTCGTTCTTTTATCGTGCCTGGGCGAGCAACGAGAAGAGTGTTGATTTCGATCGGAGTGACAATTCCCGTTACGCCGATTATTTCGGAAGTCTTTTCGGCATTGGCACCCCCCCGTTGCAGAATCGCGACTCGGTGACGGATTGGACCAAGATCCATTTTTCGGGACGCCTGTCGGCGCAAACCCGAAACGCGGAAGGACTGGAAGCGATCTTGACAGATTATTTTTCCATCCAGACCGAGGTCAGGGAATTTGCGGGGTACTGGATGAAGATTCCAAGGGAGAATCTTTGCCGGCTGGGCGCATCCCCGGAAACGGGAAGTCTCGGTATCAATGCTATTGCCGGAGAACGAAAATACGAAGCGCAGCTAAAATTTCGAATCCGGATGGGCCCGATGGAACTGGATGACTTATTCCGCATGGTGCCGACGGGTGCCAGTTTCAAACGCCTGAAAGATTGGGTCCTGAATTATGTTAACCAGGAATACTATTGGGACCTTCAATGCGTACTTCAATCGTCGGCTGTGCCGATGATCTCTTTGGGAAACGGCGCCTTGCTCGGATGGACCACCTGGTTAAAAAGCCGACCTTTCACGAGGGATCCTGACGATGCCATCTTCGATCCCGAAACCGGAGGGTAGTGGAAGAGTCTCACCTGGCATCTCCCGACCGGACCAAGAATGACGCGAAGCAGTGACCATTTAACATTGATTCCATGCCAGAAACTAATTACATGGTTAGGAGAGTTTCTATTGCGCTCCCGGGTGCCGAAACTTCGATCAGTTCTGCACCCCATCAACCCGTCAAACAATTGCAATTCGCGACCTTAGCTCATGGCTGAAATCAAAAGAGCGATCCTGTTCGGAAAACTAAATCCGATAGCCTACAAGGCGGTCGAGAGCGCGACGATTTTCTGCAAAATGCGCGGAAATCCGTATGTCGAAATTGTGCATTGGCTCTTCCAATTATCGCAGCTGGCCGACTCAGATTTGCACAAAATCCTTAAGCAATTTGCAGTCAACTCTTCCAGGCTGGCCACTGATCTGACGGCCGCGCTCGACAGACTGCCGCGAGGCGCGACGTCGATTTCCGACTTCTCACCGCATCTTGAAGAAGCTGTCGAACGCGGGTGGGTCTTTGGATCGCTCCTGTTTGGTGAGAACCGTGTTCGGACTGGTCACGTGGTGGTGGCACTTTTAAAAACGCCTGACCTTCGCCACGTCTTTCTAAATCTTTCGAAAGAATTCTCGAATATTAAATTGGAAACGCTGACCGATAGCTTCGTTCAGATTACCGCCGGTTCTCCGGAGGAATTGCTCGGGGCTGCGCATGAAGCCGGGGCGGGGGGAGTCGCGCCGGGAGAGACCAGCGGGGCTATAGCTCCGTCGGTGATGGGCAAGCAAGAAGCCCTCGGCCGCTTTTCAGTTGATCTAACGGAGAAAGCGCGGAAAGGCGAGATTGATCCAATCCTGGGCCGCGATGAAGAGATCCGACAGATCGTTGATATTCTGATGCGTCGTCGGCAGAACAATCCGATACTTACTGGTGAAGCCGGGGTCGGCAAGACCGCTGTGGTTGAAGGATTTGCCCAGCGAATCGCAGCCGGCGATGTTCCGCCGGCTCTTAAGGAGGTGAGCTTGCGAACTCTGGATCTCGGTTTGCTGCAGGCCGGCGCCAGCATGAAAGGAGAATTCGAGAATCGCTTGCGCCAGGTGATTGATGAGGTGCAGGCCTCTCCGAAACCGATCATTCTTTTTATCGACGAGGCACACACTCTGATTGGCGCTGGTGGCGCTGCGGGACAGGGGGACGCCGCGAACCTGCTCAAACCGGCTCTAGCCCGGGGAACGCTGCGCACCATTGCGGCGACTACCTGGGCGGAGTACAAAAAGTATTTTGAAAAGGACCCTGCCCTTACTCGCCGTTTTCAGGTAATCAAAGTGGACGAACCGAGCGAGGATAAAGCGGTCTTGATGATCAGGGGTCTGGCCCCTGTTCTGGAAAAGCATCACAAGGTGGATTTGCTTGACGAGGCTCTCGAGGCGGCGGCGCGTTTGTCGCATCGTTATATTCCCTCTCGGCAATTACCGGACAAAGCTGTAAGCCTGATTGACACCGCCTGCGCTCGGGTCGCCATCAGCCAGCATGCCACTCCACCGGCTCTGGAGGATTGTCGCCACAGCATTTCTGCCCTCGAGAGCGAACTTGCGATCATCGAGAGGGAATCCGCTATCGGGATCGACCATCAGCAGCGCAAGACCGGCATCGACGCTAATCTGACCTCTGAAAAAGATCGCCTCGCTAAGCTGGAGACGGCCTACAAAAAGGAAAAAGAAGTGGTCGACGAAATCCTTCAAATTCGTCGGAAATTGCGTCTGCCCAGCCCATCTTTAGCGGCGAAGAACGATGGAACCAAGTCGGAAGAACTCCTGCCCGAAGACCGCGAGAAGATGGTCGAGAAACTGCGAGTCTTGGAAAAAGATCTCCTCACGATCCAAGGGGAGGATCCGCTTATTCTTTCGAGCGTGGACGAGCAGGCGGTCGCTTCGGTGGTGGCGGACTGGACTGGTATTCCTGTTGGACGGATGGTGAAAAATGAGATCCAGGCAGTCTTGAATTTGGCCGACAGTCTCGAAAAGCGTGTGATCGGCCAGCGGCACGGTCTGGAAGCCGTCGCCAAACGGATTCAAACTTCGCGCGCTGGCCTCGACAATCCCAGTAAACCGATCGGCGTTTTTCTTTTAGCCGGTCCCAGCGGAGTGGGAAAAACGGAAACGGCCTTGGCTCTTTCCGAAAGCCTCTATGGCGGCGAGAGCAACATCATCACCATCAACATGAGTGAATTCCAGGAGGCGCATACTGTTTCAACGTTGAAGGGGGCTCCTCCTGGATACGTTGGATACGGAGAAGGCGGCATCTTGACCGAGGCGGTCCGCAGGCGTCCTTATAGTGTTGTTTTGTTGGATGAAGTTGAGAAGGCGCACCCTGACGTTCACGAGATATTTTTCCAGGTATTCGACAAAGGAATGATGGAAGATGGCGAAGGTAGACTAATCGATTTTAAGAATACGATCATCTTGCTGACCACTAACGTCGGTAGTGATCTGATCATGAACATGTGCAAGGACCCGGAAATGATGCCCTCACCGGAAGGTGTCGCCAAAGCGCTCCGGCAACCGTTGCTCAAGGTATTTCCAGCCGCTCTGCTCGGCCGCCTGGTGGTGATCCCTTATTTCCCGTTAACCGACCAGATGCTAAGATCGATTATCCGCCTCCAGCTCAGTCGCATCCAAAAGAGAATCGGCGAGAATCAGCAAATTGCTTTTAGCTATGATGAGGCGGTCGTCGAACTGATCGCCAGTCGTTGTACCGAGCTTGAGAGCGGCGGCCGGATGGTCGATGCGATTCTCACCCAGACTTTGCTGCCGGAGATTAGCCGCGAGCTTCTAACCCGCTTGATGGAAGGAGCACCGGCCCGAAAAGTGGAAGTTGTCTTAAAGGACGGAGCTTTCGCTTACAATTATGAATGAGCGATGCTGGACAAACGTCCGCCATTGGCCAAAATAGAGTTAATATTTTAGCCTGAGATATGCCGCCCGCTGCGCGAATAGGTGATATGCATGTCTGCCCGATGGTAACGCCGGGTGTCCCTCCGGTCCCTCACGTCGGCGGCCCTATTTTACCACCCGGCTGCCCTACCGTGTTGATCGGTGGTCAACCGGCTGCGCGGGCGACTGACATGTGCGTCTGCGTTGGGCCTCCCGATAGTATCGCTATGGGGTCTCCAACGGTCTTGATTGGAAATCTCATGGCTGCGCGGATCGGTGATCCAACGGTGCATGGGGGAGCAATCGTGTTGGGCTGCCCGACCGTTATGATCGGCTAGTCCGAAAATCTCACAAGCCAAAGCGATCGCGATTTTTCCGCACGGCAGAGCCGCTTCGGAAGCGCCTCAGGCGCAAATTTGGACGCTTCACACTTGGGTGATCGAGCCGACGTAAAGGTTCTCGTTGGGGAGGATAAACGGAGGCAGCTTCGAGTCATCAGGGTTCCAGAATCCAGCGACCGGGAATTTTCCTCCGACAAATTTTCGATCCGGATAAACTGTTCCAGGAAGAACGAACCTGTTCAGAATATCCGAAATGATTTTCGCGTTGGGTGTGATTTTGCCATGCGCTCGAATTCCCTCGGTTACACCAGCCCCCCGATACTTGAAAGATCGCGTTTCTCCCTTTGCCGGCTTAACTTCCCCGACCGCCAGCAGGAAGATAGAGGTATCAGCGATTAACAGGCGCCCTTTGGTGTCGGCTGGCAAAAATTTCGAGGAACGGATCAGCGTACTCTCTTGCGGCCAACGCGTCGGCACCCATACCTCACCGGTCCGCGGGGATGAACCGGGAGGGTTTGGCAATGGGCCCGGGCGAGCCGCGTGGCCAAGCGGCGCAGGCAAAACTCCAGGGTTGGTGGCTGTTCCTTGTGGCGAAGGGAAGGAGGTGGGCGGAATTCCTTCGATTGTGATCGGATCTAGAAAGAAGGTTTCGAGCCGAGGAGCTAGAAGCTTGCTACATCCGAAGAATTTTTTCATCGTCAACATGACCTTGCGATCCTTGCCAGCGTCGCACGCTCGGATCTCAATCCGCTCAATCTTCAACGCGCGGATTTTATCCATCGCCCCAATCAAACTTCGTAAACGCTGCGAGGAAAGCCCGATTCGTGCGCCCTCACTTTGGAACCACCCATCGAGCGCTTGCTTGGCCTCCTGAAGGGTCACCTCTTGCTGCACTATGATGGGAGGGTCCAGGCCGCGGATGATGTTTAGAAAGGCATCGCGCTTCTTCAGCTTTTCGTCCTGGGTCTTTTCCGGCATCTTGCGAACCGGTGCAGCAGCTGAATCCGCCTTGGCCGCGTTCATGACCACATCTAATGCCTCGCCGCTGGTTTGCCTGCCTCCGATATCCAGCGGAATGAGAAGGCCGCTTCCGCTTAAAGGAGCGTGGCAGACAATCATGATCGTGCAGCCGGCGGCAGCTGTTCTCAAGATTTCGTCGAGCACGCTTCGCAGGCTCGGATTCTGCAAAAGACTCATTTGCTTGGCCGAGATAGCCATGTGGCCGGCCGGGGATGGTTCCCGGGGGAAAACCTTGTAGTACGGCGCAGCGTGCGGCAAACCGTGCGGACTATTGTCAATGATTGCGCGAAAAGAATCTGCCATTGAAACCTTCGACAACGCCTTGGAGAAAGAAAGGATTAGGATCGGGCCGATTTCTGACCCGATTTCGAATCGTCGGCGACCGTTGGCTCCGTCGGATTGGCTTGAGCCGGATCCAGGGCAGGATCCGGGCTGCTTCCGCTGCCGGAACCGGCCGCTCCCCCACTGTTAATGAGGACCATGGTGCCTTGAATAGTCACCCCGGCGGGTCCGATATCGACGAAGCCGCCGGCCGCTTTGAGAGTCACTTGCAATCCACCCTCAATCACGACCTTCATTCCCGCTTTCAGATGAATTTCCTGTCCCGCGTCAACGGCATGTTTTTGGCCGATCTTCTCTTGTTGACTCTCCCCGACCGTGAGGGACTGCCCGCCATCGATCTTTTCATTCCTGTTCCCTATCACATGCAAATGATCGTTTTTGCCGATTGATTCCTTCTTCTCACCGTTCACCACGATGTCCTGATTGCCTTCGCCGCCATCTATGCCGCCAATCAGTAGCTGCATGCTATTTCCAATTTGCTCGACCAGATCGTGATGAACCTTCAGATGTTGATCGTGATAGACCATCTCGAGGTGGTCCCCTTTTTTTGAACCATCCTTTTCTTCTCCAATGATCTGGTGGCAACAACCATAGGTCCGGGTCAGTGAATCGTTTTTTGTGGTCAAGTCCAGATTCCGCTCGGCATGGATAAATATCTCTTCCTGGTCTTTGGTGTCATCGAAGCGAAACTCGTTAAAACCGGATCCTCCGAGCGTCGTATTGCTTTTGACGCCGCTGACATTCGGGTCATTTTTGTGCTTTGAATCGAGTCCATCCCCCAGGTAGGGAGGCATCTGCTCAGGATTGTAAACGCTGCCGACGATCACCGGTTCGTCAGGATCTCCTTCAACGAAAGCAACAAGTACCTCCTGCCCAAGGCGGGGCCAGGAGGAAGCGCCCCATCGTTTTCCAGCAGACGGTTGGCCGACGCGAATCCAGCACGAACTGTTTTCGTCGTTCTTGCCTTCCCGATCCCAATAAAACTGCACCTTAATCCTGCCGTATTTATCAACAAATATTTCCTTCCCCGACGGACCGGTGACCAGCGCGTTTTGAACCCCGGCAATGAACGGCTTTGGCGTACGGATGGGAGGTCGGTAAGGAAGGGCGAGGGGAATGCAAGTAAAGGCATTTGAATAAAACAAGCCGCCACTGTCCTGACCAGAAGTGAACCCGTCGCCGAGCGTAGCCTGATGGATGACCGAGACCAGAACGTAGTCACCTTCGGCATCAAAGTGACGCTCTAGACGAAACTTGTGACCGGAAACGAAATTGCTGCAGGCAGAACTTCCGTTCACTATGATCGACGGCAGCGCCTCCGCCTCCATCCGGAGTTTGACAGTCCGCTTATTGTCTTCGAACATTTTTTGCAGCCGCTGCGGCTGATCACCGCCGCTGGGCGAGATGCCGTCAAAGCGAACCGCATAGCCTCCCGGATAATCGTAAATCTCAAGAGGATCATTGGCCTGTAACTTCAGTTTGTGGTCGATCGATCCGACCTTGACCGAGCTAAGGATATTTTCCTTCGCCTCAAGATTCTGTTTGGGTTGCTCAAAAGAATGATCCCATAGCGTGTACTTGGAGGCGCGCAAAGACTGCGTTTTCTGCCAGCCAAAAATGTGGCCTCCCCTCCGAGGACCTCCAACGACGACGTCGTATTTGACGCTCGTTGTGCCGGACACATCGATATGAGATTGCGGCGTGTCGGCGACTATCATTTGGTGCTGGCCTTCGGAATGCTGAAAGAAATAGTAGATTCCCTCTTCCTCCATCAACCGGCTGGCGAAATTGAAATCGGTTTCCCGATACTGCACACAATACTCTCGGTATTCGTATTGGCCGTGGAGCTGATAGCTGCAATTGAAACCATCGAACACTTCTTTGAGGATATCAGGCACGGATTTTTGCTGAAAAATCCGGCTGCGCGCGCGTCGCGTCAAAAGCCAGACCTTTGGAACAACCTCTGCCGTGAAATGGGTAAATCGTTCGTTGCGATCGCCCTCGGAAAAATTAGAACAAATTCCATTAACATATCTCCATTCGGTAGTCCCGGCTGCGCCGAGGATCGCAATCTTCAAGGTGATGTCGTTGCCAACAATTTTGCTGAAATCGATGGTGGTTGAATTCTGCGCGATCAGAGCAACATCAAATGCGAACAGGTTGCTTATCTGTTCGGTACCATTGAACCCAGTCGCGAGAAGATCGTTTTGACCCAGCGGCGTCGTAACTTGCAACAGGCGATTTGTTTGAGAAAAATTCGGCATAGCCTGAGAAAAAGTCAGATATCAGTGTGCGAAGTGGTGTCCGTATCTGTAAGGCATTGGCACGCAACAACTTCCCTTGAACAAAGCAAACTCCGCTTCTGTGACCGACTGTAGCCAACAAGCATTTTCATTGCAAGAGCATAGGAAAGGCGGGAGTTGCAGGAGTCAGGTCGCGTCAAGCAAACCCAGAATGTGAGGAAGAGCATGTAGTTGGCAAGAGAACAAAACTCGGAAACACAATACAGGGACCCAGTGGGTTGAACAACCCCACCCGGCAAAGGTTGGCCACCAGCCGGAAGCGAACATTGCGTAGTCGTCAGCGATGGCGGCACGAAGCGTATGGAGCGGGTGCTAAAGCCGTGTGATTGAGCCTCGAAAAAATGACCTGATGCTGGAGCCTTCGTCGTCCTGACAGCGGGGGCAGAATCGAAGCGCCGCGAATGGCTTGGCGCGGAGATCCGACCGGGGTCTGAGAGCAGGGCAAAAGCACGAAAGGGTTCCCTGGGAACTTGAGAGATCCGACTGGCTTCCTTCTATGGAAAGAACCGGAGTGGTGCGGCGAGACCGGTAGACCAACGCCCAGGCGCAGCGGGAGAGAACTCCATAAGCCGAGGCGAGCGAAAGGAAATGGAGTCAAGGAGGTAACCGTCGTTCGAAGGAAAACGAAGAGCGATGGGAGGAGCAGTCGGAAGTCTTAGCATCCTCATAGTACCGCGCGAAAAGTGGCGAACCGAACCGAGGGAGCCACCGTCATCACAATCCTTGGCTATCCTACCGCCGAAATTGCGCGATTGGGTTAAAGAGAAAACCGGTCCGTCACCTGCCCGGCAAAACGCAAATCCCCGGCTTGCCTTGCGAACGAAGTTCCAAAAGCTTTTGCAGCTTGACAGCCGCAGCGAGGAACGAGTGAAGCGCTGTCGAAGGCAAAATACCGTTACCTTCCCAGCGCAGCGCTACGAACGCTGAACCCGCCTAAGTAAGCAACCCACAGGGATAGGTGAGACGTCAGAAAAATCAGAAAATTTCAAATATCTTTGGCTAGAATTTAGAACCACCTGCCGATCATGAACCTTAAACATTTTTTATTCTCCTTGATGGCTGGGGTTGCTCTATTTACAAGCGGATGTGCTGGGATGACGGGCCCGAATGGTCTCGGTCAACTGGTCCTCGTGGTTTGTAAGACCACGCCCGCTCAACAAGCGTCAGGCCAGAAGCTCTCGAACAATTATTTTTCCCAGGTGGCGAGTGGCAAAAAAGCAAGGCCGGTGCGCCGTTATGTTGCGGTGCAGACCCTCGATCCGAACGAAAAGCAGCGTGCCAAATACACTCAGACTCGTGCCACCGCCCAGCAGAAGGCGGAGTCAAAAGGCGAATCTCTCGGTACCGAATGGACAGATTCCACTCAGTTGCATTGCATTATGATTTTTGACGTCGTTACCCATGAATCCGTAGGTACCAGTTGCTACGTGGTCGGAGCGCTACCTAATATGGGTGACGTAAAAACGTACGACACATTCCCTGCAGAATTCGTCGCCACGTCAGCCGAGTTCGTTTCTCACTGATACTCGAGAGGGACTGTATCGGAGCTCGGGGCGCGTCGGCCGCTTTTTCCCAGGGTTGAGCCAGTCCACGTCGAAGGCCGAACGCCTGGAAAACAGTAAACGGCGAACGGTGAACGGTGAACGGCGAACGGCGAACGGCGAACGCTCCAAAGAGGCCTTCGGGCGTGTTCCGGCCCTATGCGGGCGTATCGACCGCCATCCTGATCTTCACCAAGACTAATAGCGGCGGCACGGACCATGTCTGGTTTTATGATGTGGAGGCTGATGGCTGGTCACTCGATGACAAGCGCAACGCACTTTTGTCTGACGCCAAACTCGGGCCCAACCATAAACCTGAGCCATTGGACATCCCATCGCTCGGCCGACGCGAGCACAACCTGATGCTTAACGGCGCCTATCGCACTAAGCAAATTTCCACGGAATTAGACCTGCGCTTCTCTATCGCCAGAAAACCCGCTTTTACTGAGGTCTGACAGAAGCAGAATGGCATAGTTGCGCTTGCCTGTTGCGGTATCCCGAGGAGTCCAAGACACGTTGGATCTGCTCGGCAGGAAGGAACTTCGGCACGCTCGATAGCGACCACGTTGCAATCGCTGGCACACACGCTGCCAGATCGGTGTCGATCGCACCGCGATGGAGCAAGTGCCGGAGAAAAGAGCGTAGTGCGGTGCCCACGAGTGTTACGTGTTTGGCGGTGATGCGCTCAGCTTGGCGTTTTACAAACCCGGCAATATCGCTGGCGCACAGCTGATGGAAGTCGGGGATCTCAGTCGGAAAACACTCGGCGAGAAACGCGCGGACAACCGGCGTGTAGCAGGCAATGCTTCTCTCGGCCAACCCACGCTCCTGGCGCAAGTAATGCTGAAACTCCCACAGAATAGTCTGGCACGTGATCGGAGGCGATGAGGGCATCTCGACTTGGCTGGGCCGAAGGATACGCAACATCCGAGCGAGAGCCGCAGTGTCGCCTGTTCGAAGCTTCCCGGCTTTTATTCTGAAACGTCTGTATCGTTCAACCGTCGACGAATCGATCTCATCTGCGATGAGGCAGTTGCTCTGCAGCCACCTGTTGAAATTCCCAAGCATTCGCAGTCGCAACTGCGCCGTCTGGACTGCGTACCCTTGGTCGTACAGCTCTTGTGCAAATGCCTTTAAATGCACGGCCAATGGGCCGCATGTGAGCGCGTTAAAGTTTTCCGGATCAAATCGATCATTGAAGAAATGGTCAAGTGGGGTCTCCATCCACCCAGCATACCGCTGTTACGCGCTGCTCTGACTATGCCGAGTAAACCTGCATACCAATGGTGCTCCAAGCCTCGTTACCAAAGGGTTGGGAGCAGCTACCTAGTACGCGTCCCTTGGCACCCTTGCCGTCGCGTATTCGCAACTGCATAGGGGCGCGGTCGATGTCGCTAGTCTTGAGCTGTGTCGCCTCCGAAATTCGCAGCCCGCAGCCATAGACCGTCATCAAGAGCGCCCGATCGCGCGGCTGTTTGGGCGCAGTCAAGATTGCTTCGACCTCACTGCGCGCGTAGACTTCCGCGCGCCGGGTGGCGCGCTTCATGTGCGGGACCGATGCCATCAAGTCGACCGTCTCTCGCCCAAGTGTAACGGCGTAGAGAAAGCGCACGCCGCTGACGGCGATGTTGACGCTGGAGGCTGACAGTTGGCGTTCCTTGATGAGATGGTACAGCCAGCCTGTAACTTCCTCGATTCTGCGATCCATTCGCCGCACTGGCTCAAACTAATCACTTCGAAAGGGTAACAACATGCTTCCATTCTTTGTGCTCCTAGTTTCCACGTTGCTTCTAAGGGTCATCGGCATGGCCGGGATGAGTCCGTTTGACAGTTGGACTTGGTGCCTACGCTGCGGCCTCGCACTGATGTTCCTGTTCACGGCATCCGCTCATTGGGGAAAGCGGAGGGGCGATCTGATCGCGATGGTTCCTCGTGTCTTTTCCCGTCCCGACCTGATGGTTAGCGCCACGGGCGTGTGTGAAATCCTGGGAGGGTTGGGATTACTCATCCCCGCGGTCGCGCCCGTCGCCGCGGCCTGCCTAGCGATGCTGCTGATCGGGCTTTTCCCCGCGAACATACGCGCGGCTCGCGAGCATCTGACGATTGGCGGCAGGCCGGCGACGGCCTTGCCACTCAGGGCGCTTCTGCAGCTTGTGTTCATTAGCGCTGTACTTGCCGCTGGATTCCCTGGTGCCTTTCGGTTTGTAGCCCGATAGGGCTTCAAGGCGGATTTCTGTCGGGGGGGCCGCGCTCTGGCCCGCCGGAAATCCAGGAACTAATGTATAAAAGCAGCAACTATGACCAATGCAACCAAACTGATCGCAGGCCTACTGCTGACAAGTAGTTACTTCAGATCATTAACCAGCCGGTGCGTGTGCCCGACCGGGTTCCTGCCATACTCAGCACGTGGACGGCGGCCCCGTCGGATAGCTTGCGCAGCTGTTTTTGGCCGGGAATCATCCTGGCTCCTTAGATCTCAAGGAGTACCGCCTAGCAACCGTGGGCGGTACCGTTGTGCGAATCACGGTCAGGGTATCGGTGGCCCCTCAAAGTGTCAATAGCCTGAACCGGTTCGCCATCAGTAGCAATCAGTAGCTGGATGCGATTCCAGTACAGTCCGGACGGGTCGCCCGTTGTGTACGTCAGGTTCAGAAGATTGAGCGGGATGGAGTGTTCTTATTGTTCAGAGAGTTATTCTAACGAAGCGATGAGCTTGTCTGGTACAGTGACTCGACCGCGCCGTCTTCCTTCTCGTTTCCGCTCCTGGCACGCTTGGTTTGGGTTTCACTTCTTCTTGCACACTATTCACTTCGATCAGCTGCATCCATTAAAACATGCATATCGTACCCATGCATCAGAGCGCCCCAAAAAGTGGAATCCATTACCGTTTACTGCTTACAAGTTACTAACAAGCCTTCAGTACAGCCGAACGAAGAAATACACCGTCATCGTTATGCCGACGACGATTACGAAAATGCGGACGCATGATTGAGGAAGTCTTTGTGAGACCCATGCACCACCGTAGCCGCCACTGATCGTGGCCAGGCCCATGAGCAAAGCTTCGGGCCAGAAGATTTTACCAGCAGCGATAAAGATAACGAGGGCAAGCGTATTGAAAGCGGTGGTCAGGATTACTTTGAGCGCATTCGCTAGATGGATATTTTCGAACCCGAGCATATCCAGTACGGCCAGTTCCAGGATGCCGGCACCCGCTCCATAAAACCCACCGTAGATCCCGATAACCACTTGAATGGCGGCCGCCTTAAGCAATGGCTTCCATCCGATCCCACGGTCAAACTTATCAACCATTCGCCAGCCGAGACGTTTGCGAATGGTGTTGCCGTAACCAAACATGATAGTCGCAAACAGGAGTAACCATGGGACCAAGCGGTCAAACGCCGCGCTTGAAGTGTTAAGCAAAATGATTGCACCAAGCGAGCCACTGAAGAGGCTCGTCAATCCCAGCACCGCAATGGTTCGCTTTTCCGCCGCGAGAATGTTCCTGTAAGCCCAGAAACTCGCCAGCTGGCCGGGAAACACGGCAACGGTGCTTGTCTGATTTGCCGCAACCGAAGGTATTCCAGTGAAAACAAGGGCGGGAAAGGTCACAAATGTGCCACCCCCGGCAACGGCATTCATGATCCCTGCCAGAAACCCTGCGATAACCAAAAGTGCGCCGTTGCCGAAAGTAAAATGCATTGGTTGAATCTAAATTCCGAAATTGAAACCGCAGATTACGCTGATTTCGCGGATTAATGGAGAGGAACAAAGGATAAGACTCATCGGCAGCGACGCCGCGACCAGCGCGAAGCGGTATCCGTTCATTGATTGAAGTCGGGCCCGTCAGTCGCGCCCCAGCCGATGAGCTTGGCAAGGAACAGGACCTCATCCGCAAGCTTGGTCTTTGAAATCGACATCGACCGATTCATCCGACAAAAACTTACACCCTGGATTCGGCCATCGTCGCCCAGCGGATTGAATTGGCTGAAAAGACCAGCGGAGGACTAACGATTCCGCCTCCTTCTCCGGAGGTCTTTGGTGTGGTCGACCCAGCCGATGCCGAATGGTTAAGGCGACGATTGAGAGGGAAGCATCCAGGAAAGGAGGAAAAGAAAATATGGTCAAAGAGAAGTTAAAGGAAATAGGCCACGTGTTGCGTCAACAGGTGGTGGGGGATTTTCATGTGGCCGAAGTCCAGCAAGGGGCTATCCGAGGTACAATCGTAAGCTTTATTCCAACGGCGGGCTGGTCCTCCTGTACGCCTGATGAAAGCTTTGATCAGATCGCGCTCTCGCTTGAGTTTGACGTAGGTGCTGCCTGGAAGCTTTTCGTTCAAATGGTGGAACCAAATACGTTGTTAGAAACAATAAGGCGAGGCCAGAAGAAGTATCCGGGACCAGGAGGGGTGGCTAAGGCTCTTGTCAGACAGTATGGATGCGACCAAGCAAGCGCTTTGAGGCTTCAGTTCAGCATGCTTGGATTATCCCGTTACGAATTCATTCGAGACTGGTGCGTGGTGAACATGTCTCCAGTCGTGGATGTCGCAGTGAAGAAACGTTCGACGCTCGTTTATTACGTGCCGGAGTTAGAGGCCGCGAGTATGGACATGTCGTACGAGACGTATGTCCACGCTGTAAAGTCGAGCCCAGAAGAGGACGAAAAGCTATGTGGCTACCACAGGGGCGTACAGTGCATTCTGGGATTTCGTATACGAAGGTGCTAGGCTTAATACGCTCTGATGCTGCGCATCAACGGCGACGATACGGCGGTTGCTCAGCGCGACGCGGTGGGTGTAGTGGCCAGGTAGCTTAAGACCTGCTTCGGTCCGCCAAAGGGACGTTTGGCATAAAGGACCCAGCGCTTGCTGTAAAGCAGGGAGAACCGGAGAACCAGCGAGCCCGGTTGGCAGGTATCTGGAGTTCCAAATCGGGCAGGTGCAACTCTCCCGCGTCAAGCATCTGAGCGAGCCCGGCCAGGAACTTGCCTCGGAATAGCGCGGCAAGCGCTCGAACGGATAGCCTCATGCTCCCGAGCGGGCGAAAACGGTGTCGGTAAAGCCGCCTTGGCCGGTCGAAGGATGCGCTTCAATAGGAGACTGCGTGCCTACGTGCGTGGTCTCTAATGCAGAAGCGACCCAATTGGCAGTGGGCGGAATTTGACAGCCAGGGGACTTTCGTCACCCCTGCCCCGGCACGAGAGAGGATGCCTTGTCACTGATGGGTGTACGGTGGTATAGCGAGATGTTGGAAGGCCGGGCGTGACGCATGGCTTGGATACAAGCTTCCTCCTGGCCGTGGAGATCGTGGAGCACGCGCATCACGCAGCGGCTCCGCGCTTGCTCGGGGAGCTGCTCGCGCGAGGGGACCGGGTGGCGATCGCGCCGCAGGTGTTGACTGAATTTGTGCATGTTGTGACCGATGCGCGGCGGTTTCAGCAACCATTTTCGATGGAGACAGCGCTGAACAAATCGGAGCGCTGGTGGAACGCAGCGGAGGCGGACCAAGTCTTGCCAACCGATGTCGCGATTGCGCTTTTCCATACCTGTGGCGATTGCCATTGTCAGCCAGACCTCTCCCAACGCTCAGGACGCATTGCCATCTTCGACGAGGGAGGCACCGCCTGGAGCGCAGGCCAGCGCACCAAGGTTCCGATAGCTTGACGCGCAGGCCGAATTTTAGACTATGTAAATTCCCTCCAACACGGTGTTTCGGTTCGCTCTTCCCCCCAATCAAGTCAAAAGGATCAAACCACTAACCACATGAATGCTCCGAATGTACGCTCTAAGGATCGAGGCCTCCACAGATTGGGCACGATCTGCCTTTTCCCTTTGCTAGCATCTGGCGCGGCGATGTTTGTCGCGTTACCAGCGCCTGCCCAGGAAATCACCGGCACACCCGGTTCGCCCAGCGCCACCACGACAATTAACGGGGAACAACTCCCGGCCCCGCCGGGGAAGTTCGGCGGCGTGATTAAGGAAAGCGCTCTGGATTCCACTGCCGTACTGGCCGCCGCGCGTCGTGCCGCCCAAGGGCGCGCCCAACATCCTTCTCATTATGACCGACGACCAGGGTTATGGAGTTTCGGGCACCTTCGGCGGCGTCATCCCGACGCCGGCGCTGGATCGGGTCGCGAAGTCAGGATTGCGCTACACCCAATTTCACTCCACCGCGTTGTGCTCGCCCACGCGGGCGGCGCTGATTACCGGGCGCAACCACCACTCAGTTGGTTTCGGCATCATCGGTGAATTATCCACCGGTTTCCCGGGCTATGACTCCATCATCGGTCCGCAGAACGCCACCATCGGCGAAATCCTCAAGGAGAATGGCTATGCCACCTCGTGGTTCGGCAAGGACCATAACACCCCCACTTATCAATACAGCGCGGCCGGGCCCTTTGACCAATGGCCCTCGGGGATGGGCTTTCAGTATTTCTACGGATTCCTGGGCGGCGAGACCGACCAGTGGACGCCCTATCTGTTTCGCGACCACACGCAGGTTTTTCCGTGGATCGGTAAACCCGATTACAATCTCACCACCGATTTAGCGGATGAAGCGATCCGCTACATGAAGCAGATCGACGCCGCGGCGCCCGACCAGCCATTCCTGCTCTATTACGTGCCGGGCGGCACCCACTCGCCGCACCAGCCGACCAAGGAATGGATCGCCAAGTTCAGAGGCAAGTTCGACATGGGCTGGGAAAAGCTGCGCGAGCAGATCTTCGACAACCAGAAGCGGCTCGGCGTCATTCCGGCCGATGCGCAGCTCACCCCCTGGCCGAATGACCTGCCCAAGTGGGAGTCGCTTTCATTCTTGCAAAAAAAACTCTGCGCGCGCCAGGCGGAGGTATTTGCCGCTTACGCCGCCTATACCGACTATGAGATTGGCCGGGTGATTCAAGAGGTCGAAGACGAGGGCAAGCTCGACAACACGCTCATCATCTACATTTGTGGCGACAACGGCACCAGCGCTGAAGGCACGCTTTCCGGCACATTCAATCAGATGACCGCCTACAACGGCATTCTGGACGTTCCCGAGCCCCTGGAATTACTGCACTTTGAAGACTGGGGCTCTGACAAGACCTACCCGCATATGGCGGTGGGATGGGCGTGGGCGTTTGATACACCCTTTAAGTGGACCAAGCAGATAGCGTCGCACTTCGGCGGTACCCGGCAGGGCATGGCCATTTCGTGGCCCGGCCACATCAAAGACGTGGGCGGCATTCGTACCCAGTTCCACCACGTCATCGACATTGCTCCGACGATCCTTGAACTCACGGGCATTCGGGCACCTGAAGTCGTCAACGGGATCAAGCAGAAGCCGATCGAAGGCGTGAGCATGGCCTACACGTTCGACTCGGCAAATGCCAATGCTCCCTCCAAACGCGAGACGCAGTATTTCGAGATTGGCGGCAACCGCGCGATCTACCATGACGGTTGGATTGCCGCCACGACACCGCCCGCACCGCCCTGGGTGATGGGAACGGCCAAGATGCCCGATGTGGTCAATGGCTACCAGTGGGAGCTTTACCATATCGCGGAGGATTATTCTGAGTACGACGATCTCGCAGAGAAGCAGCCGGAAAAATTGAAGGAATTGCAGGCGCTATTCCTGACGGAGGCGGCGAAATACCAAGTCTTTCCCTTGGATAACTCGGCCTTCACGCGCCTGGTGACGCCGCGACCGAGCACAACCGCCGGCCGAACGGTCTTCACCTACTCAGGTGAGAACGCCGGCATTCCCGTGGCGAATGCACCCAGTATTTTGGACAAAGACTACACCATCACCGCTGAGGTAACGATTCCTGAAGGCGGAGCGCAAGGAATGATCGTGACTCTGGGCGGCCGCTTCGGCGGCTATGGGCTCTATCTGCTTAATGGCAAACCGGTCTTTGATTACAACCTCCTCAATCTACAGCAGTACCGGTGGGAAAGCGGCGTTGGAGCCCGCGATTGGTTGGGCTCCGCGCTCAATCCGGGCGAGCACACGATCGTCTTTGACTTCAAATACGACGGGCCCGGCCCCGGCAAAGGCGGCATCGGCGTGCTGACGGTGGATGGCAAGGAGTTGGCCCGCAAGACGATTCCGCACACGATTCCGTTACTTATGTCCATAGACGAGACCTTCGACATCGGCGTGGATACCCGCACGCCGGTGGACGATAGCTACGCCGTTCCGTTCCGTTTTACCGGGACAATTAACAAGTTGACCTTCAATCTCGGCCCGGAGCAGATGACTGCGGCGGATCGAAAGACCGCAGAGGAAGCACTCGCCAGAGCCCACGATTAGGAAAAAACAAACGATGAGCCAGAACCACCTTACGCTCAGCTTTCCCTTGAAGTCGCCCGCGGAGGCAAAGGCGCTCGCGGAGCAGCTTCCACCATTGATGCCGCAACTGTTTCAAGCGGCGGATACCATCGGCACGATTCACTACTCGCGTTTCACGGTGTTGAGCGAGAAGACCCTGCTGTTTCTAGGCGACTTCGATGGCGAATTCGGTCAACTCATGGCCGATCTGCCCCGGCACGCCGGGCCGGTGTTCGACGCTATCTTCGAGCACGTGGACAATCCGCCGCCCACTCCGGTCGCCGATCAGGCAGAGGCATTCGTCGAATGGACTGCAGCTACATCTGGTCCATCCGTTAAATATCTACACCGCTTACTCGGGCATAACCGCCAAGGAGATCAAGGCCTTGGCGGCCGCCGCAGACGTCAGCGGCGCCGGCGAACAACGCCCATTCCTGGTGGTCTTGCCCATCAAGTCACACCTTGCCTTCATCGAGGTACAACTGTTGCTCTGCGCGCGAGGGCGCGGGACAACCAAAGACCTGGATAGTGTCGGCACGCCTCATTTTGCACAGTTCGTGCCTCTTGAGGACAACCAGATCGGCTTCTTTACCGTCTACGATGGCAGCTTCGACACCTACATCGCGGATTTCACCAAGAATATCGGCCAAGTCTTCGATCTTATCTTCAAGTTCACCAAGAACCCGCCGCCTTCCCCATGCAGAAAGCATCTCCAGGAATTCATTGATTTCGCTGCGACGGCGAACCGCGAGCCGATTGGGTTCTACCAGGCATATCCAGGCCTGACGGTGCAGGACATTCATGCCCTGATCGCTGACAGCAGGTCACAATCAGGCTCCGATCGATAGCGCGGACCAAGTCTGGGACACACCATGAATCAGAACAACAAAGCGGAACAGCCCCAGCCAAAAGAAAGCGGGGGGTTCCTCCACCGTCTGTTCGGGCGAGGCGGGCATGAGACCACCCCGGGCCTGATGCCCATTCCGGGCCAGGTACTAAGAGCACCCTGGATCTCGGTGATATACAGGGCTTCATCCTCCGCGGGTACAGGATGCCGATGGTGCGGCATTTCCTGCTCACGGTGGGCGTCCCGGCGGAGGCGCGCAAACTGCTCGGGCGCTTTGTCAGCGGCGACGAGTCTGATGCGCCGCAGATCACCACGGCCGAAGACTGGCACGTGGGGTTCCAGCCGGGACCAGGAGATAATCTCGCGGACGCCCCGCGCCGCAAGCCCGACTATTGCCTGAACCTGGGCATCACCTGGCAAGGGCTGATCGCGCTGGAGATCACGGACCGCGTCCCGACGATCTCGTTCAAGTCGTTCGGCGCGTTCATCGCCGGAGCCGCTGAACGAGCGAAATTGGTGGGTGATACCGGAACGAGCGGGCCGCAGAACTGGACCGACTCTTTTGGAAGGGGGAGCGATCACGTCCTGGTGACGCTGCACGCCATCAGTCCGGAGGCGATGACCACGTATAGCGACCGGCTACGTGCCCTGTTTGCCGAAGGGGATGCCTTTCGGGAGATCTGGCATGCGGACGGTATGGCGCTGACAGAGGTGAGGGATGGCAAGCCCGAATTCACTTCCAGGGTCCACTTCGGTTACACCGACGGCATCAGCATGACCACCATTCGCGGTGGTCCAGAACGATATCCGCCCGATCACCAGCAGCCATGCGAACCCTGGCTATTCGTTTTGCAGAACGAGGCAGAGAATTACTTCGTGCCGGAGCCTCGAGAACTCGGTCTAAATGGCAGCTTTGCGGTCTTCAAGATGATCGAGACAGACGTTGTTGGGTTCGAGAATTTCCTGCAATCGCAGAAGGACAAGATAGATCCCGAACTGCTAGCCGCCAAGATCTGCGGACGCTGGCGCAACGGCGTTCCCCTGGCGCTGTCGCCCGAAACCGATAGTCCATCGGGCGGAATTGCACATGAGCAATTGAACAACTTTGAATACGTAAACGCTGATGGGTCAGGCGACCCAAAGGGGCTGCGCTGTCCCGTGGGCGCGCACATCCGCCGGATCAATCCGCGAGGCCAGCCAGTCACCGGCCAAGGCCAACCGGGTGGAAGCAATGATACTCACCGTCTGATTCGTCGTGGCATGCCCTACGGGCCGGCTTACGATCCGACGCAGCCCTACGACGGCATCGAGCGCGGGCTTCTAGGCTACTTCATCAACTCAAGCATCGAGAATCAATATGAGTTCGTGCTCGGGCAATGGGTCAACGACAGTGCATTCGCCGGGGCGGTCAGATTGCACCCGAAATCGAAGGATCCTTTAATCGGCACTCAGGACCCTCAAGAAAGCATTTTCGTCATCCCGCAGGCGGATGGCGCGCCGCCGATCAAGATCACGGGGTTCTCAAGCTTCATTAGAACCAAAGCCGCTGCCTACTGCTTTCTGCCAAGCATCACCGCACTCAAATTTATTTCGAAGCTATGACGTCCATGGTTCCAGCGACAAGGGCCGAGGAGGGCTCACTAAGATGCTGTTCCTGACCCGCTGGTTCGGAGTGACCGGCAGCGACGGGGACCGGAGCCCGGCGAGGGAACAGTCTGACATCAAGGAGATCACCGAGAGAGTTCTCTTGATGCAGGCGAATGCGGCGTCCCGACAACGCCGGCCGCTTCGCCGTGGAACTCATGCGAAGGGTATCTGCGCCCGAGCTGAATTCGAAGTCTTTGACGTCACGGTCGGGCGTGATCCTAAGCTGGCGATGCGGCTCGATGTCACAGGGCACTCGACACCTGACAGCACGCCTCTGGGAAGTATTAATCGCGCCCGCGGGCCCGCGGAGGTTGCCAGCAGAAAGGCACGGCATGCTCGCCAATAATTCCTTGGAAGAAAACTTCGGCGCTGGCCGCGGACAAGAAGCCCAATATTCTCGTCACAATGGGCGATGACATCGGCTGGTTCAACCTGGGTTCGGACAACCAGGGCATTCCGAACGCCCTCTTTAGCATCGGCCCAAGTTGCTAGTAGGTTTCTCGCAGTTGGCGCAGACCGGCATTCTCCGCGTTTAGTTAGGACAAGTCGTCCATGTGAATTGCGGCTCGCCCTGGCGCAAGCGAATACGATGACAATCCAACAACAGAAACGTTCAAGTTTTTTTAAAAAACTCTTTACAACTTACATTTTTGCAACCAGCGTGCCGCCGCACAACTGCAACCAGTGTGCAAAACGAGTATGAAAAGATTGATTGCCTTAACTCTTGTAGCCATTGCGTCACAAGCAGTAATTACCTTTGCCGGAGAACCGATGGTATCTTCGAAACAAGTAATTGCTCCACCGGCGCCCCCGCCACCTGAGTACTTCAGGGCCAACGAATTCGATATCGGAATGTTCGGGACCTATGCGACGGGCGTTGGGAGTGGCGAAAATGCCGGCAAATTGCACGCTTGGGGAGGGGGCCTGGATTTCACGTATTGGTTCCCCTGGAAATACGCAGGTGTGAGGTTCCAAGGAGCTGGAGCGAGTATCTCGGGAGGTGGTGGTTCACGGACCAAAGAAGTGACCGTTGTTCCCGGGTTCGCCCCCGTGAGTGTGACGGGTGGTGGAGGTGACGAGGCCGCGGGTGTCATGACGGGGGATTTCATGATGCGATTGCCCTTGGATGAATTCTGGCCGGGTGTTCACCTGGCGCCTTATGGATTCGTGGGATTTGGGGGTATTCTGCTGGGCGGCAATTCAAACGATCACTCGTTCAGTGAGACCTTCACGGTGACCAATTCGGCAGGGGTTAGCAGGGAAGTGACTTTCACCGGAAAGCGCGCCAACGCGATCCGCCAAAACTTTGGCACGGATCGGGTGCTTGGCCACTTTGGCGGTGGACTCGAATATCGCTTTACACCGCATATCGGTCTCTTCGGTGAAGCCGGTTACGATATTGTCAATGGGGCTTCGAACAACTTCGTCCAGGTCAATTTCGGTCTCAGATACGCGTTCTAAGCAAAAATCCTAACATTGCGAAGTGACCGGCCGGACCATAAAGATGTTCCGTCCGGTCCTTCATTTGCAGGCCGAATTTAATCTTCTGTTCGACGCTTATCTTCGTGCCATTCGGAACTGACACCGTTGCTCGTGTTAGATACCCAATTGGTGCCGCGATGCTCCTGGCTGCTTCCCGGTCAGGTAGTTCGAGAGGCTTATACCAGGAGTTGGTACTTAAGTTAGATAAAAATCGAAAGGACCACGTACTTAGGAAACCCAAATCAAAATCAAGTGAACTGCTGGTTGTGCGGACAAACCAGCCACCGTCCGGTTCGGGCAAGTGTCTGAAAATGTCGCGAGCTCCGTTAACAACATGGGGCTAGCAGAGGCGCACTGTTTGGTCACCGCTGTTCGGCTCTCATACATACCACGGGATGTAAGTTTTGTCCCGGCGATCGACGCCTGCGCGTGCGCCGGACAAGCGAAATAGCGCTCGTATAGTGGATTGCAAAAATAAGCGATATAGACTCAGATTCCTGGATGAGTCGAGCGGCGGTCAAGATTGAGCTGAGTCCGGAAGAGACAGAGGCGCTGAATAGATGGCTTAAATCCGGAAAGACAGAGCAACGCAAGGTCGAGCGCGCCAAGATTATTCTGCGTTGCGCTGAGGGTAAGACGACGCATCAGATTGCCGGGGAACTTGGGACGCGACCAGCTCGGGTGAGCAAGTGGCGAAAGCGTTTTGCTAAGCTGAGGGTGCCGGGCTTGGAGGATGAACAACGCAGTGGACGCAAAAAAATTAACGATGAGAACGTTGAGCGTCGAATTCTTGATCAGTTGGCTAAAGCGCCGCCGGATGGATTCGCGCGCTGGAATGGCCGGCTGGTGGCCGAAGCTTTGGGTGATGTCAGTGATGATGCTGTTTGGCGGGTGATGCGCAAGCATGACCTGCATTTGGATCGGCGCCAGAGCTGGTGCGTGAGTACCGATCCCGAGTTTTCCCGCAAGGCGAGCGAAATTGTTGGTCTATATCTTAATCCACCTGAAAACGCGATCGTCTTAAGCGTTGATGAGAAACCTAGCAATCAAGCGCTCGAGCAGACTCAAGGCTACATCCGCTTACCCAATGGACGAGCCCTTTCGGGTTTTGCTCATGAATATGAAAGGCACGGGCCAACCACGCTTTTCGCGGCTCTCGAAACCGCCACCGGCTTGGTTAGGGCTGGCCATTACAATCGCCGCCGCCGACGGGAGTTCCTGGATTTCATGAATGGCGTCATCGATTCTTGCGGCAACGACGGAGAAATCCATGTCATTTTCGATAACCTCAATACTCACAAGCCCAAAAACGACCGCTGGCTCAAGAGTCATTCCGACGTCCATTTTCATTTTACCCCAACCCACAGCTCATGGCTAAATCAAATTGAATGCTGGTTTAGCATTTTGAGCCGGCAAGCGCTGCGAGGAGCCAGCTTTGTCGACGCGAAACAGTTGCGAGGAGCAATCGATCACTTCATCTGTGCTTACAATGAACAAGCGGCTCCTTTTGAATGGCGTCAGAGCGAGATAAAACAACAACCCCTGTGCGATAATATCGCTTATTTTTGCAGATAAGTGACTAGAAAGCCGAGAGGCAAAACACGTCCGGCGTCTAAAACACGCCAAAACAATGGTTGATGAGCGTGCTTTTCATATCATAACCGAGAAAAGCGCATTCGATAAAAACGGACACCCCAGTTTCAGGTCCTGGAACAGCGGACATTGTTGACGCTGCGATAGGGGAGGGCGCAGGAGATTGACGGAACAAATTCTTTTTCTATGACGAAACTGATAACTGGAAGTGTCGTAACGGCTCTATTGTGCTCAAGTCTTAACGGCTGTAGCCGTGGAGATATAATGGAAGCTATTGCAATAAGTAGTGCTATAGCTGGTGCTGCTACCGTAATCACGATCCTAGCAGTTCATGAAGCAACTGAACACCAGCGCCAGGTCGCCCAGGAACAGGGTCGCTTTGCTTACCAACAGCTGATTGAGCAACACAAAACAAGGGGCGTTAAAGAGTCACGTTACCTCGCAGTTGCAACAGCACGTGAACCTGACTCCAAAGGGGCAAAAAGCCTGATGATCTTCGATGCTCAGACTGATCAAGTAGTCGGCAACCATGTGTATGATGTCAAGACTGAACCGAAAACCGGCCAAGTAGTTAAGTTTGAATCCTACTCGGCGGAATATGTTGGCACCGGGCAATATTAAGACGTTAAGGTATTCGGCCAGACATCTGCTTCCAGGCGCCGAGAACGCTCCCCATCTGCTGATCGCCCTGGTTCTGCATTTGGGCATAGACCGCTTATTTTTGCAAGTAGCTACAAACCCCTCAGTGTTAGCGGTTATCATTGACTCCAAGTCTTGCATGGGGCATGGTTAGTATCTATGAGTGAGGTTAACGCAGATTGTTCAACTAGTTTTCCCCCGGAAGATTGGACTCTTATCAAGTCGGGGCCATTTTTGGCAGGATTGTTAATAATGCTTTCAGATCTTCGTTCGGGTTTGTTTGGAGCCATTAAGGAGAGCTTTGCACCCTCCCAGGCCATCATAGAAGCAGGGGCTGGGTCTTCGAATCCGGTCGTCGCATCAGTTGTTGCTAGCATCAAGGAGATGGCTATGAAGCGCGACCGCCTTCAACCGCCCATCAGCGTGGGCGGCAAGAAGCCCGAGCAGCTGAAGACGGAAGTGGTGGCTCAGCTAACGAAGATTCCCGCCATCCTGGAAGGCAAAGTGCCCGCAGACCAGGCTGAAGGATATAAGATCTGGTTGGTGGGTATTGCCGGAAAAGTTGCCAATGCGGCGAGTGAGGGGGGGTTCCTTGGATTCGGTGGAGAAAAAGTAAGCGCGGCAGAAAGTGCGGCGATCAACGAACTGGCCTCTTTGCTGGGAGTGAAAGCTGAGTCAGCAAATACCAAACCGTTGGCCTAGTGCCTCGTCTCATAAGTGGGAGGCATACCGTTGGCTTCAAAAAGGGTTTAGATGCTAGGCGAGAGTGAGGAGCGTATCCGCTGCCTTGCTCGGAGTCGCCGGTTGCTCCAGAGTGTTGCCTCCCAGCCTGCTAAAGAACTTCGTGGTTAGACGTGGCTGCTAGGTTTTTGCGGCACGGGCCCGAATTGTGCCAGATCGGATGCTCGTTCAAGGTAGCTCAGAATGCTGCCACTTCCTGCTTTGAAAAATTCTTTTGCTGCACATTTGAGTGGTGTTACGCCCAGGAGTATTCGTGTTACGATTGGCAATCTTGGCATCCCAAAATGCTTGGAATACATCAGCGACAGATACAAGACACGACCGGTGAAGGGGCAAGGTGGCCTTGAAAAAGCGAGGAGTAAGATCGAAAAGGTTTTTACTCAGGCAGATCTTTACCTGTAGTAGTCATCGTCAACCTCCCGTGCTTCACGCCTCTGACTGCGATCAGATGGTCTGCAACACTCCGAACAACAGAGCCCTTCCCACGAACAACCAGGACTTCGAGACAGTTATCGTGATCAAGGTGTACATGGAGCGTTGAAATTATCGCATCCAGGTGCTTGTGCTGTAACTCCGTCAACGTTTCCTGGACATGCGGCCGATGATGATTGTAAACAATAGTGATCGTTCCGGCCATCTCGCTGTCTCCTATTTCTTGTTGATGCCCAACGAGATGGTCGCGAATCATGTCGCTGATGGCCAGCGAGCGATTTCGATACCCCTTTTTCTGAACCATCCGGTCGAGCTGGTTGAGCAGCGCTCTACTTAAAGAAACGCCGAAACGCGCAATCTGGTCCTTGGCCACCAGGTCAGAATTATACGCGAGTAACACCGCAGTCAATTCAGCGTCCTGGTGCCGGCGCGAAGGTCGATCCGAAAAAAGGGGGGAATCTCAGCGTTTTGAGTAACATGATTGTACAAAACATGTTATTTCTTAAAGTCCCATTCTGAATGTTAAACCGCACGTGATCTGGAAAGGGCGTGAAACCGCGAACCCTCATTACCTTGCCCATATCCTGCTTCCGCACCCTGGTGTCCTGGGCTGCATTGAGCCTCATTGGCGCCAACGCGTGGGCTGAGCAGCCGGCACTCCCTCAGGAGGAGACCCCGCCCCTGTCAGATTGGCTATCTGGTGATGGGATAACAGGCACTTGGGGGAGGACTCCGCAGCAAGCTTTACAGATCGGGGATTCGAATTTATCGGCAGCCGCGTCTCAATCACCTTCTAAAATATATGCATATCCCTGATGGTTACTTAAGCCCTTCGACTTGCGCGGTGCTCTACGCGGGCGCAACACCGTGTTGGGTGATCGCGCTCAAGCGCGTGCGCCGAGCCATGAGCGCGCAGTTGGTGCCGCTGATCTCGCTGGTAGCCGCGTTTTGTTTTGTCGTCATGATGTTCAATCTACCGCTGCCGGGAGGCACCACAGGTCATGCCGTCGGAGTGGGTATTGCCACTATCGTGCTCGGTCCGTGGGCCTCGATACTCGCGATCTCAGTGGCGCTGCTCATTCAGGCGATCTTCTTTGGCGACGGTGGCATCACCGCATACGGGGCGAACTGCTTGAACATGGCAATCATCGGTTCGCTGGTGGTCAACGTCCTCTATCGAGCGATTTCCGGGCGCGTTCCGATTGATTCATCGCGCAGAATTGTCGCGGCGGCTATCGCCGGCTATATGGCCATCAATGTCTCGGCGCTGTCCGCAGCGATTCAACTCGGGATCCAGCCCGCGCTGTTTCACGACGCTTCCGGCGCACCGCTCTATGCGCCTTACCCGTTGAACATCTCAGTCCCGGCGATGCTCATCGGGCATCTCACCTTCGCCGGCTTAGGGGAAGCTGTCATCTCAGGCGGGATCGTAGCGTATTTGCAGCGGGCGAACCCCTCACTGCTCCAGGTTACGTCGGGACTCAATGTCGCGGTGGGTGGTTGGCGGATGACGCGCCCATGGTGGATCGGACTGGCGGCGCTGATGATTCTCACACCGCTGGGTCTGCTCGCCGCAGGCACCGCTTGGGGCGAATGGGGCGTCGAAGATTTCAAAGATCCGAAGGCGCGCGAAGAAATGGCTGTCGTCTCGCATAATCTCGCTCCGCCGGCTGAGGCGCCGAAAGGATTGGAGCGGCTTGCAACAGTCTGGACCGCACCGATGCCCGATTACGCGCCGCCCTTTCTGAAGAGTAAGGAACTCGGCTACATCATGTCGGCGATGATGGGTACGGGCCTGATCATTCTAGCTTTCTTATTTCTAGACGCGATTCTGCGCGTGAGGAGCCCCGGCTCAAAAGACAAAGCGACGCTTTGAAAAAATCGGCTGCACATCCTTTTATTGAGCGAACCCTCGCGGGGTTCGCTGACGTGCTGGAACAAGCGGGGACGGCCGAGCGATTGTCCGATCAGAGGGGCCTTTTACAAAGCCTCGATCCGCGCGTGAAGCTAGTCGGCTCGCTTTTGCTGATTTTCGCGACGCTCTGCTCCCGGCGGCTATGGGTAACTGCGTCAATTTTCCTAGGCGCCGTGGCGCTCGCGCAGCTTTCACGTATCCCACTGCGCCTGCTCGCCACGCGTGTTTGGCTTGGCGTGCTCTTTTTTACAGGCTGCATCGCGCTACCGGCAGTTTTTACCACGCCAGGTCTCGCGATCTGGCGCTTGCCACTGCTAGGCTGGCCTGTGACTTCCCAAGGTTTGTATAGCGCGACGCATTTGCTGATGCGGGCGGAAACCAGCGCAATGTGGGTATCGCTGGCTGTGCTGTGCACGTCTTGGACCCATTTGCTAAAAGCGTTGCGCGCATTGCGAGTTCCCGTGACTGCGGTGGTCATTCTCGGTATGACCCATCGCTATATTTTTCTCCTCCTGCAACTCGCGCGCGAGCAGTTCGAGGCGCGCCGCAGCCGGTTGGTCGGTCTGCTCGATGCGCGGCAGCGCCGGAAGGTTGCTGCATCGAGCGCAGGTGTGCTCCTGGACAAGAGCTTACAATTCAGCGGCGAAGTATACTCCGCGATGCAAGCTCGCGGATTTCGCGGCGAAATTTACACGCTCGATGATTTCCAAATGAACCCACGGGACCGGTTTGCGCTGGTGCTCTTCGCGGCGGTGGCAACAATTGCGCTCTGGCTGGGAGTAAGGCCGTAAAATGCCCGCGGATACCACCGTCTTCGAACTTCACGAGGTTAGCTATCATTACGCCGAGGTCAGCGCCCTGGAAAACGTGACGCTCGCCATTGGAAAAGGCGAGCGCATTGCAGTTCTGGGCGCCAACGGTTCAGGCAAATCCACCCTGCTTCGCTTGCTCGCCGGTCTCGCTTTTTCCTCCAGCGGCACAATCTCATTTTGTGGGAAGCCTTTCACTGAAGAGACTTTTCACGATGACACATTTGCCTTCGATTTTCGCCATCGAGTAGCCCTGATTTTTCAAAACCCCGAAGCACAGCTCTTTAATCCCACCGTGTTCGACGAAGTCGCGTTTGGGCCGCTCCAATTGCGCTGGCCGAAAGCGCAAATCATTGAGCGCGTGGACGCAGCCCTTGAGTCGCTGCAAATCGAGCATTTGAAACACCGCGCGCCGCACCGGCTCTCCGGTGGCGAAAAGAAACGTGTAGCGCTCGCATCCGTTCTCGTCCTCGATCCAGAAGTGTTGCTGCTCGATGAACCCACCGCAGCGCTCGATCCGCAAAGCCAAAGCCGAATGGTCGATTTTCTCATCGAATGCGGCGGCGTCAAAACCGCGATTACCTGCACCCACGAACTGCACATCGTCGAGGACATCGCCGACCGCTGCGTGGTGTTAAAGAATGGGCGCATCGCCGGCGATGGAACTCCCGCGCAAATCCTAGCCGACGAGAATTTGCTGAAGGGCACAAACTTGCTCCACGCCCACCGCCATCGCCACAGCTCTGGAGTCGTACACTCACATTCGCACCTCCATCGCGGACACGAGCACACGCACGAAGATTAGCCGCGGCCAAAGAACCGACCACAATTCGATAAAGCGCCATCCCCGTGCACTGGAAGCCACCCCCTAGTGTCCTGTCCCCGAAATAGCAGGTATATTGCCGGAGGTCAGTTGGCTGTTTTTCAAGGCGTGCGTGAAGCGCCCGTATGCGAGTCATACGGTCGATCTGCCGCGGCGGAGGAAAAACCGCCAACTGGCCCCGGCTCAAGGGTCGCGATGAAAATGGGCCGGCGGCTGCGTTGCTCATCGGTCACGTATCCATTCAGATATGCTCCCTCCTCGCGCCTTGCCGACGGCCCATTTTGATCGCAACAATATACCTGCTATTTCGGGACAGGACACTAGAAGGCGCCGTATAAGCTCACCGTAATTCAATGTTCGTGACGGTGATCAGGATCGTCATGATCGTGCTTGTGCGAATGTGGTGATCTGGCTTTGGGGACGCCGCAGATTTTAGATACTTCGACGAGGTTGAACACGCGCCGTTTCAGCGGGTGCCGCTCTTCAACAGGATTTTTCATATACTATTGCGCGAAACGTCAGCAATGCGATAATTCGTTACCATTGTTCTGGAAATAATGAAGGTATCAGGAATTACCACCCGTTGTGGTGTCTCTCGCCAATGGCTTCATCGGAAAGTCAGCCAAGGCGAGATACTCGGGGTAGCTCGGAAGCCCAACGGGCGTCTTGAAATCTTCGATGAGCAATCAACCATTGTGGAAGTCGAATGGCTCAGGCCTGGAATTATCAACGAATGGGCTATGTGCATGGACTGCATGGGGAATTCGCTAAATGAGAGCTGAAGACGAATATATCGAAGTCGTGCCAGGGAATGCCTACGACGAAATCGCGTTAAACCATGGCGAGAAAGACCTGCTCCTTCGCCCGATCTTTATCGAGAATGACGCAGGCGAACGCGACGTTTTGTGCTACGTCGCGCAAGACTTGGAGGCCAACCTAAATGAGCCGTTCACTCAGATGGTCTGCGACCTTTTGCGTGCGGGAATGCAAAAAGCATTCCCCATCGTCGAATGGGCGGATCGAACCCGGGCGACCCGGTTTTGAACTGGGCAGATATTTTATGGACCGAAAAACCTCACGTTGCTAGTTGGCAAATTCTAGACTGTTTCTCCACGACAAGGAAAATAGTCTTTTTGCGACGCGGTCGAACTGCGGTTCGCCAAGAGCGAGGACCTCGATAAGGAGATCCCACCGCCGTCGAGAGTCAGCTGCTCGATGGCCGCAACCTGGCGGTCAGCTTCGCCGTTCAAGGCCACAGTGGACCAATGAGCACCTCGCGAGCGCAATGACGACTTCCTACGTCACGGCACCAAGCAGCGGTGATCAGACAGCCGAATGGATCCGGTTACCGGAGAGTTGCAGGCTGCATTTGTGCCTGACAGTACGAAGGGCGGTCCGGGTGACAAGCTTCATCCGAACCGTGATGGGTATCAACTCAGGGCTGATACCTTCGATCTCGTCGAAGGCCCGCAAGGGAAGCTGATGAGTGACACCCCCTGGGGCATTCCTCAGGATTGATCCGTTGGCCCAAAAAAAATGGGTACGATCATCATTTCGCGTAAGCCATTGGCATCCAAAGAGCTTGATTCCAATTTATCTGGTAAACCTTAAAAACGCTAACGTTTTCTAGTAAGTTTGCGTTTGCATTCCGCTAGAATCGCTAGAATTATCCGAATAATACGAAATAAGAAAGAACAACCAGAATGAGCACAGAAGAAGAATTAGAACAAATCCAGAGCATCCGACGGATGAGATTCGGGAGCGATCATTATGATCGATCTTAGCGGCTATGATCGCAGAGCAAATATCAATGGATGCCGAGTTGTGCATCGTGCTGAGTGAGCGCGAAGCGCACCTCTTCGACAAGGCACTCTCCGAGATGGCTACGACCAGAGAGGCAAAGACTGCGGGAAAGATTTTCTTCAGGCTGCTAAGGCATCGAAAGGGAAGGTTTACGCTGAGAGAACCGGCTGTACGGTGAGCGATTCAGCCGCCGAATGCCCCCCGGCCAAGGATGGGGAATTAACAAGGGTAACATGCTGATTACATGATAAACAAGTTACAACAATCAACTCCCGGGTACGGGAAACACCACCGGCAGCTTGAGAAGGGGCTCGGACAAAGGGGCATCAAGCTGGAGAAGTTACACCCTTCTGCTTTAGCGTGTGACTGTTTCTCCGCTGCCATCAGACGAAGAAAATAAAACGGAAAACTGACGGCATTCATTGCAGGAAAGCCGTCAGCTGTCTGGAGCAGGAGACAACCAAAATTATATGAGGAAAGACCAAGCACCCGATCCACCCGTGTCTGGAACCGGGCACAGTAAAGTTAAGAAAAAGCGCGACTGGAAAAATATTAACGCGAACCAATGGACTTCGGTTAATGGCAGGAGAATGGGCTGTAGCCGCTATAGTACAGATCGAGCGCTCCGGTTGGAGCGGTTTGCAGGTAACGAATTTGACGAGCGGATAAAGTCCGGAGAGCTAACCATTGCGCAAGCATTGAAAATTATCAGGGAGCGTGCCATGAGCGCACTTGACGACGACGTGAGGCAATTAGTTAAACTTGATATCGGTGAAGGCAAGATCCGCAAATATTGGACGTGTATGTTAGCGGCAGCACGTCAGACGGAGCTACCGGGCGCTACGATGATTCAGGATGCGTCGGGGAACTCGTCTGTTGAGCCGGTCAAACGAGGCTGTTGGTGGAGAGATTTAGAATAATTCCAGACGGTCGCCTCTGCGTCGCCCATGGCTTTGGCGACCTCGCCTAACGATCGGAACGGGAGCGCGTAGGTGGCGTAAGAATTGCGAAAGCAATATTCTGGGAACTTGATCTGCATCGCGGCGGCAAGCTTTCGGCGGCTTCTTTTGAAGTGAGAACGCGACCAAGGCATCACCGCCCCGGAGCCAGAGCTGGCGTCTGGATTCGAAGATTCAGCAACTTGTCGAAGAGCGGAATCGCACCTACCTGAAACACCTTCGAGGGCAGCCTATTAGTTAGCGGTGCGGCAATCCCCCGCTTTGCGAAGTTTCATGGTCATGGGTGGTGGTCAGCGACCCTGCATCACTTGGGTGAGTACCCTTTCCTTCAGGCCGATAAAGGCACGTCCAGAGCGGACGCGAGGCCGCTCCAGGTCGACCGTTGTTTCGAAGATAAGCTTGCCGCCTTCCATAACTAGAACCCGATCGGCTAGCGCCACCGCTTCTTCGACATCGTGGGTGACCAACACGGCCGTGAATCGGCTTTCCAACCAAAGACGCTCGATGAGGTTCTGCATCTCCAGCCGGGTGAGCGCGTCCAAAGCGCCCAGAGGCTCGTCAAATAAAATGAGGTCCGCTGCACTTGCCAAGGCGCGTGCCAGGGCTACGCGCTGGCGCTGACCGCCTGACAAAACTAGCGGCCACTCGCGTTCGCGCGCGGCCAACCCGACGTGCTCGAGCGTGGCCCGAGCGACCTGACGTCGATCCGCCCCGCGCCGCGTCGCCAGCAGCACGTTTTCGAGAACGGACAACCAGGGAAGCAGCGCAGCGTCCTGAAACATCAGCCGGGCGTGGGGGTTGATACCGGGACGCAAAGGTTCGCCGTCAATCAAAATGCGCCCGCTGGTGGGCTCGTCCAGCCTGGCGATGAGGCGCAACAAAGTCGACTTCCCGCTCCCGCTTCGCCCGACGATGGCGAGCAGTTCGCCATGACCGATTTGGAGGCTCACGAAGTGCACCGCGGGATTTGTACCGAAGCTTCTGGAGAGGTTTTCAACCTTCAGGAACGAGTCTTTGGCCAACGGCTTAGTGCTCGCTTCGATGATGGTCAAAGGAGTCATGGTGGTGCTCATATTACGCGGTCCGGTAAGCAGGGTTCCAACGAAGCAGGTAATGCTCCAGCAAAAGGGTGAGGAGATCCGCCAGCTTGCCAAGGAGGGCGTAGAGCAGGATTCCGAGGAGCATGACATCGGTCTGGAGAAAATCCCGTGCGTTCATCGTCATGTAACCGATGCCGTTGTCGGAGGCGATTGTCTCGGCGACGATCAGGGTCAGCCAGGTGATGCCAAGCGCGTAGCGCACCCCAACCAGGATGGAGGGTAAGGCACCTGGCAGGATTACTTTCAGGATCAAGTCAAGGCGAGACAGGCCGTAGCTACGCCCCATCTCAACCAGACGCGGCTCGACGGAACGGACGCCGTGGGCGGTGTTTAGGTAGACGGGGAAGAAAACGCCGAGCACAATCAGGAAAAGTTTGGCGGCTTCGCCGATTCCAAACCACAAAATCACTAGGGGTATCAGTGCCAGATGAGGTACGTTCCGGATCATCTGCAACGAGGAATCGAGGAATCGGTAAGAGAATCGCCAGAGGCCATTGACCAAGCCAAGGAGAAATCCGAGCCCGCCGCCGATCGCAAAACCGAGGAGAGCACGGCGGAAACTTTCAAAAAGATGCATCGGAAGTTCACCGGTTAACGTCAGACGCAAACCCGCCTGGCAAACGCTCAGCGGGGATGGCAGGATCCGTGGCGGCAACCATCCTAAGTGGGACACAAGCTGCCAAAGCGACAAAAGCGCTGCCGGTAAAATCCAGGGCAGTAACCAGTCTGTAGTCCGGCGTGGCACTAAGCTTAAGCGTTTGCTTCCAGGTTTGGCCATGCTTTGAGTTTTGCTCACGAGGCGAAAGTCAGGGAGGCAGGTACGACGTCATTGGCGACGATTTCGCCCTGCAAAGGCGAGATTTCCTTTCTCGGTTTGTCGGCGTGGCATAGCGGCAACCGTGGAAAAAGCAGTTCAGCCACCCGGTAGGCTTCTTCCAGGTGCGGGTATCCTGAGAAAATGAAATTTTCCACGCCCAACGAATAGTACTCCCGCATGCGCGCCGCCACCGTCTCGGCGCTGCCAACCAATGCGGTGCCCGCGCCACCACGGACCAGCCCGACTCCGGCCCACAAGTTTGGGCTGACCTCGAGCGCCTCACGCGAGAGATCGGCGCCGTGCGAACTCTGGAGCGCGAGCATGCGCCTCTGGCCGTGCGAGTCTTGCCGGTCCAACGTCCTTTGCGCCTTTTCAATCGTTCGTTGATCTAGTCGGCTGATTAAGCGGGCAGCGGCCGCCCAGGCCTCCTCATCGGTTTCTCGCACGATTACGTGCAGACGGATTCCAAACCGGACGGAGCGTCTCGCTTTGGCTGCGGCTGCGCGGACGTCCGCAATCTTGACTGCCACCTGGGCCGGAGGTTCGCCCCAGGTCAGGTACACGTCGACGTGTTTGACCCCCACCTCAATGCCCGCTGGCGAGGATCCGCCGAAGTAAAGCGGCGGGTACGGCCGTTGCACGGCCGGGATGAGCGTGCTCGCGCCCCGAACGCGCAAGTGCCTACCCTCGAAGTTTACCTCTTTGGGGTTGCCCGAAAGCAGCCCGCGCCATATGGTCAAAAATTCGTCGGTCAATTCGTACCGGCGGTCGTGATCAAGAAAGACGCCGTCGCCCGCCAATTCGACGGGATCTCCTCCGGTAACTACGTTGACGAGGAGGCGACCGCGGCTGAGTCGGTCAAAAGTTGAGCACGTGCGTGCGGCCAACGTGGGTGAGACCAGTCCGGGGCGCACGGCCACTAGGAACCTCAACCGGCTGGTTTCCGGGATCAGGGCTGACGCAACCACCCAGGCATCCTCGCAGGATCGGCCCGTCGGGAGGAGAACCCCGTAAAATCCCTGTGCGTCGGCGGCGACCGCGACCTGCCGGAGATAATCGAAATCCAGAACCCGCCCCCCCTCCACCTTTCCGAGGTAACGACCGTCGCCATGGGTGGGAATAAACCAGAAGATTTTCATAGGCCAGGAACCGGTCGCAAAACCGCAAGGATGACCGGAAGCGTTTCGGCAGCGCGGCTTTCGAGGTATGTCCGTCTTGCGAAATAAAATTCTCGAAAACCGGTCAAGCCCTTTCCGGTTGCCAGCGTGCGAGCGTTTAGCTGCAGTTCAGCCGCGGAAAAGTACGGGTCCCAGACCGCCCACGCATCGATGGAGCCCGATTGGAACGCGGCCCGGGCCTCGGGCGGTTGAAGGTAAAGAGGTCTTATGTCTGCAAACGTTAGTCCGGCTTGGGCTAGCAGTTGTGACGCAAACCGTTGGGCGCACTGAAGCAAGGGCCGCATAAAGCCCAGTAAAGTATACTAAACTAATAGAGTCAAGTGACATCGGCAGGCGAAGCCTCCGCCCGAGAGCCTCACCGTGCGGGAAAAGAGTCCTGGCCGGCGGGAGCGGCAGCCACCGCATCGGAAACCCTGATCGGTCGGGGAATCAGTTTCAGCGAAAAGAACAGATCGGCGATGGCCTGCTGGTCGGCTATAACCCCGGCATCGACCGGACGAAACCCCCACGGCTCCCGCCGAATAATCGGTTCGAGGATCTGCGCATCCATGCCGACCTCCTTGGCCAGGTACGTGGCAACCTCGGACGGCTTGTCTGTTGCCCATTGACCGGCGCTGTTCACAGCGGCAACCAGGGCCGGCAGAAAATCCGGATTTTTTTCGATGAACTCGCGCGTGGAGAGGTAAAACTCCCGGTTTGCGGCTAGGTCCTTGGCGCTAGTGAGCACTTTGGCACCGGTACCCTGCTCAGCTGCGGTTAGAAACGGATCCCAGATCGCCCAGGCATCAACTCTGCCGCTTTCAAAGGCCGCCCGGGCCTCCGGCGGCGGGAGGAAAGCGGTCTGCACGTCGGTGTATCTCAGGCCTGCTTTCTCTAACGCTTTGACCAGGAAGTAATGCACGTTGGACCCTTTGTTCAGCACTACCGTCTTGCCTTTAAGACCAGCGACCGAGCTGATAGAGGATGAATTGGAAACCAGCAGGGCCTCGCCTTCCGGATAGGGTGGCTGATTACCAAGGTAGACCAGAGAAGGATTGGTAGCCTGAGCGAAAATCGGCGGCGCTTCGCCGGTATTTCCCACATCGATAACCCCGGCGTTGAGCGCTTCAAGCAGCTGAGGGCCAGCGGTAAAAAGCAGCCATTGCACCTTTTGGCCTTGTTGGCTTAAAGTTTTGTCGAGATCGCCATGTGCGCGCACGACGTTCAGCGTGCCATACTTTTGATAGCCGATACGGATTTGCGCCAGATCGTTCGCCCAAGCTCGGACCGAGAGCAATACGACAGAGAGCGCGAGGGCGCCGGCCTTGAAGGCGGGCGTTTTGCAAAACAGCTTCATGACTTAATCCTTATCATATTGATATGGATTTGCCAACGCCGCGCGAGGCGAATATGATGGAGGCAGTATCTTCCCTGTTATGCCAACCAAGCCAGCAACCAAAAAAACGATCGCCTCAAAAACTAAAGTGATCAAGCCTGTCCAAAAGAACACCGCCCCGAAGAAGGCTGTGTCCGACAAAGGCGAGGGCCTTCGCGTTTTGAAGCAGGTACTACACCTCTCTCCTTCCCAGAAAAAGCCTGCCCCCGACAAAGTCGAACACCTCGTGAGAGATTATCTTGCCAAGCTCAGAGAGGTCGATCTGACATTCGAAAACGGAGCTGCCGTCGTTGAGAAATATCGCAGCAAATATCCCGAACTGTCCAACCACATACGACGGATCGTGCCCGAAGAGCGTCGCATCGAGGTAAGACAAAACCTGGGTGACGATGCGGATCTGCGACTGCATCTCTTTGTCATTCGCATCCTGGATGACGATGCTCTGTACGAAGTAACGCTCTCCGGAGAAGAAGAGCATAAGACGGTCAAGTCGTCCGAGTGGCTCTCTCTCCTGCACGACACGTTGGCGAGACTTATTGCCAGGATTATTTACGCGCGAGAGACCTCGAAAGAGTGAACGAGCTTCGTATGGACGCAGCATCCTCGCACGAACGGGGCGAAGTTCCAAACCTGCGCGCTTTTCATGTCATGACCAAGCCGATCGGACCGATCTGCAATCTCGATTGTAAGTACTGTTTCTATCTGGAAAAGGAGAAGCTTTTCCCGGCGAATGAACGCTTTGTGATGCCGGATCACGTTCTGGAAGGATACATTCGCCAGCATATCGAAGCTCAGACCTCGGCAGAGATCAGCTTTGCCTGGCAGGGAGGGGAGCCAACACTCCTTGGAGTGAATTTTTTCCGCAAGGTGGTAGCATTCCAGGCAAAATACGCTCATGGAAGAACGATTTGCAATGCGCTACAGACTAACGGCACGTTGTTAAATGATGAGTGGGGTGAGTTTCTGCAGATGCACCGGTTCCTGGTCGGTATAAGTATCGACGGCCCCGGCGACTTGCATGACACCTACCGCGTCGATAAGAGACAAAATCCGACGTTTGAGAGGGTGATGGCCGGTCTGGCGGTTCTCAAAAAGCACCAGGTTGAGTTCAATACGCTGACTGTTGTCAATCGTGCGAATTCAAAGCGGCCGCTTGAAGTGTACCGCTTCCTTAAGGAAATCGGCTCCTGTTACATCCAGTTTATTCCGTTAGTGGAGCGTATCGCTGACCAGGTGGACCACGCGGGCGAACGGGGTCTGGCTCTGCCACCGCAGCCTGGGGAAGGCGCGGCCGACAGACCCGTCACGGCGCGGAGCGTGGATGCCCGGCAATACGGGAATTTTCTCGTCGAGATTTTTGAGGAATGGGTCCGCCATGACGTGGGACACATTTTTGTCCAGCTATTCGACGTGGCCCTTGGAAACTGGACGGGACTGGGCTCCAGCCTCTGCATCTTTGCCGAAAAATGTGGCGCGGCGCTGGCGCTCGAACACAATGGCGACGTCTATTCCTGCGATCACTACGTTTATCCGCAATACCAGCTTGGAAACATTTTAAACAAAAGTTTGGGCGAGATGGCAAATTCGCCCGAGCAACGGCATTTCGGCAGTGAGAAATTGGAAACGCTGCCAAACTATTGCCGCAAATGCGAGGTTCGCTTTGCCTGCCATGGTGAATGCCCGAAAAATCGTTTCATCGACACGCCGGACGGCGAGCCGGGGCTGAACTATCTTTGCCCGGCTTACAAACACTTTTTCAAAGCCATCGATCCGTACATGAAGACGATGGTCCAATTGCTCAACGCGCGCCGAGCTCCGGCAGAGATCATGGGCTTGCTCACAGATCGCTACCGAGAAACAGGTCAACGGACCATCCGTCGCAATGATCCGTGTCCTTGCGGCAGCGGACGCAAGTTCAAACACTGCCATTTACCTTTGAGCCAAGTCTGAATCTATTTTTTTACCCAAGCCTTCGATCACGGAAACCCACGACTGGGGAATCTCGCTCTCGAACGTCATTTCTATCACGCCATCTCTCGCTAGCTTCCGCACATGCTCGATCAGCTCCTGATCAGGCTTTCCCTCTCGGATGGGAAAGAATTCCACCTGCTTTCTGGAGAGTTCCGTCACCTCTGCATAGTGCTTTCGCAGTTCATCCCATGCCCGCTGAACGTTCGACCAGTGGGGCAGGAGCAGCAGCAGCCTTCCGCCAGCCCTCAAACATCGGCGCGCTTCGGCAATTGAACGCACCACCAATTCAGAGCCATCATCGCCACCGCGAGTGGCCACTCTCATGCCCGGAGAAAGTCCCCAATCCGCGCCATCAGGATACGGCACGGCAGGCGGATGGACCGTAATCGCATCAAATTCGTCGTCGGCGAAGTGATCATAAAGATTGGAAGGAACCAGCTTCACGGCCACGCCATTCCTGGCTGCGTTTCTCTTCGCCGACGAGAGCGCCGCCTCATTAATATCGGAGAGGACTACGGAGGCGTCTCTGACGAATTTGCCGACCGCAATTCCAACGATGCCGCTCCCGGTGCACATATCCAGGACCTGCTCGCCAGGGTGGATCAGCTTCGTAGCAACATCCGCAAAAAACAGGCTGGCGGGTTTGGGCGAATAAACATCCGCATCGTCTGTTTCGAACTCAAGGCCATTCCATTGCACGGTTTCGTGGATCATAGCTCAAATTCCTTCGTGGTGGGTTTCCGATAGATATTTTTCAGAGTGAACATCGTTCGACTCGCGATCATTCGCCGGTTGGTAGAGGAGGTAAGTAGGGATCACCTGTGCCTTCCGGTATCGCTGGATATATTTTCAGACTCTGATAAAACTCGCGATACGCATTGAGGCAACGGTCCATGACCCACGTATTCCTCAATGTTTCCTCGGGATACTCCTCTTTTGGATCAGTGGCCAAGTTGAAGAGCTTGGGGAGCGTAAGCTTCGCCGGGGTGCCGAACCAATCCCGCGTTTCCTCATAGAATGCCAGCTTCCAATTGCGCCATTTCACGGCTTCAAGCCGCTCGGCGACGAATGCGAGGACGCACTCCCGGTTCGATATCCGTTGCTTGCCAAGCAGGAAGTCCGTTTGATCTTTTCCGTCAATGGCTCGGTCGGCCGGCACTGTTGCGCCGGCAATCCTCGCTAACGTGGTGAAGGTGTCCACTTGATGGACGATCTCGTTGCTAACACCGCCGGCGGGAATATTTCCCGGCCAGCGAACTAGAAAGGGCACTCTCAGCGACCCTTCCATGTGAGTGAAGTAGTATCCACGCCACGGGCCGGACGAACCCTGCCAAGGCCACGTTGGGTCCGGGCCGTTGTCGCTTGTGAAGACGACGATTGTGTTGTCGCGCAGGCCGAGTTCGTCGACAGTATCGAGGATCTGGCCCAGACGATGGTCGGTCTCGACGACAGAATCCGCAAAGTCCCCGTTACCCGTCCCGCCGGCGAAGTCGGGATGCGGGATGGTTGGCAGGTGGACCTGGGTCAGGGGCACATAGGCGTAAAATGGTTTGCCGCGCCCGACGCTCCTCTTCATAAAATCGATTGTCCGGCGGGTGATCTCCGCATCGAGCAGGGGTCTCTGTGCCAGGTCGTACACGGCGACGTTCCGGCTCGGCTCGCCCCGACGCCCTTCCATAATGTATTGAGGTTTGACGCCGGACGCTTTAAAGCCCGGATTCCCCGGCCAAAAGACTTCGTCTGTCGTCCTCGGAATCCCCCACCATTCATCGAAGCCCTGGTCGTTGGGCAGTCGGCCGTCGACGCTGCCAAGATGCCATTTTCCAAAGTGGGCCGTATGGTAGCCAATTCCTGAGAGCAGCTTCGCGAGAGTAATTTCCCATCGAGTCAGACCCTGAACTGAAGGATCGGCCAGCTCCGGGTTGCCGATCGGAACAGTCAGGGTGCCGGACCGCAAAGCGTAGCGCCCGGTCAATGTCGCAGAACGGCTCGGAGTGCACTGCGCTTCGACGTTAAAGTTGGTCAGGCGCAGCCCTTCGGCGGCGAGCTTATCAGCTCGCGGAGTCGGCGCACCGCGGAGTTCACCACCTCCGTAGCAGCCAAGCTCGCCGTAGCCGAGGTTGTCGGTCAGTATGTAGATGATGTTAGGCTTCACTGGAGGCGTTATGCTTCGTCGCATTCAAAAACTTCTTTCCCCTGGAGAGAAATACTCGCTCGGCCGGTATTCTGTGCCACGGCAGATCGACTGCTTTCTGGACGCACATAGGCAAGGCACTCGCGCTTGACCCCCTGGAAGTCGGCGCTCGTCGAAAGCTCAAGAGTTCGCGGACGATCCAGGGAAACCGGGATCTCCGCCGTGATCCTGCCCGGACGTCTGCTCATGATCAACACTCGGTCGCTTAATAAGATCGCTTCGTCGACGTCATGCGTCACGAACACGACCGTCATTCCGTATTCTTCCCAAAGCCCCAATAACATTTCCTGCATTTGCAAGCGGGTCTGAGCGTCGAGAGCCCCAAAGGGCTCATCCATTAACAATACTTCCGGCCGATTCACCAAGACCCGCGCCAGGTTAACGCGCTGCTGCATCCCACCGGAAAGCTCACAAGGGTAATGGCGCCAGAATTCAGACAAACCAATCCGAGCCAGGATCTCCTGCGCGATCTCTCGTCGTTCCGTCTTAACAACTCCCCGCATTTTCAAGCCGAACTCAACGTTCGAAATCACCGTCTTCCAAGGGAATAAATTGTGATCCTGGAAGACTATTCCTCGATCGGCAGCGGGATTCTGCACCAGTTTCGAGTCGACGAAAATTTCTCCTCTCGTCAGCCGGGTAAAACCTGCAATCGCGCCGAGAAGTGTTGATTTGCCGCAACCGGAAGGCCCGAGAATCGCCAGGAATTCACCAGGTAAAACGTCGAGACTAATATTTTGCAGAATATCGGTCCCAGTCGTGTCCGAGCCGAAGGAGAGGTTAGCGTTACGGATGCGAATCGCTCCTCGCGGAAATACGCCGGAGCTCATCCGGCTGCCCCTCCGCGCCTGGTCCACGGCATCAGCACGGAGCCTAGCTTTCTGACCATTAGACTGCTCAGCATCCCGAGCAAACCGATCAGAACCATGCCGACGACAATTTGCGGGTAATTCTGCAGAGTATAGGATTCCCAGGTCAAATAACCGATGCCGAACTGGCCTGCCATCATCTCCGCCGTAATGAGCGAGAACCAGCAGGTGCCCATTCCGATACTTAAACCAGTCACGATCGATGGAAACGCACCAGGTACAATCACCTCCCAAAAAACCTCCCACCTTCCTGCGCCCAAGCTCTGTGCCGCGTTGAGAAGGCGACGGTCGATCCCTTTGACGCCGTGAATCGTGCTTAGGAGGATTGGGAAAAACGCTCCAATGAAGCAAATGTAAATGATACTTTGTTCTGCGGTGGCGAACATCAGGATGGACAATGGTATCCAGGCGACTGCCGGAATAGGCCGCAGAATTTCCAGCGGGGTTAGGAGGGTGTCCTCAACCGCGCGGGAACGGGCAACCCAAATCCCCATCGGTATCGCTAAACTGGCGCCGATGCCGAAGCCCGAGAATATCCGAATCAGGCTCGAACCGACGTGACGTGCGGCGTCGGGCGATTGAACGAACTCGATGAAGGCGCCTGCGACCGCGACTGGCCCAGGAACGTTCCCAAAGTTTATCAGAAAGTGGAGTTTGGTTTGGCCAGCGAGCTGCCAAAGCCCAATGAAGAGAGCGAGTGCTGCTCCTCGATGCACAAGGCGAAAGAGGGAACCGGAACCATGCGGCCGCCTTTTGGGCCTCGTGTTAGTCCCGCGGGTCTTATTGACGGCAATCGGTTGAGCACTCATCGATGTTTTATGGCGACCGGTGTTGTTTGCCTTTGGGCTACCGCCCGACATCTGCTTGCGCCACAGGGGCGACCTGACTAGCTTCAGCGAAATCAATCACCGTTCCCGTGTGAGAATCAGCCCATTTTTCAGCCTCGGACTTTTCGAGAAATGCGCCCAGTTCTTCGCCGGTACGGACATACCAAACTTTATCTGCGAAAAGTTTCAGTCCGCTCTCCGCATCATGGACGTAGGTCACCCGCGCTTTTTGACCCTGCTTCTCCAATGCTCGTAAAGCCTGAAAAGTTGCGGCAATCGAATGGTAGAGCCGGACTTTTGGTTCCTCGACAACCCAAATCTGACCTGCCGCTTTCGGTTCCGTAACCGCACGTCCTTGGAAATCATTGGCGTCGAATGGAACGGCATCGTAGTTCTTCAGCCTGGCCTCATAATCGTAGCCGGATTGCTTGGCAGCTTCGCGGACGTAGCGATCATCCACAAAGGTGCTGACATTGATTTCGTGAGCCGTCTTTTTCAGGACTTTGAGCGTTTGCGCAGCATTGGCGAGCGCCCCGATGACTTCCGGCTTCAATGTATAGTCCCGAGTTTGAATGCCTTGCGGACCGTGGAAAGCATAGAACACTTCCGCTTCGATTCCGGTCCATTTTTGATATTGTTCGGCAATCGATTCCGGATCTTCACGGATCAGACGGTCGCCCTCCAGGGCAGCGCGCAAATAGGCAACCACGATTTCGGGATATTTCTGGGCAAAGTCCGATCGAACTTGAATGCCGTGCGTGGTGGTAACCCCGGTGCTTTCGCCGTCGAGAATCTTTCGGGCAAATCCCCGGAAGGGAAAAAGTTCACCGAACGGCACGAAATCCGCATGCGCATCGATCTGTCCAGACTTTAATGCGGAACCTCCAATCTCCGGCGCCTGAGTAACGATCCTCACATCCTTGTTGGGATCCCATCCCTGGGTCTGGACCGCGCGAAGCAAGAATGCATGGGCGGTCGAAGCGAAAGGCACGGAGATAGTCTTTCCCTTGAGATCCGCGATGCTCTGAACGGAAGAATTAAGGGGCACCAGGAGCGCGTTGCCCGCGCCACGGAGGCCCAGCGAGAGCGATGCGACGTAGAGTGTCTTGACGCCATCGTTCTTCGAGAGAAGAGCGTCGTATCCGAGGATGGACGGAAAGTCGGCCATCGAGACGATATCGAGTCGCCCGGCGAGCAGTTCGTTATTGAGTTGAGCGCCGGTCGGGAGATTCACCCAGTGAATCTCATACGTCGCGTCCTTGTATTTGCCATCGTGCGGTAGATACTTATCCAGCAGTTTAAGCTCGCGGACGACCGGGCCGCCGGCGGCGCAGTTTATCGTGGTATCCTGGGTGCCAATACCGACCTGGATAACTTCAATCGCTCGCGCGTGAGCTGTACTCAGGTATAAAAGGATTAGTAATGAACTGATCTTCTGCATCTGAAAGTGGAGTTACGGAGCAAGGAGAATTGCCTAGAGGCTTTAAACAATATCAAAACAGTATTGTAAAATAAAAAAAAAGAGCAAACCGAGCCTGCCAGCCGGTCTTTGTTCTGCCCCAAGCAACAGCTGGCAAACTGGGGTCTCGAGCTGAAGATGCGATATCTGATCGCTCTTCAAGAAATCAATGCCTTCGGCGAAAGCGATTAGAAATTTCCAACTCGCCGCCGGACTCTAGCCAGTTTTGCAGACCGCCCTGTAGCGAACGCACGTATTGGTAGCCCATTTTGATGAGGTTTTCCGCCGCCAGCGCGGCACGCTCGCCTCGATCGCAATACAAGACGATTGGAGTGGAAAAGTCCGGGACCACTTCGGCGATCTTTTGTTCCAGGACGCCTCGACTGAGGTGTTTTGCTCTCGCGACGTAGCCATCAGCGTATTCCTCGCATTCCCGCACGTCGATAATCACGGGCAATGGTTCGGCCCGGGCCAGTTCATGCGGGCTAATTTCCGCGATCCCCCGGCGGGCCTGATCGGCCAGCCGCGCAAATGCCGTACTGCTCTCGTTCATAGCGCCGGCCTCATTTTCTCTTTTCTCTCAAAGTATCTTTCTCGGTTCAAAAAAACTATCGCTGCCATGTAAGACTACCAAAATAGTCATGTTTAAGAACTCGTCAAGTCGATCGGCGCGGCCTAGGCCTCTTTGTCTTTCAAATATTATTCGCCTGCGCCAAATGCGATCGATATTGCTCGACGGCGGTGTGAAGGGCGATTCGGAGTCCGATGGAGTACAGGCCATGCCAGCCTGATCGCGGGATGCGCAAAGCAAGCTCAAACGGTCTTTGTTTCAGAACCGTATCGGCGGTGAGAGAGAAGGAACTGTCAAGAGCGGGAAGCTCAGTCGTTGGGAAGAGCGGTCGAAGAGAGGAAAGAATGGGAGAAACCAGAGCCTCATGCAAATTGGCGCCATAGACGGCCGCCTGTAAACCTTCAGGCTCGTCTGTCGTATGAATGACCACTAATCCATGGAATTGAACAACGAATATCTCGCGCTCGATCAGGTAAGCTTCCGGAAACTTAACCCTGCGCCCAGTCTCATTGGCGACGCTGCGGTCCATTTGTTTGCGCGGTGCCCCGGTCGTATAACTCAGCGGATTCGCAGTTGGGTAAGCATAGATCCGAAAGGCGCTTCCCAGGGAAGGAATGGCGACCAGGTCATCAATGAACTCGACAATCGCTTCGGCACCCACATTGTCCTCTCCACGCAGTCCGGCGAAGATCCCGAGCCGAATTTCTGATTCGCCCGGCTGATCGCCGACAAAGATATAGCGGGGGATCTCCGGCAACCTGTACTGGGGAGGTGCTGAGATCGGAGAGCTGTAGAGAGGTGCTCTTGGCCGGGATAGCTGATCCAGATGGCCAAGCAGCTTTGCCGTTCGCGAACCGGATTGCGGATCCTTCAGGATGGCTGATCCTGACAGGACTGGCGGAGAGTGCCCATTGAGTGGCGCCTGTAACCGCTTCTGACCCGGACGTTCCTGAGCGTCGAGCTTAAATTTTGTTCTCGGCAAAACAGATTTCATAGCGATCCTTTTGTTCAGAAGATCGATCTAGAATTGATAGACCTTACCGTGTGTAGCCGTCGCCGGCTGCGGTCAATCTTCAGATCGTGATAGATGGTTTTTTTAGGTGCGAAGCATCTTTGAACCAGAGCTCTAAAGTCAAAGCTCAGTTGACAAGTTTACCTACGCCTGTTCGCTTCGTGCGAAGAGGAGAAACAGTTGATTTGCAGCAAGCCTTCCCGCAACGCAGCGGAAAAATCTGATCCCTCAATTCATGGGCAACCAGTCAGAGATCGACAACAGGAAAATCGCAAAATAGACATCAAACGAAACACGCCATACCCTATCGAATAGATATCATATTACAACCACTAATTTTCGAATTTGAGATGCCCTCAAAGATGAGCATCATTTTCGCCGAAAGTTGAATATCCTTCTAGGCCACGCCATAAGAAGCGATCACGCCCAAAGCAAACAAGCCCAGAATGGGCAAATGAATCCCAAGGTGGACGAGCAACATTTGAGCAAAAAATCGCGAATCCGCAGAGCGTTGACATCCCTGTGACCAAGTCCCTTCTCTCAGCAAGAACCATTCTCAGTGAACGACTAATGGCCAAGCGCCAGCGCGCGAAACCGGAAGTCCGATTTCACCGGTCAGCTTTTCGAGTAAAATTCGCCGAACCGTAGAAAGAGCTGGTCATCTCCTATCGATTAGGTAGAGATATCGTGTTTTCCTTAAGCATGTCAACCTCTTCGTTTAGCATCAGCTTTCGCCCTCCTTGCCTGACCCTTCTCGCAGTGCGAAAACAGAACGCGGCTGCGGCCAGCCAGCCCTCCGGTATCGCGCGTTTTTTTTCAGAGGAGAGGCAGCGACCATGAGCACCACAAAATGGCTCAACGCATTTGCCCTCACCGGGGCGGCCGTTGCGGTCGGGTTAGTGACGTTCAAGAACTACGAAGGCGAAAAGGAGGGCCGGCTGCTCAATGTGTCCTACGATCCAACCCGTGAAGTCTACCGGGAGATCAATTCCAAATTCGTCGCGAAGTTTGAGGCGGAAACACAGGTTTCAAGAAAACACGTTATCTCTACGCCAGTGATAGGGGATCGCCATTCATTTTTTCGAATTCCCCCAAAGGTTGACGACTGATACGATGTCTGCCAAAAAAGAGGGTCAGACACGACGCGTCTTTTACCGGCTGCGACCGCTTGATTCGTTGCTCTTGGCGGTGCCGCTGGCCTTTTTTGTCCAGTTCGTTCCTGCTTGGAAGAACGAAACTTTGCTGTTCTTTGTCTCCGGGGCTGCGCTCATTCCGCTGGCTGCTTGGCTTGGTCGTGCCACTGAGCATCTCAGCGCACGCGCCGGCCCCGGGATCGGGGAATTGCTCAACGCCACGTTGGGCAACGCTCCCGAGTTAATCCTTTCGTTGGCGGCTTTATCCAAGGGATTGATTGTCGTTGTGAAGGCCTCTATCACTGGCGCGATCCTCGGCAACATTCTCCTCGTCTTGGGCACTGCTATTTTGGCCGGGGGAACGCGTTTCCCACATCAGAGATTCAACCAGACCGCAACCCGGGTCGGCGCGACGTCGCTCAGCCTCGCCGTGATCGGGCTGATCATTCCGACGATTTTTCACGCAGCAACTGAGCGACAGCCGGATGATTGGTCTTCCCACGCGACACAAAACCTGTCTCTGGCGGTCGCCGTGGTGCTCTTTTTCACTTACATCCTTTGGCTTTTTTTCTCGTTGATCACGCACCGAGACCTCTTCATGGGAACAGATCCCGGCGATGTTGCGATAAGCGGACCACAAAAATCTGCATGGCGTGTTCCCAAAGCCTTCATTGTTCTCGCACTGGCAGCCATTTTCATAGCGGTGATGAGCGAATTTCTTGCCGGTTCGGTGGAGGCGGCCTGCAAATCCCTTGGTCTGACGGAGGTTTTCGCCGGGGTGATCCTTGTCGCGATCATCGGCAATGCAAGTGAGTTCACGGCCGTGCCGGCTGCGTTGAAAAATCAAATAGATTTGAGTTTGAGTATCGCCGTCGGTTCGAGCCTGCAGATCGCATTGTTCATCACACCTGTTCTCATTTTTGCCTCCTATTTGTTCGGGCTTCGAATGACGCTCGAATTGTCGCTGCCGGAGGTCGCCGCTCTCTCGCTGGCCGTTGGTATTGTCGTCTTAATCAGCGGAGACGGCGAATGCAATTGGTTCGAAGGCGCTCAACTTCTAGCCGTTTACCTCATTATTGCGGTCCTCTTCTTTTTCCTTCCAGCACGGTAGTGGAAAGCGGGTTGGCTCTCGTTACCAGGAATAGACTCGGGCAGCGCGGCCAGCGATTGCGATCACCGGGTGCGGGCCGTTTCATTTGAAAGAGAGCGTCGTGCCATAACGGCGCAGATACGGGAGTTAGGTCCTCTCCGGTCATTGTTGAGGCAACCAACCAGCTTCAGCCGAACCACGATGTGAGCGCGACCACAACGTTAAGCTTCTTTTACTGAACTACTGAACGACTGCGCCAAAAGTAAAGCCTTTTATCAGATACTTACGAACGAGCAGCGCAAAAAGAACCACCGGCAAATAGATGATGACGGCGGTGGCACAGAGTTCGCCCCAGAGCACCATTCGATCCGTCATCAGGGCAGACGCGGCGACCGGCAAAGTGCGTGCATGAAAATTTGTCAGAAGAATTGCGAATAGGAATTCATTCCAAGAAAAGATAAAGGAAATGATCGCGGTTGCGGCGAGTCCAGGAGCAGCAAGAGGCAGGACAATTCGGACAAACGCGTGAAATCTCGAGCACCCATCCAGCAACGCAGCCTCATCTAGTTCCTTCGGAATCTCATCGAAGAATCCTTTGATCATCCAGATCGCGAACGGCATGTTAACGGTGACGTAAGCAGCAATAAGAGCCCCATGTGTATCAATCAGGTCTAAGTTCCGGAAAATAAGAAACAGCGGTAGCACCACAGTAACTGGTGGCGCCATTCTCGCGGAAAGGAAGTAAGAGGCCAATTGTGACCCGAAAGGGATCCTAAACCTCGATAACGCGTATGAAGCGGGCGCTGCGGTAAGGAGAACTCCGAGTGTGCTGAGTGTGGCGATGATCGTGCTGTTTATTAAGGGTCCGAGGATATTGTCTTCGACAAATATCACTCGAAAATGATCGAGCGTTGGCCGGAAGAGCCAGACGATCGGGTACGCAGAAATCAGTTCAGTAGGCTTAATCGCTGTGATTATCGTCCAAAAAATCGGCGTCAGGAAAAATGCCATCACGGCCAGCAGCGCCAGGTATTTCGCAAACGTCTTCACGGCCGGCTATCCTTGTTTCGCGTCATGGCGCCGATGATGAATTGCCCTAGCATCGAGATGATAAAAAGCATGATTATCCCGAGGGCCGCTGTGTAGCCCATATCGAAAAATTTGAAGCCCTTGATGTAAGTGTAGAAGCCCAGGACAGAAGTGGTCACGCCTGGGCCGCCATAAGTCATCACGAAAATCTGGTCGACGCTGCGAAAGGCATCGATCACCCGGATCAATAGACCAATCAGCAGCACGGACCGTATCGTCGGCAGTGAAACGAACCGTTGTATCTGAAGCCATGTGGCTCCGTCCACACGCGCAGCTTCCGTGAGTTCTCGAGGGACGGCTTGCAGCCCAGCGAGCGTGACCAGCACGATAAACGGAGTCCATTGCCAGACGTCTGCGACAACAACCGCGAAGAAAGCCAGTGGCGGATTCACGAGCCATGCTTTGCTGCCGAATCCGAACAGACCGATAAGGTCATTCGCGAGACCCCACTCATCGTTGAAAATGAAGCGCCAAATCAATCCCGCAACGACCGGTGCCATCACCATTGGAAGGAGGATCAAGGCACGCACTAGATTCCGGCCGATAAACTGAGTATCGAGCAAGAAGGCAATCAAGATTCCCAAGACAAACTCGGCACTCACGCAGATTCCGACGTACCAGAAGGTCCTCTCAGCGCTGTTCCAAAAATCTGGCGACGAGAGAATCGCTTGGTAGTTTCCGAGACCGATAAAGGTTCTCGGACGCCCAAACGTCAAATTCCAACGACAGAGACTGAGCGTGAGCGTGTAAACGAACGGAAAGACTGTCATCGTCAACATCACCAGGAGGGCCGGCGCGAGATACAGCAAAGGTTGCAGCTTTGTGTTGTGTCTGAGGAGACGCCGAGGTGCGATGGGAGTTCGTTGAACTTGTATACCGGTTGCCGGAGGTGAATGCCTCGACCCTTTCACGATGGCCCGCTATTGTACCACCGGTCGCGATTCGCTGACAGCGCAAAGCGACTCCTCGAGTACTTCCAGCCCCTCTTTCAACCCTTCTTCAGAAGTCGAAAGCGGGGGACATATCTTGATCGTCGCTCCGCCAAAGCCAAGCGGAGCAAAAAGGAGAAGACCGCGGATAAAGCATTGATAAACGATTTCCGCGGCTTTGCCGCTGTCGGGCGCGCCGCTTTGCGCCTCTACGATATGCAACCCGGCGACAAGGCCTTTTCCATGAACAGCTCCTATTGCTTCATGATCAAGCTTTAGTTTGTTCAAATTCTCGTGAAGCAAATCGCCCAGCGATTCCGCCCGGTCGACAAGATGTTCCTCGTCGATTACCTGCAGACTGGCGAGCGCAGCCGCGCAGCAAACCGGATTTCCGGCGTGAGTGGTTGTCATTTCCCCGGGTTCTTGAAGATCCATGACAAGGGATTTGCCGATCACAGCCGATATCGGCAACGACCCGGACATGCCTTTCCCGCAACAGATCAGATCCGGCAGGACGCCGTAATGCTCAAAGGCAAAATACCGGCCGGTGCGGCCGAAGCCCGCTTGGACCTCGTCGAAGATCAGCTGGATGCGGTGCCGATCGCACCATTCCCGGAGGCTCTGCACAAATTCAACGGGAGCGAAGCTCGCGCCGCCTCCTTGATAAGATTCGAGCATCACTCCGGCGACTCGATGCGGGTCCAGGGCAGAGGCCCGCAGCGAGTCGAGAAAGTCGGAAAGGTATAACCGGGGGTTCTGAAACCATCCGGAAACGGCATCTGATAGAATCCAGGGGCCAGATCTTTGATCCACCGCTTCAGACCGGGTATACCTCCTGCCATTTGGGCGCCGAGCGTTCTGCCGTGGAAAGCATTAGCGAAGGTGACTATGGCGGTTTTTTCGGGACTAACAGTCTGTCCGTAGGTACGCGCCAACTTGATTGCACACTCTGTCGCTTCGGACCCGGTCGTGAAGAGATAGACTTTATCGAGAACCGACGGAGACTTCGCGACCAACGTTCGGACCAGAGCCTCGCGACTTGCGTTTGGAAACGCAAAAGTGTGCAGCAGATCGTTTTGAACCGCCTCGACAATTGCCTGCTTCACCTTCGGATGAGCATGGCCGATATTCGCAACCAGGACGCCCGACGTCCAATCCAGCCAAACGTTCCCAGATGCGTCAAAAACCTGGAAGTCTTTCGCTTTGTCCCACACCACCGGAGGCTGGCAGAACATCGCCCGGGGCTCATTTCGTTTGAGCCGTTTGAGAATTGGCACAGACGCGGGAGCCGGAAGATCGGTGATGATGCGGCGGAAATTTGTCCTGATCTGTGGGACAGTTCGAGGCTCGAGAGAAAACAGCTGGGCGCTCAAAGGCTTGCTCCTCCGGGCGGATGAAGTAAGAGAAACGGTGCTAGTGCGCGGTTCACTAGTGATTGTCGTAGTATCCTGCACTTTTCATATAATCTTCCACTTTGGCAGCCGCTTCGTTCAGGGCGTCGCGTGCGCTTTTCTGGCCGGTGAAAGCTATCGAGAGTTGCTCCGCAATGATCTGATCGATACCGGCCCATTCGGGAAGGAGGGGCACTGTCCGCCCGGTTTTATTTGCTGTCTTTACCAGATCATCCTCCGCTGAGGGGTACATTTGTTTGACCTCCGGATCCTCCCACGTGCTCGCTCGTTGGGTGGTGGCGCCAAGAAGGGTTGAACGCTTGGCGTTTGCCGGGCTCTGACACCAGGTAACGAACTTGAAAGCGGCTTTCGCGTTGCCCGCTTTCGCCGGAATCGACGCCACGATGCCGCCAACCAACGGATGAGAAACACCGTTATAGGTCGGAGGCGGAGCGCACTTGAACTTGCCGATTATCTGCGATTTTTCGCGAGCCACTGAGGCGAGATCCTGCCAAGTCCAGGCGAACGCCGCATGACCTTCCATATAGGAAGTCCATGCTTCCGTAATGTGATATCCGCCAGCACCGGGCGGTGCGACTTTTCCTAGCTGCAAATAGTATTCCAGCGCTTTTACACCAGCATCGCTATTAAAAATTGGCTTAAACTTTGAGTCGAAAAAATCGCCTCCAAATGTCCAGAGATACTCGGAAAAGTCGTAGCAAATCCGATCGCGTTTTGCCGACATGACGAATCCATAGACACTTTTTGCTGGATCATTGAGGGTTTGAGCGGCCTTCAGTAACTCCTCCACAGTGAAAGGAGGGCCTTTCAAACCGGCAGCGTTCAGCAGATCCGTCCGGTAATACAATACGTTGAATCCGGCAATCCAGGGAATGCCGAAGGTGCCTTTGGCAGGGACGCCGTAGAGGTCGGCGAGTTCTTTGGTATACCTGCCAGAATAGGTGACCCCATAGAAATCATCCGGATAATTAAAATCTCCCGGAGTTAAGTATTTATCAGCCAGGTAAGGATCCAGGTCTTGCAACCAACCCTGCTTGGAAAATTCCGGCGTAAACATCGAGTCATACCAAATGAGATCGTACGGTACCGAGCCCGCGACAAAGGCAGTCTTGAGCTTTTCGTATTCCACACTGTACGGGATATCCTCGAATTCCACCTTTATCCCGGTTTCGGCGGTAAATTCGGGAGCCATTTTCTTTGAAACGTTGGCCCACTGACTCGATTGACAGCCAACCCTGATCGTGGTGCCCTGGTACGGTTTTTCCTGCGCGTGGACGAGTGGCGTCCAGGCAGCTAAAGCAGCAAGAACTGCGACGATCGTTGAAGGAACGATGCTTGGTTTCCGCATAGGAGGAATTTTCCTGTTTTTAGATTGCCTTATCAGACGTCTGATGTATGAGGAGTTTGTTATCATCTCGCGAATATTTGTGCAAGGAGCGATTCTTTGTGACGAAGCACTTGGCAGGTTCTCTGGAAAAGGCGCTCGAACCGTGAATAACGTATGAGCAAAGCAAGAGCCAAATCAACCTTTACTGCCATCGCGACCACCAGCAGATCGGAGCTGGTCGAGCACCAGTTGCGCGATTTTATTCTCAACAACAAGCTCTTGCCTGGCCACAAACTTCCTTCTGAAAGCGAGCTGTCCAACGATCTAGGTGTCAGTCGCACTGCGATCCGGGAAGGGCTGAAGTCCCTGGAAGCAGTTGGAGTAATAAACGCCCACCAGGGCAAAGGACGCTTTGTCGGCAAATTCGATTCCGGCGCGATGGCGGATAATCTGGCGATTTCTCTCACGATCGACCGGCCGAGCCTGCAGGATATTCTCGAGATCCGGAAGGCGCTGGAGACAGGGTTTCTCTCTCAAGCAGCCTCACTCCTCCAGGAGGTGGATTTTGCGGCACTCGAGCGGTTGGTGCGCCGAATGAATCTCAAGGTGAGGGAATCAACTACGTTCCTTCAAGAGGACATGGAGTTTCACAGGGTCCTCTTCAGCAAACTGAACAATCGAGTTCTTTTAAACATCCTTGAGATTTTCTGGAAACTGTTCCGCCAGGTGGAGGAGGGGACCGGGCACACTCCTGAACAGTTGATAGAGGCCGTTAACCAGCACAAGGTCATAGTCGCGGCATTGCGCAAGGGGAATGTTTCGCGAGCTAAAAATCTTCTTGAGGTGCATTTTCGGGATGCAGAAGGAAGGATTGCGTCGTCCAAAACACCATGAGGCCAAAGCGTTGCAGCCTGGCGTTCAGGCGAAAGGAAGCGGCCAGTAACTCGAAGCGAGCCAAAGCGATTGTATGGAGAATATCGTTGGAATAGACATTGGCGGTACTTTCACAGATTTTGTCTTTTATCTCCGGCAATCAAGGAAAATTGAATTCTGGAAGGAGCTCACGACACCAGACGATCCAGTCGCGGCTGTCATCGCAGGTCTAAAGCGAGTCCGCAATCTGACTCTTGCGGATAAAATTCGTCTTGGAACGACCATCGCAACAAACGCTCTCGTGACGAGGCGAGGGGCAAAAGTGGGATATGTTGCGACGAAGGGATTTCGGGACATCCCGTTCATTCAGCGGGGTGACCGACGCAGTCATTACGACATTTCCTGGATAAAGGCGAAGCCATTCGTGGAAAGGCGATATTGCTACGAATTAAACGAGCGGCTCTCGGCGAAAGGGGACGTCGTCGTTGCTCTTGACGAGGCCGAAGTTCGTGAATTGGCGCGCAGGATCAAAACGGAATCGATCGAAGCAGTGGCTATCTGTTTCCTCTTTTCCTATATGAATCCGCATCATGAGATACGAGCGCGCAAGATTATTGCAGAAGAGATTCCAGGGATACCTATTTCGATCTCCTATGACGTCCTCGCGAAGTGGAAGGAGTATGAACGAGCCTCCACGACGATCGCGGACGCTTTCTTGAAACCGGTCATCGCGCATCATTTCAACAGAGTGCAAGACCGATTAGCTGCGGCGGGCGTCGCCGGAACCATTGGCATTATCAAGTCTAACGGCGGGGAAGCCACGATGGCGAATGCGGCGGCCAATCCAGTCCAGTTGGCGCTGTCGGGTCCGACTGGGACGGTCGTGGCAACCCGTGCGCTGGCGCGTCTGACGGGCATTCAGAATCTGGTTACCTTCGATATGGGGGGTACTTCGACAGATTGTTCTACGGTTGTTGGGGGCAAGGAACACATCACTACTGGTTTCGAGATTGAGTGGGGTATTCCGATCCAGATTCCGATGATTGATATCCACACCATCGGCGCAGGCGGTGGGTCAATTGCGTGGATCGACAAAGGCGGGATGCTCCGCGTAGGACCTCAGTCCGCAGGGTCTGCTCCAGGGCCGGCCTGTTATGGTCGAGGTGGTAGCGAGCCTACCGTAACGGACGCAAACTTGGTCGGTGGCCGACTCAATCCAAATTACTTTCTGGGCGGACGCATGGCTCTTGACGCAGATGCCGCGGTCGCCGCGGTAGGGCGCGTCGCGGAATCCCTGAAAATGCCGGTCGATCAAACCGCTCTGGCGATTATTCAGATTGCGAACAACAACATGCTCGGGGCTTTACGCGCTGTCTTATTGCAACGCGGTTTCGATCCGCGCGATTTTACGCTAGTGGCCGCTGGAGGCGCGGGACCCGTTCATACGTGTGACCTTATGCGCCTTGCTTCAATACCCTCCTCGCTGGTGCCGAACTCGCCCGGGCAGTTTTCCGCGTTCGGCTTCATCGTTACTGACGCCAGGGTGGATAAACACCGGACCGCGCCGCAAACCTCCAGGGCATTCAACGGAGAGCGAGCGACAGGAGTGATGAAAGAGTTGGTAGATAGTGCGATCCTGGAACTGAAAGCGCAGGGATATACCGACAACCTCGAGATTTACCGCTCACTCGAGGCGCGATACCTGGGACAGAATCACGAGCTCGAGGTGTCGTTCCCGGCGGACGAATTCACGGACGCGACAATAAGCGATCTTTGGCGGCGCTTCCATGAGGAGCACAAAGCGCGTTTCGGTTTCAATATTCCAGGGGAGACAATCGAGACGGTCACTCTAAAAGTCGTTGCTGTCTCGCTGCTGAAAAAGCCGGATGTAACAACCTTGCCGGCTCAGGTCGGAACGCCGCAGCCCGGAGGAATGCGACGGGTCCTTTTCGAAGAGGCGTGGCTCGAAGTTCCAATCTATAACCGCGAAAGCTTTGGCCAAGGCTGTCGTATAACCGGACCTGCCGTCATCGAAGAAGAAGCTTCGGCCACCATTTTGTGCTCGGGACAACAGTTAACGGTCGATCGGTTTGGTAACCTTCTGATCTCAGCTTGAAAGACTCCCGATGGACCCAGTTACCGTAAACATTATGGACTCAACGATGGTGTCCATCTGCCGCGAGATGGGCATCGTTTTGATGAAGACGGCGTATTCTACCATCTTCAGCGAGGCGCTCGACTTCACGTGTGCATTAGCCAACATGGATGGCGATTTGATGGCAGTCGCGGACTATTGCCCGTCCCAGATCGGAGGGTTACCGCTGCTCGTCAAATCCTGCTTGAGGGAGATCCCGAGGTCCGAGATCGAAGAGGGTGACGTCATCCTCCACAACGATCCCTATAGGGGTGGGCTGCATACCCCGGAACACACATTTTTCAAGCCGATCTTCGTTGAAAGTGAGCTCATGGGGTTTGCCGTCGCGATCGGGCACATCCAAGAGGTTGGAGGCATGGTCCCTGGCGGTTTTTGCGGGGAAGCTACGGAGATCTTTCATGAAGGAATCCGCGTGCCGCCGATAAAGATAAAAAAACGTGGCAAAGACAACGTGGAAGTCTGGAAGCTACTTTTGGCTAACGTGCGAACACCGCGGGCAAATTACGGAGACTTGTGCGCTCTCATCGCGGCGGTTGATCTCGGTGAGTCGAGGACCGTACAGGTAATCGAAAAGTACGGAAAGGCGTTATTTGGCGAAACTATCCGCGACTTGCTGGATTATACCGAGCGCCGGATGCGTGCCGAGCTTGAGGCCATCCCCGACGGTATATACCCGTTCAAGGACTATATCGAAAGCGACGGCGTCGATGAAGAACGCACGTACGTCATCGAAGTTGAAGTGCATAAGTTCGGCAGCGAAATCGTGATCGATTACGCGGGATCGTCCACCCAGGCAAAGGGTCCAATTAACGCGACGCTCGGTGTGGCTACCTCAGCTGCTTACAATGCGGTCTTGCACATGACGGACCCGTCGATCCCGCGCAACTCCGGCTGCTTTCGACCGATTCGGGTACTAGCTCCGCCTGGAACGATCGTAAACGTGGACTATCCGGCTCCAGAAGTTGGAGGAAATACCGAGACCCATCCCAGAATCGTCGGGACGATTCTGGGCGCGATGGCAAATGCGGTGCCAAATCGCACCATGGCTGCTGAGGGTGGTACTCACTCCAACTTCGTGTTCGGAGGCGTCAATGCTGAAACAGGTGACTATTTCATCTGCTATGACATCGCTGGCGTAGGGTGGGGCGGAAGGGCCTTCGCCGATGGAAACGACGCCGTCGATTCGATCAACGGGAACTGTCGCCCCACACCCATTGAAGTTTTTGAGACTCGATTTCCTTGGCGCGTCGAATACCTCGCCTTTGACACCGACTCAGCAGGCGGCGGCAAATTTCGTGGCGGCGTCGGGTATACAAAACAAATGATCTGTCTCAATGATGAGGTCACCTGCTCCCAAATGACTGATCGACACGTGTTCGCTCCATGGGGCCTCCACGGTGGCAAACCGGGTGGACTGGGTGCTACGCTCATCCTTAAGGCCGGCAGCGAAAAATGGCAGAACATGCGTGAAGCGTATGGCAAGAAGTCCACGAGTCGCTATTCGAACGTGCGAATTAAAAAGGGCGACCGGCTGCGCCTGGTGAGTCCGGGTGGCGGTGGTTATGGAGATCCCCAAGACCGTGATCCAGAGCTCGTCTTGAGCGACATTAAACAAGGATACGTCTCGGCAACAGCAGCTGAACGGGAATACGGTTTCGAAGGAAGCGTGAAGTGAAATTCTCTGAAAATGGTCTTTATGTGGAACGCTACATCAAGTGCGGCACTTGCGGCGCACTGATTTATGAGCAGCGAGATCAGCAACTGCTTACCCACGAACGCATAAATTATTGTTCGCAATGGTGCATTGACTGGAAGAAGTCCAGAGATGCCCGCCGCGTCAATCCGCGTCAGCAGACCCAACAGCCATAAGATAAACATCCTTTTAACGTTCACCGACAGCAAGACGCAAACTCCTAATAGCGATTCCTGTTTAATGCGTCCTGATAGGTCCTTCCTGTTTATAGTCCTGCGAGCACGGTCAGGCATTCGCTAAAAGAACCGAGAGCGCACATCTGGCTGCTGAGGTCCGGGTGGGCACACCAAGTTTGGCATAAAGATTCGCCGCGTGTTTCTTCACGGTGTCTGGAGAAGCGTCCAGGATGATGGCGATTTCTGGGTTGGTCTTGCCTTCGGTTATCCAGTAAAGCACCTCCGCTTCGCGCGCTGTCAGTCCCAGGGCCAACAGCGCTTTTGGGCCTTGCTGGACAGGTCGATGTTCAATCCGCATCAGCGACAAGCCTCCCGATGGCGAAAGATGGAAATAGTGGATTTCGATTTCCCCCTCCTTCGGATGGCGTATGACAAGAGGCTTGCTCCTGTCACCTTTCATTAACCAGGTGCGAATCTCATTCGGGATAAGATCGCCCGACATTTCTGCAAAGAAGGCTGGCAAGATCGCTCTGGTCTTCCGCGTGGCAAACAGAACCTCTCCGTGGCTGTTTGCAATCAAGAGCGTCTGATCGAGCGCATTCTCCAGGAGTTCGCGCACTCCATGATGCAGGGGGAAAGCGGCGGCGCTTACTGGAAAAGGAATTGTCCGCATGGGTGTAGCTAGCTCAAATTGTTGGCGTGTTTGGCTCTGGTGAGCCGGAACCATTCTGGGCTGATGCTTCGCTTAAGCATCGCTCGTGCCACGGGTTGCGGAAGAAAACCCTACAAGGGAACTGCCCTTCCTATTCGAGAGAAAGGCTGTGAGCTGCGTCCCTCTTTTGGGACAGGCGCTCCCGCATTCGAACCGACTTCAGCTCAAAACGTACTCGGCGTAAAAGTGAACTGAGCGGTGATCGGGACCAGATTTTGCCTGCCTGGCTCTCTGGTTGGGTCGTGGACCAGACCGGCGCCTACGGAAACGTCAAGGTAACGCCAACGGTACCCGAGCCCGACCCCTGCCTCAGCGCCGAGTCCTGATTTGCCGATATTCACAGCGAGCGCCGGACCACCAAAAAGCGACAAATAGGGTCCTCCAGCGCCACCTGGCCGCGGATCAGCTAGACGCACACCCCCAACCAACGATGAGAGAAATGTTGGACCCGGTGGGAGACGACCAGCAACTCCTGGGTCAGGATTGCCGATAAAGCTGAGACCGATGCCAATCGTCGGATTGAAGATCCTGAGCACGGGATGTTGAAACTCCGTGCCGAGGTAAAGACGCCCCTGCCAGGTTCTCGGCCCGCCTCCCGTGAATACGGTTCCGCTTGAAGCCCCAAATACCGGAAGCACCGTTAACCTGATCCCTTCGCTGATGGCGCCAGCGAATAGCGCGAACGAATCCGAGTTTCGTAACGCATCGTTGGTGCTGAGGTTGAGGAACCGAGGTTTGAACCGATAAATATCGGGAACGCTGTTCGGTTCTCCCAAAGACATCCCGACACGGTGGGCGCACTCGTGGATTGCTGTCTCAGCTCGAGTACGCGGATTTTCTTTAAAATTTTTCTTGGTGAGACAAACGTTGGTCTGTTTATCAACACAAATTGGAGTGTTCCCGACGCACACATAGGCTAGTACATTGCCGCCATAGTCTAGATCGCAGCCGTAGCGATTGTTAGCTTGGGTGTCGGCAAGGCTGATTCGGATACACCCCAATCGCCGAAGGACCTCACTGGCCGTTGCTTTGTCATGATTATTGAAGAACCAGTCCAAGGCAGTCGTGGTGTCGGATGCTAAGGGGGATAGATTCAAGGCGGAGACCGCCGCGTCGACGTAGCCGATTGCGCGCGCAAGGTCACCGGTTACGGTGCTATTCTGATTCGCATCGCAACGAGAGAGCTGGCATGGGTCGTTAGCTTTACCCGAGCAAGGCTTCCCAAAAGCCGCAGGGGCTGCTTGTCTCATTAGAGAGTGGTTTGCAGTTCCTCCGGAAGGGGCGCTGACCCCTCGGGTAACCACCTCATGAGCACGTTTTTCCGCTGCGTTTTCGAATGGGCTGCCAGCCGGTTCAACTGTTATTTTGGACCGATCGTTAGCGTCGTGGAACTGAGTCGCGGATTGCTGAACGGCGTGAGTCAATTCGTGCGCCAGGAGCACCCGCCCATCGGTCGTTTGGGGACGAAAATGGCTTTCCTGAAAAACGATGTTGCGACCGACCGTATACGCTAACGCATCGACCGCTCGCGCAGATTCTGATGCCATTGCATCGGTATGAACTCGAATGTTGCTGAAATTATGACCGAAGCGCGGCTCCATAAATGCGCGCGTGACCGAGTCAAGAGGTTGGCCGGGCGAACTTAGCACTTTGTCTACGATAGGAGGCGCCGAGGAATCGACGGCACTTCCGCGACTGGCATCGGTTGTGCGGCGCTGCAGAGAAAGGCGGTTTTTGCGGCACTCTTCACATTCACCGCTTGGGCCGGACGTACCGCCGCAACTGCATTTTCTTTGCAGCAGACCTGGACGCGCGAGATTGAATGAGCGATTCGTCGCGACGCTTCGTTGAACTTGCTGGCGGACGGTCACTGTTCTCGGTTCTCGAATGGTAGAAGCTTTCTCTGCTTGGGTCGCCGAGGCGTGCGGCGCGGAATGGCTCCGCGCTGCGCTGGTAGAAAGGAAGTCTCAATCGTGTTAGGAATGGGAGCCGAGTCCATGGAGTCTTTCAGCGCATGGGCACAGATCCCTCAGCATCTGGAGGCACCCGACTGAAATCGCGTTCGAAGCGTGGCTCGAAGAAGGCAGAGGACAAAATGGACTCGATTCTAAAGAATCGTTCGCCAGAAGCCTGGCGACAGCATAGGCAATAGGCTGACCGGTTGCCTCTTCGTAATAGGTGAATGCGGGTGAGGGGTTCACTTCAAAACAAAACCATTCTCCTGCCGGTGTTCTGCGGAGATCAATTCCGGCGACCGGGAGTTGCAAGGCGGCTGTTAACCGGCGGACCTGTTGCTCTACCTCTTTCGCCAGGCCACAGGCTCGGATCTCGACTGGGTGCTGGCCAGCGTAGCGATAGTCATCTGCCTCACACAACACTTCGGAAGCGAACACTTCGTCACCTACGACATGCACTCGATGGTCGATGCCGGTGACATGCTGTTGAAATTGGGTCGGACAAGACGCGAGATCTCCGAGCCTCTCGACATGTTCCGGTCGTAATCGGGCTACCCGGCTCCGGATGGCGCTCACCGATTTATAAATCACGGTCCCGTACTTATCCCAGAAAGCTTGCATCGCGACCGGATCGTTGGTGATCAAGGTTTCAGGAACGCCAAAACCGAGACTCTGGATTCGCTGTAGCTGATATGGTTTTGAACCGTTGGAAGCCATGGCTCCCAGCCGATTGACCACGAACGCCGGAGTGATTTCGGACCAGGACGCGAGGATGTCATCGACCTCTGTAGCGTGCTGCCAGGCGAGGCTGCGTGGTCCGGCGCTGGCGATTTCTGGAAGCTGATGTGAATCGTAAGGCCGAACATAGATCGATGTGACCTCGTTCAAGTCGATCTCGCGGTTTCGAATTCTAAGAGAAGCATCGACGCTTTCGCCGACATTTAGCTGCACTTCAGTATCGAGAATCTGCCGTTGATCGATGAGCTCATTTGGTACGCCGAGTGAGCACAACTGCTTTCGCACTGCAGCTAGCGGAGGATCCGATTCTAATCCCCAAAGAAGGACTAATGTGTCGTCTCGCATTGGCGCCTCCCGGACAAACAATCGAGGATTGCATCGGCGACGCCTGGCAACGTGACATCCGGCCAAACGTCAGCACCGGCAAGTTTGTACGTTCCTTGGACTCTGGTGAAATGAGCGGCGAGAAGGTCGACACCGGTGGCGCTAGCCAATTGCCGGGCATGGTCAGCAACCCTCCGGTCAGGTGCACCGAAGCAATGGCCGTCAACGACGGCGACGAGATTGTCAGAGTGCGATGAATCCATACCGTCGGAATCAACGGTTCGCCTGGCATTTCGGTGAACTGGACAAACCGGAATTCCAAGATAAGCCGCAAAATGTACCCATTGCTCTCTCCGCCAGGCAGGTCCCGACAAGCAAGTAGGAGTGGCGCGATTAAGTACGGGGCAGCGGAGTGAGTTGAGCCAGGACGAAAGAAAGGCCGTCATTTCCGAGGCGATATAAGTGCGATCGGACTGGGCAATATGCATTAATTCCTGCTCAGAAACATACGACAAACGAGTTAGGACACCGGTTATTTCGGCGCCGGAAACGGATTCCTGATTAACCACCGCGGTATATTCCCGACCCGGATGCGGTTGGTGACGCCATCCGGCAATCGACAGATCTCTTGGACCGAGTAGCCGAGCGTCGCAGGCTTTCCATCGACTTGCCAGCCATCGGGCAGCTTCGTCCTGCTGACCAGCTATGATTACAATCACTGAACTCCTCCTAAGTCGGAGACTGAGTAATTCTTTGCCCGACTGGTGGACGTTCTTCCGGACGGATGAAAGCCTGAGCGATCGGCGCGACCGGTTGGCCGGTTGGGGCTAATTCAGTAGAACCTAAGGCAGGTCCAGCCAAATTCGTTGGTCCGAGATTGGGCGTAAGCCTTGGGCTAACCTCGACTGGCGCTGCCTTCTCGATGGGAATTTCCTTGCCTACGCCCTCTTTGCCTGTTTTCGGCTTGACCGTGATGGTAGCTCCCAGAGTGGCGCCGGCGAGAGTTGCTCTGATGGTAGTGGATTGCGTCGTGGTGGGGGAACCAGCCGTAATCGGAAAAGTGGCCGTATTTTGTCCTGCTGGAACGGTCACGGTGGCTGGCACCGTTGCGATGTTCGCGTTGAGGCTTGACAGCGCCACCGCGACGCCTCCTTGGGGGGCCGGGCCGCTCAGCGTCACCTTACCGGTGGCGGAGCCGCCCGCTATCACGCTTGATGGCGTAATTACCAATTGTCCAGTCAATACCGCCGGGGCAACGGTCAAAGTTGCAGCTAGCGTTACATTGCCGGCTGCGGCGGTGATCGTTGCCTGACCGGCCAGATTAGCTGCAGCCTGGATTGTGAAGCTTGCAGAAGAATTTCCAGCCGTGATATTGATGCTAGTCTGGTTGGGCGGAACGGTTGCCACTAGTCCCGCAGGTGTACTGGTAATAGTAATGGCCACAGGCACTCCCGCTGCGGGGGCTTTATCTGTAAGGTTGATAGTTACTGTTGCCGCGGTGCCGGTATTCAGTTGAGTTGGTGCGGTGATGCTCGATAGAACGGCTGGGACCGCGACAAACCAGAACCACATCTCGAAGTCTCCCCCTCGTCTCTTGTCACCGCTGGGCAATTGCAGAAAGGTGTTGGTAGCGCCGTCCTGAGACACGCCAAAGGCCTCCCCATCAAGGTATAAGTTTCGATTTCCAGCGGCCCAGATAAAATTACCTTTGAGCGTGAGGCGGGCCAGGATTCCGCGATCGCCGGGAGGGATCGCTGAAGCGATTTGATTAAGTAAGTTTGTTCCGTCCGCGGTCGGTCGCCAGGAAATGGTTTTTGTATTTGGAGTGGCAGTGACGATGCCGGCTAGATTGATGACAAAGTACCCGGCACCCGGAGCAGTTGGGCCGCCCGGTTGGATAGGATTTTCCACGCTGAGGTAACACGTGGGCTGGGAAATACTGGCTGGGTCGACATCGGCGTCGCACTGGACGTTTATTCCGCCAAAGGCGCCGGTTTGCACAGTTGTATCATTGGTTAAGGGAGATGGCGTTTGCGTTGTCGGATCGACAATGAACAATCCCGTGACGTGGATACCGCCATCGGGAGAAGGGACGTCCACCAGGGACGGAAAGAAGCTACGGGCGTCCTGCAGTTGCCATTGAGTTGTGGCAGTGTTGAGCTGCAGAATCGCCAGGCGGCTGTAATGGTGACGGATACCGGGCGGCGATTGAGGAATCGGGTTTGAATTGGGGATCGCAAACGGGGGCCACTCGATTTCACCGGTCACCGTACGCGCCGGAATGGTCCAATAGTCACCGGTAGCGTACGAGGCTCCGGTAAATGGGATTTGCGCAGCGGATGTGAACTGGACTTGGATTCCATTTTCAAGCGAGATCCAGGTCCCAGCGGTTGTGGGAACTGGGACAGCACCCGGACTATCCCAGCGCCGCATTCGCGGATGAAGCTGGAGATTGATATCGGTGGGATCGGGCGCGCTTTTAAGTGTAACCGTCGCGGTGGCGGTGTTGACAGAATCGATGGTCAACAGCTGTCCAGGTAATTCGAAAAGTTCGTGATGATCGGTGAGCAATTCGACCGTCTGACCGTTGGCAAAGCCCAGCACCTCATCCGGTCCGAGATCATCTACGGTAACATCTTTACCGTTAATGTTAACAATGCCGGTCTCGACAAATCCATTGTTGCGTGACCATTTAAACGTCGCGGTGCCGGGTGAACCGGGCGCGTGAATCTCTACTCGGTAGAGTTGATTTTCGAGACTCTGATAACCGGCAGTCGGCGGAATGAGGCAGGGGTTGTCCGTGCTCAGGGTGGGTTGGGTGCGGGCATTTAACATGCCGGTACTTCCAGCGAGCAGCGCATCCCATTCGGGCAACTGGCTGTTCGGATTCAGTCCGCCGCTCGGATCGGCAACGGGCAAGACCTTTACTTGCCAGACGGTTTTTGTGCGAATCGAAGTTTCGGTTCCATTCAACGCCACTTCACGGATGAGCGAATCATCGAGCGCAGTGAGGCGGCGTTCCCAAGTGTCCAGATATACGACTCCAGCGGTCTTCTGGACCGACGTTATCGCGGTGAATGGATCAGGCGGCTGCGGAAGATCGGGTTGGCTGAGATAAGGAGTTGCCACCCCGTTTTCACACAATATGCCAGCTAGGTAGAACCGACCCTGACCGATCTCCAGTGCCTTGCCGTCGGCAGAAAGCGATATCTGGAAGCCGTTGTTTTCAATTGGAGTGCCGGAGAGACCGATAAGATCGATTGATTCGGTTCTCAGGTGGTGCTGTAAGATAGCTTGCTGCTCATTCCAGTCCGCATCTACCTGAACGCGGCCTTGCTGGAGCAGTACCTGGCTATAGTGTTTTTCTGGTCTGAATGTGGAGCGGCTGAAATCGCCTTTCATAACTAGTGTCCTGTCCCCGAAATACGAGGTATTTTGTTGCGATCAAAATGGGCCGCCGGCAAGGCGGTCCGAGCCGGCCTGGCGGTAGGAGGGAGCATATCTGAACCGATACGTGACCGACGAGCAACGCGGCCGCCGGCCGATTTTGATCGCAACCCTCTGGGTCGGGGCCAGTTGGCTGTTCTTCCTCCGCCGCGGCGGATCGACCCGGATGACTCAGATATGGGCGCTTCGCTCGCGCCTTGAAAAACCGCCAACTGACCTCCGGCAAAATACCTCGTATTTCGGGGACAGGACACTAGGCTAGGACCTCCGGCGCGTAACAAGACTGGAGAATTGCTCTATTTCGGAACACGGATCACGGAATGCGGAATGAGCACGATTTGATTGCGGCTACACGCCTCCTGAATAGGTGATCCTGCTTTGCTATCGGGTTGCTAAGTCGCCTCAATGATTCCGGCTTCCAGGCCGAAACGCAGATATTCGTCGAGACGCAATCGCAAATGCGCCCGACGCTGTGATTGGAGTAAGTCGTGGAAGGCTCCGATTTCGGCGCCGTCGTCCGCGCCAGTGCGGATCTCGGGGGCGCAGCGCAGGCTCAGCTGACAATAGGCGGCATCTCCATAACTTACCGAATTAAACTGCGGGCGGACTCGCGTTGCGTCGTCTGCGGTTGTGGGTTGGCAGCGGTATCGCCTGGGTGTGATCGACTCGAACGGCACAAATGAGAACCTTACACAACCCTCTTGCCGGCGTTCTGAGATTACAGGGGCGGTCCAGGTATCAGGCGAATTGAGCCGGGCTATCAAGATGCTGTTTGATATTAGCTTGAATTCCCTGGTATGGACTTTGCCGATAACCGTACTCTCCTCGATGTCAAGTACGCCGCCGGCTGAGTTGCCGTCCAGTGCGGAGAATACGACATTGCCCTCAGCGGAGCCGTCCAGAATGCTGGAGCTGATGTTCACGTTCGCGGAATCAATCGTTTGTAGACCTCCGAGAATCGTGTGATCGATTTCAACGGTTGTCCCGCTGGATTCGACGATTAGACTGGGCGACGTAGCAGATGGCACGAGGGTGCAGTGAGTTAGTGCCAAGCGACTGAGTTGGCCCGTTACATGGATTGCGCCTACGATCACGAGGCCGTTCAGTGTCACCTCTGCTCCCGCGTCTCCGGAGATTGCGAAGTTGCCCGAAAACTTGAGCAGTGGACGTTGACCATCTTTCGCGCGGACGCCAATTCGATGGGGGCCAGCGTTGAGTGAAAGCGTCTCTGAATACCTACTGTTATCGGTGATCTCCAAGACCCCGCCTGCATCCAGGCCGTTCAATCCGTCTTGTATCTTTGCTGGCGATTGAGTCTGATGAACCGGCGCTAACGTGGGATCGAAAGTGCGCGCCCGAGGGTATTCCCCTCCGCCCAGCTCTGCGCTGAAACCGTAATGAAAAGTGACTTGCACCGTTTGGGGAGACTGGGTTACGGGGAACGCGATGCGGCCCAGTTGCGGATCGATCGCGATTTTGCTTTTCGGCACGTGCGCCCAGCCGGCACCGAAATCGCTCAGATCGCAAACCGTAACGAGATCGGACGCTTGCTGACCTGGCCCTGGTTCGACGGAATGGCCGTCAACAGTTAGAAGAAGGGATTTGTCTGATCCATAGTAGTCGTCAAGATCAGCGCTTAACAGTCTGCGGTTGAGCGCTTCAGGGACGTTGATTGGTGCGCTGAGGGCGCCCGACTCTGTTTTCGGCCGGTTGAAGAGTTGAGTTCTGATGCCCAACGGATTGAAGAGATAGCGGTGGGCATCCAATGAAAAAGCGGGTGCACCGGTCAGCGAAAAACTGCGGAGTCGCCACAGGAAGATTCCGATATTCGGAATGTTAAATCGCCCTCGTCCGTCTTGAATGTTTCGCACATCGACGGTGCGCGCAATCCGATCGAACGGTGTGTTGACCCGGTTAAGGGCTTCTTGATCGCGCAGGTTAAGCAAGGCGCCACTCGAAGGACGCAGATGATTGAGGTATTGGGTCGCTGCGAGAAGCTGGAAGTACTCGATGGCATGCGCCTCCCAGCCGGTAACGTCAAAAGCAAGTTCTTCAACAACTGCCAGCGTACCTTTACTTCGTCGGTATTTCAGAGTGTTAGCAACTTCGGCACGCGTACTACCCGGAAGAACACTGTTACGATCGACCGACCGCACACCGATAAGGTCGCCGATGTAGGGTACAACCCACGGTGCGCAGGTCTCAATGAACAGGTCGTCGTAGAGCTGTGCCAGATCTTCTTCAATCACCTGGGCCTGCTCGCCGATGACCGCGAAGAGGGCCTGGAGCGGTCCCCCCTGTTCCGCGTCGCGGATGCGGTAAACGGCGGGTAAGAGCTGATATAAAGTCTGTGCGTCAAAACTCATGAGACTAATCCTAAATCGATTGGCCGTGGGTCAAGAGTGAGCAATTCGGCGGCCGCTAAATTGAGGTCTGCGCCGGGCTGTGGCGTAGCTGCCGGAAGCAACGAGTTCAGACTCGGCTGGTTATCGTCTCGAAAGAGCTGGCCGATTTCAACGGCCTGAACGCCCGCGACGCTCTGAAGAACCGCCATCACTTCACTCAGGGCGACGGATTGCCCGAACGCGCGAGTGGCAAATGAGAATGATTGTCGAAGCGCGGTTTCCGCTCCGTCCAGCACTGGGCGCGTCTCTGCAACTCGATCCGGTGCGAGGACCAATCGTGCAGAAATTTGGAACAGGGCCTTGTGGTAAGAGGCGACGCGGATGGGAACGTGAGAATCACCGAATCGCTGCATCGCAGCCAGCAAGTTCAGAGACGTCGGACTGCCCGGCTCAATCGACGCTCCATCCGGACCGGCTACGGTAACAAGTACGCCGCGTACTGAGCCGCTCCAGCTCCAGGTAGCGAGCGCTTTGGCGACACCGGCAAAAGCCCGCGCAAAATTCTGGTAGTCTTCAAGGGACACGATGCGGTCGAGTGTCATGATCGCGAGTGACGCATTATCTCTGGCGGCGTCGAGTGATTCGCGGTCTTCGCCGCCTTGAGCAGGTTGAGGATTCGTCACTGCACGGACACCGAGCGGGCGGTTGAGCAGCATGGAAAGCTGGCCTGCTTGGACCATGCCCGTTAGCCCGATGCCCTTGCGATATGTTGCCTGAACGTTCTCCTGTCCGGTCGGCAATCGCGCTCCATTGAGCCCGTCGCCGAATCGGACAGCTGTTTTGCCATCGTCACCCGTGCGCGTATCAAAGACGTGATCCCCTGGCTCTTGGCCTACCAAGGTCGGAACCTCGTTCCACTGCACGTTGTTAACGAAGACCTTTAAGGTAGAGACACTGCCGCCTGCTGATGCGGGAGAATTGACATAGGTAAGCGGAGACTGCCGAAGCGTAAACGTTTGATATTTCTGCCTGGCATCGCCGGCTCCCAGTACCTCGCTCGTGCTCTCGCCGTGGTTAGCGCGAGCGACATTCCCGTAGATCGTAGCGCTAGCCCGGACATAGTTGTTAGAAAGTTGATTGGCCAGCGCCAGCGAGGTAAAGCCGTCCATGGCAATGTTCTGGGTGACCTCGGCGATGACCGCACTCTCAGAAAGTTGGACGCCGCGGTCGTCTGAGGACTCGCCGCTGATAATCACACGCTGGCCGACCGACAATCCGTCCACGTAACTTTCCAAATCAATTGCGGCGCCGGTCACGGGCTCCAGGATGGTATCCCGCGCGAGAGACAACTGTTCGCTTTGAGCGAAGACGGTGGTCCCGCGGATCGAGAGATTGCCCAGCCCGGCACTGTTATTGAGAGTAAGTCGAGTGATCTTGAGGGATAGTGTGAAATCAGCTTTGGAAATTTCAGCGACATCTTGCACTTGAAATAGCTGGGTGATGTCCCCGTCTTTCAGTAAGACGTAGCTGTCTGGACCTGGGACGATACTTGGATAGACGTTGTCCAGGTACAGATAAGTCCCGCCGACCGATTCGCCGGGATATTGATCGAGGGTGCGCGTCCCAGCAAAGCTGCCGTCACTGTTTAGCGTGTCTACCCAGTTAGCGGCGCCAAAGGCCTGTTTCACGTCTGTGGTTAACGCCGCGAAGGTTGGGGCGTTATTTCCAAAGATCGCGGCGCGGGTGCGGAAAGCGAGAACGCTGGGCGGAGGCGGTCGAGTCGCTACCAGATTCGCGAAAACCTCCCGCGGCACGAAACTGAAGATTTCACCGCGCGCCCGGAGGTCGGCTGCGCTGAAGATACCTTCGGGCCGAACATTGAGCAGGTTCCGGACAATTGGTCCCGGTTCGAAGAGTATTTCGCGCTCGATCCTTGGAAGCGGTGACGGAGCTTGGGGCAAGGGCAGAGGGACTACCTCCGTTATCCCGTCGGCTGCATCGATTTTCGCAGTCGCGATCTGGCGAAAAATCGCCGGCGGATTGGTGTTGTCTGGCGTGCTGTCTGGCGTAATCAGCAGGGCGTCGCCGGATTTTAAATTGGTCGTCGTCCCTTTAAGCCGGAGCGGGTTTTCGGTTCCGGTAATCAGATGGCGGCGCGTCTGGCGAGGCTGCATCGCATTCCATTCGCGATGAGCGATGATCCGCTCTGCTGTCTCGAATGTTTGCGGCATTTCGTTCGGACCGGGAACCGATTGTACTTTGGTGCCGATTTCGATAGGGACCTGATCGGGCGCGCCACTGGCCTCCTCGAGCGTGAATACCAGATCAGTAGTAGCGGACATCCCTGGCCGCAGCTCATAACCAATCAGTCTCGCTAGTTCGAGCAATGATACCCGCTCGGTGGCGGTCCGTAGGTAGCATTCATTGGCGATGCGCTCTTGATAAAACGTCAGCACGTCAAGAACGGCCGACCACGTGTCGAGCAATCCGATGGAAAAGTCGTCATCCTCTCGCGTCTTCAAATTTAGTGTCGCGCCCGCAGTAGAAAGCCGCGCCAGCATGCCGGCCTTAAACTGCGAGTGAACGCCCACGCGATAGGCAATCGCAGAAAGGCCGGGCCGATTAACAACGGCCTTTGGGGTCTCAGCTTGCAGACCCGCACAACAGCCGCAATCGTTCAAGCCGCGAATCGAGGGATCATATGAGCCGCTCACTTGCCTCCTTCTGTTATGAGGTTAAACACGCCGTGCTCGGGAAAATTCGGATCGTTGTCCAGACGCGCTATCTCGAGCCGGCCCATTGTTAGTGCGCCGGTTGCGGAAGCGTCGCTGGCAGGATTCCCTTGGCGTTGGAACCTTGTAATCTGCGCAGAGCTGATACCGGCCAGACGCAGAGCCGCGGCGTAAAGAGGGCTCACATAAACCGTCTGACCAAAGGTAAAGTTGTCCGGATGGAAGACACCTCGCGCGCCGTCAGCGGTAGTGCCGTTGTTAAAGAGTCCCAGCAGCGCAAGTTCAACGTCGGCTCGGAAATGTTCGAGTTGAACGACAACCACCATCTCGATATCGAGTGAAACGAAGCGCGGGTTATCAATCTCGATATCGTATCCGGCCAATCTGAACTGGTCGAGATATTGCCGCATAGCCGCTTCGAAAGCCGGGTCTACCGCCAAGCCCCCAAGTCGATCGATGGCGATAAAAACAGTCCTCCAGCTCCCGGTCCACCTGAAGCTGGCGGCGGCTCGCTGGACTAGCGGATACCGCTCAGCGGCTGCCGCGTAGTCTTCCAAGGTGACTGCCCGCTGCTGAGTGCGAAAAGCGCTTGGGGCGCGTTGGCGCACGTCTTCGATGGTTTCAGGGTTCGTACCGCCTCGCGCGGCGAGTGGGTTGCGGATGCTCGCGATGTTTGGATTATCCGACAACACATGTGCCAATCCGTCCACGCCAATATTGCCGGCTACCCCGTTGCCGACGCGATAGTTTGCGCTGAACGACGTACCTGCGACGGGACGAGCGCCGTTCGAGTCATCGCCGAAGCGCAGGGTGGCGGTGTCATCATCCTCGACCTCCACAACGAAATCCATGGCCAGAGCATCACTTGCCAACAAGTCGGAGCGGAGATCCCAATTGCGGCCGCTGTTGTCGTGGAGTTGAATGGCGGGCAAGGCTTGCTGAGGATCACCGGTCAGTATTGATGATGCGGGGGCTGCCGGATCAGAGATCGGAATGATCTGGGTCAGTGGTCCGCGCGACAGCCGTGGTCGAAAGCGCGGTGGAATCGGGTCAGGTGAAGGTGGGTTGCAGCGATCGGCTACGACAACGGCGTGGAACTGCGATGGCGGGGGCACTGGCCCGAGTAGTTCGTCCGTGACCGTGAGGCCATGATCTGCTAACACCATATTACCACGCGCCACACTGATCCCTGCCTTCACGCTCCCACCATTTTCGGGATCGAGCTTACTCGAAATACAGAGCGGAAACGGCAAACCGTCGTCCGCATCCCACTGAATCTCCGTTACAGCCACAGGATTGTTGTTGGGTGGAGTAGCAAAGAATCCGCCGAGGGGGTCCTGCGTAACCAGGGCGTCAGCAACCAGACGAACCGTGCAGCGGTGTCCCGGGTCGGCGTCTGTCGGAATGCCGGTGCGCGGTCCAAGCACTTCTTCGAAAACCAGCACGTTGCCCTTCAGGAGATTAGTGAAGGCGCCGGCGAGAGTCGCGCGGGTCGCTCCTTTGGGCAGACAGCATTCGAGGGCACCCCAGGTGTAAAATTGAATTTCATTCTGCGCGGCAAAAAGTGCGTCGGGCGCCGGTTCCATCGTCTCGAAAACGGCCGTCGCCTGGCCTAGTAATTGATCGAGCCCGTGCGTATTGGTCGGTACACGCGAGGGCTGTCCCGGCATCAGCGTGAACAATTGCGTTCCTGCGGGCAACGGTGACGGATCGCCTGGATGCGCGCGCGACGTGTCGTTAGTTACTCGTACATGAACCCAGGTGCGAGCGTTCGCACCGTCTTGCATGTGGTAGTCAACAAGGCGAGCGTGTCGCCGGACAGAAACTCGACGCCGGGCGGTGCCCAGGTACGCTTCCGTCGCCACGGCATCCTGGCGATAGCTAAGATAATCACCGGCGTAGGCCAGCAATTCAATCAGCGCGATTCCAACATCGGCGGGATTTCGTTCCTGCCATTCCGGCGAAAGTACCGCGATTCGATCGAGCATCAATTGCCGGAAACTGGCGTAGTCTTTCGCCAAATAGCTGATCGATGGTGACGCGGGCGGCGATGTTGGGCAGACGTGGACAGTCTGGCAATCGAAGTCGGTCGGGCAAGCTATCTTGAATGAGAAATCGACGGCCGAAAGTATTGGATCGAAACCCGACGGGGTGGCTCCGGGTCCGTTGGCAACCAGGCGAAGCGTGTAAGTGGAAAAATCGCCGGGCTCCGAAACTGTCACTGTGAGGAGATGAGACTGCGCCCCGGAACCGATCAAGGCTCCGGTCACTTTTATATTTGTGATGCGTTCACCGCCCTCGATCTGCACGTTGTTTGCGGTCAGTGAACCCGGGGCGAGCGGGTTGATGAAGTTCACGAGCAAAGTGCGTTGCCGCTGATTCTGCGGCAGCGACGGATCATCCCGCACTTCGAGAAAATCGACCCCATTGATGGATTGTTGAGCCGCCACCGCATCACGCCGGCGATCCTGGCAACAGAAATAGATCATGGTATTTCCCGCGTAAACTCCGCCTGGCTTGGTTGTTGAGTCGGGCGGCTTAGGTATGAAATCTTGACGCGCAGGACGGAATCTTCGACTCCAGCCTGGACGTCTGTGACCTGAATCAAATCGCCGAGAATCTGTTGCAGCGCGCCTTGAACTGTAAGTTGCACCGCTGCCGCCACGGCGTCGCTAGCGGGGGTGAAAACCAGCTGCAGGGCACCGCTGCCAAAAGTGGGGCGGTTCACTCGTTCGCCCGGGGTTGTGAACAGTACTTGCTCAATCAAATCACGGATGTGATCTGAGGGGTCGGTTTGGGCGGTTCGGCCGCCCGCGTCGAAATGAAATGGGTAGTCGACATTCATGACGTTTCACATACCGGTTGCCCGGGTCTGCACGACACTGATGAGGAGCGACGTACCCGTGGGTACACAGGTCGCCTGACTGTCCATCAGCAAGACGGGTCCGATACTGGATTTGATCCGTGTGGCGAAAGTCAAGAACTGTGCAGTCACACAAGGCCCACCGGCAGGAGGCGGCAGCGTGCACCCGGTAATCACATAGGGGCTTAGCTTGGTTACGATTGGCTGCCCACTCACCGTGACGCGGGGGTCGGGCGCTAAGGGTGTAGCCTTCCCACCATGGGAGCAGGTCACCGTCGCGTTAGAATGAACTAAGGGGCCAGGCACACTTCTCCTCAGGTGACGACCAGACCGTTTTGATTGATCGCGACCGCAGGTCCATTCATCGCAATGGTCGCACCCTGACCGTTCGAAATGAGAATTCCGGTCTGGTTAATTGAAATCATTGCCCCAGTCGCGGTTTGCAGCAGGATTCCGCCGGCAGGCCCAGGAGCGTCACTGATAAGCAAAGAGTTCTGCATGGTGGTCTGCATGGCGATGTGCGCAATCGTCGGTGGGCTTAGCAACGCCAAAGCGGGCGTCTCACCGGGACCCCAGAAACACCCCGTCCAGATGGGATGATCCGGATCGCCACCCTCAAATTCGACCCACACGTTGGCGCCAATCGGAGGAATGGCAAAAAATCCGGTTTGTATTCCGGCATAAGGTACGCACGGATAGGCCCAGCTTTGTGTGCCTGTGCCTAAGACCGCAGGGACCGATACGCGGATACAGCCGATCTGTTTGGGGTCCACGTTGTCTATGACTTTGCCGCGATATTTGCCGTAGAATTGGTTCATGGTACGACAACTGGAGTGATCGAGCCGACGCCTTCGCGCGTCAGCGTAACTTGCTGTTTGTACTGCTGCTTTTTGATCAAGTGTTTGACGCGCTTGACGTAATAAAGACCGTCATAGCTGAAGCCAGCGCCACGTACGCCAACGAGGCCGCGGGCGTCCAAAACGCTCCCGTAGCGAAGGACGTCCAGTTCGCCCTCGGCCGTGACAACAGCATTCGCGGCGTCGGTCGTGCCTTGCGCGCGGGCGAGAGCCTCCTGAGCGGTCAAGCCCGACTCGCGGAACTGCTTGGTACGCACATTCGGCTGGTTGAAGAATGAGGGACGGTTCGCTTTCCAGGGCGGCAAGTTTGTAGGGCGGCAACGGTAGTGAGAGAACCGGTAACGGGAGGTTGGTGAGTCGATCCTGGACCAGACCTTGGACAAGCGTAGGCACCAACGCATCGTTCTTGAAGGTAAGTGATTCGACGTTGGTCTGGTTTCCCATGTTTACAGAGAGCGCCGGTTGAGGCAATCCGAGACGTTCCGGCGGTCCCCAGTACGCAGTGTTGATCAGCGGCGCGGGTCCCGGCTTGACGTAAAAAACGTATCCGAAGCGTTTTGCCATCGCTATGAGATAGGCCAGGTCGGTGCCTTGCTGCACCGGCGTCCGTTCAATCGGCAATGGCGGATCCAAGATGGGTGGCGGAATTACCTTTGGAGTGAGACCGTATTGCGCGTAGGTGGCGATGATTTTTGCGGCGATGAGCGTCTCGTCGAGAGCGGGATGCTCAGCGGATTTTTCCGTCAGATCCATCATGACGCTTACGTCCTCGCCGGTGATGGTGAGAATTGATTTGGCGGGGTCCAGTTGCTGATGCGTGATAAAGCCGTCCATCAAGACGCGTGGGACGAAATCGATTGTCGAAAGAAGGACAACGCGGTTGAAGGGCCGCAATAGAGGCAAGGTCAGCAGTTTGTAGTCGAGCGCATCAGTCAGATCGCCGCGTGCAGCTCGAAAGGTAATTTGGAATCCGGAGCGCTCCTCGTCAGCGTGCGTAACCTCGACGCTTTGGAGCGCTTCAAGCAGAAACGGAGGAGCCGGAAGCGGCGCCGTTGGCCCGATCAATAGTGTAAGTCGAAGGCCGAGCAACATGCGATGAACTTTTCGAGTCTAAATTCCAAGCGGATGGTTTAATGCCCCGCAGGGGCTACGCGGCTCAGCTCAGGGTTTCAGCCCTGAGCTTTATATCGCCAATTTGGAGAAAGGGCAGGTGCGGGATAAGCGCTCAAACATAAAGTGATGGCGCCCCTGATACAGGCTGGAAGCCTATACTACTGTTACGCTGTCGCGTCGCGGCTGTGGGTTCGCGGAGGTACCAGCGGGATGGCCTTGAGATATCGCTCCAGACTCTGGAGAGCAAAGTAGCATAGGCTTCCAGCCTGTATTTTGTTTTTGCACCGAGCGATGCCTTCTAGACAATCAGAACTGGTCGCCGGGCTTGCGAGCGCTTCCCCCGGACTATTGTATGGTGTATAAAGCTAAGGGTTAAAACCCTGGGCTAGAATCCTGTAGCCCCTCCCGGACATAAGAAAACGCCGACGAACCCTGCTTATCTTCGCGCCATTCCGTCCCGTCCTCGAAATATTCCGGATTAAAACTGCGGTATCGGCACGCGCAGCCTGGTTCCGGGCTGTGTCATCAGCGCGAGAGGATCTGTCGCGTTGTTAGCGTCACAAATCCGCCAGAACTGCTCCGGATCGCCCAGGGTTCGAGTGGCGACCAGGTCCAGCCGGTCGCCCTGGATGACCGTCACTTCGACGAGGAGCGGCATGGTCTCACCTTGCGGCAAGAATCGGCGGCGAACGTAGGTGATCACTTGCCCGTCGGGACTGACATAGGTTCCCGTGCCCAGGTTGTAGTAGCGACTTGTAGGATCAAACATAGTTAGTTAGTTAGGTGATACTCGGTACGCTCACGCCGGCAGCTGCGGCGATCGCTACGTTCGCTGTATTGATCACCGCCATCGTTTCCTTCACCACCTGGTGTGCAAGAAACAGGTAGTATCCGGGATGGGTGACGGAAAAATCATTGTAGCTGAGCACCCGAAATCCGAGCGAGACTTTGGCGCGTATCGGATTGAGATTGACGTCGTAGGCCTCTTCGGTGATCGAGAAATCATTGATCCGCACGGGCACGACTCGTTTGATTCCCCAAATCAGGACAGTGAACGGCGCCATAGGCGGTACAATTTCGATCGTGCCGGTAAGCATCAAAGCGGTATCGATGATCACCTTTGTGCTCTTCGGGTAAACCAGCATCTCAAGTGCCGAAAGCTGTGGGTAAACACCAAGCGTTGTGGTGGTCTGATCGCTCTTTTCCAATTGGTCGGTCGCGTCGAGCTCGGCATCGAGCTTGATCGTCTCGATCGGCGCACCTGTGAGTCGCAAGACATCCGAACGAGCGCCCTCTTCGTTCCCCATCATCTGGGGCTGGATAGTCCGTGTGAGCGAGTCGGGGTTATACTGAAACACAATGATGCTCGTCAGCGGGTTAAACAGATCGATTCCGACGATCGCACCTTTCAACAGTCGAGGTGAATTTGGGAAAGCACTCACAAGAGTTTGTGGGTTCGCTGCTTGAAAGGGGATGCCCGATGTCAGAGGCGTCCAGGTGGCAGTAGTTTTGTGGGATGGCAGGGGCTCGCAATTCTCATGTTGCTCGCTGCAACGTTTGGTAGACTGCCCAAGCCACTTGGGTACCGATGGCGGCCGGTTGCCGATTGGGCTTTAGCTCAAAGGTGCCTCCGCTCAGATTCTCGATATCACCGAGGTCGAGCAGCGACTTAGGGACACCTCTGTTTGCGAACAAGCGTGCAAGCTCCGATTGGACGGTCTGGCCAATAGTGAAACGATCACCCGGTGGAAACCCGTGCAGCACCAATGCGTCCACGTGCAGACTGAGCGTCGGCTGAACGCGAGTTGGCCGTTCCACCCCTCTTGATGAACCTTGAAGTTGAGTGCCAAAATCGCTCTTCGTCACGACCAACCTCCAACTTCTAGTTCGGTCAGCGGCTTTTCGATTTTCGAGTACTCGCTTCGTGCTGCAGCCAGAAGGTGATTCATGCGCACCGGTTCGGCGGCGTCTGCGGCAAGGAAAGCGGCACGCAGTGCAATATTTCGGATGCTGCCGCCAGGGATGTTCAGTTGGGCGAGACGATGGACATCCAGTCCGTCAGTGGGAGTCTCTGGAGGGAAAATGCGTCGCCAGATTTCAGCGCGCAGCACCGCGTCGGGAAATGGAAATTGGACGACGAACCGGATCCGCCGGAGAAAGGCGGGGTCGAGCGCACTCTTTATGTTCGTGGTCAGGATAGCCAATCCCCGATACGACTCCATTCGTTGCAGCAAGTAGCTAACTTCGATGTTGGCGTAACGGTCATGGCTGTCCTTTACCTCGCTTCGTTTGCCGAAAAGAGCGTCGGCTTCGTCGAAAAGCAGAATCGCCCCGGCCCCTTCCGCAGCTTCGAAAACCCTGGCGAGATTTTTTTCGGTCTCCCCAATGTATTTGCTTACGACTTGGCTTAAGTCGATCCGATAAAGATCAAGGCGTAGTTCATTGGCAAGTACCTCGGCGGCCATGGTCTTGCCGGTCCCGCTAGGTCCGGAAAACAGAGTGCTGATTCCCAAGCCGCGCGCGCTGTGCTGAGAAAAGCCCCATTGTTCGTGTACGGTGAAACGGTGGCGAACGTGCAAAGCAATCTCGCGAAGAACTTGGCGCTGCGGCTCAGGCAAAACGAGATCATCCCAATCGGCGATCGCCTCGACGCGCTGCGCCAGTCCGGGCAGAGAACAGCGCGACTGGCTACGGCAAACCTCCCAGAGCTCGGTACTTGCTTCTGCCGCGCTCGATAGCGGTCGGTGGCTTAGCTCTGCGCTGGCCGCGTGAATCCTGGCTGCATCGAGATCGAAGTGCGAAGTTACCCGTCGAAGCTGGCCGTTCAACTGTTCGGCCAGCGGTCCGAGCGCCGCATGCCAGATTGTGGTTTGCTCGTCCACATTTGGCTTACACACCTCTATTTTGATAAGAGGCCGGGTAGAATCCCGTAGCGGCTCCGCGGCCGTTAACACGAGGGCGCCACAACTTCGCTCGATAAAAGGACGGACAGCCTGGCTACTATCCGCGTGATCGCAATCGACCAGGAGCACACAGCCGCTGAGCTGATTCTCTCGCTCCCAAAGGCGAACGTAGGCTTCGCGCTCGGTCGGGCCAACCGGTATGTCGCTTGCGCGAACCAGGTACAAGGGAACGCCGAGCATTGCGCACGCCGCGGCCGGAATCGTGCGGCGAGCGGAGTTATCGTTGCCGAAAATTTGGACTGCGATGCCTCGACCCTCGCGCCAAAGCTTAGCCAGACGATCGGCAATGGCCTCCTGAGATGGGGGAAGTTTACTCGAGAGCGTAACCGGCTCAAAGAGGCCAAACAGGCGCTCGTCGAGATAGGACAAGCCAGTCAGGTAGTGCAATATGCGCTCATCGATCCTCAGCGCGCTGGTCGTGATAGAGTCTCCCGCACCGACTTCAACCAAGCGCCACCGTCTTAGCGGCGCCGCTGGTAACAGGGCGCTCCAGTGCGGGTCAGCGAGGGCCGCGAGTGCGAGGCCGAAAGTTGGAGATGTCTTGTGCGGATTGCCGCTGGCTGCGACGCAACTGGCGACAAATGCTGAGTCCAGCTCCATGCCGGCGCACAACAACAAAATATCTCGCTCAAATGGAGACAGCGAAAACGTAGTGCATAGGCTCTGCAGTGCCGTACGCGCGGAAGCAGCATCCTTTTCAGGCTCGACCGTGGCTCTGCACTCAACGTCTCCGCCAGAGTTCGTTCCAGCCTGCTCTGCGTACCGGGCAAGTACGCTACGTACGCGAGCCAGTTCGGCCATCAATGTACGCTGATTGATCTCAGACCAATTCATGTGGTCACGCTGACTTTGGGATTTCCGGTAAGCTGGCCGAAAGTTGGACTGTTTGGATTCTGATCGATCTCAAGCGGGCTCTGAGCGCCGTCGATCTGAAGACGAATGGGAAAGTCGCCGGTCGGGAAATCGGCTGGAATTGGAAAATCGAGCGTCGCGCTGGTTGGCGGTCCGGCGGCGGGTCGCGCGGGAACCAAGATCGAACGCGCACCGACGACGAGGGTCGCTCGCTGAGCGCGGCCGACCGGAGGGTTGACCCCGAGAGTGAGCGTTGCTCCTACTTTGACAGTGAGGGGCGGCGGCGTCGTGATCTGGGGAGCGAGCATAAATGGCGCGACGTTCGATTCGAAGCCGGAATGTGGGTCTGCGGGAGTTCCGAAAATCAACGGTTGTACAACTTGGACGGTATTGACCCCGGCCGGCAGACCGGTTGGCAGAGTTGCGACCAACTGACTGTCAGTGATGCTGGTGGGATCGACGAGTGCGGCTAAGCCGAAGTTCAGCTTCGTTTGGATCGCTTTGAAGTTCTGCCCGTTCAACGTGATTGATGCGCCGGTCAGAGCGGTTTGCGGTGTGATCTGCTCGATAAACGGATGCCGGAATGGCAGCGTAAGGATGTTTCGCCGGGAGACCGGCAATGCGGCTTTTGTCGTTTTGCTGCTTTCGATTAACACCACGGAAATGCGATATGCGGCGGTCGGCCGATAATGGGCTTGCAGCGCCGTCCACAGCTTCCAAACTTCTTCTGTGCTGACGAGCTGTGGCGTGATCTTGATCTGCTCGACTTGCTCGGCTAGATCGGCAGCGGCCAGCGGCCCGATCGGTAGGATGCCGCTGGACACTGGTGGTACACCGCCCAGTGCCGTTCGGATCGCGTCGCGCGGTAATACCGGTGTTTCGTGCAACATCTGCATGGCGTAGCCGAGCAGGATTTCACAATCAAAATCGTTCTTTCCGTAGGCGCTGAGCAAGTAGTAGAGGTCGAGCGCAAGCGGCGCATTGGCGACTCGGTTGCCCGGCGCATCTCGCGAGGGTAGCGCCGAGTTGCTCCAACCGGCGTTGGAAGCGATATGGTACAGGAAGATATTTAGCTGCGGCTGCTCAGTGTCGCCGATCGTGATGCGGTCCGGCGGGAGCGCCGTGACGGTCACCGGGCTTCCAACCGTCGTACTTATACCGTGGTCGATTACTGCGTTGTTGAGCATATCGCGCAAAACAGCGCTCACGGCGGCGATGGCGAGCGCGTTGCTCATGTGGTGCCCTTGTTGCGCAATCGCAGGTACTCGTCGAGCGAAAGCTCTGGTTTACGGGACCGGGGCTGAATCGGTGTCGGCGGACTCACTGCTCGAACTTCGATGCGCCCAATTGTGACGTGGATTTCTGGTGCTGCCGGTAAGGGTGAGGCAAGCATTGCTTGAGCTTCCACAGTCCTTCGGGTTATCGCCGGCGGCGAAACAGATTCGGTCACAGGCGCTGACTGGACGCGCGTTTGGGGTGATCCGCGAGGCTCTATGAGAGGTTGGAGACTGAGAGAAGATAGTGCCTGCCCCTGAGAAGGGAGCGGGCGCACTGGCTCGGAGGAAGGAGCCGGTTGAGGTTCAGGTGATTGCCTGAGAGGAACGGCAACGCGCGAAGTTTCAGGCGCTAGACGAGTTATCTGCGGTCACCGGCGGCACGGGATCTTTGTCCTCTTGGGCGGGATGGAATAATTCTTGGCTCGGAGATCCGCTCCGGTCTTGTTGGCGGGACCTGATGATTTGTCCGGTTGCGACCGGTTGGTGTGACGGGCTGCTCTTAGGTGATTCGGCTGGTTCCGGTGTTTGCGATTCGACAGTTTGCTCGGAGGCGACGGCTGTACGAGGGGTCGCCGAGATGGATGTCCGCACCGGATCTTCAGGTCCGCGTTTCTGCTCTGGATCGGCTGGTTTGGTAAAGGAAAACCCCGGATCGAGAGCTCGCGGAGGGACGTCTGCTGTCGAAGTGATTCTGTTCCCAGCTGTTTCCGGAGCTCCGACGAATGAATGTTCAATCTCAACGCGTTCCGTTTTGGCCCAGTTTGTGACTCTGGTTATCGCTGGCTCGAAAAACGACGGCAGCAACGGTCGCAAAACCGGGCTGGCATGACGGACGCGTCCGGCAAGACGCGCAAGGTAATCGCTCATTTACCGATCATCTCCAGGTAGAGGCGCCGCCGCGTAGGACTGAGAGCGAGAATATCAGTTTCGTTCCAGCCGTAGGCTAACGCGAATGCGTGAACGTCACGCAGCAGTTGAGCGGCCCAGGCATCCAGCTCGGACCAGAAGAACGAAGAGATATCCAACGGTGCACGCCACCGGTGCATACATTGCGGGCAGCGCAATGAGATCAGCATATCCGCTTGCGGATCAGCTTCTGCCATTTTCGCTGCGATTGCGGTTACGATTTCGTCTGGCAGGCTGGCGACGGGAATCTCATCCGTTTCGCGACGCGCGTTGAGCACGCACCGTTGCAGGAGGCGCACTCGATCGTGTGTGGTGTTGGCGTCCTGATCCAGCGCGAGAAGATCGAAACCGTTCGGAAGCCTGAATTCGACGTGGTAGCCGCTCTGTTCCAGCGTCATCGAGGCAGGTGGATTCTCTTCCGATGTCAGGCAAAGGTCGGCAACACTGAGACTGACCTCGAGTTTCTCGTTGCAGGTTGGACACGTTGTGATCGCGTTCAGGCATTCTCCGAAGGTTCGTTCGCGCAAATGAAGAAGCTGCCGGTCGAGTTCGCCAATCGTGAGGTTGGCCAATCCATCGAGGCTCGAACCTTCCTTGGTCGCGCCGAGCAACGTAAGAGTCCGTAATGCTGGGGGTAAGCCCAACCCCCGTTCCCAAGTTTCCAATAGCTCCGCCGAGGGGGGTGCGCTCATGCCTTGGCTACGTCGCGATAGTGGGTTCCTGCGGTTCGGGAACTGCCGCGTCGCGCTCCCAGCCTTCGTTTTCCAACTTGATATGCTGGATCAGCACAACATTCGCATTCCCGTCCAGGTCAGCCGCCGCTTGCCATTCCGAAACCCAGCAACGAAAGACCTTGTAGGCGAGAGCAAGTTGACCCGCCTCATTGTATATCTCCAGGATGATGTCTTTGCGAAAATCAGCGAGTGAAACTTCGCTCCCTAATCCAGTGCCAAAATTCCATACTTTGTTGGCCCATTTTTCGAATTCGAGGTCGTGAGTTACTCCTCGCTCTAAAGTGAGAGCATCGAATTCGGTTCTTCCGGGAGATTTGCGTGATGAGCTCGGATCTCCGCCTTCACGGTGTTTGACAACCTCGGTCGTGCGCTTGAGCGCGCTGACCTTGCTGATGCCGGCAACATATCGGCCGTCCCATTTCACCCGGAATTTGAAATTCTTGTACGGATCAAACCGGCGCGTATTGACAGTAAATTCAGCCATACGAATTCTTTAGGATTGGAGTTGTCCGGCCATCTGCTGGATCTGGATGATAACGAACTCCGCTGGTTTGAGCGGAGCGAATCCGACCAGAATGTTTACGATGCCCAGATTAATGTCGTTTTGGGTGGTTGTTTCAGAGTCGCATTTCACGAAGTAGGCGTCTTTCGGCGAACTCCCCTGGAACGCTCCTTTGCGGAACAGGTCTTGCATGAAGGCGCCGACGTTGAGGCGGATTTGTGCCCAGAGCGGTGCATCGTTAGGCTCGAATACGACCCACTGTGTGCCGCGATAAAGGGATTGTTCGATATAGAGAGCCAAGCGACGGACGGGCACGTATTTCCATTCGGAACCAATCTGGTCGTTTCCCCGCAACGTCCGCGCGCCCCAGACGACTATGCCGTAAACCGGGAAGCTTCTAAGGCAGTTAATTGCTTCCGGATTCAAGACACCATTCTGATCGTCGGTGAGAACAACGCTTAGGCCGACAGCACCGGTCAGGCTGGCATCTGAACCGGCTGGCGCCTTCCAGACGCCACGATTCGCGTCAGTCCGCGCATAGATTCCGGCCACGAAGCCGGACGGCGGAAACAGGCCAGTCCGATTATTCTGCAGGGGATCGGCCGCCTGTATCCACGGAAAATAAAATGCTGCGTTGATACTGTCGTCGCCGGTGATGGCGGATCCGGGGCCGCTCGCTTCCAAGGTGGCGAGACTGACTGTTGGGCTTGCGTCCGCGATCAGGAACGCGCGTTCTTTGCGACAATAACTTTCCAGCGTCTGGATGGTCGTTGCGTCCGTCTCGCCAGGGACAACTAACAAGTTGAAGAGTGGTACCGTATCCAGGAGATGAACTCCCGTTCCAGAACCGCCTGCATTTAAGGCGGTGTGGAAATCAGCGGTTCCGGGATTCAGGGCGTCGCCGTCTGCTCCACCAGCCAGCGATTGATTCAACTGATCGGCGCCAGGCACGCTGGGTGTCGCTTCTAATGTGGCCTGAATGAACTGCGATCCTTGGCCCAAGACACTGATCACAAAATTGGGATCGTTCTTATCAAGAGAAAGATTCATGAACGATTCGACTTGGGTCCCTTGGGAGCGAACGATGATTCCGAATCGGTTACCGCTTACCTTGACATCCAGTTGAATAGCGTTTCCCCAGCCACCAGCGTTCGCGGCTGAAAAGGTTAGAAAATTAGGGATTGTGTGGCTCGCTGTCTTTGCCGGATTCGTTTCCGTCTGCGCAGTCAGCCGAACGATGTATGCCTGGCTGCCACCATTATTGAAAAACTGATAAACCGCGTAGCTCAAGAGACTGTTGGCATCCAGACCGCCGAACTGCCGTTGAAAGTCGGACCAGCTCAGGATTAATTGAGCTTGAGTTGTCGGACCTTGTTTAGCCCAGCCGACAAATGCTGTGATCGAAGTGGCAACGCCGGTGATTGTCCGAACGCCGCTCGGGATTTCCTGAATGTAAACTCCAGGATAAGTGGGTGTGACTGGCATAGTTTTGTTCTTTTAACGGATTCTCATGAATTGAGGTGTTTGGACCCGCAATTTGGGCAGGCTCCGCACAACGGCTCGAGGGCCGTTCTCGGTGGTAAAATGATCTGACTTCTCGCAGCTAGGCGGCCTCTGTCTCGAGCCATCTCTTCTCAATCTGCACCCGTGCGCGCAAGAGAGTCTCGAGCAGTATGGTTACCCGCTTCCCATCGTCGAGCTCTCGCTCGACTCTCCCCATTAAACCTTCGAAAGGACCATCCTGAATTGAGACCCGGTCGCCAGGTTTCAGGCTTCGCATGGGGATCCTGATAAGACCATCTTCTCCTGCGCGATCGCGAATTTCGCTGATGATTCCAGGATCAACCGGTACAGGAAATCGGCCTGAACTGACAACGCTCAGGACACCGCGCGAATACTCGACCGACTCCAATGAAGTCGCCGGACGGAATCGAGCAAAAAAATAACCGGGGAATAAGGCTTTCTCCGTGCTCCGTTTACTGCCGGACGCCGGATGCTCTACTCTCAGGCGCGGCAGGAAAATCTCGATGCCCAATCTGCGGACATTGGCCGCGGCAAAATCCTCGCGCCGCATCTTTGCGTGAATCGCAAACCATTGATTGGCTCCCCACAAATTGACGATCTTATCCTGACAATTTGCTTGTGGGATGTTTGCGCTCATCATTGGTTTGTGCTGGGCTAAGCACTGATCGTGCCAGTGCTGAAATCCCCTGGTAACCTGCCCGTGAGCGGAGTGTTCGGGCAGGGCACTTTTGTCCTCTTGGTTTGAACTATCGCAGCGCGGCTTGTCCGCGGAACCCGGTGGCCCGCATTTTTCAATGAAAATGCGGCCGAAGGGCCGGAACCGCCGCTCTAGTGCACCAAGCCAGTGACTTGGTGCACTAGCCTGGGAGCGGCTCCTCGATGCTAGGACATTTTTGTCCTCACGCCAGCAAGTGTTTGCTCCTAGTCCGCGCCAGGCTTAAACTGCGTCACATCAATCCGGTGTTTGCGGACAAGCTGCCAGAATGCGCGCCGATTTTTTCGTGCGGTGCGGGCCGCCTGGGTAATGTTGCCGTTGCACGAGCTTAAGACATCTAGAAGATAAGCTTTTTCGAACTGGGCGATCTGTGCCGCCTTCGCTTCTTTGAACGAACCTTGGGGGGCAGAAGAATCATAGCCCGGTAAGAAAATCTCGGTCTCCTGGATCACAGTGCCCTGGCAAAAGACGACTGATCTCTCGATCGAATACTCCAGTTCACGTACGTTCCCCGGCCAGTCGTACCGGATCAGCTTTTGCATCGACCCAGTCGAGAAGCTAGTAATAGGCCGGCTGAAACGGGAGGAGTATTTGGCCAGGAAATGGAAGGCCAGAAGTGGAATATCGTCTCGCCGTTCCGCTAACGGCGGCAGCTGGAATGAAAGAATGTGCAGCCGGTAAAAAAGGTCAGCTCGAAACTTGCCTGCTGCTACCATCTGCTCTAAATCTACGTTTGCTGCTCCGATAACCCGCACGTCTACAGAACGTGCTTTGGTAGAACCAAGGGGTCGGTATTCCTTTTCCTGAAGGAAACGCAGCAATTTCACTTGGATGAGGGGATGGAGGCCGGCGATCTCATCCAGAAACAGGGTGCCTCCATCTGCCTCTTGGATGACGCCCGGGTGAGACCGGGATGCTCCCGTGAAAGCACCTGGTTCATGACCGAACAACTCATTCTCCGCCAAGTCGACCGGGATCGCGCCACAGTTAACGGCAATAAACGGTTTGTGGGCGCGGGGACTAAGCTGATGGATAGCACGCGCGAATAGCTCTTTCCCTGTTCCTGTTTTACCGAAAACAAGGACGCCTGCATCGCAGCTCGCTGCTAACGGGATTCTATTTATTTGGGCTTGGAAGGCACTGCTATGACCGATGAGTTCGTTCGATGCCAATCTGCTCTCAAGCGGCTCCCTCAATACTTCCGGCGGACTGGTGCGCTCTAGTAATCGCCACACGCGGGGCAGGACCTCTATCGGTCTTAATGGGGGAGTGACAAAGTCAACCGCGCCGAGTTTTAGCAGTTCAAACATTTGGCCCGGCTCGCTCTTTTCCACGACCGCAAATACAGGAGCAGTTAGTCCAGCCTCGTGAATCATCGCGAATGCCTCTTTGGCCCGATCCAGGAAAATGCCGGACAGCACCATGCATATGACATCTGGCTTGAATTCGGAAAGCACGCGGCAAGCCCCGTTGTTTGCAATCGAGTGTCGCCGGATCTCAATGGCTCCTTGCAGACGACAGGATTTTTCAATGGCCGAGGCTTTCAGAAATTCCAGCAATGCACACCCCAAGTCGCTAGGCGAGCACAGGTCATACAAGAAGATTCTGGGTCGTTGCATCGACGGCGTTTTTTAACGTGAATGTTCGGTGCATCCGCTGACACGGGCTTCTGCTGCCCTAGACCATTCCTTTAGTCATACGATTTTTAGTCGCATGCCTACATTTAAAAAAGCTCACTCCTGCGGCTTTGACGCCATTTTTGAAATGGCGGTTATTCCAAATACTCTAAAGTAACGCTGGCTGTCCAGCCATACGGAAAAAGTGCGTATATGCTCGGAGCCGAGAGTATGAACCGGGCGCTCGGCGGCTCCTCCGGATTTTTTGGGAAGTCTGGTATCTCCCCGCTTAAGAAGACCGGGGTCGCGAAACTCCGACAAGCGGCTGGTTGCCCGTTACCTTGTGAATCGCGTAAATTGGCGCCCAGCCCTTTCCATATCTCTCGGGCCCAAGCCCTTATAGACCACCTCCCAAGAAACGATCGGTTCCGAATAGATCACGGTGCGGGAATCCTCTCGTAGGATGACTGCGTGACGAGCCGGAGCAACGTCGGATTTGCCCTCGTGAAGGGAACCGACACGCGAGGATTCTTTTTCCGAAATTGTTACCGACTCGAGGTCCGGTATTGTGCTGCTGATGGCAAACCTGGTGCCAGTTGCATGTTTGGTGCGAATCCGCAACTGAACGACCCAATAAAACTGGCGGGATCGACCGCCGAAAATATCCATGACAGGATGCCGTATCAGCTGGCGGATTTCCGGCGGGCTCCGTTCGATCGCCCTTTCCTTTTCTTCCTCAATTTCCGGCTGCAAATCTCTCAGATGATCCTCAAATGCGCTGCGTTTGAAGTGCTCTTGAATTTTTCCGGCAACATAATCGGTGATCAGACCCACGATAATGCCTTCTCCAACTACCTGTCCGAAACGAAGCGCTGGCGGCACAAATTCTGGACCGATTCCCGGTCCAAACTCATCCCGCGTTTCGGATCCGATCTCACCTGCGGCGGATGTCACGGCTTTGGGTGTACCGCCGGACGGGGTGACTGACCCACGCTGGGGCACCTTGATTTCGCCCGATGTTCCGCCTTCCGCTAAGAATTGGGCCTTCGTGACCGCTACGCCACGAGTTATATCTGCGCAGTGCTCGCACCGGGCGCTGACTTCGAATCGGCGGGCTTCGGTCAGCCACACGTTTTGCAGTTCAAAGACCTTTCTCTCCTCTTCCGTCATGGGGCGGTCAATGCCGACTGCTGCCATTAGAGCCTCTCGCGCACGAATCGCGCGGTTCAGCGCTATCACCTCAGAATGCCCGCCCTCAGCGGCGTCCGGGTCGGTGTGCACTACCTTGAGTTCACCGGCGGCAATCCTTGCCTGGTGGGATTCAATCGACGTTTTGATCGAAAGGGCCAGTTTCGCCGGAATATGATTGTTCAGTCCGACAAAGATCTCATGTGATAGCTCGTCACGGACCACCGAAATGACAGGGCCCCGCTTAGAACCGAGGGTATTCTGAATTTCGGCCTGATGTTTACCGAGGGCGAGCCGGGCAATCCTGTCGGCGATCACCTCCAACGGTTCCACTGTTTTGTGCGCGATGATCCGTCCGGATCGCGCTGCAAAACGAAGCCAGAAGGCGATGACCGGATGACGGGTGCTAATCCATGCGCGGCCAGCGAACGACCAAGGGCCGAACTACGTCTCGCACCGCTTTGATCGATGCCAATGGCGTCTGCACCTGATTGTTGGACGACATGCGCGAGCTCATGACCAAGTAATCGCCGACCGTCTTGGGTCTCCGCTGCAAACTGGCCTGCACCAAACACGATGTTATGTCCCACCGTGTAGGCCTTTGCGTTCACATCCCGTGCTGATCGCGCGGCAACTTCGTTAGCGTGCACCCGCACACGTGAAAAGTCGTGTCCCAAGCGCGGCTCGAAATAGGCTCGTGTAGTTGCGTCGAGCGGTCGTCCCGGCGAGTCAAGTACCTCATACACGATCCGGGGAACCTCTCTTTCTCGAAGTTTTCTCCCTTCTCCACTGTCGGCTGGTTTGCAGCTGATCTGAGATGGCCCATCCCCTAAGTACAAGCCGGGACCCGGCATGCGCATCACCTGCTCGGAGACGCGGTCGGCCTCATGCTCCAGCGGGTCATCCACGTGTCCGATGACAACCTTTGTCTGGATTGGGAGGCGCGCCGACTCGGAATCTTCCTGCTGAAGGCGTTGCCCATCGCCAGCGGAAAAGATCAGGACTCTGCTAAGATCCCACCGTAGCCTTTCCCGCTGGGTTTCAAAGCGTGCGGCGTTAGCATTTTCGTCTCTCGGACCACGATCGTTCGAGTCTACTTCCGACCGGGACGTCCGGACCTGAGCTGTTGCCCCACTGTACGTGCTCGGTCGGAGCAGGAACGGATGTTCGCATAGAAAATGGCTAGGCCGTTGTGCTGCAACCGTCGACAGCCGGGCTTTGGCTGACTCCCTCTTTGCCATCAGCGGAACGTTGGAACCCATTGCGCTCTGAATTTGTCCCAAGAGTTTAACACACACGAATATCTTTGTCGGACCCAAATCGAGTGAAACTTTCCGCGGGTAAGCCAATCGTCAGCGATCCGTTAGTTAGGCACGCTTTTCGTAGATCCTGCCAAAATGGCTAAGAAGTGGCTAAGAGCGGTTTTGGTCTAATTTGCCTAACTGGCGTAAGTCGCCCGGTATTAAAGTTCGCGGTCCTCTCGCCTTGATTGGAGCGATCGGGTTGTCCGTCACTCTGGCAGCTGCAATAGCTTGACTACCTGGGCGCGAAGGCTTTTGACCTCGTCGTTGTCTGGAGCAAGCTTCAACGCGTGGCGCGTTTGGAAGTCGGCTTCCCCTCTGTCTCGGCGGCCTTCGTCCGCGGCAGTTTCTTTCGTAAGCGCGTGATCCGCAAGTGCCCTTCCAAGACGGGCAGCAAGACGGGCGTTGGCCGGGTCCACCCGCATTGCGGTTCGCAGACCATCAAGTGTTCCGTTCTTAGCCCTGTTCTCAAGCCATTCAGAAACCGTGATTTCGGAAAAGGGAGAGATAGTCCGGTCTCTCGGTTCCGAAACGCTCCATTTCATGCATTTTTGAAGTGGAGTCAATTGTGAATATAGCCCTGCGAACCTGGCTCTAATTTTCTCCCGGGTTGCGTTGACCTGCTCTGGCGTCAGCGTATCCGGAATATCCGCCTGGCCTGAAGTCTGCACAGTGACACTACCGGTAGCTTCAGCCAGATCAGCGAGCAGCAGCACGTCTTCAACTGTATCTTTGGGACTCGTGGTCGGAACATCCCAGAGCCGCGCCGTCTCATCCCACGATGCGGTCACAACTCGTTGACCATCGGGACTGAATTGCGCATAATTCACTAATCCATGCTTCATTGCCACGCCGATTTCTTGGCCGGTCAGGGCATCCCAGAGCCGCGCGCCATCCGATGAGGCGGTGATCACCCGCTGCCCATCCGGGCTGAACTGCGCAGAATTCACCTGTGCTCCATGCTTCATTGGCTCGCCGATTTCTTGGCCGGTTAGAGCATCCCAGAGCCGTGCTGTCCGATCATCCGACGCAGTCACCACCCGCTGGGCATCGGGACTGAACTGCGCAGATTTAACCCGGCCGCCATGCTTCATCGGCTGGCCGGTCATTTTGCCGGTTGCCGCGTCCCATAGTTGCGCCGTCTGTCCTGAGGCGGTCACCACCCGCTGGCTGTCAGGGCTAAACTGCGCAGAATCCAAACCTGCTTCATGCTTCATGGGCCCGTCTATTTCTTTACCGGTCAAAGCATCCCAGAGCCGCGCCGTGCCGTCTGCCGAAGCGGTGACCACGCGTTGGCCATCCGAACTAAACCTGGCCGAGGCGAGCCCCAGTTTATGCCGCATCGGCTGGCCAACTGCATTGCCCGTCAGGGAATCCCAAAGCTGTGCAGTGTCATCATCCGAAGCCGTTACGATCCGTTGACCATCGGGACTGAACTGCGCGAAAGTCACCCAGTTTCTGTGTTTCAGCGGCAAGCCAGTTGCTTTTCCGGTTCGAGCATCCCAAAGCCGGGCCGTGTTATCCTCTGAGGCTGTAACGACCCGTTGGCCATCCGGACTGAACTCCGCGGACCTCACCTCATCTTCATGCTCCATCGGCTCGCCAGTCTCTTTGTCTGTCAGAGCATCCCAGAGCCGCGCCGTGCCATCCTCTGACGCAGTCACGACGCGTTGCCCATCCGGACTGAACTTCGCTGAAAAAACCGCGCCTTCGTGCCCCATCGGTTCGTCAATTTCTTCGCTGGCTAGAGTATCCCAGAGCCGGCGCGCTGCCATCCTCTGACGCAGTCACCACCCGTTGACCATCGGGACTGAACTGCGCAGATTTGACAAGGCCTGCATGCTTCATCGGCGCGCCGATGGCGTTGCCAGTCCAAGCATCCCAGAGGTGCGCCGTCCCATCGAATGAGGCAGTTACTACCCGTTGGCCCTCCGGAGAGAACTCCGAGATAGAACTGCTCCTGCATGCTTCATCGGCGCGCCGATCGCTTTGCCGGTTGCTGTATCCCACAGCTGCGCAGTGTCATCATCCGAAGCCGTTACGATCCGTTGACCATCGGGACTGAACTGCGCGGAGTTGACTCTCTCTCCGTGCTTCATCGGCTGGCCGATTGCCTTGCCGGTTACCGCATCCCACAACCGCGCCCACAACCGCGCCGTCCCGTCCCAGCAGACGGTCGCCACCTGTCGGCCGTCCGGACTGAACTGCGTTGAACTTACAAAGCCTTCATGCTCCATTGGCTCGCCCAGAGGTTGACCGGTTACTGCGTCCCAGAGCCGCGCCGTACCATCCCATGAGGCGGTAACCACCCGTCGGCCATCCGGACTGAACTGCGCTGAACTTACAAAGTTCTGATGCTTCATTGGCTCGCCCAGAGGTTGACCGGTTACTGCGTCCCAGAGCCGCGCCGTACCATCCCATGAGGCGGTAACTACCCGTCGGCCATCCGGACTGAACTGCGCTGAAACCACCCAGCTTCCATGCTTCATCGGCTCACTGATTGGTTTGCCGGTTGCTCCATCCCAAACCCGCGCCGTGCCATCTTCCGACGCAGTCACGATCTGTCGCCCATCGGGACTGAACTGGGCTGATCCGACTTCCGAACCATGGAGCATCAAACTGCCCAGAGGACGAGGCCACTTGGTTTGAGTCAGCATCGCACAGGCAAATGCGGCGGCCGTATAGTTACTTGGGTTCAGGCGGAGCGCTTGTGCCAGATGTCGTAATGCTTGAGTATCATTGCCCGCTTCCCGGGCATAGCATGCGAGGGAAACGTCCGCGTCGCTCGCGAGCTTGCTGGTTCTTTCCTTGGCTACACGAGCTAATTCCGCTTGTTCCTTCGCGCTACGCTCTGCATCGACGGCCAATCTCGCCTCCCTTTCCGCCACGCCTTTCTGTCGTTCTGCTTCGCCTTTTTGCCAGAAACCAAAAATTGCGGCCGCGCTAGCCGCGACAGCCAATAACGCGAATATTGCCGATGCAATGGCCAGGAGCCGTTGACGCTGACGCTGCTCGCGTTGTTTCTCTTGCCGCTCACGATCGCGCGTCGCAATGCTGGCTTCGAGAAACTGTCTCCCGAGTTTGGGCAACGATTCCCCGCTTGAATGGAGGTTCTCTTCTGCCGTGGCCAATTGTGTTCCGCGATAAAGGAAATCCTCCCTCTTCCCGCTCTTTTCCCACTCGCGCCCCGCGTCGAGCAGGCGCTCCTTGAGCCGGCTTTTCTCCCGGTTTTCATTGACCCAGTCGCCAAGCCGCCGCCAGCCGCTAATCAAGGCTTCGTGCGCCAGCTCGGCCTGGCCCGCTTCTGGTCGGTCATCCCGGCCCGTCGTCACTAAGCGCGCGTCGGCTAGCTTTTTCAACACAGCACGCGCAGCATCAGTGGGAGCAACATCGTCCAGCGACACGCGTTTCTTTGTATCCGCTGCACCTTCCCCGGGATGGACGAGATCCACGAGGAGATAGCGGCACAGAACCTGTTCTTCGGGGTTGAGGGTTCTGTTAAAAAATTCCTCTGCGTGGGCGTCCAGCGCGCCTCCCAGCCGACCCATCTCCGAGTAGGTTTCCGCCTTCAGGCGTCGCCCGTCGCGCCTCTCCCAGAGCTTGAAGAGCGCATGCTCCAGGAATGGCAGCGCGCCAGCCTGGCCCTTCATGTCAGCGAGCAATAGTTCAGTGAGACCGGATTCCAGCTCACCACCGGCAAGTTGCGTGGGAGTTTGAATGACCTCGCAGAGTTCCTCCTCGGTGAGTGGGCCGATGAGTGACTGATGATCCGCAATGGCCACCCGCAGACCCGGATAGTTCGCGCACTGACCGTAAAAATCTGCGCGCATGGTCAGCACCACGATCGTCCGACCATCAGCGACGTTTGTCGCGTAAAGGAGGTTGTCGATCAAACAGCTCCGTGCTGCCTCGTCACTGCACAGAGTGAAAATCTCTTCAAATTGATCGATCAGAACAAACACTCGATGGGACTCCGGTTGGTCATGCAGGGCGAGATGTACAGCCAGGTGAAGACGCCGTTGCTCATCTTCCGGACGCGTGATGAGCGCGGGAAGTGCAACTAGGTGCGACGCAATCTGCTTGTTATTCGCAAGGGCTAATTGCAGGTTTTCCCAAAGTCGGTAGCCGGGCCGAAATCGGATCAGTGGCCACTTCGAGCTCTCCGGCAGCTCCCCGCGTTGGACGGCCGGGAGCAGGCCGGCCAATGCAAGGGAGGACTTCCCGCTACCAGAAGCGCCGATCAGTGCGAGGAAACGTTCTTCCTTCGTCGTGCCGAAGTTGGTTCGCAAGCGGTCAACCAATTCCTGGATCTTAGCCGTACGTCCGAAAAAGAGCGGGGCGTCCTCCGGCTGGAACGTTTTTAATCCGATGTAAGGGCATTCACCTACCTGGATGACCGCTCCCGGTCGCCGCCCGGGCGGAATACTACGAATGCCGCATTCAAGCCGATGCCAGGCGTCTTCGTCATCCATCGTCTGGCGAAATTCGACCCAAGTCGTGCCTTGCAGAAAACCGGGCACATTACTTTCCTTGGCACGCTGGCCGCCTGGCAGGATCACAGGTAGGATGCGTAGCTTGCGCTCGCGTGAATTGACACGCCGCTGGATCGCAAGACGCATTTCCTCATTGTGCCAGGGACCGAGGCCGCTCGGACCAAAGAACACGACGCAGGTGTCGCATTGGCCAAGCGCTTCTTCGATTGCCGGCTGCCAGGGGTCCCCCGGGATCAGGTTCCATTTGTCCAGCCAGCAGGATATTCCGCGCTTTTCTAATTGGTCTGCGAACTGCTCGACCAGAGGCTTATCAGCACCGTTATGAGACAGAAAGGCGTGATAATGCTCCTGCCTCTTCGGACTTCCGCTCAGACTCGTACTTCCGAGGCTCATAAGCAGGCGTAACTAGTGCCGGGCCTGATAACGGTCGATCGCGTCGTTCCGAACCGAGCCGTGCCGCCTGCCGCCGAACTATGCTTCAGTTTCACTCGCTGCTTAGCTATAGATTACTAGATCGGACCACCATCCGGAAGTTGCTTCTTTAGTTCGTGAATCTGCGTCACGATGAGTTGTTCGGAATCGAGGCCGCGGCTGCCACTTGGACAGTCGGTTGGTCTTGCCATGAGCGGCTTCGCGCATCTTTGCTTTTCAGTGGCGGATCCGGCACTTGGTTCATGCGGCGAGCCGACATTGGCGCGGTTACTTTTTACCCCCGAGCCATTTTTTGAAATTCTCCTCTGGACTTAAGCCGCTACGAAGAATGTTTGTCTCACTGTATTTTCGCATTTCTTGATAACGATCCCAAGCTTCCGGCCCTAATGCGTCGCGCGTTTCCGCGGCCTGAGAATTGGCATAGATCCAGGCCTGCATCGAATCCTGATAGAAAGCTGCAATCGGATTGAAAGAGGATTTGATCTTGGCCAGGTTTCTGGTGAAGGCGGGGTTTTCTTTACAAAATTTCTCGATCAGCCGGTAGGTAGAAACCGAACTTCGGAAAAAGGTAAACGATTGGTTCACGTCGGATTCGAGCACTCCAAAACTATGATGGTCGCGACGCAGCGTCGAAGCCGGCTTATTTGATGGATCGGTGATATAGATGTTGGTCACCAATACGGCAATGAATTCTTCTTCATTGTCATAATCTGATAACCCGCTCCGAGTGATCGGAGTGTGCGTCGCGTCCGTGGATTTGCCGGAAGCCATCCGGAAAGCGTGCACCAGTTCGTGAAATAGTGCTTCGTCTGGCAGGATTCCGCCGATCTGGTCCCGATGATCCTCCAGGTACTTCGAACAAGCGCCGCCTTTGGCAAAGGCCTTCGGCCAGAAATGGACCACCGGTTCCAACTGCTGACCCCGTTTGGTCGTCAGGCCGGGATCGGTTGAGCCGTTGCAATCACCATGGGCGTAGGGGCGAATCTCGAGAATGCCGTGCGCCAGGTTACCGGGATTATGTTTTACGTGGTAAGCAATGCTTTCCAGCAGAATTCGCCCGACGTCGCTCCGGTCGATTTTGATCAGCGCGTTTAGTGTTCCGGTCTCGTAATCGTCCCCGGACCAGTCGAAGAGGTTGATTCGAATTCCGTACTTTTTTTCCAGAAAATGCAGTTTCATTCCAGCGACCTTCCAATCTGCAGGCTACCAGATGCCAATAGCGTCACCGGGCCAAAATGCCATTACCCGAAAGGGTGACGGAGGGCCATTCGGCGACATGGAAGGCACCCGGTCGGACAGATAAGGAAGACGGCACCCTAAGAACCGTCGTGGTAATTAGCACGCAGGCGAAGCAGGGTGATCAAGGCTGCCGCTCGCGCTTTGAGGGGCTATGTCCGGTTGACTTCGAACAGCATCGTCTGCGCGCCAGATACACCCATGCCCCAGCTGCCTGCGAGTGAGATAACGCCGATCGGACCCGCGAAACTTCCAGCGACGCGAACCCTGCCTGCAGGATCTGTTTGGAGAAGCATGGCAGTGCCGTCATTCATCCGGGCAACCGCCAATGGTTTGTGGTCGAAGCCCGGGATCGCGAGGATTTCCAAAACGTCGGGTATCTCTGAAGAAAACTTTTTGAAGAGTGGGGGTAAGGGTTGCGGGTTAAGGGCGACCTCATCCACCCCCGGCGAGCGAAGCCCCCTTTTGGATGAAAGTCTCACCAGCACAGGGACGTCCCCGGCGCCGATCACGTCGTGTGTAATACGGTCATGCGAAGTCCGGGTCAGGAGAGCCGCTCCCGAGGCGGTCTCTTCAAGACTGTTTTCGACGCCCCCCGCGACGGTCGCGCTGCGCAGTAACGAGATGCTCTCGGCGCTGAACTTTCCTGCCATGCTTTTGCGATTAACACGCTCAAGACTGATCGCTGGATTTATCTCAGACAGCGACATAAAAATGGGAACAAAGGCTCGCCCTTCGGAGTCCGCTGTTAAATTGATCTCGTGGCTGCTGGAACGCGACTGAAGCAATTCTCCAGGCTCGAGGCCGAAGAATGAGACAAGGTGGACCTCGATCCCACGCCCTGCTGCCAGTAGCGTGGACCAATTTGGATTCTCGAATGGCGGCGGTTTGAAGTCGGTGGCGAGCCGGCCGTCGATGGATCCAAACCCCAATTTATGAACCTGCTTGGCCGGCATTAGAAGACAATCGGGCAGATACCACCTGACGACGTTTGTGACATTTCCTTGCGCGTCGATTTCGACGACGGGATGGCCGAAGTCGATGTATCGCACACCCCGCGAAGTTTGAAGGATGACCTTCACGTCCTGTGTTATGTTCGAGGCCATGACAGCAGGAACTGTAAATCCGACGGAACTGGAAGTTTCTGCGCTTCCTGCGGGCGGCACATTGAGGAAAGGCGCCGCGGCGCCATTAGGCGGATACAGGGTTGCGCTACAGAAGGTGCCGTACGAGCTGAACGTTACTGTGGCATAGTTCTTGGCAGCGGTCGCCTTGATCGTCGTTGGCGGATTGCCGCTTCCGGCTTTTGCGAGAGCTCTGCAGGAGCCCATCCAGGTGGGCGCACCGAATGGAGTAACTTTGAAGTAGAGCGTGTCTCTCGGCGCGACGATCACCACAACAGGTCCGCCAATAGTCATACCACTTTGATCCGCTAGTATGCTGGCGTATCGCAGCTTCGCGCCGGCAAAGGTCAGAGGCGGGAGGGGCCAGTCAAAGAAAAATGACTGGTCGCTGAGCTTAGTAGCCCCGATTATTTTGGGATCAAAATCACTGGCGATGATACCCTTTGCGATATCCTCGGCGAACTTCTCAAGGAAGCGCGGCGTTCCTGCTATGTCGATATGAAGCGTCCAATTGGCGGTCGCGCGAAGCCGATCAGCCACTGGGGATGTGAGCGTCAGACTGACCCCGACGATGCCCGACGCCGTGGCGCTCAAAGGATCCGGAAGATCAGGCTTGAAACGCCAATCGACGGTAACTTCTGGCTGGCCTCCGATGGGCGTCCAACGCGGTGTCAGCGTCAGGTGCGGCACCTGGAAGCCGCTGAGCATGTTTTGAACGAGTCCCACGATTCCCGGCGCGTCAATGAAGATGCCCCATTCCTGCCCGGGAAAAAGGTGCGAGACGACTGGGCCGGTCGGATCGAAACGGATTGCCAGAACTTCAGGAGTGAGTTCCGCACGCGAGACCGTGGGCAAAGGTAAGCCAAGGTCCGTGAAGACTTGCCCGAAACTGAGACCGGGGATGGATTGAAGTGTCGCTTTTGCCGAAGCAAGAAATCCAGTTACGAGCGGGTTGGGTGGATCAGTGGTCAAATCGTCCAGTGTGAGGGATACGTCAGTACCCGAGACCACCAGTCGGTAGACAGCCACGAGGGTGCCCGCGGGTGTAGTCGCGCCCGGCGGCGTATTGTTCGGAAAGTCTGTCAGCTGACTTTGGGGAACGACGTAGGCGTCGATCGGGACCTTAACCAATATCTGGCCGTCGGTGCCGACGCTTTCGCTAACTCCGGAATTACCGACATCCGTATGGTCAACAAAAAGCCCCTGTTGGGGCGGAAGGCAAGTGTTGTAAAGTTTCTGTTGGACAGAATTGGCAACCACCTTCTCGAAAGCCGCCCGTAGGATTTGGATTTCAACAGACATTTTTCCCTACACTGCATAACTGGTCGAAACCTGAGTCGCAACCGCAATCTCACGCGTAGCCCATCGCACATCCGCGCTCATGCGCTGTTCCTCCTCTCTAAAGCAGAGAGGAGTTGTGTGCATCAAGTTCAGCAAAAAGAAGGTCATGGTTTGTGGGACCCCGATTACCGCTGGACGCGGACTTCGGCAATTTGATTCAATTTTCGCCGGTCGGTTGCTGAAGACCGGCGAAGGGCGCTCGTTGACCGAGGTGGCGGGGGAATGCGGTTTTGCCGATCAGGCGCACCTGGCACGGAATTTCCGCCGCGCCTACGGCGTCAGCCCTTCGGACTTCCGAAAGACGCCGGATAAGCAAGAATCGACAACAACGTAAAGCAAGGACATTCTATCCAGAGCGTGGACGATGGTGCCGTTCCAGAGACCGACCCCCATTACTTCTGAAGAACCTCTACTAACATCTATGAGAAGGATTGGCAGTTAGCTTAGCTGTGCCGGCCTTCGGCCGCCCAGAAAGCTTTCCTCTTCATCTTGGTAGGTAGTCCTTCTACTATTGCGTTTTTTTGGTTTAAGTCCGATTCCTAAAATTCTTAGAGGGAAGACGAGTCAGCCGTGAGGATAGGTATTGTGCCGGAGGAATGTATCGCTTAATCAATATTTGAGTTTAATCCGGCTGAAAGGCGCTCACTAGCAATAGCGCGAGAAACGCTGCAAGCGCCAATCCTGGCGCGTTTGCTTGACGGCGTGGCATCAGGTTGAGGCAGACCTTAGGTCAAGACCTTAGGTCAGACCTGAATGGCACGAAAATAAGCGACGAAGGTTCTTGAGGGACAGAGCAAATCGAGACGATTCGCCTACTTTCGGAGGAGCCGCTTGCCCTGAACTTTCCTTATCTTCGCGCCATTCAGGTCAGACCTTTTTCTTCTTGGCGGCCTAACTGGCACGATTTGGGGCTGCCGCGCATGGATTTCTGAGCCCTTCTCATTGCAGTACGTCTCTTGGATCGGTTCGCTGTGGTAATCATAGACCTTTTGACCCGGGCGTAACCGTCTTTCGAAATCGTCGGCCTACCCTGTTCGTCGAAGTAGGTCGCTTCGACCTCGTGTCCGCGGGAATCGTAGACCTTGGCAGCTCTCGCGTAGCCCTCCTTCGAGCGTGTCGGTTTGCCTTTTTCCTCGAAGTATGTCTCTTCAATCTGGTTACCGCGTGCGTCATAGACCAGCGTCTTGCTTGCATAGCCGTCCTTCGACTTGATCGGGTTGCCTTCTACATCGTAGTAGGCTTCCGCGATGCGATTGCCGCGCGCGTCATAGACTGCCGTCGACCTGGAAAACCCTGCTTTTGACCGCATCGGCTTTCCGGCTTCATCGAAGTAAGCGCGCATGTTAACAATTAGCTTTCTATCGCTTGCACGCTGGTCGAGCCGACCTGCGACGAATCGCGCCGCTCAGGCGTTGGCCGCTGTCTGGTGCCCATGACCTTCCTCCTCGCCTTGACCAATTTTCTTTTCGTTTTCTAGCCCTGTCTATTACCTCTTTGAAGTATATTTCTTAGAATTCTGCAGACGGTCGCGAAATGGCGTGCTCCTTCAAAGGAGCTGAAGGGCTGAGTAATTACGCCAATTGTATAGACAAATGTGTGGGGAGGCTTTAGCTTAGCGGCCACAATGACGGCGCACACCGCAGACCCTTTGTTTTCCAGTTGGAAGCTTGATCGGTCAAGTGGGGTGTTGTTGCACGTCCAAATCGAGCGGTTGCTTCACGATCTGATTAGTCGTCCGCCCTACTCTAGTGGGGCATTGTTGCCGGACGAATTAACCATGGCAAGCCGGCTTGGGGTCAGCCGCGGTACAGTTCGCGAAAGTATCCTTAACCTGGTGCACCAAGGGTTCCTGGAGCGCAGGAAGGGTGTGGGAACCAGGGCGGTTCAAACCGGTTTGGTCGACTGGGCTAGTCTGACAGGGGAGATGAGGAAAAAGGGAATCGAGGTCCAGTCATTTCTGTTGGAGGTCTCGGAAAAAGCCGCTAAGGGTAAGATTGCTGACGCACTCCAGGTGCCGGTTGGAACGCTAGTCAAATTTTTAGACCAGGTCCGCGGCTGGGATGGCCGGCCCGTCTTGCAATCGAGGTCGTGGTTTCACCCCAGGCTCAAACTTTCCGGCAAAGAAGACTTTCAGCGACCGCTTTATAAACTTCTCAAAGAGGAGACAGGCGTCGTGACCGACCATGCCCGGGAGGAATTTTTGGCGGCGACGGCTGACGGGCCAATCGCGCGCCGACTTAAGATCAAAAAGGGAACGCCCGTGCTTCTCCGGCGTCGGACCTCGTTCGACTCTCAAGATCGTCCCATTGAATATTCCGAAATTCATTACGACACCGGAGATGTTTCGCTGACCTTAACCTCCCGTTGGAACCCGTGTGATTAGATCCGCGATTCGGCAGCTTGTAGCGGAGATAACCTGTTGCGCTTTACGCATATGATCCGGAGTTGGTGATGCCCAGTTCGGCCCGCCGTGCTTTACGCTCTGTAGCGACACGCGCTTCGTAGCCACTTTGCCGAAATGCGGCCAGGGGATCTAATGGCAAGTTCTGTTGTTTTCGCCATTCGACTATGGTCGGGCGGACGTCGGCGAAAAAGGCCGCTCGAAGGCATTCCTCAGCGTCGACTTGCTCGTTACGTTGCTGGTGAAGCGCCAACTTTTCGTGATCCACCGCGGCCGCTTTCACGTACAATTCCTGCGCGGTGACCGCCGTTTGAATCATCGCTTCGATCTTTGGCTTATCGATGTGCGATTGGTCGATCATGTACGGAATCTCCTGAGTTTGACCGGTTTCCCAACCGAAAAAGTGGATTTCGTGAAAAATCCTGAAGGCCTGGTATGGGTCGATCGAACCGAAGGTGAGATCGTCGTCCGCATAACGCCGGTCGTTAAAGTGAAACCCGCCCAACATGTTGGTGTCCAGCAGCCAAGCAACGATTTGTTCAATATTTTGTGAGAGGTAATGGTGGCCGGTGTCGACCAATACACGAGTTTTGGGACCGACTTCCTTGGCGATGACGTAAGACATACCCCAATCCGCCAAGTCCGTGTGATAGAATGCAGGCTCAAACGGTTTGTACTCCAGCAAGATTTGTTGGTCAGCAGTTAATGCCTCATGCAGCGGGCGCAATGTTTCGACAAGGGTGTGTTTGCGCCACCGGATGTTAGCCTGTCCCGGGTAATTTGAGCCGTCGGCCAGCCAAATGGTAACGAGTTGACTACCTGTCTGCTTCGCCAGTTCGGCGCTTTCGAGCAAATGCTTCACTGCAGTGGCGCGTACCTCATCGTCGCGGTTGCAGAGCGAACCATATTTATAGATCTGGTCTTGGAAGAGATTTGGGTTAATCGCCCCGATGTGAATCCCGTAATTCTTAGCAAGTTGCACAATCTTGGACGGTGGTTGATCGGCGCCAAAATCCCAAAGCACATGAACGGCGACAGAAGGACAAAATCCGGTAAAGGCGTGGACTTGTCCGGCATCGGCCAGTTTGTCGTTGATATCGATAGCCGCTGCATCCTGGAGGAACTTGCCGAAGCGGGTGCCAGTGTCGGCAAAGCCCCAACTCGGGGTCTCGATCCGGAATTGATCGAGCGCGTGTTGAATTCTTTGGTTCTGGGGTTGGTTCATAAGCGCGGAGTGAGAATCTTTTTAACGCCTAGGACCGTCGCAACGGAACTTAATTATGTCTACACATCATTTTAAAATTTTGTCTAGACATTGAGAAACACTGGCACCATCCTTTTGATCAGATCGTTGATCTTCACAGATCAACAACAAGTTCCCTTCCCACGTTATGCCGAAATTCACCCCTCCTTACCGAACGACAATTTGCTATACTCGAATGCTAGAATAACTATTCGAAAAAGATATTGGAGAATCTGACCCCTTCTCGCGATTTATGGATTGAACGGATATACCGAAACGGCGGTGATTCGTAGATAACCTCTCGAAGCTTACCCCCCGTTTCAACGTCGTTGCTTCATCTTGATTGGTCATGAACGCGCCTACCATTGAGCTGGTCGAGATCTACAAATCGTTCGGAAGCACCCGGGTGCTTGAGGGAGTCACCATGTCGCTTATCGCCGGGGAAGTGCATTCATTGATGGGCGAGAACGGGGCAGGCAAAAGTACCCTGGTCAAAATCATGGCCGGGCTGCATCTGTCCGATAAAGGCGCGATACGTATGAACGGGGAGAACGTACTTTTTCGATCGCCCTCCCAAGCACAACAGGCCGGGGTTTCCGTGATTTACCAGGAGCCAACGCTGTTTCGAGACCTCTCTATCGCCGAGAACGTCTTTATGCATCGGCAACCCAAGACTGCCTACGGTTGGATCGACTACGCGGCAATGAGCCGAGCCGTTTCCCAGCACCTGAGCCAACTGGGCGTCTTGTTACGCCCCGACGATCCGGTCTTGGGAATGAGCATTGCCGACCAGCAAATCGTGGAAATCATCAAGGCGCTAACGTTCGAAGCCAAGGTGCTAATCATGGACGAACCGACCGCGGCCCTTTCGGGCGAAGAAGTGAAGCGCTTGTTCCAGGTCGTCGAGCGTCTGCGTGATAAGGGGGTGGCCGTGATGTTTGTCTCGCATCGATTAGAGGAAGTTTTTGCGATCTCTCAACGGATTACCGTGATGCGCGACGGGCGGGTAGTTGGGTCCGGACCCATTGGGGAGTGGACTACTGGCGAAGTGATTCGAAAAATGGTCGGGCGATCTTTGGAGGCTTTGTACCCGAAAGAAAAGGTGGAACCTGGTAAGGTGGTTCTACGGGTTCGCGACCTGCGCCGGGCTGGGGTGTTCAAGGGCATCAGCTTTGAGGTGCGGGCAGGAGAGATCGTCGGCTTGGCCGGTTTGGTCGGCGCGGGCCGGAGCGAGGTTGCGCGCGCGATTTTTGGAATCGATCCCCTGGATAGCGGAGAAGTGGTAATTGGCGACAAAGCGCTCACTAACCACACACCGCAAATAGCGATGGCCGCTGGGATTGGCTACGTGCCTGAAGATCGCCAACAGCAAGGGTTGGTGATGGAAATGACGGTCACGCGCAATGTCACGTTGACCGTTCTGCACCAACTGCAGCGGTTCGGTCTGGTCTCTCAAAACAAAGAACGGGAGATTGCTGCGCAGTGGACGCAGCGAATGCAGCTTAAGGGCCACATTGAGGAACCGGCGAACATTTTGTCGGGCGGCAATCAGCAAAAGGTCGTCCTGGCTAAATGGCTGGCCACGTTGCCAAAGCTTCTCATCGTCGACGAGCCTACCCGGGGTGTCGATGTCGGCGCTAAATCGGAGGTCCACCGAACGCTAAGCCAGTTAGCCAACGAGGGAATGGCAATCATCATGATTTCCAGCGAATTGCCAGAAGTCCTCGGGATGGCCGACCGCGTTCTGGTGATGCACGAAGGGAAGCTCACTGCTGAGTTGACTCGTTCAGCAGCGACAGAAGAGGCGATCATGTTCGCTGCGACCGGCCAAACGGGGTCGATCCGTGACAAGAAAGCAAAAGTTGCTCCCACCGGACAATCATGACCAAGGAACTAGAAAGTAGCGCGGATGGGCACGGTTGGATGAACGCCTTGATGCGCAGCCGTGAGGGCAGTCTGGTCCTTTTGATCGCGGTGTTGACCGCGCTGACCACCGCGCTTAATCCGCGTTTCGTAAGCCCGCAGAGCCTGAAAGACCTGATGTTAAATGTCTCGATCATCGCCCTGCTCGTGCTGGGACAGACGGTTATCATCCTGATGCGCCAAATTGATCTTTCCATCAGTTCGATTGTCGGTATTACCGCCTTTCTGTCAGGTACGCTGTTCATCAATTACCCCGGGATCCCCAGTGTGGCGGTGGTGTTGATCGCCGTCCTGGCTGGCCTTCTGCTCGGGGCGGTGAATGCGGCTTTAATCGCCTGGGGAAGGATTCCAGCTTTAATTACCACCTTGGGCACCCTGTACATTTTTCGAGGCGCCAACTATGCCTGGGTTCACGGTCGGCAGGTTAATGCGGTGAACGTTCCCGGTTCCTTTCTAGCCATTGGTACCTCCACCTTTGCAGGTATTCCGATCCTGACCTGGATTGTTTTGATCCTGTTAGTCCTTTTTTCGATCGGCTTGCGCCAATATCGCGTCGGGCGAGAATTCTATGCGATAGGGAGCAATCCGGTTGCCGCCGTTCTCGCGGGTATCAATGTCAGTCGGCGGCTGGCCACCGGGTTTATCATTTCTGGCGCAATCGCTGGATTGGCGGGCGCGCTCTGGCTGGCACGTTTTGGGACTGTAGACGCGACGGCCGCCGAAGGAATCGAACTGACGGTGATTACGTCGACCGTGGTGGGAGGCGTTGCCATCACCGGCGGGGTGGGGACAGTCGTCGGAGCAGTCCTGGGAGCGCTGTTGTTAAGCGTGTTTAGCAGTACCTTGGTTTTTCTGCGGGTCCCTTCCTTCTGGCAGCAATCTTTCCAGGGCGCGATGCTTCTGCTGGCTATCGCCGGGGACGCCTACCTTGCCTACCGCCACGCGTTGCGCTCGCGGGTTAAATGGAGTCACGTATGAGTCAAAGTCAGCCGAGCACGCGACGACTTGCCCGCCGAGTCAGCTGGGAGACCATTCTCGCTCTCCTTCTGTTGATCGCTGTAGTGGGCGGAACATTTCTCAACAAGGATTTCCTGACCATTGACAATTGGGCCAACCTGCTGGCTAACTTTGTGGAGATTGCGCTGATGGCGCTGCCGTTAAGTCTGATCGTGATCACTAACGACATCGATCTTTCGGTTGCGTCGATCCTTGGCCTTTCGAGCTCTCTACTTGGGTTGCTCTGGGAGTACAAACTCGCCATGCCGCTGGCGATCGTGATTTGCCTGATAGTAGGCGCTCTATGCGGGGCGCTTAACGGCTTTATGATCGTGCGGTTCCGCCTCCCTTCCTTAGCTGTGACGATCGGGACGCTGGCGCTCTTCCGAGGGTTTGCGTATATCATCCTGGGAGATAAGGCCGTCGCCGACTTTCCGCCTGAGTACACCGGGTTTGGCATCGGGGTAATTCCCTTCACATTTATTCCGATGCCGTTCGTGCTCTTCATCGTCTTGGCGCTGATTTTCTGGGTAGTGCTTCATCACACCACCGTCGGCCGAAGTCTTTACGCGGTCGGGGGCAACCAAACGGCGGCGCGTTTCTCCGGGGTCAACATCGGTCGGTTGAAGATGCTGCTCTTTATCATTTCTGGCTTGATCAGCGCACTGGCAGGAATCGTTTTCACTTTTCGGTTTTCCAGTTCGCGAGCCGATAACGGGACGGGCTTCGAGTTGAGCGCCATCGCGGCCGTGTTTTTGGGCGGCATCTTGGTTCAAGGCGGCAAGGGTACGGTGACGGGCGTTGTCCTCTCCCTTCTGTTGATTGGGGTGATCAACAACGTGTTAACCCTGGCCGACGTGGCGAGTGAAATCTTGAGAATTGTGACCGGGTCGCTGCTGATCATCAGCATCCTTCTGCCTAACCTGATTGCCTCGACGCGCGAAAGGTTGCGACTGATGCAGCGCCAGAGGGAGATCGAAAAGCTCGGCGCCGCATCCGTGGCCAAGTGATTTTCCTATCCAGATCTAAACCCTAATCATCCCCACGAACCTCCCTATGACTAACAACTCCCTAACGAGAACCATCGCTGTGATTTGCTCCGTAACGTTCCTTGGAATAGTTGCGTACGGCCAGGAAAAGCCGATTAAGAAAGACCTGAAAATGACGGCCATTCCCAAGAATATTAACAACCCTTACATGGTGATCCAGAGCGGGGGTGCCATGGACGCCTGCAAGGAGTTAGGCATCGAAGGCAAGGTGGTTGGTCCTTCTGAAGCCGGTGCCTCGGCTCAGGTCCCGTACATCAACACGGCCATTACCCAGCACCAAAGCGCGATCCTGATTGCCGCGAATGATCCTAACGCCCTGGTGCCATACCTGAAAAAGGCGATGGGCCAAAAGATCAAAGTTGTTACGTTGGATTCCGACACCGTCCCGGAAGGTCGCAACATTTTCATTAACCAAGCCTCAGCCGAAGGCATCGGCCAAAGTCTTGTGCAAACTTTAGCCAAACAGATGGGTAGCAGCGGCGACTTTGCCATCCTGTCGGCAACGCCCAATGCAACGAACCAGAATACCTGGATCAAGTACATGCAGGAAGAGCTAAAAAAGCCGGAGTACAAGGACATGAAATTGGTCAAGATCGCGTACGGAAATGACGACGACCAGAAGTCCTTCACTGAGACTCAAGGTTTGCTTCAGGCTTACCAAAACCTCAAAGGCATCATCAGCCCGACGAGTGTTGGGATTGCGGCTGCTGCGCGCTACATCTCCACCAGCCCCTACAAAGGCAAGGTGGCTCTCACCGGTTTAGGAACACCGAATCAACTACGCCAGTTTGTTAAGGACGGCACAATCAAGGAGTTTGAGCTGTGGAGCCCCGCTGACGTCGGTTATCTGGCCGCTTACGCCGCTGCGCAGCTTGCCTCGGGTAATATCCAGGGCAAGGAAGGCGATGCATTCGCGGCCGGTAGACTCGGGACTCGCACAGTGGGCAAAGACGGGGAGGTGCTGTTAGGGCCGCCCACGGTGTTTAACGCCGACAACATCGACAAGTTTAACTTTTAGAAAATGACGCGCACAGCCGACGCCGCCCGGGTGGGCCCTGCTGCGGCGTCGACCCGGTTCATGATCCGCAAATTTTTTGTCATGCAGTTGAATCGCGGCGCCGAAGAGGAGTACCGACAGCGACATAACCCGATCTGGAAGGAATTGGAGGAAGTGCTTCGCACGCACGGTGTGCATAATTATTCGATCGCCCTGCACCCGGAAACCGGGCAACTTTTTGCCTACGCCGAAATTGAGGATGAAGCCCGCTGGAACGCCATTGCACAGACGCCGGCCTGTCGTCGCTGGTGGGATTACATGGCCGGCCTCATGGAGGTAAACGCGGACCGTTCACCCCGTGCGGTCGAACTCCAGGAGATGTTCCACCTGGATTGACGAAAGCTTCGATATGAAAACCTTCTCTCTTCTTCATCCGCGCGACCAGATCGTCTCGATCATGGAGCGCATCTACAGTCACGAAATGACCACGACCTCCGGCGGCAACATCTCTGTCCGGGACGAAAACGGTGACGTGTGGATCACGCCCGCAAGGGTGGACAAGGGGAGTTTGCGCCGCCAGGACATCGTGCGGATCCGGCCCAATGGGGAACAGGAAGGCCTGCATCCGCCTTCGTCGGAGAGTCCGTTTCATTTGAGCGTTTACGAAGTGAGGCCGGATCTGCACGCCGTCATCCACGCGCATCCGGGCGCCCTGGTGAGCTTCAGCATTTGCGGGCAGGTGCCGGACACGCACCTTTTTCCGGAGGCCTGGCACGTCTGCGGGAAAGTGGCTTTCGCGCCGTACGCGCTCCCGGGGAGCATCAAACTCGGGGCACGCATTGCTGACCAATGTGGTTCAAAAGCGCGGCCGAATTGTGTCGTGCTGGAAAACCACGGCGTGGTGGTTGGCGGCGACACCCTCGCCAAAGCTTTCGAACGCTTTGAAACGCTCGAGTTTACTGCCCGGATTATCCTTAACGCACGACTGCTTGGGCAGGTGAATTACCTCAGCGAGGCTCAGATTGAACTTTCGAAAAAGCCCCGTTGGCTCTCGCCAGAGGGTTCGTCCAAAGCGCCCTCGAGCCGGGAAAAAGAGCTGCGCAAAGAAATCAGCGACTTTATTCATCGCGCCTACGAGCATCGGCTCGTGACGAGCACCTGGGGCAGTTTCTCGGCCAGGATCGATGAAGACAGTTTTGTGGTCACACCTTCGCACGTGGATCGCCGCGAGCTGGGTTTGGAAGATTTGGTTCTCGTCCGCGACGGCAAATATACATCAGACCAGAAACCTAGCCGAGCTGCTGGGGTCCACTGGGCGATTTACCGCGCACATCCCGAAATCCAGGCCATCGTCAACGCGTTGCCCCTGAATGGCAGCGCGTTTTGCGTGAGCGAGTTTCAGCTCGATACCCGCACAATCCCGGAAAGCTACCTGTTTCTAAAAGACGTGGCAAAAATTCCCTTCGAACATCAGTTCGGCGACGGCCAAGAAGTGGCAGCTGTCGTGGGGCCAAAAAACCCGGTGGCACTTATCGAAAACAACGGTGTCCTGGTTGCCGGCCGCACGGTATTAGACGCCTTCGATCGTTTGGAAGTCCTTGAGGCCACGGCCGCGGCGATCATTCGCAGCCGCGCGCTGGGCCCCATCAGTGCCATGGGTCCGGAGGTCATTCAGGAACTCTTAGCGGCGTTTCCCGGCCTTTAGCCGTTTCACGGATGATGAACCCAAAGTGCTACATCGCTTGTGACCTCGGCGCAGAAAGCGGCCGGGTGATGCTAGGCCGCCTCGAAGACGGCCGGTTAACGCTGGAGGAAATGCACCGGTTTCCAAGTGCCGCGGTGCGCGTGCTCGGTTCCCTCCGGTGGGACGTGTTGCGCATTTTTGAGGAACTCAAAACCGCTGCTCTGGGCCACGTCGGATCCCTGGCCGCTCTGCGCCAGGTCGTGCGCGATTCTTTTGCCCTGCAAACCTTCGAGCCAATTGCGCCCGAGGCTTGGGGGGTCCCCTACCAACGCTTCATTGGATTGTAACCTCGCGATTATGGACTACCAGAAATACCGATACGTAAACTACCTATGGGACGACGCGGTCGCCTCCGCGCTCGATCCGGTTGGGCGGCTCATCTACCGCTCTAATATCCTGGGCTCTGACCAGCGCATCACCAACACCGGCGGCGGGAATACCTCTGCAAAAATCGTCGAACGGGATCCTTTAACGGGCGAAAAAGTCGAGGTACTCTGGGTCAAGGGTTCGGGCGGGGACTTGCGCACGAGCAAGCGCGAAAATTTCTCTTCGCTCTACCAGACCAAGCTGGTCGAGATGCAAAATCTTTATGCGCAGGAGCCGGAGAAAGGGCCCAAGACGCCTGCCGAAGACAAGATGGTCGGCATGTACACGCACGCGACTTTCAACCTTAACCCGCGACCCTCTTCCATCGACACCCCGTTGCATGCGTTCATTCCGTTTCGTCACGTGGACCACATGCACCCCAATGCGGCTATCTCGGTTGCCGCGGCGAAACACTCGGAAAAGCTGACCAAAGAGATCTACGGTGAAGAAGTGATCTGGACGCCCTGGCTGCGACCGGGCTTCGAGCTGGGCTTGGCTCTGCAGCGCCTCGTGGAGGAGCATCCGCAGGCAAAGGGCGTAATTTTGGGTCAGCACGGCCTGATCAACTGGGCCAATGACGACAAGGAATGTTACAACCTGACGCTTTCGCTGATTGAGAAAGCCGCTGAATACATCGAGGCCAAATACCAGGAAAAAGGCGGGGACGCTAAGGCGTTCGGTGGGCAGAAATATCAGGCGCTGGCCGAAGCGCAGCGGCGCGAAGCCTTTGCGGCAATCTTGCCCTGGTTACGCGGCCAGGTCAGCCAGCAAAAGCGCTTCATCGGTACCGTCCAGGACGACGAGAAGATCCTGCGTTTCGTCAACTCGCACGATGCGGCTCGTTTGGCGGAGTTGGGCACCAGCTGCCCGGACCATTTTCTCCGGACGAAGATCAAGCCGCTTTACGTCGACTGGAACCCGCAAAAAGAGGATGTGGGCACTCTCAAAACTAAGCTGGAACGCGGCATCAAGAAGTACCGAAAGGATTACGCCCAATATTACCAACGTTGCCAACGAGAGAACTCGCCCGCCCTGCGTGATCCGAACCCAACCGTGATCTTGATCCCGGGGTTGGGAATGGTGGCCTGGGGCAAAGATAAATCGGAGTCGCGGGTGACGGCAGAGTTTTACAATTGCGCGGTCGAGGTGATGCGTGGATCCGAAGCGATTGACGAGTACATCGCGCTGCCTCAGCAGGAGGCTTTCGATATCGAGTACTGGCTGCTGGAGGAAGCCAAACTCCAACGCATGCCGGCCGAGAAAGAGCTCGCGAGGCAAGTCGTTGTGGTGATTGGTGCGGGCTCCGGCATTGGCAAGGAAGTGGTGCACCGCATCGTTAAGGACGGCGCACACGCCGTTTGCGTGGACCTCAACCAAGGGGCAGCCGAAGCGACCGCCAAGGAAATCACCGATAAATACGGAGTCGGGATTGGAGTGGCGGGAACCGGGGTCTCCAATTGTGGTCTGGCTGTCGGGCTGAGCGGAAATATCACCGACCGTGCCAGCGTCCGTGCAATGTTGAACAATGCCATCCTCGCTTACGGCGGTTTTGATTCGATCGCAGTCACGGCAGGCATTTTCGTCGCCCCGGATACTACGGGTCACATCCCCGACGATAAATGGGCTCTCACCTTTGCGATCAACGTAACGGGTTCTTACATCGTCGCCGACGAAGGGGCCAAGACATGGAAGGAGCAAGGGCTCCGGGGTAATCTTGTGCTGACGACCAGCGCTAACGCGGTAGTCGCCAAAAAGGGTAGCCTCGGCTACGACACCTCCAAGGCTGCGGCTAACCACCTCACGCGCGAGTTGGCCATCGAGTTGGCTCCGCTGGTCCGCGTCAATGCAGTGGCCCCAGCGACAGTTGTCCAGGGTAGCGCTATGTTCCCGCGGGAGAGGGTGATCGCCTCGTTAGCTAAGTACAAGATTCCCTATTCTGAGGATGAACCAACCGACTCTTTGACCCAGAAGCTGGCGAAGTTTTACGCTGACCGGACTTTGACCCAGTCCCCGATCACCCCAGCCGACCAGGCCGAAGCCTTCTATGTGCTGTTAACGAATCGGTTGAGCAAAACCACTGGCCAGGTCATCACCGTCGATGGCGGTCTTATTGAGGCTTTTCTCCGTTGAGAATCACCCTGTTCATCCCATGTTTTGTGGACCAGTTGTTCCCTTCGGTGTTGAGCGAGTGAAAGATCTCACGCTGGTGGAGATGGAAGATCAAACCAGCTGCTGCGGGTTTGGCGGCACATTTGCGGTCAAATTCCCGATGATCTCGACGGCGATGGGCGAAACCAAGTCCGCCTCGGCCCTGGAAACCAAAGCAGAGTATTTGGTTTCAAACGACTCCAGAAGAAATGAGGCGCACCCGAGATGCATAGAAGCCTATGAATTGGAAACTGAGGCGGTGTTGGAGTTTTATCGGTAAAAGCTCACCACTATGGAGTTAAACTTCGTGCAACCGCTCCAGGGCAGAAGGACTGGTTCAACAATTAACCGTAACTACCTAAAATTCTGTCGAAAGGGGCGCGCCAATATGCCGATAAGCGCTCCTGAGGCCATTTAACCCGAGCTACGACTGCAGACTTAAATTGAGTACCAAAAGTGCAATTCGCCGCAAGAAGGTGATTCCCGCTACGCTGATTGACGGTGACGGTATTGGCCCGGAAATTGTCGAGGCGACCATTATGGTGCTCGACGCTTTGAATGCACCGTTTGCATGGGAAACGCACAAAGCAGGGATGTCAGGATTGGAGGCGCTCGGCGACCCGCTTCCTCAAATTACTCTGGACAGTATCCGACGCACCCGCTTAGCGCTCAAAGGACCACTGACTACGCCCGTAAGCGGTGGCTACCGCTCCTCGAACGTGCGATTACGTGAAGAATTTCAGCTGTACGCTAATGTACGGCGCGCCCGCACCCTTGTGCGTGGAGGGCGCTATGAAGACATAGACGTGGTGCTGGTACGCGAGAACCTAGAAGGTCTCTACGTCGGCTTTGAGCACTACATTCCCATCGGCGACGACCCTCACGCGGTCGCGATCGGCTCCGGGGTGAACACCCGCGCAGGATGCCGGCGCATCGCCGAATATGCGTTCGAGTACGCGGTTCGCAATGGCCGCAAGAAGGTAACCATTGTGCACAAGGCTAACATTCTAAAGGCGCTTACCGGCCTTTTTTTGGAGACCGCTCGAGAGGTAGGGAAACGTTACCAAGACCGCGTCCAGGTGGACGACCGGATAGTTGATGCCTGTGCCATGCAGCTGGTGCTCAATCCGTGGCAGTTCGATGTCATCGTGACGACTAACCTTTTCGGCGATATTCTGTCGGACGAAATGGCCGGCTTGGTGGGGGGATTGGGGATGGCCCCTGCGGCTAACATCGGCCTGGACGCCGCTATTTTCGAGGCGGTGCATGGCTCGGCGCCGGACCTTGCCGGTAAAGGTGTTGCCAATCCGCTCGCATTGTTGCTGGCGGCCGCGATGATGCTTGATCACGTCGACCGGAACGACCTTGCGCAACGACTGCGCAAGGCGATCCATCAGACCCTGAACGAAGATAAGGTTCGCACCTGCGACCTGGGCGGTACCGCGTCTACCAAGCAGTTTGTCCAGGCCATCGTGGCGTGGGCGAAGCGGATCGAGAATTGATAATGAGTCAATTGGTTGCACCCGAAAGATGATCATGAACAAAGGATCTGACGTGTTTGTCGCAGCGCTGGAAAACGAAGGGGTCGAGCGAATTTTCGGAGTTCCGGGAGAAGAAAACCTGGACGTCCTGGAGTCACTGCGCAGCTCCAGGATCGAATTCGTCGTAACCCGACACGAGCAGGCAGCGGCGTTCATGGCGGCGACTTACGGGCGGCTGACGGGTAAGCCCGGCGTATGTCTTAGCACGCTAGGCCCTGGGGCTCTGAACTTCGCTACGGGCGCTGCCTATGCGTTTCTCGGCGCTATGCCGATGATCCTGATCACCGGACAGAAAGGAATACTGAGCAGCAAACAGGCCCGGTTCCAAATTGTCGACGTGGTCTCAAGCATGACGCCGCTGACTAAAATGGCGCGCCAGATTGTCAGCATGATGACGATTCCTTCGATCGTGCGCGAAGCATTTAGGGTTGCCCAACAGGAGCGGCCAGGCCCCGTGCACCTTGAGCTGCCGGAGGACATTGCTGGGGAGGAGGCGCCGGACCTATTGCCCGTGCCGACGCATCCGATCGAAATTCCTGTTGCGAATCCAGCGGCGTTGGACCGTGCGGTGGCAATAATCCTGGATGCCGAGCGGCCACTGATCATGTTGGGGGCAGCCGCGAGCCGCCCAAGGCTGGCGGAAGCACTGTCCGATTTCGTCCGCCGAGTGCGTATTCCGTTTTTCAACACTCAAATGGGAAAGGGCGCGGTAGCTGGCGGGTCGAGCCTATATATGGGAACGGCGGCGCTCTCCGAGCGAGACTATGTCCACAAAGCAATAGACAGAGCCGACTTGATTGTCTCGATCGGCCATGACACGGTCGAGAAGCCGCCCTTCATCATGGGTCCTGATGGCCCAAAAGTGATCCACATCGGCTATATGCCAGCGACAGTGGAAGAGGTCTTTGCGCCGCAAACTGAGGTGGTTGGCGATGTCGGACCGAGTCTCGCGCTGCTAGCAGATCGGCTGAAGGGTAAACTGAAGAACGCCTCGGCACTCTTGCCGTTGCGCGAAGAGATTCTCGGGCATCTAGCTGATCGATCCGCCGAAAGCCGCTTTCCGTTAACACCCCAGCGGATCGTCCACGACGTTCGCCAAGTCATGCCGGAGGACGGAGTCGTTTGCCTGGACAATGGCATGTACAAGATCTGGTTTGCGCGGAATTACCGAACGCGTGTGGCCAATACTCTGCTGCTGGACAACGCCCTGGCGACGATGGGCGCCGGCCTGCCCTCGGCGATGATGGCTTCGATGCTCTATCCTGAACGGCGCGTGTTAGCTGTGTGCGGCGATGGAGGCTTCATGATGAACTCCCAAGAGTTGGAGACGGCGGTGCGACTGGGTTTGAACTTAGTCGTACTTATCGTGCAGGACAACGCCTACGGCATGATTCGCTGGAAGCAGGCGGCGGACAAGTTCCCCGATTGGGGGTTGACCTTCGGCAACCCGGATTTCGTCAAATATGCGGCGTCCTACGGCGCGAAAGGCTCGCGGGTCGAGACAGCCGACGGTCTGGCGCCGGCACTGGAAACCGCGTTCCAGGGGGGAGGCGTCTATCTAATCTCGGTTCCGGTGGATTATTCGGAAAACGAGCGGGTGCTTGGAACCGAGCTGCGCAGTCGCGTGCCGGCGCCCGCAACGCCAGCTGCCCTTGATCAATGAACCCATAAAGTATGGACGAGATTCAAAAGAACGTGTAAGCAAATTACGACCGGTAAAACAGTCCTCCTGCTTTGGAGAAACCTCTGGAATCAGACGGTTCGACAACTATCGCGAGTCAGCATCGGCGGTCCACGGATACGTGTCGTGCTTTCCAACGAGTACGGCCAGACGCCGGTAGCGATTGGCGCCGCTCGGGTAGCACTCTCGGAAAAGGGTCCGGCCATTGTTGCTGGCTCCGATCGCGCGCTGACTTTCGGGGGCCGCGAGACGGTGGCCATTCCACCGGGCGCAGCGGTCCTCAGCGATCCCGTTGACCTCACCGTGGCTCCACTCGGGAGCGTCGCGATCAGCCTGTACCTGCCTGAGGTGACACCCGTCACCACTTGGCATAACGACGCGCGTCAGACGGCCTTCCTGGTGGCTGGCAACAAAGTCAGTGAGCTAGACTTCAAGCCCGATGCGTCGGTCACCGCGCGCGTGTTTGTCAGTCAGATTCTAGTCGATGCACCTCCCGCCGCGCGAGCGATCGTAACTTTCGGAGATTCGATCACAGACGGCGACGGCTCGACCGTGGACGCGAACCATCGGTGGCCGGACGTGCTCGCGGCGCGGTTCGTCGAGGCGGGCACGCCGGTTGGCGTTCTGAACGCCGGAATATCTGGTGCCAAGCTGCTCGAAGATCGCATGGGCGTCAACGCGCTGGCGCGATTTGACCGCGACGCTCTCAGTATCCCCGGGGTCGAGACCGTCGTGGTGATGATCGGAATCAACGATATCGGTTGGCCGGGCGGCGTTCTGTCCCCTACCGATCCTCCCGTTTCCGTAGACGATCTGATCATGGGCTACCGGCAGTTGATCGCTCAGGCCCATGCTCGCAACATCCGCATTATCGGCGCTACGTTGACGCCGTTCGAAGACACCTTCAAGGGCGTGAATCCGCCGCTCGACTACTACTACAGCACAGAGAAAGAAAAAACGCGTCAGGCAGTGAACAAATGGATTCGTGAAAGCAAGGAATTTGACGGCGTGATCGATTTTGACGCATTGGCGAGGGACCCGCAGCGGCCGAGCCACATTCAAGCCGCCTTTGACTCCGGCGATCATCTCCATCCTGGGGACAGCGGCTACAAAGCGATGGCCGATTCGATCGATCTTAAGATGCTGACGACGCAACCCTGACGGTGGCGGGGAGCATATCGGGCTCGATGGAGAGAAACACGCCGCCCGGCTTGAGGGCCGCCAGCATTCGCTGGATCGCCTTCTCCGGCGACTGAATGTGATGGAGCACGGCTCGGGCTGTCACCAGGTCGTAAGCGTCCTCTTCGACCGCGTCTTCGCCCCTGATGTGCGGCGTCATGAGTCTTTTGATGGCTCGATCTGCGCCCGGAGCCTCTCCTCTTGCTCGCGGAGTTCGGGAGTAAGGGCGGCGCCGAAGTCTTCGGCCTCGAACACCTGGCGAATCTCGAGCTCGGATTCCTCCGGCATCGGATTCGGGCAGCGCTTGGCCCATGCGATCGCCTCCTGTAATGACGTGCACTTCCAGAGCCAGAAGCCGGCGACCAGCTCTTTTGTCTCGACGAATGGTCCGTCAATTACGGTCCGTTTCTCGCCCGAGAACCTGACGCGCGCTCCCTTCGAGCTCGGGTGCAGCCCTTCGCCCGCGAGCATCACCCCGGCTTTGGTTAGTTCTTCGTTGTATTTCCCCATCGCGGTGAGGAGTTCTTCGCTCGGGAGGACGCCCGCTTCGGAGGACTTGGTAGCTTTAACTATGACCATGAATCGCATGTTTCTGTCTCCTTGTGTTGATTGTGGTGAGATTGTTGTTTCGCCAGTTGGTCGTTCGGGGATGCCGGCCAATCGACAACGAGCTCCGGGAATTTGCGCGCTGCACGCCCTGGCTTTCACACGGCGCGCTGTTGCCTCTTCCTGCTGATGTCACAGAGCATATCTGAGTGGATGTTCAGACCGATGTTGGTCATGTTGTAGAGATGCTCGCTGGCAACCAGCCAGACGATCTCGCAGATTTCGCGTTCGGAGTAGTGGTGGGACATGCGAGAGAAGGTAGCGGGGTCCACTTTCTTCTCCTTGGTTAGCTCCGTCACGTAGTCCAGTGCCGCACGCTCCGCATCGGTAAAGAGCTCGCTCGTGCGATACTGTTCCAAGGCGTCGAACTTGGCTTCGTTCATTGACGCTTTGATCGTGAACGATCGGCCAATATCCATGCAGAAAAGGCAGACGTTGATGCGCGCGACCTGTTCGCGAATGAGCATGACAAGCTCCGGTGGCAGCGTCAGCTTTTTGTCGAGCTGGCCGACCTTCCCGTAGAATAGACCGAATGCAAAAGGCACCCGCGCGGAATGAACTTTCATTGGTGTCAGCACTCTGCCGAACTGCCGGCGTGAGAAGTAATACGCCAGCTTCATCATCAGCCCTCGGGGCTCTTCGATAGGAGAAAGGAATGTATCCATGTGCATAAGACCAACAGTTTTTATGTCCACACCGGCCTGACCTCGACGCTTCCGAAGCGGGCCGATGGGATTTTCGCCGCAGCCTGAATCGCCTCGTTGAGGTCTTTCGCCTCGATGAGGAAGTAGCCACCGAGTTGCTCCTTCGTCTCGGCAAACGGGCCATCGGTGGTCGTGACTTCACCGTTTCGTACCCTGACCGTCGTCGCTGTGCGGGTGGGTTGAAGGCCGTTGTTTCCGAGAAGCCTGCCCGATTTCCTGATCTCGTCCGCGAATGCGGCGTATTCGGCGTGGAGTTTTTCAAACTCGGCCTTCGGCAGCTTTTGTGGAAGCGACTCGTCCTGGTAGATCAAACATAGATATTTCATGAATTGGCACCTTTCGTTGATGGTTGGTGATTCCAATAGAGAGTCGTTTGGCAGAGCGGAGAATCGACAATCGCGTGAAAAAAGTTTCGTTCGATCTCAGTCGCGCAATTCGGACAGGCGCTTTTCGAGAAACCGGCGTTCAGGCTCCTGCCGCGTCAGGGTGAGCGCCGCTTGGTAGGAAGCCCGAGCTTCCGCTGTCCTTCCCAACCGTCGGCACAGATCCGCACGGGCTGCGTGGGCCAGGTGATAATCGGCCAGGTCGCCGCGCGCCAGGATGGCGTCGATCAGCGGCAGAGCCGTAGCGGGGCCGTCGCGCATCGCCACCGCCACGGCGCGATTCAACTCGATCACAGGTGACGGCTCGGCACGCACAAGCACGTCGTAAAGCCCGGCAATCTGCGCCCAGTCCGTGGCCGCGGCGCTGGGCGCGTCCGCGTGCACGGCCGCGATCGCCGCCTGCAGCGTGTAGGGGCCGAACCGGCGCGACGACAGCGCCTTTTCGACCAACGCCTTGCCTTCCGCGATATGATCGCGGTTCCAAAGCGAGCGGTCCTGATCCTCGAGCAGAATCAGGTCGCCTGTCGGCGATGTGCGCGCGAGGCGACGCGATTCGTGGAGCAACATCAGCGCGAGGAGCCCCATCACTTCCGGCTCCGGCAGCAACTCGGCCAGCAGGCGCTCGAGCCGGATCGCTTCGCCCGAAAGATCAGCACGCGTAAGCGACTCACCAAACGATGCGGAGTAGCCCTCATTGAACACGAGATAGATCACCTGGAGCACCGTCTCCAGGCGGTCCGGCAGCTCAGCCGGCGACGGCACCTGATACGGAATGCGCGCATCGCGAATCTTTGCCTTCGCACGCACGATGCGCTGGGCGAGCGTGGGCGGAGGCGTGAGAAAGGCGCGTGCGATTTCTTCCGTTGTCAGGCCGCAGACCTCCCGCAGCGTCAGCGCCACGCGTGCCTCCGATACGAGAGCTGGATGGCAGCAAGTGAAGATCAGCCGCAGTCGGTCGTCCTCGATGCTCTCGTCGTCCGCCGCAGTGGCTCCACCAGCATCGGGATTAAGTTGCTCAGCGATCGCCCCTTGCGAAGCATCAAACCTCGCCCGCCGCCGCAGCGCGTCGATGGCTTTGAATCGACCCGTCGAAATGAGCCATGCGCGCGGGTTGGCCGGCACGCCTTCCCTTGGCCAATGCTCGAGCGCAGCCCGAAACGCATCGTGTAACGCATCCTCGGCCAGTTCGAAGTCGCCGAGCAGCCGGATCAGGGTCGCGAAAATCCGCCGCGACTCCGCTTTGTAAACCGCGTCCACACGCTCGCGCACCTGTTCGGCATCGTTATCTGTCATGAACGGCAAACCAATAGATCCAGGCAAAGAGAGCCGCAGGTTGCGTGGCGAGAAACGGCAATATCTGAAGCATAACGTGGTTTAGTAGATGCCGGGGATGAGCCGCGAAGTGCGCCGGCGGTAAGCGTCATATTCGTCGCCGAATTGCAAGCGCAGCAGGGTCTCCTCGGACTGAATGCGCGCGAGGAGCGGCGGGACGATGAGTGCCGCGAGGATCACTCCGAGGCCCGAACGAAAGGCCAAAGCCCATCCCAACATCAGGATGATCATGCCAAGGTAACTCGGGTGACGGATGACCCGATAGATGCCGTCGGTGACCAGCTCATGCCCGGGCTGGATGGCCACCAATCCGCTGAACCGGCGGCCCAGAACGAAGATGGGCCAGATCCGCAACGCGCCACCCGCCAGATAGAAGAAGACTCCAAGCCAGCGAACGGTTTCGCCGTCGAGGACCCACCACCCCTGTCGCTCCGCGTATGCCGGCAAGAACGCGCTCAGGAGGCCAATCGCCAGGAGAGGCAGGAAGATCCAACGATTGGAACGGTCCTCGCGTTCGCCTGAGCTCAGATTTACATTGCTGAAGAACGCCGCGCTCGCCATCACCATGCTGGCAACCGCGAGGATGGTCCTGGCCGGATGGCTGAAAAAAGCGGCAAACCCGCCAGCGCCGAGGACGGCCAGCCAGAGATAAACAAGAGTCGTCACGATGCCGATCGATCCTACTTGCAGGCGAGACTGCTTCAACTCGGGTGCTTGGTTGTTCATACGCGTCCGTTGGGGTTACCGACGATCAACTTCCAGGCGCCGTCGGGCTGTGGCAGCGGAGACATCAAGGCTCACCTCGCTTTGGGTTCGGTGGTCATAAAGGCGAGGCATGGCCGCTGTTTGATCTCACGTTAGTGTCCTGTCCCCAAAATAGCAGGTATATTGTTGGCCCGACGCAACCGTTGGCGAGGGCGCGTTTCTGCCTGGTCGGCCGCATCAGCGAACGCGGCTTCGAGTGCGAATGAAATAGCAAGAACCGGAGTTCAGAGCAACGTAAGAAGGATAAAGTGGCCTTAAACCTTGAAAGGAACTTTATGGTAGCACTACTCAAACCAAAAAAAGAAAGCGACGGCCCAACCATGACCGACGCCGAAAAATGGCATGCCGTGGCAACCAAGGACCCGAAGACGGACGGAAAGTTTTACTACGCGGTCAAAACCACCGGAGTCTACTGTCTACCTTCTTGTACAGCGCGCCCGGCGCTGCGCGAGAACGTCGCTTTCTATGACACTCCGGAAGACGCGGAGAAGGCAGGGTTCCGACCTTGCAAGCGGTGCTGGCCCAAAGGCCCGAGCAAAACCGCCGTTCATGAAGCTGCGGTGGCAAAGGCGTGCCGATTGATCGAAACAGCCGAAGAAGAGCCGACTCTGGACCAGTTGGCGAAAGAGGCTGGGATGAGCAACTACTATTTCCATCGCGTTTTCAAGGTCCTCATCGGGGTGACACCGAAGGAATTCGCGATGGCGCACCGTACCCGGCGAGTGCGTCAAGAGCTGGTCAAGAGTAACAGTGTGACAGAGGCGATCTACGGTGCCGGCTTCAATTCCAGCGGCCGCTTTTACGCCAAGTCCACGGAAACGCTGGGCATGACGCCGACGAAATTCCGCAAAGGCGGGGCGGGCGCACGCATCCGTTTCGCCGTGGGCGAGTGTTCACTCGGCTCGGTCCTGGTTGCCGTCTCAGAAAAGGGCGTTTGCGCCATTTCGCTCGGCGATGATCCGGACTCGCAGGTCCGGGATCTGCAAGATCAATTCCCGAGGGCCGAATTGGTCGGAGGGGACCAAGAATTCGAAAAGTTGGTTGCTCACGTGGTCGGATTTATTGAAGCGCCGCGCGCCCGATTCAATCTGCCGCTGGACGTGCGCGGGACGGCGTTTCAGCTCCGGGTCTGGCAAGCACTTCGCGAAATCCCGGCCGGTTCGACCGTTAGCTACACCGAGATCGCTGAGCGGATTGGCGCTCCAAAAGCGGTCCGGGCCGTCGCGCAGGCGTGCGCCTCGAATCACATTGCGGTTGCGATTCCGTGCCATCGCGTTTTGCGAAACGATGGTGCGTTATCCGGCTACCGGTGGGGCGTTGAGAGGAAGAGCGCGCTGCTAAAAAGAGAGGCGGCGGCGAAATGAGTGCAGTACTGACCGACAGAAGAAAGGCCAGCCTTGCGGAACGTGTCGCTGCACTCGACTGGCAGCAGATCTTCGGCGATCTGGACAGCTATGGATGCGCCGTCACTAAAGGCGTGCTCACACTGGAAGAGTGCCATCAATGGTGATCTCGTCTTTCCGTTGCAGGTTGCGTTTCTCCTCTCGGCTCCAGGTGAGGACTTCACCGGTGGTGAGTTCGTGCTGGTGGAACAAAGGCCACGGATGCAATCGCGGGCTGAAGTCGTGCCGCTCAGTCAAGGAGATGGCGTGATCTTTGCGGTGCATCACCGCCCGGTGCAAGGCACCCGCGGGAGTTATCGAGTGAGCTTGCGCCACGGGGTCAGTCGTCTGCGTTCAGGGCGCAGGCACACCATGGGAATCATTTTCCATGACGCCAAATGAGCGGTTTCCGATTGGGAGAAACGATCTCTTTGCGGAGGTCATGCCGATTCCCGCAGGCTGAAAATGGCCAGAATTGCAAAATCGCCTGAGCAACAATCAGTAGCATCGCCGTCCGGATGCGGAAGAAGATCCAGCCAATAGATCTTCACATGAGAAATTCAGGTTTAGGTTGCGAGTCTCATGACCTAGCCGCTTTCTCGCAGTTAATCATCCACGGGATGTCGAATTGATCGACCAGCATGCCGAAGCGGACGGCCCAAAATGTCTCCTGAAGTGGCATGTGCAAAGTCCCTTTTTCGGATAAGGCTTCGAAGATTCTTTCTGCCTCTGCCGGGGTATCGAGACCGAGTGTCACGGAGAAGCCTTGCGGTTTTTCGTAGCGCTCTGGTGGTGCGTCGGATCCCATCAAGAAGTTGTCTCCCACCATGAGACGAGCATGAAGGATCTTGTTGTGCCGTTCCGGCGGGGTGTCTTTCGCCATGGGCGATTCCCCGTGGGTAACCTTGGCGACGATTTTGCCACCAAAACACTTTTCATAGAACTTGAACGCTGCTTCGCACTGGCCGTTGAACAAAAGATAAGGATTTAATTGCATAGTAGACTCCGTTGGTTGGTTGATGTGTTGGTTATTTTTGTGAAATCATGTGGTCGGCCCCGGCCAAGAGACCGAGTGCGTCGGTTGCTCGTTCGAAGTCCTTTCTATTTCCTCCAAGGGAGCAGATTCCGAATGCGCGCGTCGCGAAAAAAGAGCCCGCCCCAGATCAATGCGGCGAAAACGACCGGCATGAGAAACGTGAATTTCTCCGCCTCGACGCGCACGTGGGTCGCGACCGCGCCGCCGAGATAGCCGGTGAGCAGGATCGCGCCAAGTACCGCCGTGCGCGGGATCATGTAGAGGACCGTCGAGACGAGGCAGGCCGCGCCAATTGCGGTGATGGTATTTTCCGGGTAGCCGAATTGGGCCATGCCTTGCAGGGCTTGCGCTGATTTGGACAACGACATCACGGACGCCATCAGCAACATCAACGACGGTATCACGCTCATTACCACGCCGGTCCAATACATACCCTTTCCCGTAGGTGCGGGTTCATTTTTATTCATATTTTTCTCGATAATTCCAAGTTAGGCGGATGCCAAAAAGTCCTTTAGCAAGTCGGTCAAGGCCGTCCAGCCCGCAAGGAAATTGCCGGGAGCGAAGTCTGGCTTCGTCTTCGGCGCACAGTGCACCGTCTCCTAATCCCTGGGCTCCGCCGCAGGTCGGGTTGGCTGTTTTTCAAGGCGCGAGCGAAGCGCCGCTATCTGGATCATAGCGGTCGAGCCGACGCGACGTGGAAAAACAGCAAACCGGCCGCGGCCCACAGGGTTGCGTTGAAAATGGGCCGCCTGCTTCGTTGTTCGTCAGTCACGTATCGATCCAGATATGCTCCTTCCTCCCGCCTCGCAGGCGACCCATTTTGAACGCAACGGAGCCCAAGGGATTTAGGAGACGGTGCACTAGAAGTTCACGCCAGGAATTGCATGCCAAGAGCTCGCTGCTGTTTGCAAGCAGTCCTTTTGGTACGCTTAACTAAATCCGATGTCCTGAGTCAGAGCGATACAGCTTACCTTCTTCTCAAATCGAATCCGACGGAACGTGAACTCCAGTTGTCGATTTCAATTAAAGCGTATGCTAAATCATTTCCGGGTCGGATTTTTTCGGAGCCGAGCTTGACCCAACAAGAGCCTCGAGCGTCGCGATCACCAACCGTCGTTCTTCTTTTTTCTGCTGCGCAAGCCAAACCAAGAATTGCAATTCGATAAGCCGCCTATTAACTTCGGAGCAATAGCTGTTTGGCAGTTGATCATCCATAGCGCGTCAATATCTCTAATTGTCAGACGCAGAGGTGGACCATCGGTAGGTACGCTGGTTTCTGTCTGGAAAACCTGCCTGAGGTTCTTCTTTGGCCCATTCGTCTTGTAAATGATAACTGTCGTACGGGTAATTCTCTTGTCTTTCTCGTGATGGTTTTTGATTGGCTTCAATACAACGACGAATGAGCCGCCGCATTCAGGACAACAAGCGGCAAGAAACGAAACTTTCGTCATCGCCTTGCGCCAAGCCCCAGGTGTTGCCTTTAGAAATCCTGTTTTTCACCGACCTTGTGTACAAGGCGGCAACAAGGGGTTCCATCATCGCACGGGCACAAATCAACTAGGCCGAGGAGAGGATCAGGCAGCGCATCACCGAGGCGTGCGTCGCGCAGGCGAATCCGCCCGACCCGAAATGCCGGTTGTTATAAAGTTCTCTCCTTTTGAACGGAGTCAGCGCCAAGCGATGAGTTGGCGCGAACCGCGTGCCAACCCAAATTACGACCCTAACAGATCGTCGAACCCAGGGCTCCGTGGCGGAGTATACCAGAAATCGTCGTTACTCTTCTGGATCTGGTGTGAATACAGGATGTTAGCTTGATAGGGCCCTTTTGCGTGGCTCATGTGATGAGGATGAATGGAACCAAGCAAGCTGAGAGCAAACAGTGCGCCAGCGAACCATTGATTCGGTTGTTTAGTGGATTTCGATAGATTTAGTTGCATGGCCGAATTGATAAAGCATTCACCGATAACCGTAAATTGAACGAAAGATCCAGTACGAGTTATCCACCGTCTGTGTCTACTTCAGTTCCTTCTCAAGCCGCCGGACTCCTCCCCGTCACGGCCAAACCCTCCCGAGCGTCTCCCTGACTCCGCCCAGGACAATATTGGCGGCATTGGCCATGTTGATTTGCCACAACAATTCCTCGAATTTCGTTCGTTCGCTCGCCCCCTCACCCCTTTCGACCGCGTTCTCGCGCTGGCCGTATTTCTTGTAGCGGCGGCCGACCGCTGTAACAACATTTTCATAGGCCCTCTGCCAGTCCCTGCTGCTGTCGATGGCGGTCTTGTCGATCACCATTTTCGCCGCCGCAAAGGCTGCCTTGCTGACATCACCATCGTCGGAGTCGGACGCGTCGGGATATTGGGTTAGCTCGGCCACGGACTGGGCGATGAACGCGTCGGCCTCATTGTGGTGTGTCAAGCTCGTAACGTCCTCCCAGTCCTGAATGACATGGGTTCCCTCATGCACGAGATCGCGGCGCCTTCCCCGGGGGTCCATCGCGTAGAGCATTAAGGAATTTGCTTGTTCGAAATACCCTGCAGTAACCGCCGAAAAGCTGGAAAGCCCGCCGGTTCTGCTCATATAGACTTTGACGTCGCCCCTGAGGATAAGCTGGCCAACCGCGATGTAGTCGAACGGCGCGTAGGAAATCTTCGTGCCCGGACTTTTGAACATGATCCTGCTGACGGCGCCGTTGCGGAAAAAATCGGCCATCGACTGCAGTTGTTCCTCCCCAAGCATCGGCTGCAAGTTGAGGTGCAAGGCCTTTTGCCAGATATTGACATAATGAATGATGCGATCGACGGCCGCGTCACTTTTCGCGGCATTCGCCGCCAGGCTCGCATTGACCATCTTGATGATCGCCGAACCCTGTCCTTCGGTAATGTCGGTGGTACGAGCGGATCTAATGACTTCGGCGAGGATGAAATCGATGTCGGCCGCAGACAGGACATGCCTGACATTGTCGCGCGTCCGGATTTTCCAGCGATGCGCGATCTTTCTATCGAGGGCAGTGAGGTCGTCAAAAAGCTGGCTCATAAGGGCCGCGAAACTCCTTCGATTGTTAGGTTTTTAAATTGCCGGTAGCTCATCGGTAATATTTCTATTTCCGGTACGATTAAAGCATGGACCGATGATGGTAAATGGGACGAAAGGCCCAGTGCTGGCGTTAAAATCTCTTGAGCGGTCCTGAGAAGGTTCTGGTGAATGCGATGAGAAACCTGAAAGCTTACCCATAAATCCATAGGAGTGCAGGCCAACGCCGAGCACGTTCACACCGAACCAGGAAAGACTCGTCACCACATGGCCAAACACAGTTAGCATGGCTATTCCACGCTCACGAGCGAATCCACCCCAGCGAGCGTGAAGAATGATCGTGTTCCAGAGGACAATCGCGAGCGGGCCGTTCTTCTTCGGATCCCAGCCCCAAAGGCGTTAGTGAATTGGATGGGTTAGGTTTTCAGGACGAAAAGTAAGAGCGAGCGGGCGGTAACCCCATACTGATCCCCAGGATCAAACGTGCCCTTACTGGACGAATCTGCGATATTCGTATCCACCAAGAGAGACCATTGCATGCCGCCGTAACATTCTGGCAGCGTAAATTCGACAAGATCACTGTGGCTGTTGATCACCAGGAACAGAGTCGCATCCTTACTGCTTTTCCGGATGCCGGTCGCCTGAGCTCGACCGTCGAGGAGCATTCCGAAACAGGCCATTCTGCCGTCCTGCCAATGCTCCGAGGTCATTTCGTTTCCGTTGGCGTTGATCCAGGTGACGTCCTTGACGCCGACTTCTTCGACGTACTGGCCAGTAAGAAACCGGTTCCGGCGGAGAATAGCCGACGTCGCATCCGGTCAGTTTCTGGAGTGCCTTGGCGTAGGCGACAATATGCAAACCTCCGCGTACCAACAGATAGCTCACGGCAGCGCGAGCGGTCGGACTTTCGCACATTTCATAGACCCGTATCTTGTTAGCCCGGGGCACCACACTCCAAAAAGAAGTTGTGGAGCAAGTCCAATTTCAGATTCCCACTCGAGAAAACATTCAGCCCGGTCCAAGGGTTTCCCATTGAATCATACGGCAGGGCGGCTTGACCCGACGCGACATAATGATAAGAATTTCTGAAGTCGACGGCGTTTGCCAGCGGAGCGGCATGTTCAGCCTTTCCTTTGGCAGTTCGACGATCCGCCCGTGTGGTAGCTCCGGTCAGCATCAGATTGATCGCTGCGGAGACCATTTCTATGTGGCTGTACTCTTCGGCCGCAATGTTCGAGATCAAATCATAGAAGGGCCGTAGCTTTTGTCGTCCTCGGAAATTGAAGGATTGAAAGGTGTAGTTCATCAGGGTAGACATTTCCCCGAATTTTCCACCCATGAGCTCCTGGACAGCTGCCGCCCCATTCGGATCCGGACTTTCCGGCACCGGCAAGGGAACAGCAATTTTATCGATTCGTAATATCATATTTTATTTTTTCTCTTTTCACTTCTCCGCCAATTTCCTCGGCACGATACTCGCTGGCTTCAAAGGGATGGTTCCCGCCGATGCGAGACAGACCAGCGGTGGCGATATTAGCCAACTCTCGGACAAAAAAGTAGGCTGTGGGCTGGTGACGTGCGCTTCAGAGAGTTACTAACGTCGTCATTGCGGCTTACGACCACGATTGTCCATTCGGAATTGCCTTAAGCAGCTTCGCCAGAGAATAGGCTAACCAGGCGGTGTGGTGGGCGGATTTTCCAAGCCCGTGAAGTCCGTTTACTTCGCCACCGTCACCGAAAGAATTCGATGATTACTTCGCTTCCAGGCGAAGCGCAGCATGCTTGCTCTGCATCTGATTCAGAAGGTCCTGGCTCAGCGGCATTGGAAATGGCGGCTGGTGACACGACTGTTGGGTCTACCCCTGGTTGGCGGCACCTCAGATCTCCGGCTGGAAACTGCGCCAGCGGCCGCCGTCGGCGTTCGAGGCGAGCGCCGCTTCAACGAACGCCATGCCGCGGACACCATCCTCGACCGTCGGCGCCCACAGCGCAAGCGGATCGGGTGCCGCGCCCGCCTGCCGCGCCACGAGGATGTCCGCATAGTCGCGATAAAGCGTGGCAAAGGCCTCGAAATAACCCTCCGGCAACCCGGCCACGATGCGCGTCGCGCGCTTGGCGGCAGGTGACAGGCCGCTCTGGCCACGGACCAGCGTGCGCAACGCCTCGCTTTGAAGGGCAAAAGTGAGCTTGTCGGGGTCGCTCTGCTCCCATGCGATATGGCCTTTTTCGCCATAGACGCGGAGTCGCAGCCCGACCTGCTCGCCGGCCGCAACCGCAGAAACCCACATGGCGCCGCGCGCGCCATTGTCGAAACGCAGGAGGATATGCGCGTTGTCCTCGAGCCGCCGACCCGGCACCATAGTCTGCAGATCGGCGGCCAGCGCCACCGTGCGTCGGCCGGTGACGAATTCGCTCAAGTGGAAGCAATGCGTGCCGAGATCGCCAACGATGAAGGAGGCGCCGGCTTGCGCCGGATCCGTACGCCAGGCCGCTTGCTTGCTGTCACCTTCGCTGGGGCCGGATAGCCAGCCGAGTGCGAACTCCACCTGCACAACGCGCACGGTGCCCAGCGCGCCGGCCTCGATCAGCGCGCGCGCCTCCCGCATCATCGGATAACCCGTATAGGTATAGGTGACGCCGAGCAGCCGCCCGGTGCGCCGCACCATCGCCAGCAAGTCCTGCGCCTCTGCAAAGGTCGTCGTCAGCGGCTTGTCGCAGATGACGTCGATCCCGGCCTCGAGAAAGGTCTCGCAGATCGCGTGATGCGAGCCGTTCGGGGTGACGACGCTGACGACCTCGATGCCGTCTTTGCGCTTTGCCTCCGCATTCGCCATGCCGCGCCAGTCGGCGTAACATCGCATCGGATCGAGCCGCAGGTCCCGCCCCGATTCGATCGCCCGTTGCGGATCGGAGCTGAGTGCGCCGGCGACCAATTCATAACGGTCGTCGAGCCGAGCCGCGATCCGGTGCGTCTCGCCGATGAAGGCGCCGCGTCCGCCGCCGACCATGCCCAGGCGTAGGCGTGATCCACCGTCACTCATGATTTTGCGGTTCTATGCGTTCCATTCTCAGGCCAGTGGAAGAGCGACGGTGTCGTGTGCCCGGTGTCTGGAGCCGAATGCATGCGCTTCCATGGGCACAGGGTCACAAAAGGTGGCCTGGTAGTCAAATCAAAGACTACCACGGAAGCAGCGAGGACTGCTTGAACCTGCATCGACGCGCGACATGGACCGCTCGGACAGCTTGCCCGTCCGGCCGATGGCCGCGCGGAACCACGGATCTTTCTTGTCTTCCGCGATCCCTGCCGCCGCGATATATTTTCATCCAGATACTCCTCAAGCTTATGGTGGCAGCCCGTTTCGTTGACCTTGCCGCCCTTCTCATGGTTTTCAGAAACCACAGATAGCGTCGGTGGCTTGTCGCATTTCAGGAACGATTTCGGCTGGAATTTCTTCTAGCCGAGATCCGCCCTGAATTTGACGCTTCAAATGCAGCCATGCTGCTATCAGGAATGCCGCGCCCAGCAAAATGCCAAAAATCCCGCCGGGTATCGACGCGCCGCCATCGTGTTGATTCACGACAATCAGGAAGCCTAAAACGGAGAAGCCCATGGCCAACAAGGCAAATAACAGCGTCGCGGCAGAGTGCCCCACTTGTCACGCCACCACGAGCTTTGACGCGCACGATGCATCAGTGAATTTACAGTTGTAAATCCCTTTCGATTGAGCGTGATTGGGGCCAGAGAGGCGCATTAGGGGCCGTTCGGCATGTACTCCCAAATAGTGAGAATATTTATTCTGGCGATCCTGGCTTTCGCGCTTTGCTCGTGCGCAGACTCTTACGAGATCTTGGGCTTGCACCTAAAACCCGCCGCCGATGGTGACTACGATAACGCCGGTCACGTTCCTGGCTCAGGAGATCCAGGCGCGTAAGGAAACGCATGATCATCGCCCGAAACAAATAATCGGGCCGATACGCCGCGAGAAGTTTGGCGGCTTCCAATTGCTTCCGCTGTGAGTCGCGGCCGGGCCTTGACGTAAGTATTCAGCCACCAATCTGCAATTACAGCCGGGGCCCAATGCCGCCATCGAAAGCAATTGTCCCGGAGTGTATGTCTTCAACATCCTTGCTCGTGACCGCGTCATGGCCGGTCAAAATCAAAACGAGGATTGCCAAATCCGAGCGAGTGACAGGTTTTCGTTGTCACATGAATTAATTTCTTTTGCTTGCTCCGGGGAGACGACGATTGGCTGAGTGCCAGCGCTTATTCCAGTTCCTTGAGATTCAGACCGGCTCTGATACGCTGGGCAGTGAGGAGTCGAGCATCTGCTAGCTGTTGGAAGTCAGACCGAACCGCTTCAAATACCTGCGGCGGCGCGGTCTCCGGCGTCCCGCTATTGAACGGCGGATCGGGCGCGTATTGGATACTTAACTGAATTTCCTGGGCTTTTTGTTCCCCGCGCAACAGCGCCGCAACTCTCAATGCCCCGTCGATGCCGGCGGTCACACCTGCTGTGCTGACGACATTCCCATCTATGACTACACGTCCGGCGACGGGGACGGCGCCGAAATATTTGAGCAGATGAAAGGCCGCCCAATGAGTCGTTGCCTTTCTGCCTTTAAGCAATCCGGCGGCCCCTAAGATCAAGGCGCCCGTACAGACGGAGAATGTGTAGCGGGCATTCGCAGCTTGTTCGCGGATGAATGTAAGCGTCTCCTCATCGTCCATTAGGGCCTCTTGTCCGACCCCTCCGGGCACATGTAAAACGTCCAAATGCTCGACTTCGGAAAATGTCTTTTCTGGGGTAAGAATCAATCCACGAGCGTCTCGCAGGGGTTTCCTCTCCTTGGCGATGACGTGGTAAGTGGAGTTTGGAATTCTCGATAGGACTTCGAATGGAGCGGTAAAATCAGCCTGATCAATTTGCGGAAAGATCAGCGATCCAATTTGGATATGAGTGCTTTCAGACAGGGTATTCATTCTTTTCTTGGCGAGAACATGAACGATACCAGGTGAGCCCTCTAGGACTATGAACCCACGATTTGCGCCATTTTCATGTTTGTGTTTTGTTCAATGGGTATTAAAAAGCCAATAACGAAGCAGAACGTCCCGTTGCAATTTCGACGGCACATCGTGATCCTGGCGGTTCCTCCGGTCACCGAACTGGATGTCGTAGGCCCCTTCCAACGGCAGGGATGGATCTTGCGCTTGCGCTGGTGGAAGAAGATCTGGGCAGCAAGGTAGCACTGGCAGTTGCTCGTGATCTGGTGCTCTTTCTGAAGCGCCCAGGAGGCCAGGCGCAGTTCAGCCGATCGCTGGTTGCTCAGTCATCGACTCGAAAATCTCTGCAGGAACTTCTGGTTTGGATTGTCGATAACTTGGATCGAGACCTAACCGTGGAAAACCTAGCGTCGCGTGCGGCGATGAGTCGGCGCAATTTTACCCGTGTGTTCGCAGATCAATTGGGAACGTCACCGGCTCAGTATGTTGAACAGCTTCGAATTGAGGCAGCCCGGCGTCTGCTTGCGGAAACTCAACAGGGTGTAGAGGAGATTGCCGCGGCCTGTGGATTCAGTAGTGCTGAACTTATGCGCCGCGCTTTTCTGCGCTCGATTGGGGCCGCGCCAAGCCAATACCGCGAACGTTTTCGTTCAGCCGGTAATTTTTCGCCCATCCAACCGCCGATCCAGAACGACTCGTTTTAATCTTTTCGCTTGTCCCCACTGTCCGCATCGACACTGGGCGTCGCGCTCCTCCGGAGACCGGCATATGTTTTTCGGCCTCTTAGATATCCCTAGCCGGCGCGGTCCTATATTGCGTCCGTCTTGAGCGCCTTAGGCGACTCGGGACACGCCTGCATTTCGATAAATGCGTTGCTCGCGAGACACCGAACCTGTCGGCAATATCCTGCACCGGCAACTCGAAGACTGCCAAAGTGAATCCAATGGAAATGCGTGATCGTAATATCATTCAATGACAAGTTCTAATGAACATAGCGAAGGCCCTGTAGCACGGGCGATCGAAGAACAAACCGCCAAAATTCCTTCTGACGCATTCTTATGGGCTGCGGGAGCTTCAATTGCGGCCTCGCTGATCTTAAAATTACTCGACAGACCACATGAGGCGCTCTTTGTTGGACAGTGGGCTCCCACAATCCTGATCCTGGGCGTGTACAATAAACTGGTTAAGCAACAGGGATCTGCACCGGAATCACGTCTAAAGAGATCCGTGAGCCATTCAGGACTCGATTCACAAATCGAGACAGCGCAAAGGCCCGCGTCCAGCTTTGGCCGGCAGAATTGATTTTACTCGTGCGGTTCGTCAATCGCCTAGGCCCCGCAATCCAGCTATTTATATAAACTCGGTGGGCTGGCCTGGTTGGCACGTATATCCTCGAAATCAAGTTTCCAAGGAATTCCCTGGGCATTTTGGAATGCATCCCGATTTAGGGCCGCTGATCCATGATGCTGAGAGAAACAATGGAAATATTAATATTCGCGTTAATCGCATCATACAACGTTCACCGACAGCAAGAGCGGGTGACCACTGAACCGGAAAAATTTCCGCCGTTTGATCTGAAAGCGCTCCGACATTTCGCGGGCAACAAGTCAATCCGGTCGTCGAGTTGGCGGAAGGCATATGTGCCACAAACCGCCTGATCATTTCAACTATGGACTCAAAGCTAACCGGGATTCCCCCCAGACCATTTCTTCACCGGGGAGAGAACGCGGATGTGGCCGAGTAGTCCTTCTCTAGCGAGAGCGTGGAAAGGCGAAGGGGCGCATTTACACAATTTACACAGACTCTCTACTTTCGCTCGAGAACCCACCGTATTGCAAAATGCTGGAATTCCGTCGCATTCCGGAAGTTCATTTTCTCTTTAATCCTGGCTCTATAGGTACCAACCGTCGCCATGCTGAGTTGAAGCGCTTTGGCTATTTCACGTGTCGTTCGTCCACGCCCGCTTAACGTCAGCACTTCCAATTCGCGATCGGCCAAACGATCGACCTCTCGTCCTACACTCTTGACTCCGGTGGTAATTATCCGCTTCAGAAACAGACCACGCAAGTTTTCCGAAAGATAGACCTCTCCTGCAAGCACCCGACGAACTGCACATAAGAATTCATAAGACTGTTGATTTTTTGTGATGTAGCCGCTGGCGCCGGCCCGAAGAGCGCGCTCCGCGTAAAGCGAATCTTCGTGAGTCGAAAGGACGAGAACGGGTACACTGATCGAAAGGGCCTTTATGCTTGCGATTAGCTCCAGACCACTTAACCCTTTCGACGTAATATTAGCTATTGCCAGATCCGGCGATGTGTTGCGAATAAGTAGGATTGCTTGTTCAACATTTTCCACTGCGCCGCAAACTTCCATATCCGGCTCAGTATTGATGAGCTGAGAAAGACGTTCACGAAACAACGGGTGATCGTCGATGATCAGGACGCTTTCCTTTTTGTCACTCATAAAATGTTTGAACCTTTAAGCGGATCCTAGCTCGGCGCTCGCGCCGTTTCGCGGTCACAGCATTCTCGGGTCCTGAAATGCTGCGAGAAGCTCTTTACTAACCTTTACGCCTGAACAAGCTCCTTTGAGAATGAATGGTCAAAAGTCATGTGAAGGTATGATGCGAAGGGTGATTGTTTAAAAAAAGTCGGCCGCAACTTGTTCAGGCCTGGCGCTGTCGTTCAATGCGCGAATCTATGGCGAGATAGATCCAGGATTTTATTAAGCGGCTCTTGGCTTGAGGGAAGACCACTTGGGCCAAGCCTCCGAAGTATCGCGTCACTTCTTTTCAGATGGTTCGCCAGACTGGAGCGACAGAAGTGGCACACTGCCAGTGCCCTCGAGCAAAGTCAGTGGCAACGCACCATTCCAACGGTCCGCTTTTGCCAGATCGACCACGAGGGGGCTCGTTTTCAGGATTTCCGCATTCATGCGGAGCACTGCTGCACGTGATTCGCCCTCAAGCCGTATTCCTTCGGCCTTGCCCTGAGCGCTCAAAATTGTCGATTGACGGTCGGCATCCGCCAATTTGAGTTTCGCTTCGGCCTCGCCATTCGCCCGCTCGACTGCTTGCTGTGCTTCGAATCGGATCCGATTCACCGTATTCTCGGCGGCAACCGCCTCATTCTTTGCCTTAACTGCAGCCTCGACTGAAGCACGGAAACTCTCTGAATAGAGAATGCCGGCAATCTGAAAATCCACGACTTCAATGTGGTAGAGGTTCCCGAGATCATTCGATAGAAGGGCCTTGAGGGCGTTTAAAATCTGGTCGCGGTTTTCGCTGATGGAAGGCCTAAGAGAAACATGACTGGCAGCTCATCGCTAAAAACGAAAAACTGAAATGCCCACCGGAACAATCGAATTCAAATGTATCAGAATAAACTTGAAAAGGATTTCGACTTTCGAACCAGACGAAAGTCAAATCGACTCGCTTATTGAGTTTGACCTCGAAAAAGGCAAGTAGAAGTTCTGAAGCTACCTACTCCTTACATTTTGAAGTCAAACCACGTAACAAAATCTCATGAATGACATTATCTATATTGTAGTAAGCATTCTTGCAGTCAGTATCCTGGCCCTGTTTAGCTGGTCGCTCAGCAAACTCTAAGAGCCAGCCGAGTTATGGGAAACAGAATTGTCGGCTCCCTGGGTGAATGTGTTGAGGCTGAACCTGGCTCTCGACGTGCTCACTCCAAAAGGGGACACTCACAGAAAAGAAGCCATAATTTTCGCGCAATGCGGCGCGGGGCGGCCTGCGGTCCGGCGCTTTCGGGACCCGCGGACCGAACTC
>CAVULL010000030.1:0-69938 GCA_963742335.1 uncultured Verrucomicrobiae bacterium
AATAAGCGCATTTCCGATGCGGCGTAGCGAGTTTTCGGCATGGTCAGGAAATTCCCAAAAAACGGTGTGATTTCAGTTAGATTTGCTCGATTTTGTTAATCGAAGGCTCAGATTCGAATCGTGTTTACAGATATAACTTTCTTATTAAATGTTGGAATATATCTGAGGCGCTGATTTTCTGCTCGTCAAGGCAGAACTCTACGCTGGAACTCTCAATCGTTCCTCTGATGGCAGCCTACATTGTGAAAGGGTCCTGCGTCAGGCAGGCGCCATACGGCGAAGATATTCCCAGGTGGCAAAGAAGTCTTTGAGCCAATCGTTGTAACCCATGATCCGGTAAATAATCCGCCGACCGCTGCGCACGATCTGCGCCGGCAGCATCACAATGAGGTGCAGGAACCGACGGAACTCCATCCGGAGTAATTCCAGACCTCGTTCCCGATTGGGCATCAGCAATCCGTACCAGGCCTTAAGGTTCCAGGCCAAGGCACTCATCACCATATAAGCCCAGTTACTCAACAGATCGTCGACCGGCATGCGCATGGCATTGACCCCGTTTTTCAGCTGCTCGATCACGTTTTCCTGGTCGCAACGCCCATTGGCCAGCGCCACGATCTGTTCAGCGCTGTAAGCCGTGTGGTTGGTGATGTAGAAAAAGTATTTAATGTCTTCAAAGAGCACCGTTTCCCCTTTCTGGACGGTGATGTTTTTGCGCACCACCACCAACCGATAGCTACGCCCACATTTGTTGGGCTGGTAGTTGAACTCCGCCACGCTCTCGCCCACCAACTCTTTATTCAAGTAGCCCTTGAAACGCACAATCGCTTCCTTGATCCGCTCAGGCTTGCAACGCGGCTCGGTCGCGATTTCATAGCGTGCCAGCCGTTCCAGCGGGGTCCAAGTCGTGGCTGGCAAGGCTTGAGCCAGTTGGACCACTTTAGGATGAGCATCCATCCCAAAAATGAACTTAATCCCTTGGCTATCCCAACGATCCAGCTCGCCGCTCAGGGTAAAATCGGTGTCCCCGCGCAGCGTGATCTCACCGGCACGTGGACGCACCAACTCAATGGCTCGATCGATCCAGGGGACACAGCCTTCATGGCTGACCACATTGCCGGGCCGGTTGACCAGATAAAGGACTTCGCGGGTATTGGCCAAAGTGATAATTAAAGGCGCGTAACCCCAGATCCCTTTATAGGAGAGCGCCATCCCTCCTTTGCACTCGCCCAAAGTCCCGGCCATCGTCCCGTCGGTATCGATAAAGGCTTGCGAGAGAAAATCCTCCGGCTGCTTTTCCCACACCTGCTGCCGGGTCGCGTTGATGGCTTCCATCAGCGTCAACAAGGAGTCTTGATCAAAGCGCCGGGTAAAATCTCCACTGGTGGTCGGATCAGGAATCCGTTGCGCTCCCAGACCATTCAGGAAAGCTTCATCATTGCGGCGCAACTCGATATCTTCCAGACGCTGGCCATCCAGGAGGGCATTGTAAGCCAGATTCAATACGTGATCACTCTCGTGATAAGGCAGATGCCTCTTGAGCAGCTGCAGCCGACTATCGATCTCCTGGGCCAGTCCTAGCCTTTGGCCCATCAGGTGGATGGCGCCGATTCCGCCGTAGTTGATCGCCCGGTCACGTTCGGCCATCTCAAAATGGATATTGCTGCCACTCATCATCGGTTCGGGCTGGTCACTCCAGCCACGCTTAGGATCCAGTCGACGCTCAATTCGCTGCTTGCGGTTCCGTATGATTTTGGGGTAAGTTCTCTTCACTCGAAATGCTTTTTTTCTTGGCTGAGTTAGATTAGCTACTTCTCAGCGAACCAAGTATTTAAAGGCATTTCGAGCTTTTTTGTTTCACTCGCGCATCTAAATCACGCTTCCTTAAGGACTAGTCATCTATTGTCCTGGAAAGTATCGCTCAACGGTGTCAACAGAACACAGGCTGGAAGCCTCGTCCCGAAGGGGCTTGAGGACTCAGCCCACGGGTTTCAACCCTGAGCTTTATACACAATCTTTCCGCGGAACCAGTGACTTGCCCGCCACCGTCATCGATTGGCCAGAAAGCATCGCTTAACGTGCTCAACGGGCGAACAGAACACAGGCTGGAAGCCTATGCTACATTACGCCGCCGTCGCGCGCCACTCCGGGTGCACGGCGAGAACTCCCGGAATGGCTCTGAGAGAGCGCCCAATAGTCCAGAAAACCAATGTAGCATAGGCTTCCAGCCTGTGTTCTTTCCCATCGAGCGGCGTTTTCCAAATTTCCACCGTTCTTCCGGGATGTGTACAAAGATCAGGGTTTCAACCCTGGGACCAGCCACCCAGAGCGATGCGCCCTGAAGCTGAAGGGGCGGCAGATTGAGCGTACTAACAACGCGGCAGCGGAATCCGGTTGCACCGCGTCTCAATCGCTTCGCTTTATTTTGCGCAATTATTGATGCGAGATCCATCTACTAGCCTCTCGCCCATTGTGAGAAGGGCGAACCGTTGTTTTTTCATGGTTCCCAGGGTTGAAACCGGTTGAAGCCCCGATCTTTGTACGCATCCCGGAAGAACGGTGAAAACGTGGAAAACGCCGCTCGATGGTGCGAAAGAACAGAGGCTGGCCTATGCCACATTGGTTTCCGGACCGTCGAGCGATTCTCTCGGAAGCATCCCGGGAGCAATCGCCGTGCACCCGGAGTGACGACGCGACGGCGTAATATAGCATAGGCCTGTGTTCTGTTCGGACCGTTGAGCGATGCTTTGTGAGACAATCGATGATGGTGCCGGGCGAGTCGCTGACTCCCGCCGACCTATCATACATCCACAATGCTCCAACCTCTGCCGGGATCATCTTACCGCTAAATGGGTGGCGAAGAATGCCTTGACCATCGGCGCTACCTCCGGATCGGCGTAGAGTCCGCGGCCGCCAACCGCGCCGAAATACTGCCCGTGTCCGCCGCCTTCTACCGGATAAAATTTCACGGATGCCCCGGCGGCTTCCAGAGCAGCCACCAAAAGTTGGCTTTGGTTGAAAGGCACCAGCCGATCAACCGTTCCGTGCACAACCAGAAAGGGGGGCGTGTCCTTGGTGACATAGGTGATGGGATTCACCCGCCTCACCTTATCAGGGTTATCCTGGATCCGGCCACCAACCAACTTCGATTCCGGCGAATCCGGTGCGTTGTGGATTTGCCCGTCCGGAAGACGGTTCGCATCCATCTGCAGAAAGTCCGTCGGACCATAGAAATCGCACACCGCTTGGACGCGGCTCGAGTAGCCGAGATTTTCTCCAACCTCAAAGTCACGAACTTCGCCGGTAGTCCCTAGCAGCGCCGCCAGATTTCCGCCGGCAGACGCGCCCCAGACCCCGATCCGGTTCGGATCGATGCCGAATTCATCGGCATGCGCCCGCAGCCAGCGAATGGCGGCTTTGCAATCCTCTAACTGCGCGGGAAACACTGCTTCGGGGCTGAGGCGATAATTGATCGACGCTACGGCATACCCCTCCAGCAGAAAATGGAGCGGAACCGGTTCGACCGGGAATCCCTCTTTGGAGCCGAAGAGAAAGGCGCCTCCATGGATCCAGACGATCAAGGGCACCTGCTTCGGCCTTTTAGGGGCGTAGAGGTCAAGGGTCTGGCTGGGACCGCCGTGCGTCACGTAGGCAAGGTCTCTTCGCTGCAAAATGTCGCTGGTGAATTCCTTGGCCATCGGTGATGCGGATCCGGCCATGGTTGTTATGGCCGGGACCAAACGGTCGTAAGCAGCACCGTACAAAACAAGAAATATTTCATCCATTTAGAATCCTTTGAGAACCGTCGGGGTGATCCGCTGGAAGGCTTCGGCAAACTTGATCTCCTTGCCGCCGCAGATGCGGCGTGCGCGGTTGGCGCGCTGCGAAGCGCGCTGGGAGCGGCATTCACGGAGGTAGCCTTGCGCTCCCATCATGTCCATGGCTGCGCGCTTTTTTTCGAACACCGCAGTGATATCCAGGAACGTATTGGGGTAGAACCCGCAGAGTTCGGGTTGGTCCCTCGAAACTGGCTCCTAGAATGGTGGCCGCTTCCTTTCCTTCGGCCCGGCGGATAGTTTTGACCTTTTCTTCCGTCTGGCCCGCCCCCTTCCAGAGTTCACCGGATTCACCGCGTTCCCCGTAGGAGAGTTCAATTCAACCAGAACTAACTTCGAGAGAAAAGGGGGTGGAATAGGTTTATTTGAAGACCCTATGGTTGAACCGCTGATTTTCGGATTTTTTAGTCATTATCTTCTTGAGAATAAAAAGGACCTGTTTACCGGCGCGGGCGTTTCAGCAACTCGACTGCCCGGCGTTAGCGGAAAGTAACAGTCGGAGGTTCCTATGGGAAGGCAGGATTTTCTTCAAAGGTTTAGGCAATAACTTGTCTTCTTTTTGTTCTCCGTCCGTTGCGGCGCTAAGGTTTTCTTCGATCTGTGCCGGCGCTTGAACCGGGTGGCAATTCGGTTAGGGGTGCGACGAGCTTTCATTGATTCCTCGACTAGCTTACGGCAAAACGTCTCCAGCGACTGCAGTTGCGCGCAGTCAAATACTGCAGGAGAGACTTTTCAGGCGACGAGATATTTCGATCCGACTCGAATCGCTGCCATCGGCGCATTCCTCGGGGGGCGCCGCCGTCATCGCTCTCGGCGGAGCCACCTTTGATCCAGTAGCTTTGCGTACCTACTGTCGGTCGGAGATTGCTAGTAACGACCGGGGATGTCAGTACGGTAGGGAACTCAGAGAGCTTCCTCCTGCTCCGCTCGAGGCCACCGAGTCCTATCAAGATCCGCGGATCAAAGCCGTCGTCGTGCTGGATCCAGCCGCGGGCCCAGGCTACAGCGAAGCGTCGTTGGCCAAAGTGCGAGTTCCGGTGTTGGTGATCGGCTGCGAAGACAATGATTTCCTGCCATTCGAACACCATGCGGGACGATATGCAGCCCTGCTTCCAAATGCGTCACTTATCAAGCTCAACGGGGGAGAAGGGCATTTTGTTTTCCTCAACTCCTGCACGTCTGATCTTTCGGCCAACGGGGTGCCCCTGTGCGTCGATCGTGAGGGGGTGGATCGACAAGCAGTGCACGCGAGACTGGCACCAAAAATTCTGACCTTTCTGAGTCACACCGTGGCGGCACTTAAATGAAACGGCTCTCCAAGGTGCTGCCACTGCGGTCAATATTGTCTTACCACTCCTTACGGCTGGATCCGGTCAGCCTCCTCGCGGTCTCTTGGCATTTTCCTGTCGCTTGCCGCGATGGCCTTGAGACATCTCGCTCTCCTCTGCAGGAACTGGCCGCAGGTTGGCGCGCTTGCGGGAAAACTTTCGGAAAGCAGTGCAGTTGCCGCTATGCAGGGGCCATGTACGACAATTGCGCCACTCGCTCTTCGACCGATGTGCGAGCTTCCAACAGCTCGCCAATCGGATCCCAATGACCATTAATGAGAGCATCCCGGGCACTAGGGAGAATAGAGGCCGAGAACTCTTCAGGTCCAAGACGGATCGTTTCCTTGATTAAATCGATGGTCATTTCACTTTTCGGCTCTGCCTCGACAATTTTGCGAATCTGGCCAAGGTCATGCCGTGAGACCGTGACACAAGGGATGCCTAAGGTGGTAGAATTTCCGAAGAAAATCTCAGCAAAGCTCTCTGCGACGATCGCGCGAAAACCATAACGATAGATCGCTTGCGGAGCGTGTTCGCGCGAACTGCCGCAGCCGAAATTTCTTCCAGCGATGAGGATCGTCGCCCCATCGAATCGGACGTCATTTAAGGGAAAGTTCTTCGGATGACCATTTTCATCGAAACGCACGTCGTAAAAGAGGAACTCGCCCAGACCTTCAAAGGTCACGCACTTCAAATATCTAGCCGGGATTATCCGGTCCGTATCCACATCATCTCCGGCGGCTGGGACGCAAGTGCCGGTCACTTCGAGAATCTTTTTCAAGGCCATACTTATTTTGAATCGAAAGACTGATCAGGAGTTAAACAGTTGCCGGGCATCTGTGATCTCACCCGCTATAGCAGCGGCCGCTACCATGACGGGACTCATCAACACGGTCCTGCCGGTTGGACTTCCTTGCCGTCCCTTAAAGTTCCGGTTGCTGGAACTGGCGCAAAGCTGATCGCCGACGAGCTTATCTGGATTCATGGCGAGACACATGGAGCAACCCGCCTCGCGCCATTCAAAACCAGCTTCGGTGAAGATCCGATCAATCCCCAATTTCTTGCACGCGACCCCCACAATCTGGGAGCCAGGAACGGCGATGGCCCTTACGCCGCGTGCGACATGCCGGCCCTCGAGATATTTGGCAACTTCCTTAAAGTCCGAAAGCCGGCCGTTGGTGCAACTGCCTAGAAACGCGACTTGGATTGGAGTTCCTTTGATTGGTTGCCCCGGTCGCAATTTCATGTGATCCAGGGCTTCTGTGAGTGATACACGCTGATCCTCAGTTGCAGTTTCGGGTACGGGTAAGCGCTCTGAAATGAAAACGGCCTGGCCAGGATTGATACCCCAGGTGACTGTCGGCTCAATCTCTGCAGCGTCGAACTCAACAACGTCGTCGTAAACACAGTCGGAATCTGAAACGTACGATTTCCAGCGGTCGACTGCTTTTTCCCATTCGCTGCCTTTTGGGCTGTACGGACGACCCTTAAGATAGGCATAGGTTGTCTCATCCGGGTTGACGTACCCGATACGGGCACCGCCTTCGATTGACATATTACAGACGGTCATCCTCTCCTCCATCGTAAATCCGTCGAAAACTTCGCCACCGTACTCGTAGGCGAATCCGTTACCTCCATTTACGCCCAATTTGCGAATGAGATGAAGGATCAGATCTTTGGCGTAGGTTCCGGCTGGCAGCTTCCCACTCACATTGATTCGGCGCACTTTCAGCTTGCCGATGGCCATTGTTTGGGTTGCCAGCACGTCACGGACCTGGCTCGTACCAATCCCGAACGCGATTGCGCCAAAGGCGCCATGTGTCGAAGTGTGTGAATCCCCACAAGCGATAGTGGTTCCCGGTTGCGTGATACCTTGTTCAGGACCCACGACATGAACAATGCCTTGCTTGCCGGAGGGAATGCCAAAATAGGTGATTCCAAATTGCGCGCAGTTCTTGCGCAGTTCCTTGATCATCTCATCTGCCAGCGGATCCGAAAACGGTTCTGTGCGTCGATCAGTCGGAACGATGTGATCGACCGTCGCAAATGTCCTGCGGGGATACGGAACTGACAGGCCCAAATCCCGGAGCATGCCAAATGCCTGGGGGCTCGTGACCTCATGGATGAGATGAGTGCCGATGAGCAACTGGGTTTGCCCGTTTGGCAATTCGCGAATCGCGTGCGCCTCCCATACTTTCTCAAAGAGTGTTTGTCCCATCTTACGGTCACGGAACAACCTTTTGCACTCGAAGGCAAAGTTTTGCGAAAAAAATTAGCCGCATTAAAGCAGCCTTCTCCGTTTGCAACAGCTTTTTTGCGCGTTCATGCGCACTTTGTCGCAGCTTCTTGACTTGAGCGCCGAGCGGGGACGCCGCGCCTTGAAAAACAGCCAGCTGACCTGCGGCGGAGCCCAAGGGATTCAGGAGACGGTGCACTAACGAGGGTTGTTGAAGTTCGGTCCCATCCAACGTTCTAAACTCGTGTCGGTATCCGTTCCACTGGGTGTCGCGCTGGGTGTCGGCGTTGGTGTCGCACTCACCTTGGCTTTCGGTCCGGACTCCTCTTTTTCCTCGTTGTCCACGTTACGATCGTGGCGTCCGTACCGTGCTTTTTGTTTGCCTCGAGGCGCTCGCTCCCGCTCCGATTTCTCTTTGACCTGCGGACTCGGCGTCGCTATTACTATCGATTCAACGGGCGCCGTCTTGAGCGCAGGTGTCGGGGTCGAACTGCTCGCTTCCCTCCGAAGACTCTTCTTCTGCGCCAGTTCTTTTGCGACATCGTTTCTAAGCTTTAAGAGGTTTCGTGCGTTCTCTATATCCCCGCGCTCAATCGCGCTCGCCAAGGCCGTATCCACCTTTTTGTAATTGGCGGTCAGGTCGCTTATAGCGTCCCCACGAGCCTCTACCAACCAAACCGAAAACATAAACGCTACCGTTAACCCCTTGCTCATTCGCCCCCAAAGCGGGTCAGAACTTGTTGCGCCATTTTTCATTTATTTATTTCTCCTTCGATGCAGAACGGTGACGCACCACCACGCATTGACACATTGTTGCCACTTCCGGAAGAAAATCTACACGACGCCCGAGGGTGTCACAACGTTTCCTGCACCAACTTGTGTCGTGGCTGGTAGGCGAATCGTCTCGATTTGCTCTGTCCCCTCGGGAACCTTCGATGCTTATCTTCGTGCCATTCACGGCTGACCTCAGGAGAGGTCAAATACCAAAGGTAAGCGCGGTCCTTCTCAAGGATGGGCGATGACAACCAGGGTCTTGGCTCGTCCGAGCACGCAAAGCAGCGCGCGTTGAAGCGTTTCCGGATCGAGCGCAGCGAAACTTTCGTCGAGAATGACCACCTCGGCTCCTTGCAGCAGCGCCCGGGCGATGAATAGCCGGCTGCGCTCACCATGCGACAGCTGCCAGCCCATCTCTCCGACCATCTGAAACATGCCGCCCGGCATTCGCCGGAGCAAGTGACCAAGCCCGAGATCCAGCGCTGCCTCCACCCAGTCATATCATCAGTTTTAAGCCCGAAGTTTTCCGAGCGCTTCCCCTCAAGGGAAGGGGAAGCTATGCCGAAAAATTTTAACGCGGGGGGGCGTCGTCAAGGAGACGTGAAAACCACGTCAACCCAGTAGTTAGTGGCGTTAAAGGTACTGTTGGGGAATTTGCTGGCGGCCGAGTAGGCGTAGACTCCGTTACCGCCCGCCACGCCAGCGTTAGCCGAGGCCGTCAGGGTGCCATTCACGTGGGCATTGGCAAAGTAGTTGCCATTGGCCGAATAGAGCCCCAGAGGGGCGTAGTAAGAGACGACGTAAGTGGTGTTAGCCAGAATCGCGACCGGAGTGGCGAAATTGACCTGCTGCCAGCCGCTGGCAGTTTCTCCGGAGAAGGTGGCGGTGCCCAGACGAGTGCCGCCGGTATTCCACAGATTGCCAATGTGGGTCCCTAAGTTCTGCGGGCCTTTATAGAAGCGGATCCCGGTGATTTTACCAGCCACCGAACTTGTGAACTTAACCCCGAGCTCCACCGCGCCGTGATCATTAACCGTAACGGTTGCCGGCGTGTCAGTGGGGCTAAAGAGGCTGGAGGAAGTCCCGGGCGCAACAACCGTTAGGGAAACGGTTGCCGGGGCGCTGATCAAGCCGGCAGAGTTTTTAATGGTGTAGGTGAAACTGGCCGCGCCGGTGTAATTAGCCGATGGGGTGAATGTGACGGTGGTCCCGCTTAAGGAGACGCCTCCCCCAGTGCCTGAAGTGACAGTGTTGAGTGAAATGGCTAGCCCAGCCGGATCGGTGTCATTGCCGAGCAAGGCGCTGGCCGCAATCGCAAGCGCCAGATTCTCGGTCACCACAAAGCCGCTGTCGTTGTTGGCCACAGGCGCCGCGGGAGCGTTGACCGTGATTGAAACAGTCGCGGGGCTGCTAATCAAACCGGCCGAGTTTTTAATGGTGTAGGTGAAACTGGCCGGCCCGGTGTAATTAGCGGTTGGGGTGAATGTGACCGTGGTCCCGCTTAAGGAGACGCTTCCCCCGGTGCCGGAAGTGACAGTGTTGAGTGAAATGGCTAGCCCAGCCGGATCGGTGTCATTGCCGAGCAAGGTAGCGGCCGCAATCTGGAGCGGCCGTATTTTCGCTCGCCACGATACCGCTGTCATTATTGGCAACCGGCGGCTGAGGGCTTCCGCCTCCTCCGGGATTAAAGACCACGTCAACGTAGTAGTTACTGCCCGAAAAGGTGCTGGAGGGAAAGACAACCCCGGTCCCATAGGTGTAAAGGCCGTTGCCGCTTGAGGGAGCGCTCAGCGGGCCGACCGAACGGGGCGCAGTAAAATAGTTGGCATCGGCCGGGTAATTGCCCGGAGTATGGTAGGAGGCGACGTAGCTGACGCCCGCACTAATGGCGACCGGGCTCGTGAAATTAGCCTGCTGCCAGCCACTTGAGGTTTCACCTGAAAAGGTGGCACTGGCCAAGAGGGTGCCGGTGGATGTCCACAGATGCGCCGTGTGAGTCCCGGTGTTGGAGGGTCCCTTATAGAAGCGGATAGCGGCAATGGTGCCGGCTTGAGTGCTGGAAAACGCGACCCCTAGTTCAACCGAATTGGGATCATTGACCGAGATGGTGCTGGGCGTCAGGCCGCTAAAGAGGCTGACACTGGAGGAACCTGTAACGGTAACCGTGACGCTAACCGCCGCGCCGATATTTAGACTGTCATCGATCCCCCGGGCGCTGATAGTTACACTGCCGGCGACCGCTGGGGACCAATTATAGGTCCAGCCGGTGATACTGCCCGTTGAGCTATTAAAGGAGGTGGTACTGGCGGGGTGCCAGGTCGTGCCGTCAGTTGAAATCTCCACTCCGGCGACAATGCCGCCCCCAGTGTCGTTGGAGGTGCCGGTAATCGTAACACCTTGGTTCTGCGGGAGACTGGCTCCGCTGGCCGGAGATGAAATAGTGACGGTGGGAGCCACTTGATCACCCGAGGCGGTGGGCGGCACCAGGCCCTGCAGGTTGCCCGCGGTCGCGCCCATGTCGAATAGCAGATTCGCCATCGCCTGTTTAACGTTGGGATCGACCGGGGTCTGGGTGGAGTCGCGCAGGTCCGGGTCATGGTTTGGATCCAAACCCCAGGACCACATCACGGTGCCGGCCCCAAAGACGATAGCGCCGCTCGAATGCTTGTAGAGAGTCAGGCTGTGGGTGGCGATTCCAGGGCCCTCATTTACGCCGTAGTCCAATAAATAGGTATCAACCGAGAGGGTGGTCGAGGAAAGCTTTATCAGTCCCTGCGGCCGAAACCCATTATCGGGCGACTCGTCCCATTCGTAACCCAGGTAGTGTGGTACCAGCTTTCCTAACGTCGTGCCGGCAATGGCACAATTGCGCCAGAAGCGCAATTTCGTCATCGGGAAAGGAATCAGGATCTGGTCCTCCCGAAAATCGTCCACCTGGAAAATTGTCCCGGTCAGCCCGTTTTCAGGCTGGCCGGCGTTTGCTCCAAAGCGCGGATCTCGCCAGGTGCAGGTCACCGTTCCCGGGTCCAGCGGGTCTAAATGCGAGGGATAGTCGCGCGTCTCCTTGTAGCAAACCAGTGTCCGGTAATTGGTCCCGTTCGCATCGGCCTCCCACCGCGTCTTCCAGAAAACCTCATTCCCACTCCAGAAGGCTAAATGTTTGCCTTTAGAGCGCGCCGCCTCCACGTTTTTGCGCTGGTTCCCGCTCCAGTACTCGTCATGGCCGCAAGAAATAAAGACCTTATAATTGGCAAATTGCGCCGCTTGGCCGGTCGGATCCAGCCGATCGGTATCAACCCCGGCCATATAGCACACGTCGTAGCCGTTGGCCTCCAGCCAATGGATGGCGGCGATTTCTTCCCCGAACAGAAAATCCTGGGGGCCAGCGTAAGTGCCGACACTGTCTCGGGTGGCGATGGGCCGGTTGTAGCTCACCTTGTAGGCCCGGCCGTCACTAGCGGGGCCGCCGCCGCCATAAAGACTGTTGCCGTGCCATCCGTTGTAGGCGTGCCAGGTGGGGTCGCTGGTTTGAAAAACGATGTCATGGGTGCCCGCGTCGTCGCGGACCACGAAAGGAATATGATTCTCGGCGCTACCGGCGATCAAGTGAGCGATATAGACCCCTGAGACGGCGGTCGAGGGCACGGCCCAGGTGGCCGACACACTCCAGTTGCCCGCATCGATTAGCCCGGTCGCTGCGGTGGTGAGCGGCGCCGGCTGGGGGGCGGGATTGTGCAGGATAGTTACGCCCCCTGGGGAACCAGTTGAAGAGGCGACCAGGCGACCCCCCAAGCCCTGGTAATAACCCATCCGGTAGATATTGATCTGGTAAGTAAGGGCCGTGTTGATTTTAAAACTGACCGTATTGCCACGATTTAGGCTGATATCGGTGGCAAAACCTTCGAGACTGGTCGAGCCTCCGCCATAGCCAATATCCCACACGGTGTCGGAGGTGCCCGGCAGCGTGTTTTCGGCGATGATCTCATTAGCCATTGTTTTCTCTCCTCGCTTCTCTCTCTAAAACTTTTAAAAGATTGTTCGGGCTCCCCTAGATCGGCAGCCCCTTACCCTTCCGCACCTTGATTTGCAGCGGAGGACAGTTGACCGAGCCGTAGGAATCATAAATGCAGTGGTCTCCCGGCTTGGGCTTTAACCAGGTCAAACATTTCGGGCAGTGATAGATGCCTTTTGGAGCCTCGCTCGACATCGCTTGCTGCGTCTTGGTCTTGCAAACCGGACAGGTCACTGTACAGACCCCTACGACGCCGTCCCAAACCGGATTTGACCTTCTGGGGATGGCAAATAGTCGCCCGGCCGACCCGACCAGCGCGATAAAACCTAAGGTGAAACTGCCAATCTTGATAAACTGACGACGACTGCTACTCATTTGAAAACGCTCTCGCTCCTTCTATTGGTTTGATGGCTCTCTACTCTCTCGTAAAGGAACTAACTACAAGCGACACTCCATTTAAATAAACATCGAAAGAAGACCGCTTTAGAACGGCTATAAAGAAAGGTATTTGGAATAAATTTGAATAAATATATTCGACCACGTGCAGGGCGGAACGCCCCTATATTTTTTTGCGCGGTCTGCCGCCCAGGCAATTTCGTTGACCGGCTGCGGGATCATTAGCGAGCGGCATCTCGGTAAGGAGTCAGCGCTGCTTTGTTTTTTGCGTGAAGCGCGTGCGGCAGCCAGTGTTCGTCATCCAAACGTTGCCTCAGTGTTACACCTGGGCAGAACCGGAAGCAGTTACTTCTATACAATGGAGTTCGTGGAGGCGCTCCACAAACGGCTGCTAGAAAAGGGAGTGTCGGTGAGTACCGGCGACGTAGGGCCGATAAACGCGAACCTCGATCTGGCAAGAAGAGTGAGGCAACCCTTCTTGCCTAAATGTGTTGGTGACTAAAGCGACACGGGCTTTTGTAAGAGAAGGGCATAAGTCGCGCTAAGATTCGCCTTCGAAAAAGTAAGCCGCCCTTTGATAAGCCTTTGGAGCGGTGTGAAATGGGTCTGAAAACACCGGTGAGGGAGGGATTCGAACCCTCGGTACCCTTTTGAGGTACAGCGCTTTAGCAAAGCGCCGCTTTCGACCACTCAGCCACCTCACCTGGATTTGCGGGGAAGGCTATATCCGCAAATCCCCGGGCGTCAAACGAAACCTTTGGCCGCAAAAAGGGGATCCGACGGACAGTTGAAGGCGTGCCTTCAGCGCGAAACCTCACCAGCCAAAGCGCTCGTGAAATTTTCGCGCTCGGAAGCGGTATTGGGAGAAGTTGTGCAACTTTTCGTACCCGGTCGGTGTCCTGTTACTGAAACTCAAAAAAAAGATATGAAAAGCAACGACATCCATTTCAAGCCGCCGGAGGAAAGGCAGGAAATCAGGAATCAGGCAGCTGGTTCAGTTCTACGGTCCACGGGCATCTCGGTATTTTAGTCGAGCACTCGAAGGCTTCGCGCTAACATGATCGCAGCCGCAACGCTCTCCCTGTCCCAATTCCATGATCGGGCGGGTATTGGGTCAGACAGAGAAATGGCGGAGGAAGAGGAGTTTGAAATGCTGATCCGGAACTACCAAAACATGGTATTTTCGGTTTCCGCCAGGATTGTTGGCAACCTGACTGACGCGGAGGACATTACCCAAGAAGTATTCATTAAGGCCTACCCGCGCTTTAAGGAGTTGCGAGAGAGCGGCACGGTCGGGGGATGGCTTAAAACTGTGGCCACGAACCTATCGATCAATCATCTCAATCGTTACCGCGTCCGATGGCGTTTTTTTTCGGAACAAGCTGAACCGATGGAAATCGGGACGGAAGTCGAACGAGAATGCGACCGGAACGAAGCGTTGGAACTGGCTCTGCGAAAACTTCCTGATGCCCAGCGTGTCCCTCTCGTACTATTCCATTTTCAGGATATGAGCTACGAGGAGATCGCGGCAAAACTCCAAGTATCACTGGCCAAGGTAAAGTCCGATATCCATCGAGGACGGAAAACTTTGAAAAAACTTGTTACGAAATGAGCGACCCCAACAAGGACTGGCTTGAGGAGGAGTTAGAGAGTCTTCGAGACTTGGAAGCCCCCGCGACGCTTTTACCCAGGGTCATGGAGAAGATTCACGAACGGGCAGGCCGGCCTTGGTGGGTGCGCCGCTTTAAAGAGCGAACCGATCTGGTGCGCTCATTCGCTCTCGGAATTTCCCTGTTTATCCTGGGGCTTTTGCTGGTAGTTAAACCGGCTCAATTCGCTTCTCAGGTCCCAGGCGCTTCAGCCCTCTTGAATCTTGTTCCTTTGCTGCTGGACGCCGCAAAAGCCGCATTGTTCCAAGCGAAAATTTTCGATTTTTCAGTTCTCGGCCTGCTAGCGACTGCCGTCGTCCTCAGCTACATCCTTCTGATTGCGAGCGCATCCGCAATTCACCATCTGGCGAGCACCCGAAAATGAATTACTTCACCCGATCCCTGCTGACCTGTTTACTGGCCTGTCTCGCGCTATCTGAAGTGCAAGCAGAAAGCCATAAACACTCCAAAGGGGGCGCCGATACGATTGTGACCGGGGGGTCCTACAAACTGAACGCCGGGGAATCGACGAACGGAGCTGTGATTCTTATCGGCGGCCACGGGGTAATCGACGGAACCGTGAACGGTGACCTCGTCCTTATCGGGAGCAAGGCGACATTTGCCGGAGCGGTAAACGGGGATCTCGTTACGATTGGCTCCAACCTGAGCTTTAACTCGGGCGCGGTTGCGAACGGCGACTACGTCTCGGTGGCGTCGGAAATAAGGGACGAACAGGAACTGACTTCGAATGGCGAACGCGTCGCGCTAAATGCCTATTCGCCTCTGGTGCCCGTGATTAAGGAAGGGCTGATCAACGCCGTCCAACTCCGGCCCATGTCACCCTCTTCGTTCCTGAGCTGGATGTTGGCAATCATCCTGTTGATCGTTAGTCTGGTGCTTGGGCTGATTTTTCCAAAGCTCTTCGCCGGAACCGACGTCATCATCCGAGATCGGCCAGGCCCCTCACTTTTAGCGGGTCTCGCCGTCATACTCGGCGGTGCGCTCTTGTCATTTCTCCTGGCCATCACAGTGATTGGAATCATCGCTCTTCCGTTTTTAGCCCTTGCTCTTTTCATACTCAATCTATTTGGTTGCACCTCGGTCTTCTATTGGATCGGGAAACGAGTCGCTCCGAAAGTCGCTGCACGCACCGATGCTGTTTACATCTGGATTAGCATCGGGACCATGGTGGTCTGGGTACTTTATTGCATACCGGTCGTTGGATTCATTGCGGGTGGAGTGGTCTCGCTACTGGGCCTTGGGACATTCGCGATTTATCTGGTCGACCGCTATCGATCAAACGTGCCGCAGCCGATGCTTCCAACGACTGACCACGCCGGTGACGCGGTCTCTCCGCCGGCCGCGCCTGTGAGTCCGCTGGCTCTTCCTAGCGTCCAGCCTGCAACCGTCATTGCCGCGCCGCGGGCCCATTTTCTTCCTCGCCTTTGCGCTAACATCATTGATCTGACGGTTCTTTACGCGATCCTTTCTTCGCTTCATCTGACTCATGCCACTATTCCAGCATGGGTGCTTTATCGGTTCGCGATGTTTGTCTGGAGAAGTTCGACTCTGGGAGAGATCGTATTAAATCTTCAGGTCCAGAAACCAGATGGCACTTCCCTGATTGGCGACTATTCGGGAGCCCTGATTCGGGCGTTATCAAGTGTACTCTCGCTGATTCCTCTCGGTCTCGGATTCATCTGGATTCTGTTCAATCGGGATCTCGCGGCATGGCATGACAAGGTCAGCGAAACCTACGTCGTGCGGATGAACCCGAGTGCTACTCGATCTCCAACTCCGCCTTCTGCGGCGGGTCCAACAACAACGCCGCCACATCCAAGGTAGAGGGGCGCTTACCCGCAGGAATCGGCCTATTCAATCTTTGACCATGGCCCGCTTGCTTTTTCGGCTAAGTCGTTCGAGGACTCCTACCTTATGTCTTTCAGTCGCTCAGTTGTCACCGGCTCGCTCTTGGTTCCGACTCTCGTGTTGGCCAGCGCAAATCCACCGCAGGCACCGCAAAAACCGCATGCAATCAATGAGGTCGGCCAAACGAGGAATGATAACTTTTTCTGGCTTCGGGAAAAGGATAACCCGGAAGTCTTGAAATATCTGGAAGCCGAAAATCACTACACTGAGAGCGCCTTAAAACATATCGGGAAACTGCAGGAAACGCTTTACAATGAAATGCGTGGAAGGATCAAGGAAAGCGATGTTTCGGTTCCCGAAAAGCTGGATGACTTTTTCTATTACTCCAGAACAGAGACAGGGAAACAGTATGCGATTTACTGTCGCAAGAAAGGGAGCCTTGACGCTAAGGAAGAGGTGCTTCTCGACGAGAATGAGCTGGCCAAGGGGCAGAAATACTTTCGGATCGGATCATTGAGCGTTAGCCGGGATCATAAGCTTCTCGCTTACTCTACGGATACAAACGGGAGTGAAACTTATGTCCTCCGGATCAAATCTCTCGAGACAGGCGCGTTGCTGCCGGATGAAATTAAAAACTGCAGCAACTCTTTAGCATGGGCCAACGACAACAAGACCATCTTCTACGATCAACTTGATGACGCCCATCGGCCGTACAAAGCTCTCAGACATGTTCTGGGAAGAAGCGTCGATCAAGATTCGACGATCTACGAGGAAAAAGACGATCGTTTCTTTCTCGAGATCTCCAAGTCACGCAATGAGAAACTGATCTTTGTTTCGGTCGAGAGTGAACTCTCCAGCGAAGTCCGTTTCCTCGATGCTGATCGACCTGACGGAGATTTAACTCTGATTCGTCCGCGCGAGAATGATCTCCTCTACTATGTCGAAAATCACGGTGATCGTTTTTTTATCGTTACGAACGAAAATGCCAAGAATTTCAAAATAGTCGAGACCCCAGTTGCTTCGCCCGGAAAAGAAAATTGGAAGGACTTCATCCCTTATGATCCGGAAGTCAAAATTGATAGCGTAGACGCTTTCGAGAACTATCTGGCCATCTCAGAACGATTGAAAGGGCTTCCGGCGATTCGGGTCTACGATCTTAAATCCGGGGAATCGCACGAAATTAATTTCGATGAACCTGCCTACGAGGTGTCGCTCGATCGGAACCCGGTATTCGACTACTAATATAGTCAGGATTAATTATAGTTCGTTTGTCACGCCGGATTCGGTCATCGACTACGATATGACCTCTCGAAAGAAAGAACTCCGCAAAGAGAAGACGGTGCTCGGCGGATACAAAAAGAATGATTATAGTTCGGAGCGCATCTTTGCCAAGGCGGAAGATGGCGTCGAAATCCCGATCTCACTTGTTTACAAAAAGGGCTTTAAAAAAGATGGCACCGCACCTCTGTTGCTCTACGGGTACGGCGCCTATGGGATATGCTCAGACGCAGATTTCAACTCCAGCGCGATCAGCCTGCTTGATCGAGGGTTTGTTTTCGCTATTGCGCATATTCGCGGGGGCGGAGAACTAGGTCGCACCTGGTATGAAGATGGGAAACTCCTGAAGAAAAAGAACACCTTTTCGGACTTTATTTGCTGCGCCCAGCATCTAGTCGATCAACGCTACGCAGCGCCGAAAAGGGTGGCGATTCTGGGCGGAAGTGCAGGAGGGCTCTTGATGGGCGCGGTCATGAACATCCGTCCGGACCTCTTCACCACTGTTATCGCGGCCGTCCCGTTCGTTGACTTGCTGAACACCATGTCAGATCCCTCCCTGCCGCTCACTGTGACCGAGTACGAAGAATGGGGTAATCCGGAAACTCCGAAATACTTCGACTACATGGCATCTTACTCGCCCTACGATAATGTCATTGAAAAACAATACCCAAATTTGTTGGTCACCGCTGGATTGAACGATCCGCGCGTCAGTTACTGGGAACCAGCGAAATGGGTGGCTAAGCAACGAACGCTGCAGCATCAAAATCGAATCCTGCTCTTGAAAACGTACATGGGCGCTGGTCACGGCGGCGAGAGTGGTCGATTCGACAGGCTGAAAGAGACCGCCATGGAGTATGCTTTTGCGGTTGACACGCTGAACGTCCAGCCATCCAAAGAGCGTGGCACATCTGTTTCGAGCCGGGGCGATTCATCTCCCCTGACGCGATCATCTCACCCGCCAAAAGCGCCGGTAAAATTTACGCCCTGAACGGGGAGTTCCAGTCTCCATTCCTGAAATTGAGCTCGACGACCGAAATGATTCTTGGTCAGCGCACGATGCATGGAAAGATTTTTTTCATCAGCTTCCGCAAACAGGATTGAATGCCCCTGCGGCTTGAGTACCGACCACGCCTCGGCGAGCAGGAACGAGGCAATGCTCCGGCCGCGGTACGCTGGAAGGACGCCAATGAAACCAATGGTTGCTTCCCCGAAGGCAATTACTGGTAAGATGACTCCAATTGAATCACCCTCTGGCGTAAGAGCCACCCGCCACCAGGACGGGTCGTAGCTCATCGACTCAATCATTTGCAGCGTCATTTCCGCGTCTGCAATTCCGCCGAACCGCTGTCGATAATATTCAATCTGGATGTCAGGGGAATGCTGCGATGTTTTCTCGATGAGTGAGATGATCTGGGCTCGCTCAAAATGACTGGCTTCGACGGAACGATACCCCGGCACTTCCAGATCGACAGGATCGTCGCATTCGAACTGGACAACCTTCCTCCATCTGCAAAAACGGGCCGCAGAGAGGACGGATGTCTCGGGGCAATTCTCCGGAAGGCTGCAATAAAGTTCGCACGCCCCGAGGGATTGGGCCTTGCCGATCGCTAATTGGAACAATCGTAATGCGTCGACCATGTCGGATCCTCCGTGCAAGCAGATGATCTCAAGGGGAACGTTGAACCTATGGGGCGCAGCAAGAACCAAGGTGCGCGTCAAGGTTCCGGCCGCAAAGCTAAGCAGGATCCACTCCGGCTTGGTACAAGAGAACTCCAGTAACCTGGCAAGATGGATCCAAGCCTCCTCATCCAGCTCGCGAGCGAATTAACTGCACATCGGATAGGAGGGCGAACCGATAGTTGTCGTGTTCCATTTATGTACCCAACCAGGTAAGCGACTTTATCCAGCTTCAAATAGACTTGAAAAAGTTCCAAAAGAGTTTAACGGGCGAAAGCACAAACATTGTGCAATTGACCCCGCGCTCATCTGGCGTTAAACGTCATACGCTCGCAAAGCAGAAATGAACAAGGGTCAATGGGAACCAAATGTCGTTAATTGGCCTTCGTTTGAAGGTTCTCCCATGCCACTGGGAGTAACTTACCTACCGGAGGAAAACGCCTACAATTTCGCGCTTTACTCCAAGAATGCGAAGGAAGTCACGCTCCTTCTTTTCAGCGAGGACAACCATGTCACACCGGCAATGGAGGTCTGGTTAGAACCATTGAGCCATAAGACTAAACGGGTTTGGCATTGCAGGTTGAAAGAGAACGATCTCCTTGGCGCAAGCCGGTACGCCTATCGGGTCAATGGTCCCAAGGACAACGGCGTAAATTATAAGAACGCTTTCGATTCAGAAAAATTACTACTCGACCCTTATGCGAAAGGAGTTTACTTCCCGCCTTCCTTTAGTCGCGACGCGGCGAAGCGACCTGGAACGAATGCAGGCCAGGCCCCTCTCGGGATTTTTCGTTTTCGGGCACCGGATTTTGATTGGAAAGATGACAAATCGCCGCTGCATTTTTCGGACGCTATCATCTACGAGGTCCACGTCAGAGGATTCACCGCGAGCCGCTCCAGCGAGGTTGCTGAACCAGTTCGCGGAACCTACGCAGGTTTGATCGAGAAGATCCCCTACCTCAAGGAATTGGGTGTCACTATCGTGGAGTTGATGCCTGTTCATCAATTTGATCCGCAGGAAGGTAACTATTGGGGCTACATGACTTTGAATTTCTTCTCACCCCACCTCACCTACGCATCGAAACCGGAGGACGCACACACTGAGTTCAAGGAAATGGTAAGAGCTCTCCACGCCGCGGGAATCGAAGTCATTCTCGACGTGGTCTACAATCACACCGCAGAGGCGGACCATTTGGGTCCCACCTATTCCTTCAAAGGGATTGATAATGCAAGCTTCTATCTCCTGACGCATGATCCTGCGCATCCGTATGCCGACTTTTCCGGTACCGGTAACACTCTGAATTGTGCCGACCCCTTTATACGCAATCTCATTCTGGACAGTCTGCGATACTGGGTCACCGAAATGCATGTGGACGGGTTTCGTTTTGATCTGGCGTCCATCCTTACTCGATCCGAGGACGGTTCGATCGATTGGGATGATCCCGCCGTTGCTCTCTGCGATACGCACCGATCCCATCTTAAGCCGGGCTCGGCTAATCGCTGAACCATGGGATGCCGGCGGAGCTTACCAGTTAGGAACAAGCTTTCCGGGCATGTTCTGGCACCAGTGGAACGGTAAGTTCCGCGATGATGTTCGCCGTTTTGTCCGAGGAGATCTCAGCTTTGTGCCGCCAGTGATGCGTCGACTGTACGGGAGCGACGATCTTTTCCCGGACCGGATCGAGGAAGCGCGTCGCCCATTTTACAGCATCAACTACATTATTGCTCACGACGGGCTCACGCTTTACGACCTGGTCTCCTACAACGAACGCAAAAACGACGCCAATGGCCACCAAAACACCGACGGACCGGCAGATGACTATAGTTGGAATTGCGGATTGGAAGGGGATGAAGGTCTGACGCTCCGATGTCATTGCCCTGCGGAAACGCCAGGCGAAAAATTTCTTTTGCCTGCTGATGCTTTCTAACGGAATACCGATGTTCGCTGCCGGCGACGAGTTCCTGCACACCCAGGGCGGCAACAATAATCCATACAATCAAGACAACGAAACGACTTGGTTGAACTGGGAGCGCCTTCGCAAATATTCGGATATTTTCCGTTTCTTCAAGCTAATGATTGCCTTTCGAAAAGCGCATCCGAGTATTTGCCGGAGTAGATTCTGGCGAGAAGAGATCCGATGGCGCGGCGTCGGACCAACGACCGATCTGTCTTATCATTCCCAGAGTCTAGCGTACTATCTCAGCGGCAAATCACAGCAAGATCTTGACCTTTACGTCATGATCAACGCGTATACCGAGCCGCTTGAATTTCACGATTTTCGATGGATTGCAAAAACCCTGGAGCCGCGTCGTGGATACCAGCTTTGAATCTCCGGAAGATATTCTTGGCGCCCGGAAGCGAAGTCACGGTCATCGGTTCCAAATACCTGGTCAAACCGAGATCGATCGTGGTGTTGACACAGTAAGACTTGCTAGGCGAGGCGTCCCGCTTTGCTTCTTCGAGCGAGCAAACCGGGATGGTTCGCTTACTTTGCTTACAGCTTTCGGTGTGCCCGCTCGGGCGGCCCTTAAGCCCTCAAATGTTTTGCGCGATGTCGACCAGGCGTTCCCACTCCAGCGAGAGCGATTCCAGTTCCTGCGCGAGCGTGGTCAGCTCCCTGCCGGTCTGCGCTGGGTGCACAGAGCTCTCGGCCCGGTCGGGCTGCTCCAAAAAGCCGGTTAGCTCTTTTTGACGAAGTTCGAGTTCCAGGATTCTCTTCTCGATGGTGGACAGGTCCCTTTGAAGTTCTTGTTTGGCGCGGGAACGGCTTTGGCGCGCATCAGCTTCCAAACGCTTTTGTTCCCTGACCTTTGGAGCAGATCCTGAACTTTTCTCGGCTACGATCGATTTCCCGTCCGCGACCAGCCCTGCCACGGCAGATTCGGTTCCGGTCTTTTCGAGGTAATAATCGTAGTTGCCTGAATAGAACGTCAATACTCCACCTCGGACATGCAAAACTGAAGAGGCAATCGATTTGATGAAAGTAGACATCATGACTGATGAAGACCAGCGTTCCATCGTATTGCCGGAGCGCCTGAACCAAGGCGTCGATGCTGGCCATATCGAGATGCGTCGTCGGTTCGTCCATCAGCAGAAGATTTGGCGGGTTCAGTAGCAGCTTTGCCAGGACCAGTCTGCTTTTCTCCCCGCCGCTCAACACGCTGACCCTTTTAAAGACCTCGTCACCGCGAAACAGGAACGCTCCGAGCAATGTCCGCACTGTCTGTTCCGGCACTTGTTTCCCGCAATCGGATGCTTCCTCCAAAACCGAATGGTCGAGATTCAGAGTCTCAACTCGGTGTTGAGAACAATAGCCAACATGAACGTTATGCCCAAGTTCACGCGATCCACCTTGGATGGGCAAAACACCCGGCCAGGAGCTTTAACAACGTCGATTTGCCCGCACCATTCGGGCCGACAAGGACGGTGCGGTGGTTTCGTTCGACGATAAAATTGAGATCCCGGTAAACGACGTTTTGACCGTAGGCGTGATGGACCGCTTTAAGTTCGATCACCTTTCGTCCGCTCCGTTCCGGCTGCGGAAAACGAAAAGCCACCTGTCGTTCAGCGGAGTCCGGCGCCTCGATTTTGTCCATCCGATCGATTTGTTTACGCTTGCTCTGGGCTTGCGAAGCTTTGGTGTTTTTTGCCCCAAAGCGATCGATGAAAGTTTGCAGCCGCTTAATTTCTCTTTGCTGGTTCTTGTAGGCAGCCAGAACCTGTTCCTGGCGCGCGGCTTTCTGAGCGACATATTCGTCGTAATTGCCGCGGTACGATATCAGTTTCCGTTGATCGATCTCAACGATTCGCTCGGCGAGGGCATTCAAGAAAGACCGGTCGTGCGAGATGAGGAGAATCGCGCCCGGAATAAGTACTCAAGATAACTCTGCAGCCAGACAAGCGATTCCAGATCGAGATGGTTCGTTGGCTCATCGAGAAGAAGCAAATCCGGTTCTGCCACCAGCAGACGTGCGAGATGCGCTCTCATGATCCATCCACCGCTCATGGTCTTGGCCTGGCGCGAGTAATCAGTTTCCCGAAAGCCCAAACCTTTGAGGATACGTTTGGCTTTCGCTTCGATCTGTTGGAGATCAGAAGAGAATGCAACGTCGTTGTCTAGCAGTTCCTGGTCTTTCGATCTTCGATCGCGAGGCAAAGCCGTGGCCACGTCCAGCACGGTTTCGTCAGTGACCGGAGCGCTTTCCTGCGGAAGGAACCCGACTTTTACCCCGCGCTGCAAATGCCACTTCGCCAACGTCGGCGTCGTCCAATTCCAATAGAATCGATAAAAGGGTCGTTTTTCCGGCACCGTTCGGTCCGATCAACGCGATCCGATCGCCACGATTCACTTGCAGCGAGGCATCCTCGAATAGAATTTGGCCGCCAAAGGATTTGGAAAGACGGCGAGACAGTTAACAATGCCGATCAGGCTGATTGCGCCAACACGTCCAGCACATCGCGCGCCTGCTTGTCGGTTGACGCATTTGTATCCATCCAGACCAGTTTGCCGTCCTTGAACAAATAGGCCTGACGCGCTGCGAGGCTATTCAGGAGAAGAGGTACGCCAAATGCAGAGGTCACTTTCTTTTCCCGATCCGACAATAACACGAATGGCAAGTGTTCCTTCTCACGAAATTTTCTCTGTGAATCGACTGTATCGAGGCTGACACCAAAAACTTTGACCCCTTTGCTTTGGAGGTCAGCGTAGGCGTCGCGCAGGCTGCAAGCTTGGGCCGTACATCCGGGAGTCATCGCTTTTGGATAAAAATAGACCAGAGTGTACCCGCTGCTGGCGACCTCGGCCAGATGAACCAGTTTTCCATCCTGGTCTGTCGCGGCCACGGCAGGAATAGCGTCCCCGATTTTGAGTCTGCCATTGGTCCGCTGATTTGAAACCGCTCTTGACGACCATGACCAGGCCGGCCAACACGAGAAGTGCTGCAAATAGGAGTTTCATGTGCGATAGCATAGTCGTTCTCGCCGTGAAGTCCATGTAGCGAAGAGTCCCGCTTGGTGCCTTCTCAAATCGCTGAGCAAACCGGGACGGCTCGCCTGCCAGAGGAACCAAGCCGGATTGGTTCGCTTATCACCTGCAGCAAACCGAGACGGTCCGCCAATCAGAGGGTCATAGGCAAAGCGCCCACTTCGTTTACTGTTTCTGTTCCTGCAGCAGTTTCTCGAACTTTTTGACCTTCGGCGCAACGACCACTCGGCAGTAGCCCTGGTCAGGGTTTTTAGCAAAGTAGTCCTGATGATAATCCTCCGCTTTGTAGAATGCGCTGAGAGGCACAAGCTCGGTCACGATCGGATCCGGCCACTGTTTTTGCGCTTCGGCCTTGACCTTTTCGGCAATCGCTTTTTGATTCTCATCCTTGTAGAGGATGATCGATCTGTAGGAAGTCCCCACGTCTCCTCCCTGCCGATTCAAAGTCGTTGGGTCATGAGCGCGAAAGAATTTGCGAAGCAAATCTTCGTAGCTGACGACAGCGGGATCAAATTGCACCTGAATTACTTCAGCGTGCCCGGTTGTTTCGCTACAAACCTGCTCGTAACTCGGGTTTTTAGTCGTTCCTCCAGCATACCCGGAAAGGACCGATTTGACTCCATTAACCAGCTTAAACTGAGCATCAAGACACCAGAAACAGCCGCCGCCAAAAACTGCCGACTCCAGTTTCGGCGAAGATTTTGTATCGTTCATTTGCGCAAAAGAAACTCTCTCCAAGGTTGTAAAACAAGCAAGTAGCAATAGTGCTGAAGTGATCTTCATAGGTACGATAGACCGAGATATTTGGCGTCCCTCTTCTACTTGAAGAGTTTCAGGTATTCGCCATAGCCTTGCTCTTGAAGTTTCTCGACCGGAATGAAACGGAGCGAAGCGGAATTCATACAATATCGCATTCCGGTAGGAGCCGGCCCGTCATCGAAGAGATGGCCGAGGTGCGCATCGCTCTTCAGGCTGCGGATCTCCGTCCTCTCCGTCCCGAGAGTACCATCCTTTTTTTCAACTACTACGTTTGGATCGATCGGCTTGGTAAAACTCGGCCAACCGGTGCCGGAATCGAATTTGTCTTTTGAGGTAAAGAGCGGTTCACCGGAAATGACATCAACATAGATTCCGGACTCATGATTATCCCAATAGGCGTTCCTGAATGGGGGTTCAGTCCCGTTTTCTTTCGTCACGTAATATTGCTCAGGGGTCAATTTTTCTTTTAATTCGGTTGCGGGAAGCTTGGACATATCGATTCCAGTGATTGCGGTAGTCTGGCTGAGGGCGGTAGAAGCGTAAACTGAGCTTGCCATTGCCAGAGCCAGGATGAAAAGATTCCTCATGAAACTTTGGTTCGTCTAATTCAAGAGAGGCCGCGGAGGACCGGCTTATTCCGAGCGTTTCTCAAATCGCGAACCTTTGATCACCAGAACTGGGCAGGGCGCATGTTCCACGACGCGTTCGGCCGTGCTGCCAACCAGCAATCGCTTGATACCGCCGCGGCCGTGCGATCCAATGACGATCAGATCAACATCGAAATGTTTCGCCATGAGAACGATTTCATCAAACGCATATCCCACACGCAAATGGGGCTGGACTTTGATCCCCTTGGTAGCCAGCTCTTGGGCGAACATTTCGAGGGTTTCCCTTGCCTCTTGCTCGGCAGAGTCGATCTGCGACTGGACTTCAACGCAGTTCTGTTTTCGACGCGCATACGGAGTCACCACATAGTCAGGTATCTGGAAGACATGCAGAAGGTAAATCGTGGAATTGTGGCTGGCCGCAAATCTCGTGGCGTACGAGACGGTGCTTTTGGAATGCTCAGAAAAATCAATCGGGACGAGTATTCGCTCGTAAGCGAGGTCGTTTCCTTCCGTCGCGACTTCAGGGCGTTCGTTGCTGCCGGGGTTTTCGACCGAGGATAGCTTCGAAAGAGCTTCTTGCGTCATAACGGAATTCCTGCGGAACGCTAAGTCATTCGTTGTCAGAAAGCACGCACTTATACTACCGGAGCTGGAATTGTTGTTTTTTCGGCGTTTTCATGCGGCCAGCTTCGTAGGTTGTTCAACGTCAGCTGACAATGACATTAGGTCTGCGCCCCGAAGCCGGGAGGGGCCATCGGATTATAGCCCGGCAAGCCTCGTAGGGCTTGCCGGGGCTTTGAGAAAGCCGCGTAATTTTGGGAATGTGCCAGCGTAAGCGAACCGTCCCGCTTTGCTCCGTACTGAAGAGGCAAAGCGGGACGCTTCGCTTACGCCGACACGCCTGAAGGGCGAGCGGTGCGGCGAGCGGGCGTATCAGCGTGCCGGCGTTGATTGTGAGAAAGCCGCGTGATTTCGGGGACGGTGCCAGCATAAGCGAACCGTCCCGGTTTGCTCCGTGCTAAGAGGCAAAGCGGGACGCTTCGCTTACGCCGACACGCCTGAAGGGCGAGCGGTGCGGCGAGCGGGCGTATCAGCGTGCCGGCGTTGATTGTGAGAAAGCCGCGTGATTTCGGGGACGGTGCCAGCATAAGCGAACCGTCCCGGTTTGCTCCGTACTGAAGAGGCAAAGCGGGACGCTTCGCTTACGCCGACACGCCTGAAGGGCGAGCGGCGCGGCAAGCGGGCGTACCAGCGTGCCGGCGTTGATCGGAGAACGCCGGATAAGCCCCGCCGTAAGCATTCGGTCACCGCGAAAAAATCCGTTGTTCCATAAGACCTGCAGTTCGGTAACTTCGGCGATGAACCCGATGGGATGGCTTCGCGAGAAAGGTCGACAACTTGTTCAACTCAAGGATAGTAGCCACGCGATCGCTTTTGGCACGGCGATTGGGATGTTCTTCGGGTTCGTGCCGCTCTGGGGATTTAAGACCTTGCTCGCCCTGGGAGTCTCCCGAGTAGTCCGCGCCAATCTCCTGGCGACGGCCATCGCCGCGACGTTGCACGATGTCGCCCTTCCGTTGATGCCACTGCTTCTTCGATGGGAATACGATATAGGTTATTGGCTTTTGAGCCAACCTCATGAATTGCCGCCCAGGCTGCATTTATCTCATGACGGTCCCGCAGTCTGGTTTCATTGGTCGACATTCCTCACCGTGGGTCGGCCGTTGCTGCTCGGAGCCTTGGTGATTGCAGCACCTGTCGGGGTAGCCACTTACTATGTCACCCTCTGGATAGTCGAACGAAGGCGGCTGAAGACGACCCGTTCAAGCAAAGAAGGACCTTCACCCTGACTCCAGAAGCGGCTTGGTGCGAGAGTCGATCTTCTAACTCGCCGGCGCTGCGGCTGGCTTTTAATCTCCATTTTCTTGACTGGATCCCTCTATTTCAGGCAGTTTTAGCTGTTACGATGCCGATCTCCCCGGCGCGGTCGGATAAAGGGCGAATCGCTGGTCCTAAGTTAGAAGGCGAATAAATCACCCAACTACTACGAATGGAGTATAGCGCACATCAATATTCTTCCTATCCTCCCCTTAAAGCTAAATAGACCGCAGAAGGCCTCGACACTCTCGGGACGAATCCCGACCCCGAGCTGGCAGAGGACAAGAACAGACAAGTGGAACTCAAATCTGGGAAAATGATGACGTCACGTTTCAACGTCAAACCGCGTCGGAAGTTTCTCGAGTTAAAGCCGGCGCTTCTGGCCCGCGCAGGTTTAACACTATTAATTAGCGTTAGCCTGGGCAACTCCGGCTGCAAACAAGGGAATGTTTCGTTGGTGGATGACGCCGGCGGACGTAAGCCGGAAGATCTTCCCGAGATTGCGGAAGATGTCTTCCAGCCAATGGACGGCGGGATCAAACTGTCGCCGGAAGAAATCAAAGGCCGGAACACTTGGAATCTGTGGTGCGCGGGTACCGAGCAATTCTGGGAACGCATGTCGCGCGAGAGCTTTGGATTGATCGATTTGCTCAAGACTATCGACTCCCGCGGGCGTCCCAGCCGTTTTAAGGAACTGGGATTAATCAATGAACCCGGCTTCAAACAAGCGGCGCGACCGGATCGGTATGGGCTCTGGATCGACGAGGCAGATGCACCGGAACCTGCAGCGATCGACCCAAAGGTTTACGGGCGTTCCACTGGCATTATGGGCTTTCGGATATTCGACAATCCGGATTTCAAAGGAGACGCCGTCAAACAATGGGATGCGAACCGCTACTATAACGATGCAAACTATGCGGTCGATCCGAAGCTGGTTCGGCCCTATCGGGTAGGGATCTCATGCGGTTCCTGCCATATTGCGTTCAACCCTTCTAACCCCCCTGCAGATCCGGAGAACCCAAAATGGCCGAACCTCGCCTCGGCGATCGGCAATCAATACCTCCGGGAGGGTCCGGTCTTCGCGCGCAATGTCAAAGAGGGAGGATTTTTTTGGGAAATGCTGAAAGCTCAGCCGCCAGGGACGTCAGATACGTCACGAATGGCAACTGACAACATTAACAATCCCAACGCGATCAACCCGATTTTTCTCCTCGGTGCACGGGTGGCCGAGGGCGAGGAAGAGACGCTGACCGGCCAAACGCTGCTCTTACCGTTGATCAGAGATGCGGTCAAGAAAGGGGCCGATTCCGTCACCATGCCAGTCCCCCACGTTTTAAAAGACGGCGCTGATTCCGTCGGAGTGGTCGGGGCGACATTGCGCGTTTATGTAAACATTGGGAGCTACTCGCAGCATTTTTTGCAACAGCACAATGTCTTGATCGGCTTAACGAAGCAAAAGCCGTTCGAAATAGCGACGGCGCAGAAATATTCGGTCTATTGGCTGGCCACGCAGCAGAAGTTTGAGAATGTCGGGAAGTTTTTTATGCGCTTGAAATCGTACCGCCTGGAAGACGCCCCTGGAGGGAAAGATTACCTGACCAAAGATGAATCGGTGATGACCCGCGGGAAGACCGTCTTCGCGGAGAATTGTGCGACCTGCCACTCCAGTAAGCGACCGCCGGTTGGCGAGGACGAAATAGCCTGGTTCCGGAGAGAAGTCCTTAAACCCGACTTTCGAGAGGACAACTTTTTCTCCGACGACCGCCGATATTCGATTAAAAAGATCCAGACCAACGCCGCACGAAGCTGCGGCACAAACGCGATGCGCGGTCACATCTGGGCAAACTTCTCGTCGGAGACCTACAAAAATCTTCCCGCCGTAGGAACGATCAAGGTATGGAATCCGTACACTAATGCCCAGGAAGACTTTACGATGGAGGGTGGAGGTCCCGGGTACTACCGGACGGCCTCTTTGATCAGCGTCTGGTCCTCCGCGCCGCTGCTCCATAACAACTCGCTCGGCAAATTCACCGGCGACCCGTCGGTGGCAGGTCGGATGGAAACATTTAACGATGCAATAACCAAGCTTCTCTGGCCGGAGAAACGGCTGGACAAAGATTCGATCTGGCGGACTACCCGCGAATGCAGCTTGCAGATACAGGCGGCGGCGCTTCCCGAACCGCTCCGAACTCTCCTTAAGGGATCCCTCGATTCAGATGGTTATTTCCGGATCGGAATGATTCCAGAGGGCACACCAATCAACTTGCTCGCCAATATCAATCCAGAGACCGACCCGAAAGAGCTCGTAAGCATCTGCCTGAAGATCAAGAAGGCTCTTGCGGAGATCAAACTTAAGAAACTGGACCATGCGGCTGCTGAGGAGGTCCTGAAAACGGAAGTCGCACCGGAATTGTTTAGAATCAGCAAGTGCCCGGACCTCATCGAAGACCGTGGCCACTACTTCGGAACGGGACTCCCCGACGCCGACAAGCTGGCACTGATTGAGTACCTCAAGACCCTATAGCGCGAAAATCTAACGAGCCAAAGCTTCGTGAGATTTTCGCGCTTCACGGCTGCTGCCCAAAATAGCGCAGCGCCTTGATCCCCGGCATGAAAAAGTAGGCGCCACCGCGCACCTTGATGAACTGAGGCATTCCCGAAACGCGGCTCCGCAATCCGCCGTCTTTCTGCTGCGTGAAATCACTGGTCACTGGACAGCCGGAGATCGCCACGCGGTTACCCAGCAGTGGATCGCTTTCATTCGTCAAGCCGGAAAACTTGGTGCTGTTAATCCAGGCGTTTTGCAGAAACTCAAATTGGCGCGAGATGTTTGCGTTCAGACAAATGAAGTGCAATCCGGATTCCGCCAGGTCACCGGCCGGCGGGGAGGCCAGCAACTGCTCCGGTTCCGAGCGGGTTCCGTATTCCCGTCCGCGCCGCACGATACGATGAAAGCGAACCGGAGACGTCAGGTCATCGCGGAAACCCTTCGGACCGAAACCGAGCATCGTGATCAGCTTGGCCCATACATTGCCCGGGCGGTTAGGAAAATCGGCATTGCGGGGATTTACACGGCGCACGTGGGCCCCGAATGGACAGCGGCCGCCGGTCGGATCTTGATCGAATGTGAACCGGTTCAGTTCCTTTTCCCCCGGCTTGGTTTCGACGCCGGGAATAGGTTGTTCCTGAATCGGTTCCAGCGGATCGCCCGCTCTTGTCCGGCCGACCATCGCCGCGGCTAACTTTTCCGCCTTCGCGCTGTCGCCGCCGGCCTGCTGTTTAGCAAAGTCCCAAAACATGCGCACGTCTTGCTGCAATTGGCGGATCACCAGATAGGTCCCATTGCGGCCAAGATCCTTTTTCCCCGGCGCATCCTCTGCGGCGGGCAACTCCGCACTGGCGGGCCCGGCGTCGAGCAACGGCCGATCTGTGTATTTGCCGTATTCGTTGCGGTACCCCAGCAGAAATTCACCGAGAGACGCAATGTTACCGTAGTCAAGTTGAGTGCACGGCGTCCTGCGCTTCTGGTCCCAGTCAATCTCCGGTTGACTGATGCCGTCCGTGAAGCCGAATGGCTCTACTCCCCCAAAATCGCTGGTTTCAAGCCACGCCAGGGTATCAAACGCGTCATTCCATGCGGAGCCCTTCGAGTTTTGGACGAAAGTTTCGTAAAGCTCGGGACTACCAAAAAACATCACCACCAAATGCGGTTCACGCCCCGGCCCACCCCAACTCCAATTTTCCGGCGCATTCGCTTCCACATCTCCCAATTGCCGTGACCGACTCTCTTGGGCCATGCCCGCTCGAAACTCATGCGAAAATTCGGCGATCAACGCATCCGAAACCTCCAGGGCTGCAAGACCAAGAGCAGTAAATCCAACTTGCAAGGCCGTCGTTGGCGGCGGATTCATCTCCATCGCACTGGTGACCGGCACCCAGCACAACCAGGCTCGCGCCGCTGCCGCGTTCTTGACGCGAAGCAGCGCATAGGAAGCTCTGGTCATTTTTTTGTATCCAAAACGCACCAAACCCTGCACATCCGCGTAATCGACTTCGCTCATAGCAAGGCAACCCATTCGCTCGCCTCTTGATCGCTTAACGACAGGAGTTCCAGTCCTTGGCGAATGCGCCCATTCCTTTCCAGATCGATCGCGGTCAGCCCGGGATAAGCCTTATACCAGACCTGCGTTGGCAGCGTGTGACGCCGCAGGTATTCCACATACTTCCGCTCGTCGCCGCATCCGTCCAGGACGAGCCAATTGGTCGTGGGATAACCGATGCCATTGCTGAAAGAAGCGTTCAGACCGAAGCCCGTTTTGTTAATAAAATCGTCCATGTAACTTTCGACGCTACCATCGTAGTTGCTGCAAAAGATCATCCGCTTTGTGCCATCGAGAAAGACCCAACGCGCGAAATGGATGGTGCGAATACGCCCCAGCCGTCCTGGGCGAACGAAATGTCGCGCTGCATAGTTGACAGTGCTGAGCACCCCAATAGTTGTTAGCAATCGCACCGGACCCGGCTTCAGGCTGCCCATCGCGCTGAATTGATTCGTGACATCGTGATCTTCCCCTTGGGAAAGTTCCTCGGTGTATGCCTGGTCGACGGTCGGACAAAGTTCCGGATCTGTTCTCTCGAGCATGCGCAAACGGATGAGATAGAACGGGGCGATCACAACCAGCAGAGGAGAAAGGAGCAGAACCAGTAACGGCATGGCCACCAGGTGCAGCAGATTGCGGATCCGCCATCCGGGCGGAGTGGGGCCTTCGTCCGATAACATCAGGCGTCCGGCAATTCTTTCCTGCTGGATGAACTGGGCAACCTTCGCATGAATCTCCCGGGACGACATCTCCCGGAGCGAAGAGTCCTGCTTGAGATAACTCTCGACTGCTCCCTGTAACGCCGCCTCTTCGCGGATGCGGCGGACTGTCCGTCCGGGCCAGTTCACATAGTTGGCAATCGAAGGTCTCCGGTGTTCTTTCATCCACTGCAGGAGGTCGGTGTCCTCTCCAAATCCTTCGCAGCAGGAAAAAAGCTTGCGCAAGCCATTTGCCGCCACCCGCACCAAATCCTCCAGAAAGACTTTTTCATCGCCATCCATGTCTCCCAGGAATGCCAGATAGAGCGGATAAGGCTTGCGGCGCAACCCATAGAGGCGTGCGTCTCCGGCAGTTTTGTCGTCGAGAATCAACAGGCGCGCGAAATGCAGATTCTCGAACTTCGCGAACGGAACCAGCGGATTGTTCGCCTTCACGCGCCCCGGTCCTTCGTTCATGAATGCGAGCAAGGCACGCAGTTCCTGCTCACGCGACGGAACGATCGGCGCCAGAACCATGAAACTTGATTGCGGAGTCATTTTGCGACTATTCGAAGACCTCGTCTCCGGTCGGCTCGTAATGTGGCACCGCGTTCATGGTATGCCGCAGCTCGGAAAGAGTCAGGTACATCCGGCGGCGAGCACGGCTTTGATTACCCAGAGGACGGTGCTCGGCAATCGTGTGCCACGGATTGTAGGAAAGCTGTTTGGCGAAGGCCATCTGGGCCGGAGAGTCGAATTTCTGTTTCGGGATGCGCAGCGTCGCGACGGAGACCCTGGGCGATAGTTCCTCCGGCCAGAGTACCGCGTTGTTCTCGATCGGCATAAGATGGGAATCGGTTTGTAATTGCATGCGAATGTCGAACTCAACATCTCCCTCCGCCAAGGACGCCGCCATTGCTCGCCGCAAATAATCATCCGGCGGTCGGAAAGGCAGCCGCGGAATTGGCGTTCGTTTTTCCAGTTTCGGCCACACCGAGTATTGCATCGCTCGGCCTTCTCCTAACAGATAGGGAACGCAACTGAAATAGGGTGCCTCAAACGGACTGCTCTGAGTCTTGATCCATAGCGACTGCATGATGAGATCGAGGACGTGCGAACGCTTAAAATTCAAGAAATAGAAAATCTGCGCATTCTTGACACTTTCCTTCTGCAACTGAGCGTTTGCCTTGGTGTCCGGCGTGACAAACGTCGGCGTAGAGACACCGAACATATCGAGGGTGAACTTCTCCTCCTCCATCAATTTTGGCCCGGGCACACCCATAAGTTTGATGCTGATACTCATAAAACCCACATCATCGATGTCCGGCGTTATGTAAGGACCCGGGCCGGAAAAGCGCACCCAGGCGGGAAATGTTTGCCCCTTCGCGTAAATGCCGTGCCGGAGATCCGCCGGAAGATCGTCGTGTACCACGAACTCGCCCCGCACGATCCCCTGCGTTTTCGTGTTCCCGCCCCGTTCAAAGCCGCCCGGCTTCCACAATCCCCTCATTTGCTGCTCAAAACTCGATATGATCGAGTCTAGAAACTCTTCTTCACCCGGCAGCAGCTTTTCCTCCGCGATCTTCAGTCCTTCCTTTGCCCGCCGCATATTGATCAAGGCCGTGGTCAAACGGGCAATGGGATCACGAAGCAGCGCGTCAAAAGCCGGACGAATCCACGGATCAAATCTCCGTTCGACATGCAACAGGAAGGTTAAGGTGTCACTGATCCAGTTCAACAGCGGCGAACCCGTATTGGCTGGCGGCATCGGCCGACTAACATTGGAATTAAAATCACGCATAGATCAGTGGCCCTCCTCCAGAATGAAACTCTGACCAACTATCCTCCAAAAAATGGGTCGGCTGCTTCGTTGTTCGTCAGTCACGTATCGATCCAGATATGCTCCTTCCTCCCGCCTCGCAGGCGACCCATTTTGAACGCAACGGAGCCCAAGGGATTTAGGAGACGGTGCACTAGAATTTCAGCGCAAAGTGAATCAGTTTATGCGCCTCCGGCTTCTTCTTTCCCCAGTAAACAACACCTAAGTATAAACCGGAGCTAACCTCGCGGATCTCATCGCGAATCCACTGCGCCACGATGGAGGTCTGAGAGTAATCCAGAACGATGCATTCTTTACCATCGAACCAGCTCTCGCCTCTGTAAACTTCGGCCACGATCGCTTTCGTCCCCAGCAGAAGCAGGCGATTTTTCAGGGTGGCACGCTGGGGATCAACCGGATCGGGCTCAAAGACCTTGCCTTTCCAGGTAAAGATATGAACGAATTTCGCAACCGTATCCGACACGACAGTGCCAGGGGCGATGATCGCCGTACCCTCGCCCTGTCCGATCGGAATCGCCCCGGCGGGCGCATTTCGAAAAACGTTGTCGAGTTGCTCCACGGTGAGTTTGAGAAACTCCTCGGCATCCGTGATCGTCGAATTGGGATCAGTCATAGTGTTATCCAATCGTGCTAGATTTATTCTCTGGCTACCGCGCGGCTGATCGCCCAGGCGACTTCCGGCACAAAGACAAACCCGTGTGCGTCACCCCCTTTAGGATCAACGATGAATCGATCATCCCTGAGGTTGTGAATTCGCCCCGGCTCCCATTTATAAGGTGAAGCCACGGGCTCCAGAGAGACAGCTAAATTCGATATCTCGCCTTGCTCCATCTGCTGGGCGCCGTTACTTCCAATTCCGCCAAAGAGATCATCAGCCCCGCCAAAGGCGGACGCCGTGTCGCCGCTGATCCGAGATGCCGCAGGATAAGCAAGCCCGACCGAGAGATCTTTTTTCGTATTGGTGACGAGAATCGGACCGGCAACTCGGTTATTCGCGATGACCGATCGGAAGAAGCCCTGCCGACTTTTCGAGAATCCATTCTGAGAGAACGCCGCCTGCAACAACGACATGCTACGCAACTTATTCGTTTTCGAGTTGGCCGCTGCAGCGGTCACGACTCGGCCCCCGAAACTATGGCCAACCAGGTGAATCCGATCTACCTGGCTTACTAACTCGTCGATCAGCGGAGCGACACCATTCTTACCGACGGTGCCGGCTCGCTGCTTCATTTCGAAGTAGGTGCTCAGATTCATAAGGTTAGTAACGCCGTTGGCGGCCTTTGAAAAGAAGTCTCCTATGCCTTGAGCCTTGCCGGTCTGCTCGCCCGGTCCAGTGTCATTCGATTGCCTCACAACCGGCGCAGAAGCACTAGCGGGAACATTTTGAGTGGCGTTTTGAAAAATGAGACTTGGCTGGCCCTCAAAGAAGATATCGGAGTTGTCTTCGGAACTGCGTTGATCTTGATTTTGATTGTTCGGGTCAATCAGCTCACGCAGGATTCTTACGAATTGGCCCTGAGCCTCCTCGTCCTCCTCGAGCGCCGGCACCAGCGCCTGGAGTTTCGCGATCCGGTCAGAATCCCCTGGATCGTCAAAGATTGGAGCGGCTCTGTTAATCGCTTCGCGCATCGCCGATTCCGCTTCGGCCTGGTCCGCCGCGCCAAGGGACTTGGCACCGCCCGCGGCACTACCTGTTCCTTCAAGTTGCGTCATCAGTTCATCGAACTTCTTCGACGGCCAGATGATACCGATGATCGCGATTCGGCGATTGGAGAAGGCCGCATCGCCGGCCGTGACATCGGCAAAGTTAGAAAAGAGCTTGACGTAAAGACCCTCTGCCGCAGCTGCATCATTGTTCCAACCGTGTGACATGACGATTAAATCCGTCTTACCAGAAGGGATTGCCAAAGCGTTAAGTCTTCGACCCTCCTTATCGAATTGTACTTCGAAATAAGGGATGCCTTTTATGTTGTCCATGATTACTTAGTTGTTAGGTGTGAGCTTTAAAAATCAGATTGACTGGATCGCCCGCATCAGGTCCAGCAATCCGCAACCTTGAAAGTATCGGGCCCGCCCGAGATCCGTGGCCGCTGAGGTAAAAATCTTCTTGATGGCCTCCGGATCCCCAATGAACTCGCGGCGGATGGACAAGAGAGCCGCGATCGCGCCGCTAACATGAGGAGCAGCCATGCTGGTCCCACTTTGTTCAAAGTAATTGCACTCAGCAATGTCCGCGTCTTTGACGACAAGCCTGCTGTTAGTCGCCGCACAGGAAACGATCCTTTCGCCTGGAGCAAGGAGATCTGGTTTGTAACGACCATCTCCGGTTGGCCCTTTCGACGAAAAGTAGGAAACTCCATACATGTGCGGCATGTCACGGTGGGTGGACCCGACGGTTATGGCATACTCCGCGTTGCCCGGATCATTGATCGTGAGTTCCAAGCCGGCATCACTATCACCCTCCTTGGTGCGGAGCGTCCCATAGCCGCTATTGCCGGCCGCAATCACGACCACCACACCGGATTTAACCAAACGGTTCACTTCCACACAGATCGGGCTGTGCCCGCAAGCAAACCACTTGGCCTCAAATGGATATCCAAGGCTCAGGTTCACACCTTGAATGTGCAAGTCGCGTCCATGATGGTTGATCTCTTGCACATGGGTCAGAGCCGAGATCACGCTCTTGGCGGTGCCCTGGCCAAATCGGTCAAGGACTTTCAGGCTCACCAGTTGGCATTTCGGCGCCATACCGGAAATGGCTTCGAGAGAGAGCTTCTTCGGTTCTTCCTGATTGTTCTCGTCAAGTTCGCGCCAAGCCGCGACCATTTCTTTCGGATCTGACTTTTTCTCCAGGGATTGTTCACCGGCAATGATTCCTGCAACGTGGGTGCCGTGTCCGTAAGCGTCTTCCAGCGGGGTTCCCTTGGCACTGGTATCCGTAAAATCAGCGTGGTAAGGCGAATCCGGATCGATATTCTTGTTCAGGCGAAAGTGTGGGTGATCAACTTGAATTCCGGAATCCATGACCGCCCAGGTGATCCCCTGCCCGAAGGCCGTGAAAGACCGATGGGCCGCATCAGCCTTGATGGTAGCGATCGACTGGGTAATACAACTCCGGACTTTGAAATCTGGCCAAATGTGATGGATCGTCCGGAATCGACCGACAATCTCAGCAGCTCTTCGCTTAATCTCTGTCTCTTGATTAACAGGGTCGTTATCTCCCTTTTTTTTCTTCTTCTTAGTCTCCGGTTGAACTGGGACACTTGTCGCTCTTACTTCCGACTCCGCATCATTTTTGGCATTTTCGAAATCTATGGCCACTAGCCGTTTGATCGCCTTCCCTTCGAGGCGGGCAAAAACATATTGGGGTATCTGCAGCAGGGCCTTCTCGTCTACGGCTTGATCCTCATCGCTTATCCCTTCATCTTTCTTGGCTTGTTCGATGTATTGCTTGATCCGCTGTTGTGCCACCAGGCGGTAGTCGGCAGATACTGACTTCGACACTTCATCAGGACGAGGTTTGAAATTGAGATTAATGTCGATGACGATCTCGAACTGAGTAGGCCAGATCCGCTGAATTGCGCTTTCGTTCTCTCCGCTATCAATCGCCAGCAGGGTTCGGATCACGCGACCATCCAATTTCGCCAGAGTAATCTCCTCCGGCAGTCCAAGATTAGAGTCGTAAGGGTCTATCTGCTGCGGGCGAGTCTCTGCAACTTCCTTTATGGCCTCCGCCAGCCGATCAAGGACCACCTTGCGCGCCGCCTCAAAACCACCAGCAAAATCCCGTCGATGGAAGACCGCTGCATTATGCTCCTCGAGGACCTTGGGATGCGTCTTCAAAAATTCTTCGGTTTCAGCTATCTCTTGTTCGATTACCTCGCGAAGGGGAATAGCGATTGTCGATCGGCGGAGAATTTTGGGATCGAACGGCTTTGGGACGCGATCAAATGATAAGGCCATAGGTCAACGCTTTTCCGAATTTCTAAACCGATCGTCTCCAGTTCCACCCGCGTCTGCAATGTAAATCCGATCTTTAATGATCAGAGATCGTTGAACCCTTACCACCAAACCCCTCCATCAGATATTACCCGAACGGGTGACGTTTTGGCAGGAGAGGCGCAACCGAAAGGTCACCTCTTGCTTCGGCAGAAAAGGATCGCCGGACCGGGTGTGCGGAGGCCGGAATTGGCCGCGCTTGATCACCTGGCAACCGATTCGGTTAGACAGTTAGTTAGTTAAATGAGCGATCCGCGTCTTACCGTCCTAACTCTTCTGGTGCAAACTTTTTGGCCCTCGATTCGCCTATCAATTTCTCCCCGTCTTGCGCCCCAGTAGGCTAGTAAATGTTTAGAAACATGTATGTGCTTAGCGCCGGTTATACGGCCCGAAGGGCCCTGCAGTTTGGACATTTCGAGAGGCCCGAAGGAGGTGGTTTAAGGGTTGACAGTTTGCTACCAACAATCAGGACGTTCTTTCCCGTCGAACTTATCTTAAGCGATAATTCCTGAAACAGGTCTTGCTCGGCATAACTCATCCTATTATTGGGGCCCAGCGGCATCATTGACAAAAGCAATAATTATAGTAATTTTAATGCCAGGATCCTTCCGTCATCGGCCTCAGGGTCAAACTCTCGCTGCACCCTTAATTGCCGAGGCCCGTGGAAACGATGTTCAACGGAAATGCGCAAGTGGAATGGTCCCCAGGAGATCCAAATGAACATCCCCATCGGTGACAACATGGCCGTGAACCAAAGAGTGTCGGGCCCCAGCCTCCTCAAAGCAAATGACGGCGCGGCGGCGGTTGCGTTGATTGACCGCGATGAGGCGTTGCTCAGCTCGGCACAGATACAATTGCGGCAAAGGACTGCGTTGGAAAAAACCGCTAACGCGATCCTCATCACGGCGGGGCCATCACCCATTTCATTGCCATAATGAATGATGTGACCAAGCGCAGACGAGCGGAGCGAACGCTAGAGGAAAGCGAAAATCAGTTGCGCACCTTGGTGAACGCAATTCCTCAACTGGCTTGGATGGCGCACACCGACGGGTTTATCTTTTGGTATAATCAACGTTGGTTCGATTATACCGGCACCACTCCCGAACAGATGGAGGGCTGGGGATGGCAGTGCGTCCATCACCCGGACTTATTGCCAAAAGTGCTGGAAGCGTGGAAGCAGTCGATTGCCACCGGACAACCGTTTGAAATGGAATTCCCGCTGCGGGCGGCGGACGGTCATTACGGCTGGTTCATCACCCGTGTCTTACCGTTTAAAGATGCCACAGGGAATATCGTACGCTGGTATGGCACTAACACAGATCTGAGCCAAAAACGCGAAGCCGACCAGGAAATCCGGCGACTAAATGCGAACCTGGAGCACCAGGTGGCCGAACGCACAGCGGAACTTGCAGCTGCGAACAAAGAACTCGAAGCTTTTTCCTACTCAATATCGCACGACTTGCGCGCGCCGTTGCGCGCGATAGATGGGTTTTCGCAGGCCGTACTGGAAGATTACGGCGAGCAGTTGCCTGAGCAAGGGCGGCATGACTTGTTGACGATTCGCGAAGGAGCCCACCGCATGGGCGCGTTGATTGATGGCCTGCTGAGATTTTCGCGGCTTAGCCGAACCCCCGTGGACAAGGAGGAGATAAACACCGGCCTGCTGGTGCGCACCGTTCTCGAAGGATTGAAATCCGAGCGGGAGGGCCGGCAAATCGAGATCCGGATAGGAGAATTGCCGGACTGTCAAGGCGACCCGGCTTTGCTCGGCCAAGCCTGGATTAATCTGATTTCAAATGCCCTCAAATACACGCGGCATCGTCTCCCGGCGATCATTGACATCGGTTACAAAGCTGAACAGGGCGAGCAGGTCTATTTCGTGCGGGACAACGGGGCCGGTTTTGACATGCAGTATGCACACAAATTGTTTGGTGTCTTTCAGCGTCTCCACCGAAAGGACGAGTTTGAAGGCACAGGCGTTGACCTGGCAATTGTGCAGCGAATCATTCATCGGCATGGGGGACGCATCTGGGCCGAGGCGGCGCTCGATCACGGTGCGACGTTTTCTTTTACGCTCCAAAAGGAGACTTCAACCACTGACGCGCCATCAAACAATCCGAGTGCCGGCCTTTCCGCTATCTGATCGTTCTTCTTACGAAGTTCCCGCGTCCGCCGTCGCTGTTGCGCCGTTCCGCCGGTCGCCCTTCTGGAGCGCATGCAGGGGATATGCCAATGCGAACCAGCGCCGATACGTTCCCCGTTCCCCGCACGTCGCCTACGAGAGCACCTTCTTGAAGACAGAGACGAATTCCGAGAGACTGAACGGTTTCGCCAGTACTTCTTTAAACCCTAGTTGCCGGGCTTTATTGAAGAGATCACTGTCCGAATAGCCGCTGCAGAGAATCACGCGGGCTTCCGGGTCCGCTTCTAAAAGAACCTTCAAGGCCTCTCCGCCAGAGAGCCCATTTGGGATTGTCGCATCGAGCAAAACCGCCGCGAAAGGATTGCCCTCCGCCTGCGCACGCACGTAGGCATCACGGCCTTCAATACCCTCTGTAGCTACTGAGCATTCATATCCAAGCATATCTAACATAGAGCCTATGACGCTTAAGATCATTTCGTCATCGTCAATAACCAGGATCCGACCAGGTCTTTTCACGACCGGAGACGATAGCGAGTCGTTCAATTGACCTGGCTGGTCCGCGGCAGCCGGTAGCAACAGGGAAACAACGCTTCCCCGACCGATCAGCGACTCGATCGTGACGCTGCCACCATGCTGTTGCATGATCGACTTCGCCGTCGCCAACCCCAAGCCGCTCGCGTGCGTTTTTGTCGTAAAACAAACCTCAAATATCCTCTCCCGAATGTCTTCAGGGATTCCAGGGCCATTGTCGGCAATCTGGATTTTCACGTACCGGCCGGCCGGCAGGTCAGATGACGCCGCGTTGCCCTCGTCAACATTTTCCGCTTGGACCAAAAGCTCGCCTTTTTTCGGCGCGGCTTCGCAGGCATTCATTACCACATTCTCAATTACTTGGGTTAGCTGAATCGGATCACCAATAACCGGATATAAACCCCGTTGAAATTCAAAGAACGGTTTAATCTCCGACCCATTGAGCGCGACAAGAACAGCCGGAGTGAGAATTTCCGCGACATCCAGAGATTGTTTGATGGGGGACCCACCTTTTGAAAAAGTGAGGAGCCGCCTGGCTAAATCGGCGGCTCGATTGGCGCCTTGACTTGCGTCGCCAAGGTATTTCGGCAACCGCCAGTCGAGGGCCGGCGCGGACATCGCCAAATCAATATTGGTGACTATTACTTGAAGGATATTGTTCAGATCATGCGCAATGCGACCGGCTAGAGTTCCGATAAGTTCGAGCCGCTGGGCGCGCAACAGATGCGCCTCCATCTGCTTCTTTTCGGTAATGTCTGTGTCAATCACCAGCATCGAATGCCGATTACCTTCCTCGTCGCGCACGAGCGTCCAATTGCTGGCCACGAGCACCGCTCGGTGGGTTTTAGTCAGCTTCCGTACTTCCCCTGACCAACACCCTTTCTCCAGCAGGATCTCTTTTGCCGCCTCGAACGAAGCGCGTTCTTCATCGGCCGTGTTCTCGAAATTGCCGCCGATAGCCTCTTTGGCAGTCCAGCCGTAAAGTTGTTCAGCCCCTTTATTCCAATATTGAATCTTTCCATCCAGGGTGCAGACAAAAATTGCATCGTGGGCGAGTTGGAGAAGGTTGGCTTGCTCCTGGATTTTCTTTTCCGAGAATTTGCGGTTGGATAAGTCGTGAATCAGCGCCAATAAGATCCGGCAATCGTGCAACTCGATCTCCGAAAGCGAGATGTACACCGGGACCCTCGCACCGTTCTTCTGGAGAACATTGGATTCAAAACGTTGTTGTCGAGCTCCAGTTGGCAGCTCCGCAAGCTCGTTTTTCGGCGGAAAAAGCTCCTTTTGCTTCATCCCAAGAATCTCAGAATGCGGCCGACCTAACAGGACTTCCGCCTGGGGGTTGGTTTCCAGAATTCGCCCGGTTTCTTTTTCGATGAGAAACGCCGCATCGCCCAAGCTTTCGAAGAGGTGCCGGTATTTGTATTCGGAGATGCGCAGATCTTCTTCGGCTTGCCGGCGCTGACTCCGGAGTTTTGCCTCTCTCAGCGCACGATCCATGGCTGGAACCAATTGAGCGAGATTGTCCTTCATGACATAGTCATGCGCACCCGCTTTCATGGCTTGAACAGCAACGTCCTCACCAACCGTTCCTGAGACGAAAATAAATGGCAAATCAAGATTGCGTTCGTTGACGATCTGCAATGCTTTTTGCCCGCTGAATTGCGGCATCGTGAAATCGCAGAAGAGGACGTCCCAGCTTTGCCGGTCCAGCGCGAGAGTGAGGGCTTCGGCAGTCTCCACCCTCTCGTGTTCGATAACATAGTCGCTTCGTTCCAGCTCACGCAAGAGTAGCCGCGAATCAATCTCTGAATCCTCCACGTTCAAAACGCGTAAAATTTCTTTCATGTTACGTTTCTGATTCCCTACCGCCAGCACCACCCAAACAAGAATTCACGCAATGCAATGTATATTGTGACACTCTGATGCTTACACCTCTCGCGAAAAGATGTCGAGCATTATCTTCTGGTAAATATGATTGTTATACTCTTTGCGTTGAGGCCGATAGAGATCTGGCCACCAGTTTGCCCGTACCCGCTATCCCTCACTGGCCGAAAATGTTCTAAATCATTGACTGAAAACGTCTTAACGTGCCTGGCTCTCCATCGGTGAGGAAGCTCAGATCACGAAGTCGAGAGGCTTCAGCTGGTAAGAAATCACGATATAGTAATAATAGAAAACGCTGTCATTCTGGTGGTTTTTGTAGGGTCTAGCCTCGCGCGGGCATCACCACCGAGCCAACCTGACCCGCCATGCCTCTGGTAATCTTTGCACCTTTGGCCGGTCGCTGCCCCCTGAAACCCTGAGAGAAAGACAGGGATTGCCAGCAGGTGCTCCGCCAGCCGATGCGTGCCACTCGATCCTCCGTGTTGTCCGGACAACCGCTATGCGGGTTGCGGCACAGACAATAACGCCGCTTGGGCTCTTCGGGATCAAAGACCTCAACGATCTTTTCCTCATAAAAAGCTCCGGGGTGATGACCTTGTGTTCCAGAAATACTTGAACGTCATCGAATGCGCACGGGCTATTGCCTGGTTCCAATCCGATTTATCTTTGCCTTTCGAAACCGAAGATGGCCAATTGTATCTGAGCTGAGGCAAGCGGCTCTCCCAAGCCCAGAGTTTCGAACTGCGGGATCTTTTCGAATTCATGCCCCTGTTAGATCCTCGGAACTCCATCTCCGTTCTCTTTGTCCTGGGGGCGTTCGCTGGTTCGTTGCAGTGACGACAGAGACGGGCCACCGCGCAGATCACAGCTGCGAGGTCGCGAGCGCACAAGTTGTAAAGTTGTGTGCGTCAAGTTCAGCAAAAGAGCAAAAGCGATCAGGGTGGCGGGCGGAGTGGCGGAAAGTTGTTTTTACTCATTTACTCAGGGAGATTGAGATATTCTAACGACGGCAACGCCGAACGTGACCAGTTCACGAAGCCGGGATCTGAGGAACCATATCACCAATGCCCGAATCCACCAGCAGCCGAAGGTTAGTTGCAGGCTGCTGCGTTCCCAAGCTGTCCACGCATTTTTCCAGGGCGTAGACGAGTGCCCGGGCCGTAATAGGTTTGGCCAGGTAGTCGTCCATTCCAGCTGCAAGGCATTTCTCGCGATCTTCCGGCAGAGCATTAGCCGTGAGCGCGATTATCCAGGTATGCCTTTGGTTTCGTGCTTTTTCGCGTCTGCGAATTTCGGCCGTGGCAGAATATCCGTCGAGCTTCGGCAGGTGAATATCCATTAAAACCAAATCATACTCATTTTCATCAAATAGCTTTAGCGCCTCGACCCCATCCTGAGCGAGGTCCACATGCTGTTCAAGCATGCGAAGTCTATAGAGCGCAACCCGTTGATTGACCGGATTATCTTCAACGAGAAGAACACGCAGTTTTCTTTCATGCAATGTCGAGGCGACCGGTTCTTTTTTAGTAACCCTCGCTGCGGGAGCATTGGTTCCGATGCCGATAACGTGACTGACAGTCTCAAACAATTGTGACTGTTTAACTGGCTTTGACATAAAAGCATCCACCTGCTTGACCAAATCTGCGGGCAGGCCCGCAGGCTCGACTGACGTAAGGAGGATTACCTTTGCGGGGGCAATGGATGGATCATCCCGAATGCGTTCTACAACTTGGTAATCGGTCAGTTCCGGCATTTGTGCATCCAGAATAATAACCACGTAGGGGTCTTTAAGAGCTGCCCCTTTGAGCAGAAGAGCCAAAGCCGCCGGGCCGCTTGACGCCTCGCTATCCCGCATACCCCAAGTCGATACTTGGTAATGCAGAATCTTCCTGTTTGTCGCATTGTCGTCCACAATCAGGATGCGCACATTGTGCAGGCCGCTCATTGGCAGGGGTCCGGGCGCAGCATTGTCTCCCATCGCAAATATAGCAGTGAACCAAAATTTTGAGCCGACGGTCGGGGTGCTTTCGACTCCCATTTCACCGCCCATGCCAGTCACAAGTTGTCTGGAAATCGCCAGCCCAAGCCCTGTACCGCCGAAATGCCTTGTCGTCGACGCGTCTGCCTGAACAAAAGGGTGGAACAACCTCTCCAGATCCTCGGGTGAAATGCCGATGCCAGTATCCGCAACCTCAAAACGAAGGTTGATTTCGCCCTCCCTATTCGAAAGCAGACTGCAGCGCAGGACCACTTCCCCTGAATTGGTGAACTTTATCGCGTTGCTCAATAAGTTCGTCAAAACCTGGCGCAGACGAAACGGATCTCCCGCAACTGACACAGGAACCAGTTCCTCAAGAAGAAAGGCAAGTTCGAGACCCTTTTTCCGAGCCGATTGAACAAACGAGTCGATGACGCTCTCGATAGTTGCATGCAAGTTGAACAGGATGCTTTCGAAACGCAGCATGCCAGCTTCAAGTTTTGAAAAATCGAGGATATCATTGATGATTACTAGGAGGGCGTTCGCACTCGACTGAATTGTCTCAGCAAATTCGCGTTGCCTGGGAGTAAGCGGAGTGTCGAGCAGTATTTCTGTCATGCCCAAGACCCCGTTCATCGGCGTGCGAATTTCGTGGCTCATGTTTGCCAGAAATCGCGACTTTATTTCTGAGGCGGATTCCGCAGCATCGCGAGCGGCGATTAGATCGCTTCTGCTCTGACTCATCGCCTCAGCGGCCCGTTTCTGTTCGGTGATTTCGGTTACGACTAACCCGACCGCCTTGGGCGTCGCCTCCTCTCCCATGAGAGGGAAGTAAGAAATCTGGAAATGACGGAGTTCGCCTGGACTAGCGTCAGTCTCTCGGCTTAGTTCGAAGTTAATTATCGGCCTGCCAGTAGCGAACACCTCTCGGTAAAGCGGCTCGAGAATTTCGGCGACTTGCGGCACAACTTCGTGGATACGTTTGCCAAGAATCGCGCCAACCGGAAGTCTGACCATCTCCGCCAGTCGTTGATTTATTTTCAAATACCGCAATTGGCGGTTCACCATTCCCATGCCCGTTGGCGCGGCGTCGAAGTAGGCGTTTAGCTGTGCCTCGCTCTCTCGCGCCGCCTGCTCTGCCCGTTTGCGTTCGGTAATTTCAACGAAGGCTCCATTTAGGCCGACGACTTCGCCTGTCGCGGAAAAAGTCGGAAAGAAGCTTGCAATCCAGTCTCGCCACACGCCAGGAGTGTGGGCGGCAATACCATGAATCTCTGCATCCGAAATAGTTTCGCCCTGCTCATAGACCGGACGGCAGACTTCCATAAGGCGCGCAGCCAGATCCGGGACAACCTCACGCAAGGTCCTGCCGATATGTGCTTCGACCGGTAATCCGCTAATTTCTGCCATGCGCTGGTTGATCCGCACGAAGCGACTGTCCTTATCCAATTGGAAAAGACCAACAGGTGAAAACCTGTAGATGTGTTCTATTTCCTCGGCGGCCTTTTCCCTCTGGGCGTTAACTTGCTCGTTCTCTTCGATCTTGGCTTGTAGGTCGGCCGCCATGGCTGTCTGTTCGATTCGCAAACGCAAGGTGTCAGTAATCCACCGATTGTTGCGACGCCCTATCAATCCGGTCCCTAAAGCATATGCTGCCATGGCGAAGCCCATTCCAAGCGATGCACGGTCCCGAAATCCCAATTCGGCAAGGATCGGAGGAATGACGGCGAATCCTGCGTAAGCATAGAAGGCGGGCAAATAAGCGCCGTGTTGAAGGATCGCGCCTGCGATCATGCCTCCGATAACGAAGCTTATGAAGACGCGGTAGATAGGATCAGATGTAGTCAGGTCGACCAATACAGCGAATCCTCCCCACAGTACACCCGTTGCAGCACAGCCAAAGGCATAGCGACGGCGCCAATATTTTGCTGCCTTGAGGACGGTCGGTCCCCTAAGATAACGCTTTTGGTCGATGAATCTCGCCCCAACAACGACGCAGAACAGCGTGAGCCAAAGGAAAAGGATCCAGCCTGGGCAGATGTGCCATAACACCACAGCCACGATGGAAGCAACAATGAGGTTGAAAACAATGGCAACGGGCGAGCTGTAAAGAATTTTCACTTGCTCGCTTCGTAACGCCTCTTCAAGCGCCATTTCATTGAAGCGATGAGAGTTAGAAGAAGGCTGAGAGGCGGAATACTTCCGATTCATAGAATTATCGAACCCAGTTTCCGGCGATTACCAAAGTTGCAGAACACTACCGCAAACTCGCGGTTACTGCTCGCTCCGACACTTTTACCCTTGCCGCTTAGTCGCGTCGCTTCACCTCTTTCGAAACAGATCACTTTAATCGTATCGCGTACTTCGAAGGGTGAGAGTCCGTTTCCGCTAATATCAAAAGCATTTCTTCCGGCTTTTGCGTTCTCCGTTAACTGGTGTCTGATGGCGCGGCTGTGTCATTGGGTTCTCAAATCTCCGTAGGTTCACATTTGATCGGACGTGTCTCCGAAATGGGGCCAAAGCGGTCCTACTTTTCGTGGTGCGACAAGATCACCAAAGAGCTACATGGTCATCCTTAACAATTGCGAAGTATTATGGAGTATTAGGAACCCACTAATCAATATTAGTATCGGCGCTTCTATTTAGATTTTTACGAACGAATTCGTCTTTTTTCATTTCGTTCCTTCGGTGCGCGATCAGGATGACAGCTACGAGCAGAATGAAGAGTAAAAATAATCCTATCAATTTTCCCTTTAGTTGTTTTTTTCTTTGTGCATCGAATAACCGTCAGGCCACATGAAAAAGCAGAGAGAACCTTGCCGGCGTGGATTTATGGAGCGTCTGCATCCTCTCTACCTCTGTTGGTTTGCTGCGATCAAATTCATCAAGTGTATTAGTTGTGATTTATAACGAGACTGTCTACTGCGGCGGAAAAAGTGATCTGATACTGAATTTCAGCAACGTCGCGTAAATGGTGCTGTAGTGCGCGTACTTTCCCGATTTCCACAGAATTGATGGAACCTTTTTCTTTGATATTCAGGTGAGTATAATAAAATTGTCTGCCGTCTTCTTGCGCAACCGCGTGGATCTGTTCTTCGGACAATCTTGATAGATCCGAGACGGAATCTCTTACCAGCGCCGCTGCATCGAAGGAATGGCCTTGTGCCGAAAGCGCGAATAATCCAACAGCCAGGCTCATGATTAATAGTGTTTCTTCATCTGAATCGGGATCTATTCCTTACGTTTCTGGTCCTTTTAGTTCGTTTCTCTGTTTTCGATTTGTTCCCGAGAGCGCCCGTTAATGCCCCGCCGCGTCTAGCCCGGAACTAGATCTGCCTATCCAGGGGACACTCCCTACAACTAGGTTCAACTCGCAGCAGAAGGCAGCATACCAAGCGTCTTGTCCAATAAACACTATATCTACAATATGCACTGGAGATTCAAGCTCTTCTTATTTTTTGGCCAATGCTGACCGCAGTTTGATATTCAGGGTTAATTATTTCCCAATTTACCCGCTCGAATTGGCGGATTTTCTCCGCAAAGTCACGACTTAGAAAGGCCCATCCCTCGTGTGGATAGAGTAAAGAGTGCGCATCAGTCCTTGGCCGTGTACCGTACCAGCGTTGATGAACGCCCAGTTCGCTTTGCGGCTCACAGAGTCGATTAACCGCTAGAGAAGCTCGATCAGCTTGGCCTTTTGGGCGCTTCCGTGCCAATCGCGCAATGCTTTGGCAAAAAAACTCGTCGGGCTTGAGTTCTGGCCATAGCCGGCTCCCAAGCCAACAAGCACCGATCTCTCGCGGCCGGCGCACCGATAGACTCGAGACAACCACTTTGCGGACATCGGAAGCCTCAGCGGAAGCCGCGCCTTCACGGTCAGTAAAAAGCCGGTGCTGCCGAGTCTTACCTTCCTGCTCAATGACTTCGATCAAACACAGCGCTCGATCTGTCTGAGTGGTCTGAGTAGTGTATAATTCTCCAAGATTGAGCACCCGCCGCTGGATCCTTCGATCGCGACTAAGGCGGATATTTTGCAAGGCGAATAGTACAGAATCCTACCGCTGTCCGTATTTCGAAAACCTCGAAGCCGGCGCCACGATCAGCGAAATCGTCGAGCAATTCAACATTCGCGCGAACAGATCAAATAGGTATCGAGGTGAAATTTGAAACAGGGTAGGAAGGTTGGTAAATAAAGGCTTCTGTTTATTATTGCATATGCGATACTTATGGAGCATGCAACCTTCACGGAATTGATATCACCCGTTCACAGTTTCGATCAAAGGGAAACCGTGCGAGAATTCACGTCGACCAAGCGAAAACAGACTATGGTGCGCCATAAGCACTCGGCTAAATGAGCGACATTCTCTCGAGAGACGAGCTAATCTTCCCCCTGAAGTCGGTCGGGATTGGAACGTATGAGTGGGATGTACTGGAGGGAATCATGCGATGGGACGCCCAGATGTATGTGCTTTTTGGTCTTGATCCGGGGAGTTTCTCCGGCAAGTACAACGATTTTCTCGCGCTCGTGGATTCCAGCGATCGCCTGAGATTGACTCAAGAGATTGCTGCTGGCTTGTACAAAGCCCAAGAATTCGGCTGCGAGTTTCGGATTCTCTCTTCTCGCCCCACGGCGATGCGTTACCTCGAAATGCGTTTCAAACTACGCACTGGTGCAGAGGACAAGGCCCGGTACATAACCGGTCTTTGCTGGGACGTCAAAGAGTGCCATCGCATCGCGGAAACGCTGGCTAGCGAGCAACATCTTTTGTCCGCGTTGATGGATAACCTTCCGGACCTAATTTATTTCAAAGATCGCGAGAGTCGTTTTACCGCAGTGAACCGGATGTTTCTTCATCGAGCGGGTTTGCAGAACCATTCGGAAATCATTGGGAAAACGGATAAGGACCTCTACGCAGACGAACATGCCGCCGCGGCACTGGCCGATGAGCAAAAAATCATCTCGACGGGCCAGCCCATAGTTGGGGTTGAGGAAAAAGAGACTTGGCCCGATGGGCATGAAACCTGGGTTTCGACTACTAAAGTGCCCTGGAGCGATGGCAGAGGCCATGTGATTGGAACCTTCGGATTATCGCGCGACATCACGGCGCGCAAATTAGCTGAAGAGAATCTGAAAATGGCCAAGGAGGCTGCAGAGAAAGCTGGTCGTGCCAAAAGCGAGTTTCTAGCCAATATGAGTCACGAAATCCGCACGCCGATGAACGGCGTGATTGGCATGACCGGTTTACTGCTCGATTGCGATCTGAATCCCCAGGAACGCGAGTTTGTCGAAACCATTCGTGCCAGCGGTGAAACCCTTCTTACCATCATCAACGATATTTTGGATTTTTCCAAAATCGAAGCAGGCAAACTTATCTTTGAGATCCTCGACTTTGATCTGGTCGAGATCGTTGAAAGCACTCTGGATCTATTGGCCGATGCCGCCCAAGGCAAAGGGGTCGAATTAGCTTGCGAAATCGTCCCTAACGTTCAGGCAAGATTGCGCGGCGATTCAGGACGGTTGCGCCAAATTCTTACGAATCTTGTCAGCAACGCCATTAAATTCACCGAAAAGGGGGATGTAGTGGTGCGCCTCAGCCTCGCAAGCCAAACCGAGACACACGTCACAGTGCGATTCGACATCGCAGACACTGGAATTGGCATTTCGCCCGCGGCGCAGACCGACCTTTTTCAACCATTCCGCCAGGCTGATGGTTCCACCACACGCAAGTACGGCGGCACCGGTCTCGGTCTCGCTATTGCCAAGCATTTGGTTACGATTATGGAGGGTGAAATCGGACTGCAGAGCGAGGTGGGCAAGGGTTCAAATTTTTGGTTTACGGCAAAGTTCGAAAAACAGCTCGGTCCCATGACAACGCGGGAAACTCACAAGGTTTGGGGTCTCCGGGTACTAGTCGTTGATGATAATGCCACCAACCGCCAAATTCTGCGCCACCAACTTCTGGCCTGGAAGATGCAACCAGACTGCGCGGCCTGCGGCGAGGAAGCGCTAAAGATGATGCGGGAGGCGGCTTCTAGAGGAAAACCGTATGCTTTGGCGCTGCTAGATTTTCAAATGCCTGAAATGGATGGTCTAGCGCTGGCACATGCCATCGAGAGCGACCCGGTGATTAGCGCCACCCGCTCGATCATGCTAACCTCCCACGGACAATTGTTGCGCCCCGCTCAACTCCAGAAATTCGGCATCGACTCGTGCGTCATCAAACCAGTCAAACAATCGCGCCTGTTTGATTGCATCACAGATGCCATAAATCGGGTGGCAACCCAAACTGGCTTTCCAACAGTTGCCCCAGCCTCCGCTGCCATCCCTCCAGAAGTTGACCCAGGGCTTAAGAAGATACGCATCCTTCTGGCAGAGGATAACATCATCAATCAAAAAGTTGCTTTAGCCCAATTACACAAGCTCGGCTATAGGGCGCAAGCGGTGGCAAGTGGGCTGGAAGTGGTCAAAGCTCTGGAGCAGATTTCCTACGACATTATCCTGATGGATTGTCAGATGCCGGATCTGAACGGCTACGAAGCAACACAAACGATCCGCAGTCGGGAACGGGCCTTGGACGGGTCTTGCCCTTGGGAAGTGCCGGTTCACATCATCGCGCTAACGGCTCACGCTATGCAAGGCGAACGCGAAAAATGCCTTGCGGCGGGAATGGACGACTACCTGACCAAGCCGATCCGCACAGCCGACCTTAAGACAGTGTTGGAAAGATCCAAACGAGGAGGATGACCTGATTAGTTCGCCGGTTTGAGCCGATTGTTACCTTTAACTAAAATGGGCTCAGACCGACCTGGCCCATATTTCTCGAGAGCAGTGTTGAGAACATCGCGTGTGGCCTTGGAGAGCAAAAAATAGCTTTTCTGAACACTCGTTGGCAAAAATTCCCCGAGACCTTGACGTGGCGTCCGCCGCTGCTGGACTGGACCTTTCACTTTTAACATTCTCATCAATGACGCCAAAATAAAAGAACTGAGGCCTTACATCATTACAGCAATAAAGGACGTTATGACAATCTCCGCCGGCCGATTGGTGCACAAAATTCGTCGGCACCAGTTTCGGACAAGTCTTCCGAAAAAAACAGCAGTCTCCAAAAGCACAGTAGAGAAAAATATGGAAGCACAGTCTAGCAACGAACAGATCGTGTTGACAATGCCACCCTTTTCTATCCCCGTGACATTGCAGTAACCCTCGCCGCTAAAGCATCACAAAAAGCTGCCCACTCGGGATGTGTTGGACCCATGATGTTCAGACGCCAATCCCCAACCCGTGCAGATCGCGGACTGTGTACCTCGACCCTCGCGTTCGTAAACTTTCGAAAAACAACTTAATTTACCGGCTTCCTTTGCCTCCTCCGCCGGAGCAGCCTTCGAAACCGCCAACCGCCGCAAGTTCACCTCTTGCTGCGTCAGTTTCACCGAAAGCTCGAAACTGAGATCCGTGAGTCGTCCATCCATGCCGTCCTTACCGTTAAAGGAGGGCTAGAACTCACACGGACAACTCGACTCTCTCGCTGTCTCTTCGCTTCTTCGCCCGACGGGCCTCCACCCTAAGGGAGCAAATGGCTCTGAGCACTGGACTCTTGGTCATGGTACCGGTGAATTCTAGCCATTATCAAAATAACCAGCAATTCAACCCCCGCGCAAGCGAATTCCAAGCCTTCTCTGAAACTAGAGCTTGTGCCGCCGAGCAAGAGTTTCTTCTCAAATCTTCACGCGTTCTTCCCGTGGGGTGCTTCTGATTCAATTCTTTTGCTCCATCCCACGAACGGCGTTCTCCTTGTCCTGCCGATATTCGGTGATCTTGGCTTCGACCTCTTCTAGTAGCTGCTTCGTAGTCTTCGGGTCAGGCGATTGCAAGCCTTGCATCGCAGGGTGGGTGCTGCCTGCCCCCACCCCTCCCCTCGTCTTCCCAACGATCATCAGTGAGGACGCTGGTATGCCTCTTAAGCTGAAGGGACCGTGCGGTCACCTCCTTTTGCTTCAGGTTCCAGTTATCTCGAAGCGTGATGTCTCGCCGTCACCCTGATCTTTAGTTTTGTATTGGAGCAACACCGCAGTCTCCAGGATGCCATCCGGTCCCAAATCGATAGCTGACAGAAACAGAACTCAGCGATCTTGCGCTTTGGTTGTTAATTGTAGCGAACTGCAAACATAATTCAGCTCGAACCGACAACATCGCTCATTTTCAAATCAGATTAATTGAGAATAAGAGCCCTCTCAAAACCACATTAGATCAGGAACGACTTGATCTCGCGCGGCTTTGCATTGAGAAGCTCTGCTAAGACCTTCGCGGTGTACCCTCCCGGGTCGGCCTTGGTTCCAGCCCATTAATATCCTTGGCGAGCACATTTTCGATCTGATCCGCGCCCACAGGTTTCTGGTCGACCTTGTAAGCTTCTTCGAGGCACGCCTCAGATAGTATCCGAACTGCAGCGGCGCCCGTGTTAGCGCAGTATTGAAACTCAAAGTCGATGATTCGCGCCAATGAGGTCACGACCCATCTGATCAACCATGGGCACAGACGCATCGGCGTACTCGTTGGACGAAGGACCTTGGATTCTATGACAGGACAAGTCGAAGGCTACTGAGGACGGGAAACGACCTGCGCGGAAGCCCGCACCCCGATTGCGGGTTCACTCCCGCAGACTGGGCCGGGTAATAGGAACTAACCTAAAAAATACAAGCACCCGCCGACTCACATCACCGGATGCTTGTGTTATCAAATAGGAGCTTAAATCAATCTACTATTTTTGGGTGTACAACTAATAGATGAAAAAAAGCGTTGAGTTTAGCGTCACCTAATATGACAAGTTCCTAACTATAAGACCGCATTGGCTCTTTGTCAAACTCCTGCATTTTCTACTCTTGCCCGATGATTGAGCCTCTCCGGCTATCAATACTTTAAATTCAATCTTAGAGATAGAGCCCCGAATAAACTATAGCTGTTGTAATAGTTGGAGTCTCATAAAACGCTAGGCCCTCGTCAGACGGCCTCATTCTCGCCACAGTTCTTCGCAGCTAGTGCGGAAGTCTATAGCCTTTGTTAGCTAGCGATCCATTAACATTTTCGGCGCCCTGTCGGTGGTCAGTTAAGTTCGGGCTCCAGCGGTAAGACGTCCCGCGAAAAGATCGGGATGTTTATTCGTCGTAATGTTTCGATTGTTTTTGCCTTTGATGGTAATGTTGAAGTGCCGGTGTCGTATCAACTTTCAACCATGTCAGGCGGCGGGTTCCGGCATCGGAAGCGCAATGATGAATGATTTGACTCCGCGTGGCCAACAGGTTTTGGCGCTTGCGCGCAAGGAGGCCGAGCGGTTCAACCACAACTATGTGGGAACTGAACACCTGTTGCTCGGACTGATCAAACTGGGAGAGGGCGAAGCAGTCAATGTGCTGCAAAGGATGGGGCTCGATCTGGAGCGGGTCCGCATGGAGGTGGAGAGGCTTGTCGGTCCGCATGCTGAAACAAACATGATTGGAAGCATTCCGTACACACCCCGAGTCAATAAAGTATTGGTATTAGCAGGCAAAGAGGCCAAAGCGTTAAATCATTATTACGTAGGTACCGAACACATTTTGCTGGGACTCTTGCGGGAAGGCGAGGGAATCGCCGCACGGATATTAAAGTTGTGGGTGCCGTCGGCGGCGAATAAAGGTTCAAGCCGCTGCTTGAGATGCCACTGTAAGTAGTAGGCCAGCGTGCAGAGCAGAGGAAGACGTGACTTCTGATTCGATTATCGGTCTTGGGGTAGACGGGCCGGACTTCGAGTTGCACGGTCTTGAGACTGCGGAACGCTTCCTCGACCAAGCCAAGCTTGCCGGGTCAACGGGACTTGAGAAAGTTTAGGATTCCTCCAAGATCGTCCGCACGACCTGAAGCAGAGTTTGCGCAGAGTAGGGCTTTGTTAGGAAATGTTTAGCCCCCGCCCCCCGCGCTTCAGCCACGGCGCTTTCAGCATCAAGACCGCTGGTGGCAATGACTTTGATCGCCGGATTGATTCGCATCAGCGCACGAATGGTGACCGGACCGGACATCACCGGCATCATCATATCGGTTAGAACGACGGCGATTTCGTTCTTGTGTTCAGTGTAAACGGCCATGGCCTCCGCTCCATCCGTGGCGGTCAAAACGCGGTAGCCAAACGCCTGCAACGTTTGGCTGATAATACTGCGAAAGGAGGCTTCGTCGTCGACAATCAAAACCATCTCGCCATTCCCTCGCGGCATGGTGACCGGTTCCGATTGTTGCTTCCGCCCCGCAGAAGAAATTTCCATTGCAGGCAGGTAGATTTTAAAAGTCGTACCTTTGCGGAGCTCGCTGTAGACGTTAAGTATCCCACCATGACCCTTCACGATGGCCGCCACGGTTGACAACCCCAACCCGGTCCCTTTATTGAGTTCCTTGGTGGTGAAGAAGGGCTCGAAAATCTTTTTGCGGAGATCCGGCGGTATTCCCGCTCCCGAGTCCGTGACGCTTATCTTGACGTGCCGCCCCGGCTTTGCCTCGTTGTTCATGGCGGCATACTGTTCGTCAATTACGCAGTTCGCGACGCCGATCGTCAAAGTGCCCCCATTTGGCATTGCATCCCGGGCATTTACGCTAAGGTTCATGAGTATCTGACCCACTTGCGTCGGGTCGCCGAAAATCGTCCAGGTGTCGTTGGGAATGGAGAAACTCAATTGAATGTTTTTCGGAAAAGTATCCTTGATGATACATTTAAGGTCCCTCAACAAATGTTTGGGCTGGACTTCGATTCTGGTGCCTTCCAGTCCGCGTGCAAACGAGAGAACCTGTCGCACGACATCTGCGCCCCGTTTGGCACTCACTTCAATCATTTCCAGAATTTTCGCCGTCTTGGAATCGTCTGACGTGCCCTTGAGAATTTCGACACCCATCATGATAGGTGCCAGGATGTTGTTCAGGTCGTGCGCGACGCCTCCAGCCAATGTGCCAATGCTCTCCATGCGCTGTGCCCGCAAGAATTGGGCTTCTATCTTCTTCCTCTCCGTGACATCAGTATTGATCGCCAGCACCGATTTGGGATGCCCTTCATTGTCCCGAATGAGTGTCCAGCGTCCTTCGACGGTGATCTGATTCCGTTCCTTGGTCAGATGCTGAAGTTCGCCATGCCATTCGCCCCGACTGATCGTCAAGTCGTTGACTTCCTCAAACTTTTTTGGATCGGTGTAGAGGAATTCGCCGATGTTCCGGCCCACTACCTCCTGACGCGGCCAGCCGTACATGCGCTCGGCTCCCTTGTTCCAAAATAGAATATTTCCTGCGAGGTCACGAACAAGGATCGCGTCACGCGCCTTATCCAGGAACGCCGCTTGTTCCGCTATCTGCGCCTCTGCCAGCTTTCGGTCGGTCATGTCGCGAAAGGCCCAGATTCTTCCATAGTATTTCCCGTCTTTACCCCGGACGGGTGCCGAATATCGGTAGAAAAATCTCCCGTCGATCAGTTCAATCTCATCATGGCTAACTTCTTCTGGATGGGCATAAAGGTAGGCAACTTTCTCGGCAAACTGTCTCGGCATTTTGATCCGGTGGCAGATCCACTCAAATTGGCGTTGATCGCCAGAGTCATTGGCTATTTCCAAGGGAAGGGCCCATAAATCGACCATCCGTTGATTTTGAAGTATTTTATTCCCTTCTCCGTCCACGATCAGGATTCCATCGAGGGCTGAATGAACCTGGGCCTCGAAGAAGGCAGTTTTCCAAAGAAGCTGCTCCTCGTTTTTTTTTGCCTCACTGATGTCGCTTTCGATAGCGACGAAGTGGGTGCATTTACCAAGGACGTCAAAAATGGGAACGATGTCCATATCCAGCCAATACTCGTTTCCTTCCTTCCCGTAGTTGATGATTTGCCTCCGAATCGGTTGATGTTGCGCTAGCGCCAGGCGAATCTCCGTCAGGATGCGCCGGTCAGTCTTTGCGCCCTGAAGAAAACGCGGACTTGGCCCGATAGCCTCAGCCGACGTGTAGCCGGTAATCCGCTCGAACGCTTCATTGACGAAGACGATCCTCGGTCCGGGCTCGTTGATGGGGTTGGACTCCGTGATGAGGACAATGTCGTTAAGTTGGGAAACGCAGGCAGCGAGCAGGGTCAATCGTTGCTCCGATTTTTTCCGCTCCGTAATATCGTTAATGGTAAGAAATGCGGTCTGCTTTCCGCTAGCTTCTCGGACGATGGCGCCGCTGTGGCTAAAGATGCGTTGCCATTCAGAGCCGATCCGGCGCAACCGCACTTCGAGATTGCGGATGTCTTCGTTGCGCAGAACACGCGAGAGCGGCCACTGCTCCAGGGGCAAAATCGCTCCGTCGATGGTGGATAGTTCGAAAATCTTAGTCAACTCGCTCAGCTGATCACGCCGCTCGTCGTCGCTGGCAAAAGCGTGCATCTCCAGCGCCGCACGGTTCCAGCGTAGCAAATGCCCATCCAGATCGGAAAGGACCAGCCCCTCGCTCATTTTCTCGGTCACCATCTCCAATCGCTCCTCGCTCTCGCGCAGCTTCTGCTCCGCCCGCTTGCGCCCAGTCACGTCATTCATGATGGCAACGAAATGAGTGATCACCCCTTGCTTGGAACGGACGGGGGTAATGGTGTGCTCGTCTTGGTAGATATTTCCGTTTTTGCGACGGTTGATGAAGTTGCCGCGCCAGGTATGGCCGGCCAGGATTGTCCTCCACAGTTCTTGATAAAACTCCCGGCCATGCTGGCCGGACTTGAGCAGACGCGGCGTTTTGCCGACGGCTTCCTCAGAGGTGTAACCAGTGAGAGTGACGAAGGCGGAGTTTACCCAAAGAATGATTCCGTTGGTATCTACGATGAGCACTCCGTTGGCGGCGGTCTCCAACGCGGTGCTTTGAAGCGACATTTTTTGTTCCGAGCGAATCAATTCTTCGTTGCGGGAAATTAATTCAATGTTCTTCTGCTCCAGTTTGGCCACCAGCCGCTGGTTGTACTCCTTCATCAAGTTCAACTCTTGCGACGGCTCCATCACCGTGAGTGACCTCCGTGGCCCCGTTAACACTTCGCGCAAGGCCAGGATCATTTCCGAGGCCGGCACGGGCTTGATCAGAAACTTGTCTGCGCCCATTTCAAACGCCAGTTTTTCATCACTCGATGAGGTGTAACTGGCGGTGTAGAAGATGAAAGGCAAATGGCGATAACTGTCGCTGGCCCGCACTTCGTAGCAAAAGCGGAATCCGTCCATCCGAGGCATCAGAATGTCCGAAATGATAGCGTCCACCTTCGTATGATTTAGAACTGCCAGTGCCTCCACGCCGTCGGCTGCTTCTAAGATGAAATGACCTTCGGACTCCAGGATTACACGGAGCAATTTCCGATTCGCGGCAATGTCGTCGACGACCAGGATGTTCATCTGAGATCTCTTCGGGCCACGCGCAGCAAATGACCCGCCACCAATGCCGGCAGACCATGGGTATCGATCGGCTTGGTGATATAATCATCGCAGCCGGCATCCCGTGCCGTCTGTTCGTCCCCCTTCATCGCGAAAGCCGTTAATGCGATAATCACCAGGTCTTTGGTTTTCTCCTCGGCTTTGAGCTTGCGGGTAAGCGTAAGTCCGTCCATTCCCGGTAGCGCGATGTCCATGAGAACCAGCTTCGGCGGCCGTTGCTTGATAATTTGGAGCGCTTCCTCGGCGTCGTTAGCCTTAAGAATCTCATAGCCCTCGAATTCCAGCACCTCGCAGACCAGCTTCAGGTTCGTCGGATTGTCGTCCACCACAAGGATACGCGCGGAGCTCATGGTTTCTCTTTTGCCATTCAAAGCGGGCGGTTTGCAGCGCGGCCTTTTAGGTTTGAATCGCCCGAATATTTCATGCTAGCAGCTCTAATCTCCGTATTCTATAAAATAATAGTGCTTTCTACAATGGTCTTTACGTTCGGCGTTCTGGGATTGCCGCCCAAAAAAAAGCGTCGTACCTGCTTAGCGCTGCATCGAGATCGGGGCGAGCAGCAGCCTCGCGGTCTTCGGCCCGAAGCCGAAGGGCTAGCGCGGTGGTTTGTCAATGACCGGCAACTAACGAGCCGGGTTGCAGGTCATCAAGTCCGCGGCCAATCCTGATACAAATCCCCAGCTCATGCCTTCAACGCGAACTCACAATGAACAATCGAAACTTGCAGCAGGCGAACCCAACCAACCCGGGACGAAACCAGAGGTCACCCCAATTTTTTATCAATGGATGGAGTTTGGAGGCTAGAAATTTTCGGTTGAACGAGGCTTATTTGATATGCTGCCGAACCGTCGTAAATAACCCGCGTGAATAAGACGACTTCCTTGCCACCATTATCGGACATCGCCCGCTTGTCACTCTCTATCGGGTGCCTTTTGATGGAATCCGGTGAAAGCGGCAGAATAATACACGAAGAAATCATTCGGGTGGCTTGCGCTCTCGGTTGCGATTCTGCGGAGGTCTACTGCCAGCATGCCGCTATTATTGTAACGTTGCGACGCGGAGAGGAGTTTTGCGTTCAGATGGGAAAAGTAGGAGAGCACGGCGTCAATTTAAGGAAATCGGAAGCAATCAAAGATACTTTGCGACGTGTCGCCAGCGGCGACCTTGAGTGCTCGGGGGCACAGACTGAACTCGATGATGTTCCGCATACGACCCCATCATATCCCATATGGCTGGTTTGCCTTTGCACGGGCTTGGCCTGCAGCGCGTTCGGACGGCTATTTGGAGTCGATTGGCCCGCTTTCTTTCCTGTCCTAATTGGGACGGCGAGCGGGCAGTGGGTACGCCATGCCTTGATCGTGCGAAAGCAAAATGTTTTCATTGTTTCAGGTATTGTAAGTTTTGGCTCGGCATTTTTAGCGGGCTTCGGCGCCCGGCTTTTAGGGAGTTCACATCCTGAAACTGCCACGGTCGCAGCTGTTCTCTTGCTTGTTCCTGGTGTTGCGGTGTTGAATGTTCAGATGGATGCAATCGAAGGAAAGCCGAACCTTGCCGCCGCTCGTGGCCTTCGCGTGATCTATCTCTTGGTCTTCATGACCTTGGGGCTTATTGCCGCACAGCGTTTGATTTTGCCGGTCATATGAACAACTTTTGGATCCACCTTTTTCACCAAGCCTTTTTCGGAGGGATCGCTGCCGCTGGTTTCGGGATTCTTTTTAATTGCCCTCCGCAGATGATCTTGCAGTGTTTTGGCTCAGGCGCTGTGGCCTTGGCGATTCGAACGGCGGGCCAGGCTGCCGGCCTGGATCTGCCGGAAGCCTCGTTTTTTGCTGCACTGGTAGTGGCGACTGCAGAGCGCGTGTTGCAACAATTCCAGTCGTCGCACGGATCGATTCTCTCCCTCGTTGGGTGTATTCCGATGGTTCCCGGAAGCATTGCTGCCAAGGGTTTGATGAATCTTTTCGCACTGCTTCGCGCACATCCGAGCGAGGAAATCCTCGCGGCAACGAATGGAATGAAAAATCTGTTGGAGGTCACGTTTACCCTGGCGGCGATCGGAACGGCCTTGGCCATCCCGGGACTGATCTATCCTAGAAAGATGCTGCACTTAAGTTGATCTATAAAACGTTTCGTGGTCTCGCCAGGCACAAAATCGCGAGCAAAACCTATCCTCTGCTTTCAGGCGTCCATTCCTGAAACGATGAACTGCTCCAACTCATGACGCGTTTTAAACTCTGTTACGAGACGTTCCGTAAGAGGGTTTCGCGGCCTGTTCAATACTGGTCGAAACTTCCACCCGTGGTGAGCGGTAGCTCCTCCGAGACATCCAACTAACCTTACTAATTAAACTTCGCTGCGCATTGCTGGAAGGCCACGGAGGCGCTCGGATGGATCAAAAGCAGCCTTTCGATTTCTCTTGTTCCAAGGCCGCTCTGAATCGCCAAAGCAGCAAGGTTAATTACCTCGGAAGCTTGATTGCCAATCGCCACACAACCTCTGATCTGTTTGGTAGAGCGTTCAGCAATGATTTTCACCAGGTTCTTGGAAGGTTGGGCAATGGTCTTGTCATCGGCCGTGACTAGCTCTGCAGCCTCCGATTGCACCGCAATGTCCAGTCCGGCTTGAGCAGCCTCTTGCTCCATCCAGCCAATGGCGGCGACGGGTGGATCCGTATCCAGATAACGTGGAACCCAGCGTGAACTGAATTGCGTTGTCCCGCCGGTAATGACATCTATCGCGACGCGAGCCTGCGAAGCTGCCGCGCTATCCAGCATGTTAAGTCCATTGACGTCACCGATCGCAAAAATATTTCTTCGATCGGTTCGCAGCTGCGCATCAACTTCGATAAATGGTGTCATACCGATGCCAAGTTGTTCCAGTCCAAGCGATTCTATATTCGGGCGACGACCCGTCGCTACGAGGAGAAGGTCCGGTGAAATCTCGGTTCCGTCTGACTTGACGATAATCGGCCGCCCTTTTTCTCTTGGCACATCGTCGATGGAGATATGCTGGCCCAGTATCAGCTCGATCCCGTCCGCGCTAAGCTGCTGGGCAACGTACGCCCCGACGCTTTCATCCCAATCCGGAAGTAATCGTTCACTTTGTTCCGCAAGGGTCACCTGACAGCCGAATCCGCGATAGATAGCGGCAAACTCGCAACCGACGTATCCACCACCGACAACGAATAGATGGGCGGGAGGATGAATCCTGTCTAGAAGTTGATTACTATTGACAATCCGCGAATTCTCGGAACCGGTATAGTCCGGACGGGCTCCCGTCGCCAAGATGATATAGTCCGCCTCAATTTCCTCGTGCTTCTGATATTCGGTCGTAATCCGGATGCGATGCTCACCGACCAGAATTCCGCGCCCGGACGCTACCCTGATATTTAGTTTTTCTAAATCGTTTTGCAGTTCGCGGGCAAGTCGGGCGCTGGCAGCTCGTTGTGCTTTCATCCACTGCGTCAGCGAGTCCGTAAAGAGATCTGCATCGATGCCGTGTTTCTTGCCTTTGAAAAACTCGCCATGGAGCCGCGCGGAGGCATGAAGTGCACGCACGGCGTAAGAACCATGATGGAGGCGCGTACCGCCAAGCTCGCCGTTTTCGACGACCAAAACTCTGAAGCCTTTTCTTGCCGCCAGAAGCGCGGCCTCGCTGCCTCCAGACCCGGTACCTAGCACGGCAACTTGATATTTTTCATTCATCTCGCTGACCATGCTACATCTCCAGTGGGAATTCCGACTACACCTCTATTGTTTAAGGATCGCCATATCTTGGTCAGGCGCCCGAAGCTCGCGCAGCTCGGGTCAGGCACAATCTGAGGCGAAGCCTTGGCAACGGATGGTGAGCGTCGGAGCAAGCAAGTCGTTATCTTTCACCTGATCTCAAGAAACCGAAGTTTAATATGAACACCTTAGAAACTAAGAAATCAGCACCCATACGGAGGGTCTTGGTGGCTGTCGATCTGTCGGATCACTCCGAGGCCACGGCATTTTATGCGGCAGAAATTGCCCAACGTTTTGCTGCTTTCCTTGATATCGTTCATGTTTATGAACCGGTTCCGCTATGTGAATATGTCAGCGAAAGTACCTACACTCTTCTGGAAGAGCAGCGGGACGGTTTACAAAAACTGCTCGACGAACTCACTGCAAGGGTCAAAACCACAGGTCTGAGGTGCAAATCAGTTTTTTTAGTCGGAGATGCGGCTGAACAAATCACGACCTTAGCCCGCGATGTTGACGCAGACTTGATTGTCGTCGCCAGCCATCATCCAACGTTTCTGGGTCGTTTGTTGAACCTGGAAAAAGCACCTAAAATAATGCATCGAGCTCCTTGTCCCGTTTTAATTTACCACCAGAAGGCACTTCCTACGCCCCTTCGAGCAGAAGCTTTTTCTCTACCCGGCAGGCTCCAAGCAACTAGCCAACCGACAAATCGCCAGGGCGGGCACCTCTGTTGAAGATTCTCGGGCTAAACAAACTTTGCTGCGCAGCGCTGGAAGGCCACAGAGGCGCTCGGGTGAACCAGCAGTAATCTCTCGATTTCTCTAGTCCCCACGCCGCTTTGAATTGCCAAAGCCGCCAGGTTAATGACTTCAGAGGCTTGGTTACCAATGGCCAAGCAGCCTCTGATCTGTTTGGTGGAGCGCTCGGCAATGATTTTAACCAGGGTCTTCGATGGCTGCGCAATTGTCTTGTCGTCGGCTGTAACAAGTTCTGCCGTGTCTGATTCCACTTGCAGGTCGAGCCCGGCTTCAGCCGCCTCATGTTCCATCCAGCCTACCGCACCGACGGGTGGATCTGTATCGAGGTACCGAGGAACCCAGCGTGAGCTGAACAGTGTCGTACCTCCCGTAATAGCATCGATGGCAACTCGTGCCTGCGAAGCCGCCGCGCTATCGAGCATATTGAGTCCATTGACGTCACCGATCGCAAAAATATTCCTCAGGTTGGTTCGCAGTTGACCATCGACTTCAATGAACCGCGGGGCGGCAAGGCCAAGTTCCGCCAATCCCAGAGACTCTGTATTCGGTCTGCGACCCGTGGCAACCAGTAGAAGATCGGGTGAAATCTCGGTTCCATCGGCCTTGGCAATGATTGGCCACCCGTCTTCCATCGGAAAATCGTAGACCGGAAAATCCCAGCCAGGAATCACTTCCACGCCGTCCGCAGAAAGCTGATGAGCGATGTGCGCTCCGACACTTTCATCCCAGTTCGGAAGGAGTCTTTCGGTCTTTTCCGTCAACGTAACCTGACAGCCGAATCCGCGATAGATTGCAGCAAACTCGCAACCGACATACCCGCCGCCAACAATGAAAAGATGCGCAGGGGGATGAATTCTTTCCAGAAGTTCATCGCTATTGATTATTCGTGAATTCGGAGAACCAACGTAATCCGGACGCGCCCCCGTCGCCAGGATGATGTAGTCCGCTTCAATTTCTTCGTGCTTCTCGTGTTCGCTCGTAATCCGGATTCGGTGTTCATCGACAAGTCTTCCCCGCCCAAACGCTACCCGGATATGGTGCTTTTCCAAGTTCTGCTGCAGATCACGGGCCAATCGATTGCTTGCTGCCCGTTGCGCTTTCATCCATTGCGTCAGCGAATCCGTAAAAAGATCCGCATCGACTCCATATTTTTTGCCTTTAAAAAACTCGCCATGCAGCCGGGCCGAGGCGTGGAGCGCGCGGACGGCAAAGGACCCATGATGAAGCCGGGTACCTCCAAGCGCCCCGCTTTCGATGACTATCACTTTGAAACCCTTTTTTGCTGCCAGGAGCGCTGCCTCGCTACCTCCAGACCCAGTCCCTATGATCGCAACTTGATATTTTTCATTCATATCGCTGGTCAAATCTACCTTCCAATGCAAACGCCGACTACCTTAATTGTTCCAAGGCTTCTCCAAATTTTTGACCCGAGTTCGATGGCTCATTCCTGCTTTTGCAATGTTCCCAGCAAACCAGCGCCGTCTGATCTTGGCAAAGGTTCTCCGTTTTTGAACTCATCTTTGCCATTTAAAAGCTAAAATCGCCGTGCCATACTCGGCCTCTAACATTTTTTAGGTGAACAATTTGTCCGCGAAAGGAAGCAGCCGCACTGCGCAATTGCTCCGTGTTGCTGTTTGCGGAATTTTATGGCCGACCATTATCAATTAGCGGTGATCGGATCGGGTTCCGGCGGGCGCGAGGCAACGCTTCTGGCCGCTCGTGAGGGTTTGCGCACCGCTTTGATCGAGAAGGATCACATCGGGGGCACCTGTTTCCATAGCGGGTGCTATGCCGTGCTCGCGCTGCAGGCCTGCGCGCGCCAATTTCGCGATCGCTGGCACAGCGGAAGATTCGGCAACAAGGTCGATCTTTTGCAGGAAACTTTGCGCGACTGGATGAGAGCACAAGCAAATGTCAGCTCGCGATTGGTCAGCGATTTCCGCCTGGAGTTGGAACAACTCGGCGTCGATCTTTACCATGGACATGCTCAGTTTGAGGACGAACGGACTCTTCAATTTGTTGATCGGAGCGGCACGATAAAGACCATTACTGCCGAACGCGCGATTATTGCGACCGGCTCTCGACCCGACTATTCCGACAGATCAGGACCAAGATTGGTAAACAGCGACCAATTGCTCCGAATTCAATCTTTGCCAAGTCATTTAGCCATTGTCGGTGCAGGCTACGTTGGATGCGAGTTCGCCTCGATCTACCGCACGCTGGGCAGTGCGGTGACACTGATCGAAAAGGAGAACCGGGTGTTGCCGGGCTGGGAAGCCGAAGCAGGGCAGCGAGTGGCTCAAAGGTTAGAATTGCGCCAGGTCGCGATCCAGCTCCAGCGCAAGATTTCACTGCAGGAAATAGAAGAATACGAACAGGGCGTCCGCATTCCAATCCCCGGCAGCCCGGCGGTCGAGGCAGATTTAGTCGTTCTGGCCACCGGCAGAAAACCGAATTCAGGCGAGATGGGACTTGGAGCTCTAGGCATCGATGACAGCTCATTTCTCAAAGTAGACGCCCAGATGCGGCTTCCGGTTCCCGGTCTTTATGCAGTGGGAGATGTGAACGGAATTAGTTTGCTCGACAGTACTGCCTTCTCCCAAGCGAGTGTCGCGATTAACTCCATCCTGGGACGCGAAAGCGGTTTCGATCAACGCGCGGTTCCCCGCTGTATCCACAGCGAACCACCAATTGCCGCCGTCGGGCTCACCGAGCAAGAGGCGACAGCCCAAGGCCTCGAACATCTGGCCGTCTCCGATACCATTCGCCTGGTGTCTGATATTGAGCGCAGCGTTGTCGATCCCGAGATTACCTTTCTGAAAATAATCGTTGGCGCGCGCTCTCGAAATCTACTCGGTTGTCTTGCCGTTGGTGATCACGCTCCGGTGATCGTCAATATTGCGACGATTGCGATGAAATCTCAGCTCACCGTTGATCAGCTTCTCCAAATGCCGTTGCTTCAACCAAGCGCTTCCGAGGCTCTCATGAATATCTTGCGCAAGGTTCATCGGTCGTTCGTCCCAATCTAATCTCCGCTCACTTTGTTGCTCCCGATTAATCGACCAACACCGATGATCTCCTCTTCATTCATTTCCGAGGATCGACGAATGCCCACCATCGCTATCTCACGGTCGTAGTCGTTAAAACAAATTTGCGGTAAACGCTCATGAGCGATCCGATGATCGCTGGTCAACATGCGAGTTCAAAAAGGCAACCCGCGTTTAGCTCTTAGTTCGCTTTTGAATTACAGGTTCGACCATTAAAGGCATTGCAGAAGGGAATTCCTTAAGCCTTTTGCCATAGCTTGAACTACTCCTCATGAAAATTTTCGATTTGTCAAAGTACGGGATTAAGGCTCGAAACATCTTGCGGAACGCTTCGGTGGCCACGCTTTACGAAGAAGCGATCCGCTATGAGCCTGGAACCACTCTTTCAAGCGCGGGTGCTCTCATTGCCTATTCCGGCGCCAAAACCGGGCGCTCACCGAAAGACAAGCGGGTCGTTAACAGCCCGGGCTGCACAAATGACGTTTGGTGGGGACCCGTCAATTTTCCTATGGAAGAATTGAACTTTAGAATCAATCTCGAGCGCGCCAAGGATTATCTTAACACCAGAGATCGCCTCTATGTAGTGGATGGATTCGCTGGATGGGATCCAGCTTACAGATTGAAAATCCGCATCATCTGCTCCCGTCCGTACCACGCACTTTTCATGTACACGATGCTGATTCGACCGACCAAAGATGAATTGGAGAGCTACGGCGAACCGGATTATGTCATCTACAACGCCGGCGCGTTTCCGGCCAATCGTCTGACTGTTGGCATGAGTTCCTCCACTTCCATCGATGTCTCGTTTGAAAGCCGGGAAATGGTTATTCTTGGCACTGAGTATGCCGGCGAGATGAAAAAGGGCGTCTTTACGATTGTCAATTACTTGATGCCCAAGCGCGGCCTTCTCTCGATGCACTGCTCAGCCACTGCCGATCCGAGCACTGATCGATCTTCCATTCTGTTCGGCTTATCCGGCACAGGTAAGACAACACTATCTGCAGATCCAAAGCGCCGGCTGATTGGCGATGATGAACATGTCTGGAGCGACAACGGTATCTTTAACATCGAAGGTGGTTGCTATGCGAAAGCGATCGATTTATCCGAAGAATCTGAACCGGATATTTTCGGAGCGCTCCGTTTTGGCGCACTCCTGGAAAATGTCGTCTTTGATGACGAAGGCAATGAAGTGGACTTCTCTAACACTAGTATAACGCAAAACACTCGCGGAGCCTACCCGATCGAATTTATTAAAAACGCGAAAGTGCCCTGCCTGGCGGGACATCCCACTGATATTATTTTTCTGACCTGTGACGCTTTTGGTGTTCTGCCGCCACTTGCAAAACTGTCGCCAGACCAGGCGATGTACCATTTTATCTCAGGCTACACCGCAAAGGTCGCCGGGACCGAAGTCGGTGTCACTGAGCCACAAGCTACTTTTTCGGCCTGTTTTGGTGCACCATTCCTGGTTTGGCATCCGGCCAAGTATGCTGAATTGCTCTCCTCGAAAATGAAACAGCACAACGTGAATGTATGGCTCGTCAATACCGGTTGGGCGGGTGGAAGTTTTGGTCACGGGTCACGTATCAAACTCAAATATACCCGAGCGATCATTGATGCTATTCATTCGGGAACGTTGGCCTCGGCGCCAACTAAAAAGGACCCGACCTTTGGATTTGAAGTGGTTGCCCAATGTCCGAACGTTCCCCAGGAGATACTCATCCCGGAAGACGCTTGGGAAGATCGCACTGCTTATCAGGCTGCGGCAAGTAAACTTGCCAGTTTGTTCATCAAACACTTCGGGCCGTTCGAAAGTGGCGTCAGCGAAGGTGTGAAGGCTGCTGGACCACGCGTCCCCAATAAAGGCTAGGCTCTTAACGCAAATCCTAAAACCGCTACAGGGACAATCCTGTGGCGAACCTCCCCGACAAACAACGAATCAGTCGATCTTGAGCAAAGGATTTTCATCACCGCCGCTGCCTGAATAGGTAGGATCCTGAAGTTGCTGTGACCTGACTGGAGGGCAATAAAAATGACTGCAACCATCGAATCTCTGGGCGACTGCCGATTTCAATCACACCTGCATTACATGGGATCAAAAAGGGCCAAATTTAAAAACGACGCTGACCAGATCGTCTGTGACGACCGCCTGAACAGGGAGATCGCCGACCAGGTTGCTCCGGGGCCCTCTACCACGTTCGAAGTCGCGGGACCGCGAGAGCGCATCTATTTTGATCCAGCAAAAACAACCGCTGCAATAGTCACTTGCGGCGGTTTGTGTCCCGGTCTGAACGACGTTATTCGCGGGATTGTCATGGAACTTTATCATGGATACCAGGTAACCAGGATTCTCGGGATCCGCTATGGCTACGAAGGATTGATCCTTAAGAATGGTCATCAACCTTTAGAACTTAAACCAGAATCAGTCTCCACCATTCAGGCTTTCGGAGGGACGATGCTTGGAACTTCCCGCGGTCCCCAAGACGTCACCAAAATGGTAGACGCTCTTGAAAAGCTCGGGATAGATATCCTGTTTGTGATCGGTGGGGATGGGGCTCTCAAAGGGGCCGCCTCACTCGTCGCAGAAATCCAACACCGAGGGCTCCGCAAAAGCATCATCGGAATCCCTAAAACGATTGACAATGATATCCTCTACCTCGACAAGAGTTTTGGTTTTGAAACTGCGTTTGCAGAGGCCGTAAAAGCTGTTTCCTGCGCGCATGTCGAGGCGATCTCGGCAATCAATGGGATCGGCTTGGTCAAGCTAATGGGGCGGGAGTCTGGATTCATCGCCTGCTATGCCGCTTTGGCCAGCCAGCATGTAAACTTCTGTCTGGTGCCGGAGGTGCCTTTCGAGTTGCAGGGGTCCCGCGGCCTTCTCCAGGCTCTTCGCCACAGGATCGCACAGCGCAAACATGCCGTGATAGTTGTGGCGGAAGGAGCCGGGCAGGAACTATTGCCACCTAATTCCTCGGATTCTGACGCTTCCGGAAACCGTCGATTGAGTGATATTGGCCTGTTCCTGCACAACGAAATCAACCTTTTCTTTCGATCGAATCAGATACCCATTACTCTTAAGTATATAGATCCTAGTTATGCTATTCGCAGTGTGCCCGCCGCTCCCCAGGACAATGTCTATTGTTCTATCTTAGCTCAAAGCGCGGCGCACGCCGGAATGGCCGGAAAGACAAACATGCTGGTGGGTCGTTGGCACCATACCTTCGTTCATATACCTTTCAGCATAGTGATCTGCGGCCGTCGGCAAATTGACCCGGAAGGTGACATATGGCGCTCTGTCATCGAGACTACCGGCCAGCCCGCCCGGATGGCCAAGCCTTAAAACGTTCCGCCGGTCAGGGATCCACCACTGCTACCGCCAGACGATCAGCAGCTTAACTGACTAGAGTATCGTCCGCATCACGCCCCGGCTGCCCGATCGGCCTGGTTTGATTTACCTCCAGCACCGTAATTTGCCCCCCTGCCTCATCGGATTTGGGCCGTGCATGGCGGAGAATGACATTAACGGCCTGATCAGCTTCAGAATCGTCCACGATCAACTCAAGCTTAATTCGGTCCCGGAATTTTCCGTACGCCCCTTTTTTGTTTGTCGATAAGCCCTTGTCGCTGTCACTATGCTGAACTTCAATCGTCGTAAATCCGCGGAGCATTCCGAGACGTTGCAATTCCTTCCGAACATCATCGAGGTGGCAGGGCAGAATAACAGCTTCGATTTTCTTCATTTTTGCACAGCCTATCTGAGCGGATAAGCAAATACTCACCCTCAATTGGCAATATCCAAGCATCTGTTGAATCTGATTCCCAGGACCCTGCGCTAGTGCACCGTCTCCTAAATCCCTTGGGCTCCGAGGAGGGCATATCTGAATCGATACGTGATCCGGCCGCCGCCTTCACAATAAAAAGGCCCAACAGGCCTCTTCTTTAATCCTTTTGCTAACCCGGCGCCACTTCTCGTCAATGAACCCCTCACGAATCAAGTACCGAATATAGGCTGCTTCCTCCTTAGCCCCAATCGGAGGAGAAGCCCGAAGTCGAAATTGTTTGCTACCGGAACCGACTTCCTCCTCGTAAGCTTCGAGAAAACGCCCATTTAGATTGATCTTACCAAGAAACCTTTCAACAGCCATTGCTCTCCGTTGACCTGGCCCAGCCTCCCCGTTGCCAGTCATGGCCAGGAATCGGTCCTTCCAGCAGAGACACATCGTGCCCACTAACACTAAGAATCCGCCAAAATAGCTTAAAGGACGCATCCACCATTCTATAGCGCTCAATTCACCAAAACCAACAATTAATATGCCCGCTTCTGCTATGACAACCCCAGTTAACAACCGCCATGTCGAGGTACCTTGCCTTTTAGTCATAATTCAATCCCATCCTTAGAGAAGCATTTCTAGTGCTTCCATAGTTCCGACGTTAGCTTGAATGCCCGCGACCTACTCTTCCCGGTTTGGCCGATTTGCCCCCGATATTGTCCTTCATCCGAGGTCCTCCG